>NZ_AP022583.1:2400000-3600000 GCF_010731635.1 Mycobacterium noviomagense
GACGTATGGCGACGACGGATGCTCTGGCCGACCCGCTAGTTTCAGCGGTGGGCGCGCTGCTGACTGTTCCCCTGGTGCATTTGTACGCGCTGGGGTGGCGTTTCGGCGTCGTGGACGTCGTGCAGAGCGATCGCTCGTCGGCTCAGCCGGAATCGACGGCTGCTCTGGCCCTGATGCTCGCTGACCAGCGACGAGGCGGTTTAGCACACCCACCGCGGCGGTTGCGGCGGTCGCCGAACCCAGCGCCTGCGCCCACGCGACTGGACCCAGCGGTGTACAGCCGAGCAGCTGGCTGACGCCAGGGATGCTGATCAACGTCCCCATCACGATCAGCGAGCCGCCGGCGGTGATCACCACCAGCGGGGCGTGCGAATCCAACAACGTCTGGCCCAGCTGAGTCGTCACCAACGCGACCAGCGCCGCGGTCGATGCCCGCTGCGGCCGTCCGGTGACGCTCGCCATCGCCCACGCCGCGGTGGCCGCCGCCGCGGTCGTCGCCCCGCGAACACCGACGGCGCGCCACAGCGCGCGCTCGTCGAGGCCGCGGGTGCCGGGCTTGCCGGCGCTGGTCGTCGGGCTCACCGCGAGGGCCGCCGCCGGCAGCGCGTCGGTCAACATGTTGACCAGCAGCAGCTGACGGGTGTTCAGGGGCGACTGTCCGGTGATCGCGCTGCCAATGATGGCGAACACCACCTCGCCGGCGTTGCCGCCGAGCAGCACGGACACCGCGGCCTGCACGCGCCGCCACAGTTCGCGGCCTTCGTCGATGGCTTGCGGCAGCGCTTCGATGCGGGCGTCGGTCAGCACGACGTCGGCGACCGTGTGGGCAGGGTCGCTGCCGCGCGCCACCACCCCGATACCGACGGTGGCGGCCCGGATCGCGGCGGCGTCGTTGGAGCCGTCGCCGACCATCGCGCACACCCGACCGGTGCGCTCCAGGGTCTGGACGATCTGCACCTTGTTCTCCGGCGACATCCGGGCGAACACCACACGCTCGGCGACCGCATGCTCCTGGCCCTTGCGCGACATCGCGTCCCACTCCGAACCACTGATGACCTGATCCAGCGACACCGGCATGCCCAGCTCCGCGGCGATCGCCGCGGCGGTGATCGGGTGGTCGCCGGTGATCAGCCGGATGGCCACGTCGCGTTCGCGCAGATCGGCGAGTAGTCCCTTGGCCTCGGGCCGCGGGGTGTCGGAGAGCCCGAGCAGCCCGACCAACGACAACTCGCCGGCACACAAGTCGGCGATCGCATCGTCGGGGTCGTCGTCGACGGCTCGCATCTGTCCCTGGTTGAGCTGCCGGCGCGCTACCGCGATCACCCGCAGTCCGCTGGCCGCCAGCTGACGGACCGTGTCGTCCATGCCGGGGCCGACGTTTCGGCAGCGGGCCAATACCACCTCCGGTGCCCCCTTGACGGTCAGCTCGTCATCGGTCACCGAGGCCGAGAACGACCGGCCGGAGCGGAACGGCAGATGCGCGTCGGGCTCGCCCGCCGGGTGTGAACCGTTGACGGCCAGCGCCGCCTCCGTGATCGCGACATCGGTGGCGTGGATCTGCGGGCCGCCGTTGACTGTCGGGGCGGCGTGCGCGGCGCACCGCAACACCTCTTCCTGCGAGTAGCCGTCGACGGTATGGACCTGCGCCACCCGCAGCCGGTTCTCGCTGAGCGTCCCGGTCTTGTCGAAGCACACCACGTCGACGCGTCCCAGCGCCTCCACCGAGCGTGGCACCCGCACAAGCGCACCGAAGTTGGTCAGCCGCCGCGCCGACGCCTGCTGGGCGAGGGTGGCCACCAGCGGCATGCCCTCGGGCACCGCGGCCACCGTGACGGCGATGCCGCTGGCCACCGCTTCGCGTAATCCCCTGCGGCGCAACAACCCCAGCGCGCTGACCAGAGCGCCGCCGGTGGCGCTGATCGGCCACGCCCGGTTGGTGAGCTGGCTGAGCTGGTGCTGCAGCCCGATTTCGGGAAGGTCGCCGGATACCAGTTCGGCGGCGCGCCGCACCTGGGTCTCCGGCCCGACCGCGGTCACCAGCGCAACGCCGGTGCCTGCCACCACGGTGGTCCCGGCGTAGAGCATGCAGCGCCGCTCGGCCAGGTCGGCGCCGGGTGTGGGGTCGACCTGCTTGGGCACCGACAGTGATTCGCCGGTGAGCGTCGACTCGTCGACCTCGAGGTCTTCTTCCTCGATCAGCCGCGCGTCGGCAGGTACCACCTCGTGGGTGCGTACCTCGATCACGTCGCCGGGCCGCAGTTGCTCGGCAGGCACCATGGTGTAGACCGGCGTTCCGTCTGCTTCAGTGCGGACCTTGCGGGCCGGCGGAACCTGTTGCGCCAGCAGCCGATTCAGCCGGTTCTCGGCGCGCAGCCGCTGACTGGCCGCCAGGATCGAGTTTCCGGTCAGCACCGAACCGACCATCACCGCGTCGACGGGCGACCCGAGCACCGCGCTGGCCGCCGAGCCCAGCGCCAGGACCGGGGTGAGCGGGTCGGACAATTCGGCCCGCACCGCCTTGAGGAACTGCCAGACCGCCCGGCTCGGTGTTCCGGTCACCTGAGCGCCACGCTGGGCGGTGGCCAGCGCACGCGTCGCCATCGGCCCGTGGCGCGGCTCCGCTGCTTCTTCGGGGGGCGGCAATATTTTGCGCACCTGCTCGACCGACATCGCGTGCCACTCGTGGACGGGTGCGGGAATCGGGGTGGGCGCCGAAACCACCCGGCGGGCCAACAGGTAGCCGGACAGCAGACCGGCCGCGGCGCCGGTGGTCACCGGGCCGGGCCCGCGGCCCCGCACGCCGGGCAGCATGAACAGCGCCCCCAAAGCCGAAGCGCCGGCGGCGATTTCCATGCCGCGCCGGGTCGCCGCCTTGGCGGCCGGAAGCGCGTGCAACACCCGCCAGGCGGCCGCGAGGTCGGGCAGTATCAAGTCCGCATGCCACGGCGGCGGCTGGGTTTCGTCGGCCGGCATGACACCCAGCGCCAAGTCGGCGGATGAAAGTGCTTGGGCTGCAGCCGAAGACAACACCGCGACGGTGCGGCCGTTGCGTTGGCACGCGGCCACCGCGGCGGCCAGCGCATCGTCGACCGACCCGTTGCCGATCGGCTGAATCTCGTCGAACGCCGGGCGCAGTTCGCCGAGATCCTCGGTGTCGACCGAGATCAGCTCGACCCCGGAATGGCGCGCCTCGGTGACCATGCCGGAGGCCAGCGGGTCGTGCGCGGGGCAGATCAGCGCCTCGACGTCGCGCGGGGCTCGCTGCCGCGACGTGGCGGGCACGCGGTGCCAGCCGGGACTCAGGTCGGCGTCGTCGAGCAGGGCCTGGGCGCGGGTCCAGGCCGCAGGGATCTCGTCTTCGTCGGAGCCACGGACCCGCACCACTCGCAACCGGTCGGTGCACAGTACCCGGGGGTCGACGATCAGCGCGTCCACCCGATCCAACGTGCGCAGGCTTTCCCGGCGCAGCGGCAATACCGCGTGCCGGTCGGCCAATCCCTGCCCCAGCGTGGCGGCAAACGACTCCCGGGTGGTGCGGCTGGCCTTGGGCGCGGTCACCAGCGTCGCGGTGGCGGCCATGTCGATGCTGCGGGTAGCCGCCCCAGCCACTGCGGCGGCGGCCACCTGCACGAGCGCGCTGGCCCGGGCATGACGGTCTACAAAGCCCGCCGGCCGCGGCACCGGGCGCGCCGCCGGGTGGACGGTCTGCTGCTCGGCATGCCGGGCCAACTCCGGTTCTTGGCGGCTCCAGGCGCGCGCCGCAGCGCGGGATTCGGCCGCCCTGAGAGTCTCCGTTCCCAAGTCCACCGCGAGCGACGCCGGCGAGCGGGTGACGACATGGGCGACGGTATGAGCCAGCGCCAGCACGTTGTCCGTCGCGTAGTGGCCGATACGGTCCTCGAGCAGCCGGCGCAGCCACGGCTGGTAGTCGACGGCGACCACGGCCGCGTCGAAAATGGTCGGCAGCCGCGGCACGCGAAGCACCTGGCCGGCCAATGCGGCGCCCAAGCCGACCACGTGGGCACTGACCAGCGCCGCGCGGGTGGCCAGCACAAGATCGTCGCCGGGCAGGCCCTTCGACGACGGCGGGGTTCGACGGCCAGCCTGCTTGTCGGCCGTCCGCGCCGGCCTGGCGGCGGTTGCCATCCGCGCTTCGGCGTCCTCGACCGCGCGGCACAGGTCGCGCAGCGACGCCTGCTCGCCGTCGATGTCCACGACGACCCGCGACAACGGACGGTTCAGCCTGGCGGCCGTCACCCCGGGCTGGGCGGTGACCTCGTCGAGCACGAGCTTTCCGAGTTCGTCTCCGTCGGGACCGGCTAACCCGTGCACCTCGATCCAGGCGCGGGTGTCGCCTTGCCAGCAGTGCCGAGTGAGGGTCGAGCCGGAAAGCCCCCGCGAGAGCACCTTGGCCCCTTCGCGAACCGGCATGGTGGCGATCTCGAAGCTGGTTGATGCCAGCGACGTCGCGGTGGTGGTTGCCGTGTTAACCGACGCGCCGACGAGCGCTGACGTTGCCTGTATTCCCATCGCGACCGCGCGCAGCGGCGTGGATCTTGCCACGGATCCGACGGTACTCAATCGCTACTCAATGTCCTTTGGACTACTGCCTGCCACGGGACTGGCCACTGCGCGAGCGCTTGGCGGGGGCCTTTGCGGCCTTGGAGGTCGTCTGCTTTTTGGCTGGCTGGGACGCTTTCTTGGCAGGTTCGGAAGCTGCGGATGCATTCGACTTGGCCGGCGCAGCCTTCGTCGGCGGGCCGATTGCCGTCGCGCCGGACTGCCGGTTCAGCTGTCGCAGCACCAGGGCGGCCCCGCCGACCGCCAGCACCAACGGCCATGCGACCAGGCCCGTGGCGCCCAACGCGCCCAAGGTCAATGCCGCCGCAGGGGTGGAGGTGCTACCGCTGGCCGCTCCGCGCTGGGCTCCTTCCGCGGCGCCTTTCACCGCGCCGACGATACCGTTGACCGCGGCGCCGCCCACCGCGCCCGCGGCCATCGTGGTTGCATTTGCCGCGCGACCCACCGTTCGACCTACGCCGCGTACCGCGTCGCCGACACCCATCATGACTCCCTGACCCCTGCTGATCCCCCTGCAGAACGGTTCGTCACGCTATACCCGCTAACGGGCCGTCCTGCCGGGAACAGCAAGATTCTGTCCAATATCTCTAAATCGCGAGTCTCGCAGCAAGCAAATACGCAGAAGATGCACAGCAGGCTGCCAGCCAACGCGCCGGTATTTCGACAATACGTCTTAATCACGGCGCAAATCCACCATTACCGGTGCATGGTCGCTCGGTGCTTTGCCTTTGCGCTCATCGCGGACGATCTGCGCGTCGACGACCCGTGCCGCCAGTGCGGGGGAGGCAAGGATGAAGTCGATACGCATCCCTTGTCCCTTTGGGAAGCGCAGCGAGGTGTAGTCCCAGTAGGTATAGGCGCCCGGTCCGGGCGCGAAAGGTCGTACCACATCGGTGAATTGGGCGTCGACGATGGCGTTGAACGCCTTGCGTTCGGGCTCGGAGACATGGGTGCAGCCCCGGTAGAACTCCACGCTCCACACGTCGTCGTCGGTGGGGGCGATGTTCCAGTCACCGACTAGGGCGATCTGCGCCGACGGGTCGTCGCGTAGCCACCCTTCGGCTGTATCCCGCAGGGCGGCAAGCCAATTCAGCTTGTATGTGTAGTGCGGATCGCCCACGGCGCGGCCGTTGGGAACGTAGAGGCTCCACACCCGCACACCGGCGCAGGTGGCGGCCAGTGCGCGTGCCTCGGCCGCGGCCGTGGCGGTGGGGTTGCTGCTCCAGGTGGGCTGTCCGGCGAAGCCGACTTCGATGTCGTCGAGGCCGACCCGCGAGGCGATCGCGACGCCGTTCCACTGGTTGAACCCGCAGTGCGCCACCTCGTAGCCGAGTTCGAAGAACGGCAAGGTGGGGAACTGGTCGTCGGCGCACTTGGTTTCCTGCATCGCGAGCACGTCGACGTCGGCGCGGCGCAGCCAGTCGAGCACCCGATCCAGGCGCGTGCGAATCGAATTGACATTCCACGTTGCCAACCGCAGCGGGTCGTCAGGCATGGCCCGACCCTAGCCCCGCTGTGACGGTCAGGTAGCGGCTGCGGTGGTGCAGCCGAAAACCAAGCGATTCGATTACGCCGGCGAGGATCGTTGCCTCGTCGCTGAGGCGGATATAGCCACGGGTTGCTCCGCGGCTTGCGCCCCAGGACAGCAGCGCTTCGCACAACGCCGTGGCGTGCCGGTCGGTCGCGATGCGTAGCGCCGACAAGCCGACCCATCGCGTGCCGTCGGGCGCTGCCGTCATCGCAGCGCGGCCGACCGCTTCATCCGCCCATCTGCCGAACGTCAACTCGCCGTCGAGAATCGCGGTCAGCACGTCGATCGGCACCGGGCGGTCATAGAGCCGCAGCCAGTCGTCGTCGGGGCGGGACACCAGCGACACGGACGGGTCGAGATCGGTTACGTGGGCGTCGCGCACCAGCATCCGGCGCGGCTGTCCACCGGTGACGGGCCGCCGCAGCAGGCGATCCGGGACGGCCAGTCGCGGTGTCAGCCCGCGCCGGCCATACCAGTCAACGATGGCGGGGATGGCATTGGTGTTAGCCGAAACATCAAGCGGCACAGCAGAATTCGCTGCCAACGTGACGCCGTGGCCGGCGCGCAGCAGCCAGCCGTCCAGCCAGGATTGCTCGACGCCCGGCCACGCGAAAGCCGCGGCGTGCTCGAGCGAGCGGATCTGCGAGGTGCGCACCGGCGCGTCCGTCAACACACGCAACGCCACCGCGTCGGCGGGCGCGAATTGCACCACGCCGGTTTTCGTGCGGACCCGCACCACCGGGTCGATCTGCAGCAGGTGACCGACCGCGTCGGTCAGCGGCGGCACCGACCCGGGGGGCCGGCGGTAGCGCACCGTCACCCGCGTTCCCAGATCAGGCCAGGAAAGCATCAGTGACCGAACGGATCGGGCCCCTCGCCCGGTGTCCAGGACAGTCCTGGTACACCCCAGCCGTGCGCTTTGACCGCGCGCTTGGCGGCGCGGGCGTGTCGGCCGACCAAGCGGTCCAGGTACAAGAATCCGTCCAGGTGTCCGGTTTCGTGCTGCAGCATCCGCGCAAACAGCCCAGTGCCTTCCACCGTCACCGGATTGCCGTCGGCGTCGAGTCCGGTGACCCGCGCCCATTTCGCGCGTCCGGTCGGAAACGACTCCCCGGGCACCGACAGGCAGCCTTCGTCGTCGTTGTCGGGATCGGGCATGGTCTCTGGTATTTCAGACGTTTCCAGCACCGGGTTGATGATCACGCCACGGCGGCGGGCGGATTTCCCACGCTCATCGGGGCAGTCGTAGACGAACACACGCAGCCCGACGCCAATCTGGTTGGCGGCCAAGCCCACCCCGTAGGCGGCCTCCATGGTGTCGTACAAGGTGGCGATCAATTCCGGCAGATCGGCGGGCAGCGAGCCGTCGGGGCCGACCGGCACCGGGCTGGTCGGGGTATGCAGGACTGGATCGCCCACGATACGAATGGGTACGACGGCCATGCTCGGCAAGCTTATTCGTCTAGAAGTGGCCCGACTCGCGGGCCTGGGTTACCGGCCAACAGTTGAGGGCGTGGTTGAATATCGCCGAAGCATGCCACTTCATAAAGACATTCAAGCCATTTGGGAATTCGCCGGAAGGGTCCAGGGGAAGCGATATGGACAGCGCCATGGCGCGGGCAAATCGATCGGGGGACGACTCCGAAATCGCCGATGGCCTGACCCGCCGCGAACATGACATCTTGGCATTCGAACGCCAATGGTGGAAATACGCGGGGGCCAAAGAAGAAGCCATCAAAGAGTTGTTCTCGATGTCAGCGACACGCTATTACCAAGTTCTCAACGCCCTGATCGACCGGCCCGAGGCGTTGGCGGCCGACCCGATGCTGGTGAAACGGCTGCGCCGGCTGCGCGCCAGTCGGCAAAAGGCCCGCGCCGCGCGGCGGCTGGGTTTCGAGGTCACCTGACGCTGCACCTGTATTTGCGCCGTTGCGGGCACCGCTGGATACAGTTGGCTCGATGAACGAACGCGTTCCGGACTCCTCAGGATTGCCCCTGCGCGCCATGGTGATGGTGCTGCTGTTCCTCGGTGTGATCTTCCTGCTGGTCGGACTGCAGGCGATGGGCTCTCACGGGAGCTCCGATGACGACGACTCGACGCCGGTGTCCACTGTGACGACGAGCACGCCTGCCCCTGCCAAAGGCGCATCGGCCGTGCACCGCTCCGATGTGCGGGTCTACAACATCTCCGGGCAAGAAGGTGTGGCCGGGCGCACCGCAGACCAACTCAAAAGCGCAGGGTTCAACGTCACCGAGGTCGGCAATCTCTCACTGCCCGACGTCGCGGCCACCACGGTGTACTTCGGCAACGCCGCAGGCGAGCGCGACACCGCCGATGCGATCGGCAAACAGTTGAATGCGCCGGTCAAGCCACGTATCGCCGCCGTCGCGGATCAACCGCCGGGCGTCATCGTGGCAGTCGCGGGCTAACCCCATCTGGGGCGGCGAGGCGATAGGCTCTCGCTATGGTCAAGCCCGCGAAAACCCGCACAGTTGCTGCCGCAACGACGTTCGGGGCGCTCGCCGTCCCCGTTGCGCTGTTGGGTGCGTGCACCCCGAACCAACCCCCGGCGAGCACGCCCGGCACCACTCCGTCGGTGTGGCACGGAAGCCCTGCGCCGGTGAACACACCCCCCGAAGGGGGACCGGTGCCACCCGAGACCATCACCACGCGGTTGCGGGCACCCGACGGCACCAAGGTCGCCGACGCCCAGTTCGAATTCGACAACGGGTACGTCACCATCACGGTGCGCACGACCGGGCTGGGCCAGTTGACTCCGGGATTCCACGGCCTGCACATCCACTCGGTGGGCAAATGCGAGGCCAACTCCGTCGCACCCACCGGCGGTCCGCCCGGCGACTTCCTCTCCGCCGGCGGACATTTCCAGGCGCCCGGGCACACCGGGTCGCCGGAAAGCGGTGACCTCACGTCGCTGCAGGTGCGCAAGGATGGGGCGGCGCTACTGGTGACCACCACCGACGCGTTCACCAAGCAGGACCTGATGTCCGGCGCCAAGACAGCGATCATCATCCACGCCGGCCCCGACAACTTCGCCAACATCCCGGCGGAGCGCTATACACAGGTCAACGGCGCACCCGGTCCCGATGCCATGACCATGTCCACCGGCGACGCCGGCAAGCGGGTGGCGTGCGGTGTCATTAGTACCGGCTAGGCCGCCGGCCAGCAGGTCAGCCTGCCGTATCGACTTCGCCGGGTCACCCCGACCGACCGTCGGCGTGGAATGGGAGTTCGCGCTCGTCGACGCTCAGACCCGAGACCTGAGCAACGAAGCCACCGCGGTCATCGCCGAAATCGGCGAAAACCCAAGAGTGCACAAGGAATTACTGCGCAACACCGTCGAAGTCGTCAGCGGCATCTGCGACTCCACTGCGCAGGCGATGGACGATCTGCGCTGCACCTTGCAAACCGCGCGCAAAATCGTGCGCGAGCGCGGCATGGAGCTGTTCTGCGCGGGCGCTCACCCCTTCGCCCGGTGGTCCGCCCAGAAGCTCACCGACGCGCCTCGCTACGCCGAGCTGATCAAGCGCACCCAGTGGTGGGGCCGGCAGATGCTGATCTGGGGCGTGCACGTGCACGTCGGAATCTCCTCGGCGCACAAGGTGATGCCGATCATGACGGCCCTGCTGCAGTATTACCCGCACCTGTTGGCACTCTCGGCGTCTTCACCCTGGTGGAGCGGCGAGGACACCGGGTATGCCAGCAACCGGGCGATGATGTTTCAGCAGCTGCCCACCGCCGGTCTGCCGTTTCACTTTCAGAAGTGGGCCGAGTTCGAAGGCTTTGTCTACGACCAGAAGAAGACCGGAATCATCGACCACATGGACGAGATTCGGTGGGACATCAGGCCCTCACCCCATAAAGGCACACTCGAGGTGCGCGTCTGCGACGGGGTGCCCAACTTGCGTGAGCTGGCCGCGTTGGTGGCGTTGACGCATTGTCTGGTAGTCGATTTGGACCGCAGGCTCGAAGCCGGCGAGACGCTGCCGAACATGCCGCCCTGGCATGTGCAAGAGAACAAGTGGCGCGCGGCCCGCTACGGCCTGGACGCGATCATCATCCTCGACGCCAACAGCAACGAACGCCTGGTCACCGACGACCTGGTCGATGTGCTCAACCGCTTGGAGCCGGTGGCAAAGTCGTTGCACTGCGCCGACGAGCTGGCTGCGGTCGCCGACATCCCCCGGGTGGGGGCCTCTTATCAGCGGCAGCGCCGCGTTGCCGAAGAGCACGACGGTGACTTGCGGGCAGTGGTCGACGCGCTGATTGGCGAGCTGGACATCTGATGGCCCTCGGCACGGAACCCGTTGAGGTGCCGATGTTTCCGCTGGAATCGGCGTTCCTGCCCGGCGATGACCTGCCGTTGCGGATCTTCGAGCCGCGCTATGTCGCGCTGGTGCGCGACTGCATGCGCGAGGACGATCCGTGCTTCGGTGTGGTGTTGATCTCCCGTGGCCGCGAGGTCGGCGGCGGTGACACCCGGTGCGACGTCGGCGCGCTGGCCGGCATTGTGCAGTGCATCGATTTGGGCGCGGATCGCTACGGTCTGCGGTGCCGGGTGGGTGAGCGGATCCGGGTGTGCGACTGGCTGCCCGACGACCCCTACCCGCGGGCGGTCGTGCAGGTCTGGCCCGACGAGCCGGGCGATCCGGTCAGCGAGATCCAGTTGCGTGAGCTCGAAGATCGGGTGGTGGCGCTGTTCGAACGAGTCGCCACCGCTCGTGGCGCGCCGCCCGCTGACCGCGAGACGGTGTTGGGTTATGGGGAGCACGGACCCCGCGATGTCGGTGAGCGACTGTACGCCTTGGCATCTCGGCTACCGATCGGCCCGGCCGACCGTTACGCTGTGCTGTCGGCGCCCTCGGCTGCGCAGCGGCTGGCGGCTCTGGGCGACGCCGTGGATTCCGTCACGGCGATGGTGGAGTTCCAGCTCTCGGAGTGAGGACTGCCAGTCGGCCTTCGATGAACCACAAGTCTTGCGCCGGCGACATGTTGGCCTCGCTCGCCTCGCGTAGCCGGCGCATCTTCTCGCTGCGGCGCTTCAGGTATTCGGGGTCGAAAAAGCTGGCGCTGAACGTGTCCACGGCCAACCGGCGGCCCGGCGCGCTGTGACCGGCGACCCGCTCGAACAGCAGATCCTGGTCGGCCGCCGACAAATACGGGATCAGCCCTTCGGCACACCATGCCGTCGCTGCCGATGGGTCAAAACCCACCCCGCGCAATGTCTTCGGCCAGTCTTGCCGTAGATCCACCGGGACCGCGAGGTAGTCGACGGCGGGTTGACTGCCGCGCCTCGACAGCGTGTCGGACTTGAACCGCAGCACTTTGGGCTGGTCGATCTCGTAGACGACAGTGCCGTCCACCCACGGCAGCCCCCAGGCGCGGGTATCCAGGCCCGCGCCCAGAACGACCACCTGCTGGATGCCGTTGGCGCCGGCGATGAAGTACTCGTCGAACCACTTGATCCGCGCCGCGGCGTATCCGCCGATCGCTCGTAGCCGCTCGGCCATCGTCCTGATGACGGAGGCTGCCGACCCCGTTCGGCGGCAGCATCGATGAACGATTACGGGTATGGGTCGGTGAACAGCGTGCACTCGCATTCCGATTCCGCGGTGCGCGCCACGCCCGGCGCTGTGGCGCCGACGCCTTCGGTGATGTCCCAGCTGTCGCTGTCGGTTCTGGCCTTGACTGCTCGGCAGTCTACCGGCCCGGCCGAATGTCGGGTTGAATTGGAGATCAGTGTATGCGTTGGCGCACAAAGCTGTTCGCTGCATCAGCCGGGGCCGAGCTTTCGCGGAGGAGCTGTATGGGGAGAACGACGTCGCGGTGGCGGCGCGCGCGCTGCTGGTGAGCTACGGCGAGGCGGCGAATGCGCGCAGCGACTCGAGCTGAAGCGGATCCAGTGAGGCCCGGACCTTTTCCCGCGCGGCCGCCACGTCGTCGACGGTGACGTCGGCGGCGTCGATGGAGCGTCGCATCGCGGCGAGCGCGGCCTCCCGCAGCAAGGCCACACAGTCTGCGGCACTGTAGCCGTCGAGCTCGGCGGCCAGGGTGTCGATGTCGACGTCGGCGGCCAGCGGGATCGACTTGCCCGCGGTGCTCAGGATGTCGCGGCGCGCCGCGGCGTCCGGCGGCTCAACGAACACCAGCCGCTCCAACCGCCCCGGTCGCAGCAGCGCGGGGTCGATCAGCTCCGGTCGGTTGGTGGCGCCCAGCACGACGACGTCGCGCAGCGGATTGATGCCGTCGAGCTCGGTCAGGAGCGCGGCCACCACCCGGTCGCTGACACCGCTGTCGAAGCTTTGGCCGCGCCGCGGCGCCAGCGCGTCGACCTCGTCGAGGAACACCAGGGAGGGCGCCGAATCACGGGCCCGGCGAAACAAGTCACGAACAGCTCGCTCGCTGCTGCCCACCCACTTGTCCATCAGCTCGGAGCCTTTCACGGCGTGCACGGACAGTTGCCCGGTGCTGGCCAGTGCGCGCACCAGGAACGTCTTGCCGCAGCCCGGTGGGCCATAGAGCAGCACCCCGCGCGGCGGCTCGATGCCGAGCCGGGCGAAGGTGTCGGGGTGCTGCAGCGGCCACAGCATCGACTCCGTCAGCGCCTGTTTGGTGTCGGCCATGTCGCCGACGTCGTCGAGCGTGATGCTGCCGACCGCCACCTCTTCGGCCGAGCGGGACAGCGGCCGGATCACTTGCAAGGCGCCCATCAGGTCGTCTTGGGTCAGGGCCGGCGGTTTACCGTCGGCGCTGGCTCGCGCCGCTGCCCGCAGCGCGGCCTCACGCACCAATGCGGCCAGGTCGGCTACGACAAATCCCGGTGTGCGGCTGGCGATTTCGTCGAAGTCGAGGTTGCTTGTCGGAACCGACTGCAGCAGCGCCTGCAGTTGTGCGGCGCGGGTGGCGGCGTCGGGCAGCGGAACGACGAGCTCCCGGTCGCACAGATCGGGTCCCCGAAGCCTGGTGTCGAGGTTGTCCGGCACGGCGGAGGTGGCGATGAACGCCACACCGTGGGTGGCGATCGCCGCGCGCAGTTCGGCCAGGATCAAGGTGGCCACCGGCTCGACGGCGGCTGGCAACAGCGCGTCGATGTCGGTGATCAGCAGGACTCCGCCGTTGTCGCGGACGGATGCGGTCGCGGACGTCACCGCTTTGAGTCGGTCTTCGGCGGCCAGCGCGCCGACCTCCGGGCCGTCCAGCTCCACCAGCCGGCGACCGCCGCATACCGCGCGCACCAGCGTCGCCTTGCCCACGCCCCCAGGACCGGACACCAGCACGCCGAGCCGGGCGTCGGCGCCCAGGGTCTGCAACAGGTGCGGCTCGTCGAGCGCGAGCTTGAGCCACTCGGTCAGCTTGGCCGCCTGCGCGTGCATGCCCTTGAGGTCGTCGACGCTGACGGGGCGAACGGTTGGTTGTTGGGCGGCTTCCGGCACACCGGTTCCCCAGCTCACCGACGAGTTAGGCTGCACGCTCACCGGCCCGGCCGGGTCGACGCCGGTGACGGTGAGCAGCTCGGAGGTCCAGCTGATACCGACTGCCGATGCCAGCGCAGTGGCAGCCGCTCGGCTGCCGGCAGAAGCCGAGGTGCCGGGCCCGAGATCGCGGGGCAGCAGCGATACCGCGTCGCCGACTGTGAGCACCTTGCCCAGCAGGGCTTGCCGCAGCGTGGCCGGGGCGACGGACTGGGTGGTCAGCGGTGAGCCGCTCAGCGTCACCGACCGCGCTCCATACACGGTCACCGCGGCGACGATCACCTGCGTGTCCTCGCGCAGTCCGGCATTGGACAGCGTCAGGTCGTCGAGCAGGATCGTGCCGACCGGCGTGTCTGCTCCCGCTATGCCGGCGACCGCCGCTGTCGTCCGCGACCCGGTCAACGACACCGCATCCCATTCCCGAATGCCAAGGGCGGCAATAGCTTTCGGGTGCAGCCTGACGACTCCGCGCCGGGAGTCCACCGGCGAGGTGTTCAGCCGAGCGGTCAGCGTCAGCCGTGGGGGCGTCATGTCCGGCCGGCTGGCTTGCGCAGGCCCAGCCGCGCCATGGAGCGGCGGTTGGGCTGGGCCCGGCGGATCGCCCGGCGCACGGCGCGCCGCTGCTTGGGCCGCTCGCCCCAGACCTCGGGATGCTCGGCCAGCCAGCGGTGGCTGCGAACCGAGAACGGGATGTGGCACAGGTAGGCCGCGATGGCCACCATGACCAACACGTAGGGAAACAGGAATGCGGCCGCGGCGACGATCGCCAACACCGCCAGCAGCAGCGCGGCCAGGTTCGGCGGCACCGCAACCGCATGCATCTTCTTCATAGGGAGCCGGCTGACCACCAGCAGGGAACACGCTGCCACCCAGGCACAGACGAACCACGGGGAACTCCACCAGCCGCCGCCGAACTGCAGTTTGGCGGCCAGCGGCCCGAGCACCGCGATCGCACCGGCCGGGGCGGGCATGCCGACGAAGAACTCCCGGGTGTAGGCCGGCAGGGTGGCGTCGTCGAGCAGCGCGTTGAACCGCGCCAGCCGCAGCACGATCGACACCGCATACAACAACACCACCACCCAGCCCGCGGGCGATGCGGACAGCAGCGATGCGTAGACCACCATCGCCGGCGCCACCCCGAAGTTCACCGCATCGGCCAGCGAGTCGATCTCCTCGCCCATCCGCGACTCGGCGTCGAAGAAGCGCGCCACCCGCCCGTCCAGCCCGTCGAGGATGGCGGCCGCGACGATCAGCGCCATCGCGGCATGCGGCTGGCCTTGCAGCGCGAACCGAATCGACGTGAGGCCCGCGCAGATCGCCAGCACGCTCATCGAGCTGGGCAGGATGCGCAGGTTGACCGACGGCCTGCCGCGGGGCTTGGCGGTGATCACAGTTCGGCCAGCACGGTTTCACCCGCGAGGGCCCGCTGCCCGACACTGACCAGCGGCTCGGCTCCCGCGGGAAGGTAGGTGTCCAGTCGCGAACCGAACCGGATCAAGCCGTAGGTGTCGCCGATCGACAGCTTGTCGCCGGCCTGCGCGTCACAGACGATGCGCCTGGCAAGCAGCCCGGCGATCTGCACGACGACGATCTGTGCACCGTTCTCGGTGCGAAGCAGCATGCTGGTGCGCTCGTTGTGTTCGCTGGCCGCAGCCAGGTCGGCCGAGCCGAAGCGGCCTGGCCGGTGTTGCACGTCGACCACCTCGCCGCTGACCGGCGCCCGCTGCACGTGGGCGTCGAGCAGCGACAGGAAGACGCTGACCCGGGGTAGCGGCGCGTCGGGTAGGCCGAGTTCGGCGGGCGGAGCCGCGGTGTCGACCAGGCAGACCAACCCGTCGGCGGGCGCGACGACGACACCCGGCCGGGTGGGCGGCACTCGCCGCGGATGACGGAACAACCCCGCGCAGGCGCCGGCGGTCAGCAACCCCGTCCGGCGCGCCCAGCGGTGACGGCGTCCCGCCACGGCCACTGCCAGCCCCGCGCCGATGAACGGCAGACCGGCCCGGTGCACCGGTGGAATCGTCGAGCGCAGCAACGCGAGGAGGCGCTGCGGGCCGGATTTCAGGTCGTCTCCGGCGGGGCGGGGGCGTCGTGCCACGCGGTCATCTTACGGAGCCGACAGGTCCCAAACTTCCACCTGCGATCCAGCCGGTATCTCGGTGACTTCCGCGGGGATGTCCAGCAGGCAGTTCGCCGACGCCAGCCAGCGCAGATGGTGCGAGGCCGGCGGGCCGTAGCTGGTGACGGTGCCCGCGGCGGCGTCGAGCACGCCGCGACGGAACTGGCGCTTGCCGCTCGGCGAGGTCAGCGTCTCGGTGAGCACCGCCGACCGGCGCGGCCGATCCGCAGCGGGCAGCCCCATCGCGGTGCGCAGCGCGGGCCGGATGAACACCTCGAAGGACACCAGCGCGCTGACCGGGTTGCCCGGCAGCGTGACGATCGGCGTGCCGGCCACCCGGCCGACGCCCTGCGGCATCCCCGGCTGCATCGCCACCTTGACGAACTCCACGCCTTGGTCGCCGGCCCGGCCGAACGCGTCCTTGACCACCTCGTAGGCACCCGCGCTGACCCCGCCGCTGGTGATGATCAAGTCGGCCTCGGCGGCGTAGCGATCGAGTACCGCGGCGAACTGCGCGACGTCGTCGCCGGCGGTCGGGGTGGCGACGACCCTGGCGCCGGCGTCGCGGACCGCGGCGGCCAGCATTGCCGCGTTGGATTCATAGATCTGGCCCGGCCGCAGCGGCGTGCCTGGCGACACCAGCTCCGATCCGGTGGAGATCACCAGCACCCGCTGCCGCGGGAGCACGGTCAGCTCGGCCAACCCCAGCGCCGCGGCCAGCCCGACCACCGCGGGGGTGACCAGTTGCCCGGCTCGCAGCACCGTGGTGCCCGCGGTGACGTCCTCACCGGCGCGGCGGATGTGGCGACCCTCCGGGGCGGGCGCGTAGATCGCCACCGTCTCGGTGCCGGCGTCGGTGTTCTCCACGGGAACCACGGCGGTGGCCCCGGCCGGCATCGGAGCACCGGTCATGATGCGGTGCGCGGTGCCTGGCTGCAGTGTCGGGATGTCGGTGCGCCCGGCCGGAATGTCTTCGGCCACAGGCAGTTTCACGGCGTTATCCGACGCCGCCGAGGCTATGTCGTCGGCCCGCACCGCGTAGCCGTCCATCGCGGAGTTGTCGAACACCGGCAGCGACAGCGGGGCGGCGACGTCGTCGGCCAGGACCAGGCCCAGCGCTTCGGCGAGCCCGGTGGCGGTGGCGCGCCGGGCGGTGATCAGGTCGGCGACGACGCGCTGGTGTTCCTCGACTGACCGCATCAGACCGGGCATCAGACTGGGAACGTGACGCCGGTGAGCTCTTCGGACACGGCCCACAATCTGCGCTGCAGCTCTTCGTCGTGGGATTGCCCGCTGGACTCCACGAGCTTGGGATATCCACGCTGCTGGGCGAAACCGTCGGGGCCGTAGTACTGGCCGCCCTGCGCGTCGGGATCGGTGGCCGCCCGCAGTGTCGGCAGCGCACCCATCGCGGCGCTTTGAAACACCAGCGGCCCGAACACGGCGACGGCGGGTTTGAGCACGATGGGCAGGTTGCGGGTGAGCTCGGTGCTGGAGCTACCTGGATGCGCGGCCACGGCGATCGTGGGCGCCTTCTTCGCGGCCAGCCGCCGCTGCAGTTCGTACGTGAACAGCAGATTGGCCAGCTTGGACTGCCCGTAGGCGGCGACCCGGTCGTAGTGGCGCTCCCAGCTCAGGTCGTCGAAGTGAATCGACGCGCGAAAGCGGTGCGCGTTGCTGCTCACCGTCACCACTCGCGACCCGCGGACTTTCAGCAGGTTGTCGAGCACCAGCCCGGTCAGCGCGAAGTGGCCCAGATGGTTGGTGCCGAACTGCAGCTCGAAGCCGTCGCGGGTGAGCTGCTTGGTCGTATACATCACGCCGGCGTTGTTGATCAGCAGATCGATGCGCGGGTAAGCGCGGCGCAGCGCTTCGGCAGCGGCACGGATCGAGTCCAGCGAAGACAAGTCGAGCTCTTGCAGCGTGACGTCGGCGCCGGGACTGGCAGCGACGATTTTCGCGAGCGCGACGTTGCCCTTCTCCAGGTCGCGTACCGCCAGCACGACGCGCGCGCCCCGCTGGGCGAGCACCGCGGCGGTGTGGTAGCCGATTCCGGTGTTGGCGCCGGTGACGATCGCGACGCGGCCGCTCTGGTCCGCCACGTCGGCGGCGGACCATTTGCCGTTAGCGCCCATGGCCGAGACGATACCGACCACTCGGCGACGAGCCGAGCCGCGGGCACGGGCAGGCTGGGCCCCGATTGTGCTAGGCGGTCAGTTTCCGCGCGGCTTCGATGCGCGCCTTGAGCTGATCGCTGGTCGCCGCGGCCACCGGCGGCCCACCGCAGATTCGGCGCAGCTCGTTGTGGATCCAGCCGTGCGGCTTGCCGGTGCGGTGGTGCGCCAGCGCGACTTGCTGGTTGAGCTCGCGGCGCAGTTGGTGCAGCCGCCGGTGTGGCGCAACCGGCGCGGATGCCGCGCCGCTCGCGGTCGCCCTGGCGAGCTGCTCTTCCTGGCGGCGCCGCAACAGGTTTCGCATCTGCTCGGCGTCCAGCAGGCCGGGGATCCCCAAGTAGTCGGCCTCTTCGTCGCTGCCAGCTGGGGTTGCGGTTCCAAACGAGGCGCCGTCGAAGATGACCTGGTCCAGTTCGGCGTCCGCGCCCAGCGAGGTAAACCCGTTGCCGGTCTCGGACGGCTCGGTTCGGTGGCGGTTGGCGGCGGTCAACTCGTCGCCGAGTGCATCCCGGTGTGGCTTGCCGAGAACGTGATCGCGTTGCGCCTCCAGCTCGCTGGCCAACCGCAGCAGCGGCGGCACCGAGGGCAGAAAGATGCTGGCGGTTTCGCCCGGGCGGCGCGAGCGCACGAACCGGCCGATGGCTTGCGCGAAGAACAGCGGAGTCGATGCGCTGGTGGCGTAGACTCCGACGGCCAGCCGCGGCACGTCGACTCCCTCGGACACCATGCGGACCGCGACCAGCCAGCGGCTGGTGCTGGCAGCGAACTGCGAGATGTGGTCTGAGGATTTCGGGTCGTCGGACAGTGCCACGGTCGGCGCCTCGCCGGTGATCGTGGTCAGCAATCCGGCGTAGGCGCGCGCGGCCTTGTGGTCGGAGGCGATCACCATGCCGCCGGCGTCGGGAACTCCGTTGTCGCGCAACTGCCGCAGCCGGGTATCGGCGGCGGAGATGACCGCCGACATCCACTCGCCGGCCGGGTCGAGCGCCGTGCGCCATGCCCGGGCGGTGTGCTCGGCGGTCAGCGGCTCGCCGAGCCGCGCGGCGTGCTCTTCGCCCGCGCTGTTTCGCCACCGGGCCTCCCCGGAGTAGGCCAGGAACACGACCGGGCGCACCACGCCGTCGGCCAGCGCCTCGGCATACCCATAGGTGTGGTCGGCCACCGACCGCAGCAGGCCGTCGCCGTCGGGCGCGTAGTCGACGAACGGGATAGCGGCGTCGTCGCTGCGAAAAGGCGTGCCGGTCAACGCCAGCCGCCGGGTGGCGTCGCTGAACGCTTCCCGGGTGGCGTCGCCCCAGCTTTTGGCGTCGCCGCCGTGGTGGATCTCGTCGAAGATCACCAGGGTGCGCCTGCTTTCGGTGCGCACCCGATGGCGGGGCGGGTGGCTGGCGACTTGGGCATAGGTGACGACGATGCCGTGGTATTCGGAGGAGGTGTGCGCAGCGGCGTTGCTGAAGCGCGGATCCAGTGCGAGTCCGTCGGCGGCCGCTGCCAGCGCCCACTGTGTCTTGAGGTGTTCGGTGGGCACCACCACTGTGATCGTGTCGACGCTGCGGTCGGCCAGTAGTTCTGCGGCGATGCGCAGAGCAAACGGGCTCTTCGTAATTCACAGTGCATTGACGAGTGTGTGGAGTGCGCCGCTGTGCAGCAGTGATCGCCATCGGTAGTGGACAAGGTTGCGGAATCCAAGGGCGTTGCGGCGCAGGGCTTCTAGGCGGCCGTTGATGGCTTCGGTGGGTCCGTTGGAGGCGTGGTGGTCGAAGAAGGCCAGGATGTCATGGCGGCGGCGCCACAGGGTGCGGCCGAGTTGGGCTATCTCTTCTAGCCCGGCGGGCACGCCGCGGCGAATCGAGTCGATCAAGCTGGTCATCGCTTGCTTGCCGCGGCGGCGGTTGGGGTCGGCGTAGGCGGCGATGATCTTCTGGTAGATCACGTAGGCGACCTTGACAGCGATGTGCTCGTCGGCGTCGAGCACCCCGGTCAAGCTGTGGTGTTGGCGCGCCGAGAGAAGGGTTGTGCGGGTGCGGGCGATGCGCCGGATCCCATACAGCGGATCCCCGGTATGGCCACGCCGCCCAAGTGTCTGCTGCTGGATGCGCTGGCGGATCAAATCCAGCTTGGCCCCGGCCAACGCGACGACGTGGAAGGGGTCCATCACCGTGACCGCATCGGGCACCACCGCCGCGGCCGCGGTCTTATAGCCGGCGAACCCGTCCATCGCCACCACCTCAATACCCTGGGCGAACTCGGCGGGTTGGGCGGCCAGCCACGAGGCCAGCGCGGTCGCTGATCGTCCTTCGACCATGTCGAGCAGCCGCGCCGGACCCGTCTTGTCGTGCACCGCGGTGAGGTCGATGATCAGCGTGACAAAGCCTTCCGGGCCGATTCGTCGGGGTGCCCAGCGGTGCTCGTCGACCCCGATCACCCGCACCCCGCTCAGCCGCTCCGGCCCGGCAGCGGCCACCAACGCCTCGACGGCGCGCATCGCGATGGAGCTGACGGTATGCCAGGACACCCCCAGTTCGGCGGCGATCGCTGAGATGGTGGTGCGATCAACCATCAACCGCCGCAACACATACCGAGCACACCGGCGTGTCGTCGAGGCGCGTGGCGCGGCCAGCTGGCCCAGATCCTGATTGAACACCGTACGGCCGCACTCGGCCGTGGTGCAGCGGTATCTGGGCACCGCCACGTGTAACACCAGCGGATAGCCGGCCACCGGCAGATCGGTCAACGGTCGAGTAATCGTGTCGCGGTAGCTGCCGTCATGCCCGCAGTCCGGGCAACGCGGATTGCGGGTCACCGGCGCGCAAAAGATGGTCGTCTGTTTCTCATCAACGGCGGCATCGGTGATCGTCACGCCCAACTCGATGGTGCGCATGATCGTGTCGGCAACAACAGACGGTGGGCAGGCGGTAGCCTCAGGCACGGGTCACCTCGGTGCGGTGGTGGGCGAGTGTAGGAACCCGAATCGTCACCCGCCGAGGTCCCACCTCAGCTCAGCGACACGACGTCTTCACGTGGATATCCGCCAGCCACCGGTGCACTCTCATTCACGAAGAGCCAGCAAACGCGGTCTTACCCGCTCCGGGAGTAGCGACCAGCAGGAAGTCGCGCGGCTTTGCGGTCAGATACCGCACCAACGCCCGCCGCTGCCAGCCCCGCAATGCTCGGGTGCTGGGCGCATCGTTTGCCCGCACCCGAAACCCCCCTCTGATCGAGATGCATTGTAGGGCAAGGACATCGGGGCATGCATCTTCGCAGGACGCGCAGTGTGGCTACTGGACCCAGAAGTTGTCGTGCAGGATGAACCACTCCCGGCGTTCTTCGTCCGTCATGTCGGCCAATGCCGAGAAGCCTTCGAAGTACGCTTCGCGCGGAGCGCCCGGCGCGAACAGCATCAAGATCGACGCCGGGTCGTCGGCCTCGTTGCGAAAGCCGTGGATCCCGCCGGGCGGCACATAGAGGAAGTCGCCTTGATGGCCGTCCACCCAGTCGTTGCCGTCGTAGAGCTTCATCGTCCCGGACAGCACGAAGAAGGCCTCGGAGATCGCCCGGTGGAAATGCGGGCCGGGACCGCCGGCGGCCGGGGCGATATTGACGCGGTAGAGGCCGTAGTCGCCGGCGGTGGCCTGCTGGTTGGCCAAGTAGTGGTATTCGACGCCGGGGGTCTCGTAGTCCGGTGGTTCGTCCGCACGCTTGAGCCAGGCGCTGACTTCCGGCTCGTCGTCGAGGTAGCGGGGTTGGGGATACGGCGGCACGACAAGGGACATCGCTCCAGTCTGCCGGACCGGCTGCCGGGCATCCCCGGGCCGTAGCATCGTCGGCGTGGACAAGCCGGTCCTCGACGAAAGTGTGCGCGCGAAACGGCTTCTCGATGCACAACACAAGGCGGCGCAACTGTTCGACGAGATCGAGCGTCGCGAGATGGTTCGCGCCGGTGTCGGCGAGCGGCAGTTGTCCGACGAGATCCGCGACTTGGCGGCGGAGATGTTCGGAGTGACAAGCCACTGGCATCGGCGCATTGTGAGGGCCGGCGAGAACACTCTGGAACCTTTCCCCGAGCACCCGCCGGATCGGGTGATCGGCGACGGCGACATCGTGTTCTTGGACCTCGGGCCGGTCTTCGAGGAGTGGGAAGCCGACTTCGGGCGCACCTTCGTTTTGAACGACGATCCTTTCAAGTTGGCCATTCGCGATGCCCTGCCGCGGGTGTGGCAAGCCGGGCGTGACTACTTCGACGCTGTCCCGTACGTCACCGGCGCCGAGCTTTTCGATCACGTCGTCCAGGTGGCTCGTGACGAAGGTTTCGAATGGGGCAGCCCGATCGCCGGTCATCTCCTCGGCGAGTTTCCGCACAGAAAGATCGTCGGTAACGGAGCGCAGTGGTACATCACGCCTGGGTCGGACAAGCCGATGAGGCGCACGGATCCCCACGGTCGGGTCTGTCACTGGATCCTCGAGATCCATCTGATCGACCCGGCCCGCCGCTTCGGCGGTTTCTACGAACAGCTGCTCGACCTGCCCTGAGCCGGCCGGTTCGACGTCGACAGAACCGGCGGTTTGGGCGCCGCCCGTTCTTGCACTCGGCATGGGCGAGTGCTAAGAATGACTTGGCACTCGCGACCGGTGAGTGCTAGGTCGGGACGGTGAGACCGAGATACTGGTCGTCCGTCGCGGGCACTGCACCCGGCCAGGACGTGTCATCCCCGATCCGGAGGAATCACTTCGCAATGGCCAAGATAATTGCGTACGACGAGGAGGCCCGCCGGGGCCTCGAGCGGGGCCTGAACAGCCTCGCGGACGCGGTACGGGTGACGTTGGGGCCCAAGGGCCGCAACGTCGTCCTGGAGAAGAAGTGGGGCGCTCCCACGATCACCAACGATGGAGTGTCCATCGCCAAGGAGATCGAGCTGGAGGACCCGTACGAGAAGATCGGCGCCGAGCTGGTCAAGGAAGTCGCCAAGAAGACTGACGACGTCGCCGGTGACGGCACGACGACGGCCACCGTGCTGGCCCAGGCGTTGGTGAAAGAAGGCCTGCGCAATGTCGCGGCCGGCGCCAACCCGCTGGGTCTGAAGCGGGGCATCGAGAAGGCCGTCGAGAAGGTCACCGAGACGCTGCTCAAGGGCGCCAAGGAGGTCGAGACCAAAGAGCAGATCGCGGCCACCGCGGCGATCTCCGCGGGCGACCAGTCGATCGGTGACCTGATCGCCGAGGCGATGGACAAGGTCGGCAACGAGGGCGTGATCACCGTCGAGGAGTCCAACACCTTCGGCCTGCAGCTCGAGCTCACCGAGGGTATGCGCTTCGACAAGGGCTACATCTCGGGCTACTTCGTCACCGACGCCGAGCGTCAGGAAGCCGTCCTCGAGGACCCGTACATCCTGCTCGTCAGCTCGAAGGTGTCGGCGATCAAAGACCTGCTTCCGTTGTTGGAGAAGGTCATTCAGTCCGGCAAGCCGCTGCTGATCATCGCCGAGGACGTCGAGGGTGAGGCTTTGAGCACCCTGGTCGTCAACAAGATCCGCGGCACCTTCAAGTCGGTGGCGGTCAAGGCACCCGGCTTCGGTGACCGCCGCAAGGCGATGCTGCAGGACATGGCGATCCTCACCGGCGGCCAGGTCATCAGCGAAGAGGTCGGCCTCACGCTGGAGAATGCCGACCTGTCGCTGCTGGGCCGCGCCCGCAAGGTGGTCGTGACCAAGGACGAGACCACGATCGTCGAAGGTGCCGGTGATTCCGACGCCATCGCCGGTCGGGTGGCCCAGATCCGCACCGAGATCGAGAACAGCGACTCGGACTACGACCGCGAGAAGCTGCAGGAGCGGCTGGCCAAGCTGGCCGGTGGCGTTGCGGTGATCAAGGCCGGTGCCGCCACCGAGGTCGAGCTCAAGGAGCGCAAACACCGCATCGAGGACGCGGTGCGCAACGCCAAGGCCGCCGTCGAGGAGGGCATTGTCGCCGGTGGTGGTGTGACGCTGCTGCAGGCGGCTCCGGCGCTCGACGAGCTCAAGCTCGAGGGCGACGAGGCCACCGGTGCCAACATCGTCAAGGTGGCGTTGGAGGCTCCGCTGAAGCAGATCGCGTTCAACTCAGGTCTGGAGCCCGGGGTTGTCGCCGAGAAGGTGCGCAACCTGCCGGCGGGTCACGGTCTCAACGCGCAGACCGGCGAGTACGAGGACCTGCTCAAGGCCGGCGTTGCCGACCCGGTCAAGGTCACCCGTTCGGCGCTGCAGAACGCGGCATCGATCGCGGGGCTGTTCCTGACGACCGAGGCCGTCGTCGCCGACAAGCCGGAGAAGGAGAAGGCAGCTGCTCCTGGCGCCGGCGGCATGGGCGACATGGACTTCTGAGTCCTATCGGAAAAGCCGGAAAAGCCCGGTTCCCTTTGGGGGCCGGGCTTTTCCGTTGCTACGCGGTTGCCGACGACGAGGCTTTGAAGATCACGCAGTCGTAGGTGTGACCGCGCGCGCACGTCGGAGAGTCGCCTGCGGCCGGCCGGTGCAGGAGCGCCCGGGTGGGCGCCATCTTCACCGGATCGGTGGCGTCAGGGTCGACGGGCGTTTCGGTGTCGGCGTCGACGATCAGCGAGTACTCGCCCGGGTCGCGGGGCGGCCATACCAGGGTGGCGGTGCCGTGCCGGGACAGGTTGGCGCGGGTGTGTCCGCCGACGGGCCCGATGTCGAAGACCTGGCCGTCGAAGGCCGGCTCGATTTCCACCGCGCGCACGCGGTAGTCGTCGTTGACGGTGATCAGGTAGGCGAACCCGTAGTTGCCGAGGGCGTCGGCCAGCCGGTCGAGATCCACTGCGCTCATGTGGATAACTGTATGCGGCTTTGGTGGGGCGCAGTCATGCTCCGGCCGTGGGGGAAGTCGCCTGGCCATTCCGCGGCGCCGAGGCCTTGGACGCCGGCTTGCTGACTGTCCGGGAGTTGCGGCGGTTTTACCGCCCGGTCTACCCGGGCGTGTATGCCCCGCGGGAAGCGGAAGTTTCAGCGCTGCAGCGAGCGCAGGCAGCGTGGCTGTGGTCGCGGCGACGGGGAGTGCTCGCAGGCTTGTCGGCCCAGACAGTGCTCGGTGCTCAGTGGGTGGAGCCGGGCCTGCCCGCGGAATTAGTCCATAGCAACCAGCGCACACCACCGCTGCTGGTGGTCCACGCTGACACGATTGCGCCCGGCGAAACCCAGACGGTCGCCGGGATGACCGTGACCACGCCGGCGCGCACCGCATTCGACGTGGGTAGGCGGTTGCCGCTTGTCGACGGTGTGCAGCGCATCGATGCGTTGATGAACGCCACCGACGTCAACGTCGCCGACATAGAAGCAGTTGCCGCCCGGCATCCTGGCGTTCGTGGCCAGGCTCAGTTACGCCGCACGCTGATGTTGGTTGATGGCGGCGCTGAGTCGCCGTACGAGTCGATGACGCGACTTTGTCTGGTGCAAGCGGGTTTTCCACGCCCGGAGACCCAGATCGAGGTATGCGACGAATACGGGTATGTGGTCGGACGCATCGACATGGGCTGGCGTGAATACCGTGTCGGCGTCGACTTCGAAGGTGCCCACCACTGGACCAATCCCAAGCAGCGGACATGGGATGTCGAGCGCTCGGCTAGGCTCGACGAGCTTAGGTGGGCGATCGTAAGAGTGACCAGTGGCATGGTGCATCGCACGCCGCGAGTAGTCCTTCAACGCGTCGAAAGTGCACTAACTGCCCGTGGTTGCCCAAAGACGTGGTGACTCTGCGGATTTGTACACCGTTGCGGCGTGTCGCGTACGAAACCGCAGTGTCGCGGCGCAACGGTTAGGCCGCGGGTGCGGGTTGCCGGCCGCGCACCAGCCGACCCGGCCGCGCATCGGTGGGCACACCGTTTTCGGCGATCACCTCGCCCGACACGACCGTCGCCACATACCCGTCGGCGGTCTGGTCGAGCCGACGCCCGCCGGCGGGCAGGTCGTAGGTGATCACTGGCTTGTCCAGCCGCAGCCGCGCGTGGTCGATGACGTTGAGGTCGGCCTTGTAGCCGACGGCGATGCGGCCGCGGTCGGCCAGCCCGGCGACTCGGGCCGGCACCGACGTCAGCCGGCGGACGGCGTCCGGCACGCTGAACCGCCCGGACGCGCGATCACGCGCCCAGTGCGTCAGGAAATACGTCGAATAGCTTGCGTCGCAGATCATCCCGTAATGAGCCCCGCCGTCGCCGAGCCCTAGCACCACGTCGTCGCGGCGCAGCAACTCGCCGACGGTATCCAGCGAATAGTTCTCGAAATTGCTGGTCGTGACCAGCAGCATGGCGTGCCCGTCGTCGTCGAGCAGCCGGTCGTACGCCTCCTCGATCGGGCGCACCCCGCGGGCCCGAGCCCGCGCGGCAATGCTGTCGGAGCGCCGGGGCTCGTAGTTGGGGTCGTCGCCCAGCGGGAAGATCCAGTCCCAGGCCTGCGCCAGATACATCAGCGGATGTCCCTGCCCTGGCTTGTCAGCCAGAATCCGTTCCCGCACTTCGGGTTTACGCATCTCGGCCACTCGCTCGGGCAGCGGCAGCTCGGCGATCTCGCGGTAGCTGGGGTAGAGCACGAACGGGTTGGCGCTGAGCTCCAGCCCGATGATCAGCCCGATGGGCCGCGGCAGCAGCTGCGCGGTACAGCGCGGACCGTCACTGCTCGCCGCGTTGGCTTTCTCGATCATCGTGATGGCGTCCGGCCACATCGGGTCGCCGGCGTTTCCGATCGCCAGCGTGAACGTCACCGGCAGGCCGACGTCTTCGGCGACGTCGAACACCTGCTGCAGCACTGGCTGATACCCGCCGGCGGGCACGTCGGGGACGAACTGGATCAGCCCGCCGCCGCCGTCGACGACGCCCTGGGCGATCTCGAAAATCTCTTCCCGCGCAGCGTCATAGCTCGGGATCGGCGAGCCGCTCGCCGTCTTGTGGATCATCAGCCGCGACGACGCGAAACCCAGCGCCCCGCACTCCATGGCTTCCTTGGCCAGCGCCCGCATCTTCGCCAGGTCCTCGGCGGTGGCGGGCTCGCGCTGGGCGCCGCGCTCACCCATCGCATACACACGCAGGGGCGAATGCGGCAGGTAGGCGGCCACATCAATATCACGCTGTCGCGACTCCAGCGAATCGAGATACTGCGGGAAGGTTTCCCACGTCCACGGCAGTCCGTCGGTCATCACCACGCCCGGGATGTCCTCGACGCCGGCCATCACGTCGACCAGCACCTCGTGGTCTTCTTGACGGCAGGGAGCGAAGCCGACGCCGCAGTTGCCCATCACCACCGTCGTCACCCCATGCGCCGACGAGGGGTTCAGCCGGTCCGACCAGATGGACTGACCGTCGTAGTGGGTGTGCAGATCGATGAAGCCCGGGGTAACCAACAGCCCGGTCGCGTCGATCTCGCGGGCACCGGAGCCGTCCACCGTGCCCACGGCGACGATGACGCCGTCTTTGACGGCGACGTCCCCGATATACCGTTCGCCGCCTAACCCGTCGACGATGCTGCCATTGCGGATCACCAGGTCGTAGGTCATCTAAATAATCTACGACTGTGTCGGTGGCTCATGCCAGGCCAAACCCCGTGCTCGACCACTTCGGCATCAACTGTGCCGACTACCCCAAAGCCCAGTAGTTCCACGACACGGTGCTCGGCGTGCTCGGCTATACGCGGCAGATGGACTTCGGCGAAGCCATCGGCTATGGCGGCGACGGACACCCGACGTTTTGGATCGCCCAGGGCGCCGGCATGGGCCCGAACCGGGAAACGCACATCGCGTTCGCCGCCGCCGACGAAGACGCTGCGCGCGGCTTCTATGACGCCGCCATGGGTCTTGGCGCGGAGTCGCTGCATGCGCCGCGGCTGTGGCCGGAATACCACCCCGGTCACTTCGGCGCGTTCGTCCGCGATCCCGACGGCAACAACGTCGAAGCGGTCTTCCACGGCGCGTAGGGTCGGCACCTATGGCCGATGACGCTGCTGCTGCCCAGGAATTGCTGCGTGATGCGTTCACCCGGTTGATCGAACACGTCGACGAGCTCACCGACGATCTGACCGACGACAAGGCTTTCTACCGGCCCAGCCCCAACGCCAACAGCATCGCCTGGCTGATCTGGCACAGCGCGCGCGTGCAGGACGTCCAAGTGGCCGACATCGCGGGTGTCGAGCAGGTGTGGACGCGCGACGGCTGGGTAGACCGGTTCGGCTTGGACCTGCCGCGCGACGACACGGGCTATGGGCACAGTCCCGAAGACGTGGCCAAAGTGCGCGCCTCTGCCGAGCAGCTGGCCGGCTACTACCACGCGGTGCACAAGCTGACGTTGGAATACATCGCCAGCATCAGCGGCGCCGAGCTGTCCCGCGTCGTCGACGAGCATTGGGACCCGCCGGTGACGGCCAGTGTGCGGCTGGTCAGCGTCATCGACGACTGCGCCCAACACCTCGGCCAGGCCGCCTACGTCCTCGGTATCGCGCACCGGCGGACTTGACACCTGTCGAGCCCGGCTAGCATGGCGGCTATGACCGCCATCACACAGCCACCGACCACGCCCGAGTTCTCCGGTACTGGCACCATCCTCAACCCGGCCACCGGGGCCGTGGCCGGAGAAGTCCGCTGGACCGATCCCTCCGATGTGCCCGCCATCACCGCTGAACTGCGGGCGGCGCAACGGGAATGGGAACAGCACGGCGCGAAGGAGCGCGCCACGGCGCTGGCCCGCTTCGCGGTGTGGCTCGGCGAGCATCGCAGCGAAATCGAGGAGCTGCTGATCAAGGAGACCGGCAAATCGGCGGTCGACGCGGGCCAAGAAGTGCCGCTGCTGATCATGATCTTGGCCTACTACATCAAGACGATGGAGAAGGCACTGGCGCCCGCGCGACGTCCGGCCGCGCTGCCGTTCCTGGCGATCAAGAAGATCACCATCCACTACCGGCCCCGGCCGGTCGTCGGCATCATCGCGCCGTGGAACTACCCGGTGGCCAACGCACTGATGGACGCGATCGGCGCGTTGGCGGCCGGCTGCGCGGTGCTGCTCAAACCGTCGGAGCGCACCCCGTTGACCGCGGAGCTGCTGCGGCGCGGCTGGCGGGAGTCCGGTGCGCCCGATGTGTTCGGGATCGCCCAAGGTGCCCGCGCGGTATCCGAAGCTGTGGTCGACAGCGTCGATTTCATCCAGTTCACCGGGTCTACCGCGACCGGGCGCAAAGTGATGGAGCGAGCCGCACGCCGGTTGACGCCGGTCAGCCTCGAGCTGGGCGGCAAGGACCCGATGATCGTGTTGGAGGACGCCGACGTCGAGCTGGCCGCCCACGCCGCGGTGTGGGGAGCGATGTTCAACGCCGGGCAGACGTGTGTGTCGGTCGAGCGTGTCTACGTACTCGAGCCGGTATACCAGCGGTTCGTCGACGCGGTGGTGCGCGACGTGCAGGCCTTGCACGTGGGCGCCGGCGAAGGCCACTTCGGCGCGCTGATCGACGAATCGCAACTGGCGGTCACCGAGCGACATGTCGCCGACGCGAAAGCCAAAGGGGCGCAGGTACTCACCGGCGGCCGGCGCGCCGATGGGCCGGGCAGCTTTTACCTGCCCACCGTGCTGGTCGACGTCGACCACTCAATGGCCTGCATGACCGAGGAGACGTTCGGGCCCACGCTGCCGATCATGAAGGTCGCCACGGTCGACGAGGCGATCCGGCTGGCCAACGCCAGCCCGTACGGGTTGAGCGCATCGGTGTTCTCGCGCGATGTCGAACGTGCGAAAGACATTGCGCTGCAACTTGATTGCGGTGCTGTCAACATCAACGACGTGATCAGTAACCTGATGTGCACCACCGCTCCGATGGGCGGGTGGAAGGCATCGGGCATCGGGGCGCGGTTCGGCGGCGTCGAGGGGCTGCGCAAGTATTGCCGCGCCGAAACCGTAGTGGTGCCGCGCACCAGCGTCGGCGGCGGCTTTGCCTACTACAACAATTCGCTGAAGACGCTGGCCCGGATGAACCGGATGATGACCCGGCTGGCGCTTGCGGGTCCGCGTCGCGCCGCCAGAGCCGCCAAACCCGCCAAACCCACCAGAACTGCCACATAGGAGTGCGATTCGTTGCGACGGTGCTGTTGTGGTTGCTCGCCACCATTGCACTGGCGGTAGCGGTTCCAGGGGTTTGGGCGCAGCGCAACATCATTGACGCCAACGGCTATACGGGCATGGCCCAGAAAGCGGCGACTGATCCGCAGCTGCGTGCGGCAGTGGCGGAAGAGCTCGCTAACAAGGCGACCGCGCTGATCAGCGAACACGGCAGCCGTGTCGATGCGGCACGGGTGCATGGTGTCGCATCGGCCTACACCGCCGGTCCGTCGTTTCCGTCACAGTTCGCGCAGGCCAACCGCATCGCGCATAGTTGGGCGTTCGCCGGCACCCAGTCCGGCCCTGACCCGTGGGTGGTCGACCTGGCTCCCATGTTGAACGACACGGCATTTCGGCAGATGCTGGCCGACTACGACGTGTATTTGCCCGCCACGGTGACCGTGCCGTTGACGGTTTCTGCGCCGAAGGCGTTGCGGCCCGGCGAATTACATCCGCTTACCACGTGGGGGGCGTGGGTGAGTCTGGCGGCGACGGTGCTGACGGGGACATTCGCGGTGCTGACGCTGGCAGCGGCCCGCAGCCGCGGTAGGGCGTTGGCGAGCCTCGGAGTTTCAGCGCTGATGGTTGGTGCAGTTGGGTATGCGGGAATCGAAGTCGCCCGCCGTCACATCGACGATGCGCTCGACCACGCAAGCGGGGACGTCCGCCGAGTCGCCGACGCGATGGTTGGCTACGCCGAAGGCAGCCTGCACCATTGGCTCGACCTGACGCTGGTCGCCGGAGGCGCGCTGGTGGTGTTCGGGGCGCTCACCGCGATGGTGGGCGGTTTGCGCAGGGCGTAACTCTTTGTGGCAAGTCAGCGGCAATTCGGACAGCATCCGCCACGCCACACCTCCAGGTAGACCTCCTGCGTGGTCTCTTCGCTGTACCCCGAATCGCGCAGCACTCGCACCACCAGCCCGTAGAACGCGCGCCTTGACGTGGTCGTAGAACGCGGCCGACGTGTCGCGGTCGCGAAGGGCACCACGGGCAGCAATGCGTCGAGGTCGCTGCCCAGGCGGGGACCGTCCCGGTCATCGAGCGGTAGCCGCCCCGGCGGACGTCTTTGCACTCCAACGTCGGCCGCGACCGGCACTCTTCGCGGAGGAGCGAGGCTACGAGACAGCGCCGCGGTGTTGGGCAAGCCGTTTGATGTTCCTCAACGTTTCGTCAATGTCATGTTGGACGTCCGCATCATCGTCTGCGGCGCGGGTGGTGTGCAGGTGCAGCTCGACCAGTGAACCGTCCTGAGACTCGGTTACATGCAGATAGCCGGAGTAGTCGTTGGTGCCGACGGCACCCCACTCGATTCGCCGGGCATCCTCGTTGACTCGAAACCAGCCGTCGGCACTGACCACTCCGCCCTCGGGCAGATTGGCTGTGGTCGTGACCTCGTCGCCTGGTCCCGGCTCAGCGGACGTCAGGCGCGGAAAGTAGTCGGTTAAGTTGCTGACATCGGACAGATAGCGGAAAAGTGCCTCGCCGTCCCAGTCGACTGCGATTGACCCTGTGAACTCACCCATAAACACCTAATACCCAAGCAGGAGTGGTCGATCACGCCTGGATTCCATGCGGCAACTGAAACCACGTCAGGCGCTGTAGCGGTCTGCAAGTCGGCGCAGCGTGGCCTCGATGCCGGCGGCGTTACGCTTGGCGAAGCCGGTCAGCTCGTAGTACTTGAACGCGTTTTTGACCGGTCCGGCGTCGTGATAGTCGAACGTTTCGGTGACCCGCGTCTTGCTGGGGGTGATCGGGCTGAACTCCCATCGCCAGCGGTGGCCGACGGGATGGCGCCATTCGATGAGCCGATCGGGTTCAAACGCGGTCACCGTGCTGGTGATCCGATAAGGCATCCCGAACATCTTCATCTTGGTGGAAAACCGCGCGCCCGGTCCTAGTCGCTCGGGTCCGCGGATGTTCGCTCCGACCGTGCCCGAACCGTCAAGCTCATGGTGGCGGCGCGGATCGGCGACGATGGCGAACAACTCGCGGGCCGGCGCGGCGACCTCGACCGAGCGGCTTACCTGCTGAGGTCCGGCGTCGACTGTGGTGACGGTCATGGCTTGAGGTTAGTCCTCGGCATGGCGTTGCTGATCCCATCGTTCAAGACGCGCCTGCAGCTCCACCAGGCCAAGGCCCGCTACCGGGAGCCCTACCGACAGGCAGGCCACCAGTAAGGAACTCATCTCGACCTCCTCGACTTCTTATTGGTGAGACGGTCGGCAAGGCCCGGAGGTTCAATGCTTGTTGCCCAGCATCCGCCATAGGAACGAGAAGCAGAGCGCCGCTTTGAATGCGATCTGCGCGTTGTCGGCGGCGCCGGCGTGTCCGCCCTCGATGTTCTCGTAGTACCAGACCCGCTGCCCGGCGGCTTCCAGTGCGGCGGTCATCTTGCGGGCATGCCCGGGATGCACCCGGTCGTCGCGCGTCGACGTGGTGATCAACACCGGTGGATAGCGCACGTCTGACGAAACATGATGGTACGGCGAGTATTTCGAGATGAATTCCCACGCGGCGGGATCGTCGGGATCGCCGTATTCGGCCACCCATGATGCACCAGCCAGCAGCAGGTGGAAGCGGCGCATGTCCAGCAGCGGCACCTGGCACACCAGCGCACCGAACAGCTGCGGGTACTGGGTGAGCATGATGCCCATCAGCAGCCCGCCGTTGCTGCCGCCTTGGGCACCGAGTTGGTCCACGGTGGTGATGCCGCGCTCCACCAAATCCCTTGCCACCGCGGCAAAGTCCTCGGCCACCAATTGCCGGCCCTCGCGCATCGCCTGGGTGTGCCAACGCGGTCCGTACTCGCCGCCGCCGCGGATGTTGGCCAGCACATAGGTGCCGCCACGGGCCAGCCACAGCCGGCCCAGCACGCCGTCATACCCGGGAGTGCGCGCCACCTCGAACCCGCCGTAGCCCGAAAGCAGCGTCGGCCCGCAAGCATCCCGGGGACGCACGACGAAGTACGGAATCGAGGTGCCGTCCTCGGATGCCACGAAATGCTGGGTGACATCGAGGCCATCAGCGTCGAAGAATGCGGGTGCGGACTTGATCTGCCGCAGCGACCCGTCGGCGGTACCCCGCAAGAGCCGCGATGGGGTGTCGAATCCGCTGGAGTCAAGGAAGAACTCGTCGCCGGTGTCGTCAACGGCGGCGATGACCGTGTTGGTGGCGGCGGGCAGGCCCGGCACCGGTGTGCGCTGCCAGCTGCCCGGTGTGACGGTCTCGACCCGGCTGGCCACGTCGGCCAGTGTGACGACGAAAAGTCGGTCGCGGGTCCACGCGTACTGGTGCAGGCAGGTGTGCTCGTCGGGTTCGAACACCACCTGCAACGGCGCTGTGCCGGCAAGGAATTGCTCATAGTCGGCGGCCAGCAGCGAGCCCGCGGTATACGACACGGTGCCAGTGAACCAGTCGGTGCGCAGCTCGATCAGCAACCACTGCCGGTGCACCGACACGGTTGCGTCGGTGGGCGCGTCGATGCGGATCAGCTCTGGGTTGTCCCGGAGGCCGCGCAGCTCGTAGACCTCGTCGTTGAAGAAGTCGATGGCCCGCCGCAACAGCGTGCGCTCGAAACCGGGGGTGCGGTCGACCGATGCCGCCACCAGCACGTCGCTGCGCGATCCCTCGAACAGCGTCTGCGCCTCGGCCAGGGGCTGACCGCGCCGCCACCGCTTGACCATGCGCGGATACCCCGATTCGGTCAGCGAGCCTTCGCCGAAATCGGTGCCCAGCAAAACAGTATCGGGATCGGCCCAGGTCATGTATGTCTTGGCCTCGGGAAGCACAAACCCGTCGGACACGAACGACATTGACACCATGTCGAATTCGCGAACCACCGCCGCGTCCGAGCCGCCGCGGGACAGCCCGATCAGCGCCCGCGTGTAGTCGGGTTCGATGACGGTGGCGCCGCCCCACACCCACTTCTCGCCGTCGACGCGGCCCAGCTCGTCGACGTCGATCAGCACATCCCAGTCCGGGTTGTCGGTACGGTAGCTCTCCAGCGTGGTGCGCCGCCACAGCCCGCGCGGGTTGGCGGCGTCGCGCCAGAAGTTGTAGAGGAACTCGCCACGGCGTCGCACGTAGGGGATGCGGGCGTCGGTGTCGAGCACCTCGAGCGCCTCGGCGCGCATCCGCTCGAAATCGGGACCGCCGAACTCGGCCACGGTGGGGTCGTTGCGCGCGCGCACCCAGTTCAGTGCGTCGTCGCCGGTGATGTCTTCCAGCCAGAGATACGGATCGTCGGTCATGACGTCATTCTGGCCGCGGCCAAGAGCCGGACTGTCAGGCGGCGCTGGTGACGGCGGCCAGCCAGGGTAGTTCAAGCGCGCCGTCATGGTCAAACGGCGCCAGCGACGGGTCGAGGGTGGCGCGGATGGCGGTGACCTGCTCGGCGTCCAGTGAGGCGACCAGTGTGGCCACGGGCCCTGCGGCCTCGGTGACGTGAGTCCAGTAGTCGTCCGGACCGTCGAACACCATTGTGCCGGGGAGCTCTTCGACGGTGATGTCCGTGAAGCCGCCACCGGCTGCGAGCGCACGGTTGCTGTCCAGTGTGGCGAGCGAGAAGATGCCTCCCGGTGCGAACGGGTCGCCGGGTGGTGTGACGCCGTTCTGCAGCAGCGCCGCGACGATCTGGAAGATCCACGGGTTGTGCTCTGGTAGTCCCCATGTCGCATAAGCGCACCGGCCGCCTTGCCGCAGCACACGCCGGATCTCCGCGATCGCCCGTTGCTGCGCCGGTACGAGCATCATCCCGAACCGCGACATAACGCCGTCCACGCTGTCGTCGGGCAAATCGATCTGCTGCGCGTCGAGGACGCGGCACTCGACGTTGTCCAAACCCTGCTCGCCGGCTCGGCGACGAGCCGCCTCGACCATCGCGGGCACGAAATCACTGCTGATGAGCCGGCCGGTGGCATCGAGCCGGCCCGCAGCCAGGAACCCGGTCTCCCCCGTACCCGCCGTCAGCTCGAGCACCGTCTGGCCCGGCTGTGGATTGACCTGGTCGACGAGCCACTCTGACACCGAACGCACGTCTTTGAACAGGCGGTCGCTGTACCTGTCCCAAGCCGATGCAACCGCGCTCCACTGCCGCAGGGATTCCTCGGCCGTGTTGGCCTCAGGCATTCGCGCCACCTCCGTTTCCGCGGCCTCCGAGGCTGACTGTACGGGCGGCCGCAGCGGTACTGTGAGGTTTGTCACGCAAAGATGAGGAGCTGATTCGATGACCGTCTACGCACGTCCTGGCTCCGCCGGGGCGCTGATGTCCTATGAATCCCGCTACGGCAACTTCATCGGCGGCGAGTGGGTGCCTCCTGTGCACGGCCGCTACTTCGAAAACCCGACGCCGATAACCGGCCAACCGTTCTGCGAGGTGCCGCGCTCCGACGACGCCGACGTCGACAAGGCGCTCGACGCCGCCCACGCCGCGGCGCCGAAGTGGGGCAAGACCGCTCCGGCCGAGCGTGCGGCGATCCTGGGCAAGATCGCCGATCGCATCGACGCCAACCGCGAGGCGCTCGCGCTGGCCGAAGTGTGGGACAATGGCAAGCCGGTCCGCGAAGCGCTGGCCGCCGACATCCCGTTGGCCGCCGACCATTTCCGGTATTTCGCCGCCGCGATCCGGGCGCAGGAGGGCACGCTCTCCCAAATCGACGAGGACACCGTCGCCTACCACTTCCACGAGCCGCTGGGAGTGGTCGGGCAGATCATCCCGTGGAACTTCCCGATCTTGATGGCCACCTGGAAGCTGGCCCCCGCGCTGGCCGCCGGTAATGCGGCGGTGCTCAAGCCCGCTGAGCAGACCCCGGCGTCGGTGCTGTATCTCGTGTCGCTGATCGCCGACCTGCTACCGCCCGGAGTCGTCAACGTGGTCAACGGGTTTGGCGCCGAGGCCGGCAAGCCGTTGGCATCGTCCAACCGGATCGCCAAGGTCGCGTTCACCGGGGAGACCACCACCGGCCGGCTGATCATGCAGTACGCCAGCCAGAACCTCATCCCGGTCACATTGGAACTCGGCGGCAAGAGCCCCAACATTTTCTTCTCCGACGTGATGGCCGCCCACGACGATTTCCAGGACAAGGCGCTGGAAGGCTTCACCATGTTCGCCCTCAACCAGGGCGAGGTGTGTACATGCCCGTCGCGCAGCCTGATCCAGGCCGCCATCTACGACGAGTTCCTGGAACTCGCCGCGATCCGCACCAAGGCCGTCCGGCAGGGCGACCCACTGGACACCGAGACCATGCTGGGCTCGCAGGCCTCCAACGACCAGCTGGAAAAGGTGTTGTCCTACATCGAGATCGGCAAGAGCGAGGGCGCCAAGATCGTCACCGGCGGCGAGCGCGCCGAACTCGGCGGCGACCTGTCCGGCGGCTACTACGTGCAGCCGACGATCTTCACCGGCCACAACAAGATGCGGATTTTCCAGGAGGAGATCTTCGGACCCGTCGTCGCGGTGACGTCGTTCAAGGACTACGACGACGCCATCAGCATCGCCAACGACACCCTCTACGGGCTCGGTGCTGGGGTCTGGAGCCGCGACGGCAACGTCGCCTACCGGGCCGGCCGCGACATCCAGGCCGGCCGGGTGTGGGTCAACTGCTACCACGTCTACCCCGCGCACGCGGCGTTCGGGGGGTACAAGCAATCGGGCATCGGCCGGGAGAACCACAAGATGATGCTCGACCACTACCAGCAGACGAAGAACCTGATGGTGTCCTACTCCGAGAAGGCGCAAGGCTTCTTCTGATGGACACCGCGCCGACGACGATAGACAGGGCGGTGCGATCAGAAAAAGGGAGGAGGAGCGGCGCCATGACCCCGCCGCCCCGGGTGGTGATCACCGCGGCTGCCGCCGAACTGCTGGAACAGCTGATGGACCGCCACGGCCCGGTGATGTTCCACCAGTCCGGCGGCTGCTGCGACGGGTCATCGCCGATGTGCTATCCGCAGGGCGACTTCCTGGTCGGTGACCGCGACGTGCTGCTCGGTGTGCTCGACGTCGGCGACGGCGTGCCGGTGTGGATCTCCGGGCCACAGTTTGCGACGTGGAAGCACACCCAGCTTGTCATCGACGTGGTGCCCGGCCGCGGCGGCGGGTTCAGCCTGGAGGCACCGGAGGGGATGCGGTTTTTGTCCCGCGGCCGCGCCTTCAGCGACAGCGAGAATGCGTTGCTGGACGCCGCGCCGGTGATCAGCGGCAGCGACTACGAGCGCGGGCAGCGCCCGCCGTCGCGCGGCCCGGTCGTCGCCGAAGCCGCCGATGCGTGTTCGGTACCCGCGAGGCGCGCCGGGCACGTGCCGCGCTAGCCCAAAACTCAGCAGTAAGGTCGTAAGGCGTGATTCCGCTTCCGCGTTCCTGGCTGCTGGCAAGCACCATGCTGGCGGGCATTGCCGTCGGTGTGCTTGCAGGAACAGCGGTCATGGTGTGGATCCATGCGCGGGTCCGGCCGGACGTCGTCATCGCGCTGGTGGTCGGAGTGCCCAGCGTTGTCGGGCTCTTGGCGGTCGTGTTCGCCAGGCATCGATGGGTGACGGCCCTCGGCGCGTTCGTTCTCGCGCTGGCACCGGGATGGTTCGGCCTGCTCGTCGCAATGCGGGTGGTATCCGGTGGCTGACGACGAATCACAGCCCAAGACTGAGCCGTACACGCCCAGCTTCGACACCGGCGCGTTTTCCCAGCCGCTGAAATCTCCCGACGCTTCAGAGGCGACCAACAGCGGTCGACACGCTGAGGCTGCGCCGGTGACTGGCTCGCAGACGACGGTGACGACGGGCGATTTCCCGCCGCTGGAACCGATTCCCGCGGTGTCGTCGCCTTCCGAGCCCATCAAGGCGCCTGCGCAGCCGGTCGCCGTACCCGGGCGGTACTACTTCCTGAAGTGGTGGAAGTTCGTCCTGCTGGTCGCCGCGGTCTGGGTTGTCGCGGCACCGATCGGATTGGGCTTGTTCTACTGGTGGTACCACTCGATCGATAAGACGCCGGCGGTTTTCGTCGTTCTCGTCTACGTCGTGGTGTGCACGGTCGGCAGTCTGATGCTGGCAATGGTGCAGGACCGGCCGCTGCTGTCGGCGTTGGCCATCGCAGTGATGTCGGCACTGTTCGCCTCGTTCGCTGCCGCCGCACCGCTGTACGGCTATTACTACTGCCAGCGCATGCCGCACTGCCTGGTCGGGATCATCCCGTACTAGGGCACATCGCCCGACCTGTCCTCAAGCCTCGCCCGTTAGGGTGGGCACGTGACTCACTATGACGTCGTCGTTGTCGGGGCCGGTCCCGGCGGGTACGTCGCGGCCATTCGTGCCGCGCAACTCGGGCTGAACACCGCAGTCGTCGAGCCGAAATACTGGGGCGGCGTCTGCCTCAACGTTGGATGCATCCCGTCCAAGTCGTTGCTGCGCAACGCCGAACTCGTGCATATCTTCACCCGCGAAGCCAAGACCTTCGGGATCAGCGGCGAGGCGACGTTCGACTACGGCATCGCCTTCGACCGCAGCCGCAAGGTGGCAGAGGGCCGGGTCGCCGGTGTGCACTTCTTGATGAAGAAGAACAAGATCACCGAAATCCACGGCTACGGCAGCTTCACTGACCCCAACTCGCTCTCGGTTGATCTCAACGACGGCGGCACCGAGACGGTCACCTTCGACAACGCGATCATCGCCACCGGCAGCAGCACGCGGCTTGTTCCGGGCACATCGCTGTCGGCGAACGTGGTCACCTACGAAGAGCTGATCATGACGCGGGAGCTGCCCAAGTCGATCATCATCGCCGGCGCCGGCGCGATCGGCATGGAGTTCGGCTACGTGCTGTCCAACTACGGCGTCGACGTGACCATCGTCGAGTTCCTGCCGCGGGCGCTGCCCAACGAAGACGCCGACGTGTCAAAGGAAATCGAGAAGCAGTTCAAAAAACTGGGCGTCAAGATCCTCACCGGCACCAAGGTCGAGGCGATCGACGACAACGGCACCGAGGTGAGCGTCACCGTAAGCAAGGACGGCCAGTCCCAGCAGCTGACGGCCGAAAAAGTCCTGCAGGCCATCGGTTTTGCGCCCAACGTCGAAGGCTACGGACTGGACAAGGCCGGGGTGGCGCTGACCGATCGCAAGGCCATCGGCATCAATGAGTACATGCGCACAAACGTGAGCCACATCTACGCGATCGGCGACGTCACCGGGCTGTTGCAGCTGGCGCACGTCGCCGAAGCACAGGGGGTGGTGGCAGCCGAAACCATCGGCGGCGCAGAGACTCTGCCGCTCGGCGACTACCGGATGCTGCCCCGCGCGACGTTCTGTCAGCCGCAGGTCGCCAGCTTCGGGCTGACCGAGCAGCAGGCCCGCGACGAGGGCTACGACGTCAAGGTCGCCAAGTTCCCGTTCACCGCCAACGGAAAAGCGCACGGTCTGGGCGACGCCAGCGGCTTCGTCAAGCTGGTCGCCGACGCCAAGTACGGGGAGCTGCTCGGCGGTCACCTCATCGGGCACGACGTCTCGGAGCTGCTGCCCGAGCTAACCTTGGCGCAGAAGTGGGACCTGACCGCAAATGAGTTGGCGCGCAACGTTCATACCCATCCGACGATGTCGGAGGCACTGCAAGAATGCTTCCACGGTCTGGTCGGCCACATGATCAACTTCTGATGTTGTTTGGCGGCGGCTCGAATCGCGGCGCGACGATTATCGGTGTCGTCGCCGGGGTGATCATCGGCTATATCGCTTGGCTGGTGGCGATTTCGATCGGAGAGGCCACCGCGACGGTGACCAGCTGGAGCTCGGTGGTGCTGATCTTGTCGGTCGTGCTGGCGGTCTGCGCCGGGTGGTGGGGGTGGCGACTACGCGAGCGGCGAAACTATCCGTGGGCGGCGTTTGCGTTTGCGCTACCGGTTCTTCCGGTCGCGTTGACGTTGGGTGTGCTGAGCGCCACCTACATGTGATGCGGGTGGTCTAGCGGAAGCTCGAGGGCTGACAACGTCGCGGCCAGTCCGTCGTATTGGCCTGAGCAACGCGGTGAGAAACGCCCACCGGCACGACTTTCTACGCGCGTCTGCGCACGGGACAGCAGCCGAACTCAGGCCGAGACACCATCACCACCGTGCCTGTTCGCGGGGCAGCGACATAACTAGGGGGGTCACCGGATCCGGTGGTGGTGTCGCCGGTACCACCGTTTAGAGGTACCACACCAACCCGTGGGTACTAAAGCCACCTTACTGACCTGATTTGAGGCAAATGCCCCATGCGAACGGAAGCCGGATGGTTAGAGCATTCGGAGAGCAGTAATAGGAGCAACGGCGGAGTGGCTGCTTCTGGTTCTCAGAGCACCGGGCCACCGCACTACGGAAGGAGCATGTTATGACCACCATCCACACCTCTGATAGAATCCCTTACCCGATCCCGCGCGTGCCAAAGCCGATCCCCATGGGCAGACGTGTCGCGCTGGCCGCGGTCGGCACGCTGGGCGTGGCCGCCGCACTGGGCCTCGGCGGCACCATCCAGGTTGGCCACGCGCCTTCGACCGTGCCCGGCTCGACCGTTACCGCACTTGGTCCGTGTTTTGGGCCACATAGGCAACCAATTCCCTGCCCAGGCCCCGGAGGCACCGTCGGCGGTACCGAGGGCTATCAAGGAAGCAGCGACACAGGGGAAAATCCGGGCCCGGTCCAGACGGGCAACGATCCCGGTGACCCTAGCCCCGGAGGCACCTGCATAGCCGAGATGGCCAGGGAGGGGTGCCACCAACCCGACTAAACCGGCGACACATCGCGCGGCAGAGGCCCGGCTCGATGGCGAGTGCCACCGAGCCGGTGCCTTGCCAGCCTGTTGGGTATCGGAACTGGAATGGAGTCGCCATGACGGCCATGGGATGGACCAAGGATCCCGGTCATTGCGGGTATGCGCATCGGCTTGTGTTAGCCGGCGGGATCTTCACCGCAGTACTGGGGTTTGCCGCGTCGAATTTCCTGATCGCGCCCTCCGCCCACGCGCTCAGTGAGCAGGAGATCCAACAGATCTGTGGCGCTAAGGGCGGGACGTACAACACGGGAACCGATCAAAACGGCCATACATATTCGACCTGTTGTTACTACGACCTCTATGGGCAGCACTGCGACCAGTACCTGGACGGCGAATACCAGGGAACGTATCGGCAAGCGCCACCGGAAACCACAACCGCTCCCGTTCCGCGCCCTCGGCCGGTTGGCCCCGGCCCGCTGCCAGGACACTCGTGACTCAATGCATTTGGGCGTCCGTATCGGAAAGGGTTGCGCGCCAGCGAAGTTCGAGTGCTCCAACCTAATTGCGTTCAGCGCCCTGGCGAACCGCTCTTAGCAGCGACAGCAGCGACATCGGCGCCCCCGGTCTGTGTCGGCGACGAGATCGAGTACCACCCTGCCTTCTAGTCGGTGCCCGCCGTTACGACTCTGGACTAAAAGCCACATCAACGCACGTGATTTGAGGCAGATGCCTCATGCGACGCAGACCAAACCGTACGACCATCAGTACGGATATGGAGCAGTGGCATTGAGCAACAGTCCACCACAGTGGGCCGCCTCGCCTGAGGGAGATGAGACCATGAAACAGCCGACTGCCGGATTGCTGATCGCTGCAGGCGCTGTTGCGGTCCGCGTAATGATCACTCTAACGGCGCCGGCCGCTGGTGCTGACCCCGGAACAGGGACCCAGGAGGGATGTGTGGCGGCGGGCGGCAATTGGTCGACTGTGACTCGGAACGGACACACGTACACAAGTTGTTGCGATATTCCCGGTCAGACCGGGTGCGACATCTACGAGGATGGCACGTACATATACACAGCGACACATAACGCTCCGCCCGGGGGCGATACCGGCCCCAGCCAGTCCGTTGGCCCCAGGCCGCCCGCCGAGCGCCCCACTCCGCCACCCGGCGCACGACTACCCTAGGAGCGTCGCCCGGGGGCGATGGCTCAACAGCACAGGCGGCGGGCCGCGCTCCCCACACATCTAACCAGGTTCCTCTGCACCCGTGACAGGCCCGACGCTGGCGTCGAATGGAATCTACGAGCCCAGCGTCGGGATCGAGTTCGCGTTCTGAGTCGCTCGGGATCGTTGTGGCTCAGGGAATTTCGTTATAATTGTCTAAGCAGTTCCCCGACCAGAGTGTTCACTGCGTTGTGAGGAGTGGGTGATTGACCTACGGGTTGTTTCCGGGGCGCCCGAAGCCTGGTTGGCGGTGTTGTTGGGGCATCCCTCTGTCCCGAGTCTGCCCAGTCCAGACTTGGCCATGGCTTGGTGGAAGCGAACTCCGGGATTTCGTGCTATGGCGCTGGTGGCGGCGCGGTTTGGATGGAATACGCAATATGGCTGGTTTCGTAATCGCAGCCGTTGATTCCCGAGCCGCTGTTGTGTGCCGGCACAAAAACCGTGGCGAAGGACTGATGGGGTTCGGCGCTGTGCACAACGGTGTGGGGTGTCGATGACGAGTGACCCTTCGAGTCGTAGGTGGTGGTGTAATCGGTTGTCGTCCAGCTGCCGCCGGCGCAGTCTCTTGTCTGCAGAACTGTGTAGTCGGCGTCAGTGGTGTTATTGCACGTGAAAACTCCGAAGCTGTCGTCGCACGTGAGCCCTGGTCGAACTTCGTCGGCATGTGCGCTCCCGGCTCCGAGGCAGAGATTGCCGACGGCAGTGACGGCGAGCGCTGTCAGCAGTAAGAGGCGATTGTAGTTGGCGGCGTTGATCGGTGCATGTGGCGCGGTCATGGTGGATTCCTTTGATGTAGGTCGGGTGAGATCGTTCAGTTGTCGTCGGCCGAACCTGTTGTGAGACTTGTCGAGCCAATTTCTCTGCTCGCGCTGCGCGCGAGTAGGCCAACCGCCGCCCCAACAGCGAATAGAAAATGAAGTAAGCAAGTGTTGCAGCGAGTCCGCTCACCAGGGCCCACCACCAATTGATCCCGAGGGCAGGCGCCTGCAGCCCCAGAAACACGCAACACCCGAGGGCCGCGGACAATTGCCAGTGAAGGACACGGTCTTTGGTGCTGCGCAATGCGCGCGCGTAGCGATGACTGCGGGCGCCAGTCGGGGATCGCCGATGTTTCTTTCCGCGGCGGGTGGCGCGCAGCACCGATATGCGCTTTGCTCGGGTCAAAGAGTTCGCTTGTGGACACGATTTCGCTGTCCAAGGATCCCGACCGAAGGAGGGCCCAAGAAGATCGCCGCGGCGGATTCACCACGGGGCGGGGGTGACATCTGCGTTTCCTTCCACCAGCGGCCCGGTGGTGGGCCGGTGAGTTTGTGTGGTTTCAGGTGCCGCGGGCGCGTACGCTCAGCCACTTTCGCGCTATTGCGATCGAAAGCGCCCGGGATTGCCGCCGTGCACCGGTCGTGACGGGGCCTTCGGCCGTTGCTGTAATGCCGATGTTGTACCGGATGCGTCTGTGCGCGCATGAGGCATTTGCCTCAGTTAGGTGAGAGCTGCAATTTCGGTTTCTGTGCGTGGTTTCTGCAACTCTTGACCGTTGCACCGATGGCAGCGGCGCCGAATCCGGGTAACCGAGGCGCTCGCTCCCGGCTCGCGTGGCGCCGTGGTGCGCCGCCGACGCAGCCGGATAGCGGCTCGGCAGCAATTGCGCCAGGTCCGCACCGTATTCGAAAGACTCGGCGCCCGGCGGTGGGCCGACACCGCTGCGCACGAACTCGACGCGACCGTCGAGCACATACAGCCGGGGCCGACCGGCTACCTGACCGCACTGACCGCACATGAGCTACGCACCGCGCAGATGCTCGGCGCCACCAAGACAACGAGGGATACCGCCGCCGCACGGTTTCTCAGCCCAGAGACCGCCGAGTGCCACCTGCGCCGCGTGTACCAGACACTGGGCATCGGTTCCCGCGCCGAGCTAGCTGACGCCATGGCCGCAGAATCTCAGGGACGGTCCAGCGCGAACCGCAACGCATAGCGGCCGGTGCGCGTGTGCGGTGGAAAGGCCAAATCTCGCACACTACGGAAAATTCTGCTTCCGGGACAGGCAACTACGGCTGGCGGCAACGAATTCGACCTCAGCCTATCCGGAAGTCGTTGTGCCGAAGGAGGTCCGTTCAGCAGCGTTCGGAATGCTTCGTCTACCGGGGCCCACGCATTGAGTGGTCACGATCGTTGGGGTAGATGAGGCAGATGCCTCATGCGCCAACGACCCCGGGCGGTCGACGATTTTTACGTGGCCCACCCAAAAACCAGGGGAGGCACTGGATGCGGTGCGGGCGGCCGGAGCCAGTGTCAAGACGTGGCGCAGCAAGCTGCGTTAATCCAGCAACAAGCAGACACCATGAGACGGCGCTTCGATATGTGCATGAACACATCACTGACTGCCGGGGGCGTCGCGGCGCGTCTGTGGCTGCTTCCCGCCACCGTCCTTGCGGTGGGGACCATTGCCCTCGGCGGGACGCTCACCGCACCGACCGCCAACGCCACGGCGGTCGAAGACAGCTGCAACCAGAACGGCGGCGATTATGTCGATGCCGGCAACGGTATAGAGTACTGCTGCTGGCATTTTTCCGACGGCAGCACGGACTGCAATACATATATCAACGGCACATTTACCGGGACGGTCCATACCCCGCAGTCCGGCGGACCAAAGGGGTCTTCTCCGCCGCGCCCGCCGCTGAACGAACCCCACCCCGGTGCGCCACCACCCGCACGGGGTCCCGCATGAGATGGGCTGGTCGCGTTAGACGAAGAGGCCGTTCCTTCTTCGCTATTATTCGTGGATTCGCCGAACGGCAGTCGAAAGATCACCTCGGGCCTGACGAGAACGCAGACCAGGAACCATCAATAGAATCCGCGACTCCGAACGCCGACCGTCCGGCAGAGCCGTCGCCAGACAAGACGCTGAGCCTTGACGGGCGACCATCCCGAACCCGGAAGTCGCGGCTGCCAGAAATCATCACTATCGCGGCGATGGCAGTGCTGTCTGCGGTCGTCGGTGGAGCCATTGTTGTGACCGCAGAGAACTTCATACCAATTCGCGCCCACCGGGCGATGTCTGTCGAGCAAGTCGCCGCCAAAGTGCTGCCGAGCGTGGTAATGCTGCAGATGACGGTAGTCCATCAGGACACGACCCGGGGCTTCGACGTCAGGTCCGAACAAGGCTCGGGCATCATCGTGAATTCCGACGGGCTGATCCTGACCAATAACCATGTCCTGACTAATCCCGAGGTGGTGGGCGCTGCCGGTCAACGAGAAAATCTCGTGACCCTCAACGACGGCCGTAAAGCTCAATTCACTGTCGTCGGCAGCGACCCGATCCTCGACATCGCCGTGGTCCGAATTCACGGCGTTTCTGGGCTCACCCCGATCTCATTCGGCTCGTCGGCCAACCTTGACGTAGGCCAACAAGTGGTAGCCATCGGGTCACCACAAGGTTTCCAAAGCACGGTCAGCGAGGGCATCATCAGTGCTCTGCACCGTCCGATCTTCGAAGAGGGGTCGCTGTACCAGGCGATCCAAATCGATGCGGCAACAAGTCATGGGAATTCTGGTGGCGCCCTGGTCAATCTGAGCGGCGAGCTCATCGGAGTCAACTCGTCCGGGAATGAGGGTGCGTATGGTCTCTCCTTTGCCATTCCGGTCGATCAGGCGAGGCGCGTTGCCGACGAGCTGATAGCCACAGGCCACGCAACGCACGGTTTCCTCGGTTTGCGTGCGACCAGCAACTCAGACATCACCAACATTTCGAATGCCGACGGCGCCAAGATCACCGCGGTGAACAGCAACGGTGCCGCGGCAGGGGCGAGACTGGCGGCTGGGTTCGTGGTCACCAAACTCGACGACCAACCGATCGCCAACGCTGGTGCGCTTGCGGCCGCGGTGCATTCCAAGGCACCCGGCGCCGGGATCACGCTGACCGTCCTTGACCCGAGCGGCAGCACCAAAACGGTGCAGATCACCCTTCGCACCGATCAGGGTAGTCAACTACCGAGCCCAGAAAGCCTGGAAATAGCTGCTTAGAGGTTCTTTCGCCAGTGCGGTGAGGCGTTGGGGCGCTACCCATCGCAGATGCGGCACTACAACATCCAGACGATGCTTGTCCCCGAACGATTTTGGCGAGTGAACCGAGCCACAACGCGTGACACGATCCAGGGCGATGACGCTTTACTGAGAATGGTCCAGCGGGATATTGAGGGCCGACATGGTGGCAGCTAAACCATCGTATTGCCCTGCGAGCATGCAGAATTCGATGAGTTGACGCCGATCGAGGTGGTCGGACAACTGCTGCCATACGTCGTCGCTGATCGAGCGGTTGGTGATGAACTCGTCGGTGGCCTTCAGCAGCGCCTGCTGCCGGGCGGTGAGCCGCTCGGACGGCGCCGGCCAGTTGAAGATCGCCGCTTGCGTCTGTTCATCCAGCCCGCGGCGGCGGGCCATCCGGCGGTGATGCTGCAGCTCGTATTCGCAGGACCGCAGATGCCCGACGCGCAGGATCACCAGCTCGGTGTCGACGGCCGGCAGCCGGCCCCGCAGCAGGGCACCCGAATACGGCAGCCACAGCCAAAACAGCCGCTTGTGCTGACCCAGCGTGGTGAACAGGTGCATTTCTGGAGCGCTGACGGTGCGCGCACCGAATTTCGCTAGCACCCAGTTGATTAGCCCGAGGTCGCGCAAACCGCCCGACGGGATGCGGCCCACTTGCGCCGTCACGCCGGTGTCACCAGGTAGGGAGACACCGTGCTGCGGTGCTCGTCGAGATCCAGTGCGCGGCCCAGTGCCGGGAAAGCCCGCTGCGGACAGTTGTCGCGTTCGCACACCCGGCAGCCCGCGCCGATCGGCGTCGCGTTGTCTCCCGACAAGTCCAGTCCTTCCGAGTAGACGAGCCGGTGGGCGTGGCGAAGCTCGCAGCCCAGACCGATCGCGAACGTCTTGCCGGGCTGACCATACCGTGAGGCCCGTCGCTCCACGGTGCGTGCCACCCACATGTAGTTGCGGCCGTCGGGCATCTGGGCGATCTGGACCAGGATCTTGCCCGGGTTGGCGAAAGTCTCGTAGACGTTCCACAGCGGGCAGGTGCCGCCGCTGGAGGAGAAGTGAAAACCCGTGGCGGACTGACGTTTTGACATGTTCCCGGCCCGGTCGACGCGGACGAACGAGAACGGCACCCCCCGCATCGACGGCCGCTGCAAAGTCGAAAGCCGGTGGCAGATGGTCTCGTAGCTGACACCGTAGAACGCCGAGAGCCGTTCGATGTCATAGCGGAAGTTCTCGGTGACGTCGTGGAACTGCCGATAGGGCAACACCGCCGCAGCCGCGAAGTAGTTGGCCAGCCCCAGCCGGGCCAGCTTGCGCGATTCTTCGGACGTGAACTTGCCTTCCTCGACCATGGCGTCGATCAGGTCACCGAATTCCAAATACGCCAGCTCGGCGGCCATCTTGAACACCTGCTGGCCCGGCGACAAGTGCGTGCTGATTTCCAGGGTTTTGGTTTCGGGGTCGAAACGGTGCAACACGGTGTCGCCGAGATCGATGCGCTTGTTGATGTGCACGCCGTGCACATCGGTGAGCCGGCGAGCCAGCTCCCGGCCCAGGTCGCCGCGGTGCATGCGCATCCGGATAGTCAGATCCTCGGCGGCGGTGTCGAGCTCATGCAAATAGTTCTGGCGTTGGTAGAAGTAGTCGCGCACCTCTTCGTGCGGCATGGTGATCGACCCGCTGCCGCTGCCGTCGAAGTAGCGCTCCTCGGTGGCAGCCGCGAGTTGCGCGGTGGTGATCCGGTAGCGCCGGTGCAGGTTGACCATGGCGCGGGCCAGCTTCGGGTGGGCGCTGACCATTTCGGCGACTTCGGTCATGTCGACGTCGACATCCAGGTCGCGGTCCATCGTCACCTCACGCAGCTCGGCGACCAGCCGGGTGTCGTCCTGAGAGGCGAAGAACGTCGCGTCCACCCCGAATACCTCGGTGATCCGCAGCAGCACCGCCACGGTCAGCGGCCGCACGTCGTGCTCGATCTGGTTGAGGTAGCTCGGCGAGATGTCCAGCATCTGCGCCAGCGCGGCCTGGCTGAACCCGCGCTCGTTGCGCAGCTGACGGACCCGTGAGCCGACGAACGTCTTGGTCACCCGGCCAGCGTACCCGGTTGCGAAGGATAGATTCGCAGGCTTGGCATGCCCGCGTCGATTGGCTCCGCAGCTAGCTCGTTTGGCATGATTCGCAGGAACGTGCGGGGAAGTAACAGGGGAGTACAGCGTTGAGCCTCGACAAAGTGATGATGCCGGTGCCGGACGGCCATCCCGACGTCTTCGAACGGGAATGGCCGCTGCGGGTCGCCGACATCGACCGCGAGGGGCGACTGCGCTTCGATGCGGCCACCCGCCACATCCAGGACATCGGCCAAGATCACCTGCGCGAGTTGGGTTTTGAGGAGACCCACCCGCTGTGGATCGTGCGCCGCACCATGATCGACCTGATCCGACCGATTATGTTCCAGGACATGCTGCGGCTGCGGCGCTGGTGCTCGGGCACGTCGAACCGGTGGTGCGAAATGCGGGTCCGCATAGATGGGCGCAAGGGCGGGTTGATGGAGTCCGAGGCCTTCTGGATCAATATCAACCGGGAGACTCAGGGCCCGGCGCGGATCGCCGACGACTTCCTGGCCGGCCTGCGCCGCACGACCGACATCGAGCGGCTGCGGTGGAAGGCCTATCTGACCGCGGGAAGCCGCGACGACGCGCTGGAGATTCACGAGTATCCGGTGCGCTTCACCGACATCGACCTGTTCGACCACATGAACAACGCGGTGTACTGGAGCGTGATCGAGGACTACCTGTCCGGCCACCCCGAGCTGCTCGAGGCGCCGCTGCGGGTGACCATCGAACACAATGCCCCCGTCGCTTTGGGTGACAAGCTGGAGATCATCTCCCATGTGCACCCGCCCGGTTGGACCGACCGATTCGGTCCCGGACTGACCGATCGAACTGTTACAACGCTCACGTATGCCGTCGGCGACGAGGTCAAAGCCGTCGCGTCGATCTTCCCGCTGTAGCCACTCGGCAGGCTCCGCGTCGACCTACCAACAAATGGGTTGACCTGCAGTTTAGGGTTACTGGCCGGTAGCTACTGAACCGGTTCAGTTATCAGCAGCCTTCGCAGGATTTGCAAAAAGTGACCGAGTTGTGGCCAAAGTTGGCAACTGCAAGCGGTGGACCTGCGGAGCTAAGCTGTGCCATCGTCGGCTTAACAAGCTGAGGAGCTTGCTGGCGAGTTAACAATCCTGGGAACGCCGGGGCCCGCCAGCTGATCAAAACAGAAGAAGGAGCACCTGACTGATGTCTACCGTTGGCACGCCCAAGAGCGCGGAGCAGATCCAGCACGACTGGGACACCAATCCGCGTTGGAAGGACGTCACCCGCAGCTACACCGCGGCCGATGTGGTGGCTTTGCAGGGCAGCGTCGTCGAGGAGCACACGCTCGCCCGCCGCGGCGCCGAGGTGCTGTGGAACCAGCTGCACGACCTCGAGTGGGTCAACGCGCTGGGCGCCTTGACCGGCAACCAGGCCGTGCAGCAGGTGCGGGCTGGCCTGAAGGCCATCTACCTCTCCGGCTGGCAGGTGGCCGGTGATGCCAACCTCGCCGCGCAGACCTACCCCGACCAGAGCCTGTACCCGGCCAACTCGGTGCCGCAGGTGGTGCGTCGCATCAACAACGCGCTGCAGCGTGCCGACCAGATCGCCAAGGTCGAGGGTGACAAGTCGGTGGAGAACTGGCTGGCGCCCATCGTCGCCGACGCCGAGGCCGGCTTCGGCGGTGCGCTGAACGTCTACGAGCTGCAAAAGGCGATGATCGCCGCCGGTGCGGCGGGCACCCACTGGGAGGACCAGTTGGCGTCGGAGAAGAAGTGCGGCCACTTGGGCGGCAAGGTGCTGATCCCGACCCAGCAGCACATCCGGACGTTGACGTCGGCGCGGCTGGCTGCGGACGTGTGCGACGTGCCCACCGTGATCATTGCGCGCACCGACGCCGAGGCGGCCACCTTGATCACCTCCGACGTCGACGAGCGCGACCGCCCGTTCATCACCGGCGAACGCACGCGAGAAGGCTTCTACCGCACCAGGAATGGTATCGAGCCCTGCATCGCGCGGGCCAAGGCCTACGCGCCGTTCGCTGATCTGATCTGGATGGAGACCGGCACTCCTGACCTGGAGGTCGCCAAGCAGTTCGCCGAGGCGGTCAAGGCCGAGTACCCGGACCAGATGCTGGCCTACAACTGCTCGCCGTCGTTCAACTGGAAGAAGCACCTCGACGACTCGACCATCGCGAAGTTCCAGAAGGAGCTGGCCGCGATGGGCTTCAAGTTCCAATTCATCACGCTGGCCGGCTTCCACGCGCTGAACTACTCGATGTTCGACCTGGCCTACGGCTACGCCCGCAACCAGATGAGCGCCTACGTCGAGTTGCAGGAGCGCGAGTTCGCCGCCGAGGAGCGCGGTTACACCGCGACCAAGCACCAGCGCGAGGTGGGTGCCGGTTACTTCGACCGCATCGCCACCACCGTCGACCCCAGCTCGTCGACGACCGCGCTGACCGGCTCGACCGAGGAACACCAGTTCTAAGTCGCCGACCAGACGCAAAGGCTCCCATTTCGTGCCGAAATGTGGGGCCTTTGCGTCTGTTCGCGCGGGATAGTCGAGAATGAGTGACGTGTCAATCGAACGAGTAGGTGTCATTGGCGCCGGCCAAATGGGGGCCGGCATCGCCGAAGTATCGTCACGCGCAGGTGTCGACGTGCTGGTCTTCGAGACCACCGACGCGCTGGTCACTGCCGGCCGCAGCCGCATCGTGAAATCGCTGGAGCGTGGTGTCAGCGCGGGCAAGATCACCGAGCGCGAGCGTGACGGCGCGATCGAGAAGCTGACCTTCACCACGGATCTGAAAGAGCTGGCCGACCGCCAACTGGTGATCGAAGCCGTCATCGAGGACGAGGTCGTCAAAGCCGAGATTTTCGCCGAATTGGACCGGGTCATCACCGATCCCGCCGCGGTGCTGGCGTCGAACACCTCCAGCATCCCGATCATGAAACTGGCCGCCGCCACCAAGAACCCTCAGCGAGTGTTGGGCCTGCATTTCTTCAACCCGGTCCCGGTGCTGCCGTTGGTGGAGCTGGTCTGCACCCTGGTCACCGACGACCAAGCCGCTGAGCGCACTGAGGAATTTGCCAGCACCGTGCTGGGCAAGCAGGTGGTGCGCTGCTCCGACCGGTCGGGCTTCGTAGTGAACGCATTGCTGGTGCCGTTTTTGTTGTCGGCGATCCGGATGGTCGAAAACCGGTTCGCCACAGCAGAAGACGTCGACAAGGCGGTGGTCGCTGGGCTCTCGCACCCGATGGGCCCGCTGCGGCTCTCGGACTTGGTTGGCCTGGACACGTTAAAACTGATTGCGGACAAGATGTTCGAGGAATTCAAGGAGCAGCAGTACGCGTCACCGCCGTTGCTGGTGCGCATGGTCGAGGCCGGTCTGCTCGGCAAGAAATCCGGTCAGGGCTTCTACTCGTACTGAGTCCCGTTGCCGCCTAAAGCGACGAGGCTTAAGCGGCTTTCTTCTCCATGGTGAACTGGCAGACGTCGGTGTAGCCCTCGCGGAACAGCTCCCGGCAGCCCGTCAGGTACTTGATGAAGGTCTCGTACGTCTGCTCGCCCTTGAGCTCGATGGCCTTGTCTTTGTTCGCTTCCAGCCCCTTGGCCCAGGTGTCCAGCGTTCGGACGTAGTTCTTCCCGATCCGGTGGTGGCGGCTGATGGTGAAACCGGCCTCGGTCGCATATTTGTCGACAACCTCGATCATCGGCAACCGGCCGCCGGGGTAGATCTCTTTGCGGATGAAGCTGATGAACCGCATCAGCGACATCGTCCGCTTGAGCCCGAGCTGCTTTTCTTCCTCGGCGGAGGGCAACACAATCGTGTGCAGGAGCATCACCCCGTCGTCGGGCAGCACGTTGTAGCACATTTTGAAAAAGTCCGCGTAGCGCTCATAGGTGCCGACACCGTCGGCGAAGTGCTCGAAGGCCCCGAGGGACACAATGCGGTCCACCGGCTCGTTAAACTCCTCCCAGCCCTGCAGCCGCACCTCTTTTCGGCGCGGACTCTCCATTTCGGCGAACTTCTGCTTGTTGTGCGCCAGCTGGTTCTCCGACAGCGTCAGCCCGATCACGTTGACGTCGTATTTCTCGATCGCGCGACGCATGGTCGAGCCCCAGCCGCAGCCGATGTCGAGCAGCGTCATGCCCGGCTGTAAGCGCAGCTTTCCCAGCGCCAGATCGATCTTTGCCATCTGCGCCTCTTCGAGCGTCATGTCGTCGCGCTCGAAATAGGCACAGCTATACGTCATAGACGGATCCAGCCAGAGCTTGAAGAACTCATTCGACCGGTCATAGTGCGACTGGATGTGATCGACGTTCGGCTTCAGTTCGGCGGTTCGCGGCGATTCAGTCCCCATAGGCGCCGACGATATACGCCCACGTCGGATGCCTGCAATCACCAACGCCGGGTCATATGTCCTGCTGTCGTTGCGCCCCGGCACAATGCCGTCGGTTTAGGCTTGATCCGTACTCCTCGTGGGTAATTGGGTAACTGGGATGGGCCGTCGAGGAAAGGAAGCAGCAACGCTATGGCGGCGCTCTCGACAGGAAATGGTTTCCCCAACATAGTGGTCACCGGCGTCGCGATGACGACCGCGCTGGCGACCGATGCTGACAGCACCTGGAAAAAGCTGCTCGACGGGCAGAGCGGAATCCGCAAGCTTAACGACCCGTTTGTCGAGCAATTCGACGCGCCGGTGCGCATCGGCGGGCACCTGCTGGAGGATTTCGACCAAGAGTTGACCCGTATCGAGCTGCGCCGAATGTTGTTTCTGCAGAAGATATCCACGGTCCTTGGCCGGCGGGTCTGGGCGAATGCGGGTTCACCGGAGGTCGACCCGAACCGGTTGATGGTGGCCATCGGCACCGGGATGGGTTCGACCGAGGAGATGGTCTTCGGCTACGACGACATCCGCGCACGCGGTATGAAGGCCGTCAACCCGTTGGGCGTGCTGATGATGATGCCCAACTCGGGGGCCGCTTGGGTGGGGCTGGAACACAAGGCCCGGGCCGGGATCCTCACCCCGGTGTCGGCCGACGCCTCCGGCGCCGAGGCCATCGCTCAAGCTTGGCGGCAGATCGTGCTCGGCGAGGCCGACATCGCGATCTGCGGCGGCATCGAGACCAGAATCGAGGCCATCCCCATCGCGGCGTTCGCTCGCATGGAGTTGCTGTCGACGAACAACGACGATCCAGAAGGTGCGTGTCGCCCGTTCGACAAAGACCGCGACGGGTTCGTGTTCGGCGAGGCCGGCGCGATGATGGTGGTAGAGACCGAGGACCACGCGAAAGCCCGCGGCGCCAACATTCTTGGGCGCCTGATGGGCGCCGGCATCACGTCCGACGGCTACCACATCGTGGCGCCCGATCCCCGTGGTGAACGGGCCGGGCAAGCGATGACGCGAGCCATTGAACTTGCCGGGCTGACGGCCGCCGACATCGACCACGTCAATGCGCATGCCACCGGCACCGTGATTGGCGATCTTGCCGAAGCGAAGGCGATCAACAACGCGTTGGGGGCCCACCGTCCAGCGGTCTACGCACCGAAAGCGGCGCTCGGCCATTCGATCGGCGCTGTAGGCGCCGTGGAGTCGATTCTGACCGTGCTGGCACTGCGCGACGGTGTTATCCCGCCGACGCTGAACCTGCGCAATCTCGACCCGGAGATCGACCTGGACGTGGTCACCGGGGAGCCGCGCCTCGGCGACTACAGATACGCGATCAACAATTCGTTCAGCTTCGGCGGCTTCAACGTCGCCTTGGTCTTCGGGCAGTACTGACACCCCTGTCGGTGGCGAACTTTCCTGCCGCGGGCGGACGACAACACGCGACCAGACCAGCGACAACCCTCGTTTCTCGGCTTCGCTGAAATCGCATGGCGCGGCATTCCCGGACTGCGGTGTTGTCGTGGCACACTCAGGTCGTATTCTTAGTTGCACAGGCGTCAACTCGGGGGGAATCCGGGGCGACGTCTGAATTGTGACCGGATCACCAGTGCCCACAGGACGAACAGTGACCAAGACATCCAGTGACACGCAGACTTTGACCCCGCCGTTCGAGGACGTGCAGGCGCATTACGACCTGTCGGACGAGTTCTTCCGGCTATTCCAGGACCCGACTCAGACGTACAGCTGCGCCTACTTCGAGCGTGACGACATGACGCTGGAGGAGGCGCAGATCGCCAAAATCGACCTGGCGCTGGACAAGCTGGGCCTCGAGCCCGGAATGACGTTGCTGGACATCGGTTGCGGCTGGGGCTCGACGATGCGACGGGCGATCGAAAAATACGACGTCAACGTCATTGGTTTGACGCTGTCCAAAAACCAGCGGGCCCACGTGGCGCGGATGTTCGACCAAATGGACAGCCCGCGCAGCAGGCGGGTCCTGCTGCAAGGTTGGGAGCAGTTCGACGAGCCGGTGGACAGGATCGTCAGCATCGAGGCGTTCGAGGCGTTCGGAAAAGCCCGCTGGGCACCATTCTTCGAGACGGCCTACCGGGTTATGCCCGACGACGGCCGAATGGTGTTGGAGACGATATTTACTCACCCGCCCAGCTACTGGGGTCCGAAGGGCATCAAAATTACGATGGCCGACCTGCGGTTTTGGCAGTTCATTGCGCGAGAGATATTTCCGGGCGGCGCAGTGCCAGCGGCGGAAGACGTCGTCGAATACTCCCAGAAGGCCGGCTTTTCAACCGAGGAAACCCAGCTGATGAATCCGCATTACGTACGGACCCTGGATATGTGGGCTGAGAATCTGAAAGCCCACAAGACCGAAGCCATTGCCATCCAGTCCGAAGAGGTCTACGAGCGATACATGCGCTATTTGACCGGATGCGCTGACAATTTCCGCCGCGGCATCACGGAGGTCGGGCAGTTCACCCTCGTCAAGGGCCCGGACCAAGCCGTCCGCTGACCCACTGATACGCCCGGCGATTGGCGCTGATGTCTTTGGGTCCGGACTACTTCTCCAGCGTGAACTGGTCGACGTCGGTGTACCCGTCGTGGAACAGTTGCGCGCAGCCGGTCAGGTACTTCATATAGCGGTCGTAGACCTCTTGGGATTGCAGAGCAATCGCTTGGTCCCTATTGGCCTCCAGCGCAGCCGCCCACATGTCCAGGGTCCGCGCATAGTGCGGCTGCAGCGACTGGATCCGGGTGACGGTGAAGCCGGCCTTGCGGGCGTGCTCCTCGACGATCGGGATCGATGGCAGCCATCCGCCGGGGAAAATCTCCTCGAGGATGAACTTGGCGAACTCGACGATTTCGCGGGTCAGCCCCAAGCCCATCTTTCTGGCCTCGGACAACGGGGGCCGGGTAATGGTGTGCAGCAGCATCACGCCGTCTGCCGGCAATGCGTCGTAGGCCATCCGGAAGAAGCGGGGGTAGCGCGGGTGGCCGAAATGCTCGAACGCACCGATCGACACGATCCGGTCGACGGGATCGTGGAACTTCTCCCACCCATCCACCAACACCCGGCGGGAGCGCGGGGTATCCATCTCATCGAACATCGCCTGCACGTGGGCGGCCTGGTTCTCCGACAACGTCAGCCCGAGGACGTGGACGTCGTATTTCTCGATGGCCCGTCGCATGGTGGCGCCCCAGCCGCAGCCGATGTCGAGCAGCGTCATCCCGGGCTCTAAACGCAACTTGCCCAGCGCCAGATCGATCTTGGCGAGCTGGGCCTCCTCCAGCGTCATGTCGTCACGCTCGAAGTACGCACAGCTGTACGTCTGCGTGCGGTCGAGGAACAGGCGAAAGAAATCGTCGGATAGGTCGTAGTGAGCCTGCACGTCCTCGAAGAACGGGGTCAGCGGCACGGACATGAGCGGTGGGAGCCTTTCTGCCGACAGCGTCATGACGGCTCGATGCCTTCGTTGCATGCTAGATAAATTGCGGGTCGCCTCTCGTCGCCGACACGGCCCGGGTGTGAAGGCAACAATCCCGTAGCGGTCATTAGACCGCGCTCAGCATAGCGCCCACGGCCAGGCCAAGCACCAATAAGGCGCCCGCCAGGCGGACGTGCACCCAGGCCAGCGCGGCGTACCACAGCGGCCAGACGGGGTAGTTCGCGGGCGGCTGGTCAGGTGGCGGCTGGCGAAAATACGGCCAGACCTTCAGCATTCGTGGCAGCGCCAGAACAACGGTCAACGCCGGCCACGGCATTGCGCGGACCGCCACCGCCACCGCGACCAGCACATAGAAACCGACCATCATGGCCAGCGTCACAACGCGTGCGCGCGCTGCGCCGAGCACGACCGGCAGCGTATGGATCCCGAGCGGCCGATCGTACGGGATTTTGTCGATGTGCTTGCCCATCAACACCGTCGTGCACAGCAGCCCGTAAGGCAGCGAAGCCAGCAGCACGTTCCAGCCGACCGTGCCCACCGCCGAGTAGTACGTGCCGCACACCATCAACGGCCCCCAGACGACGAAGACGTCCGGCTCGCCCAGCCCGCGCTTCTTGAGCCGCAGCGGCGGCGCGGTGTACGCGACGCTCAGCATGAACCCGCTCAGCGCGAACGCAAGTACCGGCCAGCCGCGGGCCAAGCTCAGCACCACCAGGATCACCAGGTCCGCCAGGTTGACGACAGCGATCGCCAGCAGCAGGGTCCGGCGGCTGACCAGCCCCGAGAGCACCGGGTGCGGCGCGTAGAGCGCCCGCGGGTAGCTCTCGCTGTCGGTGCCGACCTGGGTGTCGTAAAGGTCGTTCATCAGGTTGTTGGCTATGTGCGCCAACGTGATTCCCACGATGGCCAGTACCAGCCAGCGCCAGTCCAACCCGGGCTTGCCGACGGCCAGCAACGCAGCGACCAGACCGGCAACCACGGTCATGGGCAGCACCGCCGCCCGGGTGACGACGATCCAGCGGGTGATCGTGTCAACCGGTCCGTCCGGGGGCGGGTTGGTGGTGCGCAGCGCGTAGGCCCACGACTTCAGTCGCGAACGGGCCGTCAGCTCAGGCATCGAGGTTCTCACGCCGCGGCGGCACGATCGGCGCGGGGTGCGGTTGGGCGTTGAACTTCTCCAGAGACCCGCCGGCCTCCACAATCCCGCAGAGCGCGCTCCAACTGAGCATGGTGAGGTAGTCGATCAATTCCTCTTTGCTCATCCGCGGATCCGAGATCCAGGAGTGGGTGGCCAGCTGCACGCCGCCGACGATCATGTAGGCCCACGGTCCGACCCCGCCGGTGTCCATCCCCACCTCTTGCATACGGCGGCGCAGCATCACCGAGAGCATGCGGGCGATGATTCGCTCGGAGTCGGCGATCACCTTGTTCTTGCTGGGCGAACTGTTCGCCATCACGAACCGATAGGGTTCCGGCTCGGCGGAGACCGTTTCGACGTAGACCCGGATGATCTCGCGGGTCAAATCGAAGCCGTCCATGTTCGCCGACAGCGCTGCGGCCATGTTGGGGATCAGCGTTGTCTGCGCGAAGCGCATCAGCACCGCACTCGTCAGATCGTTCTTGTCGACGAAGTAGCGGTACAGCACGGTCTTGGAGACCCCGATCTCGGCGGCGATCTCGTCCATGCTCAGGAAGCGGCCGTGGCGGCGAATCGCGGTAATGGTGCCGTCGATCAGCTCGTTGCGGCGCTCCACCTTGTGCCGGTGCCAGCGCCGTTTTCGACCATCAGTTTTGACGGTCCCCGCCGGAGCATGTTGCGCCACTATCGCCGATTCCCATTCACTAGACGCCTCGATACTACGGGTTTCTACGACGGGTTTCCTTCATGTGGCCAAGGGGCGGTTACAGTAACCGGCGCCTTGGCGACGACGCGACTAGGAATCACCGCGGCCGGATAGCGGATGATGGTCTGGTGGCCCCCGAACCGTATCGGCCAGAGCTAGCGGCGGCCCATGCGCAGCCGATGACAAGCCCGGCACGCCGGGCCGGTGTTTCGTTCGCCGAATCGTTCGTCGGAGCCGATGGCGAGGCCGACGCGCAGCGGCGCCGCGCGCTACGCCGGATGAAGGTCGTGGCGCTGAGTTTCCTGGTCGGCGCCAGCGTGGTGTTTCTGGGCTGCCGGTGGGCGCAGGCCGGCGGTTCGGCCGCCGCCTGGATCGGCTACGTTCGCGCGGCCGCCGAGGCCGGCATGGTCGGCGCGATGGCCGACTGGTTCGCCGTCACCGCGCTGTTCAAGCATCCACTCGGCATTCCGATCCCGCACACCGCGATCATCAAACGCAAAAAAGACCAGCTCGGCGAGGGCCTCGGGACTTTTGTGCGGGAGAATTTCCTGTCCCCGCCGGTCGTCGAATCGAAGTTGCGGGACGCTCAAATTCCCAGCCGGCTCGGCAAGTGGCTCTCCCAAGCCGACCACGCGCAGCGGGTGGCCGCCGAGACGGCGACCGTGCTGCGGGTACTGGTGGAGCTGCTGCGCGACGACGACGTCCAGCACGTCATCGACCGCATGATCATCAAGCGCATCGCCGAACCCCAGTGGGGTCCGCCGGTGGGCCGGGTGCTGGCCACCTTGTTGGCCGAAAACCGCCAGGAAGCGTTGATCCAGTTGCTGGCCGACCGGGCCTTCCACTGGTCACTGAACGCCGGCGAAGTCATCCAGCGGGTGGTCGAGCGCGACTCCCCGAGCTGGTCGCCGCGGTTCATCGACCATCTGGTCGGCGACCGCATCCACCGCGAGCTGATGGACTTCACCGACAAAGTGCGCCGCGACCCCAATCACGAACTGCGCCGCTCGGCGACCCGGTTTTTGTTCGACTTCGCCGAGGACCTGCAGCACGATCCGGCCACCATTGCCCGCGCCGAGGCCGTCAAGGAACAGCTGATGGCCCGCGACGAGATCACCAATGCCGCGGCGACGGCGTGGAAGACGCTGAAAAGGCTGGTGCTCGAGGGTGTCGACGACCCATCCAGCGCACTGCGGAGCCGCATCACCGACACCGTCATCCGCATCGGTGAATCGCTGCGCGACGACGCCGACCTGCGCGACAAGGTCGACAACTGGATCGTGCGGGCCGCACAACACCTGGTCTCGCAGTACGGGGTGGAGATCACCACGATCATCACCGACACCATCGAACGCTGGGACGCCGAGGAAGCCAGCCGACGCATCGAGCTGCACGTCGGCCGCGACTTGCAGTTCATCCGGATCAACGGCACGGTGGTGGGTGCGTTGGCCGGGCTGTTGATCTACACGGTCGCCCAACTCCTTTTCTGAGCAGTGCTAACAGTGCTTGCAATAGTTAGCACTAGGCCGTACGGTGGTGTCGTCGCACCGACCGACTAAGGGAGTTCACCAATGCCGCAGGAGGAGAAGCTTGCCGCAGTGGTGTCCACCGCCGCGGCCGACATCGGCAGTTTCATCAGGGCGCAGCGTGAGGCGGCGCAAGTATCGGTGCGGCAACTGGCCGAGAAGGCCGGTGTCAGCAACCCGTATCTGTCCCAGATCGAGCGCGGGTTGCGCAAACCGTCCGCGGATGTGCTGAACCAGATCGCCAAGGCACTGCGGGTCTCCGCCGAGGTTCTCTACGTACGGGCTGGGATTCTCGAGCCCAGTGAGACCAGCGAGGTGCGAGACGCCATCATCACCGACACGGCGATCACCGAGCGGCAAAAGCAGGTCCTGCTCGACATCTACACGTCGTTCGTCCAGCAGAACGAAGCCCAGCAAAACGAAGCCGCACGTGAGGAGCCTGCGCCTGCCTAACTCCCGATCAGGCGGTAATTAACCGCATCTAGGAAAACCGTTCCGTGAAACGATCCTCCGAACGACCCATGAAAGGAAACAACATGGCCGAGAACCCGACCGCTGACGATCTGAGGGCGCCGTTACTCGCGGCATTGGGCGCCGCCGACCTGGCTTTGGCCACGGTCAACGACTTGCTCGCTGAATTGCGCGAACGCGCCGAAGGGACCCGCACCGACACCCGCAGCCGGGTCGAGGAGCGCCGCGCCCGTCTGGCCAAGCGGCGCGAGGAGCTGCCCGAGCAACTGCGCGAGCAGCTGCGCGAGCTGCGTGGGCGGTTTACCGCGGATGAGCTGCGCTCGGCCGCCGAAGGCTACCTCGAGGCCGCGACCAGCCGGTACAACGAGCTGGTCGAGCGCGGCGAGCTCGCTCTCGAGCGGCTGCGCAGCCAAGGTCGCTTCGATGAGGCGTCGGCGCGCGCCGAGGGCTATGTCGACCAGGCGGTGGAGTTGACCCAGGAGGCGCTGGGCACGGTCGCGTCGCAGACCCGCGCGGTCGGTGAGCGCGCCGCCAAGCTGGTTGGTATCGAGCTGCCCAAGAAGCAGCAGGCGGCCAAGAAGACGCCCGCCAAAAGCACGCCGGCAAAGAAGACTCCGGCCAAGAAGACCGCGGCCAAGAAGGCGCCGGCCAAGAAGGCGCCGGCCAAGAAGGTCACCCAGAAGTAATTCGCTTCGGCCGCTGCCCGCTGTGGCAGCGGCGGGTCAACAACACACTCGACTCCGGGTCGCCTCGCCGAGGCGGCTCGGAGTCGACGTCTGTGACACAACCCGCATAGGCTTACGGCGTGAGCCTTGTGCATACCGTCCTGGTCATCCTGCTGATCGGCGTACTGATGACGACGCTGTACGCGTTTGTGCATGCGGCAATGCAGCGTCCCGACGCCTACACCGCCGCGGAGAAGCTGACCAAGCCGGTCTGGCTGCTGATCCTGGGCGCTGCCATGCCGCTCGCATGGCTGCTGGGCGTCCTGGGTATGGCGATCGCGGCCTGCGCGTCGGGGGTCTACCTGGTTGATGTCCGGCCGAAATTGCTTGAAATTCAAGGTAAATCGCACTAGCGGCATGCGAGCCGTGATCGCCGTCGCCGCGGCGACAGGCGTGGCGCTGCTGGGCGCTGCCTCGGCATCGGCCGATTCCAGCACAGGGGTGACGCCGCCGTTCGTGGACCACACCGAATGGGTGCACTGGGGCAACCTGTCCAGCCTGCGGGTCTACCCGACGCCGTCGGGCCGCGCAGCGGCGATCCGGGAGGCCGACCCCGATGAGGCCTGGAGCGAGGTGCTTGCGCTGGCCCCCGACGCCAACAGCGCCAGCATGCACGCGCAGTTCGTCTGCCACTGGCAGTTGGCCGAGCTGGCGCAGCCCGGCAAGGTCAGCTGGAACCTCGAGCCGTGGCGGCCAGTGGTCGACGACACCACGATGCTCGCGTCCGGCTGCAATCCCGGCGGCCCCGAAGAGCCGCTGTAGTGCGGGCTCCGCTCACCCGCAAGGAACTGGCCGGCCTGGTCGACCACACCCTGCTCAAACCCGAGGCGACTGCGGCCGACGTGGCTGCCGTCGCCGCCGAAGCCGCCGAGCTCGGCGCGTATGCGGTGTGTGTTTCGCCGTCAATGGTGCCGATCGCGATCGGCGCCGGTGTGCGGGTCGCCGCGGTGGCCGGTTTTCCGTCGGGCAAGCACCTGTCCGCAGTCAAGGCGCAGGAAGCGGAGTTGGCGGTGGCTGCCGGCGCCAGCGAGGTCGACATGGTCATCGACATCGGCGCCGCACTGGCCGGTGATTTTGCCGCGGTTCGCTCCGACGTCGCTGCGGTGCGCGCGGCGGTGCCGGCTGCCGTGCTCAAGGTGATCGTGGAGTCCGCAGCGCTACTGAGGCTGCGCGACGCCGACACGTTAGTGCAGGTGTGCCGCGCCGCCGCGGAAGCCGGCGCCGATTTAGTCAAGACCTCCACCGGGTTCCATCCCGCGGGCGGCGCGTCGGTGCACGCCGTGGCGCTGATGGCCGACGCCGTCGGCGGGCGGCTCGGGATCAAGGCCAGCGGCGGCATCCGCACCGCTACTGACGCGCTGGCCATGTTGGAGGCGGGCGCCACCCGGCTGGGGTTGTCGGGCACCCGCGCGGTGCTCGACGGACTGCGCTGAAGGTGTCAGAGGCTGCCGAAGCAGTCTTGACCGGTCTGCGGCTGCGACGACGACGCCGGGATGGTGGCGTTTTGGCTTGAAAACGTCGCCTGCACACCGGAATCGGTGACCTTCACGCTGTCGGCGTGGATGCCTAACGGATAGTTCTGGGTCGCTTTCGAGGTCAGGTCGTCGAGGTTCTTCTGCACCGTATCGGTCGACATCTTCGAGCCGAGCGCCTTCAATTCGACCACCTGCAGCGACAGCCCGTTGTTGGCGATCTGCGGCTTGACGGTGGCGCTGTCCAGCAAGCCCTTCAATTGGACGGTGCCGTCGCTGGTGTTGGTGGTGACCTTGCTGGTGACCAGGCTGCCGATCACCGGGATGGCGTCCTGAATGGAGTCCTTGATCCCGTCCGACGACCAGGTGATGGTGCCGTTGATCGACCCGATCGTGCCCTTGGAGGTCCCGGAGTTCGCCAGCCGCACATCGCGGATGTCAAGGCTGATCTTCATGCCCTTGGCGCTGCGCACCTGATTGCCCGCCGTCTGTACGGAGATGCGGGTGTAGTGCCCGGTGATGTACTGCCACAGCACCGGCGGTGCCGCGGCGAACGACACGTTCGCGGAGTCCTGCACCTCGCACTGCACCGCGTTGGTCACCTTGCTGTCGGCGGCGTGCCGAGTGTAGAGCTCGGCGCCGATGAGCCCGGCCAGGACCAACGCCAGCACGGTGACCAGGGTGAGCATGATGGCCGTGGGGTTGCGGAAGAAGCCGCGGTGGGTTTTCACGGGCTTGTCTTTCGACTCGGGTTGCATGGACAGCCGCGTTGTGGCCTGGTCGGACCCCTCTGGCCCGGGACCGGGCTGGCGCGGCTGCTGGGTAGGCGGGCGGCCAGGCTGCTGCTGCGGCGGAGGCGGGGGCGGTCCGGGCTGCTGTGGCCGGGACGACGGCGGCGGTCCGGGTTGACGCGGCGGAGGGCCGGCCGGGCGGCGCGGCTCCTGCGGACGGCGCGGCTCCTGGGGGCGGCCGGGATATGGAATCCGCTGGGTTGGCGACTGCGACGGCGGAGGCGGGGGTTGCGGACCAGGGGTGGTCGGGCGCGCCCATTCCGAGGGGTCGCCGCCGGAAGGCCCTTGCGGATTCGTCACCAGCGCGATTGTGCCTTATTGAACTGAGCGAAGTCTATGAGGTCTACAGCTTGGCGAAGCAGGGGTCCGATTCGCCGGGTGGAATCGATGCGTTGCGCGTCGAAAAGTGCGCTGCCACACTGTCGTTGGTGACCTGCACGCTGTCGGCGTGAACACCGAGCGGATAGTCGTTGGTCAGGCTGGACGCGAAGGTGTCCAGCGCTGCCTGCGCGGTCTCGTGCGGCACGGTGGTACCCAGCGCCGTCACCTTGACCACCTGCAGCGACAACCCGTTATTCGCGACCTGCGGCTTGACGGTGACACTGCCCAGACCCAGTGCACCCCTGAGCTCGACCGTGCCGTCAGCCGGGTTGGTGGTCACGGTATTGACCAGGCCACCCAGGAACGGGACAGCGTCTTGCACCGTTTGCTTGATGCCTTCTGACGACCAGGTGACGTTGGCGTCGAGTGCGCTGATGGTGCCCTTGGAATTGGCGTTGCCGTTCAGATCGACCTTGTCGATGTGAATATCGGCCTTCATGCCCTTGGCGCTGCGGATTTGGTTGCCCGCCGTCTTTATCGAGATATCGCGGTAATTGCCGGTCAGATGCTGCAGCAGGAACGGGGTGGGGCCGAACGACACGCTCACCTTGTCCTGGACGACGCATTGAGTGGCCGCGGCGACCACGCTGTCGGCGCGGTGGCGTGCATACAACTCGGCTCCGATAACGCCGGCGATCAGCAGCGCCACCACGATTACGACAGCCAGAACGATCGACAGCGGGTCGCGCAGGAAGCGGCGCTTGGTTTTCACGGGTGCTGACGTGCCCTCCGACGGCGGCTGACCAGGCGGCGGGCCAGCCGGGTAATCCTGTGGGTACGGCGCCTGGCCGGGCGGGGGTGCAGCCGGGTAGTCCTGCGGGTACGTCGGCTGGCCGGGAGGCGCTGCCGGGTAGTCCTGTGTCGGCTGGGTCGGCTGCGTCGGCCCGCTCGGAGGTGGCTCGGACTGTCCCGGGACCGGCTCCGTGCGATCGCCTGGAGGCTGATGCTCACCGGGATGCATTTGCCCGGTTGGCGCCTCGGACGGTGCCGCGGGTTCCTCAGCCGGACTCTCGCTTGCTGGGCGGGCCCACTCCGACGGGTCCTCGTGTGGCGGCCCTTGCGGATTTGTCACCCGCGCGATTCTGCCTTATCGAGGTGGGGGATGGCGGCCCGATTTCGCAGCACGGCGATCGTGTCGCGGGCCGCGGCAACGGTGTCGAGATCGACGTCGGCGAGCACCAGCTGCGGCTGCGGGCCCGCGGCCGCTACGACCTCGCCGAATGGCGATGCCACCAGGCTGCCGCCCACACCCAGCGGGGCCTTGGAGTCGGTCGAGCCCGAGTCGGCCTGCCCCGCTGCGGCGACGTAACTGGTCGAGTCCAGTGCGCGGGCCCGGGCCAGCAGCGTCCACTGCTCCAGCTTCCCCGGACCTGAGCCCCATGACGCGCTGACCGTGATCAGTTGGGCACCGCGGCTGGCCAACTCGATGTAGAGCTGAGGAAACCGCATGTCGTAGCAGGTGGTCAATCCCACGCCGACGCCGTCGACGGTGATCACCACCGGCTCGCGGCCCGGGGCGACGGTGCGTGACTCGGTGAAGCCGAAAGCGTCGTACAGGTGGATCTTGTGGTAGACGGCGTCGGTGGCCGGTCCCGCCGCGATCAGCGTGTTGGTGACGCGCCCGTCGCCGGCGGGAGTGAACATCCCGGCGATCACCGTGATGCCGGCATCTGCTGCGATCCGGCGCACCCCGTCGGCCCACGGTCCGTCGACCGGCTCGGCGATCGGGCCCAACGGGACGCCGAAGCGGCACATGGTCGCTTCTGGAAACACCACCAAGGTCGCGCCGGCGTCGGCGGCCCGGCTGCTGTACTCGCGCACAAGCTGCAGGTTGGCTGCCGGATCGGTGCCGCTGAGGATCTGCGCCAAGGCAATCCGCATGATTGCCAGCCTAGGGGCGATCGCAAGCGCGGCGGAGCCGGGCGCAGCGGGTCGCCCCGGTTGGTGTTGGGCGATCGCAAGCGCGGCGGAGCCGGGCGCAGCGGGTCGCCCCGGTTGGTGTTGGGCGATCGCAAGCGCGGCGGAGCCGGGCGCAGCGGGTCGCCCCGGTTGGTGTTGGGCGATCGCAAGCGCGGCGGAGCCGGGCGCAGCGGGTCGCCCCGGTTGGTGTTGGGCGATCGCAAGCGCGGCGGAGCCGGGCGCAGCGGGTCGCCCCGGTTGGTGTTGGGCGATCGCAAGCGCGGCGGAGCCGGGCGCAGCGGGTCGCCCCGTCGGCGAGGGCCGTATGCACCACAGCGCAACCGTCAGGCGTTCTCACTGATCCACATCGTGGTGAATCGCTGCTCGGCGATCAGCAACTCGACCAGTTGGCTGCCGATGAAATTTTCGATCTTGCCGCCGACCAGCGGGATGCGCACCTCGACGGTGGCCCGAAAGGTCAACCGCGCCCCGCCGGTTTCGGGCAGCGGCGCCAGCACTGCCGTACCAGTCAGCCCAACCGGCGCGTCGAGGATTGACCCGGTGACGGTCGCGTGCGCGCTGCCGCCGGTGACCGGGCCCCACGTCTCCTCCCGCCGGATACACAGATCGCCGCGGTGAAACTGGGTGACCAGCCCCGGCAGCCGGTCGCTGCGCAAAACCTGGGTAGTGATCACGTCGATGCTGCCGTCATCGCCCACCTGCATCGAGTCCAGGGTGGCGTCATCGGCACCGGAATCGGCCAGTCGGGCCAGCCAATAGTTCTCGTCACTGAACGCCTGATGAACCTGTTCGACGGTGCCGCCGTAATCGGCGGACATGTCGAATGAACGCGGCATAGCAGGTCAGGCTACCGTCAAGGCCCATGAAACGGGGCGGTGTCGGTTCGCGGTTCGCCGGTGCTCACGTCGCCGAGGCGGTCGCCTTGGCGCCGCTGACCACGCTGCGGATCGGCCCGGTCGCGCGTCGCGTCATCACCTGCACCAGCACCGAGCAGGTGGTCGCGGTGCTGCGGCAGTTGGACGCCGAACGTGTTGAGCCGCTGCTGGTATTGGCCGGGGGCTCCAATGTGGTCATCGCCGACCACCTGACCGACCTGACCGTCGTGCGGCTGGCCAATAACCGCATCAGCATCGACGGCAACACCCTGCTCGCTGAGGCCGGCGCGGTGTGGGACGACGTCGTCGTGGCGTCCATACAGCACGGGCTGGGCGGGCTGGAGTGCCTGTCCGGTATCCCCGGCTCGGCCGGCGCCACCCCGGTGCAGAACGTCGGCGCGTACGGCGCGGAAGTGGCCGACACCATCACCCGGGTTCAGCTGCTGGACCGGCGCAGCGGCGAGGTGCGTTGGGTGCCGGGGCGAGACTTGCGCTTCGGCTACCGCACCAGCGTGCTCAAGCATTCGGAGGCGGCGGTCGCCTTGGAGGTCGAATTCGCGCTGGACGCCGCAGGCCGCAGCGCGCCGCTGCGCTACAGCGAGTTGACCACAGTGCTGGGCGTAGCCATCGGCGACCGAGCCGACCCGACAGCGGTTCGCCAAGCGGTGCTGAACTTGCGCAGACGCAAAGGCATGGTGCTCGACGCCGCCGACCATGACACCTGGAGTGTGGGATCGTTTTTCACCAATCCCGTTGTCGCGCAAGATGTTTACCAAAGGCTGGCCAACGAAGCCGATCGGCCGGTGCCGCACTGGCCGGCGCCGGGCGGGATCAAGCTGGCCGCCGGCTGGCTGGTAGAGCAAGCCGGATTCAGCAAAGGCTACCCCGCTGAAGATGGCGCCCCCTGCCGGCTGTCGACCAAGCATGCGCTTGCTTTGACCAACCGCGGTCACGCCACCGCCGCCGACGTGGTGGCGCTCGCCCGCACCGTGCGCGACGGTGTCCGCGATGTGTTTGGCATCACACTCACGCCAGAACCGGTGCTGGTCGGCTGCGTTCTGTAGCGCGGCTGACCGGAACCGGCCCTTATCCCCGGTATCTTTGTCTGCCGTGAGCACACCCCGCGCCCTGCCGCCCATCACCCGGCGTCGGGCTTTGACGACGCTTGCGATGGGGATGTTCGCACCGAACGTGCTCGCCGCCTGCTTCGGTGGTGCCAGCAAAGAATCCGCAAAGCCCAAAGCACCGCCGGCGCCCAGTTTGACGTTTCATCCCGTCGACGCCACCCGCAATATCGTGCCCACCGCACCGGTCAGCGTCGAAGTCCGCGACGGCTGGTTTCAGCATGTGGTGCTGAAGAACTCCGCCGGCAAGGTGGTCGCAGGCGCGCTCAACCGCGACCGCACCGTCTTCACGATCACCGAGCCACTCGGCTACGACGCGACCTACACCTGGAGCGGCTCGGTGGTCGGCCACGACGGCAAGGCCGTCCCAATAGCCGGCCGCTTCAGCACGCTGACGCCAAAGAAGGTCATCGACGGCGGTTTCCAACTCGCCGACGGGCAGACCGTCGGGATCGCGGCACCGATCATCATCCAGTTCGACGCGCCGATTGCCGACAAGGCCGCGGTCGAGCGGGCCCTGACCGTCACCACCGACCCACCCGTGGAGGGCTGTTGGGCGTGGCTGCCCGACGAGGCGCAGGGATCGCGGGTGCACTGGCGCACCCGCGAGTACTACCCGCCGGGCACCAAGGTCAACGTCGACGCCAAGCTGTACGGATTGGCATTCGGCGACGGCGCGTACGGCAAGCAAGACATGAGCCTGAACTTCCAGATCGGGCGGCGCCAGATCGTCAAGGCCGAGGTCACCTCGCACCGTATCCAGGTGATCCGCGACGAAGGCGTCATCATGGACTTCCCGTGCAGCTACGGCGAAGCCGACAAGCCGCGCAACGTCACCCGCAACGGAATCCACGTCGTCAGCGAGAAATACGCCGACTTCTACATGTCCAACCCGGCCGCGGGTTACAGCAATGTCCACGAGCGCTGGGCGGTTCGGATTTCCAACAACGGCGAATTCATCCACGCCAACCCGATGAGCGCTGGAGCGCAAGGCAATACGAACGTCACCAACGGCTGCATCAACCTGTCGACGTCGGACGCCGAGCAGTACTACAGCAGCGCGATCTACGGCGACCCGGTCGAGGTGACTGGCAGCTCCATCCAGCTGTCGTACTCCGACGGCGACATCTGGGACTGGGCCGTGGATTGGGACACGTGGACGAGCATGTCGGCGCTGCCCGCGCCGACGGGAACCAATCGATCGCCCGCGGCGATGCCGCGAACCGCTCCCGCGACGCCGAGCACCGCCCCCACGCTGTCAGGTACGCCCACCACGACGCGGCCTAGCGTGCGACCCGGCGGGTAGCGCTGGCCTGATCGCGGGGCCGGATCACCACCTGATCGATGTTGACGTGCGGCGGCCGGGACGCCACGAAGCCGATCACCTCGGCGATGTCTTCGGCGACCAGCGGTGTCATGCCGGCGTAGACGGCATCAGCGCGCTGCTGGTCGCCGGCAAAGCGCACCAATGAGAACTCCGTTTCCACCGCGCCGGGCGCAATCTCGGTGAGCCGCACCGGTTTTCCGAGCAGCTCGCCGCGCAGCGTGCGGTGCAGTGCGCTTTGTGCGTGCTTGGCCGATGTGTAGCCCGAACCGCCGTCGTAGACCTCGAAAGCGGCAACAGAAGTGACGGTGACGATCAGCCCGTCGCCGGAGTCGATCAGCTTGGGCAGCAGCGCCCGGGTCATCCGCAGCGTGCCAAGCACGTTGGTCTCCCACATCCAGCGCCACTGCTCGAGGTCGGCGTCGGCGACGGGCTCCAATCCTTTGGCGCCGCCGGCGTTGTTGACCAGCACGTCGACCCGGCTCAGCCCCCGCGCCAGTTTGTCCACCGCTGTGTCGTCGGTCACATCGGCGATCACGGCGGTGCCTGCGATCTCGTCGGCCAGCGCGGCGACCCGCTCCGCGCGACGCGCCACCGCTACTACGTGAAACCCTTGTGCTGCAAGGGTTCTCGCGGTTGCTGCACCGATTCCGGAGCTGGCGCCGGTGACCACCGCAACCCGCTTGTCCGCCTCTGGTGTCGTCATCTGACCAACTCTAGATAACCGTGCTAAATTTCCCCGTGTGTACCTGAGTGCCGTGCTGGGGCTGTGTCTCTACGCAGACTGTGCGTGTTGTTGCCGCGCAGTCTGCGCCTCCTGAGCGACCACAACCCAACGCTGGTGTGGCCAGGCCCGCCACCGGAACTCGACAAGGACACCCCGTGCGCTCGACCTCACTCAGCACCCATTCGCACACCCGTAAGCCCGCGCTGCGTTCCCGGCACAACGTCATCGCGCCGTCGCTGCACCTGTCCGACGCCGCCGCGGCATCGGTTTTCCGGGCGGTGCGGCTGCGCGGCCCGATCGGTCGCGACGTCATCGCCACTGTCACCGCGCTGAGCATCGCGACGGTCAACCGCCAAGTCATCGCGCTGCTCGACGCCGGCCTCCTCCGTGAACGCGCCGACTTGGCCGTCGCCGGCGCCATCGGGCGCCCCCGCGTGCCCGTGGAGGTCAACCACGAGCCGTTTTTGACCCTGGGCATCCACATCGGGGCGCGCACCACCAGCATCGTGGCCACCGACCTCTTGGGCCGCACCCTCGATGCTGTCGAGACGCCCACACCGCGATCGGCGCAGGGTCCTGCGCTGGCGTCGCTGGCCGACGGGGCACGCCGCTACCTGCGGCGCTGGCATCGGCGGCGCCCGCTGTGGGTGGGGGTGGCCATCGGCGGTGTGGTCGACGGCGCCACCGGCCATGTCGACCATCCGCGGCTGGGGTGGCGCCAGGCGCCGGTAGGACCGGTGCTGGCCGAGGTGCTGGGCCTGCCGGTGTCGGTGGCGTCCCACGTCGACGCAATGGCCGGTGCCGAATTACTGCTCGGCATGCGCCGATTCGCGCCGAACTCGTCGACCAGCCTGTACGTCTACGCCCGCGAAACGGTGGGGTATGCGCTGGTGATCGGCGGCGGAGTGCACAGCCCGGCCAGCGGTCCGGGCACCATCGCCAACTTGCCGGCCGACTCTGAACTGCTGGGCGGGTCCGGGCAACTGGAATCCACGGTCAGCGACGAAGCGGTGCTGGCCGCGGCTCGCCGGCTGCGCATTCTGCCGGCGGCCCGCACCGGTGGGCCGGCCAGCGCGATCACGGAGCTGGTGCGGGCGGCGCGCAACGGCAACCAACAGGCCCAAGAGCTGTTGGTCGAGCGGGCTCGGGTGCTCGGTGAAGCGGTGGCGTTGCTGCGCGATCTGCTCAATCCCGACGACTTGGTGGTAGGCGGCCAGGCGTTCACCGAATACCCCGAAGGCATGCAACACGTCGAGGCGGCGTTCGCCGACCGCTCGGTGCTGCCAGCACGCGATATCCGGGTCACCGCGTTCGGCAACCGGGTGCAGGAGGCCGGCGCCGGGATCGTCTCGCTGGGCGGGCTCTATGCCGATCCGCTGGGCGCAATGCGACGCGCCCAGAACTCACCCACTGGCGGCGCGTATGGGTCGCCGCTGGGGGTGGCGGGTGCTGCTGCTCGCGACACGTCGGCGTGACCTGCGGCGTCGGGGCGGCGCTGGCGGTACTGCAAAGATGGCGGTGTGCGGAACAGCGAACTGCCCCGGCTCGAAGTTTCCCGATTGAACGATCCGCGCCGGGTGGCGGTGCTGTCGGTGCACACCTCCCCGCTGGCTCAGCCGGGCACCGGCGACGCCGGCGGGATGAACGTCTACGTGCTGCAAACAGCGCTGCACCTGGCCCGCCGCGGCGTCGAGGTGGAGATCTTCACCAGGGCCACGGCGTCGACCGATCCGCCGACTGTGCGGGTAGCACCGGGTGTGCTGGTGCGCAACGTGGTGGCCGGACCGTTCGAAGGCCTCGACAAATACGACCTGCCCACCCAGCTGTGCGCGTTCGCCGCCGGGGTGTTGCGCGCTGAGGCCGCCCACGAGCCGGGCTACTACGACATCGTGCACTCGCACTACTGGCTGTCCGGTCAGGTCGGCTGGCTGGCCCGCGACCGCTGGGCGGTGCCGTTGGTGCACACCGCGCACACGCTGGCAGCCGTGAAGAACGCGGCCCTGGCCGACGGCGATACCCCCGAGCCACCGCTGCGCACGGTCGGTGAGCAACAGGTGGTCGACGAGGCCGACCGGCTCATCGTCAACACCGATGCCGAAGCCGCGCAACTGGTTTCGTTGCACGGCGCCGACCCGGCGCGGATCGACGTGGCCCATCCCGGCGTGGACCTCGACGTGTTCCGTCCCGGTGATCGCCGCGCGGCGCGGGCCGCGCTGGGGCTTCCGCTCGACGAACATGTCGTTGCCTTCGTGGGCCGTATCCAGCCACTGAAGGGGCCCGACATTTTGTTGCGCGCCGCCGCCAAGCTGCCGGGGGTGCGCATCGTGGTGGCCGGCGGACCGTCGGGCAGCGGTCTGGCCGCCCCGGACGGGTTGGTTCGCCTGGCCGAGGAACTGGGTATCACCGACCGGGTGACGTTCCTGCCGCCCCAGGACCGCGAGGATCTGGTCCGGTTGTTTCAGGCCGCAAACGTGGTTGCGGTGCCGAGCTATTCGGAGTCGTTCGGGTTGGTTGCCGTGGAGGCGCAAGCCTGCGGGACGCCGGTGGTGGCGGCCGCGGTGGGCGGGTTGCCGGTGGCGGTGCGCGACGGGATCAGCGGAACGTTGGTGTCCGGCCACGACGTCGACCGGTGGGCCGACGCGATCGAGCAGCTGCTGCGGGTCGGCGCCGCGATGAGCCGCTCAGCAGTCCAGCATGCGGCGACGTTTTCCTGGGACAACACCGTCGACGCGCTGCTGGCCAGCTATCAGCGCGCAATCAGCGAATTCCGGGGGACGCGGCGGCGCCCGGTGCGCGGGTTGGCATCGGCGCGACGGGCCCGACACTGGGCGGCACCGAGAGGGGTGGGCGCGTGAGCCGCCCCGCCGACGATGGCAACGGCACATCGGAAGCCGCGCCCATCAGCCACGTGCAGCAGGTCATCGAGGACGCGCTGGGCGCCAGCCACCTGACCTTCAGCCGGCACGCAGGCGCGCACGGCGGGCCGCCGGGGCTGATCGTGGAGCTGCCCGGGGAGCGCAAACTCAAGACCAACACGATCTTGAGCATCGGCGAGCATTCGGTGCGGGTCGAGGCGTTCGTGTGCCGCAAGCCGGACGAGAACCATGAGGGCGTCTACCGGTTTCTGCTGCAACGCAACCGCCGGCTCTACGGGGTGGCCTACACCCTCGACAATGTCGGCGACATCTACCTGATCGGCCACATGTCGTTGGCCTCGGTCGATGTTGATGAGCTCGACCGGGTGCTCGGGCAGGTGCTCGAGGCGGTGGACTCGGACTTCAATACGTTGCTGGAGTTGGGTTTTCGCTCATCGATCCAAAAAGAGTGGGAGTGGCGGGTGTCCCGCGGTGAGTCGTTGAAGAACCTGCAGGCGTTTGCCCACCTCATCGACGAGGAAGACCGTCAGGACGGTTCGGACCAGCGTTCGTGAGAGACTTGCCGGCATGCAAAACGCTGGCACGCTGGTGCTGCTGCGGCATGGCGAAAGCGACTGGAACGCGCGCAACCTGTTCACCGGCTGGGTCGACGTCGACCTGACCGACAAGGGCCGCGCCGAAGCGGTGCGCAGCGGCAAGCTGCTGGTCGAGCACAACCTGCTGCCGGACGTCGTCTACACCTCGCTGCTGCGCCGCGCGATCACCACCGCGAACTTGGCGCTGGACACCGCCGACCGGCACTGGATTCCGGTGCACCGCAGTTGGCGGCTCAACGAACGCCACTACGGCGCGCTGCAGGGGCTGGACAAGTCCGACATCAAGTCGCGCTACGGCGAGGAGCAGTTCATGGCCTGGCGGCGCAGCTACGACACGCCGCCGCCGCCGATCGAGAAGGGCAGCCGGTTCAGCCAGGACAGCGATCCCCGCTACGCCGACATCGGCGGTGGCCCGCTGACCGAGTGCCTGGCCGACGTGGTGGCGCGGTTCTTGCCGTACTTCACCGACGTCATCGTGCCGGACCTGCGGTTCGGCAAGACGGTGTTGATCGCCGCGCACGGCAATTCGCTGCGGGCCCTGGTGAAGTATTTGGACGGCATGTCCGACGAGGAGGTCGTCGGGCTGAACATTCCGACCGGCATTCCGCTGCGCTACGACCTCGACGCCGACCTCAAACCGGTGGTGGCAGGCGGCAGCTACCTCGACCCGGAGGCGGCCGCCGCGGGTGCGGCTGCCGTTGCCAGCCAAGGCGCCCGCTAACTCATGCCGTGGCCAGTTATGACACGCGATCGAACCGAAACCGTGCAATAACTGGCCACTCGGTGCAAGGCTGAGACGACGGTTCGGCAAACATCGCATGAACAGCGGTGGAACACCTGCGCCGCAGCATGTGAGATGTTCGATTTTGGCCGCGCGCTGCTGGGGCGAAGTTCATCAGGGTTTGTACGATTTTTATGTGACTGTGTTCTCGGCCCTGTTGCTGGCCGGGGTGTTGTCTTCGCTGGCATTGGGCGTCGGTATTACCGCGGGGGCCCGGCTGGCAGCACGAGTCGTCGAGCGCCGGCGGCGGGTGGCCGCCGAATGGGCCGGGATCACCGTCTCGCAGATGCTGGAGCGCATCGTCGCGCTGTCTCCGGTGGGAACCGCGGTGGTCGACACGCATCGCGACGTGGTCTACCTCAACGACCAGGCCCGCGAACTGGGTCTGGTGCACGACCGCCAACTCGACGACGAGGCGTGGCGGGCGGCGCAGCGGGTACTGGAGATCGGCGACGATATCGAGTTCGACATCTCACCTAGTAAGCGGACCGCGCCGGGACGCTCCGGGCTGGCGGTGCACGGGCAGGCCCGGCTGCTCAGCGAGGAAGATCGTCGGTTCGCCGTCGTCTTCGTCTACGACCAGTCGGAGTATGCCCGGATGGAGGCGACCCGCCGCGACTTCGTGGCCAACGTCAGCCACGAACTCAAGACCCCGGTCGGCGCCATGGCCGTGCTCGCCGAGGCCCTGCTGGCGTCAGCGGACGACCCGGAGACCGTGCGCCGCTTCGGCGAGAAGGTGCTTGTCGAGGCCAACCGGCTGGGCGACATGGTCGGTGAGTTGATCGAGCTGTCCCGGCTGCAGGGCGCAGAGCGGTTGCCCGACCTGACCGATGTCGACGTCGATACCGTTGTGGCCGAAGCGATTTCACGTCACAAAGTCGCCGCCGACAACGCCGACATCCAGGTGCGAACCGACTCGCCCAGCGGCTTGCGGGTGCTGGGCAACCAAAGCTTGCTGGTCACCGCGCTGGCCAACCTGGTGTCCAACGCGATCGCTTATTCGCCGCGGGGGTCGCTGGTGTCGATCAGCCGTCGTCGCCGCGGCGACAACGTCGAGATCGCCGTCACCGACCGCGGTATCGGCATCGCGCGCAAAGACCAGGAGCGGGTCTTCGAGCGGTTCTTCCGCGGCGACAAGGCGCGCTCGCGCGCCACCGGCGGCACCGGGCTGGGGTTGGCCATCGTCAAGCACGTCGCGGCCAACCACAACGGCAGCATCGGGCTGTGGAGTCAGCCGGGAACGGGGTCGACGTTCACGTTGTCGATCCCGGCCTACGAGGACAACGACGACCAAACCAATGAACCAGCGGGGCGCGACAAGCGGCCCACGCGGCCCCAACGAGAGGAAGAACTACGCCGATGATCCCTGCTGAGGAGGAGTGGCGCCAATGACTCGCGCCGACGACGATGCAGAGCGAAGCGATGAGGAGGAGTGGCGCCAATGACTCGCGCCGACGACGATGCAGAGCGAAGCGATGAGGAGGAGTGGCGCCAATGACTCGCGCCGACGACGATGCAGAGCGAAGCGATGAGGAGGAGTGGCGCCAATGACTCGCGCCGACGACGATGCAGAGCGAAGCGATGAGGAGGAGTGGCGCCAATGACTCGCGCCGACGACGATGCAGAGCGAAGCGATGAGGAGGAGTGGCGCCAATGACTAGCGTGCTGATCGTTGAGGACGAGGAGTCGCTGGCCGATCCCCTGGCGTTCTTGCTGCGCAGGGAGGGCTTCGAGGCCACGGTTGTCACCGACGGACCGTCGGCACTGGCCGAGTTCGACCGGGCCGGCGCCGACATCGTCCTGCTCGACTTGATGCTGCCGGGTATGTCCGGCACCGACGTGTGCAAGCAACTGCGCGCTCGCTCGAGCGTGCCGGTGATCATGGTCACCGCCCGCGACAGCGAGATCGACAAGGTAGTCGGCCTGGAGCTGGGCGCCGACGACTATGTGACCAAGCCGTACTCGGCCCGCGAGTTGATCGCCCGGATCCGCGCCGTGCTGCGCCGCGGCGGCGACGACGACTCCGAAGTCACCGATGGCGTGCTGGAGTCCGGCCCAGTGCGGATGGACGTCGAACGGCACATCGTCTCGGTGAACGGCAAGCAGATCACCTTGCCGCTCAAGGAGTTCGACCTGCTCGAGTACCTGATGCGCAACAGCGGTCGGGTGCTTACCCGCGGTCAGCTGATCGATCGGGTGTGGGGCGCGGACTACGTTGGCGACACGAAGACACTCGATGTCCACGTCAAGCGGCTGCGCTCCAAGATCGAAGCCGACCCCGCGAATCCCGTCCATTTGGTGACGGTGCGGGGGTTGGGCTACAAGCTCGAGGGATAGCCTGGCCTGCGACGCGGTTCCACCACGATGACGGCACCGTCGTGATCGAGGAATGCCGATAAACTTAGCGCGTGTCTGGTGTGACCTAAGTTACTTTTGTTGCATAGTGTGATCCGTGATGGATCCGTTATCACACCGACTTTTTTCCTTCGTGCTTCATGAGGCCGGCGCAAAGCGGGTGCCTCAACAGAACGCATGGCCCGAATCACCAGGCGGCCGTTGCGGTCTCGCGGCGCGGAGACACCGGTGACGACGGCGACACCGACCCGGCTCACCGATTACGTCCGCGACCAACTCCAGACCCCGCTGGGAGTGGTCGGCGGCTTCGCCCGCATGTGCGTGCTGACCGGAAAAGCATTGTTGCGCGGGCCATTTCAGTGGCGCGAGTTCATCGACCAGTGCTGGTTCATCATGAGGGTCGCGTTGTTGCCCACCATCGCGGTGTCGATTCCGCTGACCGTGCTCATCATCTTCACGCTCAACACGCTGCTGGCTGCGTTTGGCGCCGCTGACGTTTCGGGCGCTGGCGCAGCGTTGGGTGCGGTTACTCAGTTGGGACCGCTGACCACGGTGCTGGTAATTGCCGGGGCCGGGTCGACGGCGATCTGCGCCGACCTGGGTGCGCGCACCATCCGCGAGGAGATCGACGCGATGGAGGTGCTCGGCATCGACCCGATCTACCGGCTGGTCGCGCCGCGCGTGATCGCGTCAACCGTCGTCGCCACACTGCTCAACGGCACCGTCATCACCATCGGTTTGGTCGGTGGCTTCTTTTTCGGCGTCGAGATCCAAAACGTCTCCGGCGGCGCCTACTTGGCCACGTTGACGCTGATCACCGGCTTGCCGGAAGTGGTCATCGCAACGATCAAGGCCGCGGTGTTCGGGCTGATCGCCGGATTGGTGGGCTGCTACCGCGGCCTGACCACCAAGGGCGGTCCCAAGGGCGTCGGCACTGCGGTCAACGAGACGCTGGTGTTGTGCGTGCTCGCATTGTTCGCGGTCAACGTGGTGCTGACGACCATCGGCGTGCGATTCGGCACGGGGCGTTGACATGGCCCAAATATCAGCGGCTACGGTTGTCCGGGCCCGTTACCCGCGCACTGTCGCGACCTTCAGCCGCTACGTCGGCGGCGCATCCCACGTGCTCGACGAGGCCGGAAACCTCGCCCGCTTCGCTGTCGCGGGCGCCTGGTCGATCGGGTGGGCGCTACGCCGATACCGCACCGAGACACTGCGGCTGATCGCCCAAATCGGCATGGGCACCGGCGCGATGGCCGTGATCGGCGGCACCGTCGCCATCATCGGATTCACTACGCTCTCGGGCGGTTCACTGATCGCCATCCAGGGATTCGCATCGCTGGGCAACATCGGTGTGGAAGCATTCACCGGGTTTTTCGCCGCACTGGCCAACGTGCGTGTGGTGACCGCGGTCGTGACAGGCATCGCGCTGGCGGCGACGGTAGGCGCCGGTGCCACAGCGGAATTGGGCGCCATGCGCATCAGCGAGGAGATCGACGCCCTTGAGGTGATGGGCATCAAATCGGTTGCCTTTTTGGTGTCGACTCGAGTAGTGGCGGGGCTGGTGGTGATCGTGCCGTTGTACGCGATGGCGCTGGTCATGTCGTTCCTGTCGGGCCAGACCGTCACCACGCTGTTCTACGGGCAGTCCGTGGGCACCTACGAGCACTACTTCCGCACCTTCCTGCGCACCGAGGACGCGGTGTGGTCGGGTGCCGAAGTCATCGTCATGGCGGTCATCGTGATGATCACCCACTGCTACTACGGGTATAACGCCACCGGCGGCCCTGTCGGGGTGGGGCAGGCTGTCGGCCGGTCGATGCGTTTCTCGCTCGTCTCCACGGTCATTGTCGTGTTGCTGACCTCCATGGCGCTCTACGGCGTCGATCCGAATTTCAACCTCACCGTGTAGCCGCTATGACGACGCCGACGACGCAACGCAGTCCGCGCAGGTGGCCCAATAAGTTGGCGGGAGTGGGGTTGTTCGCGGTGTGTGCGCTCGTACTTGCGTTGACCTATGCGCAGTTTCGGGGTGAGTTCACCGCCAAGACGCGATTGACGATGTTGGCCCCGCGCGCGGGCCTGGTGATGGATCGCGGGGCAAAGGTCACCTATAACGGCGTGAGTATCGGTCGGGTGGACGACATCTCCGAAGTGGAGCATGACGGCCAACCCTCCGCCAAGTTGTCGCTCGATGTGAACCCGAAGTACGTCAAGCTGATTCCGGCCAACGTCAACGCCAAGATCGTCGCCACCACCGTTTTCGGCAACAAGTACGTGTCGTTCAGCTCACCGAAAAACCCTACCCCACAACGGATCACGCCCAAGCATGTGATCGATGCGAGATCGGTGACGACCGAGTTCAACACATTGTTCGAGACAATTACCCAGATCGCGGAGAAAGTCGACCCGGTCAAGGTGAACTTGACGCTCAGCGCGGCAGCCGACGCGTTGAGCGGGTTGGGCGACAAGTTCGGGTCGTCGATCGTCAAGGGTAACGCCATCCTCGACGACGTCAATGCGCGGATGCCGGCCATCCGACACGACATCCGACAGCTCGCCGCTCTGACTGATACCTATGCGAACGCCGCACCCGACCTCTTCGACTTCTTCGACAACGCGGTGATCACCGCGCGCACCCTCACCCATCAGCAAAGTGATTTGGACGCGGCTCTTTTGGCGTCGGTCGGGTTCGGTAACACCGGCGAGCAGATACTCAAACGAAGCCAGCCCTATTTGGTCCGTGTTGTCGCCGATCTGGCGGCTACCGCCCGGTTGCTGGACACCTACAGCCCTGAAATCTTCTGCACCATCCGCAACATCGCCGATCTCGTCCCGAAAATCACTGCGGTGGAGAGCGGCAACAGGTACGCCGCGCAGCTCGGTGCGGCGCTCGCCGGCGCCGAGAACCCGTATGTCTATCCCGACAACCTGCCGCGGACGAACGCCAGGGGCGGACCGGGCGGCGCACCCGGATGCTGGCAGCCCATCACCCGTGACCTCTGGCCCGCGCCGTATCTGGTGATGGACACCGGCAACAGCATCGCTGCGTACAACCACTTCGAGCTCAACCAGCCCCTCGGCATCGAATACATGTGGGGGCGCCAGTACGGGGAGAACACCATCAACCCATGAAACTCAACGGTACGGTCGTTCGACTCGCCGCCATCGCGTCGGTACAGGTGCTGCTCACCGTCGTGATCATCATTGTTTTCGGTCAGCTGCGATTCGAGAAGACCGACAGCTATGCAGCGGAATTCAGCAATGCCAGCGGACTGCGGGCCGGTCAGTTCGTCCGCGCATTCGGTGTCGAAGTCGGCAAGGTCAAAAAGGTCGACCTGGTCGACGGGGATCGGCGGATACGCGTCGAATTTGCCGTCGACCGCTCGCTGCGGCTGTATCAATCGACGACCGTGCAGATCCGCTACCAGGATCTGATCGGCAACCGCTACATCGAACTCGACCGTGGCCAGGGGGAAGGGGCTGACCGCATCCTGCCGCCGGGCGGGTTGATCCCGTTGTCGCGCACCCAACCGGCGCTCGACCTCGACGCGCTGATCGGTGGTTTCAAACCGCTGTTTCGGGCTCTGAACCCGGACAAGGTCAACAGCATCGCGTCCGCGATCATCACCGTCTTCCAGGGGCAAGGCGGAACCATCAGCGACATCCTCGACCAGACCGCCCAACTGACTTCCCATCTCGCCGAGCGAGATCAGGCCATCGGCGAGGTGATCACCAACCTGAACACCTTGCTGGACACCACGGTCAAGCACCGCAACCAGTTCGACCAGACCGTCGACGACGTCGAGAAACTGATCACTGGTCTCAAAGACCGGGCCGATCCGCTGGCGTCCGCCACCGCGCACATCAGCAATGCCGCCGGAACGGTGGCCGACCTGCTGGCCGACAACCGCGCACTGGTGCACAGCACCGTCGGCTATCTGGAAACCATCGCCCAGCCGCTCATCGACCAGCGCGACAAGCTCGACGATCTGCTGACCAAGACGCCGAAGGCATTCAACCTGATCGGACGCACCGGAGGTATCTACGGCGACTTCTTCAACTTCTACCTGTGCGACTTGTCGATCAAGGTCAACGGGCTGCAACCGGGCGGCCCGGTGCGCACGATCAGGCTCTTCCAGCAGCCCACGGGCAGGTGCACGCGGCAATGAGAACGCTAGAACCCACCAATCGGGCCCGCATAGGGGCAATGGCCATCGTCATGGCAGCGCTGACAATTGGTGTGGGCCAAAGCTTTACCAGCGTCCCGATGCTTTTCGCCCAGCCCAGCTACTACGGGCAGTTCAGCGACTCCGGGGGAGTGGGCAAAGGCGACAAGGTCCGCATCGCCGGCAAGGACGTCGGCAAGGTTGAGGCGGTCGCCATCGACGACGATCACATCACGGTCAAGTTCTCGACCGGAACCCACACCATCGGCACCGAAAGCCGGCTGGCGATCAAGACCGACACCATCCTGGGTAAGCGGGTGCTCGAGGTGGAACCGCGAGGCACGCAGAAGCTGCGGCCGGGAGCCGCGTTGCCGCTGGGCCAAAGCACCACGCCGTATCAGATCTACGACGCATTCTTCGACGTCACCAAGGCAGCCGGCGGGTGGGACATCGATACCGTCAAACGGTCGCTGAATGTCCTGTCGGACACCATCGACGAGACCTACCCACACCTGAGCGCTGCGCTCGACGGGGTCGCCAGGTTCTCCGACACCATCGGCAAACGCGACGAGGACATCAAACACCTTGTCGCCCAAGCCAGAAAGGTAGCCCGGGTTCTCGGCGACCGCAGCGAACAGTTCGACCGGCTGCTGGTCAACACGCAGAGCCTGTTGTCCGCGTTCAACGAACGCGGTCGAGCCATCGACGCGTTGCTAGGCAACATCTCCCGGTTCTCGACGCAACTGCAAGGGCTCATCCACGACAACCCGAACCTGCACCATCTGCTCGAGCAGCTGCGTGTCGTCACCGACATGCTGACCAAGCACAAAGACGACCTCGTCGCCGTACTGGTCAGCCTGCGCAACTACACCGCAGCGCTCAGCGAGGCGGTCAGCTCCGGCCCCTACTTCAAGGTGATGATCGCCAACCTGCTGCCGTACCAGATCTTGCAGCCGTGGGTCGATGCGGCGTTCAAGAAGCGGGGTATCGACCCCGAGGAGTTCTGGCGCAACGCCGGACTGCCGGCGTTTCGGTGGCCGGCCCCCAACGGCACCCGGTTCCCCAACGGAGCGCCGCCACCGGCGCCGCCGGTGCTGGAAGGCACCCCGGATCATCCGGGACCGGCCGTCCCACCCGGATCGCCGTGCTCGTACACGCCGCCGCCGGATCAACTGCCGCGGCCGTGGAACCCGTTGCCGTGCGCCGGTATTGACCAGAACCAGGGCCCCTTCGGTGCGTTGTCCGGCCCGGAACTGGCGCCGCCCGACGTCCAGACCTCCACCCCGAACCCCAACGGCCAGCCGCCGACACCCGGCATCCCGATCGCCGGACGGCCGGGCGAGCGACCTCCGGACGTTCCGGGCACAGCGGTCCCGTTGCCCCCCAACGCGCCGCCGGGAGCACGCACCGAACCACTGGCACCCGTGGCAGGGCCGGCTCCGCCACCGGCGCCGCTGCCTCCGGGGCCGCCGGCACCGCCTGGACCGGGTCCGCAACTCCCAGCTCCGTTCATCACGCCAGACGGGACCGGAGGTAGCCGATGAGCACTATTTTCGATATCCGTCAGCTGCGGCTGCCGCAGGTGTCGCGGACGTTCGTGATCGTGGCATCGCTCGTATTGGTGGTCGGTTTCGTTGTGGCGCTTGCGGGTTGGCAGCTCTACCGCAAAATAACGAACAACACTGTGGTGGCATACTTCCCGCGGGCTAATGCGCTGTATTCCGGTGACAAAGTCCAAATCATGGGCGTGCGAGTCGGTTCCGTCGACAGCATCGAGCCGGCCGGTGACAAGATGAAAGTGACGTTCCACTACCAGAACAAGTACAAGGTGCCGGCCAACGCCTCGGCGGTGATCCTCAACCCAAGCCTGGTGGCGTCACGCACAATCCAGCTCGAACCGCCCTACCACGGCGGCCCGATACTCGCCGACAACGCGGTGATCCCCATCGAGCGCACCCAGGCGCCCGTGGAGTGGGACGACCTGCGCAACCAGGTCACCAATATCATCTCGGAGCTCGGTCCGACGAAAGACCAGCCCAAGGGCCCGTTCGGCGACATCGTCGAGTCGTTCGCCGACGGGCTGGCCGGCAAGGGCGAGCGGATCAACACCACATTGACCAACTTGTCCGCGGCATTGACCACGTTGAACGAGGGCCGCGGCGACTTCTTCGGCGCTCTGCACAGCCTGGCGTCGTTCGTCAATGCACTGCATAAAGACGACAAGCGGTTCGTCGCTCTCAACCGCGACCTCGCCCGGTTCACCACCAGCTTGACCCGCTCGGACCACGCGATCGCCAGCGCGGTACAACAGACCGACACCCTGCTGTCCACGGCCCGCGACTTTTTCGCCGAGAACCGCGAGGTGCTGACCCGCGACGTCGACAACCTCGCCGAGACGACGACCGCACTCGTGCAGCCCACGCCGAGGGACGGCCTTGAGACCGGACTGCACGTGCTGCCTCACATGGCCGCGAACGTGCTCGCCAGCTACGAGCCGGCGCATGGCGGGCTCACCGAGGTTCCGACGCTGGTCAATTTCGCGAACCCAATGCAGTTCTTCTGCAGTGCAATTCAGGCCGGCAGCCGGCTCGGCTACCAAGATTCCGCCGAACTGTGTGCGCAGTACCTGGCACCGATTCTCGATGCGATCAAGTTCAACTACTTCCCGTTCGGGCTGAACTTGTTCACCACCGCCGACACGCTGCCCAAGAACATCGCCTACTCCGAACCGCGGCTGCAGCCGCCCCCCGGGTACAAGGACACCACCGTCCCCGGAATCTTCGCGCGGGATACCCCGTGGTCACACCGCAACTCCGAGCCGGGCTGGATCGTCGCTGCGGGCATGCAAGGCGTTCGAGTACAGCCGGCCACCGCGAACATGTTGACACCAGAGTCGTTGGCGGAGCTCATGGGTGGCCCGGACATCACACCTCCACCGCCCGGTCGCACCATGCCCGGACCACCGAACGCGTATGACCAAAACAACCCGCTGCCGCCACCGTGGTACCCGCAGCCCCTGCCTTCGCCGACAGCCGGCCCGCCCGCCCTGCCGGCTGAAGCCGCAACATCGGCAGGACCGGGCTCGTGATCGCCTGGGCCCGACAGCGGGTTTGGCGGGTGCTGGTGCTTCTGATGGCTGGGCTGGTGCTGAGCTCGTGCGGGTGGCGCGGCATCGCGAATGTGCCGATCCCCGGTGGCCCCGGCACCGCTGCCGGCTCCTACACCGTCTACGTGCAGATGCCGAACACGTTGGCGCTCAACGGGAATAGCCGGGTGCTGGTGTCCGACGTCTTTGTCGGCACCGTCCGCAAAATCGAGCTGAAGAACTGGGTCCCTACGCTCACGCTCAGGCTCGACAAGAATGTGCAGCTGCCCAAGAACGCCACCGCGAAGATCGGGCAGACCAGCTTGCTTGGTTCTCAGCACGTGGAGTTGGCCGCACCACGCAACCCGTCGCCGCAGTTGCTGAAAGACGGCGACATCATTCCGCTGAAGCACGCCTCGGCCTATCCCTCCATCGAGCAGACACTGGCCAGCCTGGCCATCGTGCTGCGCGGCGGCGGCATCCCCAATCTCGAAGTCGTGCAAAACGAGGTCTACAACATCCTGAACGGGCGGGCCGCCCAGATTCGGAATTTCCTGTCCAAGCTGGACACGTTCACCAGGGAGCTCAACCGCCAGCGCGAGGACATTGCCCGCGCCATCGACTCCACCAACCGGCTGCTGGCGTATGCGGGCAGACGCGCAGCCACGGTGGATCGTGTGCTGACCGAATTCCCGCCGCTGGCCAAGCATTTCGCGGAAAGGCGCGACCTGTTCGCCGACGCGATCGATGCCATCGGGCGAATCAGCGATGTCGCCGATCAGGCACTGTCGGCGTCCCAGGACAATCTGCACCAAGACCTGCAGTCGTTGCAGCGCCCACTCAAACAGCTCGGGCGCTCCGCACCCTATCTCGTGCAGTCCCTGAACCTGCTGCTTTCCCCGCCGTTCACGATGGACGCCCTGCCGAAAATCGTGCGCGGCGACTACATCAACATTTCCGGGACGTTCGATTTGACGCTGAGCACGATCGACAACGCGGTCTTCAGCGGCACGGGATTTTCGGGGGGTTTGCGTGCCCTCGAGCAGTCGTGGGGCCGCGATCCGGCAACGATGATTCCTGACGTTCGGTTCACGCCCAACCCGGCCGACGCGCCAGTGGAGCGGGGCGAGTAGTCCGATGCTGACACGCTTTATCCGCAACCAGTTGATCGTCTTCGCAATCCTGACGGTGATCGCACTGGTGACGCTGGGCTGGTATTACTTGCGTGTCCCAAGCCTTCTCGGCATTGGCCAATACACGCTGACTGCCGACCTGCCGGCGTCGGGCGGCTTGTATCGGACCTCCAATGTGACCTACCGTGGAGTCCAGATCGGCAAGGTCACCAAAGTCGAGCCGACCGAAAGCGGCGCCAGGGCCACACTGAGCATCGACAATCGCTACAAGATCCCGATCGACGCGTCGGCCAACGTGCACTCGGTGTCGGCGGTCGGCGAGCAGTACCTCGACCTGGTGTCGTCAGGCAACCCGGGCAAGTTCTTCTCGCCCGGACAGACGATCACCAAGGGGAGCGTGCCCAGTGAAATCGGCCCGGCACTCGATGCCGCCAACCGCGGACTGTCGGCGCTGCCGAAGGACAAGATCGCGTCGCTCCTCAACGAGACAGCCAGGGCAGTCGGGGGATTGGGCCCGGCACTGCAACGGCTGGTCGACTCCACCCAGGCCATCGCCGGTGACTTCAAGACCAACATCGCCGACGTCGACGACATCATCGAGCACTCGGCGCCGATCTTGGACAGCCAGGTCGACTCGAGCGACGAGATCGACCGCTGGTCGCACAACCTGGACACCCTGGCCGCGCAGATCGCCCAGAACGACTCGAGCGTGCAACGTATCCTGGCCCAAGCGGCGCCGACCGCCGATCAGGTTACCAACGTGTTCGGCGACGTCCGCGAATCGCTGCCGCAGACTTTGGCCAACCTCGAAATCGTCGCCGACATGCTCAAGCGCTACAACAAGAACGCCGAACAATTGCTGGTGTTCCTGCCCGAGATCGCCTCGATCGCCCAGACCGCGCTGATGGGAACCCCGGGGTCGGTGATCATGGACTTCAACTTTGCGTTCAACAATCCGCCGCCGTGCCTAACCGGGTTCCTGCCGCCGTCGGAGTGGCGATCGCCGGCCGACACCAGCGTTGCGCCGTTACCGGCCGGAACGTACTGCAAGATCCCGAAAGATACGCCCGCGAACGCGGTACGCGGCGCGCGCAACTACCCATGCGTCGACGTGCCGGGCAAGCGCGCTGCCACACCGCGGGAGTGTCGTGACCCGAAACCGTATGTGCCACTGGGAACTAACCCGTGGTACGGCGACCCCAACCAGATCCGCAACTGCCCCGCGCCCGGTGCGCGCTGCGATCAGCCCGTCACCCCCGGCCAGGTGATACCGGCACCGTCGGTGAACAACGGCCTCAACCCGGCACCCGCCGACAAGGTGCCCGGAACGCCGCCGCCGGTGAGCGATCCGTTGCAGCGGCCGGGATCGGGCACCGTCCAGTGCAACGGGCAGCAGCCCAATCCGTGTGTGTATACGCCGAGCGTGGCTCCTGCGGCGATCTACAACCCAGCCAGCGGCGAGGTGGCCAGATCCGATGGGGTCAAATATCTGCTGAGAAACTCGGCGCACACCGGTGAGGACGGGTGGAAGGACATGCTCGCGGGCGGCTGAAGTTCAGGCGCGGGTGACAGTCACATTTGGGTGGTAGCCGTCGTGCAAGAGTCCGCTGGATATCAGGCGCGCTAGTAGCGCGTCGTCTTCGAAAATCATCTCTAACAGCTCGGCTTTGAGGCTCGCTGTCGACTAATTCATCGCTCCCCGGGCGCGGGCGCTTCTGCGCCCCGCAATCCCACTTCGGCGTGGCCGGTGCCGAGCACCGACCAACGCCGATCGCCGACTTCGACGTAGACGTCGGCTTGCTCGGTGTTGGTGCAGATCGCGGTGGCGCCGTCGGGGTCGGTGTATTGCAAACTCACACAACGGATTTCCGGCTGATCAACCAGGATGAGCACATCATGTCGGCCGATGCGGCCCTCGAGCTGCCAGTGCCGCACACCTAACGTCGTGCGCATCCGCAGCGACGGCAAACCGCTTGGCGGCCAGTCTTTTCCGTCGACCCGAAACCGGATGAACGCCATCGGCGGCAGCCTGCGCAGGCCTGGTCTGTGCGACACCGCGGTGACCACCTCCAGCACATCGCCGTTGCTGAGGTCGGCGTGGAGCCAGGCCCAGCGTTTGGCATTGCCGTGCCCGTAGATATGCGCCACCGCGCCGCGCCACCCGTCAAGCCGATGGCTGGCGTCGGTGACCGTAAGCGCGCCGGTGAACTGAGCGGTCGGGGCCAGTACCACCTGCGCCCCGGGCAGCAGTTCGCGCTCCCACGCCACCCGCGGAAAGGTCCACAGCGGCGCCCCGGTGTCCTTCCAGCGCAGTTCCCATGCCAGCGATCCGGCGCGGCCGGACAGCTCTTCGAATGCCGCCCGCACTCCCGCGGCGTCGAACCACGCCGGTCCGGCTGCCGGCTCGACGGGTTGTGGCCCGAACCGCTCGGTGCGCGGTGAGCCGTCGGGCGGGAACCAGGTGGCCCAGCCGTGCCCGTACGAGGAGCCCGTCACCGGCGCCACCGTTTCGCAATGCACCCACAGCCCGGCGCGGGTCGTCGGATCAGACAACGTGGCGTACCAGACTTCCAACCGCCCGGGCTTGCCTCGCCAGCGGGGGGCGGCCGCGGATCGGAAGCGGTCGTCCACAGCGTCACCTCCGGTCGACTGCCCTGGCCCGTGGCCAGTGCCCGTGAGTCAGATGTGACACCTGATCCGCGACAGCACAGTCGAAGCTATTCCGCCGCGCGGGTGGCCGGGTGTATGGCGATGAGCCCTAACTTGTTGCGCCGCTTACACATTGCCGCCAATTCCGCGTAAGCCTTCTCGCCGATCAGTTCGGTGAGTTCGTCGGCCAGGCTTTCCCACACCTGCTTGGCGCCGACATGGGCGGCGGGGTCGCCGGTGCAGAACCAGTGCAGGTCGGCGCCGCCGGGACCCCAGCTGCGGCGGTCGTACTCGGTGATCGTGGTCTTGAGGATTTCGCTGCCGTCGGGCCGGGTCACCCACTCTTGGCTGCGCCGGATCGGCAACTGCCAGCAGACGTCGGGTTTCATGGTCAGCGGCGCCACTTTGAGCTTGAGCGCTTTGATGTGCAGCGCGCAGCCGGCGCCGCCCTTGAACCCCGGCCGATTCAAAAAGATGCACGCGCCCTTGTATTTACGTGTGCGCCACTGCTGTTCATTGTCGTGCTCGTCGAGCTCGAGATAACCCTTGCGGCCCACGCCTTGCTCGCGGAACTGCCATTCCTTGTCGGTCAGCTTCGTCACCGCGTCGTCGAGCCGGGCGCGGTCGTCGTCGTCGCACAAAAACGCCCCGTGCGAGCAGCACCCGTCATTGGGACGGCCAGCCACCGTGCCCTGGCAGGCCGGCGTGCCGAACACACACGTCCAGCGCGACAACAACCAGGTGAGGTCCGCGGCGATCAGGTGCTCGGGATTGTCGGGGTCGTAGAACTCCACCCATTCGCGGGTGAAGTCCAGTTCGACCTCGCCGGGGTGGTCCGGCTGAGAGGCTGCCACGCTGTCCACCGTAGAGCAAAATCGCTCTGGCTCAACGTCACGCGCCGCGCCGAGTCGCCGGGCGTCTCCTCACGCCGTCACCTGCCCAGACGCCACGTAATGTTGTCTCGTGCGATTAGGCGTGCTCGACGTGGGCAGTAACACGGTCAACCTGTTGGTGGTAGATGCCCGCCGCGGCGGCCATCCGACACCGATGAGTTCCACCAAGGCCACGTTGCGGCTGGCGGAGACCATCGACAGCTCCGGCAAAATAAACCGCCGCTGGACCGACAAGCTGATTTCCACCATCGACGAATTCGCCAAGATCGCGGCCAGCTCCGGCTGCGCCGAACTGATGGCCTTCGCCACCTCCGCGGTCCGCGACGCCAAGAACTCCGACGACGTACTGGAGCGGGTACGCAAGGAGACCGGTGTCAAGCTGCAGGTGCTGCGCGGCGTGGACGAATCGCGGCTGACGTTTCTGGCGGTGCGCCGCTGGTACGGCTGGAGCGCCGGGCGGATCATCAACCTCGACATCGGCGGCGGCTCGCTGGAGATCTCCAGCGGCGTCGACGAGGAACCCGACGTCGCGCTGTCGTTGCCGCTGGGCGCCGGGCGGCTGACCCGGGAATGGCTGCCCGACGACCCGCCGGGTCGGCGCCGCGTGGCTATGCTGCGCGATTGGCTCGACAACGAGCTGGCCGAACCCAGCGCGATCGTGCTGAAAGCCGGCAGCCCCGATCTGGCCGTAGCAACGTCGAAGACATTTCGCTCGTTGGCTCGCCTCACTGGCGCGGCGCCGTCGGCCGCCGGACCCCGGGTCAAACGGACGCTGACCGCCAACGGCCTCAGACAACTCATATCTTTCATCTCTAGGATGACGACCGCTGACCGTGCGGAACTGGAAGGAGTGAGTGCCGAGCGGGCGCCGCAGATCGTGGCGGGTGCTTTGGTGGCGGAGGCGAGTATGCGAGCGCTGTCGATTGAAACGGTGGACATCTGCCCATGGGCACTGCGCGAAGGTCTCATCTTGCGCAAACTTGACAGTGAAGCCGACGGAACCGCCCTAGTGGAGACTTCTGTGCGGGATGCTGGAAGCCAGCAAGTTGATCGGGTCGCGGTTGACCGATCGAGAGGCGACACACGATGACTGGACCACAAGAGAGCTCCAACACTCGGCCGATCTCGGTTGCCGAGTTGCTGGCCAAAAACGGCACCATCGGCGCCCCGCCCCCCGCCGGCCGTCGTCGCCGTCGGCGCCACAACAGCGCTGCGGTGACCGTCGCCGAGCTGACGGGCGAAATCCCCGTCGTCAGGGACGAGCACCGCCACGACGAAGCGGAACCCACCACTGGTGCCCTGCGCACCGAGGCGGCCAACCCGGTCGCCGAGCCAGTCCCCGACAAACAGGACGAGGACCGGTCCAGCGCCCCGTACTGGTCGGAACCCGAGCCGCGCTGGCCCGAGTCTCCGCCGCTGTCACCGCCGGACTCCGGACCAGAGCGCGGCCACTACCCTCGGCCGCTGCGCAAAGCTGGGCGCGTCGACGCCGCCCACGAAGGTGCCGAAACCCACTCCGGTGCCGAGCGGATGAGCCCCGACCCGCTGGACGACTACGCCGAGATCCCGGTGGACGTGATGGACACCGAGGTGCGCGAAGCCGAGCCGGCCACCGAGGACTCCGCCTACGTGCGGTCCTACCTGCACGGAGCGGACGGGCTGCCCGGCGGCAAGACCATCGACGAGGACACCGGATCGGCTGAACTGCTGGACACCGACGAGCTCGACGAGGACTACGCCGACATCTCCGACCTCGCCGAGGCCGACAAGCACGCCGAGCCCGCTTACGCCTGGACGAACAAGACCGAGGCGTTGCTGCACGGCGGGCTGGTGGTCTTCCAGTCGATTCTGGCGGTCGCGTTCGGGGCCGGGTTGTTCATCGCCTTCGACCAGCTCTGGCGGTGGAACAACATCGTGGCGCTGGTGCTGTCGGTGCTGGTCATCCTCGGCCTCGTGGTCGGGGTCCGGGTGGTCCGCAAGACCGAGGACATCGGCAGCACGTTGATCGCAGTGGCGGTAGGGGCATTGGTCACGCTGGGGCCGCTGGCACTGTTGCAGTCCGGGTAGCGCCGCCAGAACCAGTGCGCCCAGCCATCAAGGTCGGTCTCTCGACGGCCTCGGTCTATCCGTTGAGGACCGAGGCCGCTTTCGAGTACGCGGCCAAACTGGGCTACGACGGCGTCGAGCTGATGGTGTGGGGCGAATCGGTCAGCCAGGACATCGACGCGGTGGAGACGCTGTCGGAGCGCTATGGCGTTCCCGTGCTGTCTGTGCACGCACCATGCCTGCTGATCTCCCAGCGAGTCTGGGGCGCCAACCCGATACCCAAGCTGGAGCGCAGCGTGCGGGCCGCCGAGCAACTCGGGGCGCACACCGTCGTCGTGCATCCCCCGTTTCGCTGGCAGCGCCGCTACGCCGAGGGGTTCAGCGAGCAGGTCGCCGCACTGGAGGAGTCCAGCGACGTCATGGTCGCGGTGGAGAACATGTTCCCGTTCCGCGCGGACCGCTTCTTTCGGGCCGAGCAGTTGACGGAACGGATGCGCAGGCGCGGCGGCGGTCCGGGCCCGGCGATCTCGGCGTTCGCGCCGTCCTACGACCCCCTGGACGGCAACCATGCTCACTACACGCTCGACCTGTCCCACACCGCGACGGCGCACACCGACGCGCTGGAGATGGCGCGGCGCATGGGCTCAGGCCTGGTGCATCTGCACCTGTGTGACGGCAATGGGCTGCCGGTCGACGAGCACCTGGTTCCGGGGCGGGGCACCCAGCCCACTGTCGAGGTATGCCAGATGCTGGCCGCCGGCGACTTCGCCGGCCACGTCATCCTCGAGGTGTCGACCTCGAGTGCCCGGTCGATACACGAGCGACAGGCGATGCTCGCGGAGTCGTTGCAGTTCGCCCGGACATACCTGCTGCGCTGACTTTTGAAGGAATCCGATGAGCTTGTTCACCACCGCGATGCAACTACGCGACGTCAGTGGCAATTCAGCCAACGGTCGCGTTTTCGAGGGGGAGCTCAACAAGCACTGGACCATCGGCCCTAAGGTGCACGGCGGGGCCATGCTCGCGTTGTGCGCCAACGCGGCCCGCACGACTCACGGGGACTCCGCGCAACCGGTCGCGGTGTCGGGCAGCTTTTTGTGGGCGCCCGATCCGGGGCCGATGCGGCTGATCACCTCGATCCGCAAGCGCGGCCGGCGCATCAGCGTGGTCGACGTCGAGCTCACCCAGGGTAAACGCACCGCGGTGCACGCGGTGGTCACTCTCGGCGAACCCGAGCATCTGGTGCCACCGCTGCTGTCGGCGAACCCGGTGGTGGAGCTGATGACGCCCGAGCCGCCTCCCGATATCGCGCCGATCGGCCCCGGCCACCCGATGGCCGGGCTGGTGCACCTGGCCGAAGGCTGCGACGTGCGCCCGGACGTGTCGACGCTGGAACCCACCGACGGGCGGCCCCCGCTGATCCAGATGTGGGTGCGCCCGCGCGGGACCGCCCCCGACGTGCTGTTCGCGCTGATGTGCGGCGACGTGTCGGCGCCGGTGAGTTTCGCGGTCGGGCGTACGGGCTGGGCGCCGACGGTGCAGCTCACCGCCTACCTGCGGGGGCTGCCGGCCGACGGTTGGCTGCGAGTGATCTGCACTTGCCTGCAGATCGGACAGGACTGGTTCGACGAAGACCACCTCGTCGTCGACTGCGAGGGCCGCATCGTCGTGCAGACCCGCCAGCTGGCAATGGTGCCGCCCGCGAAGTAGCCCGCGGGCCCGGGTCTGCCATGCTTTGACCCGTGGCCAGAATCGCGATCATCGGCGGCGGCAGTATCGGCGAAGCGTTGCTGTCCGGGCTGTTGCGGGCCGGCAGGCAGGTCAAAGACCTGGTGGTGGCCGAACGGATTCCCGATCGGGCCCGGTACCTCGCCGAGACCTACTCGGTGCTGGTGACCTCGGTGACCGATGCCGTGCAGAGCGCGACATTCGTCATCGTCGCCGTCAAACCCGCCGACGTCGAATCGGTGATCGGCCAAATCGCTCAAGCGGCCGCCGAGGCCGAAAGCGATTCCGGCGACCAGGTTTTCGTGACTGTGGCAGCGGGCGTCACCATCGGCTACTTCGAATCGCGGCTACCGGCCGGCACACCCGTCGTCCGAGCGATGCCCAACGCACCGTCGCTGGTCGGTGCCGGAGTGAGCGCGCTGGCCAAGGGCCGCTTCGTCACACCGCAACAACTAGAAGAGGTCTCCGCGCTGTTCGACTCCGTCGGCGGCGTGCTCACTGTCTCCGAGAACCAGTTGGACGCGGTGACCGCGGTGTCCGGTTCCGGACCCGCGTATTTCTTCCTGATGGTCGAAGCGTTGGTCGACGCTGGCGTCGGGGTCGGGTTGAGCCGCCCAGTGGCCACCGAGCTGGCGGCGCAGACGATGGCCGGATCGGCGGCGATGCTCCTGGAGCGGATGCACCAAGAGCGTCGAGGCGCTGACGATGCCCCCAGCGACTTGCGGGTGGATACCACCGCGGCACAGCTGCGCGCCACGGTCACCTCGCCCGGCGGCACCACCGCTGCTGCGCTGCGCGAATTGGAACGCGGCGGTTTCCGGGCAGCGGTCGATGGGGCGGTGCAGGCTGCGAAAACCCGCGCTGAACAGCTAAGAATCACATCAGAGTAATTCGGCAATTTCCATAGATTTTCCCACACCCGTCGCAATAACCCCACTAGTCCCGCTATTCTCCTCTCTGTATGCACGTGTGGGTGCCAGCGGAGGGGAAGCCGGTGGGACTGCACGGGCCTGACTGATTGGGTTGCGATGACGTCTATAAACGGGCCATCGGCGCGGGATTCAGCTGGCGGTAAATCGGCACGGGACACCGGTTCCTCCGACACCCAGCAGCCAAGAACTCAATTTCTCACAGTGGCCGAAGTGGCGGCGCTGATGCGGGTCAGCAAGATGACCGTCTATCGGCTGGTGCACAACGGCGAGCTGCCGGCGGTACGGGTCGGGCGCTCCTTCCGGGTGCACGCCAAGGCCGTGCACGACATGCTGGAAACTTCTTACTTCGACGCCGGCTGATCCCAGCGCCGCCTCGGTACTCGGCCGGTCGCTTTCACCGGTGGCCCCGCCGGATTTCTGCTGCATGCCGCCAGCCGGTACAGTGTGCGGGTCATTTCACTTGTCGGCACAGGCGGACTGAGATAGCGGGGTCATGGGTTCAGTAATCAAGAAGCGGCGCAAACGGATGTCGAAAAAGAAGCACCGCAAGCTGCTGCGTCGCACGCGGGTGCAACGCAGAAAACTCGGTAAGTAAACTCCCCGCGCGCGCAGCTTCACTCTGCAGTAACGCCGTGGTATCTCTGGCCCGCTAGGCTAACGGAGTGGATTCGGCGGACGGTCACACTGGCACCCCGACAGGTAACCGAATGGACCGAGACGCAGGCACCAAAAATGGCGCGGGCAGCGACACCGTGCACTATCCGAAAGTCGTGCTGGTCACCGGCGCGTGCCGGTTCCTGGGCGGCTACCTAACTGCTCGGCTGGCGCAAAACCCGTTGATCAATCGGGTCATCGCGGTCGACGCGATCGCGCCCAGCAAGGACATGCTGCGCCGGATGGGCCGAGCCGAGTTCGTCCGCGCAGACATCCGCAACCCCTTTATCGCCAAAGTGATTCGAAACGGCGACGTCGACACCGTGGTGCACGCGGCAGCGGCCTCGTTTGCGCCGCGATCCGGCGGCGGCGCGGCGCTCAAGGAAATCAACGTGATGGGCGCGATGCAGTTGTTCGCGGCCTGCCAGAAGGCGCCGTCGGTGCGCCGCGTCGTGCTGAAGTCCACCTCGGAGGTCTACGGCTCCAGCGCACACGACCCGGTGGTGTTCACCGAGGACAGCAGTAGCCGGCGCCCCTTCCGCCAGGGTTTCCCCAAGGACAGCATCGATATCGAGGGTTACGCGCGCGGGTTGGGCCGGCGCCGGCCCGACATCGCGGTCACCATCCTGCGGTTGGCCAACATGATTGGGCCCGCCATGGATACCACGCTCTCGCGCTACCTGGCCGGACCGCTGGTGCCCACCATTGTGGGACGCGACGCGCGCCTGCAATTGCTGCATGAGCAAGACGCGCTGGGCGCGCTGGAGCGTGCCGCACTGGCCGGACGGCCCGGCACATTCAACATCGGCGCTGACGGCATCGTCATGCTTTCGCAGGCCATTCGGCGGGCAGGACGCATCCCGCTGCCGGTGCCGGGATTCGGGCTGTGGGCGCTCGATTCGCTGAGACGGGCTAATCGCTACACCGAAATCAACCGCGAACAACTCGCCTACCTGAGCTTCGGTCGGGTGATGGACACGACCAGAATGCGTAAAGAACTTGAATACCAGCCGAAGTGGACGACAGCCGAAGCGTTCGACGACTACATTCGTGGGCGAGCTCTGTCTCCCATTATCAAACCCGAGTTGGTACGCTCCTTGGAGGGTCGGGCCGTGTCGGCAGCCCAGCGGTTTGAGCAGTCGGTCACGAGTGTTTTAAGGGTGGGGGGAGGGTAAATATCGTGGCGGGCGATTCCAAGGCGAAAGTGATTCCGCTGCACACGAATCCGAGTCGTGCAGCGGCACAGCGCCGCGCCGGCCAGCGCACCGCGTCGTCACGTCGGCATCCCTCGCTGCTCTCCGATCCCGACACCCGCGCGTCGGCCGAGCAGATCGCCGCCGTCGTCAGTGAGATCGATCAGCGCCGCCGCAGCGCCGCTGCCGAGGCGCAGGAGCCAACCACCGAGTTGGCCCAGCGGGTCGGCGCCGTCGCCGGGTTCATGCGCCAGCGGCTGCTCGGTGACTACAGCGTCGACGAATTCGGGTTCGATCCACACTTCAACGACGCGATCGTGCGGCCTTTGCTGAGGTTCTTCTTCCGGTCATGGTTTCGGGTCGAAGTCAGCGGCATCGAGAACCTGCCCACCACCGGTGCCGCATTGGTGGTGGCCAACCACGCCGGGGTGCTGCCGTTCGACGGGCTGATGGCCTCGATCGCGGTCCACGACGAGCACCCGGCCAAGCGAGACTTGCGGCTGCTTGCCGCCGACATGGTGTTCGACCTTCCGGTGATCGGCGAGACCGCCCGCAAGGCCGGCCACACCATGGCCTGCGCCACCGACGCGCACCGGCTGCTGGCGTCCGGCGAGCTCACCGCGGTGTTCCCGGAGGGCTACAAAGGACTGGGCAAGCGCTTCAAGGACCGCTACAAGCTGCAGCGATTCGGCCGCGGCGGGTTCGTGTCGGCAGCGCTGCGCACCAAGGCGCCGATCGTGCCGTGCTCGATCGTCGGCTCCGAGGAGATCTACCCGATGATGGCCGACGTCAAGCTGCTGGCGCGGCTGTTCGGCCTGCCCTACTTCCCGGTCACGCCGCTCTTTCCGCTGGCCGGGCCGGCCGGGATGGTGCCGTTGCCGTCGAAGTGGTACATCGCGTTCGGCGAGCCGATCTCGACCGAGGACTACGACGCCGGCGACGCCGACGACCCGATGGTCACCTTCGAGCTGACCGACTACGTGCGCGAGACCATCCAGCAGACGCTGTATCGGTTGCTGGCCGGGCGCCGCAACATGTTCTTCGGCTGATTTCCTCGGCCGAACAGACGCGAAAGTCCCTCATTTGGCCGCAATTGGAGACGTTTGCGTCTTCTCGCGGGCTAGGCCGGCTTGACCAAAGTGAACTGGCAGACGTCGGTGTAGCCGTCGCGGAACAGATCGGCGCAACCGGTCAGGTACTTCATGTAGCGGTCGTAGACCTCTTGCGACTGGACCGCGATCGCCTCGTCCTTGCGGGCCTGCAGGTTCGCCGCCCAGGTGTCCAGCGTGCGCGCGTAGTGCAGGCGCAGCTGCTGCTTCTTGGTGAGCGTGAAGCCCGCTTTGGTCGCGTGTTCTTCGACCACCACCGCCTGCGGCAGATCTCCGCCTGGGAAGATCTCGTCCATGATGAACTTGAAGAACCGCAGGTGACTCATGGTGACCGGCAGTCCTCGCGCGGCGAATTCGTCGTCGGCCGGCTTGATGATGGTGTGCAGCAGCATCACCCCGTCGGGCGGTAGCACCTCGTAGGCCATCTTGAAGAAGTCGTCATAGCGGTCCCGGCCGAAGTGTTCGAACGCCCCGATCGACACGATCCGGTCCACCGGCTCACGGAACTGCTCCCAGCCCTGCAGCCGGACCTGCTTGGAGCGCGCGCTGCCCGACTCGGCGAACTTCTGCTCGACGTGCGCGGCCTGGTTCTTGCTCAGGGTCAGCCCGATCACATTGACGTCGTACTTCTCGATAGCACGCAAAAGCGTTGCGCCCCAACCGCATCCGATGTCAAGCAACGTCATACCGGGCTGCAGGCCGAGCTTGCCTAACGACAGGTCGATCTTGGCGAACTGAGCCTCTTCCAGCGACATGTCGTCGCGCTCGAAGTAGGCGCAGCTGTAGGTCTGCGTTCGGTCGAGAAAGAGCCGATAGAAGTCGTCGGAGAGGTCGTAGTGCGACTGCACGTCCTCGAAGTGCGGCGTGAGATCGCGCGTCGGATCGGTAGCCCCCTGTTTCATAGCGGCCGACCCTAAGCCCCGCTGCGAATCGACGCAATTGCCGCCGCCGTCGCCGCAGCGTCGGCCTCCTGACCAGCCGCTTCCCCGATCATGGTGACGACGCTGGTCACTACGGCTTTCCCGTCGGCATCGGTGACTTCGCTGCGAATTTCGGCGATCACCGTGCCGTGGGACTGGATGACCGAGTCCAGATAGGCGTCGAAGAACAAGCGGTCGTGCGCCAGGATCGGGCGGTGAAACTTCAGCTTCTGGTCACGGTGGAACACCCGCGCGATATTGATCGGGATGTCGAACTTGGTGAACAGCTCCAGTTGGAGGCGTCGGCCGGCGATCGCAAGGAAGGTCGGCGGGGCCACCAGCGTGGGGTAGCCGTGCTCGGCGGCGGCGTCCTCGCTGAAGTGCGCGGGGTGGTCGTTCATGACGGCACGGGCAAATTCGCGAATCTTTTCCCGCCCGACGTCGAAGTAGTCGTGGTGGCGGTAGTGCTTACCGATGAGTTCTTTGGCTTCAACGGGAACTGTCATTGCCGCTGCTTACTCTCCGCTCACATTAGGGCTCAGCGGCGCAGCTTATCAGCGTGAGTGCCGCTGTGACGCCATGCGGTCGGTGCGCCTCTCGCGCGGCTACCCGCGCTCGCGGCGACGCGACACGGGGCTGATCGCGGTCGGTGCGCCTCTCGCGCGGCTACCCGCGCTCGCGGCGACGCGACACGGCCGCAGCGAGGGCACCGCCGGCCGCCCCGAGCGCCAGCGCCGACGGCACCCCGATCCGGGCCGCCTTGCGAGCGGTGCGGAAGTCGCGGATCTCCCATCCCCGTTCCCGCGCCAGCGCCCGCAGCTGCGGATCGGGATTGACCGCGACCGCCGTGCCGACCAGCGACAACAGCGGCAGGTCGTTGATGCTGTCGGAGTAGGCGGTGCACCGCTTGAGGTTCAAGCCCTCACGGATAGCCAGCGAACGCACAGCATGGGCCTTGCCCATGCCGTGCAGCAGTTCGCCGACCAGCCTGCCGGTAAACACCCCGTCGACCGATTCGGCGACGGTGCCCAGCGCGCCGGTCAACCCCAGCCGGCGGGCAATGGTGATCGCCAGCTCGTACGGGGTAGCGGTGACCAGCCACACCTGCTGGCCGGCATCGAGATGCATCTGGGCCAGCTCACGGGTGCCCGGCCAGATCTTGTCAGCGATGATCTCGTCATAGATCTCCTCACCGAGCGCCTCCAGCTCGGCAGTCGAGCGACCTTCGATGAAGGCCAGCGCTTTGCGCCGGCCCGCGGCGACGTCGTCGCTGTTCTCTTTGCCGATGAGCTGAAACTTGGCTTGGGCGTAGACGAACCCGAGCACGTCGCGGTAGGTGAAGTACTTGCGCGCGGCCAGCCCGCGACCGAAGTGCAGCAGCGACGAGCCCTGCACCAAGGTGTTGTCGACGTCGAAGAATGCGGCCGCGGTCAGGTCGACGGGCGGCTGCGGCGGGATTTCGGCGGTGGTGTCGGCGCGCAGCTCGTCGAGGGCGCGCTGGGCGCTGGCGTCCCCACCCAGCGCTTCGAGGTCGACATGGCCAGAACCTGCGCTGCCTGAATCACCGGAAGCCACCATCAACCTCCTTTCGCCCCTGGCGCATAGTCGCTTCAACCCTATCTGGCCTGCGTGTACACCGGGTGTCAGCGTTAGCGGTGCCACACTGGTGCGGTGAGCCGTCACCGCGTGGAGTTGCTGACCCGGGCCGGCTGTCTGATCTGTGCACGGGTGTACGACCAGCTCGCCGACCTCGCCACCGAGTTGGGCTTCGAGCTTGCCGCGACAGACGTCGACGCGGCCGCGGCGGCCGGCAATCCCGGGCTGCGCGCGGAGTTCGGCGACCGGTTGCCGGTGGTCCTGCTCGACGGCCGTGAGCACAGCTATTGGGAGGTCGACGAGGACCGCCTGCGTGCAGATTTGGCTTGACCGTGGTGAGCACCAAGCAAATTTGGTAGCACAACTGTTAGCCGTTTACCGTAGAAGGCAGTTCGTTGGCGAAAGCAAGGGAGCAGGCCAGGTGATGCTGCCGTGAGCGTCCTGCTCTTCGGGGTTTCACACCGCAGTGCGCCGGTTTCGGTTCTAGAACAGCTGAGCACTGACGAATCCGACCAGATCAAGATCACCGACAGGGTGTTGCAGTCGCCGCTGGTGACCGAGGCGATGGTGCTGTCCACCTGTAACCGGGTCGAGGTCTACGCCGTGGTGGACGCCTTCCACGGCGGCTTGGCGGTGATCGGGCAGGTGCTCGCCGACCACTCCGGTATGTCGCTGGGCGACCTGACCAAATACGCCTACGTCCGCTACAGCGAGGCCGCCGTCGAGCATCTGTTCGCCGTGGCCAGCGGCCTGGATTCGGCGGTGGTCGGCGAACAGCAGGTGCTTGGTCAGGTGCGACGGGCCTATGCCACCGCCGAAGCCAACCGCACAGTGGGCCGCGTGCTGCACGAGCTGGCGCAGCGCGCGCTGGCGGTCGGCAAGCGGGTGCACTCCGAGACCGCGATCGACGCCGCCGGCGCGTCGGTCGTGTCGGTCGCGCTGGGTATGGCCGACAGCAAGCTGGGGAACCTGAGAGGCAAGACCGCCGCGGTGATCGGCGCCGGCGCCATGGGCGCACTGTCCGCGGGACATCTGACCCGCGCCGGTATCGGACACGTCCACGTCGTCAACCGCTCGCTGCCGCGGGCGCAGCGGCTGGCCCGCAAGATCCGCGAGGCGGGCACCGCAGCCGAAGCGATGGGACTTGACCGGCTGCCCGTCGCGCTGGCCGGCGCCGACGTCGTGGTGAGCTGCACCGGGGCGGTGCGCCCAGTGGTGTCGCTGGCCGACGTCTACCACGCCCTGGCCGCTGCCCACCGCGACGAAAATGCCCAGCCGCTGGTCATCTGCGACCTCGGCATGCCCCGCGACGTCGACCCGGCGGTGGCCGGGCTGCCGGGCGTGTGGGTCGTCGACATGGAGCGCGTGCAGCGCGAGCCCTCGGCGCGCGCGGCGGCCGCCGACGCCGAGGCCGCCCGCCACATCGTCGCTGCCGAAGTGGCCACGTACTTGGCCGGCCAGCGGATGGCCGAGGTCACCCCGACGGTGACCGCGCTGCGCCAACGGGCCGCCGACGTGGTCGACGCCGAGTTGCTGCGCCTGGAAAACCGGCTCCCGGGGCTTGACGCCGCCCAGCGCGACGAGGTTGCCCGCACCGTGCGGCGTGTGGTGGACAAGCTGCTGCACGCGCCCACCGTGCGGATCAAGCAACTGGCCAGCGCGCCCGGCGGCGACAGCTACGCCGAGGCGCTGCGCGAGCTCTTCGAACTCGATCAGACAGCAGTCGACGCAGTCGCCACCGCAGGCGAATTACTCGACGTGACAAGTGAATTCGAAGCCGATACCACCCGCGCGGGGGGCACCGGTGGCCGACCCGCGTCTGCCGAGTAGCCGTTGGGCTGACGTGATCCGGATAGGCACCCGGGGCAGCAGGTTGGCCACCACTCAGGCCGGTACCGTCCGCGACGCCCTCGTCGCCAATGGCCACGCCGCGGAGTTGGTGACGATCACCACCGAGGGCGACCGGTCCAGTGAACCCATCGCCACCCTGGGGGTCGGTGTGTTCACCACTGCGTTGCGCGAGGCCATCGAGGAGCGCCGCGTCGACGCCGCCGTGCACTCGCACAAGGATTTGCCCACGGCCGACGACCCGCGGTTCGTGGTGGCAGCGATACCGCCGCGTGAAGACCCACGGGACGCCGTGGTGGCCCGCGATGGGCGGGTGCTGGCCGAGTTGCCGAGCGGCTCCGTGGTGGGCACCTCGTCCCCGCGGCGGGCCGCGCAGCTTAGAGCATTGGGTCTCGGTTTGGAAATCCGCCCCCTACGAGGCAACCTAGATACCAGGTTGAGCAGGGTAAGCAGCGGTGATCTTGACGCAGTCGTGGTGGCCCGGGCCGGTCTGGCCCGGTTGGGCCGCCTCGACGACGTCACCGAGACGTTGGAGCCGGTGCAGATGTTGCCGGCGCCGGCTCAAGGTGCGCTCGCCGTCGAGTGCCGTGCCGATGACACGGAGCTGGCGGCACTGTTGGCGGAGCTCGACGACGCCGACACCCGCGCCGCGGTCACCGCGGAGCGGGCTCTGCTGGCCGAGCTGGAGGCAGGTTGCTCCGCACCGGTGGGTGCGATCGCCGAGGTGGTCGAGTCCATCGACGAGGACGGCCGCGTCTTCGAGGAGCTGTCGCTGCGCGGCTGCGTGGCGGCGCTGGACGGATCCGACGTGATCCGCGCGTCCGGTATCGGCAGTCCCGATCGGGCCCGAGAGCTTGGGCTCTCGGTGGCCGCGGAACTGTTCGCGCTGGGTGCACGGGAACTCATGTCGGGCGCGCGGTGAGAGCAGCCGTGCGAGGAAGCAACGGGGAGTAGCAAGTGAGCGTGCGAGGGCGTAAGCCGAAGCCGGGCCGCATTATGTTTGTGGGCTCAGGCCCCGGAGACCCGGGCCTGTTGACGACGCGGGCGGCCAGCGTGCTGGCCAACGCCGCCCTGGTGTTCACTGACGCCGACGTGCCGGAGGCGGTACAGGCGATGATCGGCACCGAGCTGCCGCCGGTGTCCGGGCCGGCGCCGGCCGACGCCGCAGGGGCCACCGAGTCCGAGGCCCCGACGGCGGTCGTGTCGGTCGGACCCGACATCCGGCCCGCGCTGGGTGAACCCGCCGAGGTAGCCAAGACGTTGATCGCCGAGGCCCGTTCCGGAGCCGACGTGGTGCGGCTGGTCAGCGGTGATCCGCTGGAAGTCGATGCGGTGATCAGCGAGGTCAACGCCGTGGCACGGGCGCATCTGCAGTTCGAGATCGTGCCCGGGCTGGCCGCCAGCGCCGCGGTGCCGACGTACGCGGGCCTGCCGTTGGGCTCGTCGCACACCGTCGCCGACGTGCGCGGCGACGTGGACTGGGCGGCGCTGGCCGCCGCCCCGGGGCCGCTGATCCTGCAAGCCACCGCCTCGCACCTGACCGACGCGGCGCGCACCCTGATCGACTACGGGCTGGCCGAATCGACGCCGTGCGTCGTCACCGCAGCCGGCACCACCTGCACCCAGCGCTCGGTGGAGACCACGCTGCATGCGCTGACCGACGGGGCCGTTCTGGGCGGCGCCGATCCGGCCGGGCCGCTGACCGGCCCGCTGGTCGCGACGATCGGCAAGACCGTCGCCAACCGCGCCAAGCTCAACTGGTGGGAAAGCCGCGCCCTGTACGGCTGGACGGTGCTGGTGCCCCGGACCAAAGACCAGGCCGGCGAGATGAGCGAACGGCTGGCGTCCTACGGCGCGCTGCCGATCGAGGTGCCGACCATCGCGGTCGAGCCGCCGCGCAGCCCCGCGCAGATGGAACGGGCGGTCAAGGGCCTGGTCGACGGCCGCTTCCAGTGGGTGGTGTTCACCTCCACCAACGCCGTGCGCGCGGTGTGGGAGAAGTTCGGCGAATTCGGGCTCGACGCCCGCGCGTTCTCCGGGGTGAAGATCGCCTGCGTGGGCGAGGCCACCGCCGACCGGGTCCGCGCGTTCGGGGTCAGCCCCGAGCTGGTGCCCTCGGGCGAGCAGTCGTCGCTGGGCCTGCTCGACGAATTCCCGCCGTACGACAGCGTTTTCGACCCGGTGAACCGGGTATTGCTGCCGCGTGCCGACATCGCCACCGAGACACTGGCCGAGGGACTGCGGGAACGCGGCTGGGAGATCGAGGACGTCACCGCGTATCGCACCGTGCGGGCTGCGCCGCCGCCGGCGGAGACCCGCGAAATGATCAAGACCGGTGGTTTCGACGCGGTGTGCTTCACGTCGAGTTCGACCGTGCGCAACCTGGTCGGGATCGCCGGCAAGCCGCACGCGCGGACCATCGTCGCCTGCATCGGACCCAAGACGGCCGAAACCGCCGCGGAGTTCGGCCTGCGGGTCGACGTGCAGCCGGAGACCGCCGCGGTGGGTCCCTTGGTCGATGCGCTGGCCGAGCATGCCGCCCGGCTGCGCGCCGAGGGCGCGCTGCCACCGCCACGTAAGAAGAGCCGCAGGCGCTAGTGGTTGCCGGGCGGCCGAGCGTGCGTGTTTGCACACCGACACGCCGTCGGCGCTGGCATTCTGCGCACGCTCGCGGCCATGGAGGCGCGCGATGAACGCGGGCGCATACCCGCGGCAGCGTCCGCGTCGGCTTCGCTCGACTCCGGCGATGCGTCGGCTGGTAGCCCAAACCTCGCTGGAGCCAAGGCATTTGGTGCTGCCGATGTTTGTCGCCGACGGCATCGACGAGCCCCGCCCGATCGCCTCGATGCCCGGCGTCGTGCAGCACACCCGCGAGTCGCTGCGGGCCGCCGCCGCCGCCGCGGTGGCGGCCGGAGTGGGCGGGCTGATGCTGTTCGGCGTTCCGCGCGACGAGGACAAGGACGCGTCGGGGTCGGTCGGGACCGACCCGGACGGCATCCTCAATGCCGCGCTGCGCGATTTGGCCAAGGATCTCGGGGACGCCACCGTGCTGATGGCCGATACGTGCCTGGACGAGTTCACCGACCACGGGCACTGCGGTGTCCTGGACGCCTCAGGGCGGGTTGACAATGACGCCACCTTGGCCAGATATTCGGAACTGGCTGTGCGGCAAGCTGATTCGGGTGCTCATGTGGTCGGGCCGAGCGGGATGATGGACGGTCAGGTGGCCGCGATCCGCGACGGCCTGGACGCCGCCGGCCATACCGACGTGGTGATCCTGGCGTATGCGGCCAAGTTCGCGTCGGCGTTTTACGGCCCGTTCCGTGAGGCGGTGAGCTCGAGCCTGTCGGGTGACCGCCGCACTTATCAGCAGGAGCCCGGCAACGCCCGCGAGGCGCTGCGCGAGGTGGAGCTAGACCTCGACGAGGGCGCCGACATCGTGATGGTCAAACCCGCGATGGGCTACCTCGACGTCGTGGCCGCCGCGGCGGCTATTTCGCCGGTGCCGGTGGCCGCTTACCAGGTGTCGGGGGAGTACGCGATGATCTCGGCGGCGGCCGCCAACGGGTGGATCGACCGGCGCGCCGCCGTGCTGGAGTCGCTGACCAGCATCCGGCGAGCCGGCGCCGACATCGTGCTGACGTATTGGGCCGCTGAGGCGGTGGCCTGGCTGTCGTGACGGATCCGCAGCGGTGGCCAGAGCCGCCAGCCCCGCATGAGCCGGAGCCGCCGGCACCGCATGAGCCGTCGATTCCGCCTGAGCCGCATGGCCCGTCGTCGCCTCCAAACCCGCATGGTCCGTCGTCGCCTCCGGACCCGCAGGGCCCCTCGTCGCCGCCGGAGCCGCCACGCTGGCCGGGTACGCCGCCCGGACCGCCCGGATGGCCCACACCTCCTGGTGCACCCGGGGGCCCCACCCCGCCCGGTGCGCCGACCCCGCCCGAGCGGCCTTCGCGTCCGGTGGACGTCGATACCGGCTTTTGGCTGTGGCTGACCGCGCTGCCGCTGCTGGTGGTCGGCTATGTCGTGGACATGCTCGCCTCGCACATCGGTCACGGGTCGCCGGTGCTTTACGCCGCCTCCGGGTTGCTCACGGCCGTTGTGCTGGTGATCGTCGTAACGTTTCTGCTGCTGATGCGCGCCGGGTATCGCTGGGCCCGCACCCTGCTGACCGGCGGTGGGGTGGCCACCGTCGTCTACGTGGTGAGCCGGTTGTTCAGCGGGGAGTGGCCACCGGTCGTGGCCGTGGTTTGCGCGGTGAGCGGCATCGTGGGCTCGGTGTTGATCGCCGGCGGTGTTGTGCTGCTGCACCGCCGAGACGCCCACAACTACTTCACTCGGTGAATAGGATCCGAGCTTCAGCTGCAGCACGTCGCAACGAGGTGGCCTGCCTACTCCGCGGCACCGGCACCGGCGTTACGCTGAGCCAACCATGAGCGCAGCCGAACAATCTGGCACCGATCGCGAACCCAAGCGGTTGTTCTACGAGCCCGGCGCCACCTGGTACTGGGTGTTGGCCGGTCCTGCCACGGCGCTGGCCATGCTGTTCATCGAGAAATCCGCCGGCTACGGGTGGCAGGTAGTGGTCCCGCTGGTCTTTTTGGTACTGGTGTCCGGATTCCTTGCCATACAGGTCAAAGCGGCTCGTATCCATACCTCAGTCGACTTGACCGAACAGACCCTGCGCCAAGGCACCGAGACCATCAACGTGGCCGAGATCGTCAAGGTCTATCCGGAAGCGGAGCATGCGCCGGACTCCGGGGAACCGCTGCAGCGCTGGCAGACAGCGCGGGCACTTGGGGAGCTGGTCGGGGTGCCACGCGGCCGGGTCGGCATCGGTCTCAAGCTCACCCACGGGCGCATCGCACAGGCCTGGGCACGACGGCACCGGCACCTGCGCGCGGCGCTCACGCCATTGGTCGAGGAGCGCGTCGGCCCCGACGGGTTCGACGACCCGCAAGATCACGGCGACGACGCCGGGTCGAAGTGGTGAGTGCCCGCAGTCGCGCGGTCACAGAACTCGCAATCGCTTGCGCCGCAGTCCTGGGTTGCGCGCTGAGCTGGTCGCAGGTCCGATCCACCGTGCAGGTCGCCCCAGTCGCCGAGGGCCAGCCCGTCACCACGTCGGTGGTCTACGATCCTCCGCTGTTGCTGTTGACGTTGCTGCTGGCCACCGTCGCCGGGGTGCTCGCCGTCGTCGGCGCCGCCCGGCTGCGGCGAGCGCAGAAAAGCGACGAATAACGTTCAGCGGCCGGCCAAAGCGCGGTCGGCCAGCGCGCCGATCACCGGTGCCAGCGTCTGCGCGTACTCGATCGTCACGTGGTTGTCGTCGCGGTACACCAGGTCGTTGCCGACGATCGCCGGGCAGCGCTCACGGGTGCAAAACAGCTCGGTCAGGTCGGCGTAGCGGCCGCCGCCGGCGGTCGTTGCCGCCTGTTCCGCGGCGATGCCGGCGTCGTTGACCGCACTCGACCGCGGCGGCGAGCACGCGGTGGCGTCATCGAGGTGAGCCGACAGGCAGGTCGGCACCGTCGAATGCGGGTCGGGAATCGGCCCTAGCACAAGCACGTTCGCGCCCGTCGCGAGCAGCTGTGCCACCATGCGGGTGATGCCGTCGATCCATGCCGGGTCGTAGGACGTAAAGCCGAAGTCCGCGCCGTAGCGCCGCGACATGCTCACCACGATCAGCCGTGGATGCTCGGCCCGTAGCCGGGCCATGATGTCGGCGCGCCACTGCTCGCATTCGGTGTACTGGCGGCCCAGATACGGGCTGGTGATCGGCAGGTCCATCAGCGGGCAGGTCACCTTGCCCAGCGTCTCCAACCGCCAGTGCCGTTGCTCGGCGAGCTGCGCCAAGGCCGGGTTCCACATCGCGGCATGCGAATCGCCGGCCAGCGCCACGGTGGTCGGCGACGCAAGATCGCCTGTGGCGCATTCGCTTTGGCCGACATCCCGCCACGAGCGCACGCAGCCGTTGACGAACACCGCCGGCTTGTCGGCCGGCGCTTCGGCAAGCGGCGGGGTGAGATTCGACGGCACCGCTTTGAGGCCGGCCGACGCGGCGACCGCAGCCTGCGCCTGCGCGAACCCCTGCTGCACGGCCGCGTCACGGGGGTCGACAGGGCTCGCCGCCGGCGGCGTCGTCACGCTGATCTTCGGTGCCGCGGCCGCCATCCCGCGACCGACCGGAACCGGCACGAGGATCAGCAGGATTACGCCGGCGCAGACGGCGACCGCGGTGGCCGCCGCGCCGAGCGCCAGGCTGCGGGCCGCCGATCGGCGGATGGGAGCGACGAAACGAGCGGGGTTCTCGACCAGGTGCAGCGTCAGCACCGCCAACCCGGCGGAGACGATCACCGCCGCGAGCTTGCCCGCCAAGCCCGAAGCCGAACCCAGCAGCGGCGGCATCAGCAGCAGCACCGGCCAGTGCCAGAGGTACCAGGAGTAGGACACCCGCCCGATCGCGCGCATCCCCGGCAGCGACAGCACCCGACCGGCGCCCAGCCGGCTTTCGGCGCATCCGGCGCCGATCACCAGCGCCGTGCCCAGCACCGGCAGCAGCCCAGCGGTCCCCGGGTAGGGCGTGGCCGCACCCAGCACGTGGCAGGTCAGCAGGATCAGCGCCAGCCCGCCCCATCCCGCGATCGCCGCGGGCAGCGCGGGCAGTCTCCGCCACTGCCCGGCCGAAAGCGCCACCAAACCGCCTGCCGCCAACTCCCAGGCCCGGGTCGGCAGCGAGAAGAACGCCCACGGCGGCGACGTGTGCGTCCAGGCCAGCTCCACGGCGAACGACACCGCCGCCACAACCAGCAGCACCACCAGATACGGGTTCAGCCTCGACGGCGCCCGGACACCGGGCCGGCGGATCAGCCACGCCGTCCCGATGATCAACGCCGGCCATAGCAGATAGAACTGCTCTTCCACCCCCAGCGACCAATAGTGCTGAAACGGCGACGGCGGGGTGTCGGCGGCCAAATAGTCGGTGCCGTGGACAGCGAAGCGGTAATTGCCGACATACAGCGCGCTGGCGATGCCGTCCCCGATGACGCTTCGAGCCTGCAGCGGCGGCAGCAGTAGCGCCGAGCCGATCGCGGTGGCCACGCCGACCGTCGCCGCAGCCGGCAGCAACCGTCGGGCGCGGGCCCCGTAGAAGCGGCCCAACCGAACGGTCCCCGCCGCGGTCACTTCGCGCCACAGCATTCCGGTGATCAGGAACCCGGAGATCACGAAGAAGACGTCGACACCCACATACCCGCCGCTGACGCCGGGCACGTCGGCATGGAACAGCACTACGGCGACCACCGCCACTGCGCGCAGACCCTCGATATCGAGGCGAAATCCCGGCTTCCGTTCGCGCCGCGCCGGCTCGAGCGCGTGGCGCCGGCTGATCGTGTCGGTCTGCGGCAATGTCACCACCTTCGTGGCCGGTCCGGCGTGGGTGTCATTGTTCTCGAAGTGATGGCGCCGCGGCGCCCGTCCCCGGCTTTATGAGGCCAGCCAGGTCAGCTCCCCCGGCAGTTGCTCGCGCCAAAACGATACGTCATGCCCGCCCGCAGAGAAGCTACCGGACGGGGGTGTCCGCAGCTGAGCGACGAATTGCCGGGTGGCCGGGCAGAACCGGTCGCTGGTGCCGCAGTCGACCCGGATCGGGATCGAGGCCAGCGCCGGCAGGCCGAACACGTTGTTGCGCACCCAGTCGTCGTAGCTGTCGAACGCCCCTGGGGTGCTGGCGCTGTATGTCGTCCACAGCGCGGGGCTGACGGCGCAGATCCCGGCCGTGCGTGCCGGGCCGAGCCGGGCGCCCAACAGCAGCGCGCCGTAGCCGCCCATCGACCAGCCGAGAAACCCTACCCGCGAGATGTCCAGCCCTTTGCTCGCCAGCATCGGCAACAGCTCGCCCAGCACCATCGCTCCGGAGTCGTGCCCGTCGGCGCGCCGATGCCAGTAGGTGTTGCCCCCGTCGACGCCGACCACCGCGAACCCGGGGTGCCCTGCCTTGACCAGCTGGGCCAGCACGTCTTCGACGCCGAGGTCGATCACGGTGTTGGCGTTGCCGTCCTTGCCGTGCAACGCGATCACCGGCCGCAGCGGCCCGGTGGGACCAGGTGGCAGCGCCATCACCCAGTTGGTTGTCATGCCGCCCCGCGCCGTCGACACGAACGAGCCGGACAGCCGCGTCGGCGATGTGGCGCCCGCCACCGGCTCGAACGGCGAGGGAGAAGTGGCGGCTTCGCCTGGGTCCAGCAGCGCGTTCACCGCCCAGGTGGCCGTCGCGCCCGCGACGGCGCCGATGCCCAGACGCAGTGCGGCGCGGCGGCTCAGCTGGGGCATGAGCGTGATCATGCCGGGGCGCAGAGCGCTGCCCGCAATGGCACGCCGGATCAGTTATGACACCGTGACCGTCGGCCAGCTGCTCGCACTACCCCGGGATTGGTACAAAGTTCGAAATATGTAACACTGTTGCAGTGACTGAGCTTTTCGAGTTTTCAGGGGCCGAGACCACCGGCCACGACGAGGACGCCTTGCCGCTCGGGCCGGAGTCGCTGGTGTGGCGCTACTTCGGCGACAACCGCATGTTCCTGATCGGGCCACGGCCAGCGGTGCTGCAGAACATGCTGGCCGAACTCGGCCAAGGCGTCCTGGATCATTCGGTGTTCTTCTCCGACACCGCCGCGCGGGTCAAACGCTCGCTGCCGCCGATCTTCATGACCGTCTACGGCGCCGACGACGACCACCCCGGCCAGCAGGTGCGGGACTTTCACCACGACATCAAAGGCCAGATGCCGGAAGGCACGCGCTACCACGCACTGGATCCGGAGATCTATTACTGGGCCCACGCCACGTTCGTCGAGCAGGTCCTCTACTTCGCCGACACCTTCGTCAAGCGGCTCGCCCGTGCCGAAAAGGAACAGATCTACCGCGAGTCCAAGACCTGGTATCGCCGCTACGGGGTCAGCCAGCGCCCGATGCCGGCCGACTACGCCGAGTTCGAACGTTACTGGGACCACATGCTCGACCACGTCGTGGTCGCCCACCCGACAGCCAAATACGGTGTCGGGTATGTCACCAAGGGATTCCCATGTCCCAAGGCGGTGCCCCCGTGGCTGTGGCGGATGGTGGCGATCGTGTTCGACCCGGTCGCGGCGTTCCTGACCACCGGCGGCCTGCCGCCGCGGGCCCGCGAGCTGCTGGGCTTGCCGTGGAGCGAACGGCAGGAACGCCGCTACCAACGCTTCGCCGCGATATGCCGGTCGCGGCCGGTCAACTGGCTGTGGGAGCATCTACCGATGAGGCTGCGCTACAACAGGTTTGCCCGTGCCGGGTACGCCCGGGGCTGATCCCGCCACCCAAGCCATCCTCGACGCAGCCGTCGTCGAGTTCGAGCGCCACGGCTTTCGCCGGGTCGCGCTCGACGACGTGGCCCGGCGCGCCCGGATAAGCCGAACCACGATCTACCGCCGGTTCGCCAACCGTGACGAGCTCGTCGCAGCCGTCATCGACCGCGAGAACGCCGTCCTCTTCGCCGACATCGCCGAAGAGCTGAAAAACCGTCCGCCGCAGTCGAATTACTACGTCGAGGCGTTCACCCTGTCGATCATGCGGTTCCGCCAGCACCGGGTGCTGACCCGGGTGATCGCCGACGAACCCGGGCTGATGCTCGAGCTTGCCCGCCAGCACTACGGCGCCGCGGTGGAGCGGATGGCCGCCGCGCTGCAGGTGATCTTCCCGGACGGATTCGCCGAGCGGATCGGTGCTCAAGCTGTCGACGAGCTGGCTGACACCATCTTGCGCTACGCGGCGATGGTGTTGTTGCTGCCGAGTCGCCAACGGCTCGACACCGCCGACGACGTTCGTGCATTCGCCACCCAGCACTTCCTGCCCAGCCTTCCCGCGGCGTTGCGCGCGGTGCCGGTGTGAGTGCCCGCCTCGGCGTTGCCGGTCGCGCGCCGGATCCCCAAGTGCTAGCGTCCCGTCATGCTGCCCGCGCCAGGACCGTCTAGTCGACGGCCAGACGGCGCTTCAAAGCCCCAACTACATCAAGGGCTTTCGCAGCGCCAGCTGACGATGATCGCCATCGGCGGTGTCATCGGCGCCGGATTCTTCGTCGGATCCGGTGTCGTCATCCGAACCGCGGGCCCCGCCGCATTTTTGACCTATGCACTGTGCGGAGTGCTGATCATCCTGTTGATGCGGATGCTCGGCGAGATGGCCACCGCCAACCCCTCGACCGGATCGTTCGCCGACTACGCGCGAAAAGCGTTGGGCGGCTGGGCCGGCTTCTCGGTGGGCTGGCTGTATTGGTACTACTGGGTGATCGTCGTCGGCTTCGAGGCGGTCGCCGGCGCGAAAGTCATGACCTACTGGTTCCATCTTCCGCTGTGGCTGGTGTCGCTGGTTCTCATGCTGGCGATGACGACGACGAACCTGTTCTCGGTGTCGTCGTTCGGTGAATTCGAATTCTGGTTCGCCGGAATCAAAGTCGCGACCATCGTCGGCTTCCTGGCTCTCGGCACGCTATTCGTGGTGGGGCTGTGGCCCCACCGGCACCTTGACGCTTCCAACCTGAACGCTCACGGCGGGATGTTTCCGCATGGCGCCCACGGCGTCTTCGCGGCCATCGTGGTGGTGATCTTCTCGATGGTCGGTGCGGAAGTGGCAACCATCGCCGCCGGCGAAACACCCAACCCGAAGCGGGTCATTCAGCGGGCAACAAACGCGGTCGCGGCTCGCATCGCGATCTTCTTCGTCGGCTCGGTCTTTCTACTCGTTGTGATCCTGCCGTGGAATTCGGTCGAGGTCGGGGCTTCGCCGTATGTTGCGGCGTTGAAGCACATGGGAATACCGGGCGCGGCTCACACCATGAACGCGATCGTGCTCACCGCGGTGCTGTCCTGTTTGAACTCAGGGCTCTACACCTCGTCGCGGATGTTGTTCGTGCTGGCCGCCCGCCGGGAGGCGCCGGCCCAACTGTTGAAGGTCAGCCGCCGCGGCGTGCCGTACGTCGCAATCGTGTGCTCGTCGCTGGTGGGCTTCGGCTGCGTCCTTATGGCATGGATCGCGCCGGGCACGGTGTTCATCTTCCTGCTCAATTCGTCGGGCGCGATCGTGTTGTTTGTGTACTTGCTGATTGCGTTGTCGCAGATCGTGTTACGCCGGAACACGCCGCCGGAGAAGTTGCCGGTCAAGATGTGGCTGTTTCCCGCGCTGTCGATTCTCACATTGGCAGCGATCGTCGCAGTGCTGGTGCAAATGGCGTTCGATCACGATGCGCGCGACCAGTTTTGGCTGAGCCTGCTCTCCTGGACGGTGGTGGTCGTGGTGTACTTCGGCGACAAATGGTGGCGACGACGGACCGGGCAACCGATGGATCGCGCAGAACCCGCCCTGGTGCCGGAAGCCGACTAAGGCGCTAATTCGTAAAGCAGTACGAATCGCTGGACGCGTCACCACCCTGCAGCCGCACTTGGTGCACCCGCAGCCCGCGAAACTCGTCGCTGTGCGGGAAGAAGCGGGTGTCGGGCACCAGACCGCCGGCAGAGACGTCGGCGTCGAGCTTGGCCATCCACGCACCGACGCCGTCGGGGTAGAACACCTCGTCCCACGCCCCGTACAGCGAGTTGGTGAAGTACACCCGCCGGCCGTCGCGGCTGACCTCGACCATTTGTGGGCCGCCGCGCAGGGGCATGTCCGGCGCCGAGGGGTGCGGCTGGCGTCGCACGATCCCACCGAGCCGCACCGACGCCGTCTCGCGCGGGTGGAACGGGTCGCTGACATCGTATTGCTTGAGTTCTCCTGTCGCCCAGCATGATACGTAGAGCCAGCGATCATCGACCGAAAGGTCGATGTCCGAGACCAGCGGCGGCACCGCGCCAAACGGTTGCAAAGCGGGTGGCAGGCTGCTGGGGTCGGCGGGCTCGGCCGGGATCGTGATGACTTTGTCGACCGCCCACCGATCGCCGGCCCTGTGCCACAGCCACACCGACGCCGACAGATCCTCGACACTGATCACCACGCCGACGAAGCCCCACGCCTTGGTCGGGTCGTGAGCAGGCCGCACTTCGAGCACCATTTGGTGCTGATCACCCAGGTCGACGCGCTGGGTGAGCTTGCGCCCGGACATGCTCCAGAAGTTCAGGTGATGCCCGAACTTGCGGCCGAGCAGATCGTCGGGATTGAGCCCGCTCTCGAGCATCGACGGCGTTGCCCACTCCGATGTCACCACGGTGTCGTGGCGCAGATGCCACCACACGTCGTAGGAAAAGAACTGCGGCCCGTGGTCGGCCTCCCACGGCCCGATCACCTCGAACGTGTCGTGGTCGATCAGCGCGACGCCGCCGGGGCCGTCACTGCCGTTCGCGCCGCCGAGGGCGGACATGAAGATGCCGTCAGGTCCGCAATGCACCGTGTGTGGACGCGAGTATCCGGCTTTGGCGGCAAGCTCACTCGCCTCGATCGTGTGGATCACCTTCGGGTGCATCGCGTCCGGCTTGGTGTCGAGCACGAAGGTGTCCGACGAGCGGATGCCGGGCACGACGAGGTAGCGGCGCTCCAATTCGTGGTGGCCGGCATGGCCCTCATGACACAGCGCACTCGAGCATGCGTTCCACCCGAAGTGGTGCAGTTCGTTGCCGGCCGAAGGAAGTTCGGCCCAGCCGACCACGCTGCCATAGCTCGATGAGCCGGCATCGCAGTCGACTACGGCAAGCGCATCGTTTCTCGTTCGGGCCGGGTCGAACGCAGCAACATAAGCCAACCGCTCGGGCGCGGCGGCGACAGCGGCCGCCGGGCTGCGGTAAAACGTCGGATCGGTTACAGCCATGAGCCGATGATCCTCTGAGCGGCGCCGTCCAGGAGTGCTTTTGCCAGTAGAACCACGAAGTACATCGCCGCCGAAACACCTGTCTCGGACCGCCAGCCGATACTGGCGGCTTACCAGAAAAAGGCCGGCAAGGTCGTCGAGGGGTACTTCCAGAAGCTGCCCGAACCTGCCGACCATCCGGTGTTCGCGCTCACCCAGACGAACTGAGCGGCACCAGCCTGCGCGACCACTGCGCTAACCGCGACGGTTGCGGATGCCATGGCTGCCGATCCGCGGCCGGCCAGGCGTAGCAGGGCGTTCCGTCGCAAATGAACCGCCGCAGGTCCGCAATGCCGAGTTCATCCGCGGACCAGTGGTAAAGGCGACGCGCTCTTGGCTCGATGATTCCGATGTCGAGCAGGTGCCCGAAGCCGTGTTCGGCCTCGATGAACGGTGTGACGTCCTCACCCAATGGGTAGCGATCCGGCAGCACCCGCGAGAGGGACAGGAAGATGCCGGTGATACCCAGCCGGGGGTCGCCGAGGAGCCGACCGGCAGGGGCGAGCCATCCGAGCGCCAGTCGCGGCGCGGCGACCAGCGCGTGGGTGTACAGCACCCGGACCAGCACCAGGTTGATGAAGAAGCGTTCCACGCGGCTCTCGGCAGCCGCCAGCTGTTCGTGTTCGAGGTACGCGCTGACGACGCTCATGTTGTGTGCCCGGTACCAACTCCCAGCGCTCGGATGTCGGATGAACTCCAGCCACGCGGAGACCGTCGGTGAACTCGGAGACCCGGGACTTCCGAAGGCCAGGGCACGGGCTTCGCAGCCGTCGTGCAAGAGCCGTTCGTTCATCGCGCGCCACCATGGACTCCCCGGCGTCGGTGAGTCGGGCGGATTGAGCAGCCCACGCCGCAACTGCCATTTCATGAAAGCTGATGCGGCCTGACGGTAGGGCAAATAGCCGCGGTCCACGTGCGACGGCACCCGATACGACTTCCGCATCAGGGCAAGCCGCCCGCCCGGGTCGTCGCGGACGGCGTCCACCTTGGCTAACGCGATCGCGCTGGCCGATTGCCGGGTCACCAGTCGATTGTGGCAACGGCGGAGCGCCGGGGCAGTGCTGCACTATTACACCCCGTAGTGGAGCGCATCGCGGCAGCTGGGACACTAGTCGTCGTGGGTAGTACTGACCGGGTGGCCGCAGAAACGGCGGTTTCCGCGATGCTGTTCGACGGCGCCTGTGCCGTCATTCCCGGCGGAGTGAACTCCCCGGTGCGCGCGTTCACGGCGGTCGGCGGCACGCCCCGGTTCATCACCGAGGCGAGCGGCTGCTGGCTCACCGACGCCGACGGCAACCGCTATGTGGATCTGGTCTGCTCCTGGGGCCCGATGATCCTGGGCCACGCGCACCCGGCGGTGGTCGACGCCGTGCAGAAAGCCGCCGCCGGCGGGTTGTCGTTCGGGGCGCCGACGCCCGCGGAAACCGAGCTGGCCACCGAGATCATCAGCCGGGTGCCCGCGGTCGAGCGGATCCGGATGGTCAACTCCGGCACCGAAGCCACGATGAGCGCGGTCCGGCTGGCCCGCGGGTTCACCGGCCGCGCCAAGATCGTCAAGTTCGCCGGCTGCTACCACGGACACGTCGACGCATTGCTCGCCGACGCCGGCTCCGGGGTGGCGACGCTCGGGCTTCCGTCTACGCCCGGCGTCACCGGCGCCACCGCAGCAGACACAATCGTCTTGCCTTACAACGACTTCGACGCCGTGCAGCAGACATTCGACCGGTTCGGCGACGAGATCGCCGCAGTGATCACCGAGGCCAGCCCGGGCAACATGGGCGTGGTCCCGCCCGCAGCCGGATTCAACGCAAAACTACGCACGATCACCGCCGAGCACGGCGCGCTGCTGATCGTCGACGAGGTGATGACCGGTTTTCGGGTCAGCCGAAGTGGTTGGTACGGAATCGATCCGGTGACGGCCGACCTGTTCACGTTCGGCAAGGTGATGAGCGGCGGGCTGCCCGCTGCCGCGTTCGGCGGGCGCGCCGAGGTGATGGAACGGCTGGCACCGCTGGGGCCGGTGTATCAGGCCGGCACGCTGTCCGGGAACCCGGTAGCGACCGCGGCCGGACTGGCGACGTTGCGGGCCGCCGACGACGCGGTCTATGCCGCGCTGGACGCCAACGCCGACCGGCTGGCCGGGCTGCTGTCCGAAGCACTGACCAAAGCCGATGTGCCGCATCAAATTCCGAGAGCTGGCAACATGTTGAGCGTATTTTTCGCCGACGAACCCGTAACCGATTTCGCGTCCGCGCGGGTCAGCCAAACCTGGCGGTACCCGCCGTTCTTCCACGCCCTACTAGACGCTGGCGTGTATCCGCCCTGCAGCGCGTTCGAGACATGGTTCGTCTCGGCCGCGCTCGACGACGCGGCGTTCGACCGGATCGCCGACGCCCTGCCCGCCGCCGCCCACGCCGCCGCCGAGGAGCCAAAACCCTGATGGCCGAACACACCCGAATCCACTTGGTCCGCCACGGCGAGGTCTACAACCCCACCGGCGTCCTCTATGGTCGGCTGGCCGAATTCCACTTGTCCGACAAGGGCAAGCAGCAGGCGCAGGCCGTCGCCGATGCGCTCGCCGACCACGACATCGTCGCCGTGATCGCCTCTCCGCTCGAGCGCGCCCAGGAGACGGCGGCACCGATCGCTGCCCGCCACGCCCTGCCCGTCGACACCGACGGCGACCTCATCGAATCGACGAATTTCCTTCAAGGCAAGCGCGTCTCGCCCGGCGACGGCGCATGGCGGGATCCGCGAGTCTGGTGGCAACTGCGCAACCCGTTCAAGCCGTCGTGGGGTGAGCCCTACCGGCAGATCGCAGCCCGGATGACGACCGCGGTGGACAAGGCGCGCGCCCGCGCCGCCGGGCATGAGGCGGTGTGCGTCAGCCACCAACTGCCGATCTGGACGCTGCGGCAGCATCTGACCGGCAGGCGGCTTTGGCACGACCCGCGCCGGCGAGAATGCGCAATCGCGTCAATCACCACCCTGGTCTATGACGGCGACCGCTTGCTCGACGTCGAGTATTGGCAACCGGCGGGGTGTTGAGCATGCTGCGGCTGGCCGTCGCGGCGGCCGTGGCAGTCGGCCTGCTCGCCGGCTGCGCCCGTGGCGACGACGCGGTCGCCCAGGGCGGCACCTTCGAATTTGTTGCCCCAGGCGGCAAAACCGACCTCTTCTACGACCCGCCCGACCATCGCGGTCGACCCGGCCCAGTCACCGGGCCCGATCTGATGGATCCCTCACACACGTTGTCGCTCAACGACTTTCCCGGCAAGGTCGTCGTCATCAACATCTGGGGGCAGTGGTGCGGGCCATGTCGCGCCGAGGCCAGCCAACTGCAGCGGGTGTATGACGCCACCCGTAGCCAAGGCGTGTCCCTGCTCGGCATCGACGTCCGCGACAACAACCGGCAGGCGGCCCAGGATTTCGTCAAAGACCATGCGGTGACCTATCCGTCGATCTACGACCCGGCCATGCGCACCATGCTCGCGTTCGGCGGCAAGTACCCGACCACCGTCATCCCGTCGACGCTGGTGCTCGACCGCCAGCACCGAGTGGCCGCGGTGTTCCTCCGAGAACTGCTGGCCGAGGACCTGCAGCCCGTGGTGCAGCGAGTCGCGGCCGAACAACAGACCACACCGGGACCGCAATGACCGGGTTTGCGCACATCGCCGCCGCCGGGCCGCTGGTGCTGGCGCTGGCGGTGTGCGTCTTGGCGGGACTGGTGTCGTTTGCCTCGCCGTGCGTGGTGCCGCTGGTGCCCGGATACCTGTCGTACCTGGCCGCGGTGGTCGGGGTCGAAGAACAACCCGGCGCGGTCAAAGCCCCGCCGGCCGCGCGCTGGCGGGTAGCCGGCTCGGCGGCGTTGTTCGTCGCCGGGTTCACCGCGGTGTTCGTGCTGGGCACCGTCGCCGTACTGGGCATGACCACCACGCTGATTAGTAACCAGTTGCTGCTGCAGCGGGTCGGGGGAGTGGTGACCATCGTGATGGGGCTGGTGTTCGTTGGCTTGATCCCGGCCCTGCAGCGCCAAGCCCGCTTCACGCCGCGGCAGCTGTCGACGGTCGCCGGGGCGCCGCTGCTGGGCGCGGTATTCGCGCTCGGCTGGACACCGTGCCTGGGCCCGACGCTGACCGGGGTGATCACCGTCGCCTCGGCCACCCAGGGCGCCGACGTGGCGCGCGGCATCGTGCTGGTGATCGCCTACTGCCTGGGTCTCGGTGTCCCGTTCGTGTTGCTGGCGTTCGGGTCGGCGTCCGCGGTGGCCGGGCTGGGCTGGCTGCGCCGCCACACGCGGGCCATCCAGATTTTCGGCGGCGTGCTGCTGGTCGCGGTCGGCGCGGCGCTGGTCACCGGTGCCTGGAACGACTTCGTCTCGTGGCTGCGCGACGCGCTGGTGTCCGACGTGAGGTTGCCGGTCTAGTGGCGCGAGCAGACGCAAAAGCACCCAAAACGGCACGTTTTGGCGCACTTTTGCGTCTGCTCGCCACAGCCCGCAACATGTGGCGCGCGCTGACGTCGATGGGGACCGCGCTGGTGCTGCTGTGCCTGCTGGCCCTCGGCGCGATCCCCGGCGCGCTGCTGCCACAGCGAAACCTCAACGCCGGCAAGGTCGACGACTATCTGGCCGCCCACCCGCTGCTCGGGCCGTGGCTGGATCGGCTGCAGATGTTCAACGTCTTCGGCAGCTTCTGGTTCACCGCCATCTACGTGCTGCTGTTCGTGTCGCTGGTGGGCTGCCTGACCCCGCGGACCATCGAGCATGTCCGCAGCCTGCGCGCCACACCGGTGGCCGCGCCGCGCAACCTGGCTCGGCTTCCCAAGCATGCAAGCGCCACGGTCGCCGGCGAACCCGACACCGTGGCCGCGGCGATGGCGGCAAGGCTGCGCGGCTGGCGCAGGGAAATCCGCCGATCAGGCGGGGCCACAGAGGTTTCCGCGGAGAAGGGCTACCTGCGCGAGTTCGGCAACATCGTCTTCCACTTCGCGCTGCTGGGCCTGCTGGTCGCAGTGGCCGTCGGCAAGCTGTTCGGCTACGAGGGCAACGTGATCGTCATCGCCGACGGTGGCCCCGGCTTCTGCTCGGCGTCCCCGGCGGCGTTCGACTCCTTCCGCGCCGGCAACAGCGTCGACGGGACCTCCCTGCACCCAATCTGCGTGCGCGTCAACGACTTTCAAGCCCACTACCTGCCGTCCGGCCAAGCCACCTCGTTCGCCGCCGACCTCGACTACCAGACCGGGCGCGACCTGGCCACCAACAGCTGGCGGCCCTACCGGCTGCAGGTCAACCACCCGCTACGGGTGGGCGGCGACCGCGTGTACCTGCAAGGCCACGGCTATGCGCCCACCTTCACCGTGACCTTCCCGGACGGGCAGACCCGAACCTCGACCATGCAGTGGCGGCCCGACAACCCGCTGACGCTGCTGTCGTCCGGGGTTGCCCGCATCGACCCGCCGGCCGGTGCCTACCCCGACCCGCGCCAGCGCCACAACCACCAGATCGCGATCCAGGGCCTGCTCGCGCCCACCGCCCAGCTCGAGGGCACCCTGCTGTCGTCGAGCTTTCCCGCGCTCAACGCCCCCGCCGTGGCCGTCGACATCTATCGCGGCGACACCGGCTTGGACACCGGTCGGCCGCAGTCGCTGTACAGCCTGGACCCGCGGCTCATCGAGCAGCACCGGCTGACCAAGGTGCAACGGGTGAACCTGCGCGCCGGCCAACAAGTCGACCTCGACGACGGCACCGTCGTCCGCTTCGACGGCGCCGTGCCGTTCATCAACCTGCAGGTCTCCCACGACCCGGCCCAGGTGTGGGTGTTGGTCTTCGCGGCCACGATGATGGCCGGGCTGCTGGTGTCGCTGCTGGTGCGCCGGCGCCGGGTATGGGTCCGGGCGGTGCCCGCGGACCCGGGTACGGTGAACGTCGAGGTCGGCGGGTTGGCGCGCACCGACAACGCCGGATGGGGCGACGAGTTCGAGCGGTTGACGTCGCGGCTGCTGGCCGGGTTGCCCCAACCAACAACAGCTCACCCGTCCCGTGAGCCCGTCGGCGCCCCCGGAAGGGACTCCAGATGAACACACTGCACGTCGACGTCGCGTTGGCCCGCTACTCCGACTGGGCCTTCACCTCGGCGGTGGTCGCGCTGGTGGTCGCGCTGCTGCTGCTCGCCGTCGAACTCGCTTACACCCGCACCCGCAAGGCCCCCGAACTCGTCACAGCCGGCGCCGTCTCCGCTGACAGCGCCACCCCCGGCGTCGTCGAAGCCGCGGCACAACGACCCGTCGACGAACGCGTCGGGCGGGCCGGGTTGGCGGTGGCTTACGTCGGCATCGCGCTGTTGCTGACCTGCCTGGTGCTGCGCGGCCTGGCCACCCTGCGGGTGCCGTGGGGCAACATGTACGAGTTCATCAACCTCACGTGCTTCTGCGCGCTGGTGGCCGGCGCGGTCGTGCTGCGCCGCCCGCAGCACCGCCCGCTGTGGGTGTTCCTGCTGCTGCCGGTGCTGATCCTGCTGACCGTGTCCGGGCGCTGGCTGTACGCCAACGCGGCTCCGGTGATGCCGGCACTGCAGTCCTACTGGCTGCCGATCCACGTGTCGGTGGTCAGCCTCGGTTCCGGGGTGTTCCTGGTCGCCGGCGTGGCCAGCATCCTGTTTCTGCTCAAGACGTCGCGGCTCGGTGAGCCGGATGCCCCGGGCGCGTGGACGCGCATTGTGCGGCGGCTGCCCGACGCGCAGACCCTGGACCGCATCGCGTACCGCACCACGATCTTCGCCTTCCCGGTCTTCGGTTTCGGCGTGATCTTCGGCGCGATCTGGGCCGAAGAAGCCTGGGGCCGCTACTGGGGATGGGACCCCAAAGAAACTGTGTCGTTCGTCGCGTGGGTGGTGTATGCGGCTTACCTGCATGCCAGGTCGACGGCGGGATGGCGCGATAGGAAGGCGGCCTGGATCAACGCGGTCGGCTTCGTGGCCATGGTCTTCAACCTCTTCTTCGTTAACCTGGTGACGGTAGGTTTGCACTCGTACGCAGGTGTGAGCTGATTACACATCCCGGGGGGTCGGTCGGGCGCTGCGATATGTTCGAGACAAGCGACATGTTCGAGACAAGCGACCCGAGTACTGCAACGAGGGGAAGAGCACGTGTCTGACCATCCAACGCAGGACGTCGGGGGATCTGGTCACCGCGAAGATCAGCCCACGACACAGCTGCCTCCGCAGCAGCATCCCGGCGAACCCGACCCCAAGACCAGCGACGCGGAGACCAAGGCTTTCGCCGGCTTCCGGACCCAGCGCCGGTTCAGCGAGGCCCAGACGCGCGCAGTGCCGCCGCCGCAGACGGTCGCGCAGCCGCGAGCGTGGGCTGCCACTCCGGTGACGCCGGACCGAGGGCTGCCACCATCCGGCGAGCCGACTGCCTACGGTTACTACGGCGGCGCACCCGACACGTCGGTGGACACGCAGTACCGGCCGGGGCACGCCCCGCCGTCACCGTATCCGGACCTGTCCACCAGCATGCTGTTGCGGCAGGTCAAACCGCCACCGTCGGAGGGCTGGCGCCGGTGGCTCTACCTCTTGTCGGGGCATTTGATCAACGTCGGGGAAAGCCCGCGGGTGACCCGTTACAACGACCTGGTGGTCCAGGCCAACCGGCCGCTGCGGGGCTGCTACCGGATCGCGGTGGTGTCGCTGAAGGGCGGGGTGGGCAAGACCACCATCAGCGCCTGCCTGGGAGCCACATTCGCCTCGATCCGCGGTGACCGGGTGGTGGCCGTCGACGCCAACCCCGACCGCGGCACGCTCAGCCAGAAGGTGCCGTTGGAGACACCGGCCACGGTGCGCCACCTGCTGCGCGACGCTGAGGGCATCCAGCGCTACAGCGATGTGCGCAGCTACACCAACCAGGGTCCCAGCCGGTTGGAGGTGCTGGCGTCGGAAACCGATCCCGCGGTGTCGGAGGCGTTCAGCGCTGACGACTACACCCGCACCCTGGACATTCTGGAGCGCTTCTACGGCATCGTGCTCACCGACTGTGGCACCGGGCTGTTGCACTCGGCGATGTCGGCGGTGCTGGCCAAGGCCGACACCCTGATCGTGGTCAGCTCGGGGTCGATCGACGGCGCGCGCAGCGCCTCGGCGACGCTGGATTGGCTGGACGCGCACGGCCACGGGAACCTGGTGCGCGAGTCGATTGCGGTGATCAATGCGGTGCGGCCGCGCTCAGGCAAGGTCGACATGCAGAAGGTGGTCGATCACTTCTCGCGGCGCTGCCGGGCGGTGCGGTTAATACCGTTCGACCCGCATCTGGAAGAGGGCGCTGAGATCTACCTGGAGCGATTGAAGCGGGAAACCCGCGAGGCGCTTATCGAACTGGCCGCCGTTGTCGCCGACGGCTTCCCCAGCGACCAGCGGCGGCCCACCTCGCATTTCATCTAGCGCAGGGGCCGGTCGGCTAACGCGGGTTGTTGTCGCCGTGGCTTAACCGCCACAGGAATTCGGGGTCGTCGTCGGGTCCGATCACACGTGTCTTGGGCCGGTTGACCTGAGAGCGGGCCGCGCGCCAGCCGATGTAGATCAGCGTCCCCAACACCAGGACGAGGAGCAGGTAGAGCATCAACACCTCCTTTATCCGAATATACCTGCGCCGTACGCTCGGATCGTGGCAGAAGGACCGACCTCGACCCGCCGTGTGGCGGTAGACGTGGTGCTTTACGCCGTGGCACGGGTGGCGTTGGTGGTCGTGCTCAGCGTGGTGATCTTTTGCGCGGCGCGACTGCTGGGGGTGCGCGAATTCCCGGTGGTCGTCGCCGTGTTGTTCGCGCTGGTTCTCGGAATGCCTTTGGGGATATGGGTTTTCAGTCCGCTGCGCCGCCGCGCCACAGCCGGGTTGGCGATCGTCGGCGAGCGGCGCCGCCGCGACCGCGAGCAGATACGCGCGCGACTGCGCGGCGACGCCCCACCCGAATAATGACGGGGCTGTAAGCGTTTCATGACGCCGGCGATTGCGGCCGGTTTTTCGTCCAGTCTGCGTCCATGGCGTCGCCGCGCCGGCGGACCACGCTGTCAGCGCAGAGCGGATACGGTGGCCGCAGACTCGACACGCACACCTGGCTACCTTGGCGCTATGACCGACGCACGCGACCTGTATCACCGATGGATCTATGAACTGTGGGCAGGCAAGCCCAGCGCAGCTGAGGTTGTCGCCGACGACTTCGTCGGGCACTGGCCGAGCCGCGACGTGCACGGCCCGGCTGAGCTGCAGTCGATCATCGACGAAACCCTTCAGATGTTCGACGAGTTGACGTTCGACATCGAGGTGCGGCCGCTGGTCGACGGCGAACTGGTGGCGGCACGGTGGCGTGGTCGCGGCAAGAGTGGCGAGGCGATCACGGTGTTCTTCGGCAACGACATCCTGCGCCTCGCCGACGGTCGGTTCGTCGAGTACTGGACCGGTACCTCAGCCGGCTAATCCCAGCGCGGCCGCCACGGCGATCGCCCAGACCAGCATCGCCAGTCCGGTGTCGCGTAGCACCGGAATCAGCTCGCGCCCGTTTCGGCCGGATCGCACCGGCCGCAGCGCCCGCAGCGCCAGCGGCAAGCCGACCAACCCTGCGGCACACCACGGCGTCGCCAGCATCAACACCACCGTCAGCACGCCGGCCCCGGCCAGCAGGCCCTGGTACAGCACCCGCGTCCTGGCATCGCCGAGCCGCACCGCGAGTGTGTTCTTGCCAGACTGTGCATCGGTGGGAATGTCTCGCAAGTTGTTGGCCACCAGCACCGCCGACGACAGCGCACCCGTCGTCACCGCCAGCACCCCGCCTACCCAGTCCACCCGCAACGCCTGGGTGTACTGGGTGCCCAACACCGCGACCAGACCGAAAAACACGAACACCGCTGCTTCGCCAAAACCCGCGTAGCCGTAGGGTTTTGAGCCGCCGGTGTACAGCCACGCGCCGGCGATGCACAACGCACCGACCACAATCAACCACGGCGCACTGGTCACCGCCAGCACCAGGCCGGCCACCGCGCCGACGCTCAAACTCACCACGGCCACCGCCAGGACCGACCGCGGCGCCGCCAGCCGCGAACCCACCAGCCGAACCGGACCGGCCCGCTCGTCGTCGGTGCCGCGGATGCCGTCGGAGTAGTCGTTGGCGAAGTTGACTCCGACGGTCATCGCCACCGCGACGGCCAACGCCAGCACGGCTTTCCACCACACGGTGGCGTGCAGCCAGGCCGCAGCACCGGTGCCGGCGATCACCGGCGCGACGGCGTTGGGCAGGGTGCGCGGCCGCGCCCCCGCGCACCACTGACTGACGGTTGCCACGGCTCGATCCTTCCACGGCACAATGAGCGAATGCTGGCAGTGATCGGAGGCAGCGGCTTCTATACGTTTTTCGGCGCCGACGCGCGCACCATCGATGTGGACACCCCATTCGGTGCGACCAGCGCCCCGATCACCGTGGGCGCAGTCGGCGAGCATGAAGTCGCATTTCTGCCGCGCCACGGTGCACGCCACGAATACTCAGCCCACACGGTGCCGTATCGGGCCAACATGTGGGCGCTGCGCAAGGTCGGGGCGCGACGGGTCTTCGCGCCGTGCGCGGTCGGTAGCCTGACGCCCGAATACGGGCCGGGCACGGTGGTGGTGCCCGACCAGCTACTGGATCGCACCCACGGGCGCGCCGATACGTATTTCGAATCCGGCGGCGTGCACGCCAGCTTCGCCGACCCGTACTGCCCGATACTGCGGGCGGCAGCCACCAGCCTGCCCGGCGTGATCGACGGCGGCACCATGGTGGTGATCCAGGGTCCCCGGTTCTCCACCCGCGCGGAAAGCCGCTGGTATGCCTCGGCCGGATGCACTCTGGTGAACATGACGGGCTATCCAGAGGCGATCCTCGCGCGCGAACTCGAAATATGTTACGCCGCAATAGCTTTAGTCACGGACCTGGACGCTGGTATCGACGCCGGCGGCGGCGTCAAAGCCGTCGAGGTGTTCAGCGAATTCGAAAAGTACATCGAGCCGTTCAAAAAGCTGGTGCACGAGGCGATCGATCAGGTGTCACCCGACCTGACGTGCACGCAATGCCCGCCGCATACCGGTGCCGACCTGCCGTTCGACCTGTCGTAGCGGGCACCGCAGGCTAGGGTGTGCGAATGCATGGCCGGACTCCGATGACGCCGCTGGGGGCGGTGCTGCGAGGCGCAGCAGCCGGCGCCGTGGGCACCCTGGCCATGGATCTGCTGTGGTACCGCCGCTACCGACGCAGCGGCGGCGACGCCGGGTTTGCCCCGTGGGAATCGTCGGCCGGTTTGGACAGCTGGGACGACGCTCCGGCGCCGGCGCGGTTCGGCAAGCGGTTGATCGAGGCTGTGTTTGACAGCGAGCTGCCGCCGACATGCGCACGTCTGGTCAACAACGTCGTGCACTGGTCCACCGGAGTGGGATGGGGTGCGGTCTTTGGGCTGATAGGTGGATCAATGCCTTTCCGCCTCTGGCAGGGGCCCGCTTTCGGTACGGGTGTTTGGCTGCAGTCCTACGCTGTGCTGGTGCCTGCCAAGCTGTATAAGCCGATGTGGGAATACGACGTTCAAACGCTGGCCAAGGACCTCAGCGCACATTTGGTGTACGGGTCGGCGACCGTCGGGGCATTCCGCATACTTGCCTTACAGTAACGTCACGTCCGGCCGCCGTCGCCTGAATCTTCTTGTCCCCGATAAATCTTGGGTTTGTCAGCACTTGTCTGCTGCGAGGAGTCTTGGGCCGGACGATGGATCCGCGGTTTGGGTGACCGCTGCGCGGCACCACCGCCTGCCAACTTGGTTGTCTCGGCCTGCCCGGTTTCCAGTCGCGTCGTCTTCGCGTCCGATGCGGGGGCAGCAGTGCGAGTCGGCCTGCGGGTCGTTGGCGCGGACCGCCCGGTCACGACAGCTACGACCAGGACGCAAACCGCCAGTAGGCAGAGCACGACGTCGAAGGTACTGGTGATCTGTTGCGCGAGATTGTTGCCATAGATCGGATTGGCGGCCCCCGCGGAGGCACCCGCCACCCGGGGCGCCAGCGCGATGCCGACCACGATACGAGAAACGGTGAGCACCACCAGAACTGCGCACGCCGAGGTGATCAGGACCGCAGGCAGAGCGCGGTTGAGCAAATTGATGTAAATCCACACCGCAATTACCGCGGTGACAAGGTCGAACGCGGCGGTGGCCGCGCTGTTGTACGGCGAGTAGGGCAGCTTCAGGCTCAGTGAAACCACGATGTCGGTGACCCGCATCACCACAGAAGCAACGGACCATACCACGATGAGCAGCAAGCCCGTTCGCGCTGCGGCCCGCCAGACGTCGGCCTGGCTGGCCGTCATGGTCATCAGCAGCATCAGCGGCGCGAAAATAGCCGCTGCCGCCGTCCAGGCCAGATAACCCTCGAAGCCGACCCCTGCGGTGGACGTGTTCTGGGCGATGCCGTGGAATCCGTCGATGTCACGGCCAATGGGCAGGCTCCAGACGATCAGTCCGGCCAGTAGAGTCGAGGCTCCGAGCGCGATGATTGCGAGGCGAGATACCCTGCTGCGGCGAAGGATCCACCGCGACGCCACGACAACTGCCACCAACGCGACGACGCCGTAAATCACCGCGGTCGCAATGATCGCCACATTCTGCTTACCGAATCCAGAACCGCTCGAGCCTGGTAGAGCACTTTTCACCCGCCAGAAGAGGTTGAACAAAAAGCTAAGGGACGCAAGGGCGATCGAGGCGTAACCGACGATTCGGGCAGACTGTAGCCAGCGGCGAAACTTCATGTCGTCCGTTGCGGTGCCGGTGATCACGGGTTGAGCGCTCAATAATGAGCCGGCGATCCCCAGCCATGCGCCTGGGCCCACGCCGCTCGGCACGTTGGCGCTGCCGCCGTATCTAACCGTCTGGACCACCTCGAACACGACGACGCCGAAGACCAGCAGCCCGTATGGGGCGTTGAGCCAAGCACGCAACCGGCCAACCACCACCGGATTGAAACGCGAGCCGAATAGCCTCCACGGCCCGGCATAGGTGACCGCGATCGCTCCCAGTGACAGCACGGTGGCCGCGATCAGCAGTACAAACGCGCCGCCGTGGCCGTTGGGGATGCCGCCGCCGAAGTACAGGTTCCACGGTACGAACAGCGCAATCACCAATAGCACGGCGGCGACAACGTCGCGGCCGATGTTCCACCGCCGCGTCGACTCACGCGCCACGAGCGGTCGCTGACTTGGTGGCGACATTTTTTGGGTGCGAATGACTTGTGTCGCTCCGGCTTGGTCGGACTGGTGCTGTTCCTCGGGCCCTGGTTGCCGGCTATGGGGGCGGGCAATCCGCGGTTGGGCGCCGAAGCGGTCGCTAGGCGTGTCCCCGCGGCTTTCGCTCACCAGGTTCCCCCTGTGATGTGACAGTGGTTTTGCGCAACGGGTGTGGCTTCAGTTAACACCTCCGGTCGCGGTTGCGCAGAGAGTGTGTGAACATACCGCTCATCGAGACGGCCCCGAGCAGTGCCGATATGCTGGTCCAATCTGCGCGGACAGGGGAGTTTGTCGGCCGAAAGACAGATACTGCCGAAGTTATCGCAGTCTAATGATGATCACACATTGCCGCGGGCGGCCGGTGATTTAGTGCGAGCGATCGGCGGAAAACGTGCCGATGTCATGCGCACTTCCGCGAGAGGAGAACCGCGATGGACGTAGCTCTGGGTGTCGCGGTCGCCGGTCCGGTTGCCCGGGTAGCGCTTGTCGGGTCTGGCGCCGACAGCGGCGCGGTGATCGATCAGTCGGTGGTCGACGTGTCGTCGGATCCCATTCGCAGGTTGACGGAAACGGTCGTCGGCACACATCGGTCGCTTTCCGGCCAAGGCCATCGGCTGGTAGGTACTCGGCTGTGTTGGTCAGATCAACGCCGAGCCAGTGACCTGAGAAGAGCGCTCGACGACTCAGGTGTCCAGAACGTCGCGTTGCTGTCCGAGCCGGAGGCGGCAACAGCTTTGGTGCGCAACGTTTCTCGCGGCGAGGGACAGCATGGCGTGCTTCTGGTCAACGATGACACGGCGATGCTGTCGTTGATCGGCGGTGACGACGCTGCAACGAGGGCTGTGGGCGCCAAGCCATTGCGTGGCTTGGACCCGGTGACGGCGGCCGGCGCGTTGCTTGGCCGGCTGCGTGAACAGCCGGGAGCGGCCAGCGATGTCTACCTGATCGGCAAGTCCGCGGATGTCTCGGCCGTGGCTGACGAACTTCGAGCCACGTCGGCGTTGCCGGTGGCGGTGCCGGAGAATCCGGAGTTCGCGATTGCGCGCGGCGCGGCGATAGCGGCGGAGTCGGCGGCGACGACGTACGGCGCGATGCCGGCGCAAGACATGACGATGGCGGCGATGACCGCTCAGGACGCGACCATGGCGGGGATCCCGGCGGCGGACGCGACCATGGCGGGGATGCCGGCCCAGGACGCGACGATGGCGGGGATGCCGGCGGGGGACGCGACCATGGCGGGGATGCTGGCGGGGGACGCGACCATGATGGACTCCGCGGAGGACGCAACGGGTTCAGGCGCGGCGTTGGCCTACTCGATGGCGGACGACGATTCGGGATTGCTTCCGATGGAGTACGCCGGCGACGAGGACGAGGCGGAAGCGGCGCCACCACCGGTGGGGCGCGCGTTGCTGGTTGGCAGCACCGTCGGCGGCATCGTGGTTGCCGGCTGTGCGGCGTTGGCCGTCGCGGTAACGATCGGCATTCGCCCGACCGCGGCCACTCAACCGCAGCAGGTTGTGAAACCGCAGCAGAAGCCGGTACCGGGGAACTTCATGCCGGTGCTGCCAGCGCCCAGTGCACCCCCGTCGCCGCCCGCGCAGGCGCCACAGATGCCGGCGGCTCCGGATGGCGGCGCCCCGCAGGGTGTCTCTGGTCCCGCTCCTCAGCAAGTACCTGGCGGAGCGCCGGCTGCTCCTCCGGTCGAGCAAGCACCGCCGGAGGCACCCGTCGCGCCGCCGCCGCCACCACCGGCTTACAACCCGGTGCCCATCCCCATTCCGATCCCGATTCCGATCAACCCCCCGCCGCCCAATAGCACGACGGGCGGGACGACTGCGGGTACGACCGGTGGCACGACCGCCGGCACCACCGGGGGAACTACAGCCGGCACCACCGGGGGAACTACCGGCGGCACGACCGCGGGCACTACCGGTGGAACAACTGGCGGAACGACTGCAGGTACTACCGGCGGCGGCACCACGGGCGGCACTACCGCGGGTACGACTGGTGGCGGCACGACCGGCGGCGGCACAACGGGCGGTGGAACGACTGGCGGTACGACTGGTGGTGGGACCACCGGCGGTACGACCGGCGGCACGACCGGCGGCGGCACGAGCGGCGGCGGCACAACGGGCGGCGGTACAACGGGCGGCGGCACGACGGGTGGCGGCACGACCGGCGGCGGCACAACGAGCGGTGGTCACCACTAATTCCGCGGACCAGCGCTCATGGCGTTGGCCTTTGCCCGGTGATGTTTACACCCAAGCGGTCAGTACCATTGCCGGCTTCGGTTTGGTAATCGAGTTCGCCACGGGAACTGCCCGCTTCGACGCGCCCCTCGCTTTGATGTATTCCGCTGTGCCGTAATCGATTACGCCGCCAGCGCCCGGGAAGCAGCTTCGTTACCATGTGTTTGGTGCTGCGCGGAAGACGTTGCACCGTCTCAGGAGGAACGAACGCGAGATAAAGCACGAACATCGCCAAGCTGAAAAAGCCAACCGCAATGGCCATCATGATCGAGATGTGCATGATCACCCCCGCAGCCAGCGCCCATGGTCGTAAGCGGCGGTTCCACACAAAGATCGCAACCGACAACTCAACGGCGAGCGTGCCCCACGTGGCGGCGTTCATCAGCAGCGCGTTATTGGCCAACCAATGCGAGGCGGGGATCAGCAGCATGTCTTGCAATCGCAGCGCGTAGGACACAGCTGTGCCCTCGGGCCAGGCGCTGCCGTTGAGCTTGCTCGACACCGACGCCAAATAGATCAGCGACACCTGCAGTTGCATCAATCGAAGTGGCCACTGTGGGCGCTGCTGTGCCGACCAGAACATTCCAGTGCTGCGTCGCTGGTCGAGCGACAACGCCGCGCCGCACGGCGAAAGGGCAAGGAACAGCGCCTCAAGGCGAACGAGGAGGTCGCCGGAGTTCCATACCCACGGGTTGCGGTGTTGGAACGACAAGATCAGCACAAACACGCCGAGTGCCGCCAATCGACTGCGCCACCCGATCGTCAGCGCGAGTGAGGCAACCAGCAGCACCGCCCATCCGACAAGCAATGCGCGGTCACTGTTCCAGATTGCGAAAACCCCCCACTGAAAACTTCCTCCGGGCTGTTGCGGCTGGATCCCGTTCGGGCCGAACAGCTCATACAGATCAGGCAGCAAAGAGAGCGTCCAGCCCAACGCCAAGGCGCCGAACGCGATCCTGACCAGACCGAGGGTGTAGGCAGGTTGCGGTCGGAACCAAAACCTCCGCCAGACTTCGGCTGCGGCCACCCACGGCCCCTGACGGGCTTCCGGTTCGCTCATGACTGGCCGGTCAAGGTCTCGTCGTAAAGAATTTCCGTGCCAGTGGTGCGCGGCCCATCGGCACCCGGCGGCGGGAGCAATTCGGTACGCAAAGTCATCTGCACTCGTACCGGGCGCTCTCCGCGACCGGTGAGCCGGTGAACAACCCAGTGCGCCAAGCCAATTCGACTAGCAGGCTGGCGTACTAGATTTTCTTTGGCCTTCTGCCAGCGATACCACGAAAACGCTCCCACCACACGGTCACCGCGCGGGTTTGTCCACACCCGTTGCGCACCGTCGGCCATTGTGACACGCACCTCGACGTACTCAAGGCGCCGCAACGGTTCCGGGGCGTACATCCGCCAGTTCTGCTCTAGACCAGTTGCCGACGCGACCGGCTGCAGCACCGGCATAAGCCGCCGCTTGACTTCGGCATCGGGCAGGCTCCACACCACGCCGGTGACCAGCACGAGGACGACCAAGCAGCTGATTGCTGCCTCGCCAACACGTGACCTCTCGAATCGCTGCCCGATCGTCGAGAGTTTGCTCAGATCCAGCGCAAGGCTCCTTTTCTCGTCGTTCGCTATCCGAAGAGCCAGAACTTGCTTTTTAGCACTCAAATGGTTTGTCGGCTTGATCGTGAACCTATTGGCTTAGGTTGATCGGATTGCGCGAGCATAGGCTCACCGGCTTCCGACGCCCGGATGAGATTCGGAAAGAAAAGTTATGAAGATCGTCGTGATCGGTGGCACAGGGTGGCCGCCGCGAAGGCCGCAGCCATTAAACACTACGTCGTGGTGTCGATCGTCGGTTGCGACGAGCTACCCGATAGCGGGTACATGCGGGCGAAGGTCGCCCAGGAGAAGCTCGTCGAACAATCGGACCTCCCCTACTCGATCGTGCGTGCCACCCAGTTCGCGGAGTTCGCCGACGCGATCACAGCGTCGATGACGGTCGGCGACGAAGTACGTGTCCCGGACGCCTTGATCCAGCCCATCCCCGCCGCCGACCTCGCCACCGAGGTCGCTCACGAGTCGTCACCGAAGCGGCGCGCCAACGCCTGCCGGTCCACCTTTCCGATACCGCGCATCGGCAAGACGTCGACGATATGCAACTCGCGCGGTGCTGCGGTGACGTCGAGTGCCTGCGCGACATGAGTACGCAGCGCGTCCAGCGTCGGCGCGATGCACCCTTGGCGCACGACGACCGCAGCAACCACCCGTTGCCCCAGCCGCTCGTCGTCAACCCCGAAGACTGCGCAGTCGCGCACCGCCGGATGGGTCAACAGCGCAGCCTCCACCGGTTGCGGAAGCACGGTCAACCCACCGGTGCTGATGGCCTCGTCGATTCTGCCGAACACGCTGAGCCGCCCCGAATCATCGAGCGAGCCAACGTCGTTGGTGTAGAACCAGCCCGGCTCGGCGAATGGGTCGGGATCGACGGGGTTGCGATAGCCCTTGGCCAGCGTCGCGCCGCCGACCACGATGCGCCCGTCGTCCGCGATCCGCAGCCGCACCCCTTCGAGCGGGACACCGTCGTAGACACAGCCGCCCGCAGTCTCGCTCATCCCGTAGGTGCGCACCACCGAAATACCGGCCGCCGCAGCGGCATCCAGGACCGGTCGCGGTGCGGGACCGCCGCCGATAAGCACGGTGTCCAATTCGGCAAGGGCACTGGTCGCCGCCTGGTCGGCCAGCGCCTTGGCCAGTTCGGCGGTGACCAACGACGCATATCGCCGACCTGACCCCAATTGCATTACTGCACTGGGTAGTTCGGTGACATCGAAACCTGCCGAGACGTCCAGCTCGACGGGGACCGTGCCGGCCAGTACGCTGCGCACCAGCACCTGCACGCCGGCAATGTGATACGGCGGCAGCGCCAGTAGCCAGCGGCCGGGACCGCCCAGACGAGCATGAGTGGCCGATGCACTGGCTCTCAGCGCGCCGGCCGTCAGCATCGCGCCCTTGGGCGCGCCGGTGGTTCCCGACGTCGTCACCACCAGCGCGATGTCGTCGTCGATCTCCTCGCCGATCCGCAACGCGGGCAACGTGTCTCCGGCGCGCACCGGGACCAGCGCGGGTTCACGGCCGGTGAGCACGCTTTCCAATGCGGGCAGCAAAGACGTCGCCGCGGAGCCCGGCGAAGCGGCGACTGCGCGCAGAACGGCTATCCGCGGCCCTCGCCCTCGCGGACGTCATCGAGCGGCCAGCCCTTGGCAGCCAACCGCGCCCGCACCCGCTCGATGTCTTCGGCGGCCGGCAGGTCATCGGTGAATTGGGTGATCGTGGCACCGATATCGATGTGGTCGAACTCGCCGCGCTCCATCAGTTCATTGGCGACGGCCTTCACCTCGTCGTTGGTCAGCCGTCGTGACAGCAGAGCCAGGAGCGGAAAGTAGTCGGTCGGCGGCACGCCTTCTGGATAGCCGGCGCGCAGCCAGGCGACGATCGAGGTGAGGAATCGGTTCACAGTCCGTCAACTTCCGCCGGGGCCGTCAGAATGCCGTAAGCACGCCACCAGCCGATGCTACTTCGCGTTGTGGGGTCGAGGCGCGCCCAGGATGTACCACCCTGTGTGGTGCGCGATGAATTCACGTGCGATGAACAGCACGCCGAGTACGACGGCCGCGAGCACCAGTGCGAAGATCGCCCAGCTGAGCACAGTCACTACCGGGCGCCTTACAGCAACGGCGTGGCCGCCGCCGCTCACGCCGGCACCGACAGCACTTAGTCGAATCCCGACAGCGAACAGCGCCGGCAGCCCCGCACCCACCACCAGGCTGAAGACCAGAATCTTCAAGGTCGCGGTGTAGTTGAACCACGTACTCATGAGGCTGGAGTGGTAGTCGTAGGGATGGTGTCGCTGTCAGGCCGGGTATCGGCCGGTGGTGGCTTCACAACATCGGAATCCCGGGGCGGTGACGCCGAGTCGAGGCCTGCCGTCAGGCTGCCTTCCCACTCGTGGTTGACGTTGGTGTGGTCGACGCGCACCTTGCGAGCCTGCAGCCAGATTGCCAGTGAAACCGCCGACAGCAGCGCGAAGCCGACGAGTACCCCGACGTAGCCGCCGATGGCGTGGACGATGACGTAGGTGATCGCACCGACGATGCCCGCCGACGGCAGCGTGAACAGCCACGCTGTCACCATCCGGCCGGCCACCCCCCAGCGCACCTCGGCGCCGGGCTTGCCTACCCCGCTGCCCAGAACTGACCCAGTGGCGACCTGCGTGGTGGACAGCGCATAGCCGAAACTCGCGGACAGCAAGATGACCGCTGCCGATGACGACTCGGCGGCCATGCCTTGCGGCGGCTTGATCTCCACCAGCCCCTTACCCATGGTCCGGATGATGCGCCAGCCGCCGAAGTAGGTTCCGGCCGCGATCGCCACGGCACAACACACGATCACCCACAGCGGCGGCAGGGTGGTGGACTTGCTCACCGCGCCATAGGAAATCAGCGCCATGAAGATCACGCCCATCGTCTTCTGCGCGTCGTTGGTGCCGTGGGCCAGCGACACCAATGCGGCCGACCCGATCTGGCCGCGGCGGAAGCCCTGTTCGCTGCGGTTCTCGGGGACCCCGCGGGTGAGGCGGTAGACCAACCAGGTGCCGACTGCCCCGACCAGGATGGCCAGCGCCGCCGCCACGATGGCCGGGATGATCACCTTGGACACCAGGCCGCTCCAGATCACCCCGTGCCCGCCGACCGCGGCGATCATGGCGCCGACGATGCCGCCGATCAGCGCATGGGAGGAGCTGGACGGAATGCCCAGCAGCCAGGTCAGCAGGTTCCAGACGATACCGCCGACGAGGCCGGCGAAAACCAGCTCCAGCGTCACCAGATGCCCGTCGACTAGACCTTTGGCGATCGTCGCGGCGACGGCCGTCGACAGAAACGCGCCTACCAAATTCAGCACGGCAGAAAGCGCCACCGCCGCCCTCGGCGCCAGCGCGCCGCTGGCGATGGAGGTGGCCATGGCGTTGCCGGTGTCGTGAAACCCATTGGTGAAGTCGAACGCGAGTGCTGTGATCACCACGATGATCAGGAAGAACAAGTCAAGACTCACAAGGCATCACGGCGCCAATTCTGGGGCGCGGGGCGCCGGTTTGTCGAACGAATGCGGAAAAGAGTCATTGGAATGTCTCGACTTGTTGTCAGCTGTTCCCCTCGGGTTCACCTAGCGGGTTGCGCCTGGTGTCGCGGCGCAGCGGGTGATCGCCGGGTACCTGCACGAAGATCAGCGTGATGCCGTCAGGGTCGGTCACGTGCATCTCGAGCAACCCCCACGGCTCGCGACGCGCCTCGCGGGTGATGGGCACGCCTCTGCTTTGCAGCTCCGCTTGGGTGGCGTGAATATCGCGCACCTGAAGCCACAGTGCGCCGGGGAACGGGCCCGGGTAGCGTTCTGAGGTCGGGTAGCCGGCCAGTTCGATCAGTGACTGGCCCGCGAAAAAGACTGTGCCAGCGCCATATTCGCGGGCGATCGCAAGGCCGATCTGGTCGCGGTAAAAACTTAGCGAGCGCTGATAGTCCGTTGGCCGGAAGAGCATTCGGCTGGCCAGGATCTCCATCTATCGTGTCTATCACGTTGCGGCGTCGCGCGGTTTTGGGATTCCACAGCCTGCTCAGGAGGCGGGCTGGATGCGCTGGCGCTTCATCAGCGCGGTGACCCAGCGCGGGCCGACGGTGTCCAGTGCTCTGGCGGCGACGGCGATGCGCGGCGCGATTCGGACGGGGCGGACGCGTGCCGCGGTCACCATCCATTCGGCGGCCTCGCGCGGCGTCAGCGCAGGCATTCCGTCGTAGGCCTTGGTCGGCGCGATCATCGGTGTGGTCACCAGCGGGTAGTACAGCGTCGTCGAATGGACTCCCTTTGTGCCCCATTCGGTTTCGATGACGCGGCTGACCGCCGACAGCGCAGCCTTTGACGCGTTGTATACCGAGAAAAGCGGTGACGCCTCGCTGAACACACCCCACGTCGCGACGTTGATGATGTGGCCGTCACCGCGCTCGAGCATCCCGGGCGCGATGCCGCGGATCAACCGCAGCGGCGAGTAGTAGTTGAGCACCATGGTTCGCTCGACGTCGTGCCAGCGTTCCAGGGACTCTGCCAGCGGGCGGCGGATGGAGCGGCCGGCGTTGTTGACCAGGATGTCGACTCCGCCCAGGCGCTGCTCGGCGTCGGCGACCAGGGCGTCCACGGCGTCCATATCCGACAGGTCGCACGGAATCGCGATCGCGCATCCGCCTTTTTGCGTGATCCGGTCGACCACCGCGTCGAGAAGGTCCTTGCGCCGCGCGACGGCGACCACGGTGGCGCCATGGCGCCCGAATTCTTCGGCCGCGGCTTCCCCGATGCCCGACGATGCCCCGGTGAGCAGGATTCGTTTGCCGTCGAGGTCGACCGGTTTGGTCGCGGGCCGGGTCAGCAGCAGCTGCTCGGCGATCGGAGGGCGCATTCCGGCCAGTGCGAATGCCTCGCGCATGCGGCGCATCGGACTTTTGCTCATGAACTCGCAGTCTAGGAGCTGCGCCAGATGACCAGGTGGTCACATATGTCACAGGAGTCGCTGCTCCGAGGGATTACCTAGTGTGCCCGCCTCGCAGCGATTAGCATAGCTAATAATCGCTCCGAGGCGGGCACACAGTGCATCCCCACAGACTCAGCACCGGCCTCAGAAATACCGCGGGAACCGGCTCCAATCCGGGGGCCGCTTTTGCAGGAACGCATCACGGCCCTCGACGGCCTCGTCGGTCATGTACGCCAAACGTGTTGCCTCCCCGGCGAACAGCTGCTGGCCCACCAGCCCGTCGTCGAGCAGATTGAAAGCAAACTTCAACATCCGTTGCGCCTGGGGGGATTTCGCGTTGATCTCGGATGCCCATTGCAGCCCCACCGACTCCAGCTCGGCGTGGTCGACGACGGCGTTGACCGCGCCCATCGCGTGCATCTGCTCGGCGGTGTAGGTGCGCCCCAAGAAAAAGATTTCCCGCGCGAACTTCTGGCCCACCTGGCGAGCCAAATACGCGCTGCCGTAACCGCCGTCGAAGCTGCCGACGTCGGCATCGGTCTGTTTGAAGCGGGCGTGCTCGCGGCTGGCGAGCGTCAGGTCGCACACGACATGCAGGCTGTGCCCGCCGCCGGCCGCCCATCCGTTCACCAGGCAGATGACGACCTTGGGCATGAACCGGATCAGCCGCTGCACCTCCAGGATGTGCAGCCGACCGGCGCGTGCAGTGTCGATGGTGTCGGCGGTCTCGCCGGAGGCGTACTGGTAGCCGCTGCGCCCGCGGATGCGCTGATCGCCGCCGGAGCAAAACGCCCAGCCACCGTCTTTGGGTGACGGCCCGTTGCCGGTCAACAGTACGACGCCGATGTCGGGCGACATCCGGGCATGGTCCAGCGCCCGGTACAGCTCGTCGACGGTATGCGGGCGGAACGCGTTACGCACCTCTGGGCGATTGAACGCCACCCGCACGGTGGGATCGCTGACGTGGCGATGGTAGGTGATGTCGCTCAGGTCGGCGAATCCGTCGACCACCCGCCAGGCGTCGGCATGGAAAGAATTGGCAGTCAACGGTATTCGGCCCCCACTGATTCCAGGCGGAATACGGCGCAACGTCCGGCGAGTGCCTCGAACTCATCGGGGCGTCCGTCGGTAACCAGCCCGGCGCGTTTCGTGAACTTCACGCCGGTAGGCACCCGCTCGCAGCGGCGGCCGCGGGTCACCGTCGCCTCGCCGGCAGCGCGAACATTCTCGACCCAATCGGCGCCCGGGAACCCGGCGACGACGTACTCCTCGCCGTCCACCGTCATCGGAGTGACGGGTGTCGAGCGCGGGCACCTGGACTTGCGACCGGGAACCGTCAACACCACCGGGCCTTCGCCGCCGAATCGCAGACCCAGCCGCGACATTCGGATGAAAACTTTGTTCATCGGCTTGAGCCACCACGGCGGTCGGATGCGATCAGTTGTGGGCATGCCTGTCACAGTAGCCAGGCTGTCATACCGACATGCGACGGTCGGGGGATGAACGGTCTGCGGCGGCTCCGGGGAATCGAGCTGCGCTATGTACTGACGATGCATTTATTCCACCACGGGCGCGCGTCGATTAGCGACCTCGTCGAAGCGCTGACCTCGCAGGGCTTTGACGTTGCCAGCCCCGCCCCGAAGTCGGTATCGGACGCGTTGCGCTGGGAGGTGCGACGCGACAGGGTGTACCGGCTCGGGCGCGGTCAGTACGGCCCCGGCTCGATGCCGCGGAGCACCGAATACCGGATACACCAACGCGTGCTGGCGCTGAGGGCCGAAGTGCGTGAACCGCCGCCTTAGCCGACGGCCCGCTCGGCGCCCTCCCAGAACTGCGCGCGCACCGCCTTCTTGTCTGGTTTGCCCAGCGCGGTCACCGGCAGGGAGTCGACGACGACGACCCGTTTGGGGGACTGCACCGAACCTTTGCGTTCCTTGACCGCGGCCTGGATCTCGGCGGTCATCGCCTCAATCGCATCGTCGTCGCGAGGGGCATCGGGCCGCAGCACCACCACCGCTGTGACGGCTTCGCCCCATTTCTCGTCCGGCGCTCCGACCACACATACCTGCGCCACAGCGGGATGTTCGGCGACCACGTCCTCCACCTCGCGGGGGAACACGTTGAACCCGCCGGTGACGATCATGTCCTTGACCCGGTCGACGATGTAGTAGAACCCGTCCTCGTCCTCGCGGGCCATGTCGCCAGTGCGCAGCCAGCCGTCTTTGAAGGTCTTCGACGTCTCGTCAGGTAAGTTCCAGTAGCCACCCGCCAAAAGCGGTCCGCTGACACAGATTTCGCCGACTTCTCCTTGCGGCACCTGCCTGCCGTCGAGATCCAACAGCGCGACCCGCGCGAACAGCGTCGGGCGTCCACACGACGTCAGCCGCTTCTCGTCGTGATCCTTTTTCCCGAGATAGGTGATGGCCATCGGTGCCTCGGACTGACCGTAGTTCTGGGCGAAGATCTTGCCGAACCGGCGGATCGCCTCGGCCAACCGCACCGGGTTGATCGCAGAAGCCCCGTAGTAGACGGTCTCCAGCGACGACAGGTCACGGGTGTGCGAATCCGGGTGGTCCATCAGGGCATACAGCATCGACGGCACCACAAAGGTCGCCGTAATCCGCTTCTCCTCAATGGTTTTCAGAACCTCAGCCGGGTCGAACTTCGGCAGCACATACATCTCCCCGCCCTTGACCAGCGTCGGCAGGAAGTACGCGGCCCCGGCATGCGATAGGGGAGTGATCATCAAGAACCGCGGCTCTTCGGGCCACTCCCACTCCGCGAGTTGGATCATCGTCATGGTCGAGATCGACTGCGCGGTGCCCATGACGCCCTTGGGTTTGCCGGTGGTACCGCCGGTGTAGGTCAGCCCGATGATCTGATCCGGTGGCAGGTCGGCGGCCACCAGCGGACGCGGCTGGTACTTCTCGGCTTCGGCGGACAAGTCGACGGCCACTTGCTTCAACACATCGGGCACCGGGCCGATGGTCAGGATCTGCTTGAGCGAGTCGACCCGCTCCAGCAGCCCCAGCGCCCGCTCGACGAACATCGGGTTCGGGTCGATAATCAGCGAGCTGATCCCGGCATCCGAGAGCACATAGGCGTGGTCGTCGAGCGAACCGAGCGGATGCAGGGCGGTGCGCCGGTAACCCTGGGTCTGGCCGGCGCCGATGATCAACAGGACTTCGGGTCGGTTCAGCGACAACAGCCCGACGGAGGCGCCGGTGCCGGCGCCCAGCGCCTCGAAGGCCTGGATGTACTGACTGATCTTGTCGGCCATCTGGCCGCCGGTCAGCGTGGTATCACCGAGGAACAGCACCGGCTTGTCACGGTGACGCTTCAAAGCGCCGACCAGCAGATGCCCGTTGTGGGTGGGGTTGCGCAGCAGCTCCAGCTCGTCACTCATGCACGCAAGACTAGAACGTGTTACAGAATGAGCCGAGCCCCTCCCGAAAATCGGCTATTTCGCCAGCTCAGCTCGCCGCTGGATTTCCTTTGGACATACTCGTTGTTCTGCGGAAACTCCTCGTTCTCATGCACGCGCCGAACCTCCAGCGTGACCCCCGGTCCCACCGGACAGCGCGTCGCCCAGCCGACAGCTTCGTCCTTCGACGAGACCCCGATGATCCAGAACCCGTTGAACAGCTCACCGGAATACGGCTCGTCTTTGACCGCCGGCGGGTTTGAGCTGAAGTCGACGAAAAAGCCCTCCTCGGGTCCGGCCAGACCCTCACCGGCCAGCAACACCCCGGCCTCCATCATCGACTCGTTGTAGCGGCCCATCGCGGTCAGGATCTCGTCGAACGGCACGTCCTTGGCGGCTTCCTGCGCCTCGGGTGTGGACCGCATGATCATCATGTAGCGCATCGCTATCTCCTTCGTTGGGATGGCTCACCACAATCGACTCGGCGAGGCGCCATTTCTCGTCGCGCGGCACGATGAGATGCATGTCCCCGGCCCCTCTGGAAGACGTCCTGGAGCGCCTGCATGTCGTCGCGCTGCCGATGCGGGTGCGCTTCCGCGGGATCACCACCCGCGAACTGGCTTTGATCGAGGGCCCGGCCGGCTGGGGGGAATTCGGTCCCTTCCTCGAGTACGGGCCGGACGAGGCCGCGCATTGGCTGGCCTGCGCGATCGAATCGGCCTACCAGCCCACGCCACCGCCGCGACGCGACAGCATCCCGATCAACGCCACCGTGCCGGCGATAACCGCCGCCCAAGTGCCCGAGGTCTTGGCTCGCTTCCCGGGCGCGCGCACCGCCAAGGTCAAGGTCGCCGAATCCGGGCAGACTCTGGCCGACGACGTCGCCCGCGTCGAAGCCGTCCGAGCCTTAATCCCGAACGTGCGAGTCGACGCCAACGGCGGCTGGACCATCGAGCAGGCCGTTGAAGCTACGAAAGTACTTACCGCGAGCGGCCCGCTGGAATACCTCGAACAACCTTGCCGCACTGTCGACGAGCTCGCCGAACTACGGCGCCGCATCGACGTGCCCGTCGCCGCCGACGAGAGCATCCGCAAGGCCGACGACCCACTACGCGTGGTCCGCGCGAAAGCCGCCGACGTCGCGGTGCTGAAAGTGGCTCCGCTGGGCGGCATTTCGGCCCTGCTCGACATCGCGGAGCAGATCGACATCCCGGTTGTGATCTCCAGCGCGCTCGATTCGGCGGTCGGGATCGCCGCCGGATTAGCCGCCGCCGCCGCACTGCCGCAACTGCGCCACGCGTGCGGGCTGGGCACCGGCGGGTTGTTCGTCGAGGATGTCGCCGAGCCGATGACGCCGCACGACGGCTATCTACCGGTCGCGCGAACGCAACCCGACCCCGACCGCCTGCAGGCGCTGGCCGCCCCGACAGAACGGCGGCAGTGGTGGATCGACCGGGTCAAGGCCTGCTATCCACTGCTGGCCATGTCCTAATCTGTGGGCTACGTGTCGTAGACGCCATAGCGGTCCATCCCCAACACTGAATCCGTGACCCGTTCCGTCGTGATTCTCGGCTTCCCCGGCATCCAGGCATTGGACGTCGTCGGGCCGTTCGAAGTGTTCAGCGCGGCCTCCACCTGTCTGGCTGCGAATGGCCGCGATGGCTACCAGCCGGTGCTGGTATCGGCCGACGGGCATCCGGTGGCCACCCGAACGGGCCTCACGTTCGGCACGACCGCGCTGCCCGACCCGCAAGAGCCCGTCGACACCGTGGTGCTGCCCGGCGGCCGTGGAGTGCACGCCGCACGTCAGGAGCCGCAGCTCATCGCCTGGATCGAGGCCATCGCCAACAGCGCCCGCCGCATCGTCAGCGTCTGCACCGGCGCCTTCATGGCCGCGCAAGCCGGACTGCTCGACGGCTGCACAGCCACCACCCACTGGGCCTATGCCGACCAACTCCAGCGGGAGTTCCCGACCGTCACCGTCGACCCCGAGCCGATCTTCGTCCGCAGCGGCCCCAAGGTCTGGACCGCCGCAGGCGTCACCGCCGGCATCGACCTCGCGCTGTCGCTGGTGGAAGACGACAACGGCACGGACGTCGCCCAGACCGTGGCCCGCTGGCTCGTGCTGTTCTTGCGCCGCCCGGGCGGCCAGACACAGTTCGCCGCCCCGGTGTGGATGCCGCGCGCCAGGCGCAAACCGATTCGCCAGGTGCAGGAAGTGATCGAGTCGCAGCCGGGCGGCGCCCACAGCATTACCGAGCTGGCCCGCCGGGCCGGGATGAGCCCGCGGCATTTCGCCCGGCTCTTCACCGACGAAGTGGGCGAGTCTCCGGGCGCCTACGTCGAACGTATCCGCATCGACGCCGCGCGCCGGCAGCTGGAAGAAACCGACGACACCGTCGTGGCCATCGCCGCTCGCTGCGGTTTCGGAACATCAGAATCCATGCGGCGCAACTTCGTTCGGCGCATCGGTGTGTCCCCCGACCAGTACCGCAAGACCTTCGCCTGACCACAGGAGAACCATGCAGATCGCGATCGTGCTGTATCCCGGCTTTACCGCGCTGGATTTCATCGGCCCCTACGAAGTGTTGCGGTGGCTGCCCAAAGCCGAAGTCCGCTTCGTGTGGCACGAGCCCGGCCCGATCACCGCGGACTCCGGCGTGCTGGTCGTCGGCGCAACGCATTCGTTCGCCGAAACACCTTCTCCCGACATCATTTTGGTGCCCGGTGGTATGACGTCGGTCGAGCACGCGCGCGACGAAAAGCTGTTGGCGTGGTTGCGTCAGGCCCATCAGACAGCGACGTGGACGGCGTCGGTGTGCTCCGGGTCGATCATCCTGGCGTCTGCGGGCCTGCTGCAGGGCAAGCGAGCGACGTCGCACTGGATGGCGCTCAGCGCGTTGAAGGCTCTTGGCGCCATCCCCGTTGGCGACCAACGCATCGTGCAATCCGGCGAGCGCATCGTCACCTGTGCGGGCGTGTCGGCGGGCGTCGATCTGGCGTTGTGGCTGGCCGGGCAGATCGGTGGGGAAAACCGCGCGAAGGTCATCCAACTGTCCATGGAATACGACCCGCAGCCGCCGTTCGATTCCGGCCACATGTCCAAGGCGTCGGCGCCCACCAAGGCGGCCGCCACCGCTTTGATGGCCAGGGATCTAGCCAAACCAGCCCAGCTCAAAGCGGCGACGCTGCTGTTGTGGGAGCGGGCTCTCAGTGGCGCCCGCTCGCGGCGCAAGCAGGCGCTCGTACCATCCCGCCTTGCTGCGGAGCCGCCAGGTTGACTGACGGGAAAGACATCCACCACGCTCAGGACTCATGTCCGAAACAGGTGGAGCTGAAAACCGCCCTCTATCCAGTCCGAGCAATGGGTGGGCAACGGCGGCGGTGCGGATCGCGTTCGGGGTGATCTGGGCGATCGCCGCGTGGCTGAAGTGGCTGCCCGGATTCCGTGCCACCTTCGTGTCAAGGATGGTCACCAAAGCGGCCGCCGAGCCGCACTGGCTTTCGCCGTGGTTCGAGTTCTGGCTGCGCCTGGAACGCTCGTCGCCGGGCCTGTGGGCGGTGCTGATCGCACTTGCCGAGACGCTGATCGCTATTGCGCTCATCCTCGGGATCGCCCGCCGCGTGCTCTACATCGGCGGCGCGCTCTACAGCTTGTTGATCTGGGCCACGGCCGAAGGTTTTGGCGGGCCTTATCGGCACGGCTCCACCGACATCGGAACCTCGATCATTTACGTGATGGTGTTTCTCGCCCTGCTGGTGATGCTTGAGCACGGGCTCGACCGCCGGTTTGCGCTGGACGCTGCGATCGCCGGGCGCGTTGGATGGTGGCGGCGCCTCGCGGGCCCGTCGGGGCCAGTAGGTTCGTCGGGGTGATCAACCTTGCTTACGACGACCGCGGAAACGGCGAGCCCGTGCTGTTCATCGCCGGCCACGGCGGTGCTGGACGCACCTGGCATCTGCATCAGGCTCCGGCGTTCCTGGCGGCCGGCTATCGCGTCATCACCTTCGACAACCGGGGAGTGGGCGCTACCGAGAACGCCGAGGGATTCACCACGCAAACCATGGTCGGCGACACCGCGGCGCTGATCGAAAAGCTGGATGCCGCTCCCGTGCGGATCGTCGGAGCGTCGATGGGCGCGTTCATCGCACAGGAACTCATGCTGGGCCGCCCCGACCTGGTCAGCAAGGCGGTGCTGATGTGCACCCGCGGCCGCCTGGACCGCACCCGCGACTTCTTCCATACCGCCGAAGCCGAGCTGTTCGCCTCCGGCATCCAGCTACCGGCCGCCTACGACGCGAAAATCCGCCTGCTGGAAAGCTTTTCGCCCAAAACGCTGAACGACGACGCGGCCGTCGCCGACTGGATCAGCATGTTCACCATGTGGCCGAGCAAACCCACTCGGGGATCGCGCAGCCAGCTCGAGATCACGCCGCGGAACAACCGGCTGCCCGCCTACCAGAGCATCACCGCGCCGGTTCTGGTCATTGGTTTCCGCGACGACCTGGTCACCCCGCCGCATCTGTGCCGCGAAGTTGCCGACGCCATTCCCAACGGTCGCTACCTGGAAATTGCCGACGCCGGCCACCTCGGGTTTCTCGAGCAACCCAAGGCGGTCAACGACGCCGCGCTGCAGTTCTTCGCCGGCGGGGCCGCTTAAGCGCGCTGGCTAGTCTGGACTGGTGAATCCCTCGACGACGCAGGCCCGGGTGGTCGTCGACGAGCTCATCCGCGGTGGCGTGCGCGACGTGGTGTTGTGCCCGGGCTCACGCAACGCGCCGCTGGCCTTCGCGCTGCAAGACGCCGACCGCGACGGTCGCCTGAGGTTGCACGTCCGCATCGACGAGCGCACCGCCGGCTACCTGGCCATCGGGCTGGCCATCAGTGCCCAAGCGCCGGTCTGTGTGGCGATGACGTCAGGCACCGCAGTGGCCAACCTCGGTCCCGCGGTGGTCGAGGCGAACTACGCGCGGGTGCCGCTGATCGTGCTGTCGGCCAACCGGCCCTACGAGCTGCTCGGCACCGGCGCCAACCAGACCATGGAGCAGCTGGGCTACTTCGGTACTCAGGTGCGCGCCACGATCAGCCTGGGGCTCGCCGAGGACGCGCCCGAGCGCATGGACGCCTTCAACGCGACCTGGCGATCGGCCACTTGCCGGGTCTTGGCGGCCGCCACCGGCGCTCGCACCGCCAACGCCGGCCCCGTGCAGTTCGACATCCCGCTGCGCGAACCGCTGGTGCCCGACCCCGAACCTGATCCGGCCAAGGCCGCCACCCCGCCCGGTCGGCCGGGCGGCAAACCGTGGACCTACACCCCGGCGGTCACGTTCGACCAGCCGCTGGACATCGACCTGAGCAAAGACACCGCCGTCATCGCCGGTCACGGCGCCGGCACCCACCCCAACCTGGCCGAGTTGCCGACCGTCGCCGAGCCCACCGCACCGCCGGCCGCCAACCCCCTGCACCCGATGACACTGCCGCTGCTGCACCCGAAGCAGGTGATCATGCTGGGCCGCCCGACCTTGCACCGCCCGGTGTCGGCGCTGCTGGCCGATCCGTCGGTGCCGGTCTACGCGCTCACCACCGGCCCGCGCTGGCCCGACGTGTCGGGCAACTCGCAGGCCACCGGCACCCGCGCCGTCACCACCGGCACACCCAACCCGGCCTGGCTGCGCCGCTGCGCCGAGCTCAACCGGCACGCCGTCGACGCGGTCCGCAGCCAGCTCAAAGCCCACCCGCTGACCACCGGCCTGCATGTCGCCGCCGCGGTGGCCGACGCGCTGCGACCCGGCGATCAACTGGTGCTGGGCGCGTCCAACCCGGTGCGCGACGCGGCGCTGGTCGGGCTCAACCCGCACGGCATCAAGGTGCGCTCCAACCGCGGCGTCGCCGGTATCGACGGCACCGTGTCCACCGCGATCGGTGCGGCGCTTGCTCATGACGGCCGCACCGTCGCGCTGATCGGCGACCTGACTTTCGTCCACGACAGCTCCGGGCTGCTGATCGGGCCCACCGAGCCGACACCGCGAGAGCTGACCATCGTGGTGTCCAACGACAACGGCGGCGGCATCTTCGAACTACTCGAGCAGGGCGACCCCAGGTTCTCCGACGTGTCGTCGCGGGTCTTCGGCACCCCGCACGACGTCGACGTCGGTGCGCTCTGCCGTGCCTACCACGTCGAGAGCCGCCAGATCGAGGTCGACGAACTCGGGGCCGCCCTCGACGAACCCAACCCCGGAATGCGGGTGCTAGAAGTCAAGGCCGACCGGTCGTCACTGCGCCAACTGCACGCCGCCATCAAGGCAGCCCTGTGATCGACCCGAAAGCCGTGTGGCGCTTGCTCATTCACGGTCTCAACGGCGACGTGCCCGACACGTGGAGGCGACGCATCCTGCGGTGGGCCCGGGTCGCGGTGCTGGTTCTGGCCGGTCTCGTGACGCTGCAGTCGGTCCTGCTGGTGGCCGGGGCGTGGCGAAACGACATCGCCATCGAGCACAATATGGGCGTCGCGCAGGCCGAGGTGCTCAGCGCCGGGCCGCGTCGTTCCACGATCGAGTTCGTCACACCCGACCGGGTGACCTACCGCCCGGAACTCGGCGTGCTCTACCCGTCCGAATTGTCAACGGGCATGCGCATTTACGTCGAATACAACAAGCGAGACCCGAACCTGGTTCGGGTGCAGCACCGCAACGCCAAGCTGGCCATCATTCCGGCAGGATCCATCGCGGTGGTCGGCTGGTTGATCGCCGGAGTCGCACTGGTTTCCATTGCGCTGGTGGAGAAGCGACTGGACCGTCACGCGGACCTGAACAGGTTGTCGAGCCAGCCAGGGTCTTGAAGGTCGACGACCTGTCTGGCTTTCAGGTCGTAAACCGTTGGGGTGCCTGGATCGTCGGGTTCGGCACTGTTGAGTCGAGTGGTGTTGGCTTCGTCCATCGCAGCGACGTCGACTCCGGAATCCCCGGCCGCGATCCGTGCGGCCACTTCGTCGGAAACGCCGCTATCGCGGGCCATGTCCGCGATTCCGTCATTGCTGGGCCCGTCGCCGCGGGAATCTTGGTGCTTGTAAAGGGTTTGCACAAATTCCTGGTAGGCGCTCGCCGAAATCGCCGCGCGACCCACCACAAACAGCGCATTGCTGACCCGGGCCGAGTAGTGGTTGTCCTTGGCGCCGTCGATGAAAGTCAGCGGTCGATACGTCAATACCAGCCGGCCGCTACTGATGTAGCCGGCGAGCTTGTCGCCGTAGGCCGACTCGAACTCCGCGCAATGCGGGCATTGCGGCTCGATAAAGGTCTCCAGCTGCACGGGGGCGTTGGGGAATCCGACCACCACGCCGTACCCGTCGGCGCTGATCACGGTGCCCGGGTGGTGGCGGTCGACCTGGGCAGTTCCGGCGACCTCGCGGGTGCATCCGGCGCACGCCAGCAAAAACACCGCCAGCAAGCTGCACCAGTAGCGCATGAGTCGCCCCTTTCCCGGTGCAGATCAGATTTCGCGCCCCGTATGCCCGTCGGCAACCTTATCGACAAGCAGCGCTGACATGGTAGAGGCGTGCGCGTTGCGATCGTCGCCGAGTCGTTTTTGCCCAATGTCAACGGCGTCAGCAACTCAGTTGTGAGGATTCTGGAGCATTTGCGCCGCACCGGGCATGAAGCTCTGGTGATCGCGCCCGACAACCCGCCCGGCCAACCCCGCGCAGATCGCATCTATGACGGAATCCGCGTGCATCGGGCGCCGTCACGGATGTTCCCGAAGATCACGTCGTTGCCGCTCGGTGTGCCGCTACCCCGAATGGTGCGGGTGCTGCGCGGATTCGGCCCGGACGTGGTGCATCTGGCGTCGCCGGCGCTGCTCGGCTACGGCGGATTGCAGTCTGCGCGTCGCCTTGGAGTGCCGACGGTGGCGGTATTCCAAACCGACGTCGCGGGTTTCGCGTCCAGCTACGGCCTGGGCCTGGCATCGCGGGCGGCATGGGCCTGGATCAGTCACCTGCACCGCCACGCCGACCGGACCTTGGCGCCGTCCACCTCTGCGATGGAATCGCTTGCAGCGCACGGGGTGCCGCGGGTGTATCAATGGGCACGCGGTGTCGACGTGATTCGTTACGCGCCGTCGGGGCGCGACGAGGCGCTGCGGCGTCGCTGGTCACCGGAGGGCAAGCCGATTGTCGGTTTCGTGGGCCGGCTGGCTCCTGAGAAGCGTGCCGACCGGCTCGCGGCGCTGGCGCGCGACCACTCGGTGCAGCTCGTCGTCGTGGGTGACGGGGTCGATCGCGCCAAACTTGAATCAGCAATGCCGACAGCGGTTTTCACCGGCGCTTTGTACGGCGAGGAACTCGCCGCGGCGTACGCCAGCATGGACGTCTTCGTGCATACCGGTGAGCACGAGACGTTTTGCCAAGCCGTGCAGGAAGCGCTGGCGTCGGGGCTGCCGGTCATCGCCCCCGACGCCGGCGGACCGCGCGATCTGGTCACCCCGTGGCGCACCGGGCTGCTGCTGCCGGTGGACGAATTCGAGGCGCGGTTAGGCACCGCCGTCGCGCACGTTATCGACGAGCGACCACGCTATTCGGCGGCCGCTCGACGTAGTGTGCTGCACCGCAGCTGGCCGGCTATCTGTGACGAGCTGCTCGGCCACTACGGGGCGGTGTTGCAAACCCGCCGGGAGGCCGCAGCGGCTTAATTGCCCAGCTTCTCCTCGGGCCGCTGCGCGGCCCGCATCGGCGCTGGGCGGGTAGCGTCGGCAGTGTGAGCCGCGCCTCCCTCGACAAAGACCCCCATGACGTTGCGTCGATGTTCGACGGGGTCGCGCGCCGCTACGACCTGACCAACACCGTGCTGTCGCTGGGCCAAGACCGCTACTGGCGCCGCGCTACCCGCGCCGCGCTGCGGGTTGGGCCCGGCGAGCGCCTGCTGGATCTGGCTGCCGGCACGGCAGTCTCGACGGCGGAACTGTCCAAGTCCGGCGCATGGTGTGTGGCGGTGGATTTTTCGGTCGGCATGCTGCGGGAAGGCCGTGCCCGGTTGGTGCCGAAGGTCGCCGGTGATGCGACCCGGCTGCCGTTCGGCGACGGCGTATTCGACGCTGTCACCATCAGTTTCGGGCTGCGCAATGTCGTCGACCAGCAGGCGGCGCTACGCGAAATGGCCCGGGTGACGAGGTCGGGGGGACGGCTGGTGGTGTGCGAATTCTCCACGCCGACCAACCCGCTGTTCGCCACCGTCTACAAGGAGTACCTGATGCAGGCGCTGCCGCGCGTTGCGCGTGCGGTGTCGAGCAATCCGGAGGCGTATGTGTATCTGGCCGAGTCGATTCGGGCGTGGCCGGACCAAGCCGCGCTGGCGCAGCACATTTCACAGGCCGGGTGGTCAGGCGTGCGGTGGCGCAATCTGACCGGCGGGATCGTCGCGCTGCACGCCGCCCACAAAGGGCGAGCAGACGCAAAAGCACCCTAAACCAAAGGTTTTGGGGTGCTTTTGCGTCTGCTCACCACACTCACGTGAACGGCTTTCGACGGTCCACCAGCCGTGACAGCACGCCGCCACCGCGCCATATCCGCGCCACCATGTCGGCGTCGTGGTCGGTGACCAGATTGGCCATTACACGCACCGCAACGTTCATCAGCGTCGTCGAACGCATCGCAAGCGGTCCCGTCGTCGGCAAGAACCGTGGGAACGTCAACAGCAGCGCCAGCCGCCGCGCCACCGAAAACGCGCGGCCGTAGTGCTGTTGCAGCACGGTCGGCCACGCCCGCGACAAATCACCGGACCCCAGTAGCTCGACAGCCAGCCGCCCGGCCTCCAACCCGTAGTCAATCCCTTCCCCGTTCAACGGGTTGATGCAGGCCGCGGCATCGCCGATCAGCATCCAGTTCGGGCCGGCCACTCCCGACACCGCGCCGCCCATCGGCAGCAGCGCCGACGACATCGCCCGCGGTTGTCCGACAAACCCCCACTCGTCGCGGCGCAGGTCGGCGTAATACGTCATCAGCGGCCGCAACGCCAGCTCAGCGGGCCGTTTGGAGGTCGACAGTGCGCCGACGCCGATGTTGACCTCGCCGTTGCCCAGCGGGAAGATCCAGCCGTAGCCGGGCAGCACGGCGCCGTCGGGGGACCGTACCTCCACGTGTGACGTCAGCCACGGTTCGTCGCTGCGGGGCGTGGCCAGATAACCGCGAGCGGCGATGCCGTACACCGTCTCCTGGTGCCAGCGCCGGCCCAGCACGCGGCCCAGCGGTGAGCGTGCTCCGTCGGCGACGATCAGCTCGGCGCAGCCGACCTCGCTGCCGTCGGCCAGCACCACCGACCAGACGCGCCCACGCGAATCATGGTGGACGCCAATAACTTTCACCCCAAGCAGCATCCGCGCCCCGGAGTCCTCGGCCACTTTGCGGATCCGGTCGTCGAGTTCGATGCGGGCCACCGCGCTGCCCGTCGCGGGGAACGACGGACCGGGCCACGCCACCTCCACCTCGCCGCCGAACCCGCTCATCCGCAAGCCCTGGTGCCGAATACGGGCGTCCAGCCAGTCGCTTAAGCCCAGCCGCTCCAGCTCGGCGACCGCGCGCGGGGTCAGCCCGTCGCCGCAGGCCTTGTCGCGGGGGAAGCTGGCCGAGTCGATGACCAGCACGTCGCGACCGGCGCGCGCGGCCCAGGCGGCCGCCGCGGATCCGGCCGGTCCGGCGCCCACCACGACCACGTCGGCTCTGCTGCGCATGCTCACCAGTATGTTGGTGCCGTGAGGACTCCGGCGACTGTGGTGGCGGGCTTCGACTTCGGCGATGCCGCGTTCGCCGCGAGCGTGCGCGACGGGGTCGACCGCATCGAGCAGCTGATGGAGACCGAGCTGCGCGGCAGCGACGACCTGCTGACCGAGGCTGTCCTGCACCTGTTCGAGGCCGGTGGCAAGCGGTTTCGGCCGTTGTTCACGGTGCTGTCGGCTCAACTCGGTCCCAATCCCGAGGCGCGGGAGGTGACGATCGCCGGTGCGGTGATCGAGCTGGTGCATCTGGCGACGCTGTATCACGACGACGTGATGGACGAGGCGCAGCTGCGCCGGGGCGCGCAAAGTGCCAACGCGCGCTGGGGCAACAACATCGCGATCCTGGCCGGCGACTACCTATTCGCGACGGCCTCGCGGCTGGTGTCGTTGTTGGGTCCCGACGCGGTGCGGGTGATCGCGGAGACGTTCGCGCAACTGGTTACCGGGCAGATGCGCGAAACGCGCGGCGCGGCCGAGGGTGTGGATTCCATCGAGCACTATCTGAAGGTGGTGCACGAAAAGACTGCGTGCCTGATCTCGGCTGCGGGACGGTTCGGTGCGACGTTCTCCGGCGCCGACGACGACCAGATCGAGCGGTTGAGCCGGCTGGGCGGCATCGTCGGCACGGCGTTTCAGATCTCCGACGACATCATCGACATCGACAGCGACCCCGACGAGTCCGGCAAGGTGCCCGGCACCGATCTGCGTGAGGGCGTGCACACGCTGCCCGTGCTGTACGCGCTGCAGGACAGGGGGCCGGAGGCCGATCGGCTGCGCGAGTTGCTGGCCGGCCCGGTCCACGACGACGCGGTGCTGGCCGAGGCGTTGCGGCTGCTGCGGGCGTCGCCGGGCATGGCCAAGGCCAAGCAGACCGTGGCCCGGTACGCGGCGCAGGCTCGTGACGAGCTGGCCAAGCTGCCTGACGTCGCGGGCCGCCAGGCCCTGGCCACGCTGGTCGACTACACCGTCAACCGGCACGGTTAGGTTCGGAACCTGCTGACTGGCCCCGGACGTTTAACCAGCGTGTGTAGAGGAGGAGCTGATGACCTGGCATCCGCATCACAACACGTTCAAGACGTTCGCACTGCTGGTCGGCATGTCGGCGCTGATCGTGTTCGTCGGCGGCCTATTCGGCAGGACGTGGTTGCTGCTGGCGGTGCTGTTCGCCGTCGGGATGAACGTGTACACGTACTTCAACAGCGACAAGCTGGCGTTGCGCGCGATGCACGCCGTACCGGTGTCGGAGGTGCAGGCGCCGGTGATGTACCGGATCGTGCGCGAGCTGGCCACCGCCGCGCATCAGCCGATGCCGCGGCTCTACATCAGCGACACCGACGCACCCAATGCGTTCGCCACGGGTCGTAACCCACGCAACGCCGCGGTGTGCTGCACGACCGGGATCCTGCGGATCCTCAACGAACGAGAGCTGCGCGCCGTGCTCGGCCACGAGCTCTCCCACGTCTACAACCGCGACATCCTGATCTCGTGTGTGGCGGGCGCATTGGCGTCGGTGATCACCGCGCTGGCCAACTTCGCGATGATCGCCGGCATGTTCGGCGGTGGAGACCGAGAGGACGGCCCCAATCCCTTTGCACTGCTGCTAGTTTCGCTGCTCGGACCGATCGCGGCGACGGTGGTGCGGTTGGCGGTATCTAGGTCGCGGGAGTACCAGGCTGACGAGTCCGGGGCGGTGCTGACCGGTGACCCGCTGGCGTTGGCGTCGGCGCTGCGCAAGATCAGCGGCGGCGTGGAGGCGGCCCCGTTGCCGCCGGAGCCGCAGCTGGCCAGCCAGGCGCACCTGATGATCGCCAACCCGTTCCGCAGCGGTGAGCGGATCGGCTCGCTGTTCTCGACGCACCCGCCGATCGCCGACCGGATCCGCCGGCTTGAGGAGATGGCGCGAGGCTAGAAGCACCTAATGGTCGCAAAAGGTGCTGCTGTGGCCACTGTGACTACGGCACCACGGCCAGAAACATATACGCGGCCAGCAGCACCAGATGCACCTCGCCCTGCAGCCGGGTGGCCCGGCCGGGCACCACCGTCAACACGCTGACGACAACGGTCAGCGCCAGCAGCACCAACTGCGTGGGGCCGAGGCCCAGCAGCAATGGGCCGCTCAACCAGATTGAAGCCAGCGCGATCGCCGGGATCGTGAGCCCGATGCTGGCCATCGCGGAGCCGTAGGCGAGATTCAAACTGATTTGGATGCGATTACGCCGCGCCGCGCGCGCGGCCGCGAGCGTCTCGGGCAGCAACACGAGCGTGGCGATCACCACACCGACGAACGATTGCGGGAACCCGACCGCCGTCACCGCCCGCTCGATAATGGGCGACTCCATTTTCGACAGCCCTACCACCGCAACCAACGCCACAAAGAGCAGCGCCAGGCTCGTCAGCGCCGACCGCGTGCTCGGCGGCTCCGCATGCTCGCTGTCATCGTCGACCTCGCCAGTTTGTGTCACCGGCAAAAAGAAGTCGCGGTGCCGCACGGTCTGGGTGAAGACGAACAACAGATACAGCCCGAGTGAGGCGATCGCGGCGAAGACAAGTTGGCTGGGCGAGAACTCGGGGCCCTGGTGGCTGGTGGTGAAGGTCGGCAGCACCAGGCTGAGGGTGGCCAGCGTGGTGATTGTGGCCAGCGCAGCCCCGCTGCCGTTGGCGTTGAAAAGTGTGACGCCGTACCGCAGCGAACCGATCAACAGCGACAAGCCGGCGATGCCGTTCGTGGTGATCATCACCGCAGCAAACACCGTGTCCCGCGCCAGCGTCGCCGACTTGTCACCGCCGGACGCCATCAAAGTGACGATCAGCGCCACCTCGATGGTCGTCACTGCCACTGCCAGGACCAGCGATCCGAACGGCTCACCGACTCGGTGCGCGACCACCTCGGCGTGGTGCACCGCGGCCAGCACCGCACCCGCCAGCAGCACGCCTTCGACGACGGCCGCTATCCAACCGATCTCGCTGCCCCAGGTGACTGCGAGGGCGACCAGGGCCAGCAGCGGGAGCACTACGGTCCATGACAGTCGCTTCAAATGTAACTACTTCACCACACCAGGGCGGTCGGCGTAGAAGTAGGTGTATGCGGTCGTCATCGCACAGACAACGGCGGCGGCCGCCAGCAGCTGCGAACCGCTGACTGCCGAGCAGATGTACCCGCCGGTCAGTCCGCCCGCGACGAAGCTGGCAAAGAGCAGGAAGTGTCCCAGCCAGTCGGCAGCTGATCCGCCGCTGATGTGTCGCTCGATGCCTTGACCCAGCTTCACTATCGTCCCCGTCACGTGGCTCAGCGGTATCGACACTTCCTCGTTCTTGACGAAGGTGGTGTTCAAAGCACCAATACCGAAGGCAATCACCAGGATTGGCAGAAAGGCGACAGGACCCGCCGACCAGCCCTGCAGCATGACGTCGCCGACAGTCGCGATCGAGAGACAAATAGTGGTGAGCAGAGTGGGCCCGTGCGGATGCGCTCTCCAGATGCGCCTGCGGCACAACGACCCGACGATCACGCCGGCCAGGAAGCACGACACCAGTAGTGTCGCGGAAATCGACAGCCAGGGGTCACCGATGAACAAACCCGCCACTGCGCGTTGCGTATTGGCGGTGGCGGTCGTCACGAAGTAGCCGGCGGAGTGGGTGAACGCCACGGCGCCCACAAGCCCCGCCAGCCAAGCAAGGACCCATGACAACCGCGCCTCGCTGTCGAACAACTCGCCCACGGCCGTCCTGCCCTTGTCAGCGCGACGCCGCCACCGACGTTTGCGGAGCCGCGAGCTGGTAGCAGTGGGCGTGTCGATCGGCTCGACGCGCCCTATCTCGTGCGTGGTTTGCTCGGTCATAAAGTGTGGTCGCCCTTTACTTTTCCAGATGGCTCGGCAGATGGGCGGCCCGCAGCACGAATCGCCAAACGGTGCAGGCCGAAGTGGTTACTGGGAACGCTGCGTCACAGCGCAGCGATCAGTGCCGGGCGATGCAGAACTGGGTCAAGCGTTCTCGGCCGCAAAGGGACATGACAGGCGCACATGAACCGGCCGCGCCAAGCAAGGAGTCTGTAGCCCAGGACGCCAGTGACGCGGTCCACCAATTCCATTGCGCCGCAGGCGACCATGTGGAGGGTCGAGTGCGGTGCAGCACCGCGACGTGAAGTGCGCTGTGCAGTCGCGGCGAACCGGCGTGTTCGACATGGTGTTCAGGGCGCTCGTCGTCGACGTTGGCGGCGCTCGCTGATATCAACACGGGCTGCGGTGCTGCAGCGGCGGCTCGATCGGCCCGCGCAAGGCCGTACCCAATGACCGCAAACAACACGCATACCGCAACGGCGAGGGCGCTGGCCGACCGCTTCCACGACGGACCAAAAGTCACAGTGTCCCAATCACGGCAGCGACTATGACGATCATCCAACTCCCCAACCCGTAGCAACATGATCAGCGTGCAGCGTACAGCTCCTGGTTAACCTCTCACTACCTATAAGATTGCAGCGAAGTTAAACCCTTCGCGCACAAGCTGTTACTGATACTGTGAGCAACACCACGCAGGGTCGACGCTCAATTGCTCTGCGCCAGCTTATTTATCGGCTCCACACCGCGGCAAACGGACCGGCCCGCACATAGGAAACGCATACAAACAAGTCGGTTTGTTAAAACCCGGCGCCGTGTACCTCGTGTCCCGGAGGTTCCGCGGTCAAGCCGCGGTAGGCCTGCTCGACGGTCGAGCCGTGGTTGATCACCGCGTCGACCTCGCGGGCGATCGGCATGTTCAACCCGTACTTGTCGGCGAACTCCATGATCACGCTGGCGGCTTTGACGCCCTCGGCGACCTGGTTCATCGAGGAGATGATCTCGTCGATCGGTTTGCCGGCACCCAGCTGCTCGCCGACGTGGCGGTTGCGGCTGCGCTGGCTGGTGCAGGTGACGATCAGGTCGCCCATCCCGGCCAGCCCGGCAAAGGTGTCGCGCTGCCCGCCCATGGCCTCGCCGAGCTTGGACATCTCGCGCACCGAGCGGGCCATCACCAAGGCGCGGGTGTTCTCGCCGATGCCGAGCGAGTAGCCCATGCCGACGGCGATCGCGTAGACGTTCTTCAGCGCTCCGCACATCTCGACACCGAGCACGTCGTCGAGGGTGTACACGCGGAATCGCTTGGTGCGGAAAAGCTCGGCGAGTCGGGCGGCCAGGTGGTGGTCGGGCATCGCCAACACTGCCGCGGCCGCATACCCCTCCGCGACTTCGCGCGCGATGTTCGGGCCGGCCAGAATGCCGGCCGGATGCCCGGGCAGTACTTCGTCGACGATTTGCGACATCCGCATGTTGGTGCCCTGCTCGAGACCCTTGACCAGCGAGACCACGGGTACCCAGGGGCGTAGCTCTGCGGCCAGCTCGATGAGCACATCGCGAAAGCCGTGTGACGGCACGCCCATGACGACGACGTCGGCGGTGTTGGCGGCCTCGGAGAAGTCGGTGGTGGCCCGCAGCGTCTCGCTGAGCACGACTTCGTCACCCAGATAGCGGGTGTTGCGATGGTTGTCGTTGATGTCCTCGGCGACTTCCTTCGAGCGCACCCACTGCAGCGTCGGGCTCCGACGCGCGCAGATGGACGCGACGGTCGTTCCCCAGGAACCACCCCCCAAGACGACGACTTTCGGTTCGCGCATAGCAGGTGCCATGGCGATCAGCGTATTGCCGAGGCCGGGCGTTTACTGACAGTTCGCGAACAGCGGTTGCGACGGCGTCGCTGGAGGTATCGCAACCAGGCAGGGAAAGTTTTCCGCCATCGACGATTTGGAATCCTGACAATGTGTCAATAAGTAAGCTGTGAGGATGGCGGGCAAAGCCAAAAGCGCGCCAGCGATGCGGCCAGGGGGTCCGCTTCGGCGGTCTAAACGCATCGCGGGGCTTCTTTGGAGCCCCACCGTGCCGGTACGCGACCAGCATTACAGCCAACGGGTCGTGCGCCGGTTGCGGGTGCTCAACTTCGCGACATTGTTAGCGGCGGTCCTCACCGCGGGCTTCGGAATCGGTTTTGGGCTGGTCACGGGACAAGGGCTCGAGCGTGTCGCCATCAGCTACCTCCTCCCGGCGGTGATTTTCGCGTTGGTCCCCGTGCTCCACCGCTTCGGTGAGTTCGCCGCACCGGTGACCTTCTTCGGATGCGTCTACCTGACCATCTTTATCGTCTGCTGGACGGTAGGCACCGGCTCCGGCCTGCAGTTCTACTTCCTGGTCACGGCGCCCCTTGTGGTGTTGCTGCTCGGCGATGAACACATCGTGCTCGCATCGGTTGTCGCGGCCGTCGGCGCTGCGCTCGCGGTGATCCTGCTGATCATTGTTCCCTACGACACCGGAATTCGCCCACACTGGGCCGTCACGGTGAATTTCGCATTCGCATCGGTAGCGGCTTGCGCGATGGTGGTCGCGACAGTCTGGTACGCGCTGCGCGAGATCACCCGTGCCGAAGAAGTCATCGAGCTGGAGTACCAGAGATCCGAGTCGTTGCTGGCCAATATCCTGCCCGCCAGCATCGCAAAGCAGTTGAAGAACCCTGAAGCCAGGATCATCGCCGACAAGTACGACGACGCTTCTATTCTGTTCGCCGACATCGCCGGATTTACCCAGTGGGCCAGTGCCACCAATCCGGCCGAGCTGGTCGACTTTCTGAATCAGCTGTATACCAGTTTGGACCGCCTGGTCGAGCGCCACGGCTTGGAAAAGGTCAAGACCAGCGGGGATTCGTACATGGTCGTCAGCGGCGTGCCCACGCCCCGGCCGGACCATCTGCAGGCGCTGGCCAACCTGGCGCTCGATATCGCCGACGCGGTGGCGGACCTGCGCGACCCGCAAGGGCGACCGGTTCCGCTGCGGATCGGGCTGGCCGCGGGCCCGGTGGTCGCCGGCGTGGTGGGCGCGCGACGATTCTTCTATGACGTATGGGGAGACGCGGTCAACGTCGCCTCACGCATGGAATCCACAGACAACGAAGGCCGCATTCAGGTACCGCAGGACGTCTACGAACGGCTCAAGGACGACTTCCTCTTCGAGGAGCGAGGTGACGTAGAAGTCAAAGGAAAGGGCGTCATGCACACCTGGTACCTGGTGGGGCGCCGAAGCGCAGAAGTCGGAAGCGTTGCGGCAGCAAGTCGGCACGCAGACTAGGACGCCGCCGACACCCGTTCCCCGGCACGCCCGAACACCATGGCCTCGTCGATCCGGTCGAACCGGTAGTCCAGGGCGTCGGCGAAGTAGTTCTGCCGCACGTTCCACGGCCGCTTGGTGCCGGACTTGGGCAGCGCGTGCAACGAGCGCAGCACATAGCCGGCCTGGATGTCCCATGACGGCTTCTCCGGCATCGGCTCGTCGCCGCGGTGCGGATAGGCGTGGGTGTAGCCGCGGGAGCGCATGTATGCCAGCAACTTTGCTGTCGCGCGGGCGGTCATGTCGGCTCGCAGCGTCCAGGAGGCGTTGGTGTAGCCCACGCACCAGAACAGGTTGGGCACGTCTTCGAGCATGTGGGCCTTGTAGACGAAGCGGTCCTGCGGCTTGATCTCCACGCCATCCAAAGACACAGTCACCCCGCCGAGCGCCTGCAACTGCAGCCCGGTCGCGGTGACGATGATGTCGGCGTCCAGATGCGCGCCGGACTTCAACACGATGCCGGTGGCGTCGAAGTGATCGATGTGGTCGGTGACCACCTCGGCGCGGCCTTCGCTGATCGCGACGTAGAGGTCGGCGTCCGGGATCAGGCACAGCCGCTGGTCCCACGGGTTGTACCGCGGTTTGAAATGGGTGTCGACGTCGTAGCCGTCCGGCAGGTGACGGATCGCGATCTGGCGGATCCACCACTTCATGAAAGCGGGTGTCTTGCGGGACAAAAACCAGATCGCCCCTTCCAGCAACGCGTTGCGCATCCGGATGATCTGGTGTGCGACCTTGCGCGGCAATACTTTTCGCAGCAGATCGGAGAAGGGGCTGTACCTCGAGGCCGAGAACATGTAGGTCGGCGAGCGCTGCAGCATGGTGACTTTTGACGCTTTCTCGGTCAGCGACGGGATCAGCGAGATCGCCGTCGCCCCGCTGCCGATGACCACCATCTTCTTGCCGGTGTAGTCGAGGTCCTCGGGCCAATGCTGCGGGTGGACGACGCTGCCGCCGAACTGCTCGATGCCGGGAAAGTCCGGCGTGTAGCCCTCGTCGTAGTTGTAGTAGCCGGACCCGAAGAACACGAACCGGGCGCGGTAGGTTTTCGAAGCGCCGCCCTGCTCGGCGGTGACCGTCCACGCGTCCGTGTCAGAATCCCAATTAGCCGCGCGCACATAGCTGTTGAACCGGATGTGGCGGTCGATGCCGTACTTGTGTGCGGTCGCGGTCAGGTATTCGCGGATGTGCACCCCGTCGGCAACGCCTTCTTTGCGGGTCCACGGCTCGTAGGGGAAGGACAGCGTGAAGATGCTGCTGTCCGAGCGCACCCCGGGGTAGCGGAACAGGTCCCAGGTGCCGCCGATCTGCTCGCGCCGCTCCAGGATCACGTAGCGGATGCCGGGGTTGCGCTCGGTGATGCGGTAGGCGGCGCCGATCCCGGAAATGCCGGCGCCGATGATGACGACGTCGAAGTCCTCGGGCGCATCGGCGGCGTGGGCGTCCAGGGAAGTCATGTCCATCAGATTAGGCACCCACCGGTTGATTGGGCCAGAGTGACTACGACGGCTCGAGTAGGACGTCGACGTGCAACGGTGCGCAATGGTCGATGAGCCAGATCTGGTCGGCGGCGCTGGCGAAGATGCGCGCGTAGGAGAGGTCCTGAGCGAACGCTCCCCCTTTCTCAGCGCACCGATCGCCGAAGAAGACGTACGCCTTGGTGTCATTGCACAGTCGCGACACCCACACCATGCCGTCCACGCCGATACCGTGTGCCGCTTCGGCCCATACAACGGTGGTCGGGTAGGTGGAGGCCGGGCTTGACGTGACATCTTCGGGGCTGACCTTGAGGCGCCGTAACGCCATGCCGTGGAGGACAGCCAGGCGCAGGTCGCGGGTTACTTCCAGGCGGGCGAGTGCTTTGGTGGAGTACTTGTCGAAGGGCAGGACGCCCCCTTCGACCGGGATGTCGTGCAGCAGCGTCTCGGCGATGGCCGCTTCTTCGGTGTCGGCCGCGTACATGATCGGTAGGACGGGGTCACCGAAGAACCCGAACCGGGTCGGGGCGCCGACGCCCGGGTTGAACTCGGTGGCGGCGCGGCTCGCGGTGAAGACGCGGTAGAGCAGGTGCCCCTTGCGCAAGATGTCGATGGTCGGCTTGAAGGGGCTGGGCGGCCCTTTCACCACTCGATGGCCAGGTCGTCCGCCGCCACTGCGACCACGCGGTCCGGATCCTCAGCGAGGTTGTCGACGGGTCGGTCTCCGTCGAAGTACGTCGTCGGCGAGCACAGCCACTGCACCAGGCCGGCCTCGGACCAGTCATTGGCTTCCGCGATCTCGCGAAGGCGGCCTATCGCCGGCAGGGGCTGTCCGTCTGGGCCGAACTGGAACCCCGGGTAGGCAAGGTAGTTGCCCTTGCGCACGGCAACCAGCTGTTTGTTGCGGTGCGCGCTGGTGGCGAGATTGCGCGGGGCACGCGACCGCGACCCCATCCGCTCACCGGCTTGGGTGCTGGTCAGCATGCCGAACTCCGCCTCGATCCGTGCGTAGAGATTGTGTTCGGCTTGCACGGCCCGGGTGATGGCGGGTTCGGTGTAGACCGCGACCGCGGACAGCGCCGCGCCCACGGCTTGAGCACTCTCGCGCACGCGGCGCGCTGCGACGGTGAGGTCTTCCACGGTGGTCATAGGCACCATCTTACGTGCGATTCGTGCGCTTGCAGCAGCCGCACGAAGCGCACGAACATCAGCGATAGTTGACGAACTGCAGAGCCACGTCGAGATCGGCGTTCTTGAGCATGGCAATGACGGCCTGCAGGTCGTCCTTCTTTTTGCTGGAGACGCGTACCTCGTCGCCCTGGATCTGGGTCTTGATGTTCTTGGGTCCCTCGTCGCGGATCAGCTTGGTGATCTTCTTCGCGTTCTCGCTGGAGATGCCCTGCTTGATGGTGCCGGTCACCTTGTAGGCCTTGCCGGAGGCCTGCGGTTGGCCCGCCTCGAAGGCCTTCATCGAAATGTCGCGGCGGATCAGCTTCTCCTTGAAGACGTCGACGGCCGCCTTGACGCGCTCCTCGGTGGAGCTGGTCAGCTCGATGGTGTCGTCGCCCTTCCACGCGATCTTGGTGTCGGTGCCGCGGAAGTCGAACCGGGTGGCCAGCTCCTTGGCGGCCTGGTTGAGGGCGTTGTCGACCTCCTGGCGATCTACCTTGCTGACCACGTCGAACGATGAATCCGCCATTGGATTCGTCCCCTTCCCATCGGTTTGCGTCCGGATTACCTCCCCGTTGTACTCTGCTAGACGTAACACATCCGGCAGGTTGCCCGAGCGGCCAATGGGAGCGGACTGTAAATCCGTCGGCGTATGCCTACCCAGGTTCGAATCCTGGACCTGCCACCAAGGTCGAAGGCTATCTGGGCGCATGCCAAGCGGTTTCAGAGTTTTCACCGTCGGCAAAGCGTCCGCAGATCGAGCAGTCGTCCCGCCCCTTAGCGGGTCACGCCGCGAAGGGCCGCGACCGTATCGGACAAGGTAGCGCGCGGGTCCCGGTAGGTGATGCCGAGTTCTCGCTCGCTCGGCGAGTCATCGGACTCCGGCATCTGGGTGTAGTACTGCATCCCGGCCGAGGTGAACGGCGTGTCGAACGGCAAGAACCGCCCCGCACGATCCAGTAGTGCCCCCGCAACACGCAGCGCGGTGTCGGGAACCGGCACCGCCATCATCGAAATCCCGGCGACTTCGCCGAGCAGCTTCGCGAGCTCGGTCGCCGGAACGCGATGACCGCCCGCGGTGTAGCGGCGCGGTCCACGCCCGGCCTCCAACAGTGCGACGTGCAGTGCGGCGACATCGCGGACGTCGACGACCAACCATGCCGCACCCCGCCCGGGAATCACACGCATTCGCAGCGCCGCCTTCACGCCCTCGCCGGCCTCACCGAACTGGTCGCCAACAGGCGGACCGAGAACCATGCCGGGATAAGTGATGTTGACCGGGGCGCCGGCGTCCTGAAGCCCACGAGCATAAATCTCGACTTGTGCTTTGGAGATCCCGTATCCGTCTGTTCCACCGACAACCGGCAGATCCGCCGTCAGCGTCTGCAAGCCAGGATGAAATAGCGCGGTAAAGCTCGAGACGTGAATGATGGGATCCAGTCCCAACTCCACGGCCTGGCCGAGGACGTTTCGGGCGCCCGCCATGTTGGTGCTGATCATCTCGGAAGCCTGGCGTGGATCGGTCGCCACCAGGGCAGCGCTGTGCACGACCGCGTCACAACCGCGCAACGCCGCCCGTACCGAGTCGCGGTCGGAGATGTCGCCAACGACGAAGTCCGACACGTCAACGCCGAGTTGGGCGACGGATGTCTTCAGCTTCGCGGGAGTTCGCACCAGGAACCGGATGCAGTGTCCGGCATCGGCAACGGCCTTGGCGGTCCAGCCACCGACAAATCCCGTACCGCCGGTGACAAGAACGCGCATGATGCGAAGTTTAGGGTCGGTGGGTCGCCAGGTAGTCCGCGACGGGAATCGGTGCGGTCGCGCAGTAACCAATAGGTAGGACGACGTCACCGGCCGTGGTGTTGTAATCGACGTCCCAGCGGTAGTACCCGGCAAACGCAGCGGGATCTGCTGCGAGCACCGCTGCGTAGTCGTTGACCGCCTGCACGTATTGGCTCGAGTTGTTGTACCGGTACAGCGCGTAATCGCGGTTGTCGGCGAAGCCATTAGCAGCGAGGTAGCGGCCGGCCGCCAAGACGCTGTCGTGTGGCGAGAAGATGTCGCCGCCCTCGCCGTAGGCGGCAAAGGTGGAAGGTAGGAATTGCATGGGGCCTTGTGCGCCGGCGTCACTTGCGCCAACGATGCGGCCGAAGCCGGTCTCGATCAGATTGATTGCGGCGAGATAGGGCCAGCCGACGCCGGACGCCGATTCCGCCTTGCGGTAGTAGCCCAGCAGCTCGCCGGCCGGCGCCGGCGGGGCGATCCGCCACGGGGGCAGCGTGTCTTTTTCTTGGCCCGTGCTCATCGCGGTGAGCTGCCGACGCGCGTCGACATTGCGGTCGTAGGTTCCGAGCAGCGAGGGTGGGATTCGCGGACGCGCGATCGGGTCCCACTCCGGATGCCGTCCGAGGGCGCGGTAGGCCGCTTGTTGGCGGCGCGCCGCCCCGATCAGCACCGCCTCCGACGACGACGGATCGCGCAGCGCCTGCTCGTCGGCAACAAGGTCGTCGGCAAGTTGCACGGGGTCCGATGCCAGCCGCCGCTGCGGCACGGGCGGATGCGTGGCCGCTGCCGCGGAGGGAGTGGCCCTCGACGTCGGTGCGGTCGAGGGCCGGGCCGACTGTGAGCAGGCGACCAGCGCCAACGTGATCGCGGCGACGAGCAGCCTCACGCCGTAACCCATTACGCGGGAGCGATGCCCGCGATCGCGCGTCAACCGAGACCGCGTGCAGTTCGCCGCACGCGTCCTCCGGTTGCCGGATCCGACTGCCTTCCCACCCACTACAGCTATCTTGAACCACCGAGATTGCGAACCGCTGGCAGATGGACGGCGTGTAGCGCAATTTGCACTGCTTGTTACTATCCCGCCGTGCGTGATGCTGCTCCGCAGCGTGGGCGCGGCAAGCCGCGAGCTGGGCGCAGGGCCGTCTTCCTCGATCCGGGTCACAACGGTGTGGACGACGGCTCCCTGACCCGGCAAGTCCCCAACGGCCGCGGCGGCACAAAAGACTGCAACACGATGGGCACCGCCACCGACGACGGTTACCCGGAACATGCATTCAACTGGGACGTTGTTGCACGAATCCGCAAGTCGCTCAACCAGTTTGGCGTCCGCACACAGTTGTCCCGGGACGACGACAACTCTGTTGGGCCCTGCATCGATGAACGCGCCGCAATGGCCAACGCTATGCAACCCGACGCGATCATCAGCATCCACGCCGACTGTGGACCGGCGGCCGGTCAAGGATTCCACGTCTGTTACTCAAGCCCCCCATTGAACGACGCCCAGTCCGGACCAGCCGTGCAATTGGCGACCACCATGCGCGATTCCCTTGTCGCGTCGGGCATGCAACCGTCCACCTACCTCGGGTCCGACGGGCTGTACGGCCGGGCAGATCTCGCCGGCTTGAACCTGGCCCAGTACCCGGCGATACTCGTCGAGCTCGGCAACATGAAGAACAGCGACGAAGCCGCTCAGATGAAAAGCCCCGACGGGCGAGCAAAATACGCCACCGCGGTCACCCAGGGAATCGTCACATACCTCAGCGCGAAAACCGCCGCCCGCTAGCAGAACGTCTAACTTGTCGCCCTTCATGAAAGGTTGAGTGCGGTGATCCTGGCCGTCGACCTCGGCAAGACGTCCTGCCGGGCCGCGGCAGGCGGCCGAAGGGCCGAGGGCGTGGGCGCGCCGGGGCTCGCGGCGCCAGGCGGAGTGCGGGCCGCAGAGGTGGCGATCCTCGCCGTCGCGCAGCGGCTCGGCCCCGCCGAGGAGATTGACGAGGTGATCGTGGGCGCCGCCGGGGCGCTGGCGGCGCCGGACGCGGCGCGCGCGCTGGGCGAAGCGCTTTTGATCTCACTGCGCGTGCAGCGAGTTGCGGTGACCAGCGACGCCGTGATCGCGCACGCGGGCGCGCTCGACGGAAAGCCGGGGGTCGTTCTGATCGCGGGCACCGGCGTCGTGGCGCTCGCGATCGGCGCGGGCGGCGCACTGCGGACCGCCGACGGCTGGGGCCCGTGGCTGGGCGACGAGGGCGGCGGCGCGTGGATCGGCGCCGCCGGGCTGCGCGCGGCACTCCGCGCCCACGACGGTCGCGGCCCGTCCACCACCCTGCTCGACGCCGCCCGCGCTCGCTTCGGCGCGCCGGAGACCTGGCCCCGGCAGCTCACCGATGCCTCCGCGCTCGCGGCATTCGCGCCCGACATCCTCGCTGCGAAGGACGACGCGGCCCGAAAGATCGTCAGCGCCGCCGCCCAGGCGCTTGCCGCGACCGCCCGCGCGGTCGGGGATGGACCGGTAGCGATGGTCGGCGGGCTCGCTGGATATGAGGCGCTACGCAACCACCTCGATCTCGTCCCGGCCGCCGGCGACGCGCTCGACGGCGCGCTGCGACTAGGGGCGATCCACGAGCCGCATGTGATTCGGGTGCAGGCGGCACCCAAAACCCTTGTTCCGCAAGCGCTGGACGCCCTTGCCACCGAGTCGGTGCGGCCCGATCTCGACGACCTCGACGCGCGGCCGATCGCCGAAATAGTCGCGCTGCTCGTCGCCGCCGAGGGCGAGGCGCACGGCGCAGTGGCGGCGGCGGTCCCGCAGATCGCCGTGGCGGCCGAGGCGATTGCCGCGCGCCTTCAAAGCGGTGGTCGCCTGATCTACGCCGGCGCCGGCACGTCCGGGCGGCTCGGCGTGCTCGACGCGACCGAGTGCAAGCCGACGTTCGGCACCGACCTCGTGCGCGGCGTGATCGCCGGCGGCCTGGCGGCCCTGACTCAGGCGATCGAGGGCGCCGAGGATGCGTTCGACCCCGCCGCTCTCGCCGACCTGACCGCCGCCGATGCGCTCGTCGGAATCACGGCGTCGGGCCGCACGCCATATGTGCTCGGGGCGCTCGAGCACGCGCGCCGGGTGGGCGCGCTGACTGTAGTGATCGTCAACAACCCGGCTAGCGAGGCGTCTGCCGACGTGGTGATCGAGCTGCTGACCGGTCCCGAGGTGCTTGCCGGCTCCACGCGGCTGACCGCGGGGACCGCCCAGAAGGTGGTACTCAACACGCTCTCGACGAGCGTGATGATCGCGCTCGGCAAGGCCTACGGACCGCGGATGGTCGACGTGCGCCCGACCAGCGCGAAGCTTCGCCGCCGCGCAGTGCGGATCGTGCGCGACGTGGCTGGCGTGGACGAGCAGACCGCGACCGCCGCGCTCGCCGCCGCAGGCGGTCATGCCAAGACCGCGATCGTCTCGCTGCTCGCGGGCGTCGACGCGGCCGAGGCCGCCGTCCGGCTCGACCGGGCGCGGGGACGCGTGCGCGACGCGCTCCGCCAATGAAAGTCATCGGGTTGATGTCGGGGACGTCGATGGACGGCCTCGACGCGGCGGTGGCGGAGTTCGAGTGGGACGGCGCCGCCGTCGCGATGTCGCCGCTGCGTCATATCGAACGGCCGTGGCCGGACGAGGTCCGCGCGCGGCTGCACGCCTCGCTGGGCCCGACGACGGCGGCCGAGTTGTGTCAGCTCGACCAGCTGATCGGGCAGGCTTCGGCAGAGCTCGCCACCGAGCTGCTGCCCGCCGACTTCGTCGTCAGCCACGGGCAGACGGTCCACCACTGGGTACACGACCGCAAGGCGATGGGGACGCTGCAGCTCGGACAACCTGCGTGGATCGTCGAGGCGACCGGGCTGCCGGTCGTCTCCGACGTCCGCGCCCGCGACATCGCGGCCGGCGGCCACGGCGCCCCGCTCGCCGGGATCCTCGACGACCTGTGGCTGCGGGGTGACCACACGCGCGCGGCGCTCAACCTCGGCGGGATCGCGAACGTGACGATCGTCCGCCCCGGCCGCCCGCCAATCGCTTTCGACACCGGCCCCGGTAACTGCCTGCTCGACGAGGCCGCTCGTCGCACAACTGGCCAGCCGCAAGACAAGGACGGCCGGCTCGCCGCCCGCGGCGAGCCGGACGCGGCGCTACTCGAAGACCTGCTCGACGACCCGTACTACGCGCTCGCGCCGCCCAAATCGACCGGCCGCGAGCACTTCCACCTCGGCGAGCTACCCGATCTCTCGCCCGAGGACCTGCTGGCGACCCTGACGGAGCTGACCGCGATCACCGTCGCCGACGCGCTGGCAGCGTACGCGCCCGCCGAAGTCGTCGCCTCCGGCGGCGGCGTCCGCAACCCGGCCCTGCACGCCGCGCTCCAACGCCGCCTCCCGCTGACTCTCAGCGACGAACGCGGCCTGCCCGCGCAGGCCAAGGAGGCCTACCTGATGGCGCTGATCGGGTTCCTCGCCTGCCACCAGGTGCCGCTGCTCACCGGACCGCACGTGCTCGGACGAATCTCTCCCGGTGACGCGCCGCTCGCGCTCCCGCGGCGCGCCGCCCCGCCCACCGGCCTGCTCATCCGACCCGCGTAACGCCGCCGCTATCCTGGACCCTGTCGCGGCTCTCCTATCCTGGAGACCGCGAGTCGCATCTAATCCCCTAGAAGCAGACCTAGGGTTTTCTGCCACGACAGCCGCAGCTGAGACGCTGAGGCGCCGAGGGGTAAGGAATCAATGAACGAATTGAAGTATCTGGAACTGCACGGCGATCGGGTGGCTTACCGCGACGCCGGCGGCGGGGAAGTGCTGCTGCTGATCCACGGCATGGCGGGCAGCTCAGCCACCTGGCGGTCAGTGCTGCCGCAGTTGGCGAAGAAATACCGGGTGATCGCCCCGGACCTGTTGGGCCACGGCGAGTCGGCGAAACCCCGGGGCGACTACTCGCTGGGCGCATTTGCGGTCTGGCTGCGTGATTTCCTCGACGAGCTCGGCATCGCGCACGCCACCGTGGTCGGTCACTCGCTGGGTGGCGGGGTCGCGATGCAGTTCGCCTACCAGCACCCCGACTACGTCAAGCGGTTGATCCTGATTAGCAGCGGGGGCCTTGGCCCGGATGTCGGATGGGTGCTGCGGCTGCTCTCAGCCCCTGGGGCGGAGCTGATTTTGCCGGTGATTGCGCCGACGCCGGTGCTCACCGTAGGCAACAAGCTGCGGTCATGGTTGCGAGGCGCGGGCATTCATTCGCCTCGCGGCGCCGAGTTGTGGAGCGCCTACTCATCGTTGTCGGATCGGCCGACACGGCAGTCGTTCCTGCGGACGCTGCGATCCGTGGTCGATTACCGCGGGCAGGCGGTCAGCGCGCTGAACCGGCTGCAGCTGCGCGCCGAGCTACCGGTCATGGCGATCTGGGGTGAGAAGGACAACATCATTCCCGTCGACCACGCGCACGCCGCACACGAAGCACGCACCGACGCGCGACTCGAGTTGCTGCCCGATGTCGGTCACTTCCCGCAGGTGGAAGCGCCTACAGAGGTCGTCGAGCTGATCGAGGACTTCATCGCCACCAGCGAGCAGTCCGACATCGCCGCCTCACAGCCGAGCGCTTAATCCGGCGGTTCGTTCTCCGAGTTCTCCGAGCCGCGGACAGCGGCCTGTTCGCGGTCGCTGGGTTTGCCGGGAACACCTTCGGCTTCTCGTTCGTCGGCGACCTTCTCGTCGAGCTGATCGACGATGTCTTCCAGCTGCTGATCGTGGCTCGGTTGGGCTTCGTGAGGTTCCGTCATATCGCTTTCACTGACGTAGATCTTTGGGCAGCGGCCCCCATCGATGCGAGCCGGCGGTCACGGCATACCCCGCCGTGCACGGTCGGTAACCGGACCGCTACGGCATTGTGGCGTCCGGCACCGGTAGCGGGCCGGTCCTCGCCGCAGTATCGCCGCGATGCCCCATGTCACCATCGCCTGGCCGCGCAGTGCCTGTCCGAGGTCGACGAATGCCGCGCGCTCGAATCCGCAAAAGCACAAGCGACCTCGCAAGCTCGAACAACATAAGAGAAATCATCGCGGCTACCCGCGACGACGCCAAATGACACACGCCACTACGCGGCAATGTGTCCTCAAAAAGTAACGGGTGTGCTGCCTGGCGGCTACCTGCGCCGGCCAGGGTTCATGGGCGACCGCCGCGGGCGCGGCGGATGTTGTCCTGTTCGTGGAACGAGGCATCGGGGCACCAGATGATCGGCCAGTCCAGCCAGGTCGGGTCGACCTCCCGATCGACGAAGAACACGCAGTGTTCCGACTCGGAGGGCACCAGCTTCCAGCCCAGCTCTTCGCCGCGGAATTCGCGCACCAGCAGTGCGCCTTCAGCGGAGCGGCGCACGGTACCCCTCGGGGCGTCGTTCATGGAATTAGTCTCCACTACTCTGCAGCAGCCAGCAGGAAGCCGAGGAACCAGCGGCTTCACCGAAGTGGCGCAACAATTTAGCTAGTTGAGGCCGTGGTGTTGACAATCAGGACGTCGGTTTGGGCCCTGCGTGAGACGTTGCCGGGAACCGACGCCAACCGGCCGATGATCGGGTCCAGTCCTACCCGGCCGACGACGAGCAGATCGGCCTTGACCTGATGCGCCAGGTCCACCAGCGCATGTGCCGGAGAGCCCCGGATCGACTGCTGCTCGACGTTCTTCGCCCCGGCCGCCCTGGCGCGGTCGCTGGCCTCACGCAAGATCGCGGACGACTTGTGCTCGGCCGATGAGCTCGAGGAGTGTCCCGTCGCAATGATCAGCCTGGCGTTCGACTCGGCCGCGATTTCGGCTGCACGCTGGACCGCGCGCAGCGACGTCGGCGAGCCGTCTGTCCCGACCACCAGCGTCTGATAGGCGCTCACTTGCCCTCCACGGATCGCCTGCACTGTCCCGAATCAGTGCCAGTAACTCGTCCAGTAGCCAATTCGGGCACTCCGCAAACGTCACCGCCCTCAGCGCGGCAGTCTCGTGCCTTCGTGAGCGCCCAGGTCGACGGCTTCGGTGACGACGGCGCGGTCGATTTGCCGCAAAGCATGTAGCGCGGACAGCAGCCTGCGGGCATCGGAGCCTGGCTCGGGATCGCGGTCCTGCTGGCAAACGAGGCCTTCCGCGGTGTCGAGGAAGTCGGTCGCGGGGGCGACAGTGGCCGGCTGGTCGGGGACGGCATCCAACGCCTCGATGTTGCGACGCATCTGCTCGGCCGCCGAGGTGACGGCATCCACCAGCTCAGGCGAAGGGTCGCCGTAGCGTTCGCTGTTGCGGGCGAGGGCTCGTGCGTAGCGGTCGCAGGCCGCAAGCACCCGAAGCGCCCGCCGGATACTGCGCCGCCCGGAGAGGCCGGCCAGGCCGGCGAGCATCGGCTTGGCGGTGGTCCGGAACTGTTGCAGGTTGCGGTCGAGTTCGCGCGCCTTATCGGTAGGGTTTGTCGCTTGTTTGCCGCCGAACAGACTGGCGATTGATACCTCGATCAGCTCGGACAGCGTCGTCAAGAAGGTGTGACCGTCATCACTGATCGCTGCTCGGGTGTTGGTCGGCAGCACCAGGATCGCCACCGCGACGCCGATGACGGCACCGATCGCGGTCTCCTCGATGCGCAGCAACAGCAAGTCGAAAGTGAACTGGCCGAGCAGCCCGTACAGCAGCGCAAGCATCGTCGTGATCCAAAAGGTCATCAGGCTGTAGGTGACCCGCATGAAATAGGACGAGCAGAACAGGCACACGAAGATCAGCAGCAGCGACACGGCGCGGTTGCCGGACACCAGCGTGGCGATCAAAATGCCGCAGGGCACACCGAGCGCGGTGCCCAGCAGCCGCTGCCAGCCTTTGGTGAGGGTTTCGCCCCAGGTGTTGGTTCCGGCGAAGATCACGAATGCGGCGATCACCGCCCAATACCAGCGCGCGGGGGAGACGAACTCGCCGACGACGATCGCCAATGACGCAGCCACGGCCACTTGGATGGCTTGGCGGGTGGTTGGCCGCAGACCGGTGCGCTGCTGCGGCTCTTCTCTGGCTGGCGGCGCGGCCGGGGTCGCGCTGCTGGCGCGGTCGACCATGGCGCGGACTTCGGAAGCCGCTGTGGCAGTGGCGATTACGGCCAGACCGAGGCGACGTATCAGGGCGTCGTCGTCGGTGGAGTGCCGATTGAGCAGCTGCTGGGCCAGGTCGGCGACGCGTCGCAGTCCCTCGGGCTGCTGCGGCAGCCGGATGGCCCTGGCCAGCTGCCTGAGCGCTGCGGCCAGTTCGGCGCGGGTGGCGGCGGGTATTTCGGGCCCGGCGTCGGCCACTCGTGCCCCGGCGGTGACGACCCGCTCGACGGTGAGTTCCGCGTCGAACAGCCATAGCGCCAGGTCCTCGCCGCTGATTCCGGGCCACAGCGGGGCTGGGTTGACTTTGTCTTCGATCTGGCTTTGGACCATCAACGCGGTGTCGTTGAGCCGGGCAATGCGTACGCGCAGTCGGCGGCGTCGTCGTTCGTCGAGCCGGCCGGCCGCAATCGCTTCGGCGGTGGTGTCGACGACGATGGCCATTCGCGCCCGCAGCGATCGCATGGCCGCTCGTAGCACGCGTTCGGGTCGGTCGGGCAGCACGTAGGTGGTGATCACGAAACTGCACGCGGTGCCCACCATGATGGCCCCGATCAGCCAGGGCAGTTCGGCGGCTTTGGCCCGCAGAAACAGCGTGAAGAAGTAGGCCATGAACATGACCATCCCCAGCGCTCGTCCGCGTGGCCCGAAGCGGCGGATGTAGACGGCGGCAAACACAACTGCGACGAACACGATGTCGCTGACCACTTTGTGCGGTGCAAGCAATGTGCCGGTGGTGACGGCCAGCGCGGCGGGCAGCGGCAGCAGCGCCATCGTGATCTTCTGCTGTCGTGGATCCGGCTCGTTGACGGCCCGCCCCGAGACCATGGTGATCAGCACCCCGAGCAGTGCGACGGTGACGGGCTGCCCGGTGGCCTTGGTCAGGACATAGAGGATCGCCAGGGCGCAGGCCAATGCGGCCGTGGTGCGGCTGGCCATCCGCAGCCGCAACAACCCGGGATCCGAGCCGATCACCCAGTTCTGTGCGCGCACCAGGAGAGCGGTTAGCGGCCGGTGGTGTCGGGTGGCGGCAACGTCGTGCTCATGCGCGAGGTACCGGCCAGCCACGGGTGATCGCCTCCTTTCCTTATCCATGGTGTCCCACGGCGACGACGATGCCGGTTAGGGTTCCAGTTCGTGACGGCGCCGACGCGAGCCAAGCTGGCCGACGGGCGCGAGCTGCTGTTCTTTTCGCTGCCCGGCCACACCCCTTCGCCGGTCGCAGATCGCCGGCCACTGCCGCCCCGCCAGCCGTGCCAGTCGCAGCTGCGGTTCGACCGGACAACCGGGCAGTGGGTGATCATCGCGGCGCTACGCCAAGACCGCACGTACAAGCCGCCGCCCGATCAGTGCCCGCTGTGCCCGGGTCCGACCGGGATGACCAGCGAGGTGCCTGCGCCCGACTACGACGTCGTCGTCTTCGAAAACCGGTTCCCGAGCCTGTCGGGCGAGGGCGAGTCGGCGCTTCGGGTATCCGAGGGTTTCGCGTCCGCACCTGGGCACGGCCGCTGCGAGGTGATCTGCTTCTCTAGCAACCACACCGGCTCGTTCGCGGACCTGGAGCCGGCGCACGCCCGGCTCGTCGTCGACGCTTGGCGGCAGCGCACCGCGGATCTCATGGCCCGGCCCGGGATCGAGCAAGTGTTCTGTTTCGAGAACCGCGGTGAGGAGATCGGGGTGACGCTGTCCCATCCACATGGCCAGATCTACGGCTATCCGTATCTGACCCCGCGCACCTCCGCTATGCTGGGCCAGGCTGACGAGCATCGAAAACTTAACGGCAGCAACCTCTTTGCGGATCTCTTGGCATGGGAGCTGGCCGACGGCAGCCGGGTGATCGCGCGCACCGATCTGTTTACCGCGTTCGTGCCGTTCGCTGCGCGCTGGCCGGTGGAGGTGCACATCTATCCGAATAGGTTCGTGCACAATGTTGTTGAGCTCGAGCCGGGGGAACTGGACGATTTCGCGCAGGTCTACCTCGACGTGCTGCGCCGGTTCGACCGGATGTATTCTGCACCGCTGCCGTATATGTCGGCGCTACACCAGTTCGCCGACACGGACGCTCAGCGGGAGGGTTACTTCCACGTCGAGCTGATGTCGATCCGCCGCAGCGCGGTTGCGCTCAAGTACTTGGCCGCGTCCGAGTCGGCGATGGATGCGTTTATCAGCGACGTGACGCCCGAAGACGTGGCCCAGCGGCTGCGAGAACTTGCATGACGGTCCGATACGCCGCGCCGGGGCGGATCAACCTGATCGGCGAACACACTGACTACAACAGCGGTTTGGCGCTGCCGATCGCGCTGCCGCAACGCACGGTGGTGACGTTCGCGCCGGAGCGGGGTGACGCGATCACTGTGAGCAGCGACCGCGCGCAGGGCTCGGTGCGGATTCCGCTGGGCACCGTTGCCGGAGAGGTGTGCGGCTGGGCCGGCTATGTGGCCGGGGTGATTTGGGCGATGCGCGCCGCGGGCTACGCGGTGCCCGGTGGCACGATGTCGATCAGCAGCGACGTCGAGATTGGCTCGGGCCTGGCGTCGTCGGCGGCGCTCGAGTGCGCGGTGCTGGGTGCTTTGACGTCGGCCGCAGGCGTGTCGATCGACCGGATCGAGCAGGCACGGCTCGCGCAGCGCGCCGAAAATGAATATGTCGGCGCGCCAACGGGTTTGCTCGACCAGCTGGCTGCCCTGTTTGGGGAGCCGTCCACGGCGCTGTTGATCGACTTTCGGGATCTGACCGTCCGGCCGGTGTCGTTCGACCCTGACGCGCGCGGTGTCGCGTTGCTGCTGATCGACTCTCGGGCCCGGCACAGCAACGTCGGCGGAGAATACGCGGCACGGCGGGCGTCGTGTGAGCGTGCAGCCGCGGATCTGCAAGTGTCGTCGCTGCGGGAGGTCACCGATGTTGCGGCGCTGGCCGCGATCAGCGACCCAGTCAACGCACGCCGCGCCCGTCATGTGCTGACCGAGAACCAGCGGGTGATGGATTTCGTTGCCGCACTGGGCAAATCGGACTTCGTTGAAGCCGGCCGCATCATGACCGCCTCACATGTTTCCATGCGTGACAACTTCCGAATCACCACCGAGCACATCGACCTGATCGCAGACGTTGCCGTGCGTGCGGGTGCGTTAGGCGCTCGGATGACCGGCGGAGGGTTCGGCGGCTGCGTGATCGCGTTGGTGCCTGAAGCCCGGGCGGACGCGGTCATGGGGGAGCTGCGACGGGCCGTGACCGCCGCAGGCCACCCCTGGCCGGTGGTCACCCGAACCTATGCCGCCCAGGGCGCGTGTTTGCTGTGATGAATCAGGCTGCCAGGTAACCAATATGGTGTTTGCCCGCCTTCGAGCGATTCGAGACGGTCAAATCGCTTGAAGGCGGGCACTAGGCCATATGGGTCCGAGAGGCGGCCGAACTCAAAAAAGTTTGCCAGCACTGGTGACTGGGTTGTGTATCAGAGGTGCATGATGGAGTTGCGAAGCGACCAGCCCAGATAAATCGTTGCGGCAATGACCACTTGATTGCGCGTCGCCGATCCCACGCGAGACCATGAGGCATGGTCGGCTATGTCGATGTCCGGGCCTACGCCGAGCTCAACGACTTCCTCGGTCCGGACCCCCGGGCCATGACCATGCGCCGCCCGTTCCGGAGTCATCAGACGGTCAAGGACGTGCTCGAGGCAATGGGAATTCCGCATACCGAGGTCGACCTCATTCTGGTGAACGGCGAACCGGTCGACTTCGCCCACCGCCCGATGACGGGCGATCGCATTGCCGCCTACCCGATGTTCGAAGCGCTCGACATCGCAGCGACAACAAGGCTGCGCCCAGTGCCGCTGCGCGAGCCCCGCTTCGTCGTCGACGTCAACCTCGGTCGGCTCGCGCGCCTGCTGCGAGTGCTGGGCTTCGACGTGTGGTGGTCAAGCGACGCCGACGATCAGAGCCTGGCCGATATCAGCTTGGCCCAGCAGCGGATCCTGCTGACCCGAGACCGAGGCCTGTTGAAGCGTCGCGCCATCACCCACGGCCTGTTCATCCGCGCCGACGACCCGGAAGAACAGATATTGGAAGTTATTCGGCGACTGGATCTGCGTCAGCGGCTGGCCCCGCTAACCCGATGCGTGCGCTGCAACGGCAAACTTGCCAGCGTCACCAAGGACGAAGTGATCGGCCAGCTCGAGCCGTTGACCCGCCGCTACTACGACGAGTTCAGCCGCTGCACGGACTGCGGGCAGATCTATTGGGCCGGCTCGCATTACGCGCGGCTGCTCACCCTCGTCGAGCGACTGCGCCACCAACTTTGACCTAAGCGGGCGTCAACCGGACAGCAGCCAGCTTCAGCCGGTCGACCGCCTCGGCGAATTCGTCGAGCGACGGGATTCCCTGATCGCGGAATTTCAGTCCCATCATGCGCTGGGCGTTCTTGGGGCCGTAGGACTCCGCGCAGCGCCGATGGAGGTCGGCGACCACTCCGCGGTCTTGGATCAGCTCACCGCGCATAGCAGTCGTCTTGCCGTCGAGGACGACCTGGGCGTCGGCGCCGTCGCGGAAGTTGTGCTTCCACGGCGCGCTGGTCAGGGCGTAGAGAATGTTGTCAATCCGGTGCGCGCTCACCGGAATTGAGTACTGCCGCCCGGTTTTTCGTCCCGTGAAGCTCAGCACCATCAGCTGCTTGCGGGCCGGCCCCATGAGCGGAGTGCGCAACAGTGACCGCAGGACGGGATTGACAACACGAAGTACAGGTTGTGGTGGGTGCGATTCGGTGACCGCTGGAGACTGTTCTGCCATGCCAACACGGTAGGCCTTCTACGCGTCGCCGAGGTGCCAGCTGACCGTAAATCCGTGGCGCAACACCAGGGCGACCAGCACATCGGCGCGCTCGGCCAGTGGGCACGACTCGGTTGTGAACGCGTCAGGGGCGAAGAACGCGAAGTTGGCCGAGGTCTTCGGCGTGGTGCGCGGCCGGTAGACGATGGCGTCCAGGTCGCTCCACCACCGCCGGACGGCGTCGGCGAGCCGATGACACGTGTCCCACACGTCGGGATGCTGGCCGGTGCTGATCTGGTCGTCGATGCCGAGGACATCGAGGTTGGCCTCGGTGCGCAGGTCGAGCACGCGCAGATGCCGGGCGGCGACCAGTCGCACCAGGTGGTGGCTGGCGTGGTCGGCCGGGATCACCAGTCCCGTCGGCCAGTAGCGCTCGCGGAATGCGCCGACGTGTGCGCTGGCCGCGTATCGCGTTCGGAATAAGCCGGATTCGGGGTCGAAGCGAAAGCGCGGCGTGGAAAAGCCGTCCCAGGTCCACTCCGCGGGTGCGGTGGCGTCGACGCGCCACAGTTCGGTGCCGGCAGCGACGCGGCGCCGGCGCAGGCCGACGGGGCGCGCGGTGGGCAGACGCGCCCGGTAGCCGGCGGGCAGCTCAGGCACCGACAGCGGCCAGCATCCGCCACGCGGTCTCGGCGGTCTTCGGGCGGCGCAGCGCCTCGGCGATCGATGATCCGCCCAGCTCGTCGTGCCGTAGACGCATGACCCGGTCGGCGGCCACCGGGTCCGACGTGAAGCGCGCCAACAACTCCAGAATCCGCGGCAGATCAGGCCGCAGCCGGTCGTTGTCGAATTGCCATGCGGGAAACCATGTTTGGTTGCCGACCGCGGACCCCAGCAGTTTGCCTCGGCTGCGCAGCCGGTGCACGGCCTGCGGCGAACCCAGCCTCAACCGCGTCTGCACTTTCGGTGTGGGCAGCGAGCCCTCGACGAACTCGCGCACCAGGGCGCCGCGTCGCTCCACGTTGAGGCTCGCGGCGGCGATGCGTTCCAGTGTTCCCTGCGGCGCCGTCGGCGCTTCCAAGATGGCGTCGAGCACCTCGGCGAACCGGGAGTCTTTGCGCGCGCGTTCGGCGACCTGGCGAGCGAGCGGGGCGACGGCGGTAGGCATGCCTCAGCCTAACACAAGCGCCCAGAATTGAAACAATCGAAACAGGTACCCAGATCCTCGGCGTACTGTGGCCACCGTGGCAAGAACCGAGAACGACAGCTGGGAGATCACCGAAAGTGTGGGTGCGACGGCGCTCGGTGTGGCGGCGGCGCGCGCCGCGGAAACCGACAGTGACGATCCGCTGATCCATGATCCATTCGCGCGGGTGTTCCTCGACGCCGCGGAGAGGGGATGTGGAATTGGTTCTCGGCGCCAGAGCTGCCTGCCGAGATCGTCGAGGAAGCACCCGACCTGCCGCTGCGGATGCGGTCGATGGTGGACTACATGGCCGTTCGCACGGCGTTTTTCGACAGCTTCTTCCTCGACGCCACCAGCGCCGGTGTGCGGCAGGTGGTGATCCTGGCCGCGGGTCTGGATTCACGGGCATGGCGGTTGCCGTGGCCGGACGGCACGACGGTCTACGAACTCGACCAGCCCAAGGTGCTCGAGTTCAAGTTGTCGACGTTGCAAGAACGCGGCGACCAGCCGACGGCCAACGTGGTCGATGTTCCCGTCGATCTGCGCCACGACTGGCCGGAAGCGTTGCGGCAGGCTGGGTTTGACGCGACAGCGCCCAGCGTGTGGTCGGCCGAGGGGCTGTTGCCGTTCTTGCCGGCAGCGGCCCAGGAGTTGTTGTTCGCGCGGGTGCAAGCGCTTTCTGTCCCGGGCAGCCGGATCGCGGCCGAGGCGCCGGGGTCGGGCTTCATGGACGGGGACGCCCACGCCAAACAGCGCGAGCAGATGCAGCGAATCCGCGCGCTGGTAGCCAAAATTGGCGAGCAGCGCGACATCCCCGACATCCAGCAGCTGTGGTACTTCGAGGAGCGCGAAGACGTCGGCGACTGGTTGCGCCACCACGGCTGGGAGGTATCGGTGGTGCCGGCCGAGGACTTGATGGCCCGCTACGACCGGCGGCCGCCCGACATCGAGGACACTGCGCCGCGCAGTTTGTTCGTTTCTGCGCAGCGCTTGTAACTACACCGCGGAGCTCAGTGCGGCCAGCGCTGCGTCGTAGTTGGGCTCCGACGCGATCTCGGGCACCAGTTCAGTGTGCGCGACGTTGCCGTCGGGACCGATCACCACAATGGCCCGCGCCAGCAGCCCGGCCATCGGACCGTCGACCATGGTGACGCCGTAGTCGTCGCCGAAGTTGTCGCGGAACGCCGAGGCGGTTGTGACGTTCTCGATTCCCTCTGCGCCGCAGAATCGCTGCTGCGCGAACGGGAGGTCTTTGGACACGCACAGCACCGACAGGCCCTGCCCGGCGGCGCGCTCGTTGAAGGTCCGCACGCTGGTCGCGCAGACTGGGGTGTCGATCGAGGGAAAGATGTTGAGCAAGAGCGGCTTACCGCGGAACTGTTCGCTGCTGACGACGCCGAGGTCGGTGCCGGTCAGGGTGAACGCCGGAGCGGGGGATCCCACGGCCGGAAGCTCGCCAACTGTATTGATCGGATTACCACGCAAGGTTATCTGTGCCATGGGGCCATAGTCTGCCAAGGACCGCGGCGCCGCCTCCGACCAGGGTCGGCCGTACCGTTGGTTTGTGCGCTGGATCGTCGACGGCATGAACGTGATCGGGACTCGACCCGACGGCTGGTGGCAGGACCGCCGCGGCGCGATGGTGGCGCTGGTGGACAGCCTCGACCGCTGGGCGTCGGCCAACGGCGACCAGGTGACGCTGGTGTTCGAGCAGCCGCCGTCGGCCCGGATCGACTCGGTGGCGATCGAGGTGGCATATGCGCCCAGGGCAGCGGCGAACTCGGCCGACGACGAGATCGTCCGGTTGGTGAGCGTCGACGCCCAACCGCAGGAGATCTGCGTCGTCACCTCGGACCGCACATTGGCCGGCCGGATCCGCAGCATGGGCGCATCTGTCCAGCCGGCGCACAGCTTCCGCGACCTTGTCGACCCGTCTGGGTAACGCTCGGCCGGCCTCAACCCATCGGTGCCAAAGACCCCACACCGCGAGGTCGGCCACCGTAGAGTGGGGCGCACCGGGCGTTGAACGCGAGGGCCGGACGATGACCGAGCAGATTGAGTCACCGCGGGGCAAGCGCATCGTCCTCTGCTTCGACGGCACTGCCAACCAAATCGGAGCCGGCAATCTCACCAACGTCGCCAAGCTGTTCGAGATGCTCGAGAACAAAGATCCCGGCAGTCAGCTGACCTACTATGACCCCGGCGTGGGGACGCTGGCGTCAGGGACCATGTCGCTGCTGTACGAGCGGGCATTCGGCGTCGGGCTGAAAGACAATGTGGCAGAGGCGTATCGGTATGTAATGCACCATTGGCGCCCGGGCGATGCGATCTACATCTTCGGCTTCAGCCGCGGTGCCTACACCGCCCGCGCAGTGGCCGGCATGCTGCTGCGTCCCGGCCTGATGCGGCCCGGTTCGGAGAACCTGCTGCCGTATGCGGTCGAAAAGTACGCGATCAATCGAGATTTCACCAAAGACGAGTACGCGCACTGGGGCGAGTTTGCCCGCGCGTTCTGCTGGCGCACGGACAACGAGCCGCTGTTTGCGACCGTGCACCAAAACAACCCGACGCAGGTGTGGCACTACGCGGTGCCGGTCGCGTATGTGGGTCTGTGGGACACCGTCAAGGCGGCGGGCTTTCTGCGGTTCGGCAGCCTGCGGTGGCCGTACACGCGGTCGCTGCCCAACGTGGCACGCATCCGCCACGCCGTCTCCATCGACGAGCGCCGCCGTCCGTACCGCGAATACCTCGTCGAACGCCACCCGAACGGGCTCGAGGAGCGGTGGTTCGCCGGCGTTCACGCCGACGTGGGCGGCACGTTTATGCCCGATCATCGGCTGGCCACTATCGCGCTGAAGTGGATCGTTGACGGGGTGGTCGGCGAGCTGGCGATCGACGCCGCGGCTTACCGGCAGCAGTGCGCGGTGACTGATGACTTCGCTACCGCACCAATCCATCACAACGGAAAGCTGTGGTATCTGGTTGGGCGCCGGCATCGACCGATGCCCGCCGATGCGCTGGTGCATCCGAGTGTGCTGGTGCGCCGGCGCGCCGACGCGAGCTATCTACCCGACTTGACCACCGAGCAGCAACAGCGCAGCGCCGACCCGGCGGACTGGATGACGCCAGCGTTATAGAGGAGCACCTTGCCATGGCACTTGATTCGCTGTCTGAGCTGGACCAGTACAAAGCCGCGCCCTTTCCGCCCGGCTACCCAGACACCACCCGCACGTTCTACAGCCCGGTCGACCGCGTGCACGACGCGCTCGCGGCGTTGCTGACCTCGGCCGCCAAGAGCCTCGTCGTGGCGATGTACGGCTACGACGACCCGCAGCTGAATTCGGTCCTGCAGTCCAAGCTGAAGAACCAAACATCTATGTGCAAATGAGTCTGGACTCCACGCAAGCCAAAGGAGTCGCCGAGCGCGATCTGCTGGCGCCATGGCTGAACGACAAAACCGGCAACAGCATTGCGTTCGGCCACAGTGAGAAGTCGGCGATCATGCACCTGAAGATGGTGATCATCGACGGGGTCGATGTGGTGACCTGCTCCACCAACTGGTCCGCGGGCGGAGAATCCCGACAGGACAACCAGCTCACCGTGATCCGCGACCCACTGGTGTGCGCCGAAGCCCGCTCACGGATCGACATCATCCACGACGACATGCTCAAGCAGATGGCCGCACATGCGGCGGTGGCTCACGATTAGATCATCTCGTTCCTGGTGAGCCAGCGCATCACCGGCCAGCCGACGGATACCGGCAACCAGCACGTGAGCATCCGGTACAGCAGCACCGACGGCACCCCGACGGCCGCAGGCACACCGAAGGCGGCCAGCCCACCGATCAGCGCGGCCTCGACGGCGCCGACACCACCGGGAGTGGGCGCGGCCGAGGCCAGGGTGCCGCCGACCATCGTCACCACCGTGACGGTGACGAACGTGACGTGCCCGCCGAACGCCTCGACACTGGCCAACAGCGCCAGGGCGGCCCCGAGAGTCGTTCCGGCACAGCCCAATACGATCAACGCCAGCCGCTTCGGCTCGCGGGCCAGCTCGACCAGGTCACGGCTGACCTCCGTCAGCTTCGGGCGCACCGCCGTCGCCAGCCAGCGCCGCAGATTGGGGATGAACCCGAACGTACCGACGATGCCCAGCGCCGCGCCCGCGATCAGATAGAGCACCGTGGCGCTGGGGACGAAATGGGAGAGGTCGGTGCCGACGCCCGCGGCGGTGCTGAAGATGGCCAGCAACACGACATGGACGATGACTTGCACCGACTGCTGCAGCGCCACCGCCGCGGTCGCCCGCAGTGTGCCGACACCGGCTTTTTGCAGGAACCGGGTGGACAGCGCGAGCCCGCCGACGCCGGCCGGGGTGGTGGTCGCCGCAAACGTGTTGGCCACCTGCATGATTGACAAGCTGCGAAAGCTCACCAGCCCGTCGGCGCAGGCCCACAATGCTGCCGCTGCGCCGACATAGGTCAGCGCCGAGACCGCCAGCCCCAGCAGCGCCCACCACCAGTTCGCGGTCCGCAGCTCGGAAAAGAACGTCGGCACGGTGCTGATGAACGGGTAGGCGACGTAGACCAGCGCGACGAGCAGCACCAACTGGATCAGCTGGGCGGGGGTGAACCGGGTGATCGTTTCGCTCTTGAGCTGATCGGTGCCGGTTTGACGCATCACCTCGTCCCGGCTGGCGGCAATGATGGGTCGCGCGTCGGTCACCGACTCGCGGATGCGTTTGGGCACAGCTGATTTGGTCAGCCGACGCGACGCGGCCAGCACCGCGTCTTTGCCCAACGTGTCGATCGCCGCGCCCACCGCCGATTGCGCGTCGTAGAGCGCTGAGGTGGTCACCAGGAGTTGGGCGATGTCGGATTGCAGCTGGGCGTCGGTGGCCCCGTACTCGGCGCCGCCGAAACCGCCGAACAGCACCGCGCCGTCGTCGACCGTGATTTCCTTGCCGCGCAGATCACCGTGCGAGATCTGCTGCTCGTGCAGGCTTCGCAGCGCCTCCCACACCCGGGCAACCGGCGTCGCCGTCGCGCATTGGGCGATCGGCGCGCCACGAACAGGCTTGTGCGCGTACAAAGTCCAACCGCGATCGAGCGCGGCGACGGCGATGGTCGACGTGTTGGCCACACCCAGATCGTCGATGGCTATCGTCATCAGTGCGCGATGCTCGACGGCGCGGCGCAGCGAGGCCTGCCACGGCGCGGTCTCGGCGGAGCGGAATCGAAGCTTTCGCCAGATTTGACGCAGCGCACCACCGCTGCGCTGATGCGGACCGTACAGCTCGATCATCGCCGGCTGCTCGGAATCGACCGAAAGCACCAGCGGCCCAGGCCCGGCCGGTCGCACCACCGTCAGCCCCGAGACAACGAACCCGCGCCGAGCCATCGCCCGCACCGCGCCATCTAGCGGCACCTCCAGAGCCGGTGTCCCCACCACCAGCACCACCAGCGCGCCGATGAAGCAGCCCACCGCCAACCCCAGCAACGAGCGGGCCGGCACGATCGCGCTGACCACCAGATGGATCGGCACGAACGCCAACAGCAGCGCCCACCACCAGTGTCGCCACCGCGCCGGCAGCCACGGCCCCGACACAGTCAGCACCGCCGCCAGCATCGCGATCCAGCGCGGGTCGTCGAGAAACTGCGACGGCAGCGTCGACAACCGCTCCGAGAAGTCGAAATGCCAATTCGGCGCGGCGATGTGCCTGCCGCTGATCGACAGCGCAACGAAGGCGATTGCCGCGGCGGCCGCGTACGCGCCAAGCAGTTTCCATTGCCGGGACACGATCAGCCCGATCAGGATCACGAACGGCAACGCCACGATCGTCAGGCCGTACAGCAGGTACACCAGATCCGACTGGGTGGGGGAGAGCACGCCGACGATCTGCGAGATGGACTTCTCCAGCTGCACCCACCGCGGCCGGGTGATCAGCGAGCTCGCGATCACCACCGCGACGAACACCGCCGCCAGCACCAGCCGCAGGATGTCGTTGGTACGCCGGGTCAGTGGTTGCAGCAAGTTGCCGGACACGGTGATGTCGCGCCCATCAACTCGCATAGTTTCACGATCCGTCCGGGTAGGTGGCGGCGGCGATCTGCAGGATCTCATCGCGATCGGCCGCCAGGATGAACCCCGATTGGATTGCGCTGTCAAGCGCCGTCGTGAAGCGCTGCAGATAATCGGCGACGCCGCCGGGGTAGAGCCGGCGCAGAGTGGCGGCATCGAAAAATTCACCCGACCCGAAGAGATCGGACATCGCGGTCTCGTCAGTGCCGAAACCCGTTGTACGGGCGACGGGTACGTCGACCCACGGGGTTCGGACGCCGCCCTGCGCGAGCCCGTTCGAATCCAGAACCGGCTGGGGCGGCTGGGTTTCGGTCAACGCAATGCGCGGGGCTTTGGGCGCCGGCTCGCCGGTGCCGACCCATTCGCACAACCTGGCCAGCGCGGCCTGCACGACGTAGTGATGCTGCGGGGCGAAGTTGATCGCGTGCGACAGCTGCTGGCCCATCAGCATATGGGTGGGCGCGTAGGCCGCCACGATTTCGTCCAGCGGCGCGAAACCGGTGTCGATCGGCGCCACTTGGATCGTGTAGTTGTCGGCATGCGCGGTGCCGGGAATCTCCCAGATGCGCAGGTGTTCGCCGTCGGGCTGCCTGGCCAGGTAGTAGCCCGTCTCGGGTCCACCGACAAGGTCGGTTTCGGTGATGACGGTTATGAGTGGAACCCCGAGGTCGGGGCGGAAGGCCACCGCCTGAGGCATCCGGGGTTGCTCGGTGTCGAAGATCGAGGTGCCGTCCAGCGGCGCGGCGGGGGCGAATCGGGAATGGATCAAGAAGCCGTCGTACGCCCGGGCGAGCGGGTCTATGGCGTTGACGTAGGTGGTCAGGAAGAAAGCGGACTGCGACTCTCCCAGCGCCACAACATGTTCGGGAGCCAACCCGCGCAGTACGTCGTTGCGTCCGCGGACCAGCGCAGCGATGTGCGAATACATGTCATAGGAGAACGCGTCGCCCGGGTGGTGCAGGGGCGCATACCGTGTCGGGTCTTGGGTTTTCAGTGACATGTCGAAGCCGCCCCGGGTCACACCGCCCTGGATGCCCACCTGCTGGGCCGAGACAGCGACGTAGGCGTAGCCGGAGCGAACGATTTCGCGGTGGGCCATGAACCACACCGCTGGAGCGTCGATGCCGCCGCTGACGTTGAGCCACTCGACCAGCACTGTGCCGTTGAACGTCGCCGGGTCGGCGGGGGTGAGCACCACGATCCGCGTCGTGTAATCCGCTGTCGCCAACGGCGTTACGCTCCACCGCCCGCCGGGCCGCAACTTCGCAGCGGGGCGATACGACGACGCGGTGCCGGAAACGAAGAACTCCTCGGCGATATAACCCAGCTCGGCGATGTCGAACCGGCCCAACAGCACGTTGGGTTTTCCCGGGGCCGGCGTGACGATAGTCATGTTGTCCTAGCGGCGCCGCTGGCGCACTTTGTAGGTGGAAGGCCACGACAGCCGAGACTCGTCGCCCGTCAGCGGCTCTCCCTTGGCGCCGACCTTGACCTCGTAGGCCACCTGGCCTGGACCGACTTCGCGGTTGGCGTGTTCTTGGGCCAGGTAGTACAGCTCGTCGATGGTGGCTTCGCTGTAGGCCACGAACGAGGTTTTGCGGACGACGTCGTCTGCCCCGGCGGTCATCCTGTCGAGCAAGATTCGCGACGCGAGCACCGCCAGGCCCAGCAGCGCGAACGGGATCAGCCAGTAGCCGAGGAACGACAGCGGTGTCTTGCGCTCGAGGATCGATGCGTCGGCATCCATAATCGGCGGGATCGACGACGACACCGTCATGGCGGCGAACACGGCGACCCAGAACCAGGTCAACAGCGTGGTCACCCGGGCGAACAAATCGGTGTTGGCCAATCGAGTGGTCAGGTCGGCCCCGGCGAATTCCCGCATGAACGGCTTGCCGATCACCACGCTGCTCAGCGCCACCAGGACGATCCCGGCATTGCTCAGCGGCAGGATCCACCGCTCCAAGAACACTTGGCCCAGGATCAACGTCAGAACAGTCAGCACCAAAAACGTTGCCACTGCGCCCAATTGGAGTACGCCGCGCCTGACCACCAGCGCGGCGACCGCGATCGCCAGCGCCACCAGCACGGCAACGGTGAAAGGAATGTTGCCGACAAGCACCCAATAGAGGACCCACGGCGCGTACCCGAACAAAATGCCCACGATCGGTCAGTGTATGTAGTGCATTCGGCGCTGCCGGCGCGAACTGGGCTATCAACGACGGCGCGTCGGGATTGTCGCAGGCGGCAACCGCGACTCCACATGCTCTGAAACAAGACCCGCGAGGTGCCTGCAGGCGGGCACCTTCTTTCGCTGCCGCGCTGTTTTCATGACTAGTCGTTCGCCCAGATGTCGGCGAGCATGCTGGCGCGGGGGAGCAGCGACAGGGACGACGGGCCGGCCGTCCAGTCGCCCCAGTTGCTGTTGTCAAGCAGGTCGAGTCCCTCCATAGTGTTGGCCTGCTGGGCGATCGCAAGCCTTACGTCAGATTCGGTGACGGCTTGACCGTCGCGCTGCCAGCCCCACCCGAGTAACTCATGCACCCGCGTGGCTAGTTCGGCAAGCGGCAGGGGGCCATGCGCAGCCAGGGCGCCGATGGTCAGCTCGATGATCTCAGTGCCAAAAGTATTGGGCTCGAACGCAGAACGTAGTCGGCGCACCACGGCCAGGTCATCGCTGGCGGCCCGGGTCGGGGCGAGCACACCATGGCGCAGCCGCAGCAGCCTGACGTGGCGCAGCAGATGATGCAGCATCACCAGCGGCCACAGGTCGTCCTCGGTGGCGGCGGGACTTCCCAGCGGATGCCAGCCTGGGCGGTGCTGCTGCATGGCCCGCACCACGTTTCGGGGCAGCCGCCCGCCCGGAGTGAGCTTGACCCCGTCGGCAACGAGGTCGAAGAGTAACCGCACACTGTCGGGCACCTCGCCGACGACTCGGCGCACCCTTTGATCAGTCGCGGCACGGTCGAACGGACGTAGCCGGTTGCCGACCCAGCTGCGCATGCGCTCGTGGTCGGGGTGACTGGCGTCGGCGAGCGTGTCGAGCAGTTCGGCATACCCGCCTGGCCCGCCGCAGTCCTCGGGCGGGCAGGCGCCGTAGCCGTCCACGCAGCCCGGTGCCGAGTCCCCTGGCCCGAGCACCTCGATGGCATGGGTCCAGCCGTCGCCGAAGTCGTAGAGATACTCAAACTGGGCGCCGAGATCGGCCAGCAGAGCGCCCTCCTCATTACGCTGATCTTCTGGCCACACGTCTTGGCCCGGAATCTCCATGCCGTAAGTGGCCTCAGCCGTGACGAACTGGTGCAGATGGGAATCGGTCCAGCCGATCGCAGCCTGCAGCAGATCATGGAGCTCGGGCAAGGTCGCCGAGGCGGGCACGTCGATCACCCGGGCCACCGCAGGCTCGACGTCGCACATCACTATCCGCAAGCGAGTGGTCTTCATCGTGGTGGATGGGCATCGACGAACCGCGGTGCGGCGCAACACTTCTTATATTTGCGCCCGGACCCGCACCAGCATGGATCATTGCGGCTCGGCGGCCAGGGGGTCACGCCGGGGTCGCCCTGCGCGGTCAGGTGCGCGGCATACTCGGCGCGGGCCTCTGCCGAATCAGGTCGTTGGCCCTGCTCGGCGCACCACGCGGTAAACGGCTCCACCCGCACCGGCGCGACCGCCAGCCCCGGGAAGCCGGCCTCAGCAAACTCGACCAACTTTTGTTGCAGCGCACGGCAATACAGCGCATGCGGCAACGGCCCGTCGGGTCCGGTCACCAGATCGCTTGCGGCGAACTCCGGCCACAGCTGTAGCGCATGCTCGTAGTCGCCGGCCGGCAGCCACGCCAACGCCGTCGCGCCCAGCGATCCAGCGGATTCCGCCGCAGGTTCTTCATCACGCCACAACCGCGTCACCGGACCAACTCCTGCTCGTCGAGGAACGCCGTCGCCTGCTCCTGCAGCGTGTCGGCGGGTCGCCCCAGCGTGTCCAGGCTTTCCTGGCGCAGGCCGGTGAGCTGACCGACCAGCCGCTGGGGATGCCACAACCCATGGCCCGCATCTTCCCGCATCGCGACGACGTGTACCAGCGTGATCGGTCAGTGTATGTAGCCGCAGTCATCGCCGCCGGCGCGCGCTCCAGAAGTCCACTCCGCAGCCGGCTGAGCTGTCTCGTATCGTCGGAGGGTGCTGATCGGCTTGCTGCTGGCTCTGGGCTGCTCGGTGTGTTACGGCGCCGCGACGGTATTGCAAGCCGTGGCGACGCGATCGGTGGAAGCCGGCAGCGGCTCGGGTGTCGACGCGGCGTTGCTGTTGCGCGCGGTCCGGCAGTGGCGCTATGTCGCGGGCTTTGCCCTTGACACGCTGGGTTTTCTGTGCCAGGTGGTCGCGCTGCGGTTGGTGCCGATCTACGTGGTCGGCGCGGCGCTGGCCGCCTCGCTGGCAGTCACCGCGATCGTGGCCGCCTGGGTGCTGTCGGCGCGGCTGTCATCGGTCGAGTGGACGGCGGTGGCCGTGGTCTGTGTGGGCCTCGGCATGCTCGGGCTGGCCGCCGGACCGGAGGGTTCCGGGCATGGCCCGGCTGGACTTGACTGGGCGTTGTTGGGCGTGGTCGGCGCGGTATTCGTCGCCGGCGCAGCCGCAGGCCGATTGGGCGAGCGGCCGCGCGCACTGTTTCTGGGGCTCGGCGCCGGGGGCGGTTTCGGTGTCGTCGAGATCGGCGTGCGCCTGGTCGATCCGATCGATCCCACCAACGCCAGCTTCTACACCAACCCGGCGGTCTACGCGGTGATCGCGGGCGGGGCCGCGGGGTTTCTGCTGCTGACATCTGCCTTGAGCCGCGGATCGGTGACCACGGCCGTCGCTGGGATGGTCATCGGTGAGACGGTCCCGCCGGCGCTGGTCGGCGTGCTGTGGCTCGGTGATCGCACCCGCGAAGGCCTGGGCTGGATGGTCGTCGCGGGATTCGCGATAGCAGTGGCCGGAGCGCTGGTACTAGCCCGATTCGGTGAAGCACCGGAGTCCGAAGCCGCGACGATTACGTCATCCGCACACTGACTTCTCGCGACGGCCATGCATCCGCGCGTCGCGAAAACCCACCGAACAGGACGGCGATGCAGTAAGAGACAGCTATGCCGTTACGAAGGCCGCTGATCGCTTTCGTAGCGGCGGCGCTTGTCGGCGGGATGGTGGCCGGTGCTCCGGTGGCGGCGAAGGCCGAGGAGCCCGCGTTCGTGACGAACCCGGCCGGGCACGTCGACACGCTCATCGGCACCGGGTCGAGCGAGGAGGGCGGGGAAATCAACAACTTCCCCGGCGCCTCGGTGCCGTTCGGGATGGTGCAGTACTCGCCGGACACCACCGACACCTACGCGGGCTACGACCACGACAATGAGCGCTCGACCGGGTTTTCCATGACCCACGCCTCGGTGGGCTGCAACGCGTTCGGCGACATCCCGATGCTGCCGACCACCACGCCGATCGGCGAGCAGCCCTGGTGGGCCTGGGAGAGGATCGCCCACGACGACACCGAGGTGGGCGTGCCGGGCTACTACACGGTGCGGTTTCCCGACACCGGGGTGACGGCGGAGCTGACCGCCACCACCCGCACCGGCGTGGGGCGGTTCCGGTATCCGAGCGACGGTCGGCCGGCGCTTTTTCACGTGCGCACCGGCGGGTCGCTGGCGGGCAACTCCGCGGCGAGCATCCGGATCGGCGAGGACAACACGACGATCACCGGGTCGGCGACCACCGGCGACTTCTGCGGCAAGAACAACACCTACACCGTGTATTTCGCGATGACGTTCAGCCGGCCGTTCACCTCGTTCGGCACCTACGACGGCGACTCGGTGTTTCCCGGGGCGCGCAGCGCGGATTCGCGGTGGAGCGGGGGATGGGTGGAGTTTCCGCCTGGTTCGGTGCTGCAGGTGCGGACCGCGCTGTCGTACGTGAGTGTCGACGGAGCGAGGGCGAATCTGGCCGCCGAGGGCGGCGGGAGCTTCGACGACGTGCGCGCGGCTGCGTCGAGCCAATGGAACGCCGCGCTGTCCCGGATCTCGGTGGCCGGGGGCAACAGTGACGACGTGAAGACGTTCTACACCGCGCTCTACCATTCGTTGTTGCATCCCAACATGTTTGACGATTCGGACGGGCGCTATCTCGGGTTCGACGGCGTGGTGCGCACGGTGGCGCGCGGGCACACGCAGTACGCGAACTTCTCGGACTGGGATACCTATCGCTGCCTGGCAGCGTTGCAGGCGCTGCTGTTCCCGGAGCGGGCCAGCGATATGGCGCAATCGTTGGTGACCGACGCCAGGCAGAGCGGGTCGTTGCCGCGGTGGGCGCTGGCGAATTCGGCGACGGGCGAGATGAGCGGAGACAGCGTGGTGCCGCTTCTTGTCAACTTGTACACGTTCGGGGCCAAAGACTTTGACGTCAAAGCGGCCCTGTACTTCATGCTGAAGGCGGCGACTGACGGCGGTGCGGGGCGGGGCGATTACATGGAGCGGCCGGGAATCGCTACCTATTTGGAGCACGGCTATGCGCCGCAGACCGAGGAGTTCCGCGCCGATCATGGGATCGACGGGGCCTCGATCACCCTGGAGTGGTCGGTCGACGACTTCGCCATCTCGCGATTCGCTGATGCGTTGGGCGAGCCTGTGGTTGGCGCGGAATTTCAGAACAGGGCGCAGTACTGGCACAACGTGTTCAACCCGTTGACCCGTTTGATCACGCCGCGCAGCGCCGATGGTGTTTTCCTTCCGTGGCCTGGATCATCGGGACCGACTTCAGATTTCGGACAAGACGGGTTCGAGGAAGGCAATGCGGCGCAATACACGTGGATGGTGCCGCAGAACGTCGCCGGCCTAGTGGGCGCGCTGGGCGGACGCGACGCGGCGGCCCAGCGGCTGGACAGCTTTACGACGGAGCTGAATGCGGGGCCGGACGACCCGTATATGTGGATTGGCAATGAGCCGAGCTTTGCGGTGCCGTGGCTGTACAACTACGTCGGGCAGCCGTGGAAGACGCAGGAGACGGTGGATCGGGTGCGCAAGGAGCTTTTCGGGCCGACGCCTGACGGGGAGCCGGGCAACGACGACCTCGGCGCGATGTCGAGCTGGTACGTGTGGGCGGCGCTTGGCCTATACCCGATCACGCCGGGGACTGCGGTCCTCACGGTGAATACGCCGCTCTTCGATCGCGCCGAAATCGCGCTCCCCACAGGGAAATTCATTCGGATATCGGCGTCGGGAGCATCGAACGGGCTGAAACACATTAGCGGCCTCAACATCGACGGCCGGCCCACCGATCAGACCTATCTTCCAGAGTCGATCATCGGCACCGGCGGCGATGTGGCGTTCTCGCTGTCCACGGTTCCCAACACAGCGTGGGGCACTGCCGAGTCGTCCGCACCACCGTCGTTCGGTGCGGGCAACTCCGTGCGTGGCTCTTGACGTCTCCATCGTCGGGTACTTACACACTGACTGGTGTATGCTGATGTGTATGCGGACGAACATTGACATCGACGACGACGTCCTGCGGGAGGCGCAGCGCCTGGTCGGGACCCGGACGAAGCGCGACACGGTGAACCTGGCGCTGCGCGAACTTGTCGCCCGGCATCGCCAGATCGGCGTCCTAGACCTACGGGGGAAGGTGCACTGGGACGGCGACCTGGCCGAGAGTCGTCGCGGCCGCTCGTGATCGTCGTCGACACCAGCGTGTGGATCGACGTCCTGAACGACAGCCCCACACCGCATGCCCAGCGTTGCGTTGAGCTCATTGAATCAGGAGAACCTGTCGCGCTCACCGACGTCGTCCTCACCGAAACTCTGCAGGGGCTGCGGTCGGATCGGGAGGCGGCCCTAGTGGAACAGCATCTGCGTGCCTTCCCCATCCTTCGCCTGAAGGATCTTGATGATTTTGTTCTCGCGGCAAAGTTGTATCGCGCGGCGCGGCGCGCCGGCGTGACTATCCGTAAGACTCTCGACTGTTTGATCGCCGCTCCTTGCGTGCGTACCGGTGCTCCGCTTCTGCATGCCGACGAGGACTTCGACCGGCTTGCTAACTGCACACCACTTCGGATCTGGGCAGGCTGACGGCGGGCGTTGCGAATTGGCACTTTGACCAGTACCGGATGGCGCTATCACAGCCTTCAAAGTGATAGCATCAGTATCATGAAGCAGCTGCTACTGCGAATACCTGAAGAGCTGCACCGGCGGCTGGCCGCTCGTGCCGCGCGTGAAATGCGTAGCGTGAACGCGCTGGCGACCGAGATCCTCGACGCCGCGGCCGACGCCGACAGCGGCGACCGGCGAGCCCAATTACGCGCCGCCGCAGCAGCAGCAGGCACGTTGCGCACCGTCGACGCTCGCCCCGTGAGCGCAACCAGGCGACAGCGCATTATCGAGTCGACACGCGGCCTTGGCCCGCAAATTGATCGGTTGCTTGCGCAAGAGCGCGAGCGGTTGTGATCGCCTACCTGGACTCCTCGGTTCTGGCTCGCGCTTACCTTGTCGATGAGGATGGACACCAGCAGGCAATCGCGCTGCTCGGCGACCCAGAGATCGCCACCGTCACGGGGACCTGGACAAGGATCGAAGTTTCGGGCGCATTGGTCCGCGCCGCGCGCGGCGGCCGCGGCGATGAGAAGGGGCTGCTCGCGCTGCTGGACGCGGACCTCACCGGCCCTGTGATCGTCCTCGCCGCGCCACAAGACCAGGTTGAACAGCACGCTCTTGAACTTGTTCGCCGACATGGGCTGCGAGCGATGGATGCGTGGCACTTGGCCGTCGCCGCAATCGTTGTTCCACCGCTGCTGGATCGCGGCGAGCCCAAGGCGTTCGCATCGCGCGACCAGGCCCAACGAAAGGTCGCCGAAGAGCTCGGGTTCATCGCGATCTGATGTTCTCGACCCCTGATCCGATCCTCGGGATGCCAGCTGCACCCGAGCAACTCATGCACCCGCATGGCGAGTTCGGCGAGCGGGAGCCGAGTTGGAAGTATTTGGTTGACGAGGCACAACTGTCGACTACAGGGCTGAAGTACCTATCCGGAACGGTGGCGTCGGTGCTGTCGGGCTGAGCAACCGAAGTTGTCGGTGCCCCGCGTTACCTTTGTGCCAGCTTCATGAGACGCCGTCGCCAAGCTCCGACTGGACGGCGCGCCAACCCCAGGCTCGTGGGTGGCTCGGATGACGAAGCGACCGGCACCGACCGGTGCCGGTAAGAGCGCCTCCAAATGGAGGCTCTGACATCGGGAGGTAGCCATGCCGCGTTTTCGGGACCATTCACCGGCGCAATCTCAGGTCATTCTGCTCGGTGACCATGACACTGTGCGGCACCGCGATGACATGTCCGAACTTGCGGCGCAGCAGGCGTGCGCCATCGCCGAGGACTTCTCGTTCTCCCCGGGAGAGGCAGCGTCGAACGACGATCTGACGCAGGTCGATGCGGTTGTGTCGGCGTTGGGCCGGGCAATTGCGGACCGCATGGACATCTGGCTACCTTTCCCTGGCCCGGATTTCGGACGTGAGCAGCACTGGCGACGGCTGAGTCTGGTGCTGCAGCGTCATGGCCTCAATGTTCGGTTCGGTCGGGAACTCGCGCCGTGCCCGGCCACTGGCGGGTACAGCGAAGTCGACATTGCGCTGCGACGAGAAGTTCAGGCTGTCGACGACCTCGACAATGCGGCTCTCGCGGCTGCGGGAGTCGAAAGCCTTGGGCGGGAAATCGAACTGGCCCTTGTCGCCGCCGTTGCCCCTTCACCGGTCATGGCGGCGGTGCGACGAGTTCCCGCCGGTGCCGGCACCGAGGCCGCTCCGCGAACGGAAAGCGCTTGGCCGCCGGTGCTTCCGGCGCCAACAGCGCCGTGGGCGCAGCGCCAGCCGATGCTGAAGCGCTACGTCCGTTGGTTGGTGCACGACTGCGGCGTCACACAAGTGGCCACCGCGCGAGTTCTGAACTCGGCGGGTCAGCGCACCCCCAAAGGCCGCCGGTGGCGGCCGGCCACGGTGTCCGCGCTACTCAACGGACGCTACGACCACGGGGCCGCGGACGGCAGGGCCTGAACTGGAACCGACGTGTCGGTCCGGTGCGCTAACATTCAGTCAGCTTCACGAGATGCCGTCGCCAAGCTCCGACTGGACGGCACGCCAACCCCACGCTCGTGGGTGGCTCGGATGACGAAGCGGCCGACACCAACAGGTGTTCGGCAAGAGCGCCTCCCGCAGCGGGGGCCTGGCAACAGGAGTACTGCCATGGCCGAGCGGAATCTCAGTGCAGCAGATGCCGCGCTGCGCGCCCGCATTGCCGAGTTGTCCGTGCACATTCCATGCGGCGGCCTACGTGGTCCCGTGGGCGGCAGGTGGCAGTCGTGCCGCCACGAGGATGTGCCCGAGCGGTGGAAGGGTTGCGATGTTTCGCGTGCAAAAGATCTGTGCATCATCTGCTTTCGGGCGACAGCCGGTGGCACGTCGCGCTGGTCGTGGCTTGCCTGCGAGAACTGCCGTCGGGTCAACGCGGTGATCGCAAGTCTTGAACCGGAATATAGCGGCCGTCCATTCGCCCTTGGCCGGCACAGCCTGATGAACGGGATCGGAGTCCGCGGTGGGGCTCCGCCCGAGGTTCAGGAGGAGCAGATCGCCCGGCTGGTGGCGTTTGCTAAGGGCGACGAGCGGCTGCGCGAGTGGCGCACACGGGAGTACCCGCGGCTGGCCAGTCGGTTCGACCCGCTCGCTGACATCCCGCTGCGCATCTGGCAGGCCGAATGGCCACCAAGCCTGCAGGCATCGGTAGACGCCTTGACCCGCCTGCTCGGGCGCGCGCCGGATCCTTCCCTATCCACCAACGCTTAAGGGGACACATATGGAATCGACTGCAGCACAACGCGACCGAGCCTGCGGTGCCCTGCTGGGCACCGCCGCCGGCGACGCTCTGGGCGCTGGCTACGAATTCGCGCGACCGCTTGGTCCCGGTCAGCCCGTCGAGATGATCGGCGGCGGGCTAGGGCCCTTCAAGCCCGGCGAGTGGCGTCCTAGATCGTCGCCCGGCAACACCCACCGAGTGTTGTGCCTCCGCACCGCGGCGATTTCGGCGTGACAGCGGGCGATGGCGGCTACCGGTGCAATCCTCGCGCGCGAGGGCGTACGCGAGAAAGAACAAACCAGTCAAGGCTGCCGCCCCCAGAATCCACCAGAAAACCTTCACGATGATCCTGATAGTCACTCATGCTGCCGATCAGCGGCGCCAATGATTTGACCTTCCTACCCAGGGTTTTGACCAAGCCCCGTCGTTACCCGCTCCCGCCGCACGGACGAGGTCGAGGAGTTGGGCCCGCAGTGGCGGGTAAACTGAGAAACTCAAGGAGGCAGGTCTGAATGTCCGCTTGGGATAATAGCGGCGTGGGAGGTCTTCCTCCGAAACAAGCCCCACCATGGTTTGCCTCTCAGGAACAGTACGAGGCCTTCCTAAAGCTGGTCGCGATGGATCTCGGGGCGCAGTGCATCACCGCAACAAGCATCGACGTTGAACACCTCGATGAGGCCCGCCGTAAAGAGATTCTGGGCGGGTATGCGTTGCTGCCTTCACTGCAGTTGGTCTGCTCTACGTACGCCGCCTTAGACGCGGAAGCGCTGTATTCGCGCGAGGCTGCATTCGAGAAGCGGTTCAGCGACGGCTTAAGCGCGGATCTTGGCGACAAGGTCAAGCAAGCCTTGAGGAAGGGCAGTCGGCTGATGCCGCCGCCGGCACTGAATCAGCTGATCCGTGAAGTGATTGAGTGGTGCACCGACGCTGACCCGAGTGACGGCCTCGATGCCTTGGGGACAGCTGATCTAGTTCACCTTGTGCTGTCCATCAACGGCGATCAGGAGGCTCAGGACCGTCCGGACTTTTTCACGTCCTGGCCGCCCAGTGAGGAGGAACTCGCGAAATACAACGAGGCGATGGCCGTCGATGACAACCTAGTTTTGCAGGAGTTACGGCGCCAGATGCTCTCGGAGTTCGCCCGGATGCAGACCACTGCGACTACCGTGCCCCAGCTCGTTCTGGGTGACACGTATGATACCTGGTTCAAAAGGTGGCCGGAATCGGCGCCACATGACCTCATCGGCGATACGCCTGAGGAAGCATTTCTGAACGCTACGAAAGCGCCTCTGCGCGAAGTAATTCGAATGGGCCTGCTGTTGTGGGATTGCACGAAGGCAGGTGACGTGGCGGTCAGCGCTAGCTCACTGGAGAGTTCACTCGATCCCGCGGCTCTTGGCTTGCTGCAGTCGTCGGCAGCGTTGCCGATCAAGGAGTACCGCAAGCGGCTAGCGAAAGAGCGCGCGAAGGGATTTCTTGCCCACCGGAGATACACCTTCACTGAACGGCCGTTGATCGAGATCGCTGCCGATGAGTACATGGTGCTGCGACCCGCCTGGGTGTTAGATCGGTTTTGCGGCTCGCAGCTGTACTGGCAGACCTTCTTCGATTTCGGCATGGAGAAGACACTTCCCGGTCAGCAGTTCAGTCTGGCGATGAACTACGTGTTCGAGGCTAGCGTCGGCTATTTGCTCCGCCGGGCGATGCGTCGCGGTCGCCCGGCAATCACGCTGATCACTGAAGCCCAAATGCAACAGGCTTGGACGAAGGGCGGTTATACCCCTTCGGTATGTGACTGGGTGCTGGTGTGTGGGAAAACCTGCCTTCTGGTGGAAGCAACCAATCACTGGCTCGATGAGAAGGCGGCGCAGGGATTCTCCGACCCCGAGGATTACCAGGCCGACCTGGAGGACACGTTCGTCAATAAAAAATTCGAGCAGTTGCGATCCACGGTGAAGCTACTGGTCGAACATGGCTGGGAAGGATGCACATTCGACGAAGAGACGGTGTATGTGCCATTGGTGGTGGTGCCCAACGCCGGCATCCCGGCGACTGTGTCCGCGGATGTCGACATCAAGTTGCGTGCGGGACAGCTCGGCGCGAACGTAAGGTCGCCGGGCATCCTTATCTACCACGAATTGCAGGTATTCGAAGGGGTTTGTGAGCACCGGATGCCAAAGGCGTTCGTCGACCTGCTCGAACAGTGGCGGCGTGTGTGTACCACGCCGATGCCGATGCGCCCCCAAACGTTCCTTGATCTGAGATGTCTAGACCGCCCGATGAGCTGCTACGTCAGCACTGCGAAGCGGCTTCTGCTTGAGAAGCTGGGCCCCCCAACCCCAGCAGTGTAGGCGGACAGGTGATCAGTGCTGACAATCTCTCGGCAGCTAACTTTCTTCGAAGCCCGACTGATCGAACTTCAGCGTTTTGGCGTTTTCGGATACAGTACGGATTTTGCTTTCTTCGAAGCCGACGGCGGCGGTTGCCTCGATCTCGATCTTCACCACCAGGTCGGTGCCCTCATCGCGGAGGTGCGCGATGACCTCCTCGGCGATGTTTTTGAAGTCCAGAGCTATCTTGTCCGGGCTAAGTGTCTTCACGCCGTAGAAACGAGTCTTCGCCGGTGGAAAGGCGATGTCGGGTCGGGGGGTTGGTATCGGGCCAGGCTCGTGTTCCTTCGGAGCTTCGGGGGCTGGCGCTTCGGCCTCCCGCTGCTTCACGGCGATCTCCGGATGCACGATGAGGAGAGAGTCGGTCGCGGGCGGAGCGGCACCCTTGTCGTCCGGCGTCCACAGGCTGATGTAGCGCCCCGCCGCCTCGTCGAAACACGTTGCCAGCGCGAAGGCGTCAGTCTGCCAGAGCATCGGCATATCCACTATGCCCTCGTCGAGCACGCGTCGGTCGCGCAATCGGGGCATGTAGGGGTACTGGCAGTACAGAGCCCATAGCGACCCGAGAGATACGTGCCCGTCTTTCCAAATCTGGGGCACCTTGTTGATGGCCAGCCGGATGGTCGCTGCAGCCTGGCGCGTCGAAAGATCACCGTCACTGCCGAGGCGACGTGAGACGCGTTCGGCGAGCGACTCGGACTGACCCTCGATTTTGGTTTCTCGGATCACGAACGGCGCCCCCGGATCGGGTTGGGCGGGAACTAGCGCCCAAGTGAATGTTTGCAACAACCGCGACGTGACGGTCTGGTCGGCTTGTCCCCGCCGTTGGGTGGCCTGGTTCTTCTGGTTGGTGGTGAGGTCGAGGTCGGCCTCATTGATCAGAACGTGGTTCCACCCCAGGTAATCCCGCGCCGCGGATTCGAGTTCTTCGAGTCGCGCTTCATCGGCTGCGAGATAGACCACCATGTTGCGATTGGTACGGTTGGCGCTGCCGCGGTGCTCGGTAGCATTCTTTGCGAAGTCCTTTGCCGCTGACTCGGTTCCCCGCTTGTGCGCCACTTTCGGATGAAGGATCACCAGGCGGGCCTCGTCGGTGTCTGGGATGTCGGCGTTGGTCTCCGGGCAGACGTGCACTCCGGCAAAATCGCCGCGAGTACGCGCCTGGCTTTGCAATCGGCGAACGATTTCGGCCCACACGTCTTCCTTGTGCAGCCGCTCGGCCTGGTCTTTGGCGGTGCGGGTGATGTTGGCCTGCAAGTCATACCAGTACTTGCCCGAGCCGGAGTAGAAGTAGGTGGCGCGGTCACCGAGCTGGGTCAGCGCCGAGTGGAAGTTGCCGGGCACATCACCGGGAATCGCGGTGCCCAGGAAGACTCGCTGGGTCTCCAAACCCTTGTGCGCCGAGCCGATTGTCGGAGCCGCCCCGAAAAACACAGTACGGGCAAGGCGTTTGGTCAGTGATCGCTGGCCGAACAAGGGCTTTTCCTTGTCGATTCGTGCGGGTTCAGAGTTGGGCCCATCGACGTCAGCGTCGATGATCGCCTTCCATGAATCTTGCAAGTACTGAGTCAGTTCGGCGTTGACGTTCGCAGTCGCCAGCGGGATGGAGCCGGGCATGATCAACGGTGAGGCATCCTCCCCGGCCCACAGGGCATGAATGACCGTACTCATTAGCCGCAGCACTCCACGGGTGCGTTGGAAGCGTTCCAGGGATGACCATTCCTCGTAGAGCCGGTCGAACAGCTCGGGGTGGATCGGGTAGGTGCGCTTGATCCGCTCTTCGTAGGCGGGATCCCTGGATTCCCGCGGAAAGTCGTCCGTGTATTTGCGGTACATCTCGACGTAGGTCCGCGCGGTGGCGCCGATCGACGCCAAGGCGGCAGCGTCGGGCTGCTTGAACAGTCGTTGCTTGACAATCTGGTAGGCCTCGGCGGATGACGCCGGACGCCACTGGTCGGCAACACGCCGAACGACGTTCTGCAGCCGCTTGAGCGCCTCCAGGCCGTGAGCACCGCCAACCTCCTCGGCGTTGCCTGCGGCGATCTTGTCGGTGCTGTCGCCGCTCTCCGATGCCGGTATCGAAATCACCAGCAGCACACCGGAAGTGCCCTTGGCTGCCTCGGTCAATGTTTGGGCGAAGGTAAATTGGTCGTCGAACGTCCCGCCGGCCAGATCGTCGCGCCCGACCAACGAGCGGGCGTAGGCGACCCACTCGTCAATCAGGATGACAGCGGGGGCATACCTGGCCAGTAGCTCATGTAGCACATCCCCGGGGTGAGTGCGGTTGGTATCGGCGTTGGCGACAAGCTCGTACGCTTCTGGTCCGCCGAGCTGCCATGCCAGCTCACCCCAGATGGTGTTGACCTTGGTGCCATCGTTCTTGGCCACACCGGACGGGCTGAAGTGGTTGCCGACGATCGCGACCCGATTCACCTTCGCGCCGGTGTACCCGTTGGTGCTCAGCAGGTCCTGGGTCTCTTGGGGGAAGTCGCCGACGGGGAGACCGCAGGCGACATGCCACAGCGCGAGCATTGAGTGGGTTTTGCCGCCCCCGAAGTTGGTTTGCAGGTTGATCACCGGCGGCGCGTTGTCGTCACGGGACAGTCGGCGCACCGCCCGACTAATCAGGTCGGTCAGACCCTCGGTGAGATAGGTTCGCCGGAAGAATTCGACCGGGTTGGCATAGCCGGAGTCTTGTTCGCCGCCGAAGGCAACCTTGTACAGGTCGGCGGCGAACTCGGAGGCGGCAAAGTTGCCGGTCGCGACGTCGTCGTGGGGCTGAAGGACCTCGCGCCACGGTTTGAGGCCCGCGGCCTCAGGATTGTCGACCGCTGCCTTGAGGAACTTCTTGTCGTCTTTGTCCGCGGTCACGCGGCGAAGGTTGAGCCGGATGTTGCGTACTTCGTCGGCCTCGGTGGTCGCGCTGATGAGTCTGAGCAGGCGCTCACCGGTGTCGAGGGCACGGTAGGCGTCGTCGTCGGTGAATGTACCGTTGTGCGCCAGCGTGTTTCGTACCTCACGCAACTCGATCGCGAACGACTCGCCCGCCCGACCTAGCGCTTGATTGAACGGGTACCACCCTTTTTGGAAGCCGCCGGTGATGTTGCTTTCAGTCAGCATCCTCAGCTGCACCTGCGGGTCGAGCGGGTCATAGGTCTTGTTGGCAGGGGCGCCGTTCTTGATATCCTTGCCGTGGACGAGCTTTGTCCACTCGGCGCCCAGTGCTGGATTCGCTTGGCCGACTACCGATGCGATGAAGTCGTCCAACGCTGGCGCCATCGCCTGGAACATCCGGTCGATGCGTTCACGGTTGCTCAGTGCCATGTCAGTCGTCCTCTTCATTGAAGTCGAATGAGCTTTGGGTGTTTAGGTGTTCATTCACATCGCTGCGGGTGATATCGAGGATTTCGGGCCAGCTCGTCACGAGGTTGTTGAAACTCAAAGCATCCTTAGTCCAGCCGTTTCCCTCCGCGATGCGGAAAAGCAAGTGAGCCAGCTCCTTTACGAGATCGGCATCGACAATGCTGTCGGCTCGCCTTAGCGCGGTACCCAAGAAGTCACCGGCTGCCGCAATGCCGTCTCGTTCGAGAACCTTGATCACATGGTGCAGGACTTCCCAGTTGCTGACGCGGGAGTCGGCGACGACATCGTAATCCCAACTCAAGTCAGCGGGCTTGATTAGTTGGACCTTCCCCCCACGAGAGGTGAGGATTCCGTCCCGGGCCATGCCGTCAACGCTCGTGTTGCGAGCGCGCGCCAGGTTGTCGGCATCGCCGAACTTGCCTATGCCATAGCCATGCTGGCGGTACCAAGCGATCGCGAATCGTGTAGTCGAGACGAAGTCGCCTTCCTGTTCGTTAAGCACATGATCAAGGATTTCGTTGATGCGGGCTAACGCAGACCGAATCGTCATCCTCGAGCCGTCAGCCTCCAGAACCGAGGTATAGCGCGAGAAAACTGCCATGCCAGGTCCAATCGCCGCCTGCGGCAGATCCACCGGCGCGACTGCACCAAGTTGGAGCTCCCGCAACCTTCCGGGAAGCTCCTCCTGCACGGCCGCAATGAATTCCCGGCGATCGATGACGGGCGCACCACTTGGCCGTGGCCTTAGAGCGAGAACGATCGACGAGGCAAGTGCATTCTGATCTTTCGCCATCAAACGACCACTGCCTTCGGTCCGCATAGGCCAAGTAGCCGTGATCATCCAACCAGAATGGATCATGCTCTCGAGGATCGTTTCCCAGCCAGCCGACTCCATGCCCTCCCCGGACGCTTCCGCCTGCTTCACGGCGTAGAAAACCGCAATTGGAAAGTCAGTTAAGGCATGGTGACGTGCCACCTGAAACACGCGTTTGAACCCTTCTTCAAAGAAATTGCGCGCCGCATCTTTACCGCCGTGTCTAAATGGGTTGGCTACGAGCTCGTCTGTCTTCGGAACTTGCATTGTTGCAAGCAATTTAGGCCATGTGGCGCGTAGAACGCGTCGCAGCCAGACGTAGAAAAAATCCGACACGTCTGCGTAGCCAATATTTATATAGTATGGCGGATCGGTCGATAGTAGCGGTCCACCTTTGAATGCGGATACGGCGTTCGCTTGAATCACTTGCGGTACTGGCCCAGCTGTAAGCGTTGAGATCACCTTTGCGGCCTTGTCGATCACGGTAAGCCACGAACCGCCGCTTGTACCGAGTGGATTCGACTCGGCGTAGTCCCAGCGAAGTGATATACCTTGTTGAGCAAATACCTCGCGAAATGCGCCTCTATCACTCATCCAACTCGTGATCGAAGACGTCACGTTCGTACACTTGCTGACCGCCATTCCAAGGTAGGTCATGACCGCGTCGGCATATGCCGCAGCGCCAGTCCCGCCAATCTCAATACGGTCCCCCATGGGCAGACCTGCCGCGATTGCATCGCGGAGCACAACCTCGCGGGCTTCAACTACGACATCGCTCAACGTGCATAGAACCGTCAGCTGCCGAGGTGTGAACAAATCCGAAAATTTTGTCATGCCATACCGGTACACATTGATGCAGCCGGGCCAGTCGAACACCTCTCCCTCAGGCACTTCAGATGGTACGGCGACGTTTGCGCACGCCTCGTCTTCGGGCGAAGGCGGTAGGTATATGCGTTGATGAGGACCTTGCGCTACCAACGCCATTAAGTCCGAACCCAACCGCCCAAGGCGGCCTTCGGCCTTGATGTACTTCAGCGGCACGGCAGCTCCACAGGAGATGCACCTCGCCCCGGTTCGACCTACCGTACCGTCTTGATCGGCAGTCGGCGCCGCCTTCGGATCATTTTCGACGCTATACCTTACGGCGCCCGCAGCCACAGTTGGAACGACGTAGGCTTCCTTCCCTTTCTTCTTGGCAAGCCACCAGGATCGCACCAATGGCATACGTATACCGCATGGGGGATTCGGACACCTCACAGTCCGGGCCCAAATCCATGCGACCACTGGCGCCTTCGAGCCGTCCGGAAGTATTGCCTGAGGATAGAGGTGCCCAACCTGGCGTTCGGCCTCGTCGCGGACCCATTGACCGTATGCGCGCACGTCTGCAGCGAGGCCTTCTGCGCCTTTCCATGAACGGATCTCGGACTCGGCGAGGCCTGGGAACACCGGCGGCTGGTCGCGGAACTTGGGCGGGATCTCGATGAGCGCCTTGTTAATCAGGACAGCGACTGGGTTCAAATCCGATGCGTGGGCCTTCAATCCGAGACGCTGAGCCTCCAGGGGAATGGTGCCCCCGCCCGCGAACGGGTCGAGGATCGGCGGTGGGTTTCCGTCACAGGACTTAACAATCTCCGCGTGGGCTTCGGCGAGCAGTTTCTCGTCGCGCGTGTTCTCCCACACGACAAGTCGCTCGATGAGCGAGTGCAACCGTTCACGTTCCTTGCGTTGCAGCCCCTCTGTGGGGAACTCCTCCGGGTGAGCGGATGGGTCGTCCACGAGTTGGGCGAAAAGCACCGCCCTGGCCGCCGCCAATGGCCGGCGCGCCCACCATAGGTGCAGTGTCGAGGGATGCCCGTGACGAATTGACTTCTCGCGGGCGGACTCTCGGTTGATCGCCTCCAGCGGCAGCGCCACCTCGATCAATTTGCGCTTATAGAGCTCAGTCATCAGAACGGCTCTCTTCCCTTGGCCCAGGTCTTGTCCCAGTCGCCCCGAATGCCGGTGGCTTCGAAGTCGCCGAGGTCGGTGGTGGCGAACGGGTCATCCAAGTAACGGACTTGATCGTGTTGCGGTCCACGTGGATCAACGTGTACCAGCGCTAGCCGGTAACGCGGAACGGCGTTCTTGCCGACCATGACTTCGTTGTGGGTGACGAAGAAGTCCTTGGCGCCGTCGAGGCGGGCTTTGACTTCGATGCGGTAGGTGTCGCCATTGGGCGCGGTGGACAGAACATCAAAACCCTTGTTAGCGAAGGGCTGTTCGACCGGTTTGCGACCGAGTTCACGCTCGCGGGCGAGCACTAGTTCGACACCGCGGCGCTCAACCTCTTTAGTCTCCGTGGCATGGATGGGTGCCGCCGACGGGACATCGGCTTCCAGCATGCTCAGCGGCAAAACCAGGGCCGCAGTCAAGATGTGTGGCGGTTTGGTGGACATCAGTGCCTGTTGGTCGAGCAGTTCCAGGCGTTTGCGCAGCCGCATGTCCAATTCGACCGCTTTGCGGTTGAGACTCTCCGAAGACTCCTTCGGCTTCTCGCCCGCCCGCTCCCTTTCGGCCGCGACCGCCGCATCCAGAAGCAGCCGGTCCCGTTCGCCTTCAAGCCGTTTGGTGACCAACTCACGCGTTTTCCCCAGCTCGGCCGAGCGTCGGGGCTGCACCTCGGCGAGATACTCGGGAAGCTGGTTGGCGATGATCCAACTGGTTGCTTTGTCCTCGCCCTCGGCCAGCCACGGCAGTTGACGCGCCGCGGCGACAACCGGCGTGTCCGGCGCGGCGACACAGTCCAGATACGGCGCCGGCCCAGCGGGCGTGACGGTGCCGAAGCTGTCGACGTAGGCGTAGCCGAAGCGCCGCGACACCGCCGCCCCAGTAGCGTCGGCGACCTCCTCGATCACCCCGACGAGCAGCTGCGGCTCCTCCAACGTCGAAGACACCAGCACGGTTCCGCTGTTGAGCCTGCCGCCGAGCGTTCGGACGGCCTCGTCCATCACCGCGTCGTGCAGTGGGTGCCCAGGCGCGAGCAGATCAGCACGCGTCAATTCTTCGGATTCAACGTAGGCGAGATCGAAGGTCACCCGGTCGTATCGGGTGGCGATCGGTCCGTGCTTGCTGGCGCGGATATGCGCGGGCACGTTGGCGATCTCGTAGCGGCCGCGTTCACGTTTGGCGATGCGACCGCCCAGCCGGGTGAACGCCGCTTTGAATGCCAGCTCGATGTAGTGCGGCTGTAGCCGGCGGGCGCGGGCCTCGTCCATCGCTGCTCGCAGGGTGGCCAGGTCGGCTTCGGCGAGGTGGTCGGTGGCCAGGGCTCGCTCCTCGAGCACTTCCTTGAGTCCCTCGGCCACGCGTTCGTTGATGACTTGATGCATCTTGGCCTTGACCTCGGGCAGTTCGCCATAGCGGATCGCTTCCATGAGCAGATCGCGCAGCGGTGTCTCGCTGAACGCCTGGCCGAGCACGTCGAAAACCTTGCCGCCGTAAGCTTTGCGCTGTTCCTCGATTTTTTCCAGGAGTCGGGCGAATACGTCGCCTTCGCGGGTGTTGGTGGCCACCACGTTCCATAGCCGGCACACCTCTTCTTGGCCGATGCGATGGATGCGGCCGAAGCGTTGCTCGATGCGGTTGGGGTTCCACGGCAGGTCGTAGTTGACCATCAGGTGTGCGGCCTGCAGGTTGAGGCCCTCGCCGGCGGCGTCGGTGGCGAGCAGGATCTGGCAGTCGCGGTTCTTGGTGAACTCCTCGGTGATCTGGCGGCGGTCGCGGCGGCGGACCCCGCCGTGAATCGCCTGCACGGCATCGGGTTTGCCCAGTAGTGAGCGGATCTTGCCGGTCAGGTAGTCGAGGGTGTCGCGGTGCTCGGTGAAGATGATGAGTTTGCGCGGCCATCCGTTCTTGTCGGTGGTCAGCGCGTGGTCCTGCAGGATCTTGCTCAGCTCGGTCCACTTGCGGTCGGTCCCCAGATCGCGGACCTGCTTGGCGACCTTGGTGAGTGCGGCAAGTTCGCGCAGCTCGGCGTCGAGTTCGTCGACAGTCTGGGCAGCTGTGGCCGCGTCGAGCAACTCTTCTTCGAGTTCCTCGACCTCTTCGGCGTTGTACTCGTCGGCATCGAGGCTCTCGAGATTGATGCTGGGTTCGTTCTCGACGTAGGTGCCGTTGAGGATCTCCTGCTTTTTGCGGGTCAGCCGCTCAGTGCGGCGCACCAGGCTCTTGTAGATGGCCTCCGGGCTGGATGCCAGGCGGCGCTGCAACACGGTCAGCGCGAACCCGACGGTGTTCTTGCGTTTGCCGCCGATCCGGTCGGCGCGGTTCATCCCTTCCCGCACGTAGGCGGTGACCTGCTCGTAGAGGTCGTATTCCAGGGCGGTCAGCTCGTAGGGCACTGTCTCGGCGATGCGCTCCGGAAACAGCCGCTTGCCGTCGAAGGTGAGCAGATCCTCTTTGACCATGCGGCGCATGATCCCGCTGGTGTCGGCGGTCTTGGTGTTCTTGCCCTCGAAGCGGTCGCGGTCCAGCAGAGTCAAGAACAGCTGGAAGTCCTCCTCCTTACCCGAGTGCGGTGTGGCCGTCATCAGCAGCAGATGGCGTGTGATCGAGCCGAGAAGCTCCCCGAGCTGAAAGCGCTTGGTCTTTTCCAGCTTGCCGCCGAAGTAGTGGGCGCCCATCCGGTGCGCTTCGTCGACGATCACCAGGTCCCATTCGGTGTCTTTGAGTTGAGCCTGCAGCTCCTCGCTGCGCGACAGTTGATCCATCCGGGCGATCAGCAGCGGGTTGGTGTCGAAAACGTTGAGGTTGACGTTGGCGTCGATGAGCTGATTGGTCAGCAGGTCAAAGCGCAGCCCGAACTTGAAGAACAGCTCGTCTTGCCACTGCTCGACCAGCCCGCCCGGGGCAACGACCAGGCACTGTTTGACGTCGTCGCGCAGGACCAGCTCCTTCATGTACAGGCCGGCCATGATGGTCTTGCCGGCGCCGGGGTCGTCTGCGAGCAGGAACCGCAGCGGTGTCCGGGGAAGCAGTTCGCCGTAGACCGCCCGGATCTGGTGCGGAAGTGGGCGGACGTCGCTGGTGGCGACCGCCAGCATCGGGTCGAACAACCCGGCCAGGGTGATGCGCTGGGCCTCGGCCACCAGCTTGAAGTCCGAAGCGTTCGCGTCGAAGGGGCGGCTGCCGGACTGCGCGATGCTGAGTTTGTCCTGGTCTCTTCGGAACACTACCTGCTGCCCCAGCGCGCCCGGAGTGGTCTTGTAGGTCAGCTCTAACGCTTCGGTCCCATGCCACTGCGCAGCAATGACCGTTACGACTTCAGCCGGGATGAGCCCGTCGATACGCAGCCCCGGCTTGAGTTCTTCCAGAAGCATTCTGACCCTCCCCCATCGATAGCCGCACCACGTTAGTCGATAACCCCGACAAATGGGGACGCTTGTGCCATTGTCGGGACGGGCCGCTAGTCTGCGGACCATTTTCCCGTGCGAAGTGAGGTCAATGAAGCGCGACGAACGGCAGCAGCTACGCGCCATGACTAAGGTGCTGTCCGGTTGGGTCATGCTGGCAAGCGCTGTCCGTGCCGAGCGAGCCGAAGTCACCAAAACAGCGGACGCCGCTGAAGCGGCCCTTCGCCACGCGGTCATCGAGATTCGCCACAGGGACAAGGTCGCGTGGCGGGTGATGCTGCTTCGGGCCAAGGACGCGGAGAGGCTACGCGACATCGCGCGCCACGCAAACCTCGCGCCCCTCTCAAAAGGCCTTGACCGGGCGCTTGCGCAGCTCACCGGGGACGTTGCCGCCGCGCTGCACGACGTAAAGGCCGTCACCACCGCCCAACGGTTCTTCAGCGGCAGCGGCAGGCGGGATCAGGGTCACCAAGCCGTCGAATTCCTTACCAAATATCGGGACTGGTTCTTCAGCAGCGGCATTCCCGAGCAACTTAGGCGCCTCCCCCGCCAGGACGACAAGGCGGTCGCAGGCCAAACCTCGGTCGCCGATGCACTGGCGGACCGAGTAGGTTTGGCTCGCCGGCTCGCCGACCTCGGCGGCTCCGCTGAGGTGATCCCCGCCAGTGTTTTCGCAGGACTAGGCCAAGCGATCGCAAAGCTTCAGGGAGCCGCCGCAGAAGAAGCCCGCTGCCGCGCCGCGGCGATCGACGCGGGCAATACGGTCCGCCGGGCAGAGACCGAACGTTTCCTTGCCGACATGGCGGTTGACCGCCTCAAGGAGGCGACCAGGGACAAGATCCGTATCGGGCCCTTGACTGACGCCGGGCTGTCCACGGTAAAAGCGGTGATGGAGTACAGATGGCTGGAGAACCTGCCGGGTATCGGCCCAACGCTCGCCACCCGTATCCGTGGCGCTGCGCAGACCCTGTGGCAAACAACCTATGATGAGATGCCCGCACGCATTGACATCAAGAACCGGACCACCGAGGCGACCGAGCTGTTGCGGCGCCTGCGGGTATGGGATGCAGTCCGCAAGAGCATCGGCGGTACAGCCGAGCTCGACCTCGCTCACGAGCTCAATGCACTTGCCAAATCGATCGATCGGCCGGTGACTCACGCGGTCGTATTTTGCGCGCCGTACTGGTCGGTTAAGGAACTCTGCAAGTCAATCGACACAGTTGTGGATCGCGCCCAACGGATCTCCGAGGAGCAGGGGCCGGCGATGGCGTGCGACCCGTGGGATGACTTTCTCGCTCGACCGGCTGATTACTTCGCTCTGCTTGCCGAGCTGGGTTTCATCACTGAGGACGCGGAAAAGGTTCATGGCGACCTCCCGGACGAAATCGTCCAGGCTGTTCGTGCTCTTGAACTCAAGACCGAGTACCTGTCGGCTTCGTTACGTGGCTATCAGAGCTTCGGTGCGCGCTTCGCGCTGGTGCAACGCAAAGTGATCATTGGCGACGAGATGGGCTTGGGGAAGACGGTGGAGGCGCTTGCAGTCGTTGCTCACGTGCGAGCGAAAGGACTCCACCACTTTCTAGTGATATGCCCAGCCGCTGTTGTCACCAACTGGGTTCGAGAGGTCTCATCCAAATCCACATTGCGCGCACATCGCCTCCACGGGGTGGATCGTGCGGCGTCTGCAAGGAGCTGGATGCGCAACGGCGGCGTTGCGATTACGACCTTCGAAACTCTTCCCTGGCTCCATCAAAACGCCACCGGCCTAGATGATTTGGCCTGCGTCGTAATCGATGAAGCACACTACATCAAGAATCCTGATGCAGTGCGTACGCGGAATTCGGTCTCGCTGGTGAACTCGTGCGAGCGCGCTGTACTACTCACTGGAACGCCCTTGGAGAATCGGATAGACGAATTCCGCAATCTGGTGAGCTATCTACGGCCAGAGCTTCTGGTCGACGCCAACGAGCTTGCTCCGAGGAAGTTTCGGCGCCAGGTGGCGCCAGCGTACCTGCGCCGCAATCAGGAAGATGTGTTAACCGAGTTACCTGACTTGGTTGAGGTCGACGAATGGCTTGCGCTGTCCGACGAGGATCGTGCTGCCTATCGTGACGCGGTGGCAGCAGGAAACTTCATGGCGATGCGCCAAGCGGCGATAATTCAGGGCAGCAAGTCGATAAAGATGCAGCGGCTCAACGAGATTGTTGAAGAGGCCGAGGACAACGGTCGACGGGTCGTCGTCTTCTCCTACTTCCGCAGTGTCCTAGACCATGTTGTTCGCGTATTGCCCGGTAAGGTGTTTGGTCCGTTGACGGGCTCTGTTCCTCCGATCAAGCGGCAGACGATGATTGACGATTTCTCTGCTGCCGGGCACGGTGCGGTGCTTGTCGCCCAAGTCGTCGCGGGCGGCGTCGGCTTAAACATCCAAGCAGCCTCCGTGGTCGTCATCTGCGAGCCACAGCTGAAGCCAACTATGGAATGGCAAGCTATCGCACGCGCGAGGCGCATGGGTCAGCTGGCATCGGTACAAGTCCATCGTCTCTTGTCCGAAGATGGCGTCGACCAGAGGATCCGTGAAATCCTGGCCCGCAAGAGCGAGTTGTTCGAGGAGTTCGCGCGCGTCAGCGAAACGGCGGAAAGTGCACCGGAAGCTTTCGACATTTCTGAGGCTGAGCTCGCCCGTGAAGTCATCGCTGCGGAGCGTGAGCGGCTGTTCGCCCGACCTGAGCCGACGGGCAATGGTGACCCGGGTGGCGCATCACCCAGGGAAGGTAGGCAGCACGCGATTCATGTTCAACCCCGGCCGGAGGGAAATGACCGAATACGGGAAAACAATCGAACTTGGCGATGAGTTGTTAGATCTTGTGCGGTCGGTGGTCGAACCTGGCGACGAGATACCGACAGTCAGCAACAAGCGTCCAAACCGCATCGTGTCGATCGACCGTTCAGGGCTTTCTGTTGAGACCTTGCGCTCGGACCGTCGGGGGACCGGCCCACAGATGGTTCCCGCATGGATGATTGTTGCCGCGTGGGAACATCTCCGCCGGGAGGGCGAGTTGACTCACAGTCAGCTGCTCAACGAGCTGAACGTGAAGCGCTCCGCCTTTGTATGTGCTTTGCTGGCACAGTTCCCTGATGTCGTCATCCGCTCGAGCCGCCCGATTGTCCTCGAGTTGATTCGCGCTGAACCGTCTTAGCACAAATATGGATCACGTCCATGACGGTGGGAAGCTGATATCGAGCCGCTCGCTCTGCTTGTAACCTGTCCATGTCGGGACGCCGGCGGGCTGCGCGCGGTAGATGCCTCGCGCGGCGGCCACGACACGGTCGCGCTGCGTCGGCCACTGAATCTCGGCCGCGATCTGCTCCAGCACCTCTCGGTCCCGGTCGAGCACCCGGTCGACGATCGACACCGCCGGCAGCGCGCCACTCTTGTCACCATTGCAACGGGCGCACGCGAGCACCAGATTGGCCAAGCCGTCGATACCGACTAGCGACCACGGGAGCACATGGTCGACCGGATTGTTCACCGGCAGATGCGCGCCGCAGTAAAAGCAGTGCGGCCCGTACGCCTCCTTGAACGGCCCGCGGACTGCTGCCAGATCGGTGCGTTCACGACCGAACAGATGGCCCGCGACGTCGGGCACCTCAGCGTAAAGAAACTTGTTCATCCGTCGCACATCGTCGACCCACATGATCTCCAGCGCCGCCTTGAGCAGCCCAGCGAGCCGGGCAAGACCATGCGCAACACCGGGTTTGAGTTCGATCGCGTCGCCATGGGCGCGCAGCGTCGACCGCGAGACGTGGTCGTGGAGGAATGAGTCGTCGTACAGAAAGGAATCACTCGTCGAAGAGCCGGGAAGTTTCTGCAGCCGATGCAGCGGCTGCTGCGCAAGGCACAGGGTGATCTCTTCGATGGCGCTTCGGTATGCGGCGGGCGCCCGTAGCCTGGCGATGTCCACCGACAGAGCGGTGCCTCTAACCCCGGCTGCCTCACGTAACGCATTGGTGGCGATGAGGATCCGTGCACGCGGCTGCGTGGATTGGCGCAATTCATGGCCGTCGAATGGGCGCACTTGCGGCCAGTAGATCTCCAGCACGCGATGCGCTAGATCGGGAATCGGCACCGGCAGAACATCGGCGGGCCGCTCGGGCATGTTCTCGACGCAGTGGTCGATCAACGCCATCAACGTGGCCAGCTTGTAGGTGGCCGTTCGCAGGCCGGTCTCCAGGATGGCGACTACCCGCTGCCCGAGCAGAAGCGGGTCGGCCGTGTCACCGTCCACGGCGCAACGTCGATGTCGGAGCGGCGAGATACAACTGCACCACAGCATTATTGCGAGGAAGAGTGACAAAGTGGGCAAGCTCGTTCGTGACAAAGTGCCCGACCTTATCCGGGCCTCTGGGCGCACACCTCATGTGAAGACCCTGCGCCCGGGCCAGTACCGAGAAGCGCTGCACGACAAGTTGCGTGAAGAGGTTGACGAGCTCTTCGCCGCGTCGACCCCTGAGGCCGTCATCGATGAGGCCGCCGACATCGTCGAAGTCCTCACCGCGATTGCCGGTGACCAGGGCGCCAGCTTCGGCAGCATTCTCGATGCGGCGCAACGCAAACGCAGCGAACGAGGAGGATTCGGCAAGCGTCTCTGGCTGGAGAGCATCCAGCCGTAGCTGCACGACTAGCCACAGAGCCTTGTCCTAATGTCATTCTGCTCAGCAACGCCATCCATCTGCGCGGCAGTGCACCGATCTCGGACCTGCGCGGTGAGGTGGCGATGGCGGTAGCCCGCGGCCCTGCCTCTTTACCGCGGTGGCGGCTAGGCGGTCAAGACTTGGCAGCTGTCCGTAGCTGTTGGGTGATTCGCTTCAGCAGCCGGTCATCGACAGACATATGCAGCACGACAGGATCGGCTTCGATGGTGCCCCGTCCGTAGCGCATCAGCTCCGGCATCTCACCGATGCGTTCGACGAAGTCGTCGATGAACGTGCAGTAGGAGTCGAGCGGTATGTTCACCAGCTCGCCCACGTCGCGCATCAGCTCCGTGTACTGCGACGGCACCGCGAAATCGCGGCAGTGCTCGGCTAACTCGAGGAAGCGGTCGTGATAATCCATCAGCCGGTTGGCCACCTGCACGATGCCGTCGGCGTCAGCGGTGCTTTCATCGGTGCGACTTCCGAACACCTCCATGAATGCGGGCGTGAGCATGAACGCTTCGACCTGGCCAACCAACTGGACCATTTCTTCCATGCACTCGGTAACGAACCGCCCGACCTCCAAGCCGCTGTATGCGCGAAGACGTGTCGAAGGGGAATAGCCGAGCCGACAATCGCGCAGCCGCGACTGCACTGCCGCGCGCCGCAGCACCAGCACCGAGGCGAACGCCGCCCAGCGCCATCCCGGCGTCTTGTCGGCGAGCAGCTTGGCCAATCCGTCTTTGGTGTCGGCGACGGCGGCGATCTTGATTTCCGAGTCGTCCGCGTCGGGGGTCAGTGGCGGCGGCTCGGGTGCGATCGAGCGCATCAGCTCGGCGCCCGCGACGCCGTAGGTACCTCGGCTGTCCCCGCGCCGAGCCCATTGGTTTTGGCGGTCTGCGCGGTACGCGATTTCCTCTGCCTCGCGGGCGGCACCAGCCCGGCGCTCACGCACTTGCGGACAACGGCGCGGGCCGCGAAGAACAGCCCGGCCACCGCGGCCGCCGCGATCAACGACCAGAAGAACTTCACGATCAGCCCGATGATCAGGAGCACGGCGAAGAAGACTGCGACACCCGGTGCGGTGCTGCGATGACGCGAGGAGCGCTTCATGACCGAAATGTAGCCGCGGTGACTGACATCGTGCGGCGTGCTCGCAAGCTCGGGGCGCACTCTGACCATGCTCGGGGAAGTGTTACACCGATCAGGTGGGTGTTACACTATGACGATGCCGACCCAGCGCCGGCGCCACGCCATCACCGAGACCGACGAGATCAGGAACGCACTGGAGATCGCCCGCCGCACCTGGCCCGACCTTGCCCACAAGCCGGGCGCGCTACTGCGCCAACTCATCTTGGTTGGTCGGAATACCCTCGCCCACAACGATGCTGCAGGCACTCGCGCACGCCGCCGAGCGGTCGAAAATACCAGTGGCGCGCTGGCCGGCGTCTTCGGAAGTGCCTATCTCAGGGAGCTGCGTGAGGACTGGCCCGAGTGATCATTCTCGATGCCAGCATTTTGATCGGTCATTTCGAGCCAGCCGACGCCCACCACGCCGAAGCCACCGCACTGCTCGCGGCGCACGCGGCAGAGTCGTTCGCCGCCAGCGTGATCACCCTCGCGGAGGTCTACGTCGGTGCCGCCCGGGCCGCACAAGCCGACCGGCTTCACCAGCTGCTGGCGCGGTTGCAGATCGAGAGCCTGGAACTTCCGGCCAGCGCTGCTCGCCGTCTCGGTGAGTTGCGCGCTACAACCAGTTTGAAGATGCCGGACTGCTGCGTGCTTTACAGCGCGGAACAGTACAACGCCGCGATCGCCACCTTCGACGACAAACTCGCCGCTCGAGCAGCCGAGCTCGGATTGCCCGTTGCGACGGGCCAGCCGTAGCCGGGCCTCGCCGGCCGGTGTCGGTGTGCTCATCCAACGATGGAGCTGATCGGCGAAATCGGCTGAACGAGCCTCGGCGCTCGGCCATTGTGAACTGAGCGCGCCGACGCGGCGTCAGAGGATTGGAGGATCAATGCGAATCAGCGTGAATTGCTTTCTCGGCGAGGACCCGAGCCGGTCGCTGGTCGATGACTTTGTAACGGAACTGGCGCAGCTGCGGGATGAGGGATTCCGGCGCGCGTATGGGTTTCGCAGATGCCCTGGCAAGCCGATGTGTTGACGGTGCTCGCGGTCGAGCTGCGGGAAGTTGGACGCGATCGAGGTAGCAACCGGTGTGCTGCCGATTCAGAATCAGTACCCTATGTTGTTGGCGCAGCGCGCGCCCTCACGCTCAGCTTGATCTCCGGTGGTCGCTTCATACTCAAGTTGGGCATGACCCACCGCATGGTCTCCGAGGGAATGTGGGGTATTCCTTGGGACAAGCCTGTGCGCCGACTCAGTGAATACCTCGATGGCCTTCTGCCGCTCCTCAATGGAAAGGCGGCCAACGCGACCGGTGAAACCGTGACAACCCGCGGGAAATACGTATCCCCAACGCGCCTGCGCCGCCGGTACACATCGCAGCGCTGGGCCCGCAGATGCTGCGGCTGACGGGCCGACGTTGTGCGGGGACGGTTACCTGGATGACCGGACCCAAGACCTTGGCTGAACACGTCGGCCCGACACTTCATCGCGCCGCCGCGGAAGCGGGTCGCTCGGAGGGCGAGGTGCAGGTAGCCGCCTCGCTGCCCATAGCGGTCACAGATGACGTCGACGCCCTCCGCGCACGAGCCGCAGAGCAGTTCGCGGTCTATGGGCAATTGCCGTCATACCGCGCGATGCTCGATCGCGAGGGGTACCGCGACCCCCAGGATGCAGCGCTTATCGGCGACGAAAAGTCAGTGACGCAACGGATCGACGAGCTGCACGACGCCGGTGTCGACGAGTTCGTCGGCTATCCCTTCGACGCATCCGACGGCGGCCGTGCCCGCACACGGAAGCTTCTGCGCGATTACCGCTGATGCGCATAGCATCCCCTATATGAGAAGGGCTTTCGTCGTTACATTCGCGGTCGGGCTGATCATCGCAGTATTCGGTCTAATATGGGCGCTCCAGGGCTTCGGAGTGCTTGGTGGTAGCCCGATGAGCAACACCACGACTTGGTCGATCATTGGTCCGATCACGGTGGTGATCGGCATCGTGGTTGCGGTGTTCAGTTGGCGCAAACTGTCGTCGAAATAGTGCTCATGTCTCGGCCACGGTGAAGTCCACCGTGTGCCAGCCGGTGGCGCCGTCCGGGACGCTACCCACCCGATGTTCCGTCTGGGTAGCGCCGGTGTTGTCGGTGGCGCGCACGGTGATGGTGTGTTTACCAGGGCTTTTCGCGTGCCAGGGGAAGCTCCACAGCCGCCACGTCTCGTTGGAATAGCTCGCGCCCTGTTGCGCGGGCTGCCATACGCCATCGTCGATGAGGACCTCCACGGCCCGCACGCCACGGTTTTGTGCCCACGCGACGCCGCCAAACACCACCGGCCCCATCGGCACCTTCTGACCGCTTTTCGGCACGTCGATCCGTGACTCGGTCTTGACGGGTGCACGCGGTGCCCAGCCCTGCCGTGTCCAGTACGCCTTTGCTCTGTCGAAGCGGGTCAGCTCCATCTCGACGACCCACTTGGTGGCTGACACGTACCCGTAGAGTCCGGCTACTACCAGCCGGGCGGGGTAGCCATGCTCGATCGGCAGCGGCTGCCCGTTGAGGCCGACCGCCAGGAGCGCGTCGCGGCCATCGGTGAGCGCCTGCACTGGCGTGCCGGCGGTGAACCCGTCGATCGATGTGGAGAGCACCATATCGGCGTCCGCGTGCACACCGGCCACTGCCAGCAGGTCAGCCAACCGGTAGCCTGTCCAGACGCCCGTCGAAATAAGGTTGCCGCCAACGGGGTTCGACACGCAGGTTAGCGTCGTCACCGTTTCGACGACGTCGAAGTGGGCGAGGTCGTCGAAGCTGTAGGTGGCTTCGCGGTCCACCATGCCGTGAATGCGCAGCCGCCAGTCGCTCTGGCTGAGTTGGGGAACACTGAGTGCGGTGTCCACCCGGTAGAAGTCGGCGCTGGCGGTGACAAAGCTCGGTAGCGCAACGCCTTTCGGTTGCACATCAGGAGATATTGGTGGTGCCGATGTGCGGGGGTGGGGAAGCGCGAAGCTGTTGCGGTCAGCAGCCACCGAATGCACCAACCGCGTCATGGCCGCACCCACCACGCCACTCACTAGTCCGAATCCGAGCAATCCGAACATGACCAACCTGCGCCTGCCGGCATCCGGCTCGTCGTGGTCGGCTCTGTCTTCCGGATCTCCGGGGCCGGCCCAGAACCGACGGGTGAGCAAGCGTAGGGCCGCCACGCCGCAGGCAGCACCGGCGACGGTGGGGATCGTGTCGAGTGCTGTCGCACCCTGCCGGGACAGCACTGCGATGCATCCCAGAATGCCCGCCGCGGCGATCGCGGCGCTGCCGAGCGGGCGGCGCCGAGTCTCGAGGGTCCCGGCGATTGCAGCGATCGTAGCGATCACCACCAGCACGACGACGGCCAGGAAGAGTTTGTCCAGAGAGCCCAGGGTCTGAATCACCCACTCTTTGATGGGCCCCGGTGTCAGGTCGACGACCACTGAGCCGATCGCAGTACGGGCATCGGCCCCTGCGCCGAACGGGATGCCCACCAGCTGGGCCACCCCGAGTGAGACGGACGCGGCGGCGACGCCGGCGATCATCCGCTCATTGGACGAGGCGATAGCCACCGGAGCTACTGTACTCGCGTTTCCCTCGACGACCGCAAAAACCTTGCGGTGCAGACGAACCGGTGACACCGGCATGCTGCCGTCGTGCCCAGTTTGTCTGGAAACAGACGAGTTTCGAGACTCTCGAAAGTTAGCCGCAATCTCTGGGTGCCTCCGCAATCAGGCTGTAGTGCTGTGAAAGACCGGCCAGCCGATCGCGGTCCCGCCTGTCAGCTAGCAGCAAAGCAATGACAGCTTGGTCGGTGTACGGCAAGATTAGTGATATGGCCAGCTCGAAGGGTGTGCGCCAGAGCGACAACAAATCTGCCGCGCAATCTGCTGTGGAGACGGCGCAAGCGGTCGCCAGCGGTACTATGCGTATCCCGCGTGCGTCGGTTCAGATTGCTGCGCAATTGCCGGATTTACTGGAGAATCTCGCGGTCGCGACCGAGCGCCTCAACGCGACAATCGACCGCGCGGAAAGGTACATGGCGCTCGCCGACCCCATGGTTCGAACCATGGACCGTTTACTGCCGCAGCTGGAAGCGCTTGTCGCCGCGGGCAACGACGTGTCCAAGGCCATGTCCAGCATCCCGGGAGCCTCTGTCTTGAGTCGGCTCGTCGGCGAACCGTCGCCGGGCGAGGGTGGAGGGGACGATCCCAACGAGGCGGGACAGCGAGCGAAAGATTAGCTCTGGCGATGGTTCCCGAGCGGTGCCTGTCTTAGCGATACCGTTCTCAACGGCGTTTTCCAACACTTTGATGCGTTGATAGCCAAAGGCTCTCGCGAGCTTTGCCGCGACTAATGCGGGTACTTGCCGATGAAAAATCGCTCGTAGCCGGGCACTTTGCATACTGGATCCCCAGCGATGGCTGGGTGACAGTTGTGACGCGCGCGCCAATGAGCCGGTGCACCAGCTCATTTCGCGTCGTCGACGAACAACGCCATCGAGGCGGTAAATGTGTGCAGTGCGTTGCGACCTGCGATCGGGCCGATTTCCCCGGCGGCGAAGAAACCGGCGAGCGCAATCCCGCCAAGCAGTTCGGCGATGGTCGACGCGTCGTGGTCGGCCACCCCGAACATCCGTCGCCCGCGCGCGTTGCAGGCGAACAACAGCGCGCCGACCGGACGCCCGGGCGCCTCGGCGGCGGCCCGCTCGACAGCCAGCCGCAGATCCTTGTCGGCGCTCACCGCGTCACGCACCTGAAACTGCACGGTGGCGCCGACCGGGACAGCCTGGCCGATCTCGATCGCCCCGGATGCGGGATCGGCGCCCAGCAGCCCGCGAATGATGAAGTCACCCTGGCCCGGAGCCGTCAGGTGCTCGTCGGCGACGATCCCAATCTGCACGCCGCGGCTGACTACCTCCTGCTCGCCGCGCGGCAGCTCCTCGACGATCTCCCGCAGCCGCTGCAGCGGCGAGCGGCCGCCCAGCTCGGTGACCACGTCCTCTTCTGCGCCGGTGACGATGTACGGGTGGCCGATCGGCCGGCAACCCTGCGACACAATCGGGATCGCCTGCCTGGCCGGCAGGCGCACGCCCACCAGCCCGGAGCTGAGCACGTGCCGGTCGCGAAACAGCCGGGTCTCGCCGGATGCCCGCCCGCCGCTGACCAGACCGCCCACCACTGTCGTTCCGGGCAGGTCCTTATTCAGGTGCTCGACCAGCAGATGCGACGGGAAGGTGTATGGGTCCGACAGCAACACGTGCAAATCGTTCCCGGCCGGCTCGAACCGGTACCCGGTGAGTAGGCCACCCGAACCGGTGGCGACGAAGTCCAACTCGAACGTCTCGGCGGGCAGGCCGGACGCCAGCCAGACCGCCACCGCGGGCGCGTTCTCCATCTCCCGCCTGTCGGCGACCACCGCCTGGGCCACACACCCGATCAATGCCGGCGGCTCGACCGTCTCCTGCACCGCGTTGAGAATGCCCACCGCCTCGTCGCTGTGCGACCACGACGCAAACAGCACCGCCAGCGACGGCGCCTTACCGGCGAGCCCGTCGCGCGCCAGCTCCGCAGCTTCCACCGCGGCCTTCCGCCCACCGGGCACGGTGGAAACCCCAACGCCGATCCGCACCCTTCCATGATGCGCCGCCCGGGGCGCAACGAAACGTTCAAGGCCGCAGCCGTACCGACGGTCATGGTCGGTTCGGAGGCGACAATTGGATCACCCTGACTAGGCAATTACCGAACGGCGGAGTTGATGGGACTGTTCTTGGCGCAACGAGAGTTCACGGCGTACGGCCCGTCGTATTGGGCTGTCATCGCCGTGTTCGCGGTCGGTTCAGCGCTTCTCGTCTGGGTCGGACGCTCGCAGACCGAATCGCAAGCCCGGCGCCTGGGCCGCATCCTTGGGGCGGTGACGGCCGCGATCTACGGCGTGATGCTGGTCTATTCACTGGTGCCGCCGACCATCAGCGAGTCGGTCCCACTTCGCCTGACCGATCTTGCGACCGTCGCGGCCGCCTACGCGCTGTGGTCGCAGCGACACTGGGCCTTCGCACTCACCTACTACTGGGGTCTGACGTTGAGCACCCAGGCGTTGATCTCACCGGTTCTAAAGAGCCCGGATTTCCCCAACTACCAGTTCCTCGGGTTCTGGGCGATTCACCTGCTTGTCGTCTGGGCAGCCATCTATCTCACGTGGGGTCGCAGAAGACGGCCCACCTGGCGCAGCTACCGCTTCGCGGTCATAGTCACCGTTGGCTGGGCAGCAGCTACCTTCACGTTCAACAGCATCGCGGGAACCAATTACGGCTTCCTCAACGGAAAGCCCCGCACTGCATCCCTATTGGACGCATTGGGCCCGTGGCCGGTGTACATCCTGACGGCGGCCGTGCTCATCCTCGTCGTGTGGGCCCTGATGACCTGGCCGTGGCAGCGAACAGCACGCTAAGCCGAAATCTCCGCCCGCGTCGGATACCGGGTGGACTATCCGGCCAGAATCACCACGCCGGCACAATCCAGGCCAGCCATCCGCGTCGCCGCGGCTTCGCACCGGCAACATCTCAAAACATGAGCCGTAGCCTTCTCATCCCACATCCCTTCCGCCGCAGTGAACTTTGAATATGTCGTAGACGCCGTATGTGCCGAGATTTGATGTGGTTCTGCGGGCCGGCCACACCTCGTACGGGATGCGTTGAAATACGCGCCGATCAGTGACTCTTAGCGTCCATCAATGCTTCTGAGCAACCCCCGCTGAAGATCGTTGCTGAGCTGGGCTATGTCGTCAGCTAGCCGTGCTTGGCAGTTCGCGTTAACGAACAGGCTCTGCTGAAGCAGCCGCCGTTCACCAGAGACGGTAGGAACGCTCCCGTGATGCGCAGGCAAGTGGCACGCCCATGGTAGCAATTCTGCTACCATGGGCCCTATGGCGACCATTCCGCAAAAAGAACTGCGCAACAACGTCGGCGAGGTGCTGCGCCGAGCAGAAGCAGGCGAGGAGATCACGATCACCGTTGCAGGCCGGCCGGTGGCGCAGCTTGGGCCAGCCATGCACAGGCGATGGGTCAGCGGGCCGGCGTTGCGCGCGGTCTGGCATGGCCCGGCCCCGAAAACGCTTGGGGCAGACCTTGAGCGGTTCCCAGCTTCGATCGTCAACCCGTTCGAGTAGCGGATGCGCGCGGTCCTTGACACCTCGGTGCTGATCGGAGACGAACCGCCCTCGCACGTCCAGGCCGCGATAAGCGTCGCTTCGATTGCCGAACTCCATTTTGGTGTCCTTGTCACCAGCGACGATGATGAACGGGCGCTTCGTACCGAGCGGCTGGGCGCAATCGAATCGGCGTTTGACCCGTTTCCGATCACGGTCGAGATCGCGCGAGAGTGGAGTCGGCTGTCAGCCGCCGTCAGTAACCGGGGCGGCCAGCCCCGGCGCCGCTCAATCGATCTCGTAATCGCTGCCACCGCGAACATTCAGGGCGTGCCTCTCCTCACCCACAACACCGGCGACTTTCAGATCATTGGCGATCTCGTCGACGTTCGCCATCCATCGCAGGTTCAGCAGCTTGATCCACGTGCGAGCGAGTGACCACCAACGCTGCTCACACCAGCTTGTCGCTGAAGCCGCTATTAGGCAGAGATTTCGCCTAGTGGTCCGGTGACGTGACCGGTGTGAGAGACGTGACGCGCCTGTCAATGCGGCTCATTTTGACAAACAGCGCCATCGACTCCGTAAACGCCTGCAGCGCATCGCCTTCCGCTCAGCCGCTCGCCGAGGCGCTGGTGGCGTGCCCCCGATGAATGAGTCCGCCTTTTTTAGAGCCTGTGGCCCCGGGTTTGGCCGCGGTCGCGGCCGTGCGCCGTCTAGCGGCGGCGCGACTTGCAAAAACTCAGGGTCATTTGGTCATCGAGAACCTGTGATACGACTCTCCTGTTGCTCCAGAAACGCGACTTTATTAAGCAGCCATGCAGCAATAGTTCACGTGTAGCCAGCGGGTCGAACGTTCCGAAGCGCGGCCGAAGCACACACTGAGTCCGTCTCACCGCCACTTGCCCTGATGCCAGTGCAGTACCTCACCCCAGCAGTAGAAGATCGCGCGGTTGAGGTGCAGTTGCTGCTGGCCGATCGTGGTAAGCATCGTGGACCATCGGTCCCGGATCTTCTCGTCGCCGCCCTCGCCGAAATATCTGGTCTGACAGTTCTGGCTTTGGACAAGGACTTTGAACTGATAGCACAAATGACGGGGCAACCAGTCGAGCGGCTCCGGCTCACCACGTAGCTGAGCCGCTTCACTGTCGCGGATCGGACAGCCCCGTCAGTGTGTCTACGTGGTAGCGGCTGGCCGTCCAGGGCGGCGAGTGAGCGGTCGGCCTCAGCGTGACCGTGATGCGGGATTTGCCCGCGGTCAGCGACTCTGGCACCAGGTAGGTGTCATCCAGCCAACGATGAATGCTGTTGCTGCGCGGCTGCAACCACGTCCCGGCGCGCACACCGTCGACCGCAACGTCTGCTGATTGAAATCCGTTTGCTTGGTCCGACGTGCGGCGTAGCAGCAGGCCGTGGTTGTCCGGACGGACCGCGACGTCGAACGTGATCGCAGCGGTGGTGCTGCGGACCAGTCCGACGATCGGGCGGTTGTCGTCGCTGCCCTCATACTCGCTGACCAGCAATTGGTCGGCGGCGGCGTCGTCGGTGTAGCCGTGCAGCAGCCGGCCGATCGGATCGCCGGGGTTGACGTCGTCGCTGGGAGCAACGGTGTCGTCCGGTTGGGTGTACAGGAAAGCCGTTGAGCTGTAATCAGGTTCGACCATGTTGCGTTTCCCATGCTCGATGCCGAACCGCAGCGCCGAGTGGTAGTCGATAGCCTCGGCGAACATCAACCGATAGGCGGCCACACAGTAGCCCGCACATCCACCGGCCGCCGTGCGCTGATCGGGTTGGCCGGTGAGCGGATCGCTGAAGTGCGTGCCGCCCTTGAAGTACCAGCCGCCCTCGTAGAAGTCCTCCGTGCCGGTGCCATACCACTGCGGCGACGCGGCACCGTCGGTGTAGACGCGTTCGGCTCCCTCGAGAAAGTACGGGGCGGCGTCGCTGAACGACGTTTTGATCGGTGCACCACGGATGGTGTGGCTGACGCCGACGAATTTGCCGTGCCCATGTTCATCGGCGAACACCCAGTCCTGGCCAGGGGTCGTCGGCCCGGTATGCGAGCGTGCGGTGAAGTAGCCGGCGCGGCCACTGGCCAGCGCGGGCCCCCACTGCGGGTCGGGTGCGATCGCGACATCGCTGTCGATCCCCGCTACAGGATTGCCGGTCGTGTTGAGCAGCGTGACGCGCGCCGTGCGGGCGAACGGCATTGGCCACCAAGCCGACAACGCCAACGCGCCGCCGGGTTGCGGGATCGCGGCGAACATCAGCGAGCGCACGCTGGTGGCGCCCAGCCCGGCGCCGAAGAACTCCCCAAGCGGCGAGTCGACTGTGGTGTGGCCGTCGAACTCGATCTGTAGCCGCAACCCGGTCAGAAGTGGATCCGCCGGTTCTGGCAGCCACAGGTGCAGCGCCGAAACCAGACCGGGCCCAGACGATTCCGCGATCGTCTGCCCAGCACCGGCAGCAAGCTCGACAGCCCGATGGATATGCGTCGCGGTGCGTGCGGCCGGTTTCGGGTCGCTGGTGCCCGCGGCGCGCAGCGTGGCCAGCACGTCGAGCGCGGGGTCGGCGGCCGAAAACGTGGTCACCCCGGCACCGCTGGAAAACTGGCGATAGTCGACGTGGTAGTACTCCAAATTCGCTGCGACGCTGATCCGCATCGACGTCCGGTACGGCATCGGCACCTTGATGTACACGCCGCCCGGCGACTGCGCGGCGTTGGCCACCAGCGGCCACACGAACGGCGCACCCAGCGCGCCGTCGACCACCGATTGCAAGGGTGCGTCGATCACCGTCTGCCCGTCCAGCTCGACGCGGATCGTCCCGATCGCGCGCACATTGCCGCCGTCGCGGGTAAACCAGATCGAATCCACCTCTCCGGCACCGCGATCCTCGGCGATGACACACCCTGCGCCGCCGGGCGCCAGACACCCGCCGGTGCCGTTGCGGTTACCGGTGGAGACGTCGAAATCACCGCCGCTGCGATCGAAGCTCGACACCTGCAAGGTCTGGGTATCGGCGCTCAGATACGGCAACCGATCCAGTCGGCGGTAGGTGTCCCAGCCCACCAGTCTGGCGCCGGGTTCGGCAGTAGTCGGCTCGGCGTGCGCGGTCCCGCCAGCAACCACCCCGACCAGCAGCACCGCGAACATCGCAGACAACGCCCGAGCAGCCACCGGCACAGCACCACAGGCTACGGTTTCTGGGGATTTCCCGTACTGGTTCGGCAGGGTGGCCGGCGCGACGGTTGCACGGTTCCAGCAGGTTGGGTAGCGCCGCATGCATTACGCGAATTGTCCGGTCCGAATGCCGTGGAGCGTTAGTGTCTGCGGTAGGCACCCAAACGACGCTGCGGAGGGCAGATGACGGCCTATCAGACTGTGGTGGTCGGCACTGATGGCTCGGAGTCGTCACTGCGTGCTGTCGAGCGCGCGGGCGAGATTGCTGCCGAGTCGAACGCCAAGCTCATCATTGCGACCGGCTACTCTCCGCCCAAAGAGGACCCGCGCGCGGCCGATGTCCTGCGCGAGGAAAGCTACCTGGTGAGCGGCGCCGCGCCGATCTACGAGATGTTGCGCGATGCCCGCGATCGCGCCAAGGCGGCGGGGGCCAAAGACATCGAGGACCGGCCGATTCAAGATGCTCCGGTCCAGGCGCTCGTGGACCTGGCCGAGGAGGTCGGGGCCGATCTGCTGGTGGTCGGCAATGTGGGGCTCAACGCGCGATCGGCGATCGTCGGACGGGTGTTCTCGATCCCCGGGGCTCTGGCCAGTAAGGCCAAGATCGATGTGCTGATCGTCCACACCACCGGCTGATCGAGAGCCCGCCGAGTGATCGTTGTCTGCCCGGGTGTCGCAGGTTGGCCAGCCCCGGCATAAGAACAGGGTGCGTTCGGCTACGCTGGCGCAGGTAGTTATCGGCAACGGCTCTCCTTCAGCCCGGACGGGCCGACGCGGCTCGGCCCGTAAGTGGTTCGTGCGCATGGCCTTTGCTGTTGCAGGTGTCTTGCTTGTATTGGCCGCGGCGCCTTCCAGTGGCTATGTTGAGCACCCAGCGGTAGGCGATGTCGCGCAGGCCACGCAGACGCCGGCCGCGGCACCCACCAATGCAGCGCCCCCGGCGGTCGTGCACGAAACCCAGGCGCCAGACGCGGCTCCCACGCCTGACTTCCCGGCCGTGTCCAAGCTGATGAACGATGCTGTTGCGGCACAACGGCTGCCAGGCGCTGTGGTGGTGGTTGGGCACGCCGGCGAGGTCGTCTTCCGTCGGGCGTATGGCTCGCGCAAGCTTGCCGGCGAACCGGGTCTCGACGGCTCGCCGGCACCGGCGGAGCCGATGACCGAGGACACCATCTTCGATATCGCGTCGTTGACCAAGTGCCTCGCAACGGCGACCGCGATCATGCAGCTATACGAACAAGGCAAGGTTGCCGTCGACGATCCCGTGCAGAAGTATTTGCCTGACTTCAACACGGGCAACGATCCCCAGCGGGCGCAGGTGACGGTTCGCATGTTGCTGACGCAGACGTCAGGTGAAGCGGTCGACGTCAACCTCGCAGATCCCTGGGGACTGGAGCGAGCCGACAAATCAGAAGGCATTCACCGCGCGCTCACTGCGCCGTTGCAGTCAAGTCCCGGTATGGGTTTCCGCTACTCCGACATCAACTACATTCTGCTGGGCGCGCTGCTCGAGAAAGTTACCGGTGAGCCGGAAGACGTCTACGTGCAGCGCAATGTCTTTGCGCCGCTTGGGATGCGCGAGAGTCGCTATCTTCCGCCGACCAAAGCGTGTGGTCCGCACAAGATCAGAGGGGCGGCGATTGCCTGGGCTCCCGCCGGGCGAATGCGGGGGCCTTGTCCCGCGGGGACGTGGAGCGTAAGTCTGTTGTCGCGCATCGCACCGACGGCACGTGATGAGGAAAACAGAGCCGATCCGGGCAAGAATCCCGATTACGATGCGCTGCTTCGGGGTACGGTGCATGACCCCACGGCGCGCCGCATGGGGGGAGTGGCCGGGCATGCCGGTGTGTTCTCGACGGCGCACGATGTCGGCATCTATGCGCAGGCGCTGCTTGATCGGCTTGCGGGTCGCCCGAGCAACTTTCCTCTGACACAAGCGACTTTGGAGTTGATGACGACTCCGGAGCAGCCCGGACATACACCCGGCCAAGTCGATGCAGCCAACCAGGCGGACCGAAGCAGGCTCCACTATCCAGCGATCAACGGACAGAACCTGTTCGGCTTCGGCTGGGATATCGACACGGCCTACTCGATGCCGCGAGGCCGGATCTTTCCCGTCGGAAGCTTTGGCAACACCGGCTTTACCGGGACCTCGCTGTGGATGGACCCAGGCTCCGATACCTATGTCATTCTGCTGTCGAACGCCATCCACGTGCGGGGCAGCACACCGATCACCGATCTGCGTGGCGCAGTCGCGACGGCGGCAGCCCAAGCCTTGCGTCTGTACGGCAGTGGTGGGTAGAACGCCGACGACCACGTACGTTGGTGGCCACTGATTCGCATTGCGCAGAAACGCGTGCTCAGGGCAGCGAGCATGACAGCTGGCATTTGTTTGCCGCTTGCTGTTGACGACATCGCGCATCCGCCGGGGGCTGATGTAGCCGTGGTCACCTGTCGGTGGTCGACGCTTGAATGCGGTCATGTTTCGAGTGCAGATGGTTCATCCAGGGCTAGGTCTCGGGCAGCATGTTGCCCGGCGGTGTTGCCGAGGTTATCTGGGGCCTTGGTCGCATCTATATCAGCATTGATATAAGATGGCTATCGACCTGAAGCCAGTCAGATGGCTGGACAACTCGGGAAGACACCCGCGAGCAACGTCCGGCCATCCGAAACGCCTTCGGTCAGCAGCTGCTTCGCTTGCAAATGGGGCTGATGCCCAACAACTACAAACCGATTAGTGCCGTGGGCCCCGGTGCGTACGAGATACGAGTTCAGGACGCCGATGGCATTGTGCGGCTTATTTACGTCGCGAAGCTCCACGGGACGATTTGCGTCCTTCACGTCTTCACGAAGAAGTCGCAGAGGACACCGAAGACAGATATTGGTCTCGCCAAGAAGCGCTATCGAGAGGCAATACATGGCTGACAGCGTGTTTTACGACCTGACTGACACTCCAGAGGAGGCGGCCAACCTGACCGCGCGCGGCATGCTGATGATCGCTATCGAACAGCGAATCAAAGAAGAAGGTTGGACACAGAGCGAGGCTGCCAGGCGTCTTCATGTGAGCCAGCCCCGCATTTCGGATCTGGTGAACGGAAAGATCAACAAGTTCAGCCTCGACGCGCTGGTCAACATGCTCGCGCCAGTCGGCCTGACATTGGATGTCCGACCGATCGAATATCCGCCGGTGCGGACGCCGAAGAAGCTCAATCGCGATCGTTCCACAATCGCCAATTCCAGAAGGCGTAAGGCGCTCAGTTCGGGCTGACCTCATTGCCGCGTTTTCGACAGGTACGATGCCTTGTGCTGCCTGCAAAGGCAAGGGACAGAGCCTAATCCAGCCAGGTAGCTCCCGAACGGGCGCAGTCACCGGCTTGGCGATCGAAGCCGGCTTAACGCTTGTCCTCGAACAAGTCGACCAGCTCCGGCACGGGCTTTGCTGTCTTGACAAGTACGCCGTGGTCGCCGCGATCATCGACGCCAGGGCGGCGAGCAGTGCCACTGCTACGCCGAACTCGCGCAGAGGCGGGCATTTCGCATGTTAGGTCTAGGGCGTGAGCGGTGTGACATGTGTGACGGCTATCGGACAACCTGCCCGACGCTACAGTCCGGGCGCCGAACGCAGCCGATCGACGTCCATCCGCCCGGGCGCGCCGCCGCTGGCGGGGAAACTGTTCGGCAGCTTGATCAGGTCGCCGCGCCGGGTCGGGTCATCGGCGGCCTGCCGTGGGGTGTGGCCGGCGAGCGCGGGGATCGGCTGATCGAGCCACCGGGTCTCGTAGTCGCGGATGAATTCATTCGGTGCCGCAGCAACTTTCGGGTCGTCAGATTCCAGCGCATCCTCGTCGGCAGCGCCCAGCTGCTTGGCCATCTCGGCAGCTTCGCGGACGTCGGTAAAGCACCTAATCCTCCTCCGCGGGACTCACAGGACTGGTGAGTCAGCTGTGATCTTTCCCGTCCTGGAAGCATCGCTTGTCATCTGGCAGACAGCGGTACCATCGGTCAGGTAGAAAGGTACCGCATGGCGCTGAACATCAAAGATTCGTCTATTCACGAGAAGGTCCAGCAAATCGCGAGGATCACAGGGGAGTCGCAAGCGCAAGCAGTAGCCACTGCGGTCAACGAGCGTTTGACCAGACTGCAAAAAGACGATCTTGCGCTGCGGCTGTTGGCCATCGGCCATAAGACCGCCAGCCGTATGAGCCCGGAGGCCGAGCGGGTGGACCATGCAGCGTTGCTGTATGACGAACGCGGGCTACCTGCGTGATCGCCGACACGTCGGCGATCATCGCGATACTTACCGGAGAGGACGATGCTGCGGTCTACGCTCAGGCCATTGCTGACGCAGATGTAAGAAGACTTTCCGCGGCAACCTATCTCGAATGCGGGATCGTACTCGACTTGCAGCGCGATCCGATTATCAGCAGAGGTTTGGAGGAGCTTCTGCAGGAGGGCCAGTTCGTGGTCGAGCCGGTGACCGAGCGTCAGGCCCGCCTGGCGCGACAGGCCTACGCGGATTTCGGCGAAGGCAGCGGCCACCCGGCTGGCTTGAACTTCAGTGGATGCTTCTCATACGCGCTGGCGCTCGACCTACGTGAGCCGCTGCTGTGGAAAGGTGACGATTTCGGGCACACCGGGATCCCATCCGCCCTGCACGGATGAGCCAGCGGGCCACCACGCCGACGCCGCAAACTGAGGAGCCTCCGCCCCGCTCAGCTGCGGTCATGGTGGTCGACGGTGTGGCCGCTCTCCTCAGCGCGGCTGGCCTGCCCACGCCACTTCTGATATCCGCGCCGCGCGGCGAACACGCCGACAATGGTGGTCGCGCACCACACCGCAATCGCTGCGTAGGCGAGCGCAGGCGAGCGGTCCGCGATCGATGCGCCGAGCGAGGTGTAGACGAACGCGCGCGGCACCGAACCGATGAACGCGCCGACGGCCATCTGCCACAACGGAACTCCGAACGCCCCGAACGCATAAGACGCGAGCGCATCCGAGATGCCGGGAACGAAGCGTTGACCGACGACCGCCCACAATCCGCCTCGTTCGATCAGCGCGTCGATGCGGTCGGCGCGTTGAGTACCCAGCAGAACCCGCACGCTGTCTCGGCCGGCCCGACGGCCGATCAGGCTCGCGACCACCGCGGACCCCACCGTCGCACCCAACGTCACGACGATGCCCAGCAACGGGCCGAACAGAAAGCCGCTGCCAGCGGCAAGAATCGGGCCCGGCACAAACAACGCGCCGAGGACGGCCGACACCACGACGTAGGTCAACGGCGCCGCCGGCCCCGTCGCCGAGACCCAGCGCCGCACCTCCTCGACATCGATGACCCGCCTGACGGCTACCAGATAGAACATTCCGATAAGGAAGGCGACGAACACCGCGAGCCGCACAATGTGGCGTCGTCGCGATGTCGGTGGGGAACCGTCGTTGTCGACCATGCTGACCGCGATTGTTCCGCATCGGCGCTCGTCGTCTCCCGGCCGGTGGCTGCATCGATGCAGCGATGGAAAAGTGGGTATGCGTACCACAATCAATTTTCCCGACGACTTGCACAAACAAGCGCTCGCGATCGCGGGACGCGCTGCACATTGAACGAAACAGTCGCCTACCTCGTTCGGCGCGGACTCGGAACCGGCAGTGCTGTCGCGGTCTCCATAGACCCCCGGACGGACTTGCCTGTGGTGAGCGTCGGCACCGCCGTGACGTCGGAGGACGTGCGCCGCTTGGGGATGAGCAGTGACGGCGCTGCTCGCCAGCGAACACGTGCATCAGAAACGGTTCCTGGTGCACAACAGTCAATCCGTAGCAGCGGCGTGCGAGTCGTCGGCGCAATCCAGAGAACGAAGCCCCGGTTCCCACGGCGCCTTCACATCCGCGACTCACGTAGAGTGGCGCTGACTGGGAGGAGCTAGGCGTGGCGAGAACCGAGAACGACACCTGGGAGATCACCGAGAGTGTGGGTGCGACGGCGCTCGGCGTGGCCGCGTCCCGCGCGGCGGAAACCGAGAGCGAGAACCCGCTCATCCGTGATCCGTTCGCGCGGGTTTTCCTCGACGCCGCCGGCGACGGAGTGTGGAACTGGCACCTCGCTCCTGAGCTGCCCGCGGAGGTCGTCGAAGCCGAACCCGATTTGCCCCTGCACATGCGGTCGATGGTCGACTATATGGCTTGCCGCACCGCGTTTTTCGACGCCTTCTTCGTCGACGCCACGCGCGCGGGCATCCGTCAGGCGGTGATCTTGGCGGCCGGCCTGGACGCGCGCTCGTGGCGGTTGCCGTGGCCCGACGGCACCACGGTCTTCGAGCTCGACCAGCCCAGGGTCTTGGAGTTCAAGTCCTCGACATTGCGGAACCACGGCGCCGAGCCGACGTGCAACCGGGTCGAGGTTCCCGTGGACCTGCGTCAGGACTGGCCAGAGGCATTGCGGCAGGCCGGTTTTGACGCCTCGGCACCAAGCGCATGGTCAGCTGAGGGACTGCTGCCGTATCTGCCAGCAGCGGCCCAAGACCTGCTGTTCGAACGGGTGCAGAGCCTGACCGTAACCGGTAGCCGGATCGCTGTCGAGGCGCTGGGGCCGAACTTCATGGCCCCCGAGACCCGCGCAACGCGGCGTGCGCGGATGGACCGGGTGCGGGCGTTGATGGCCAAGGCCGACCCGCAGCGCGAGGTGCCCCGCACCGATGAGCTGTGGTACTTCGAGGAACGCGAAGACGTCGGCGAGTGGTTGCGCCGCCACGGCTGGGACGTGACGGTCACGCCCTCACCGGAGCTGATGGCCGGCTACGGCCGCAAGCCCCCGAAAGAGGTCGAGGACGGCGTGCCGCAGAACCTGTTCGTCTCCGCCCAGCGCACACGGTAACGCGGCAGGCTCAGCGTCCCATACGGCATGGTCAAGGCTTGCCGGTGCGCTCCCGATGCTTGCACCCCGGCCAGCAGCACGGTCGGCGCATGCCTTCTTCCAGTTCCTCTTGGGTCCGGCGAATGCGGCGTTGTCGCGTCTTCTCCTGCTTGGCGTCCTCGACCCAGCAGATGAACTCGTTGCGGGCCAAGGGGGTGATGTCGTTCCAGGCGGCCAGTGCCGTGGAGTTGGCGATCAGCGCCTCGCGCAGGTCTGCGGGCAGCTTGTGCACGACCCCGCCGGAGACTTTATTGCTCACTGGGCCAGGGTAACTGGCTGATGTCCCCGTTACCGCTTGTACATGCGGGCCACGACCGGTACCGCCAAAGGAGCCGGTATGAATCGGGAGGATTCCAGGAACGCTCGCACGTGTGGCGCTCCCGGCACTACCGATGCGCGACCACGCTCGGCGGCTTTCAGCGCATCGGCGACGACCCGTTCGGGGGGAACCTGCGCGAATGACGGCATCCGGCTGACCAAGAAATCGGCGTCGTTGGCCGCCTGAAACTCCGTCGGCACCGGCCCGGGGCAGACGGCGGTGACCGTCACACCGCTGTCAGCGACTTCGGCATGCACCGCCTCCGACAACCACAGCACATACGCTTTGGCGGCGGCATAGCCGGCGTTGTACGGGGCCGGCTGGAATCCCGTCACCGATGACAGGTTGATGATCGCGCCGCGACCCCGATCGACCATGCCGGGCAGGTAGCGCAGCATCAGGTCCACCACCGCCTCGACGTCGACGCGCAGCATCTGCAGTTCTTTGTCGCGGCCTTCGGCACCGAACTTGGTGTAGATACCAAGGCCGGCATTGTTGACGAGGATGTCGACTTGAGCGCCCAGCTCGTCGATTCGTTCGGCCAGCCGGTCGCGGTCTTGCGGGACAGCCAGATCGGTACCGACCGCGACGGCGTGCTGGTCGCCGCCGAGTTCGGCACACAACTTCTGCAGCCGGTCTTCCCGGCGGGCAGTGACGACGACGCGGTAACCGCGGGCCACGAGTTGACGGGCGAATTCTTCGCCGATGCCTGACGATGCGCCGGTGACCACGGCGACCGACCCGGCCGATGGCGACGGAAGTGTCATTTGGTGAGCGTAGGCAGGGCTTGGCGCTTTATCAATGGGCTGGCGATCGGATGGTGCTTGTTAGTAAACGGCACATCGGCAAGCACACGCCCTTAATCACCAACATCATTGGGCGAATTCGTGCGGTTGACAAAGGCGACGTCTGAAGATGATTCGCTTGCCCACCTCATGGATATCATCAGCACTATCGCCGATCAACCTAGGAGAAGTAATTACCTATGAACGTCATCCGTGCCGAACTCGCTCCCGAGTTCCGGGGCGAGGACGTGGTGTTGTTGGCCATGGACAGCGCCGGGGTTAGTACTTTGCTAACCGTGTTGACCCAGGCAGTAGAACACGGCGCGTCGCGACTAGAGCTCGCTTGTGTCATGGTGCGGTTCCATGCGCAGAGTTTACGACTCCTACCCAGCAGACACATCCGTGCGGAGCAGTGCAGAAACCGTCGGCTCGGTCAGGCAGAAGCGTGCAACCGCCGGGCCAATCCGCTTGCCCGCACTGCCCGCCGCCCGATCGCAGTCCGCACCGCGGCGTCGGACCCGACAACTCGCACCTTTCGCTTGGCGCGAGTCACCGCGGTATAGAACAATTCCCGGGTCAACAGCGGCGAATCCTCCTGCGGCAGAAGCACAGTCACTTCAGCAGCTTGGCTGCCCTGGGATTTGTGGATCGTCAACGCGTGCATGGTCTCGACGTCGCTGAGTCGGCTGCTCGCAAAGTCGAGCGGCCCCGTGGCGCCCGCGATCACCGCCCTCAACCCGTCCGATCCGGCGACAACCACGCCGGTGTCGCCGTTGTAGACCCGCAACCCGTAGTCGTTCGCCGTCACGATCAGGGGCCGCCCCGCATACCACTCCGACCACGGCGGCTGACCCGTCTCGTGGGAAAGCCACTTCTCGACCTGCCTGTTCCAGTGCTGCACGCCGTATGGACCCTGCCGGTGCGCACACAACAGCCGATGTTCGCCCAGCGTCGCCAGCGCCTCGTCGGCGGCTCCTAACAGCGCCGCCTCGCGCACCCGAAGTGCATGTGCCACCACGACACAACGCAAACGTTCGCTCGGGTCATCGTCCTCGATGAACTCGATGTGGTCGTCGCCCGACCGCAACAACGCCACTGCACCATCGGCGTCACCGACCCGGATGGCATCGGCCAAGGAGCCGATCGACTTGCCGAACCGGTGCACGGTCCTCAGCTCCGCCACCCGTACGTCATCACGGGCTGACAGCCCGTCCACCAAATCGGCCAGGACCGCACCGGCTTCCACCGAGGCCAGCTGATCGGCATCGCCGACCAGGATCAGTCGCGCCTCGGGGCGCACCGCCTCCAGCAGCCGCGCCATGAGCGTCAGCGACACCATCGACGTCTCGTCGACCACAATCACGTCGTGCGGCAACCGGTTTCCGCGATGGTGCCGAAATCTCGACGACGATCCCGGCCGCATGTGCAACAGCCGGTGCACTGTCATTGCCTGCAGCTCACCCAGCCGCGTCTGATCGGCGGAGTCGAGCTCGGCCACCTCGACCGCCACCGCCTCTTGCAGTCGCGCCGCCGCTTTGCCCGTCGGCGCCGCCAACGCAATTCGCGGCCGCGACGACCCCGCGAGCTCCGTCTGCTCCGCCAGCAGTGCCAGCAGCCGCGCGACCGTGGTGGTCTTGCCTGTGCCCGGGCCACCGGTCAATACGGTCACGGATTGTGACAACGCGATTTCCGCTGCCTGCCGCTGTTCTTCGTACCCGGGCGGGAAAAGTCGCTCGAAGGCGGGCACTTCGACTGTCTGCTTGGACTCCAGCAACGCCAGCAGGTCGTCGCACACCTGCTCTTCTTCGCGCCAGTACTGGTCCAGGTACAGCAGCCTGTCGTCGTAGAGATGCAGCACCGGCGGGTCGCTGAGTAGCTTGCTTGCCCGCACTGCCGCCAGCCACTCCGCTGCGTCCGGCCACGAGACGCCGTCAATGTCGATCGCGGCGGCGAGCGTCGACAAATCGAGGCACACCGAGCCGCCCCGCAGCGCCCGCACCAGCAGCGCGACCGCCAAGGCCACCCGCTCGTCGGGTTCGCCGCCCAGCTCGCAGAGCCGCTGCGCCACGTGCACATCCGAAAACTCGAGAACACCCGCCTGGCTGAACGTGCGCAGCACACCGGTTGCGCTGATGGCGACTTCGGTCTCGACGACGCTCATGCGGCGCGCCTCCCGGCGTCGAGAAGATCGGAGAGCGCCACCACAAGCTCGGCCGGCGGCCGCCAGCTGAACACTCCGGTCGGATGGCCGTCGAGCACTGGCGTATCGGCACCGCACATGCCGCGCACGAACAGATACAGCACCCCGCCGAGATGCGCGGCCGGGTCGTACCCGGACTGTCGCCAGCGCAGAAACCGGTGCAGCACAACTACATACAACAGCGCCTGCAGCGGATAGTCCGAGTGCAACATCGCCTCGGCGAGCCGTGTGTGGCTGTAATCGGCTGCGGTGTCGCCCAGGTGGTTGGTTTTGTAGTCAACCACCAAATAGCGCGGGTCGGGGAGCCGCAACACCACGTCGATGGAGCCGGCTAGGTATCCGCGCAACGACTGGGCGCCCAACGCTGGCGAGGTCAGCCGCTCGGCGTACGGGGCCAGCGGATCATCGAGGGGTAGGTGTCGCCGCAGCAGCTCACCCACATCGGACACCGACACGTCCGGCACCGCGCCGCGCAGATCACCGCCAGCCAATGGAATCTCGAAGTCCAACTCGCGCAGCCGGTTTCGCGGCTCGATCTGTCGCAGGGTCAGCCCGCCTGCCAACTGCCCCAGCGGCGTGTCGTGCATCGGGACCAGTGCGGCGGCCAGCTCAGCGGCGGAAACCTCAACCGGCCACCACGCCAAGTGTCGTCGAACCTGATCCTCGAGTGCGGCGGCCAGGTCGGGCGCCGCGGGATCGGTGGTCTCGAGCACAGCGTGCACGAGTGACCCGAACGTCGCGCCGGACGGCATCCCGGCCAGCGGCGAGGCGATATCGGCACCGTCGCCTAAAGCGGTGACGACCACGCCTTCTACTTCGTCGTCGCGGATCCCCACTTCTGGCTCGTTCGCTACACCGAGGGGCTCCGCGTCGCGAACCAGCGCCGAATACGAGGTCCGCCGCCAGCTGGTGTCGATTGCACGGTGGAAGTGTCGCACTGCGAAATTCTCAGTCGCAGCAGATAATTCCGGGGCAGCACAGGAGACGATGACCGATTCCTCCACCGACGGCCCGCCCGCGACTTCCCACTGTGTGAACACCGCCCACGCTTCGTCGTCGGTAATGGCCGACTCGCACCTGTCGCGTACTTCGGCCTGGCCCTTGCGGCGATCGCGGAACAAACGCGACAGCCCGCCGTTGCGCTCGTCCCAGGACGGCGCCCACCACGCCACCACCTGCGACTGCGCCCGCGTTAGCGCGACGTAGGTGACCCGGATGTTGTTGCGCGCCTCTTCCAGCCGGTTCAGCTGCTCGACACGGCTACGATCAGGGCCGTTCTTGCCGCCGATGAACAGGCACCGCGTCTCGTCCTCCTCGTGATAGAGCAGGATGTCGTCCTTACGGACATTGCGGTTGAACGCGAACGGCAAATACACAATCGGAAACTGCAGACCCTTCGCCACGAATACGGTCATGATCTGCACCGAGGCGGCATCGCTGTCCAGGCGGCGGTTGTGTTCGCTGACTCGGGTTCGGTTGTCGCACTGGCGGCGTAGCCAATCTCGCAGCGCCGGAAGGCTGTACCGTTCCCGATGCGCGGTCTCGTGCAGCAGTTGCGCGATGTGCGCCAAGTCGGTCATGTGCCGCTCGCCGCCCAGCTGGCTCAGCACACGCCGGCCCATGCCGGCCAGCTGCGCGGCCTCGAACACTGCCGCCACCCCGCGCTGGCGGGCATGGTTGGCCCACTCTCGAAGCGTGCCCGCCACCCGATCGGTAAGCGCGTCACCCTCGGCTGCAAGGCTTTCCGCCGTCTCGCCGAAGAACATCGTGCACGCGGCGGCGCGCACAACCCCGCTGCGGTGCGGTGCGTCGAATGCCTCCAGCAGGCACAGCCAGTCTTTGGCGGCCTGGGATTCGAACACGTCGGTGTCGCCGGTGTAGATCGCTGGGATGCCGGCATCGGCCAGGGCGTCTCGGCAGGCGCGGGCATCGTCGTGCCGCTCGACAATCACCGCGATGTCCCCGGCCTTGACCCGACGGCCGTCATAGGTGGCGTCGCTGGCCAGCAGAGCCGCGATGTCGCCGGCCAGATCGGCGGGAATGTGGCGGCGCAGCGTGTCGATCGGGATGGTGTCCGTGTCGTCATAGCCGAGCGTCGGACGTTTGACAACGCGCAGCCGAAACGGCGCATTGTGCGGTGCGCCGGCCAGCCGGTGCCCGTGGTGGCGGGCGTCGACGTCGTGCACGACGACCTCGGGGTGGCCCAGCGCCGCACCCTCCAGCACGGTCTGCAAGCTGTCGACGAGCGGCTTGTCGCTGCGCCAGTTGACCCCCAAGGTGTATTGGGCGTCGGCGGTGCGCGCCGCTTTGAGGTAGGTATGGATGTCGCCGCCGCGGAATCCGTAGATGGCCTGCTTGGGATCGCCGATCAGGATCAGCGTCGTGTGTCCGCTGAACGCGCACTGGAGCACTCTCCATTGGATCGGGTCGGTGTCCTGGAACTCGTCGACCAGCACGATCCGCCACCGCTGGCGCATCCGGTCGCGGGCTGGAGAGTCCTCTGCTTCAAGCGCTTTCGCGAGCCGGGTCAGCAGGTCGTCGTAGCTGAGGATGCGCAGCCGCTGTTTGCGGTGCTCGAGTTCGGCTTTCACGTCGTCGGCGAATCGCAACCGGATTCGGGCCGTGGTGGCCTCGTCGGGATCGCGAGGACGGAGTTGCGAGCACGGGTCGTTCACCACAGCGCGAGCCAACTCGAGCGCCTGCCTATACGTAAGTACCGGATCGTCCTCCTGCCGCCCGAACTGCGCCAGGTACAGGTCGTCGACGATCTCGGTGACCAGGTCATCGAGGCTTTCCTGCAACGTGGCGTCGGTGCCGCTATCGGCCGCCACACCAAGCGATTTCAGCACCCGGCCGCAAAACTCGTGGGTGGTCGCGATAGTAGCGGCGTCGAAGTTGGCCAGCGCGTCACGCAGCCGGCGCTGCCTAACCCAGCGTTCCTCGTCGGTGCCGCTCACGAGATGGCGCACCAGGTCGCTGTCCGGCGGCACCCGACCGTCCAACGCGGCCAGCGCCTCGACGATCTGGCTGCGGACCCGTTCGCGTAGCTCGCGGCTGGCGTTGCGGTTGAACGTGATCAGCAGCATCTCGTCGAGCGTGGTGCGGGTCTCGGCGAGGTAGCGGGTGACCAGCCCGGCCAACGCGAATGTTTTGCCGGTGCCGGCGCTGGCCTCCAGCACCGTGGTGGAACCGTTTTTCGGCAGTGGGCCCAACAAGTCGAAGCGATCCATCAGCTGTGCCCCTTCGTCGCCTCGATTAGGGGCGACCACAGCCGCGCGGCGAGCGCCCCCAGCCGGGTATCCTCTCCGGGCATTTCCTCGCCCGGGTGTGGCGGGCCCAACAACACATCGAGTTTGGCTTTACGGCCGAAGGCGATCTGGTTGGCGGGCTCTTCGTTCTCGCCGCTGTAACTGTTCGACGACGTCCACCGGTAGCCGGCGGCTCGTCGTGGATCGGTGCCCGAGTCGCGCGCCTTGGCCCACGCGAATGATGTCCTGATAGGCAGTGGCATCGGTTCCCGGCGACCAGCGTCATGGAGAGATATCAAGTCGCGCAGAATGTCGAGGGCGTTATGGGGCGCCCACAGTGTCTGGGTTTTGATACGGTCGGCGTCCTCGTCGCGTCGTCCGATGCACAGCGCGGTCCAACAGCGGCTGGGGTCATGCGCTGCCAGCGCCAGCAGCTGGATCCAACATTGGAGTAGGTGCTTGCCGCCCAGCTTCGAGTAAGTCACCTCCACGATGCGATCGCCGAAAACTGTTGTGACAGTCCCGGTAAGTTGCCGACCAGCGCCTACGTCGACGGCGACGTCCTGAGCGCGCGGCTCCTCCTGCCTTTCGCATCGCGCGGCTCGGGCGAGGTTGGCAGCGCGATCGCGAATCTGCTTGGCTTTGCGCCAGCCCAGTCGCTCCGGCGGCAAAGTGCCGCGCCGCCACTCGAACTGGGCCGCGGTGTCCGCGTCCATGCCGCGCAGCATGTCGTGCAGCATCCGGTCGCCGACCGTCCATTCCTCCAGCGGGTCGACTTCGACCGGCATCGCGTCTTTGACCGTGTCGACGTCCCACGGCAGCGTGTAATCCAACGCGCGGAAGAATCCCTTGACCGGGTCTTTGAAGAACTCCATGAGATCGGCAAGCATCACGTCGTCGCCAGGCGGCGCCGGCAGCGGCTCAGTGATGAACGGCTTTGATGCACAACGTTTCCCGGTAGCAGCTGCGGCTGCGGTGAGCGCAGTGGGGTCGAATGTGAACGGCCTGCCCGGTACCAGCGCCCCCGGTGCGACGTTGCGGCGGTCAAACGGCTGCAGGGGATGCCTGATCAGGATCTGGTCGCGCACCGGCTGCGACGTGGTCTGGTCAAGCGTGTCGAGCAACTCGGCCAGCGGCACTGCGGGTGGTCGCTCGTGACCGGAGTGCTCGTCGGCGCCGGTGTAGGTGATCACTAGCGTCTCGGTGGCCGCGCAGATCGCGTCGAGCAGCAACTGCCGGTCCTCCGAACGGATGTCGCGCTCACCGGTCATCGGACAGCGGGCCAGCACGTCGTCGCCGTCCGGGGCGTTGATCCGCGGGAACACGCCGTCGTCGAGTCCGACCAGGCAGACCACCCGGTGCGGCACCGAGCGCATCGGCACCATGGTGCACACCGTCAGCGTCCCGGTGCGGAAGTTCGCCCGCGTCGGCCGTCCCGCCAAATGGCCGCTCAGCAGTGCGCGGATGTCGGGCAGCCGCAACAGCGTCGACGCGCGAGAACCGGCCTGCGCCAACACATCGGCGAATTCGCGCTGCAGCTGGGCCTGCTGCCATGCGTCGTCGCTGCGGGTCAGCATCTCGACACCCTGGCTCAGGGCATCCAGCCACTCCGTCAACGGCTTTGCGCCGCTGAGTCGTTCGACGACACGTTGCAGACGATCGACATATTCGGCCAGCCGTCCGGACAGGCCTACCTTGTCGCTGCCGACGTCGTCGAGCGGCAGCGCGGTGCCCAGCCAGGCCTGCGAGTCGTCGGACATCGCCACCCCGGTCAGGATGCGGTCGAGCCCGAAGCGCCAGGTGTTGTGCACGATGCGGTCGAGTCCGTACGGCTGGCGGTGTCGTGGGTCGAATCCCCAGCGGATGTTGGATTGGCGCACCCAGTCGGTGATCTGGTCGAGGTCGTCGTCGCTGAACCGGAACCGGGCGCGCACCGGCGGCATCTGGGCGAGGTCGAGCACCTGGCTGGCGGTGGCGCGGGTCCCGGCGATGCCGAGCAGTTCGGCGGCGACCGCGAGCAGCGGGTTGGTCCGGGTCAGCGCCCGGTCGGCCAGCCTGACCCGTAAGCGGTGTGCCGGGTGGCTCTCCCCGGCAATGTCACCCAGCCCGAAGCCGGCGACGATCAGCGGCGCATAGGTTTCGATGTCCGGGCACATCACGACGATGTCGCGCGGCTCCAGCGTCGGGTCGTCGTCCAGCAGGCCGAGCAGCACCTCGCGCAGCACGTCGATCTGCCGCGCCGGACCATGACAGGCATGCACCTGCACTGAGCGGTCCTGCTCAGCCAAGGTGCGACCCTCCGATCGCACCGCGTTGGCGGCGATATCCGACTGCAGCCAAGCCAGCAACGTATCGGACCGCGTTGTGGCGCTTATGAATTCGTCGGACGCGACATCAGCCGGCAGCGCCCGCTGCAGCTCACGCAGATCACGGCCCAGGGTTTCCAAAAGGGGGTGCCTTGCAACGCTCCGGCTGGCGTCCTCGACACGCGATACCCCGCCGTGCAGACGGGCCAGCGCCTGCCACAGGTCGTCGCTGGGATGCGGCAGCCACAGGTGCAGCTGGTGATGGGTGGCCAGCGCCTCGAGCAACTCCACCTCGGTGCACGCCAGCCGGGTGTGGCCGAACAGCGACAGCCGCTCCGGCAGCTCCGCCGGGCCTTCGCGCAGCCGGGCCACGGTTTTCTGGTGCCGGATATGCGGCGGATCGGCCGGCACCCGTGCCACCAGCGCCCGCCACAATTCCGGCTGCCAGGCCAGGTCCGCGTCCACACCGTCCACGCGGCCCTCTAGCCAGTCGACCAGCAGCTGCGGACGCTGGCGGGCATACAACGCGAACAACCCGGCCAGCCGTCGCGCCACCGAATACCGCCGGCCCCGCCGCAACTCGGCTTCAGTGTCGGTGTCGAAGTGCCCCAAGTGTTTCGCCAGTGTTCGGCACCACGGCTCGTCCAACGAGCAGTCGACGACCTCCAGCAACGGCCACGTCATCGCCTCCGGTGACCACGGGTCGTCGTCAACGGTGCCGGTGACCTGCGCAATCAGTGAGCCCGGGCTGCGAAAAGCCACACCGGCGCATACTCCGTCGTCGCCGCGACCGCGGCCCAGGACGTGGGACAACCGCTGGCTGAGCCATCGCTCCACGCCGCGGGCAGGGACCAACAACAGCTCTTCGGCGAACGGGTCGGACAGCGGGGTCGCCAGCAACGCACCGAGCCTGTCGGCCAGTAGATCGGTGCGCTCGGCACGGTGGAGATGAAGCGCCATAGCGGTGCCACGATAGACCGCCGCACCGACACCGACGGCTGGTTCGCGGTGATGTCAGTGCCGTGTGCGACAGTGAGGCGAAAGATGGTCGAGAGGGGAGGACTATGACCAGCCAGACAGCGTCGCCACGGCTGACGCAGAAGTTCGTCGAGGCTATGCAATACGCGGCGGAGAAGCACGCCACCCAGACCCGCAAGGGCAGCGCCACCCCGTATCTGGGCCATCTGTTGTCGGTGGCAGGGTTGGTCATCGAAGCCGACGGCACCGAGACGCAGGCCATCGCTGCCTTGCTGCACGACGCCGTGGAAGACCAGGGTGGCGAAGCGACACTGGCCGAGATTCGGGGGAAGTTCGGCCCCGACGTCGCGTTGATCGTCTCTGAATGCAGCGACACTTTCGAAACACCCAAGCCGCCCTGGCGGGAGCGCAAGGAAAACTACCTCCGCTGCCTGCGCGAGGCGTCGGACGAGGCCATTCTGGTGTCACTCGCCGACAAACTGCACAACGCCCGCGCGATTCTGCGTGACTTCCGCGACCTGGGTGACGAGCTGTGGCAACGGTTCAATGTTCACGACCCGCAACAGCACCTGTGGTACTACCGGTCGCTGCTGGAGGTGTACAGCGACCGCATCGACAACTGGATGGTCGACGAGCTTCGCGACGTGATCGATGCGCTGGAAGAAGAGCTCAGCAAAGCGGCTTAGCGCCGCCTACCCGCTGCGGCACCCGTTGGGGGTGCCGCGAGTCGAAAAGCCGCGCGCGGAAGGTCGTTTCCGCCTCGCCGGCGGTCGCCGCGTTGGTTATGCCGAGTTCGGTGACCCTTCAGGCGCGGTGGTGCTGTGGTTCCACGGCACGCTGGGCGCTCGACGCCAGTTCCCGCTACATGGTCGGCGTGCCGCCGAGAGGCTCGGCCTGCGAGTCGTCGTCGTCGAGCGACCGGGCTCCGGGCTGTCCGATCCGCACCGCTACACCGCCGTGGCCGACTGCGTCACCGACATAGTCGAGCTGGCCGACGCGCTCGAGGCCGAGCGACTGGGCGTCGTGGGCCTATCGGGCGGAGGTCCCTTCGCGCTGGCCTGCGGCGCGCTGCCCCCGATGGTCGCCCGCGTGGGCACCGTAGCCGTGCTCGACGGCATCGTCCCGACCGTGGGCGCAGATGCCACGGCCGGCGGGATCACCGACCTTGCCCGCCGCTTCTCCCCGGCGCTGTCGCGGCTGCGCCGGCCGTTGGCGGCGCTGAGCACCGGGCTGCTGGCACCCCTTATTCCGGTCGCGCATTACGCCTACCGGGCCTATGCCAGCGTTTGGCCCGAAAACGACCGACAGGTGCTCGCCGACCCCGAAATCGAGGCGATATTCGTCGACGACATGCTCAACGTCTTCCATGGTCGCTGCCAGGCCGTGGTCGACGACGCCCGCCTGTTCGGTCTGGACTGGGGTTTCCGGTTGGCCGACGTGAAAGTGCCGGTGCGGTGGTGGCATGGTGACGCCGACACTCTGGTGCCCCTAGCCGGCGTCCAGGCGGCGGTGTCACGCCTGCAGGACGCCGAGCTCATCTTGCGTGCAGGTGAAAGCCACCTCGGCGGTTTCGCCAAGATCGACGAGGTTCTCGAATACATGCGCTCGTTTCTTTGAGCCGCAACGTAATCGCGCTTCACGCGCCTGTCGATGGCGTCAACGTCGTCGGCTCGGAGAATCCCGGCTGATCGAGGTCAGCCGTGACCTTCTCCCACGGCGCCGGTATCGGGAAATAACGTTCGAGGAACCGCGTGACCCGTTGGGTGCGCTCCGCCGCTGAGACTTCCGGGAAGCTGCCGTCATTGAGGCAGAAGAAGTCATAGCCCCGCTTCTTCCGCAGTGCCGCAAGCAGATTGAGACCTTCGCGGGTGGTGGTGTCCACGTAGAGCACCCTGGCTTTTTCTTGCTGGACGGCGCGTCCGGTCATGAGCGCGTAGTAGTGGTAGAAGGAGTTCGTGACCGAGATATCAGTCGCCGAACGAAATGCGCTTGCCTGCGTGCGGGCGAATTCTTCTGGGAATTCCCGTTCCATCTCGCTCAGCACACTCTTGCGCAACGGAACAGCAGTGTGCTCGAGATGGCGGGTGATGAGCTGTCCGAACCGGTCGAACAGCAACTGCCGGTTCACCCTGGCGGCGTTCTCGAAACCGCTGCGCGTGGGATCGTTGGCGCCGAGCCCGATTCGGGTTTTGGCCTCGATGAATCTCGTGACGCCGCCCGGTGAGAAGAACATGCTGGCTTTGACCGGCCGACCGAAAAACATGTCGTCGTTGGAGTACAGGAAGTGTTCGGCCAGCTCCGGAATGTGGTGAAGTCGGCTTTCCACCGCATGGGAGTTGTAGGTGGGTAACGCGGCCGGATCCGAAAAGTGTTCCTCCGCACGAACGATCGTGATCTTGGGATGCTCGGCCAACCATGCCGGCACCATCGAGTCGGTTGCTATGAAGATCCGCCGCACCCACGGCGCGAACATGTTCACCGACCTAAGGGCGTACTTCAACTCATCGATCTGGCGAAAGCGAGCTTCGGCCTCGTCACCTTCACCGACCACATGCTGCGACATCTGGGCCGCCCGGCGTGCCCGGAACTCCGGATCGCCACCGTCGACCCACGAGAACACCATGTCGATGTCGAACGTCACGTCACTCGTATGCGGGACGAACATTCCCGCGATCGTCGGCCACTTATACCCGTAAAGCTTTACGGTTGCCGGTGCCAATTCTTCGCGCGGCAGCACCGCACGGGTCAGCGAGTTCTCCACCGGAGCGCGGACCGCGGTCTTCTCGAATTCCCAGAATTGCAGCTCCACACCGAATCTGGGGCCGTACCGGAAACCGCCTGGCGCGATCCGCCGCCGATACAACCGCACGATGCGCGGATCAGACGATGTGGATAGCCCGTCCTCGGCCACCAAGACGGGCGAAAGCCCAGGCGCATCAACGGTTTTAGCGTACATCGGCTCTGCGGCGCATGCGGTAATCAACTCGCGCTCGACCGCTGGACGCAGCTCGATGGCGATCGCGAGGACCGGGCGGTTTTTGTGGTCGCGGATCAGCAAGAACGGAATGTCGCCCTTTGTGAGAACTTTCCGCAGAAAGACAAGGTCCTCGATTTGCGCCTCATGCGGGGTCAGGCTCGACTCCAGCCGAGCGATCTTTCCGCGTTTGGTGACAATGAGCGGCTTGTCGACGCGCCGGTTGGACCGAACCCCGTCGCGCGAGGCGTTCTTGGTCATCGCAACGCCGCCTCCGTTGCGGATAAAGTCGGCAAATAGCCACCCGAAAGGTACGCCGGTAAATTCTATTGCCGGCAGCGGTTTTCAACGTTTTCGGATCGGTGAACTTTAGTCGTCCGGAAACTTTCGGTCAGGCGCTGCAAACCATGCGCCAAACCCCGAACGGCCCGACGGTCGGGAATACACCGGCCCGCGGTCGCAGTTGCCGGTCGATGGTGGTGGCACCATGGTCGACGACCAACCTAACTCGCGATCGAGGCACTCGAACACGAGGCAGAACGGAGAAGGACGAAATGGAGACCTGGGATGCGATCTGTGCCCGGCGCAATGTACGCCAGTACCGGCCGGAGCCGGTTTCCGAAGCCGACCTGAACCGCATCGCCGAGGCCGGATGGCGGGCACCGTCGGCGAAAAACCGCCAGGCATGGGACTTCGTGATCGTCACCGACCGCGGGCAGCTGCAGGATTTGTCCACCGTGTGGCAGGGCGCCGGTCATATCGCCTCGGCTGCGGCCGCGATCGCGTTGGTCATCCCGGAACCGCCCAGCGAACGCCGCAAGGTCACCGACCAGTACGACATCGGTCAGGCGACGATGGCGATGATGCTCGCGGCCACGGACCTCGGGATCGGCACGGGGCATTCCTCGGTGGGAGACCAGGAACGAGCACGCCAGATTCTGGGTGTGCCCGACGACTATCTGGTGGCGTACCTGCTCGGTATCGGATATCCCGCCGATCGCCCGCTCACCCCGATCCGCAAACCGAAGCGGCGGCCGTTCGAAGAGGTCGTCCACCACGGACATTGGTGACCTCATGGCCTCGAGCGCAGCCGCCGCGCGCAAAGGCGAGTACGGAATCGACGGGGCATTCCACACCCTGTCCGCCCCCGTGCAGGGCGTCGGTATCGCGGTCGAATCCGCCGGCCTGCTGCTGTGGGCCGGCGTCAGTCTTGCCCGCGGTAGACGGGCAGTCGCTGCGCTGGCCGGGGCGTCTGGTGTCACGATGATCGCGAACACTGCGCTGTACCTGCACGCGACCCGGGTGGGCAAGTTCGCGGTGTGGGACGAGATCCTCGACCAGCTGCGCCTCCGCGGCGATGAAACGCTGCTCGATCTGGGGTGCGGACGCGGCGCGGTGCTGCTGGCCGCGGCCAAGCGGCTGCCGTGCGGACATGCGATCGGCATCGACCTGTGGCGCGCCGACCAGACCGACAACTCGCCGACGGCCACGATGATCAATGCGGAGCTGGAGAACGTCGCCGACCGCGTCGAGGTGCGCACCGCCGACATGACCGCGCTGCCGTTCGCCGACGAAAGCTTCGACGTGGTCGTGAGTAGCCTTGCCATCCATAACATTTCGAGCCGCGACGGCCGCCGTCTTGCTCTGATGGAGGCGGTCCGGGTGCTGCGTCCGGGCGGCCGGCTGGCTATTGCGGACCTATGGGAAACCCGCCAGCATGCCCGGCAGTTGCGCGAACTCGGGTGGGGCGACGTGCAGCGGCGCAACCTCGGATGGCGCATGTGGTACGGCGGACCGTGGGCGGCGACACGGTTGGTGACGGCGACCAAGCCGGCGTGAGCCGCCGACGGTGCCATGCTGGGTCCATGACCAGAAATGAGATCACCGAACAGATCGTGGTCGCCCGCTTGGAAAAAGGCCTGTCCTGGCAGGAGCTGGCCGACGCCATCGGCAGGCCGGTCGTGTGGACCACGTCGGCGCTGCTGGGCCAGCATCCGATTCCGGTCGAGCTGGCCAAGGTGCTCGTCGAAATGCTGGGCCTCGACGAGTCGGTGGTGCCGGTGCTGGCGGCCGCGCCGATGCGCGGCGGGCTGCCCACGACGGTACCGACCGACCCGACCATCTACCGCTTCTACGAAGCCCTGCAGGTGTACGGGCTGGCGATAAAGGAATTGATCCACGAGCAGTTCGGCGACGGGATCATGAGCGCCATCAACTTCAGCGTCGACCTGCAGAAGAAGCCACATCCGTCAGGTGATCGTGTCGTGGTGACGTTCGACGGGAAATTCTTGCCCTACGAATGGGTATCCGCCAAACGTTGATGCACGGCACTCGGGAAGGCAGCCATGGCAAACGATCGGTCGAGGGGCCAGCAGCCAAAAGAGGTCGACCTCGTCCTCTCCGGCGGCGGGGTCAAATTCATCGGACTGGTAGGAGCCGTCGTCGCCCTCATGGACGCCGGATATTCGGTCCAGCGGGTGTCCGGGGTGTCGGCCGGCTCGGTGGTCGGGGCGATCTTGGCGGCCGCGTCCAAGGGCGACCAGCTGACCAGCGAGGAGGTCAAGGAGCTTGCGCTGTCGGTGCCGCTGCGCAAATGGCGCGACGCCGGGCCCGTTCCGATCGTCGGTCCGGCGTGGGGGATGCTGTCGGGCAGCGGCCTTTACCGGGGCGACTTCGCCTACAACTGGATTCGCGGCGAGCTGAAGAACCTCGGCGTCACCACGTTCGGCGACCTGGCTTTCGATGACGAATACATACTCAAGGAGCGCCGCTACAAGCTGGCGGTCACCGTCGCCGACCTGACCACAAGCCAGCTGGTCCGGCTGCCGTGGGATTACCAGCGTGTGTACGGGCTGGACCCCGACGAGCAGCTGGTGGCCGATGCGGTTCGCGCCTCGATGGCCATTCCGTTCTTCTACCAACCGGTCAAATTGACCAGCGCCGAGGGCCGAACCTCCACCCTGGTGGACGGTGGCATGCTGTCGAACTTTCCGATCGATTCCTTCGACCGGCCCGACCGCAAACGGCCGCGCTGGCCGACCATCGGAATCACCGTGATCCCGACGCTGACCGGTGGCATTCACAAGGTGGTCCCGGCGTTGCGCCCGCTGCGTCTACTGGGGCCGCCGTCACTGTTGGAAAGCCTGATCACCACCTTGCTGGTCGGTCACGACCAGGCGTACCTCAACCTGCCCTGGGTCCGCGCTCGTGCAATCGAGGTACCGACATCGGATGTCGGAATTTTCGACTTCAATGTCTCCCGGGCCAGCCTTGAAGCGCTGTACGACAACGGCTATGAGGCAGGACAGCGGTTTCTGTCGACATGGAACTGGCCTGCGTACCTCGACCGCTTCCGCTCACCTGGCGACCGCTCCAGTGTTGCCGCTGAGGTGAAGTGACGCAGTGACGCGCGGGTGCCACACTTGCCCGCGGGAGGAGGCGAGGGCTTAGTTGGTCAGCACTTGCGGCGACAGCTCTTTGAGCATCGCGTTGGCCCAGCGCATTTGACGCAGCGTTTCTGGGTGGCAGCGCTTGGTCAGGCTCAACAGTTCCTCGTCCTTGGTGGCCTGGGCGACTTGACCCAGTAGTTCCCAATCCACCGACACCGCTGCGGCCAGCTTGTGGATGCGCCGCAGGTCGGCGACCAGCAGCAGACCCGGTTCGGGGCGGTGGCGCAGCATGCCGCTGGTGCGGGTCTGCAGAAACCCGGTGGCCGCGCCGGTCCGCGGGCGCGCCGTCAGCCGCAGACCGTAGTGGTGGCCATGCTCGGCCAGTTCGCGCACGTGCTCCTGCGACCAGCCGGCCAAGTCGCGCGCCAGGTGATAGATCTCCTGGTCGCTGTGGTGCCGTGTGGCCACCACGTTGAGCTCGTGAGCCAGTTTGCGTTCGGAGCGATGCAGCTCGCGAAGCGCCAGTTTGATTTTCATGACTGACCTCCGGTTGCCGTGAGTTCAGCCGCCGTGGCCGCTGGTCCTCCCGCCGTGCTGGGCACGTGGCCGTTGACCGGAGCGGATGCGGTGGTGGTCGGCGCGCGGTCGACGACGCCGTTGCCGCGGCGGAAGCGGCGCCGGCGGCGCAGTTGTGCGGCGGCCGTCTTGAAGATCGGTTGCTTGGACGCCGGATCCCAGTCGGTGAGCGTGAGTTCGTTACCGGCGCGATGATGGCCTCGGTCGCCGTCGGTGTCCCAGTAGCCGTAGTGGAACGGCAGGAACAGCACGCCGTCGCGGATGCCGCAGATCCGGGCCGCGCACGTGACGCTGCCCCGCGGCGTGCTCACCTCGACCGCGTCGCCTTCGGCGATTCCGAGACGATCGGCGTCGCGCTCGGAGACCTCCACCCACACTTCGGGCGCGGCGTCTTGAAGTTGCGGTGCCCGAGCCGTTTTGGTGCGGGTGTGGAAGTGATACAGGGTGCGCCCGGTGACCAGAGCGAACGGGTAATCGGAACTGGGCACCTCGTGCGGCGGCAGGTATTGGGCCGCCTTGATGATCGCCTTGCCGTAGGGGTTCATGGCCCGGTATTCATCGGGCTCCATCGGCGCTCCGGTCACCAGGTCTCGGGTGAACGTTTCGCAGTAATCGGGGTGCGCCCAGAATTTGCCGTCGGTGTACAGCCGTTCGGTGCCATCGGGATGCTCTGCGTTGCAAGGCCATTGGATTCCGCTGCTGCCGCGCAGCTTCTCATAGCTCAGGCCGGTGTAGTCGCAGGGGCGGCCTTCGCTGCACTTCTTCCACGCCTCGAACGCCGACTCCGGATCGGTCCACGCCGGCAGCGGCTGGCCGTCCTTGTCGCGGAAGTCCATCCGTCGGGCGTAGTCGAGGAAGATGTCGAGATCGCTACGCGCCGAACCCGGTGGCTCGACGGCTTTTTCGGACAGGTGCACCGTGCGGTCGGCGTTGGTGAAGGCGCCGGTCTTCTCGGCCCACGCCGCAGCGGGCAGCACCACGTCGGCCAGCTCCGCGGTCTCCGTCATGAAAATGTCCTGCACCACCAAGAACAGCCGCTCCTGGGACAGGATGTCGCGGATCCGCGCCAGCTCCGGCAATGACACCGCGGGATTGGTTCCGGTCACCCACAGCATCTGCAGCGTGCCTTCTTCGGCGAAGCGGAACATCTGCATGGCGTGCGTCGGCGGTCCATAATGCGGAATCTGGTGCGGCTCAACGTTCCACACCCGCGCCAAATCGGTGACGTGGTCGTCGTTGGCCCAGTTGCGAAAGCCGGGCAGGTCCCCGTCGGCGCCGCATTCCCGGGTGTTCTCCGCGGTGGGCTGTCCGTTCATCTGCAGCACACCGCAGCCGGGCTTGCCGAGCATGCCCCGGATCAGGTGGATGTTGTTGACCTGCACGCTGGCCGCGGTGGCTTGGTGCGACTGGTAAAAGCCTTGCAGCACAGTCGACAACAACCGCTCGGCGGTGCCGATCACCTGCGCTGCACGTCGGATGTCGTCGGCGTCGACACCGCAGATCTCGGCGGCTCGCTCCGGCGGGTACTCGTCGACTCGTTTGCGCAGCTCCTCGAAACCGATTGTATGCGTGTCGATGTAGTCGTGGTCGACCCAGTCGTGGGCGATGATCTCGTGCAAGATTCCGTTCATCAGCGCCACATTGGTTCCTGGCAGCGGCGCCAAATGCACGGTGGCCTGCCGGGCTACCGGGGTAAGCCGCGGATCGACGCACACGATCGCGGGCGGCTGATCGCCGGCCAGCCGGTCCAGCATGCGTGCCCACAGCACCGTCTGGGTTTCGGCGACGTTGTGGCCGAACAGCGCGATCACGTCGGCGTGGTCGACATCGGTGTAGGACCCGGGCTGGCCGTCGCAGGCGAACGACTCTTTGAGCGCCGCAGCAGCCGTTGCCGTGCACAGCCGGGTGTTGCCGTCGAGGTGGTTGGTGCCGATCGCGCCGCGGGCGATGACGGTCTGGGTGTAGTACTCCTCCAGGAACAGCTGCCCGGTGGTGTAGAAACCGATCGCGCTGGGGCCATGGCTGGCAAGCAGTTCCCGGCTGCGCGCCACGATCCGGTCCATGGCCGTGTCCCAGTCGGCCGGCTGCAACTTCCCTTTGATGCGGACCAGCGGGGTGGTGAGCCGATCAGCGGATGCGTTGGCCTGCCAGCCGAAGAGATCTTTGGGGTCCAGTCGCCCGTGGTTGACCCGGTCGTTACCGCGACCGCGGACTCCGGCGATCCGTCCGTCTTTGACCGCGATGTCCAATCCGTCGCCGTTGGAGTGCAACACGGCCGCCGACTGCACCCACCGGTCCACAGCCTCCGGAGTGATCCCGTCGGCGAGGTAGCAGTCGATCCGCTGCGGCCACGTTGTGCCCGGTGCGTAAGGGGTGCGCGAGCCCCAGGGTTCCGCGATCCGGTCTATTGCCCCCACGCGGGGATGCGTACCCCTACCTGGGCATTCGAAACCTTGGGCGGTTTACCGCCCGAACTCGGCTGCCATTCCGTCGATCCCGGCCCGAATGCCTTGCAGCGCCTCGGCGCGTGTCCGCAACTTGCTCGCGGCGTGGGCCCGCTGGCTAAGTGTCGCAAATTCGCGGGCGGCTTCCTCGGCGCGGGAGCGCACCACGTCGGGCAGCACGATTTCGTCGAGCCAGCCGGCCGCGATCGCGGTCTCCCCGAAGAACGTCTTGGCCAGGCCGACCGCCTGCTGATACGCCGACGGCGTCAGCCGAAGCTTCATGATCTCCAGCGCCGGGTACGGAATCGTCATCCCGATCGCGACTTCGTTGGCCTGAATGTTGTACGCCGGCGCGGCGATTCGATGGTCTCCGCTGGACAGCAGGAATGCGCCCATCGCGATCGCGTGCCCGGTACACGCCATCACCACCGGCTTGGGGTACGACAACAGCCGGTGGGCCAGCTCGAAGCCGCCCTTGAGCATGTCGAGAGCCGGCTCCACCTGCCCGGAGGTCAAGATCTTCAGGTCGAATCCGCCGCTGAAAACCCGATCATTGCCCGAGATCACAACAGCGCCAGCGTCGTCGCGGTCGGCGTTGTCGAGCGCTTCATTGAGGGCCTGCTGCATAGTCGGGCCCAGCGCGTTGACCTTGCCGTCGTCCATCTTGATGACCGCGATCGGGTCGTCGTAGTGATAGCTGACCATGCTGCTCATCTAGACCCGCTGGCCGTGGTGCTTGCCCAATTCCTGTTCCGCCTCGCCCCACCGCAGGCTGACATCGGTGGGCTCCTCGAGCTGTCGCGTGCGCCACCGATCCTGGGTCTCGCGCGCCGCGCGGTTGATGCGCTCGATCTCGCTGCGGAACACGTCGGGGCGGGTTTCCTTGCTCGCGTAGTGGAAGTAGGTCAGCAGTCCGCGCAGCAGCTCGAGCTTCTGCTTTTCCCGCTTGGCCAGGTCGTGGGTCGTCATCAACTCGATGCGCTGCACCGGCGGCAGGGCATCCCAGTCCAGCACCACATTGGTTTCCAGCGGTTGGCGCGGGCGGCGCCAAAACCGCCAGCCGCGCGGCTGCTCGGGGCGGTCGTAGTAGGTCACCGTGCCCGAAAAGCGGGACTCGATCGCGTCGCCCAGCTCGGCGCGGTCCAGCGCGGAGTCCCACACCATGCGCCATTCCTGGCCGGGCGCGAGCATCGGCAGTTCGCTGGGCAGTTGCAGCTCGACGACGTCGGCGTAGCCGTTGTGGGCGTTCTCGTACTCGGCGACGGTTGGGGGGTTGGTGAACGAAAACCGGATGTCGTAGGCCGCGGTCTTACCGAAGTTGCGCACCACGAGCTCGATCACATGCCAGTCGGCGGCATGCGGTTCCATGAACATGGCGATGTGCGGACGGGTCTGCTCCGCGGTCAACCGGTTGCGGCGCTGGATCAGGCGGTTGATGTCGACCAGCGCGACCACGCCGAGCAGCAATGCGGCCCACGCGGCCCACGCCAACCAGGTGCCCCAGCCCGCGTTGATGACGTCGTGCCAGCGGTCCTGGATCCATCCCGTCGAATCCACCCTCCGCTTATATCACAGCACCGGCTCATTCGCTGACGGGGAAGGAAAGGCTCTGGGGAGGCATTGCCGCAGGTAAATCCGGTGGGTTCAGCCGCCCATCAGCATTCGCCACTGCTCTAAATTCGAGGCGCGGTAGACGTAGTTGGAGCGTTTGACCTCCGACAGCGACGCACTCGGCTCGGCCGAATACCAATGGCCGGGAAACACGGTCGGATCGCCGGGAAGCTTGGCCAGTTGCTGCAGGCTGCGATACATCTCGTCGGAATCGCCGCCGGGAAAATCGGTGCGTCCGCAGCCTTCCAGGAACAACGTGTCGCCGGCGACCAGCCGGCCGTCGAGCAGGAAGCACTGACTGCCCGGCGTATGGCCGGGGGTGTGCAGCAGCTCGATCTCGATGTCGCCGATTTGCACCTTGTCGCCGTGGAAGTGCTCGGTCAGGTCGCTCATGCTGATCCCGGTGACACGCGAAACCCACAGCGCCTCATGGGTATTCACATGGACCGGCACGCTGGTGCGCTCCAGCAGCTCGGCCAGTCCCTTGAGTTGAAATCCCATCATGGTGCCGCCGACATGGTCGGGGTGGTGATGGGTGACCAGCACACCCGACAGGTGCATGCCGTCGGCCTCGAGCGCGTCGACCAGATCCCCGGCGGCGTAGGCCGGGTCGACTACCAGGCAGTCGCCGGTCTGTCGGTCGCCGATCAGGTAGGCGAAGTTGCGCATCTGCATCGCGAACATGTCACCGGGCGCGAAGTCGCGGCCGGAAAGCAATTGGCGGAAATAGAGCCGGTCGGTGTCTGGCACGTCTTCAAGATTAGGACTGGCCGGATGGTACGAGAAGTCGCCCCGGTTGTTTGCCACGAGGGCTGGTTGACTGCGGAATTACGTGGGTATCGTTTGAATATGGCGCTTCGGAAGTATGAGATCCAGATTGATGAGGACCTCCTCAACGAGGCAATACGCCGATATCACGTACACGGTCCCCGGGAAGCCGTCCACCTTGCATTGCGGACCCTCGTCCGCGGAACGGACGAGGAAGAGCTTTCGCTGGAAGAGGAAGACCCGTTCGGTCTTGGCGCGCTGCACCCGCAGCGATCCAGCGACACCTGACGACCTTCGCGAGTGGCTTCCTGCTGACTGGCCGACGTTGTCGCATCGGCGCCGGCTCATGGTTTGGCCGCGCTGCGGAGCAGGCTGTACCCTCTTTTAGGCCCGCAGCACGGTTAGGGCCCGCGCCCCCTTAGCTCAGTCGGCAGAGCGTTTCCATGGTAAGGAAAAGGTCAACGGTTCGATTCCGTTAGGGGGCTCGGCGGACGCCGAGCAGGCTGGCGGCCCAATAATGAAGGCAATGTGGCCCTGGGGCGATGTAGCTCAGTCGGTTAGAGCGAACGACTCATAATCGTTAGGTCGCCGGTTCGAGTCCGGCCATCGCTACAAGACAACAACGGACCTCCTGAAAGAGATACGACGTGGCCTCCAGCACTGACATCCGGCCGAAGATCACTTTGGCGTGCGAGGTGTGCAAGCACCGCAACTACATCACCAAGAAGAACCGGCGCAACGACCCCGACCGGATGGAGTTGAAGAAGTTCTGTCCGAACTGCGGAAAGCACCAGCCGCACCGCGAAACGCGGTAGCGCCAACCCTGAAACTGTCAGTACGCCTGAGCAGGTAGGTTCTAAAGCCGTGCCATTGACCGCAGACATCGTCGGGATGCATTTCCGCTACCCCGACCATTACGAGGTGGAGCGGGAAAAGATCCGCGAGTACGCAGCAGCCGTCAAACACGACGACCCAGCATTCTTCGAGGAAAAGGCTGCCGCTGAGCTCGGTTATGACGGGTTGCCCGCGCCGCTGACGTTCGTCTCGGTGTTCGGCTACCAAGCCCAATCGGCGTTCTTCGAGTACGCGAACATCGCCATACACGACGCCCAGATCGTCCAAGTTGACCAAATGGTGAAGTATGTGAAGCCGATCAAGGCGGGCGACAAGCTGCATTGTGATGTGTACGTCGATTCGGTGCGCAAGGCGCACGGCACCGACATCATCGTCACCAAGAACGTCTGCACCAACGACGCGGGGGAGATAGTGATGGAGACCTTCACGACCTTGGCGGGTCGTGCGGATGGAGAAGGAAAAGAGGGCTTTTCAGATGGCGCTGCGTGAGTTCAGCTCGGTGAAGGTGGGTGATCAGCTTCCAGAGAAGGTGTATCCGCTGACTCGCCAGGATCTCGTGAACTACGCCGGAGTCTCCGGCGACCTGAACCCGATCCACTGGGACGACGAAATCGCCAAGCACGTGGGTCTGGACACCGCGATCGCGCACGGCATGCTGACCATGGGCATTGGGGGCGGCTATGTCACGTCATGGGTCGGCGACCCGGGTGCGGTGACGGAATACAACGTGCGCTTCACTGCGGTGGTGCCCGTGCCCAACGACGGCAAGGGCGCTGAGCTCGTGTTCAACGGCCGGGTGAAGTCGGTCGACCCGGAGAGCAAGTCGGTGACGATCGCGTTGACGGCGACCACTGGCGGCAAGAAGATCTTCGGCCGGGCCATCGCCTCAGCAAAGTTGGCGTAGCCGTGAGCGCGATCAAAACCGACATCCGGGGGATGGTCTGGCGGTATCCGGACTATTTCGTCGTGGGCCGCGAGCAAATCCGTGCCTTCGCCAACTCGATCAAGTGCGACGACCCCGCCAGCTACGACGAGGACGCGGCCGCCGAACTCGGCTACGACAACATCGTCGCGCCGCTGACCTTCGCGACAATCTTCGCCAAACTCGTCCAGAACGACTTTTTCAGGCATGTCGACACCGGCTACGAAACCATGCAGATCGTGCAGGTCGACCAGAAGTTCGTCTACCACAAGCCGATCAAGGCCGGCGACAAGCTGTGGGCCCGGATGGACATCCATTCGGTGGACGAGCGGTTCGGCGCCGACATCGTCGTCACCAGAAACCTGTGCACCAACGACGACGGCGAACTGGTTCTGGAGGCTTACACCACGCTGATGGGCCAGCAGGGCGAGGGCTCCGCCATGATCAAGTGGGACAGGGAAACCGGGCAGGTCGTCCGGATTGCGTGATTAGTACCTGAGACCTGCTCCGATGTACACTCGCACCTCGGGGTTTGCCCATCACCAGCGCGCTGTCCGGTCCTAAGACGGGTGGCGCGCGCGCCATGCGCGCCGACGACGAGGCTTAAGCGATGCGATGCTGAGGAGTGGCGCTGATGTAGAGCCCCGCAGCAGCGCAGGTTGGCCGACCAACCGCGAAGGGGCGTAGCTCAACTGGCAGAGCAGCGGTCTCCAAAACCGCAGGTTGCAGGTTCAAGTCCTGTCGCCCCTGCTGGATCCGTGTCATGGTGGACACTGGAGGGTGACCATAGGGCAGACCGACGAGGCGAACAAAGGAGCAGGCGGTGAGCGACGAGCGCGTCGATGCCGACGCCGGCACCGACACTGAGGAAGGGCGCGGCGGCCGGACGGCCGTGGTGACGCGGCCGCAGCGGCCCACCGGCAAGCGGTCGCGGGTGCGCGCGGAAGCTTCCGAGGCTGTCGAGCTCGGCAAGGACGGTACCGACACCAAGGTCAAGACCGCCAAGAAGGCGGCCGGGCCGTCCCGCAACCCGTTCGCGTTCGTGTTCGCCTACCTCAAGCAGGTTGTTGCCGAGCTGCGCAAGGTGATCTGGCCGAACCGCAAGCAGATGATGACCTACACATCGGTGGTGCTGGCGTTTCTGGCGTTCATGGTGGCGCTGATCGGGTTGGCGGACTTTGGCCTGGCCAAGCTGGTTCTGCTGGTATTCGGCTAGGGCCGCAGGGCTAGGGCCGCAGAAAGTTATTAGAGAGGACGAAGAACCTTGACTACCTTCGACGGCGATATGCCCTCGGGTGAAGCGGTCGACCTGCAAACAGTCGAGGCTGACGTCAACCCCGACGCGGTGGCTGACGACGTAGGTGCAACCGAGCCCGACGTGGCTGAGCAGGTTGCCGGTGAGCCTGTTGCCGGTGAGCCGGGTTCTGCCGAGCCGGGTGCGACCGAAGCGGAGGCCGGTGAGCCGGCCGAGGAGCTCGACCCTGCCGAAGCGCTCAAGGCGGAGCTGCGCAGCAAGCCGGGCCAGTGGTATGTCATCCACTCCTACGCGGGCTACGAAAACAAGGTGAAAGCCAACCTCGAGACCCGCGTGCAAAACCTCGACGTCGGCGACTACATCTTCCAGGTGGAGGTGCCCACCGAAGAGGTCACCGAGATCAAGAACGGCCAGCGCAAGCAGGTCAACCGCAAGGTGTTGCCGGGCTACATCCTGGTGCGCATGGATTTGACCGACGACTCGTGGTCCGCGGTGCGCAACACGCCGGGTGTGACCGGGTTCGTCGGCGCGACGTCGCGTCCGTCGCCGCTGTCGCTCGACGACGTCGTGAAATTCCTGCTGCCGCAGAAGGCCGCGAAGAAGCCGGCCAAGGGCGCCGCCGGCGCCCCCGCCGCGGCCAGCGAGGGCGGGCTGGAGCGCCCGGTCATCGAGGTGGACTACGAGGTCGGCGAGTCCGTCACCGTCATGGACGGGCCGTTCGCCACGCTGCCCGCCACGATCAGCGAGGTCAACGCCGAACAGCAGAAACTCAAGGTGCTGGTGTCCATCTTCGGCCGCGAGACACCAGTGGAACTGACCTTTACCCAGGTCTCCAAGCTCTAGAACCCGGAAGGAACACATGGCCCCGAAGAAGAAGGTCGTCGGGCTGATCAAGCTGCAGATCGAGGCGGGGCAGGCCAACCCTGCGCCGCCGGTTGGCCCTGCGCTCGGCCAGCACGGCGTCAACATCATGGAGTTCTGCAAGGCCTACAACGCTGCCACGGAAAACCAGCGCGGCAACGTGATCCCGGTGGAGATCACCGTCTACGAGGACCGCAGCTTCACGTTTGCGCTCAAGACGCCGCCGGCTGCCAAGCTGTTGCTCAAGGCCGCAGGCGTGCAGAAAGGCTCCGCCGAGCCGCATCGGAACAAGGTGGCCAAGGTCAGCTGGGACCAGGTGCGCGAGATCGCCGAGACCAAGAAGGCCGATCTCAACGCCAACGACATCGACGCGGCCGCCAAGATCATCGCCGGCACCGCAAGGTCGATGGGTATCACCGTCGAATAGTCACCCAAGCCGTGGGAGGGCCAGCTTCGGCCCGCATCGTCACCACAACCATTGATCGGATGGATATCGAATGAGCAAGAAAAGCAAGGCATATCGCGCGGCCGCCGAGAAGGTGGACCGCACCCGGGTCTACACCCCGCTGGAAGCGGCCAAGCTGGCCAAGGAAACGTCGTCGAAGAACCAGGACGCGACGGTCGAGGTGGCCATCCGGCTTGGGGTGGACCCCCGCAAGGCCGACCAGATGGTCCGTGGCACGGTCAACCTGCCGCACGGCACCGGTAAGACCGCGCGCGTCGCGGTGTTCGCCGTGGGGGAGAAGGCGGCCGAGGCCGAGGCGGCCGGCGCCGACGTGGTCGGCAGCGACGACCTGATCGAGAAAATCCAAGGCGGGTTCTTGGACTTCGACGCCGCGATCGCCACACCCGACCAGATGGCCAAAGTTGGGCGTATCGCTCGGATCCTGGGTCCGCGCGGCCTGATGCCGAACCCGAAGACCGGCACGGTCACCAACGACGTCGCCAAGGCCGTCTCCGACATCAAGGGCGGCAAGATCAACTTCCGGGTCGACAAGCAGGCCAACCTGCACCTGATCATCGGCAAGGCCTCGTTCGACGAGAAGCGGCTGGCGGAGAACTACGGCGCAGCGATCGACGAGGTGTTGCGGGCCAAGCCGTCGACGTCGAAGGGCCGCTACCTGAAGAAGGTCACCATGTCGACGACCACCGGCCCGGGCATTCCGGTCGACCCGACCGTCACCCGCAACTTCGCGGAGGTGTAGTTTCTCGAGCGCGAGCAGACGCAAAAGTCCCTTCATCCTCGGCGTGTCGGGGGCTTTTGCGTCTGGTGGGCACAGAAAAACTAGCCGCCGCATTCGGCGATGCGCCGGCGCAGGAACTCGCGACTCGCTTCGGAGCCGTTGGCGTCCAAGGCTTTTCGATACCAAGTGAGCGCTTCGCCAAGCCGGCCCGCGCGGCGCAGCAGATCGGCGCGGATCGACGGCACCATCCGGGCCACTCGCGGATCGCCGGCCACCTCTTCCAGCGCGGCCAGACCAGCGTCCGGCCCGTCCCGCAGCCCCACCGCCAGGGCGCGGTTCGCCCGCACCACCGGCGAGTTCGTCACCTGCAGCAGCCAGTCGTAAGCCGCGCAGATGGCCCGCCAGTCGGTGTCTTCCCACGACGGGGCGGTCGCGTGCAGGGACGCAATCACCGCCTGGGGCAGATACGGCCCGGTCGATCCTTCGGCCAGGCGCAGCCGGTCCAGGCCGCGGGCGATCCGCGCCCGATCCCACCGGCTGCGGTCCTGCTCCTCCAATGGCACCAACGCGCCGCTAGCATCCACTCGGGTCGACCGCCGCGAATCATGAAGTAGGACGAGCGCGGCCAACGCATGCGCGTCACGCTCGGCAGGCATCAGCGCGCACAGCTCGCCTGCCAGCCGCACACCCTCGTCGCAGAGTTCGTCTCGTATCGCCGAGGGCCCCGCGGTCGACCAGTACCCTTCGGTGAAAACGGAGTAGATGCAGCTGAGCACATGCGGGGTCCGCTCGGGCAGCAACTCCGCCGGCGGCACCCGCAGCGGGATGTTGGCATGCCGAATCTTGTTCTTGGCGCGGGTGATTCGCTGAGCGACCGCGGCCTCGGTCTGCAGCAGCGCGCGGGCGATCTCGGCGACGGTCAGCCCGGACACCAGCCGCAGCGTCAGTGCCAGCTGCGACGCCCGGTCCAGCGCCGGATGCGCGCAGGTGAACATCATGCGCAGCTCGTCGTCACGCACCGGATGCGGATCGGTGTGCTCGGTGCGGGCCCGGATCTCGTCGACCACCGCTGCCAATTCCTTTCCGGGGCGCACCGATTCGCGGCGCAGCCGGTCGCGGGCGCGGTTGCGGGCAACCGTCACCAGCCAACCGCCGGGATGCTCGGGAACACCGTCGCGCGGCCACGCCCGCAGCGCCTCGGCGCAGGCTTCCTGGACAGCGTCTTCGGCAACGGTGAGATCGCCGGACCAGCGGGCGAGCGTGGCCACGGCCGGACCCCATTCGCGCCGAAAGACGCTGTCCAGGTCAGCCATTCGCGTGGCTAAAGGCCAGAGACTCCGGCAAGCTGGCGCAACTCGACCGTCGTCGCAGGGATCTGTGACGCGAGCTTGACGGCCTCGTCACGGTCGGCGGCGGACAGCAGGTAGAAACCGGTGGCGATCTCGGCGCTTTCCGGGTACGGCCCGTCGGTCAACAGCACCTCGCCATCTCGGACACGCACCGTCGTCGCGGTCGCCGGCTCATGCAGCGCCGCGCCGCCGACGATGTGATCCCCAGCGGCAGTGGCGAATTCACCGTGCCGCGCCGCTTCCGCCTGCCACTCAGGTGTGCCGGGGACGTTGGCAGATGCGGGTGGCTCCAGCAGCAGCGCCAGCCACTGCGCACCGCTGGCGCGTGACCACTCGGGATCGAAAGTATGGTAGGTCGGTCGAACCTCGACCGCGCCGTACTGGGCGACGGGGACGTCGCGCGCGAACGCCAGAGCGTCGTCAAGGTTTTCGGCCTCGAACACGTAGTAGCCGCAGGCCACCTCTGCGGACTCGGCGAACGGGCCGTCGGTGACCACCGGCGCGTCCGGGCCACCCGTGATCTGGGCGCCCGTCGCTTGCGGCAAGAGCGCATCGCCGGCCCGGATTGCTGACCCGACTTTGGCGTGGAAGCTCTCGAATGCCGCCATCACCGAGCCCCGCTCGTCGGGCGTGAGGTAGTCCTCCTGGCTGATCAACAGGGCAAAGTACTGCATGTGTCGTCACCTCCGGTAGTGAGCGGAACCCGCTGTTCCACTCTCTACCTCTCCGACGAACGGCGCAGTCCTAATCCGACAGCAGCGCGGAGAAAGTTACGCCGCCGCTCCGGGCTTGAGGTAGGTGACCAGGCTGCAGTCGAGGCACTCGTCGGCGAAGTAGTCCCGGCAGCCGCGCAGGTATTTCATGTACCGGTTGTAGACCTCTTCGGAGGTGATCTCGATGGCCTTGTCCTTGTTGGCTTCGAGCGAATCGCTCCAGATGGTGAGTGTCTTGACGTAGTGCGACCGTAGCGAAAGCGGCTCGGGCACAATAAAACCGGCCTTCTCGCCATGCTCGACCATCATCTCGGTAGTCGGGATGCGGCCGCCCGGGAATATCTCGGTGATGATGAACTTGACGAACCGCGCGACTTCGAAGGTCAGCTTCTTTCCGCGCTCGGCCAGGTTGTAGGGGTGATACCCGACGCTGCTCTGGATCGTCATCCGCCCGTCGTCGGGCAGGATGTTGAAGCACCGCTTGAAGTAGTCGTCGTAGTTCTCGAAACCGAAGTGCTCGAAGGCCTCGATGGAGACGATCCGGTCAACGGGCTCGTCGAAGTCTTCCCACCCCTGCAGCAACACGCGGTGTGAGCGGTTGGTGTCGACCTCGCCCAAAACCCGCAGCGAGCGGTCGCGCTGGTTCTTCGACAGGGTCAGTCCGACGACGTTGACGTCGTACTTTTCGATGGCCCGCTTCATCGTGGTGCCCCAGCCGCAGCCGACGTCGAGCAGCGTCATCCCCGGCTTGAGGTCCAGCTTGTCCAGGTTCAGGTCGACCTTGGCGATCTGGGCTTCTTCGAGCGTCATGTCGTCGCGCTCGAAATAGGCGCAGCTGTATGTCCGGGTCGCGTCCTGGAACAGGCCGAAGAAGTCGTCGGAGAGGTCGTAGTGGGCTTGGATGTCTTCGGGGCGCGTCCGCGTCTTCGTCGTGCCAGTCGGCTGGTCAGACATGGTCGTCTTGTTCTCCTGGTCGATGTTCAGTGGCTGGTGCACGCACGAAACGTCGGGCAGTGACGTGCAACCCTACCCGACGCCTACGTTGCCGCCCTGAAACTCGGTATGCCGTGAATCACTTTTCCAATGTGAATTGGTTGACGTCGATGTAGCCGGTACGGAATCCCTTCGCGCAGCCGGTCAGATACTTCATGTAGCGCTCGTAGACCTCTTCGGACTGAATCGCAATGGCCTCGTCCTTGTGCGACTCCAGGGCTGCGGCCCAGTGCTCGAGGGTCTTGATGTAGTGCGGCTGCAGCGACTGGCGACGTGTCAGCGTGAAACCGGCGTTAGCCGAGCGCTCCTCGACCATTTCGATCGAGGGCAGCCGGCCGCCCGGAAAGATCTCCGTGACAATGAATTTGATGAAGCGGGCCATCTCGAAAGTCAGCGGGATGCCGCGCTCGACGCACTGCGGTCCGGTCAGCCCGGTGATGGTGTGCAGCAGCATCACGCCGTCGTCGGGCAGCACCTCATGGGCCATCTTGAAGAAGTCGTCGTAGCGGTCGTGCCCGAAGTGCTCGAACGCGCCGATCGACACGATCCGGTCGACGGGCTCGTCGAACTGCTCCCAGCCCTGCAGCAGCACCCGCCGGGAGCGGGGTGTGTCCATGTCGTCGAACGTCTTCTGCACGTGGGTGGCCTGGTTCTTGCTCAGCGTCAGGCCGATGACGTTGACGTCGTACTTCTCGATGGCCCGGCGCATCGTGGCGCCCCAGCCGCAGCCGACGTCCAGCAGCGTCATACCCGGCTGCAGACCGAGCTTGCCCAGCGCTAGGTCGATCTTGGCGATCTGGGCTTCCTCCAGCGTCATGTCGTCGCGCTCGAAGTACGCGCAGCTGTAGGTGCGGGTTGGGTCGAGGAACAGCGCGAAGAACTCGTCGGACAGGTCGTAGTGGGCCTGCACGTCCTCGAAGTGCGGGGTCAGCTTGTCTGCCATCCGAGGCATGCTAACTGACCTGGGCGGCCCTGGCGAAATTGCTCTTGAGCTCGCCTATCACCCGATCCCACAGCTGTTCGGGCAGCTCATGACCCATGCCGTCGAACAACACCAGGCGGGCCCCGCGGATGGCGCGAGCCACCGCCCGCCCGCCCGAGGGCCGCATCAGCTTGTCGGCCTTGCCATGGATGACGACCGTTGGCGCGCTGATCCGCCGGTCGTAGCGGACCAGGCTGCCGCTGGCCAGCACCGCCCCGAAGTGCCGCGGTACACCCCACGGGTAAAAGCTGCGTTCGTAGCCCTCGATCGCCTCGGCGCGGATGCGCTCCTCGGGCGCCGGGTAAGCCGGGCTACCGATGATGCGGGTGACGCGCACCGCGTTGGCGACGATCACCTCCCGCGGCGAGCTGGGTGGCGGCGCCTTGAGCACCGCCATCAAGGCGCGCGGCGCCGGCGGCGGCAGGAAGCGCCGGTTGTTGCTGGAGAAGATCACCGCCAGCGACCGCGTGCGCTCTGGAAAGCGCGCTGCGAAAATCTGCGCGATCATCCCGCCCATCGAGGCACCGACGATGTGGGCTCGCTGGATACCGAGGTGGTCGAGCACCGCGGCGGCGTCGTCGGACATGTCTTCCAGCGTGTAGACCGACTTGGCGGGCAGACCCAGCCAGAACTTGATCATCCGAACGGTCCGGGATCCTCCGGCCTTTTGCCGATCGAATTTGGTGGACAGGCCAACGTCGCGGTTGTCGTAACGGATGACCCGAAACCCGTCGGCTACCAGCTTCTCGCAGAACGCCTTGCGCCACAGCAGCAGTTGCGCGCCCAGCCCCATGATCAGCAGCACGGCCGGGTCGTCGGGGTGACCCATGTCCTCGTAATAGATGTCGAGATCGCCGGAGCGGGCGATGCCAGACCGCGCGGCTGCTTCGGCCAGGGGCTCATCCGCCATGCGCGACACCGGTGCTGTCGGGGTCGTATTCGCGGCTGACCTCGACCATGAAGTTGGCGAAGTAGCCGGTGAGCTGCGGGTCCGACATCATCTGCCACTTTGGGGCCAGCAGCTTCATGTACCGCTCGACGTAGAGGAACTGCTTGCCGATCAGCACCAGCTCGCGGGGCAGCTTGACGTCGTAGGCGTCGGCCAGCGCCGAGAGCTGGCGGCCGATGTCGGCGTAGGACATCTCGCCCAGCGTTTGCATGGTCAGCGGGGTGGAGAACTTTTCCAGGTCCTTGGCGGCCTGCGCCTCGGGCTTGACGGTGCCGACGGCGCCCATGAGCACGACGATCTTGCCGGCGGCGGCATGGTCCTTTTTGACCAGCAGCGCATAGACCAACTCTCGCAGCAGCCAGCGGGTGCGCGGCTCGATGCGGCCCATGATCCCGAAGTCGAAGAACACGATGCGGCCCTGCTCGTCGACGTAGAGGTTGCCGGCGTGCAGGTCGCCGTGGAACAGGCCGTGTCGCAGTCCGCCCTCGAACAGGCTGAACAGCAGCGCCTTGACCAGCTCGGTGCCGTCGAACCCGGCTTTGCGGATAGCCGCGGCGTCGTCGATGCGGATGCCCTGCACCCGCTCCATGGTCAGCACCCGCTCGGTGGTGTAGTTCCAATAGACGGTCGGAACCCGGATGTTCTTGCCGAGCGGCGAGGTATGCAGATGCGACACCCACGCCTCCATCGACTGTGCTTCCAGCCGGAAGTCCAGTTCCTCGGCGAGGTTGTCGGCAAAGTCGGCGACGACGTCCTGGGCGGATAGCCGCCGGCCCAGCTTGGCCAGCTCGACGAGCTGCGCGAAGCGTTTCAGGATCTGCAGATCGGCGGCTACCCGCCGGCGGATGCCCGGGCGCTGGATCTTGACGACGACGTCTTCGCCGGTGTGCAACTTGGCGTAGTGCACCTGCGCGATTGACGCAGAGGCGAAAGGCTCCTCATCGAACTCGGCGAACAACTCCGACGGCTCGGCGCCGAGGTCCTCCTTGAACAGCTTGTGTATTTCGGCGGGTTTCGCGGGTGGCACCGCGTCGAGCAGGCTGCGGAATTCGCGGGACAGCGATTCCCCGAATGCGCCCGGGCTCGACGCGATGATCTGCCCGAATTTGACGTAGGTGGGCCCCAGGTCGGCGAAGGTCTGCGGCATCTGCTTGATGACCTTCTGCTGCCAGCTACCACGGCCCGGCAGTTTGGTGACGACGCGGGCCGCGGTCCGGGTGGCCTGCCACCCCGTCGCGCCGATGCGGGCCGCCTCGACCGGCAAGGGCACCCGATCAAGCTTGGCTACCTCGCGGTGGTTGGTGGTCATTCCAGCAAGTGTGCCAAAGGGTCGCTGTCAACTCCCAATCGGCGTGAGGCCGCTCACGTCGCGCCGCGGGGCCGCTCACGTCGCGTCGCGTGGCCGCCACGGAGTCAGCCAGGCCTGCGGTTCCCAGTTCTCACGGGCGGCGATCAGCTCGTACATCGTTGCGCCGTCGATGCTTTCCCGGATGATGTCGGCGTGCCCCGCGTGGCGGGCCAATTCGTTGATCACATGCAGGATCACCCAGCGCACCGACCAGGCGCCGATGTTCTTCGGAAACCACGGAATGTCTTCCGGCACGGGCACCGCCGCGTCGAGGGCGGCGGTTTCCGCCAGGTGCAGCGTCTTAGCGTTCTGCTCCTCGAAGGCGCTCAGCAGCCCGGCGAGCGTCTCGCTGGGGTGCATCACGTGCTGGTCGGCGAACTCCTTGGCGATTTCCTCGAACGGGCGGGTGTCCTTCGGCGGGGCTTCGGGCGCGGCGGCGACTCGCGCCATCCACGTCCGCTGCATGCCGGTGGCATGTTTGATCAACCCGCCGATCGACAGCGCGCTGACCGTTGGCGTGGAGCGGGCCTGTTCGTCGGTCAGACCGTAGGACACCGCAAAGTACGCACTCTGGTGATAGGCAAGGTATTCCCGTAGCGCCTGGCGTTCGTCGGCGACGGGTGGGGCGAGGGCAGGCATGGTGAGCTAGACAGTAATGCCCAGCCGATCGGTCAGCACGAGAAAAGCCGCCGCGAAGTCGTTGTCGGCGGTGTCTGCGCGCACCTTGTCCCAGTCCACTTGCTCGCGCACGGCTCGCGCGGCGGGCAGCAACGTCGCAAAGTCGCAGCGGTGCTCATTCAACGAGCACAGCTTCTCGGTCATCACCTGGGTCGGTGACAGCACCGGCATGCGGATCGCCAAGACCTCGTAGCTCTTTGCGGACTTGATCATCGCGTCGTCGACCGGGACCCCGTTGATCCGGTGCAGCACGTCCACGACCACGTCGTCGAGGCAGGCCTTGAACAGCCAGTCCTCCGGCGTGCGGTCGATGCTGAACCCGGCGGTGGCCAAGGTGATGGCCGCGGCGTCGGCGTCGGACTCCGCGACGGCGAAGTCGACGTCGTGCACCGGTTCCGGGCCGCCGAACACCCACAGCGCATAGCTGCCCGCGAGCGCGAACTCCGGGCCATGCGCCTTGAGCGCCGACGCGGCGCGTCGCAACGCCTCACGAAAGTCGTCACTGCGCGCTTCCGCCGCAGTCTCGGATGATCCGGTGCTCGTCATGGTGGGTAGGTAGTACCCATGCGGCTGGCGACCTTCAACATCCTGCACGGACGCAACCTCGACGACGGCGAGGTGGACCTGGACCGGCTCGCCGACTGCGTGAGGCGGCTGGACGCCGATGTGCTGGCGTTGCAGGAGGTCGACTGCGAGCAGCCGCGCTCGGCGATGGCCGACCTGACCGCGGTCGCGGTGGAGGCGATGGGCGCGGTCAGCCACCGGTTCGTCGCCGCGATCTCGGGCACCCCGGGCGCGACGTGGATGGCCGCGACCGGCGACGAGCAGCCCGGTACTGCCGCGTACGGCATCGCGCTGCTGTCGCGATTCCCGGCGACGACCTGGCAGGTGCTGCGGCTGCCGCAAATCCCGGCGAAGTTCCCGATGTATCTGCCCGGGCCCGGGCGGGTGCAGATCGTCGACGAAGAACCCCGCGCCGCGGTGATCGCGCGCTTGGACACCGACGTGGGCCCGCTGACCGTGGCCAATACCCACCTGTCGTTCGTCCCCGGCTGGAACCGGGTCCAGCTGCGCCGGCTGACCCGCGATCTGCGCGGCTTTCCCGGCCCGCGAGTGCTGATGGGCGACCTCAACATGACCCCGCCGTCGCCGCAGCGTTGGTCACGACTGCGGCCGCTGGCAACAGCGCCGACGTTTCCCGCCGACGCACCCGAACGTCAGCTCGACCACATCCTCACCGACGACCGGATGTTGACCGCCGACGATGTGTCGACGGCCAAGCTGACGATTTCCGATCACCGCCCGCTGGTCGTCGACGTCTCGCGCCGCTGAGTTCTGGTCGTAAAGTGCGGGAATGCAGGTGCTTTCCGCAGAGTCCACCGAGCTGTTCGTCGGGCCGCCCGACGCGCCGCTGCAGGTGGTGCGGGCGACCTACGGCGGGTGCAGCGAGCCGACACCGATCCGCGTCGATGGCCACGGCCTGGCCGGGGAGGCAGTCGCGGCGGCCGGTGACGGTGTGGTGGAAATCCCGGTCGCAGTGGCAGAGCCGATTGTTGGCGCTTTGCATGGTGCGCGGGTATGGGCCGCCGATTCGGCGGTGGAGTTCACCTTCACCGTGGCCGAACCCGGCTGGACGATGTTCATGATCAGCCACTTCCACTACGACCCGGTGTGGTGGAACACGCAGGGCGCCTACACCAGCGTGTGGTGCGAAGACCCGCCCGGACGCTGCCGGCAGACCAACGGCTTCGAGCTCGTCCACGCGCATCTGGAGATGGCCCGCCGCGACCCTGACTACAAGTTCGTGCTCGCTGAAGTCGACTACCTCAAGCCGTACTGGGACAGCCATCCCGAGGACCGCGCCGATCTGCGGCGGTTCATTGCAGACGGCCGGGTGGAGATCATGGGCGGCACCTACAACGAGCCAAACACCAACCTCACCAGTCCCGAGACGACGATCCGAAACTTCGTGAACGGCCGTGGTTTTCAATGCGACGTGCTGGGCGCCGAGCCGGCTACGGCTTGGCAGCTCGATGCGTTCGGCCACGACCCGCAGTTTCCCGGCATGGCCGCCGACGCCGGTCTGACGTCGAGTTCGTGGGCCCGCGGGCCACACCATCAGTGGGGGCCGATGCACAGCGACACAGGGCTTTCCGGCATGCAGTTCTGCAGCGAGTTCGAGTGGATCGCGCCGTCGGGGCGCGGGCTGCTCACCCACTACATGCCCGCGCATTATTCGGCCGGCTGGTGGATGGACGAGTCGACGTCGCTAGCCGAGGCAGAGCAGGCCACCTACCGACTGTTCGAGGAGCTCAAACAGGTCGCGCTGACCCGCAACGTGTTGCTGCCGGTCGGCACCGACTACACGCCACCGAACAAGTGGGTCACCGCGATTCACCGCGACTGGGCGGCCCGTTACACCTGGCCGCGGTTCGCGTGCGCGCTGCCGCGCGAGTTTTTCGCCGCAGTGCGGGGCGAACTGGACGCTCGCCGGCTGGCGGCGTCGCCGCAAACGCGTGACATGAACCCGATCTATACCGGCAAGGACGTGTCGTTTATCGACACCAAACAGGCCAACCGGGCTGCCGAAACCGCGGTTCTGGACGCGGAAAAGTTCGCGGTGTTCGCTGCGCTGCTGACCGGCGCGCGGTATCCGCAGGCGGCGTTGGCCAAGGCGTGGGTGCAGCTGGCCTACGGCGCCCACCACGACGCCATCACCGGCTCGGAATCTGACCAGGTCTACCTCGACCTGCTCACCGGCTGGCGCGAGGCGTGGGAACTGGGCCGCACAGTGCGGGATCGGTCGCTAGCGCTATTGTCCCGTGCGGTTGACGGTGATCTCGTGGTGTGGAACTCGTTGTCGCACAAGCGAACTGATGTGGTTACCGTCCGCCTCGACGGGCCGGCGCGAATTGTTGACGCGGCCGGTGTTGCGCTGCCCGCGGTCGTCGAGCACGACGGACGCTCGGTGACGTTTCTGGCGCACGACGTGCCGTCGCAGGGGTGGCGGGCCTATCGGGTGGTGCCCGGTAAGCCACCGGCCTGGGAGCCGTTGTCGGGCAACGTGATTGGCAACGAGCACTACCGGCTGACCGTCGACCCGGCCCGCGGTGGTGGGGTGTCCTCCTGGATTCACGACGGTCACGAGCTGATCGGCGCCGGCCGGGTCGGCAACGAGCTGGCCCTGTACGAGGAGTACCCGGCGCATCCGACCGGCGGCGAAGGGCCGTGGCACCTGCTCCCTAGAGGCCCGGTCGTGTGCTCGTCGGAAACAGCTGCGGAGGTGCGTGCCTACAGGTGCCCGGTCGGCCAGCGGCTCGTCATACGCGGCCGCATCGGCACGCTGCTGCACTACACCCAGACGCTGACCCTGTGGCGCGGGATCGCTCGGGTGGACTGCCGGACCAGCGTTGACGAGTTCACCGGGGCTGATCGGTTGGCGCGCCTGCGCTGGCCATGCCCGGTTGCGGGCGCGATGCCAGTCAGCGAGGTCGGCGACGCCGTCGTCGGCCGCGGCTTCGCGCTACTGCACGACGACGGGCGCTCGGTGGACACCGCGCGGCATCCGTGGACGTTGGACAACCCAGCCTACGGCTGGTTCGGGCTGTCGTCGGCGCTGCGTCTCCGGGTCGGCAACGCCGTGCGCGCGGTGTCGGTGGCCGAGGTGGTGTCGCCGTCGGAGACGGCATCGGGCCCGCTGGCGCGCGAGCTGATGGTCGCGCTGGTGCGCTCCGGGGTCACGGCCACCTGCAGCGGCGCGGACAAACCCCGCTACGGTCATCTCGGCGTCGACTCCAACCTGCCCGACACCCGCGTCGCGTTGGGCGGGCCGGACCGCAACGTGTTCACCAAGGCGGTGCTGGCCGCAGCCGACCCGTCCTACAGCGCAGAGCTTGACCGCCAGTTGGGTCAGACCGGTCGGGCCCGAGTCTGGGTGCCCGCGGCGGCGCCGTTGGTCAGAGCCTGGGTGCCCGGCGCCGACCTGCGCGATCCGCGGGCGCTGCCGGTGCTGGTGATCGCCGGCCGCGACGACTGCGATCTGGCCGCTGCGGTCACAGCGCTCGCCGACGACCTCGCCGATGCCGAGGTCGTCGTCACCCAGCAGGTGCCCGCCCAGCTGCCAGCATTCGAGGCGCGCACGATAGCGCTACTGAACCGAGGAGTACCCAGCTTCGCTGTCGAGACCGACGGCACCCTGCACACCGCGTTGATGCGGTCTTGCACCGGCTGGCCGTCGGGCATCTGGATCGACGAGCCGCGCCGCAGCGTTCCCGACGGCTCCGCCTTCCAGCTCCAGCACTGGACGCACGACTTCGACTACGCGCTGGTTGCCGACAACGGCGACTGGCGGCGCGCCGGCATCTGTGCCCGTAGCGCGGAGTTCTCCCATCCGCTGCTCGCCGTGGGCGGACAGGGCGCCGGCCGGCTGACCCCGACTGGCTCGCTGCTGCACCTGGAGCCGGCCGGCGCGGTACAGCTCGGCGCGCTCAAGGCGGCCGGCAACCCGCTCGCTCGTGGACGCGCGCAGCCCGTTGACCCCGGCACCGTCACCGTGCGGCTTGTCGAAACCGCCGGCACCGACACCGACGTCGTCCTCGGCTCGACAGTGGGCACGGTGTCCGACGTGTGTGCGGCCGACCTGCTGGAAAACCCGCAGCCGCACAGCCCCACCAGCGCCCTGCATGGCTACCAGATCGCCACTGTCACGGCCCGCCTCGACATCCCCAAGGTGCTCGACGCCGACGACGCCGCGCTGGCTCCGGAAACCGAAGCGGCACAGCCGCTTTACGCGCGATATTGGTTGCACAACCGCGGCCCGGCGCCGCTCGGTGGGCTGCCCGCCGTCGCTTACCTGCACCCGCACACGGTCGCCGCCGAGCCGGGGTCAGAGGTGGTGCTGCGGCTGACCGCCGCCAGCGACTGCACCGATGCCGCTGTGTGCGGCACCGTCACACTGCTGTGCCCGCACGGCTGGGCGGCCAGCCCGGCGCGCCTGCCGTTCACATTGCGGCCCGGCGCATACCGGGAAGCCGACGTGGTCGTGACCATGCCGCCGGGCACCGAGCCGGGCCTCTACCCGATACGCGCCCAACTCCGACTCAGCGGCGAGCAGTTGCCCCGGGCCTGGCAGCAAGTCGTCGAAGACGTCTGCACGGTCGCTGTGGATGCGTCAGCTGAGCAGCGGCTGGTCTACCTCGTCGAGGGGCCGGCCGACGCCGAGCTCACCGCCGGCGGTCGGACGCGCCTGACCGTCACTGTCGGCACGGACGCGCACGCCGATCTCGCGCTCGAGGCGCATCTGATCAGCCCGTGGGGAACGTGGGACTGGATCGGCCCGGCGGCGTGCGGTGCCGTGCTGCCTGCCCGCGGCACCGTCACCCTTGGCTTCAACGTCACCCCGCCGCTGTCGGCTGCCGCCGGAAAGTGGTGGGCCCTGATCCGGGTGGGCTGTGCCGGGCGGCTGCTGTACTCACTCGCGGTGAAAGTGAGGATCCGATGATTGCCGCGACCGTCGGCGGCGTGCCGGTCAGTGTCGACGAGGTCGACGCACGCGAAAGCGCGCTGCGTGACGGTCCGCTGGCCGGCGCGCTCCCCGCGCGCGGTACCAGCGAAGGCCGCCAGCTGCGCCGCTGGCTGACCCAGCTGATTGTCACCGAGCGGGTAGTCGCCGCCGAGGCCGACGCTCTCGGCCTGACCGCTGCGCACGCCCCGACCGAGGCGGAAGTGCTGCCGGACATGTCGGCTCGGCTGGAGATCGGCAGCATCGCCGCGGCGGCGTTGCGGGACCCGACGGCTCGCGCGCTGTTCGTGTATGTCACCGCGGCGGTGGAGGTCAGCGACGAGGAGGTCGCCGACTATCACGCCCGCAACCCGATGCGATTCGCTGTAGCACCACGCGACGGTGACGGCTGGCGCACATCGGCCTTGGTTGCCCCGCCTTTGGCGCAGGTTCGGCCCGCGATCACCGAACACCTGCGCGGCGCCGCGCGGCGCCGCGCCTTCCGGGTGTGGCTCGACGAGCGCCGAGCCGCGCTCGTTCAGCTGGCTCCGGGCTACGAGCACCCCGGCGACCCGCGCCAACCCGACAACACCCACCGGCACTGATCACATGCTCACTCTCGCCCTCGATATCGGCGGCACCACTATCGCCGCCGGACTCGTCGACCCCGTCGGTGCCCTAGTACATTCGGCCATCGTTGCGACACCGAATTCGCCACGCGCAGAAGATATTTGGACTCCGGTGGCGAAGCTGATCACCGACGCGATGACCGTGGCCGACGGTGCTGTGCGCGCGGTCGGCATAGCGTCGGCCGGCCCGATCGACGTCCCCAGCGGCACCGTCAGCCCGATCAACATCACCTGCTGGCGCGGCTTCCCGTTGCGCGATCGGGTCGCGGCCGTCGTACCCGACGTGCCCGTGCGCCTGGCCGGTGACGGACTGTGCATGGTCCTCGCTGAGCACTGCCACGGCGCCGGGCGCGGCGCACGTTTCCTCCTCGGCATCGTGGTTTCCACCGGTGTGGGCGGCGGATTGGTGCTCGACGGTAGCGGCTACCCCGGCCGCACCGGCAACGCCGGACACGTCGGCCACGTCGTCGTGGACCCGGACGGTCAGCCCTGTTCCTGCGGGGGCCGCGGCTGCGTCGAGACTCTGGCAGCCGGCCCGGCCCTGGTCCGATGGGCGCGGGCCAACGGCTGGCGTGGCTCACCGGACGCAGGCGCCAAACACCTCGCGGACGCCGCTTCCGCGGGCGATCCGGTGGCCCGGCAGGCATTCGGTCGCGGCGCTAAGGCGCTGGCGGCGATGATCGCCTCGGTCGCGGCGGTGTGCGACCTCGACCGGGTCGTCATCGGCGGGGGAGTGGCTAATGCGGGCCAGCTGCTGTTCGACCCGCTGCGCGCGGCGCTGGCCGAACACGCCGGCTTGGACTACCTCACCGGGCTGCGCGTAGTGCCCGCAGAGCTAGGCGCCGACGCCGGTCTGATCGGTGCGGCCATACTCGCCGGGCTCTGAGCGGGGATCGCCGTTTTGGCTGATGGCGGCGACCACGCTATTGTGGTGGCCGATCCACCGAAGACCGTCGGTCACCGAGGAATCGGTTGAAAGCCCGGGATATCCCGGCGGCCCACGCAGGAGGACGAGGCCACCAGGTCGGCGCACGCCGACCATTCGCGCCCCGACCGCATCCTGCGTCGGGGCGTTCGTCATTTCCGGGGCCGTCCGGTCAAAGCCGTGGACCTGCAAGGACTTTCACCTCAGGAGGTATGCATGGGCAGGGCTGAGAAGGCCACCGCCGTTGCAGACATCGCCGAGCAGTTCAAGGCCTCGACGGCGACTCTGATCACCGAATACCGCGGCCTCACGGTGGCCAACCTGGCCGAGCTGCGCCGCTCACTGGGCAGCTCGGCCACCTACTCGGTCGCCAAGAACACGCTAGTCAAGCGCGCTGCCACGGAGGCTGGCATCGAGGGCTTGGACGAGTTGTTTGTCGGCCCGACTGCCATCGCCTTCGTCAGCGGTGAGCCGGTCGATGCGGCCAAAGCCATCAAGACCTTCGCCAAAGAGCACAAGGCGCTGGTCATCAAGGGCGGCTACATGGACGGGCACCCGTTGACCGTCGCCGAGGTGGAGCGCATCGCCGACCTCGAGTCGCGTGAGGTGCTGCTCGCCAAGCTCGCGGGCGCGATGAAGGGCAACCTGGCCAAGGCGGCCGGACTGTTCAACGCGCCGGCATCGCAAGTGGCCCGGCTTGCCGCCGCACTGCAGGAAAAGAAAGAGGCCGCACCCGCACCTGCGCCCGCGGAAACTCCCGCCGCCGAAGCCCCGGCAGAGAGCCCGGAATAACCCCAAGACCCCCAGACCGCAATAAGAGATAAGGAAGGACCCCCACCATGGCAAAGCTGTCCACTGACGAACTGCTCGACGCGTTCAAGGAAATGACGCTGTTGGAGCTCTCCGACTTCGTCAAGAAGTTCGAGGAGACCTTCGAGGTCACCGCGGCCGCCCCGGTTGCCGCCGTGGCCGCCGCTCCCGGCGCCGCAGCGGCTGCCGAGGAAGCCGGCGAAGAGCAATCCGAGTTCGACGTCATCTTGGAGTCGGCTGGCGACAAGAAGATCGGCGTGATCAAGGTGGTCCGCGAGATCGTCTCGGGCCTGGGCCTCAAGGAGGCCAAGGACCTCGTCGACAGCGCGCCCAAGCCGCTGCTGGAGAAGGTGGCCAAGGAGGCCGCCGACGAGGCCAAGAGCAAGCTCGAGGCCGCCGGCGCCACCGTCACCGTCAAGTAAGTCGACCCGAACGGCGGGCGGCGACCTGAATCGCCGCCCGCTGCGACTGCTGCACCTGCTCTGGTGAATCACCCAGGGCGACAAGCAGATTGGACGCTCCAGCGGCCAGCACCGGGCCCACTGCTGCACCGTCGGCCCCGTAGTGGCCGGCCAACTCCAGCATCACGAACCCGTGAATCAGCGCCCAGACCTGGGCGGCCACACTCACCACCGCGGCGTCGTCGTCAGGCGACCCCGCGGTAATCCGGCCAACCTGCATCGACCGGTGCACAGCCCGCACCAAGTGCGCAAAACTCGGGTAGTGGTCGCTGATCTCGGCCACGCTCAGCGCAAGCAAATCGCGTGCCGGTGCGTTGATGCCATGCGCGCTGGTGCTGCCGAACATCAGCCGATACATATGCGGACGCTCGATTGCGTACCGCCGATAGGCGATGCCGATGGCCACCAGGTCGGCGACCGGGTCCGGCGTTTCCGGCACCGCCAGCGCGGCGTCGAACTGACGTAACCCCTCCTCGGCGACGGCGGCGATCAACCCACGCATCCCGCCGAAGTGCGTGTACACCGCCATCGTCGAGGTGCCCGCGGCGCTGGCCACCTTGCGTGTCTGCAGCGCATCCGGGCCGTGTTCGTCAAGCAATCCGACAGCGGCATGCAGCAGCTTGTCGCGCACGCTGGGCTCACTCGCCGAACTCATCGTTGACATCCTTACACAGACGGTCTACGGTGCAATAACATCGTTATACCACCGTTATAGGAGTGCCTGTGACCGCTACGTCTGCTTCGCCGATCCGTCAGAGCGCTGCGCCCGACAACCCGTACCTGCAGGGCTTCTTGGCGCCCGTCCACACCGAAGTGACCGCCACCGACTTACCGGTCACCGGCCAGATTCCCGACTACCTGGACGGGCGCTACCTGCGCAATGGTCCGAATCCGGTCGCCGAGGTCGACCCGGCGACCTACCACTGGTTCAGCGGAGACGGCATGGTTCACGGCGTGGCGCTGCGCGACGGCAAGGCCGCCTGGTACCGCAACCGCTGGATCCGAAGCCCGCGCGTGGCCAAGGTCCTCGGCGAGCCTGCGCCCACTCGGCTTAGCCCGCGCGCCGGAATGCTGTCCCTCGGCGCCAATACGAGCGTGCTCGCCCACGCCGGCCGCACGCTGGCGCTCGTGGAAGGCGGCGCCGCCAACTACGAGCTCACCGAAGACCTCGACACCGTCGGCACGTGCGACTTCGACGGCACCCTGACCGGCGGTTACACCGCTCACCCGCACCGCGATCCGCAAACCGGGGAGCTGCACGCGGTTTCCTATTCTTTCGCGCGCGGCAACACCGTCCAGTATTCGGTGATCGACACGAACGGACGGGCACGCCGCACGGTCGACATCGAAGTGGGTGGGTCGCCGGCGATCCACGACTTTTCGCTGACCGACAAATACGTCGTCATCTACGACCTGCCGGTGACGTTCGATCCGGTGCAGGCGCTACCGGCGAACGTTCCGCGCTGGCTTGGCTTACCTGCCCGGCTGGTGCTGCAGTCGCTGATCGGGCGCGTCCAGATGCCGAGCCCGATTTTGGCCAGGATCAACCGCGACCCGAAGGGTGGCAACCGCTACCCGTATGCGTGGAACCCGAAGTACCAGGCCCGAATTGGCGTCATGCCACGAGAGGGCAGCAACGCCGACATCCGGTGGTTCGACATCGAACCGTGCTACGTCTTTCACCCGGTCAATGCGTACTCGGAAACCCGCCAAGGCGCCGAAGTCCTCGTCCTCGACGTGGTGCGCTACGACCGGATGTTCGAGCGTGACCGGCGCGGACCCGGAGACAGCCGGCCGACCTTGGATCGCTGGACCGTCAACCTGGCAACCGGGTCGGTGACAGCGGAACGATGGGACGACCGCTCGCAAGAGTTCCCTCGAATCAACGAGATTCTGACCGGCCGTCGGCACCGCTTCGGCTACACCGTGGGCCTGGACGACGGATACTTGGTTGGTGGCGCGTCGGCGATGCGCACCTCGCTGTACAAGCACGACTACCAGACCGGGTCCGCGACCGTCGCTCCTCTTGACCCGGATCTGATGATCGGGGAGATGTGCTTCGTGCCAGCACCGACTGGCGGTGCGCAAGGCGACGCTGAAGACAACGGCATCTTGATGGGCTACGGCCACCACCGCGGCAGCGACGAGGGGCAACTGCTGATCCTCGACGCCCAGACATGTGAATCGGTTGCCACCGTGCATCTGCCGCAGCGCGTACCGATGGGATTTCACGGCAATTGGGCGCCGAATAGGTGATGCGTGGGAAGCTTGTGGCGGCCTAAGGCAATGCTTAGCCGGGTGCGCTACAGTGACTCATACCACAGGCCACGGCTAGGTGGCGGGGAGCGACGTCGGAGGAAGGGTTTCCCATGGGTACCGCTATTGAAGTCGAGGGAGTAACCAAGTCCTTCGGACCCGCGAGAGTCTTCGAAGACGTCACCATGGAGGTCCCCCCCGGTGAGGTCAGTGTGCTGCTGGGCCCATCCGGTACCGGTAAATCGGTGTTCCTGAAGTGTCTGATCGGTTTGCTCAAGCCGGAGCGCGGCTCGATCGTCGTCGACGGCACCGACATCACGGAGTGCTCGGCCAAGGAGCTCTACGAGATCCGCCGGCTGTTCGGCGTCATGTTCCAGGACGGGGCGTTGTTCGGGTCGATGAACCTCTACGACAACGTCGCATTCCCGCTCCGCGAGCACACCAAGAAAAAGGAAAGCGAAATCCGTGACATCGTCATGGAGAAGCTGGCCATGGTCGGTATGGCCGGTGACGAGAAGAAGTTCCCGGGTGAGATTTCCGGTGGTATGCGCAAGCGCGCCAGCCTGGCCCGCTCGCTCGTGCTGGACCCGGAAATCATCCTCTGCGACGAGCCGGACTCCGGTTTGGACCCCGTCCGCACCGCCTACTTGAGCCAGTTGCTGATCGACATCAACGCCCAGATCGACGCCACGATCTTCATCGTGACCCACAACATCAACATCGCCCGCACCGTCCCGGACAACATGGGCATGCTGTTCCGCCGCAAGCTGGTGATGTTCGGTCCTCGGGAAGTGTTGTTGACCAGCGACGAGCCGGTCGTGCGCCAGTTCCTCAACGGCCGCCGCATCGGCCCGATCGGGATGTCCGAGGAAAAGGACGAGGCCACCATGGCCGAGGAGCAGGCCCACATCGAAGCCGGCCACCACGGCGGTGGTGTCGAGGAGCTTGAGGGTGTGCCGCCGCAGATCACCGCGACGCCGGGCATGCCGGAGCGCAAGGCGGTCAAGCGCCGCCAGGAGCGCGTCCGGCGCAACCTGCACCTGCTGCCCAAGGATGCCCAAGAAGCGATCCTGGAATCGTTCCGCAACGAGGGCGTCGAAGACGTGGGCTCGCGGCAGGACTACGACCGTGACAGCGGCCGCCATCGCGGCGACGAGGAAGAGACCGCGACGATGCCCGCGCAGCGGCAGTAACCGACAGCCAGCCGTCCGCCCGGAAGGAAAGTCCTCAATAAACTCCACGACAACTAGGCGCGTCACCTCTTGACGGACGGGCGCAAACGGGTCAGTCTGTTGGGCAGCATGCGTGCACGATTGGTCGAGACGCCAGCCAGCGCCCGATACGCGGATACCGCTCGTGCACGGTAGTTGAGGAATGCGCAGTCCTGCGCTATTGTTGGACGTTGCGCTGGCTGCATCCTGCCCATCTCACCGCTACCTGACACCGTGGTCTTAGCCTGAGTCCCATTTCTGGCTCAGCGATCTAGTTGCGTGCGTGGAGATCCGGTCGGATCGTTCGCCAGCCGAACCGACATAGTTACCGCGGCGAACAGGTTCGACACCGGCGAGCCGCACGAGGTGCTGGAAGGATGCATCTTGGCAGTCTCCCGCCAGAGCAAGAAAAACCCCTCAGGTACTCAGAATTCTTCTTACAACTCCGTTCCGGGAGCACCCAACCGAATTTCCTTCGCCAAGCTGCGTGAACCACTCGAGGTTCCGGGCCTGCTCGACGTGCAGACCGACTCGTTCGAGTGGCTGATCGGATCGCCGCATTGGCGTGAGGCCGCTATCGCTCGCGGCGAAGAGAATCCGGTCGGTGGGCTCGAAGAAGTGCTGAACGAGCTTTCGCCGATCGAGGACTTCTCCGGCTCGATGTCGCTGTCCTTCTCCGACCCGCGCTTCGACGAGGTCAAGGCACCCGTCGACGAGTGCAAAGACAAGGACATGACGTACGCGGCCCCGCTGTTCGTCACCGCCGAGTTCATCAACAACAACACCGGCGAGATCAAGAGCCAGACGGTGTTCATGGGCGACTTCCCGATGATGACCGAGAAGGGCACGTTCATCATCAACGGGACCGAGCGGGTCGTGGTCAGCCAGCTGGTGCGCTCGCCCGGCGTGTACTTCGACGAGACCATCGACAAGTCCACCGACAAGACGCTGCACAGCGTCAAGGTGATCCCCAGTCGCGGCGCGTGGCTGGAGTTCGACGTCGACAAGCGCGACACCGTCGGGGTGCGCATCGACCGCAAGCGCCGCCAGCCGGTAACCGTGCTGCTCAAGGCGCTGGGCTGGACCAACGAGCAGATCACCGAGCGGTTCGGCTTCTCCGAGATCATGATGTCGACGCTGGAGAAGGACAACACCGCCGGCACCGACGAGGCGCTGCTGGACATCTACCGCAAGCTGCGCCCGGGCGAACCGCCGACCAAGGAGTCCGCGCAGACCCTCCTGGAGAACCTGTTCTTCAAGGAGAAGCGCTACGACCTGGCTCGCGTGGGTCGCTACAAGGTCAACAAGAAGCTCGGCCTGAACTCCGAGAACGCACCCACCACGACGACGCTCACCGAGGAGGACGTCGTCGCCACCATCGAGTACCTGGTCCGCCTGCACGAGGGCCACGCCACGATGACCGTCCCCGGCGGCGTCGAGGTGCCGGTGGAAACCGACGACATCGACCACTTCGGCAACCGGCGGTTGCGCACGGTCGGCGAGCTGATCCAGAACCAGATCCGGGTCGGTATGTCCCGCATGGAGCGCGTGGTGCGCGAGCGGATGACCACCCAGGACGTCGAGGCGATCACGCCGCAGACCCTGATCAACATCCGCCCGGTGGTCGCCGCGATCAAGGAGTTCTTCGGCACCAGCCAGCTCTCGCAGTTCATGGACCAGAACAACCCGCTGTCCGGCCTCACCCACAAGCGCCGGCTCTCGGCGCTGGGTCCCGGTGGTCTGTCGCGTGAGCGGGCCGGGCTGGAAGTCCGCGACGTGCACTCGTCCCACTACGGCCGGATGTGTCCGATCGAGACCCCGGAGGGCCCGAACATCGGTCTGATCGGCTCGCTGTCGGTGTACGCGCGGGTCAACCCGTTCGGGTTCATCGAGACGCCGTACCGCAAGGTGGTCGATGGTGTGGTCACCGACGAGATCGAGTACCTGACCGCCGACGAGGAGGACCGCCACGTCGTGGCGCAGGCCAACTCGCCGATCGACGACAACGGCCGGTTCACCGAGCCGCGAGTTCTGGTGCGCCGCAAGGCTGGCGAGGTCGAGTACGTGTCCTCTTCCGAGGTGGACTACATGGACGTCTCGCCGCGCCAGATGGTGTCGGTGGCCACCGCGATGATCCCGTTCCTCGAGCACGACGACGCCAACCGGGCCCTGATGGGTGCCAATATGCAGCGCCAGGCGGTCCCGCTGGTGCGCAGCGAGGCACCGCTGGTGGGCACGGGGATGGAGCTGCGCGCCGCGATCGACGCCGGTGACGTCGTCGTCGCCGACAAGAGCGGCGTCATCGAAGAGGTGTCGGCCGACTACATCACGGTGATGGCCGACGACGGCACCCGGCACACCTACCGGCTGCGCAAGTTCGCCCGCTCCAACCACGGCACGTGCGCCAACCAGCGTCCGATCGTCGACACAGGCGACCGGGTGGAGGCGGGACAGGTGATCGCCGACGGCCCGTGCACCGAGCACGGCGAGATGGCGCTGGGCAAGAACCTGCTCGTCGCGATCATGCCGTGGGAAGGCCACAACTACGAGGACGCAATCATCATCTCCAACCGGCTCGTCGAGGAGGACATCCTCACCTCGATCCACATCGAGGAGCACGAGATCGACGCCCGCGACACCAAACTGGGCGCCGAGGAGATCACCCGCGACATCCCCAACGTCTCCGACGAAGTGCTGGCCGACCTCGACGAGCGCGGCATCGTGCGCATCGGCGCCGAGGTCCGCGACGGCGACATCCTGGTCGGCAAGGTCACCCCGAAGGGGGAGACCGAGCTGACCCCGGAGGAGCGGCTGCTGCGGGCGATCTTCGGCGAGAAGGCCCGCGAGGTTCGCGATACCTCGCTGAAGGTGCCGCACGGCGAGTCCGGCAAGGTCATCGGCATCCGGGTGTTCTCCCGCGAGGACGACGACGAGCTGCCGGCGGGGGTCAACGAGCTGGTCCGCGTCTACGTGGCCCAGAAGCGCAAGATCTCCGACGGCGACAAGCTGGCCGGCCGGCACGGCAACAAGGGTGTGATCGGCAAGATCCTGCCGGTCGAGGACATGCCGTTCCTGCCGGACGGCACCCCGGTGGACATCATCCTCAACACCCACGGGGTGCCGCGACGGATGAACATCGGCCAGATCCTGGAGACGCACCTGGGTTGGTGCGCGCACAGCGGGTGGAAGATCGACACCGCGGGCGGCGTGCCGGACTGGGCGTCCAGGCTGCCCGAGGAGCTGCTGGAGGCCGAGCCCAACAAGATCGTCGCCACACCGGTGTTCGACGGCGCCCAGGAGACCGAGCTGCAGGGGCTGCTGTCGGCCACGCTGCCCAACCGCGACGGCGAGGTGCTGGTCGACGGCGACGGCAAGGCGGTGCTGTTCGACGGGCGCTCCGGTGAGCCGTTCCCGTACCCGGTGACGGTTGGCTTCATGTACATCATGAAGCTGCACCACCTAGTGGACGACAAGATCCACGCCCGCTCGACCGGGCCGTACTCGATGATCACCCAGCAGCCGCTGGGCGGTAAGGCGCAGTTCGGTGGTCAGCGGTTCGGTGAGATGGAGTGCTGGGCCATGCAGGCCTACGGCGCGGCGTACACGCTGCAGGAGCTGTTGACCATCAAGTCCGACGACACCGTCGGCCGGGTCAAGGTGTACGAGGCGATCGTCAAGGGCGAGAACATCCCCGAGCCGGGGATCCCCGAGTCGTTCAAGGTGCTGCTCAAAGAGCTGCAGTCGCTGTGCCTCAACGTCGAGGTGCTCTCAAGCGACGGCGCGGCCATCGAGCTGCGTGAAGGCGAAGACGAGGACCTGGAACGCGCCGCCGCCAACCTGGGAATCAACTTGTCGCGCAACGAATCTGCCTCTGTAGAAGACTTAGCGTGATCTTTCGATTTCGTCACTAAACCCGCAAGGGGAAAGGGAGTTACGTGCTAGACGTCAACTTCTTCGATGAACTCCGCATCGGCCTCGCCACCGCGGAGGACATCAGGCAATGGTCTTACGGTGAAGTCAAGAAGCCGGAGACCATCAACTACCGCACGCTGAAGCCGGAGAAGGACGGCCTGTTCTGCGAGAAGATCTTCGGACCGACTCGCGACTGGGAGTGCTACTGCGGCAAGTACAAGCGCGTGCGCTTCAAGGGCATCATCTGTGAGCGCTGCGGTGTCGAGGTGACTCGCGCCAAGGTGCGCCGCGAGCGGATGGGCCACATCGAGCTGGCCGCACCGGTCACGCACATCTGGTACTTCAAGGGCGTGCCTTCCCGGTTGGGCTACCTGCTTGACCTGGCGCCGAAGGATCTCGAGAAGATCATCTACTTCGCGGCCTACGTCATCACCGAGGTCGACGACGAGATGCGGCACAACGAGCTGTCCACGCTCGAGGCGGAGATGGCCACCGAGCGCAAGCAGATCGAGGACCAGCGCGACGCCGAGCTGGAGGCCCGCGCCCAAAAGCTCGAGGCCGACCTCGCCGAGCTGGAGGCCGAAGGCGCGAAAGCCGATGCGCGACGGAAGGTTCGCGACGGCGGCGAACGGGAGATGCGCCAGATTCGCGACCGTGCGCAACGTGAGCTGGACCGGCTGCAGGAGATCTGGGACACCTTCACCAAGCTGGCCCCCAAGCAGCTGATCGTCGACGAGAACCTCTACCGCGAGCTGGTCGACCGCTACGGCGAGTACTTCACCGGCGCCATGGGCGCCGAGGCGATCCAGAAGCTGATCGAGACCTTCGACATCGAGGCCGAGGCCGACTCGCTGCGTGAGGTGATCCGAAGCGGCAAGGGCCAGAAGAAGCTTCGTGCGCTGAAGCGGCTCAAGGTAGTGGCGGCGTTCCAGCAGTCGTCCAACTCGCCGATGGGCATGGTGCTCGACGCCGTCCCGGTGATCCCGCCGGAACTGCGCCCGATGGTGCAGCTCGACGGTGGCCGGTTCGCCACGTCGGACTTGAACGACCTGTACCGCCGGGTCATCAACCGCAACAACCGGCTCAAGAGGCTGATCGACCTCGGCGCGCCCGAGATCATCGTCAACAACGAGAAGCGGATGCTTCAGGAGTCGGTGGACGCGCTGTTCGACAACGGCCGTCGCGGCCGTCCCGTCACCGGGCCGGGCAACCGTCCGCTGAAGTCGTTGAGCGACTTGCTCAAGGGCAAGCAGGGCCGGTTCCGCCAGAACCTGCTCGGTAAGCGTGTTGACTACTCGGGCCGTTCGGTGATCGTGGTCGGCCCGCAGCTCAAGCTGCACCAGTGCGGCCTGCCCAAGCTGATGGCGTTGGAGTTGTTCAAGCCGTTCGTGATGAAGCGGTTGGTCGACCTCAACCACGCGCAGAACATCAAGAGCGCCAAGCGGATGGTGGAGCGTCAGCGTCCGCAGGTGTGGGATGTGCTCGAAGAGGTCATCGCCGAGCACCCGGTGCTGCTGAACCGCGCACCCACCCTGCACCGGTTGGGTATCCAGGCCTTCGAGCCAATGCTGATCGAAGGCAAGGCAATTCAGCTGCACCCCTTGGTGTGTGAGGCGTTCAACGCCGACTTCGACGGCGACCAGATGGCGGTGCACCTGCCGTTGAGCGCCGAGGCACAGGCCGAGGCCCGCATCCTGATGCTGTCCTCGAACAACATCCTGTCGCCCGCGTCGGGCCGGCCGCTGGCCATGCCGCGACTGGACATGGTGACCGGGCTGTACTACCTCACCACCGAAGTGCCCGGCGACACCGGCGAATACCAGCCGGCTGGCAAGGATTCGCCGGAAAGCGGCGTGTACAGCTCGCCGGCCGAGGCGATCATGGCGATGGACCGCGGCGCCCTGAGCGTGCGGGCCAAGATCAAGGTGCGGTTGAGCCAGCTGCGCCCGCCAGTCGAAATCGAGGACGAGCTGTTCGGCCGAAACGGTTGGCGCGCAGGCGATGCCTGGACGGCGGAGACCACGCTGGGCCGAGTGCTGTTCAATGAGCTGCTGCCGCAGGGCTATCCGTTCGTCAACAAGCAGATGCACAAGAAGGTGCAGGCCACCATCATCAACGACCTGGCCGAGCGCTACCCGATGATTGTGGTCGCCCAGACCGTCGACAAGCTCAAGGACGCCGGCTTCTACTGGGCCACCCGCTCCGGTGTGACGGTGTCGATGGCCGACGTGCTGGTGCCGCCGAACAAGCAAGCGATCCTCGACGCCTACGAAGAGCGGGCCGACAAGGTCGAAAAGCAGTTCCAGCGCGGTGCTTTGAACCACGACGAGCGCAACGAGGCGCTGGTGGAGATCTGGAAGGAAGCCACCGACGAGGTCGGTCAGGCGCTCCGCGAGCACTACCCCGACGACAACCCGATCATCACGATCGTGGAGTCCGGTGCGACCGGTAACTTCACCCAGACCCGGACGCTGGCCGGAATGAAGGGCCTGGTGACCAACCCGAAGGGTGAGTTCATCCCGCGGCCGATCAAGTCGTCGTTCCGTGAGGGCCTGACGGTGTTGGAGTACTTCATCAACACCCACGGCGCGCGAAAGGGCTTGGCGGACACCGCGTTGCGTACCGCCGACTCGGGTTACCTGACCCGCCGGCTGGTGGACGTATCGCAGGACGTCATCGTCCGCGAAGCCGACTGCGGCACGGAGCGCGGCATCACCGTCGAGCTGGCCGAGCGCCAAGCCGACGGCACGCTGATCCGCGACCCGTTCATCGAGACCTCGGCGTACGCCCGCACGCTGGGCACCGACGCGGTCGACACGGACGGCAACGTCATCGTCGAACGCGGCCGGGACCTGGGCGACCCAGAGATCGAGGCGCTGTTGGCGGCCGGGATCACGTCCGTGAAGGTGCGCTCGGTGCTCACCTGTGCGACCGGGATGGGTGTGTGTGCGACCTGCTACGGGCGCTCGATGGCCACCGGCAAGCTGGTCGACATCGGCGAGGCTGTGGGAATCGTTGCGGCGCAGTCCATCGGTGAGCCCGGCACGCAGCTGACCATGCGCACGTTCCACCAGGGTGGTGTCGGTGAGGACATCGTCAGCGGTCTGCCACGGGTGCAGGAGCTGTTCGAGGCCCGGGTGCCGCGCGGCAAGGCGCCGATCGCCGACGTCACCGGACGTATCCGGCTCGAGGAGGGCGAGCGTTTCTACAAGATCACGATCGTCCCCGACGACGGTGGCGAAGAAGTGGTCTACGACAAGCTCTCCAAGCGTCAGCGGCTGCGCGTGTTCAAGCACGAAGACGGCAGCGAGCGTGTGCTCGCCGACGGCGACCACGTCGAGGTGGGCCAGCAGCTGATGGAAGGCTCGGCCGACCCGCACGAGGTGCTGCGCGTGCAGGGCCCCCGCGAGGTGCAGATCCACCTCACCAAGGAGGTCCAGCAGGTCTACCGGGCGCAGGGTGTGTCGATCCACGACAAGCACATCGAGGTGATCGTCCGCCAGATGCTGCGCCGGGTCACCATCATCGACTCGGGCTCGACGGAGTTCCTGCCCGGCTCGCTGATCGACCGCGCGGAGTTCGAGGCCGAGAACCGGCGGGTGGTGGCCGAAGGCGGCGAGCCCGCCGCCGGTCGCCCGGTGCTGATGGGAATCACCAAGGCGTCGCTGGCCACCGACTCGTGGCTGTCCGCGGCGTCGTTCCAGGAGACCACCCGGGTGCTGACCGACGCGGCGATCAACTGCCGTAGCGACAAGCTCAACGGTCTGAAGGAAAACGTGATCATCGGCAAGCTGATCCCGGCCGGAACCGGGATCAACCGCTACCGCAACATCCAGGTGCAGCCGACCGAGGAGGCCCGGGCCGCCGCGTACACGATCCCGTCGTACGAGGATCAGTACTACAGCCCGGACTTCGGCCAGGCCACCGGAGCCGCGGTGCCGCTGGACGACTACGGCTACAGCGACTACCGGTAGCGTTCCCTAGCGCGAGCAGCTGCCAGGGGGCTTCGCCCCGCGGTGGAAGATGAAAATTAGCACTGGCCGTTCGGCTGGGTGGGTGGTTGCTTCGCGGGCCGGTGCGGGTTGACGCTTTAGGGGTGTTTCGGTGACCCCGTTGCGTCTGTGTTGCCGGTGAGCACGGCGAGCAGCTTGGTGGCTGGAGGGCACCCCCTGGTGGTTGTGCGGGGGCGGTGGATTGTTGCCTGTGAGCACGTGAGTGAGACTCCTGTTTTGTTTTCGCCCTCTCCGAAACACGCTCCACCACAAGATATCTGGACGGAAAGGGTGTGATCGGCCATGGAGGTGATCCATCCGCGGTGCGCGGGCATTGATGTGTCGAAGAAAGACGCGAAGGTCTGCGTTCGGGTTCAGGGCCGAGGGCGGCGTGGCACGTCGACAACGGTCAGTACGTGGGGGTCGACCACCGGCGAGATCCTGGCGTTACGCGAGCATCTGCTCGCTGAGCGGGTGTCCTGTGTGGTGATCGAATCCACCTCCGATTACTGGAAGCCGTTTTACTACCTACTCGAAGGCCAGCTGAACGTGATGCTGGTCAATGCCAAGGCGGCGCGCAATGTGCCCGGGCGCAAGACCGATGTCTCGGATGCGGCGTGGCTGGCCGATCTGGGCGCCCACGGGCTGCTGCGCGCCTCGTTTGTGCCGCCGGAGCCGATTCGGGTGTTACGCGATCTGACCCGGGCTCGCACCACCATCACCCGGGCGCGCACCAAAGAGATTCAGCGGCTGGAGAAGCTGCTCGAAGACACCGGAATCAAACTCTCCGCGGTGGCCTCCAACATCGTCGGAGTCTCCGGGCGGGCAATGCTAGAAGCGCTGATCGCCGGCCAACGCGATTCGGTGGTCCTCGCTGATCTGGCCAAACAACGGATGCGTCAAAAAGATCCCAGCGCTCACCGAGGCGCTGCGCGGACGGTTCACCGAGCATCACGCCTTTATGGTGCGGTTGTATTTGGATCGCATCGATGCCCACACCGCCGATATCGCCCGCCTGGATGCACGCATCGAGGAGGCGATCGCTCCCTTTTCGACCCATCCGGGAGTTGCTGATGAGCATCCCGGGCTGGTCGCTGCTGGTGGCCGATGTGTTCATCGCCGAAACCGGTGCGGACATGAGCGTATTTCCCACCGCCGCGCACCTGGCGTCGTGGGCCGGGGTGGTGCCGGGCTGCGACGAGTCAGCAGGCCGGGTCAAATCGGGCGCCACCCGCCCGGGCAACCGTCACCTTAAAGCCGCGCTCGGCGTGGCAGCCCTGTCGGCCGCTCGCACCAAAGACACCTACTACAGCATCCGCTACCGGCGCATCGCCGGCCGGCGCCGGGCCGCCCAATCGCGCAGAGACAAAACCGCCGGTATGTCGATCGCCGGCCAGATCGCCCTAGTCTCCATCGAACACAAGATGCTCACCGACGCCTGGAACATGCTGACCAACGGCGCCTTCTACCGCGATCCCGGCCCCGACTACTACACCCGACACCAGCCCGGCAAAGCCAAGGCACGAGCCATCAAGCAATTGGAGAGCCTGGGATACAAAGTCACCCTCGAGCCACCCACCCAAGCCGCCTAACACCTAATGCCAGCGACTCATCAGCAAGGGGTCGCCTCATTTTCGAGTGAGACGCAAAGGCCCCCGCACGCACGGCGTGTCGGGGGCCTTTGCGTCTGCTCACCACATCATCCCCAGCACTGACTTTCCACCAGCGAGCGCCGACGGCACCATTCGCCGCATGTTCGACGACGACATCTTCACCAGACGTCAGCTGCTCGACGTCATGAGCCGCAAACGCTTGGCCGAATTAGTCAAGATGGGCAAGCTCATTCGGGTGTGTCATGGCGTCTATACGTTCAGGGAGCCCGATGTGCTGCTGAAGTTGACGGCACTGGATCTGTTGGCTCGTCAGCCGATCGTCGCCTGTATGGGAACAGCGGCAGCGTTGTACGGCTTTGATATCGAGAGCACGTCGCGCGTTCACGTGCTTGATCCAGGCGTACGGATGCGACCGTCGCCAAACGTGATGGTGCATCAGCGAATCGGCGCTCCGCTGCGGCGAGTCGAGGCTCGACTTGCCACAGGGCCGGCGTGGAGTTGACGTCCCTGGGTGTGGTGGAAATGGCGGCGTGTCGGTTCTGATGTAGAGGGGGCCATCGCGTGAGTCTCTGTGGTGAAACCGCCAAGTATCACTACCGAGAGGAACATCGCGATGGCCCTGGATCAGTCTGCCTTGCTGGAGGTGTTGGACGCACTACGCAATGCCGATGCCGCTGGCCGGATTAAGCAGGCCGCCGAAACCATTTATCAGGCGTTGATCGACGCCGAACTGACCGCGGTGATCGGCGCTGGCCCCTACGAGCGCAGCGAAGCCCGCACCAACCAGCGCAATGGCTCACGGCCGCGCACGCTTTCCACAGTGGCCGGGGATCTGGAGCTGCGGATCCCCAAGCTCCGCAGCGGATCGTTCTTCCCGGCGCTGCTGGAACGGCGCCGCCGGGTCGATCAGTGCCTGTTCGCGGTGGTCATGGAGGCCTACCTGCACGGCACCTCCACCCGCAAGGTCGACGATCTGGTCAAAGCCTTGGGCGCCGACAGCGGTATCTCCAAATCCGAGGTGTCGCGCATCTGCGCTGATCTGGACACCGAAGTCGCCGCCTTTCGGGATCGGCCGCTGGCCGATCAACGATTCCCGTACATCTTCTTAGACGCCACCTACTGCAAGGCCCGCGTCAACCACCGCGTGGTCTCCCAAGCGGTGGTCATCGCGACCGGGGTCGCCGCCGACGGACGCCGCGAAGTGCTGGGTTTTGATGTCGGCGATTCCGAGGACGGCGCGTTTTGGACGGCGTTTTTGCGCTCGCTGAAATCGCGGGGTCTGTCTGGGGTGCAGTTGGTGATCTCCGATGCCCACACCGGACTGCGCAACGCCATCGAGGCGATCCTGATCGGCGCGAGTTGGCAACGCTGCCGGGTGCATTTCCTGCGCAACCTGTTGGCTCAGGTTCCCAAAGGCTCGGCGGAGATGGTCGCCGCAGCGATCCGCACCATCTTCGCCCAACCCGACGCCGAGCACGTGCGCGAGCAGCTCGACACCATCGCCACCATGCTTGGCCGCCAATTTCCTAAAGTCGAAACGATGCTGCGCGATGCCGGCCCAGACATCACCGCATTCGCCGATTTCCCTGTGCCGCACTGGAAAAAGATCTGGTCGACCAATCCACTCGAGCGCCTCAACAAAGAGATCAAGCGCCGCACCGACGTCGTCGGAGTCTTTCCCAACCCCGCCGCACTGTTGCGGCTCGCCGGCTCGGTGCTCGTCGAGGCCCACGACGAATGGCAGGTCGCCGACAAACGCTACCTCTCCGAAACCACACTCGCCCTGCTCAATCCCGCCACCAAACCCGAGCAGAACGTTGCCACATCGGCAGCCCTCACGGCATAGTGAACAACCGCAGAGCCTCAGGCGAAACGCCCGCTTTACTTACACCACTCCACGGGGCACGACCGGCGTGGACGGCGGTAGAAGTCGCGCGGACCTTGCGGCGACCGCGCGCGCTGGCGACGCTCGACGCTGCCCTGCATGTAGGGGCCTGTACCACAGGCGAATTGCATGCTGTGATACACGAGCAGAAAGGCCGTCGCGGCATCGTCAAAGTCCGCGAATTGATTGGGTACGCCGATGGCCGCGCCGAGTCGGCGATGGAAAGCGAGGCGCGACTGGTATTCATCGACGGCGGATTGCCGGTGCCACAGTTGCAGTACAGCATTGTGGACCACTACGGCCGACTCTGGCGTGTGGACTTCGCCTGGCCGGAAGCGATGGTTGTCGCCGAATACGACAGTGTGGAATGGCACGTGGGTCGCGACGCCTTGCTCCACGACCGGCTGAAAACCGCCCGACTCCAGGAATGCGGCTGGACCACCATTCCGATGACCGTCGATGACGTCCGCGGCGACCCGATCGGGCTTGTTGAGCGCATCAACGCCCAGTTGCTGAGGCCTCGCTTAGCTGGCTGAGCAGACGCAAAAGCCCCCATTCCGCCACCCGAATTAGGGGCTTTTGCGTCTCACTCGAAAATGAGGCGACCCCTTGCTGATGAGTCGCTGGCATTAGGTGTTAGGCGGCTTGGGTGGGTGGCTCGAGGGTGACTTTGTATCCCAGGCTCTCCAATTGCTTGATGGCTCGTGCCTTGGCTTTGCCGGGCTGGTGTCGGGTGTAGTAGTCGGGGCCGGGATCGCGGTAGAAGGCGCCGTTGGTCAGCATGTTCCAGGCGTCGGTGAGCATCTTGTGTTCGATGGAGACTAGGGCGATCTGGCCGGCGATCGACATACCGGCGGTTTTGTCTCTGCGCGATTGGGCGGCCCGGCGCCGGCCGGCGATGCGCCGGTAGCGGATGCTGTAGTAGGTGTCTTTGGTGCGAGCGGCCGACAGGGCTGCCACGCCGAGCGCGGCTTTAAGGTGACGGTTGCCCGGGCGGGTGGCGCCCGATTTGACCCGGCCTGCTGACTCGTCGCAGCCCGGCACCACCCGGCCCACGACGCCAGGTGCGCGGCGGTGGGAAATACGCTCATGTCCGCACCGGTTTCGGCGATGAACACATCGGCCACCAGCCGCGACCAGCCCGGGATGCTCATCAGCAACTCCCGGATGGGTCGAAAGGGAGCGATCGCCTCCTCGATGCGTGCATCCAGGCGGGCGATATCGGCGGTGTGGGCATCGATGCGATCCAAATACAACCGCACCATAAAGGCGTGATGCTCGGTGAACCGTCCGCGCAGCGCCTCGGTGAGCGCTGGGATCTTTTGACGCATCCGTTGTTTGGCCAGATCAGCGAGGACCACCGAATCGCGTTGGCCGGCGATCAGCGCTTCTAGCATTGCCCGCCCGGAGACTCCGACGATGTTGGAGGCCACCGCGGAGAGTTTGATTCCGGTGTCTTCGAGCAGCTTCTCCAGCCGCTGAATCTCTTTGGTGCGCGCCCGGGTGATGGTGGTGCGAGCCCGGGTCAGATCGCGTAACACCCGAATCGGCTCCGGCGGCACAAACGAGGCGCGCAGCAGCCCGTGGGCGCCCAGATCGGCCAGCCACGCCGCATCCGAGACATCGGTCTTGCGCCCGGGCACATTGCGCGCCGCCTTGGCATTGACCAGCATCACGTTCAGCTGGCCTTCGAGTAGGTAGTAAAACGGCTTCCAGTAATCGGAGGTGGATTCGATCACCACACAGGACACCCGCTCAGCGAGCAGATGCTCGCGTAACGCCAGGATCTCGCCGGTGGTCGACCCCCACGTACTGACCGTTGTCGACGTGCCACGCCGCCCTCGGCCCTGAACCCGAACGCAGACCTTCGCGTCTTTCTTCGACACATCAATGCCCGCGCACCGCGGATGGATCACCTCCATGGCCGATCACACCCTTTCCGTCCAGATATCTTGTGTTGGAGCGTGTTTCGGAGAGGGCGAAAACAAAACAGGAGTCTCACTCACGTGCTCACAGGCAACAATCCACCGCCCCCGCACAACCACCAGGGGGTGCCCTCCAGCCACCAAGCTGCTCGCCGTGCTCACCGGCAACACAGACGCAACGGGGTCACCGAAACACCCCTAAAGCGTCAACCCGCACCGGCCCGCGAAGCAACCACCCACCCAGCCGAACGGCCAGTGCTAATTTTCATCTTCCACCGCGGGGCGAAGCCCCCCTGGCAGCTGCTCGCGCTAAGTAGACTGGCCGACGTGCTCATTGGTTCGCACGTAAGCCCGAAGGACCCGCTCGCCGCCGCCGAAGCCGAAGGCGCCGACCTGGTGCAGATCTTCCTCGGCAATCCGCAGAGCTGGAAGAAGCCCAGACCGCGCGACGACGCTGACCGGCTGAAAGCGTCAAGCCTGCCGATCTATGTGCATGCGCCGTATCTGATCAACGTCGCCTCGGCCAACAACCGGATCCGGATCCCCTCGCGCAAGATCCTGCAGGACACCTGCGACGCCGCCGCCGACATCGCGGCCACGGCAGTGATCGTGCACGGCGGCCACGCCGACGACGACGACATCGCTGCCGGCTGCGAGCGGTGGCGCAAGACGATGGAGCGGCTGGAGACCGACGTCCCGGTCTATCTGGAAAACACCGCCGGCGGAGACCACGCGATGGCCCGCCATTTCGAAACCATCGCCCGCCTCTGGGACGACATCGGCGACACGGGTATCGGCTTCTGCCTGGACACCTGCCACGCCTGGGCGGCGGGTGAGGCGCTCATCGACGCCGTCGACCGCATCAAGTCCATTACCGGCCGCATCGATCTGGTGCACTGCAACGACTCCCGGGACGCGGCGGGCTCGGGCGCGGACCGGCATGCCAACATCGGCACCGGCAAGATCGATCCCGAACTGCTGGTGGCGGTGGTGAAAGCCGCTGGCGCGCCGGTCGTCTGCGAGACGGCCGATGAGGGCCGCAAAGACGACATCGCCTTTCTCCGCGACCACGTCTGCTAGGACGCCGTGGTCGCTCGGCTTGCGGCGCTGCTCGGTGTGCTTGTCGCGATGTCGGGGTGTTCGGTGTTCCCGACCAGACCGGCGACACCCGAGTTCCCGGACGGTACCAGCGTCCATACCGTCAGCGTCGGTGGGCTGAACCGGTCATATCGCGTCTACAAGCCAGGCGGGCTGCCCGCGTCCGCCCCGCTGGTCGTCATGCTGCACGGCGGTTTCGGCAGCACGGAACAGGCCGAAAAAGCTTACGGCTGGGACCAATTGGCCGATAGCGCGAAATTCGTGGTGGCCTACCCCGACGGAGTCGGCCACGCGTGGAACACCGGCGGCGGCTGCTGTGGCCGTCCCGCCCGTGAGGGTGTCGACGACGTCGGCTTCATTACCGCGGCCGTGGATGACGTGACCAAGAACGTCGGCATCGACGCTGCTCGCATCTATGCCACGGGCATCAGCAACGGCGGCATCATGGCCTACACGCTGGCCTGCAACACCGGCGTCTTCGCCGCGATCGGCCCCGACTCCGCCACCCAACTCGATGCCTGCCGCTCTCCACATCCGACATCGGTCATGCACATCCACGGCACCGCCGACACCCGCATCCGCTATACCGGCGGACAGGGCGACGGCGCCGCGCGCATCAACGGTCCGCCCGTCCCGGACGTCAGCGCGTTCTGGCGCAACGTCGACCGGTGCCCGGCGGCAGTCGTCGATACCCGCGGATCGCTGACCACGTCCACAGCCGATTGCCCCGACGGCCGCAGCGTCGTCCTCATCACCATCGACGGCGCGGGCCACCAATGGCCGGGCAGCGGGTTTACCGCCGTACAGCGCGCATTAGGCCTCGACCCGCCGTCGGATGCGCTCAACGCCACCGAGACGTTCTGGCAGTTTTTCGCTGCCCACCACCGGTAGCAGTATTACGTCTCTTGTGCGGTTGTCGGCAAAGTGTAACACTGAACGCATGCCAGACACCCATGTCGTCACCAACCAGGTTCCGCCGCTGGAGAACTACAATCCTGCGTCCTCCCCGGTGCTGGTCGAGGCGCTGATCCGCGAAGGCGGACAGTGGGGCCTCGACGAAGTCACCGAACTCGGCGCCGTTTCGGCCAGCCGTGAAGCGCAGCGCTGGGGCGAGCTTGCCGACCGCAACCGCCCGATCCTGCACACGCACGATCGCTACGGCCACCGTATCGACGAGGTGGAGTACGACCCCGCCTACCACGAGCTGATGCGTACGGCGATCCAGCACGGCTTGCATGCCGCACCGTGGGCCGACGACAGACCGGGCGCCCACGTCGTCCGCGCCGCCAAGACCGGCGTGTGGAATGTCGAACCCGGTCATATGTGCCCGATTTCGATGACTTATGCCGTCGTCCCGGCGCTGCGCAACAATCCCGAACTTGCCGCCGTCTACGAGCCGCTGCTGACCAGCCGTGAATACGACCCGGAGCTCACGGTGCCCACGACGAAAGCCGGTATCACCGCGGGCATGTCGATGACCGAAAAGCAGGGCGGCTCCGACGTGCGGGCCGGCACCACCCAGGCCATCCGCAACGCCGACGGCAGCTACAGCCTGACCGGTCACAAGTGGTTCACCTCGGCACCGATGTCCGACATCCTCCTGGTGCTCGCCCAGGCGCCGGGTGGCTTGTCATGTTTCCTGCTGCCCCGCGTGCTGCCCGACGGCACTCGCAACCGAATGTTGTTGCAGCGGCTCAAGGACAAGCTCGGTAATCACGCCAACGCCTCGAGCGAGGTCGAGTACGACGGTGCCACCGCGTGGCTGGTCGGCGAGGAGGGCCGCGGCGTGCCGACCATCATCGAGATGGTCAACCTGACCCGGCTGGACTGCACGCTGGCGAGCGCCACCAGCATGCGCACCGGCGTCACCCACGCCATCCACCACGCCCAGCACCGCAAGGCGTTCGGCGCCTACCTGATCGACCAGCCGCTGATGCGAAACGTCTTGGCTGACTTGGCTATCGAAGCCGAGGCCGCCACGATCGTGGCGATGCGGATGGCCGGCGCCACCGACAGCGCGGTGCGGGGCGACGAAACGGAAACGCTTCTGCGGCGAATCGGATTGGCGGCCAGCAAGTACTGGGTCTGCAAGCGGGCCACCCCGCATGCGGCCGAAGCGATGGAGTGCCTGGGCGGGAACGGCTATATCGAGGACTCCGGGATGCCGCGGCTGTACCGCGAGGCGCCGCTGATGGGCATCTGGGAGGGCTCCGGCAACGTCAGCGCCCTGGACACCTTGCGCGCCATGGCAACTCGGCCTGAATGCGTCGACGTGTTGTTCGCTGAGTTGGCCAAGACCGCCGGCCAAGACGGGCGGTTGGACGCCTACGTCGAGCAGCTCAAGCCGCAGTTCGGCGATTACGAGACCATCCACTACCGTGCCCGCAGCATCGCCGAACACATCAGCCTCGCGCTGCAGGGCTCGCTGCTGGTGCGCCACGGGCATCCAGCCGTCGCCGAGGCGTTCCTGGCCACCCGCCTCGACGGCCAGTGGGGCGGTGCGTTCGGAACCATGCCCACGGGTCTCGATCTTGCGCCGATCCTCGAGCGGGCGCTGGTCAAAGGATGACTCACTCAATCAGGCCGGTCGACTTCGACAACCTCAAGACGATGACCTACGAGGTCACCGATCGGGTTGCGCGGATTACCTTCAACCGGCCGGAGAAGGGCAACGCGATCATCGCCGATACGCCGCTGGAACTTTCGGCACTGGTCGAGCGGGCTGACCTGGACGCAGGTGTCCACGTCATCTTGGTGTCCGGTCGCGGTGAAGGGTTTTGCGCCGGTTTCGATCTGAGCGCCTACGCCGACCGGACGGCATCGGCAGGCGGTGGCAGCGCATACAAGGGCACGGTCCTCGACGGCAAGACGCAGGCGATCAACCATCTGCCGAACCAGCCGTGGGACCCGATGATCGACTATCAAATGATGAGCCGGTTCGTACGCGGGTTTTCCAGCCTGATGCACGCCGATAAGCCCACCGTGGTCAAGATCCACGGCTACTGCGTGGCGGGCGGCACCGACATTGCTCTGCACGCCGATCAGATCATCGCCGCCGCCGACGCCAAGATCGGCTACCCGCCGACCAGGGTGTGGGGCGTTCCTGCCGCCGGCATGTGGGCGCACCGGCTCGGCGACCAGCGCGCCAAACGCCTTCTGCTGACCGGGGATTGCATCACCGGCAAGCAGGCCGCGGAATGGGGCTTGGCAGTCGAGGCGCCCGAACCCGACGAGCTCGACGAGCGCACCGAGCGGCTGGTAGAGCGAATCGCCGCGGTGCCGGTCAACCAGCTGGTCATGGTCAAGCTCGCGCTGAATTCGGCGCTGCTGCAACAGGGTGTGGCGACCAGCAGAATGGTCAGCACCGTCTTCGACGGCGTCGCGCGGCATACACCCGAAGGCCATGCGTTTGTCGCCGACGCCGTCGAGCACGGCTTCCGCGAGGCGGTGCGTCACCGTGACGAGCCGTTCGGCGATTACGGCCGTCAAGCTTCCGGGGTGTAGCCGATGCTGGAAGGGTTGGCTCGCATGACGGCCCGCTCAGTGGTGCTGTCCGTTTTGTTGGGTGCCCATCCCGCCTGGGCTACTGCAGCCGAATTAATCAGGCTCACCAGCGATTTCGGTATCAAGGACACCACGCTGCGGGTCGCGCTGACCCGGATGGTCAGCGCCGGCGACCTCGTCCGGTCCGCTGACGGCTACCGGCTCTCCGATCGGCTGCTGGCCCGGCAGCGGCGCCAGGACGAGGCCATCAGCCCGCGGGTGCGCCAGTGGCGCGGGTACTGGACCACCGTCGTCGTCACCAGCGTGGGAAACGATGCACGCACCCGTGCCGCATTGCGTACAACATTGCAAGACAAGCGCTTCGGCGAGCTACGCGAAGGGGTATGGATGCGCCCCGACAACCTCGACCTAGAGCTGGAGTCGAAGGTCCGGGCGCGAGTGAGGATCCTGAAGGCTCGCGACGACGCACCCGCTGAGCTCGCCGAGCTTCTGTGGGACTTGAGCGGCTGGACACGAACTGGGCACCGCCTACTCGACGAGATGTCCGCCGCCTCAGATATTCCCGGGCGGTTCGTAGTGGCCGCGGCCATTGTGCGGCACCTGCTGACCGATCCGGTGTTGCCGAACGAGCTGCTGCCCGACGATTGGCCCGGCGCCCGGCTCCGCGCCGCCTACAACGACTTCGCCGCCGAGCTGCTGAGGCGGCGCGACCAAACCCAACTTGCGGAGGCGAGATGAGCGACCAGGTACGCGTAGAGCACACCGGCCCGGTGACCACGGTGATCTTGAACCGCCCGCAGGCCCGCAATGCCGTCAACGGCCCGACGGCTGCTGCGTTGTTCGCAGCGTTCGAGCAGTTCGACCGCGACGACGACGCTTCGGTGGCGGTGTTGTGGGGAGAGGGCGGAACGTTCTGCGCCGGCGCCGATTTGAAGGCGTTCGGTACTCCCGAGGCTAACGCGGTGCACCGCACCGGCCCCGGGCCGATGGGGCCGACCCGGATGGTGTTGTCCAAGCCGGTGATCGCCGCGGTCAGCGGTTACGCGGTCGCCGGAGGTCTGGAACTCGCGCTGTGGTGCGACCTGCGGGTGGCCGAAGAAGACGCCGTGTTCGGGGTGTTCTGCCGACGCTGGGGTGTCCCCCTGATCGACGGCGGCACCGTCCGCCTGCCGCGGCTGATCGGGCACAGTCGCGCGATGGACATGATCCTGACCGGCCGCGGCGTCAAGGCCGACGAAGCGTTGGCGATCGGGCTGGCCAATCGCGTTGTGCCCAAAGGGCAATCACGTCAGGCCGCCGAAGAACTGGCCGCCGAGCTGGCCGCGTTGCCGCAACAGTGCATGCGCTCGGATCGGCTGTCGGCATTGCATCAGTGGGGCCTGCCGGAGCCCGAGGCGCTCGATTTCGAGTTCGCCAGCATTTCCCGGGTCTCCGCTGAGGCCATGGAAGGCGCGGGACGCTTCGCCGCCGGCGCCGGTCGTCACGGAACCCCGGCCGTCTAGCCTTTGTTGATCGTGTTGCCCGAGCCGAGGTTTTCCACCTTCGGGTCACCGTTGTGGTAGGTAACGGTGTTGTTGAGGCCCACGACGCTGAGCAGCTTGTCGACCTTGTCGAAGGTGATCTTGTTGTCGGCGCCGCCGATGCTCACCGATGAGCAGGTGCCCTTGATGGTCAGCGTGTTGTTGGAGCCGCCGACGTTGAGCGATTTACCGTCCCCACAGTCGAGGTCGGCGGTGGTCCCGAACGATCCGTAATTGAGCGTGTTGCCCACTTGAAACTGGGCGGTGGAACTTCCCGCGCTGCTGGTTGTGGTTGACGGGTTCGCGGTGTTGTTCTTCTGACTGCATCCGGCAATCCCGGCGGCCGGAAGCACGATCGACAATGCCGAAACAAGCGCCGCCGCTGCCAATCTAGGGACGGTGCGCATTCTTCCTCGATTCGTCGGCTGATCAATGGGTGTTGGTCGATGTAGTGGCGCTCAAGCCGGCACCTTGCCGATGCGGTTGGGCATCCCCAGTTCGCGGCCGCGGTCCCAGATAACCGGCTCGCCGTTGTGGTAATACACCGTTTCGTCCCAGCCGTAGACCGTGATGTCGTTGACGACCGTGTCGGCGACGACGGTGTTACCCGAGCCCATCATCGTCAAGGCCCAGCACGTTCCCAACGCGTTGACGGTATTGGAGGTGCCGTCGACCAAAAGCGTCGAATCATTGCAATCCACGGTCTGATTGACGCCCTGCCCGGTGATGTGCGTGTCCCCGTTCTTGGCATGGGCGGCCGGTGCACCGACGGCCAGCGCGGCCGGGATGGCGACGGGGCAGACAGCCAGCGTGCTGCTGACGGTTCTCCAGTTCACCGCGAGCCCCTCTCGCCATAGCATCTGCTCTGACCGCCTGAGCCTACGTTCCTCCCGTAAGGCGATGGGTGACTTCGTCCATTTGGCGCAAGCTGCCGTAGCGCCCCTAAATGACTCCTCGCGCCGCTACCCGGCGCTCGTCGTCGTCGACTGGATCTGACTGGTCCGACTCCTCCTCGCGCCGCTACCCGGCGCTCGTCGTCGTCGACTGGATCTGACTGGTCCGACTCCTCCTCGCGCCGCTACCCGGCGCTCGTCGTCGTCGGACTAGAGTTCTTTGCTGACCTCGCATCCCATCGAAGGGCTGACCCGACCCGAAGGGCGATCACCATGGCAGCTCAGCCGGAACACCCCCCATCAGCGGGCGCTCGCCCGCGTTCGGCGGGCAGGACTCCGGCGCGCCAGGCCAAGCTGAGCCGCGAGATCATCGTCAACGCCGCGCTGACTTTCCTCGACCGCGAAGGCTGGGACGCGCTGACCATCAACGCGTTGGCGACCCAACTCGGAACCAAGGGCCCGTCGCTCTACAACCACGTCGACAGCCTGGAGGACTTGCGCCGCACGGTGCGCATGCGGGTCATCGACGACATCATCACGATGCTGAACCGGGTGGGCGAGGGCCGGGCCCGCGACGACGCGGTGCTGGTAATGGCCGGCGCCTACCGCAGCTATGCCCATCACCACCCGGGCCGCTACGCGGCATTCACCCGCATGCCGCTGGGCGGCGACGACCCCGAGTACACCGCCGCAACCAAGGCCGCGGCGGCGCCGGTGATCGAGGTGTTGTCGTCCTACGGTCTCGACGGTGAAGAGGCGTTTTACGCGGCGCTGGAGTTCTGGTCGGCGTTGCACGGGTTCGTGCTGCTGGAAATGACGGGCGTCATGGACGACATCGACACCGACGTGGTGTTCTCCGATATGGTGTTGCGGCTGGCGGCCGGCCTGGAGCGGCGCAGCGGACTGACCGGAAGTGACCTGGAAACCGGGCGTTCTTCGTCACTTTGACCTGCCCGTCCAGCGGCGGGTATTGTGGTTGCTCGTGCCTGGCGGCTCAAGGCGCTGGTAAGGCGCGCACGCCGGGCCAATTCGCATGTCCACGACGCAACGGATGAAATTCCGGGGCAAGCGCATGCGACACTCCCGGCCGCGGGGGACCGCAACGGGGCATAACTGCAGTACACAGACTTGAATCGAGAGCGCAACACAGGAAGCCGGTAGATGCCAACCATTCAGCAGCTGGTCCGCAAGGGTCGTCGCGACAAGATCGCCAAGGTCAAGACCGCGGCCCTGAAAGGCAGCCCGCAGCGCCGTGGCGTGTGCACCCGCGTGTACACCACCACCCCGAAGAAGCCGAATTCGGCACTTCGGAAGGTGGCGCGCGTCAAGCTGACCAGCCAGGTTGAGGTCACCGCCTACATCCCCGGTGAGGGCCACAACTTGCAGGAGCACTCGATGGTCCTGGTGCGTGGCGGCCGGGTGAAGGACCTGCCCGGTGTGCGGTACAAGATCATCCGCGGCTCGCTCGACACCCAGGGCGTCAAGAACCGCAAGCAGGCTCGCAGCCGCTACGGCGCCAAGAAGGAGAAGAGCTGATGCCGCGCAAGGGGCCCGCGCCCAAGCGTCCGCTGGTCAACGACCCAGTCTACGGATCGCAGTTGGTCACCCAGCTGGTGAACAAAGTTCTTCTGAAGGGGAAGAAATCGCTCGCCGAACGCATTGTTTACGGTGCGCTCGAACATGCCCGTGAGAAGACCGGCACCGACCCGGTCATCACTCTCAAGCGTGCTCTCGACAATGTCCGGCCAGCGCTGGAGGTTCGCAGCCGGCGCGTCGGCGGTGCCACCTACCAGGTGCCCGTCGAGGTGCGCCCGGATCGGTCCACCACGCTGGCACTGCGCTGGCTGGTCAACTTCTCCCGGCAACGTCGTGAAAAGACCATGATCGAGCGCCTGGCAAACGAGATTTTGGATGCCAGCAATGGCCTCGGGGCCTCAGTCAAGCGGCGTGAGGACACCCACAAGATGGCCGAGGCAAACCGCGCCTTCGCGCATTATCGCTGGTGAGAGGCACCGGCAGCGAGGCCGGTGACGACAACAACAGCGAACGACGAACTAGAAGCAACGACAAAGAGTGGGAAGACTTCTGTGGCACAGAAGGACGTGCTGACCGACCTGAGCAAGGTCCGCAACTTCGGCATCATGGCGCACATCGATGCCGGCAAGACGACGACGACCGAGCGCATCCTCTACTACACCGGTATCAACTACAAGATCGGTGAGGTGCACGACGGCGCCGCCACCATGGACTGGATGGAGCAAGAGCAGGAGCGGGGGATCACGATCACCTCCGCCGCCACCACCACGTTCTGGAAGGGCAACCAGCTCAACATCATCGACACCCCAGGCCACGTCGACTTCACCGTCGAGGTGGAGCGCAACTTGCGCGTGCTCGACGGTGCCGTCGCCGTCTTCGACGGCAAGGAAGGCGTCGAGCCGCAGTCCGAGCAGGTGTGGCGGCAGGCCGACAAATACAACGTTCCGCGGATCTGCTTCGTCAACAAGATGGACAAGATCGGCGCCGACTTCTACTTCTCCGTCAAGACGATGGAGGAGCGGCTCGGCGCCAACGCGGTACCGATCCAGCTGCCGATCGGCTCCGAGAGTGAGTTCGAAGGCGTCGTCGACCTGGTCGAGATGAACGCCAAGGTGTGGAGCGGCGAAACGAAGCTCGGCGAGAAGTACGACGTCGTCGACATCCCGGCCGAACTGGCCGAGAGCGCCGAGGAGTACCGCACCAAGCTGCTGGAGATCGTCGCCGAGACCGACGAGGAGCTGCTGGAGAAGTACGTCGGTGGCGAGGAGATCACCGTCGACGAGATCAAAGCCGCGATCCGCAAGCTGACGATCGCCAGCGAGATCTACCCGGTGCTGTGCGGCAGCGCGTTCAAGAACAAGGGTGTGCAGCCGATGCTGGACGCGGTGGTCGACTACCTGCCGTCCCCGCTGGACGTGCCGCCGGCGACCGGGCACGCGCCCGGCCACGAGGACGTGGAGGTCGTCCGCCACGCGAGCACCGACGAACCGTTCTCCGCGCTGGCGTTCAAGATCGCCACGCATCCGTTCTTCGGCAAGCTGACCTACATCCGGGTCTACTCCGGAACGGTGGATTCTGGCAGCCAGGTCATCAACGCCACCAAGGGTAAGAAGGAGCGCCTGGGCAAGCTGTTCCAGATGCACTCCAACAAGGAGAACCCGGTCGACCGGGCCAGTGCCGGCCACATCTACGCGGTGATCGGCCTCAAAGACACCACCACCGGTGACACCCTGTCCGACCCCAACGACCAGGTCGTGCTGGAGTCGATGACCTTCCCCGACCCGGTGATCGAGGTGGCCATCGAGCCCAAGACCAAGAGCGACCAGGAGAAGCTCTCGGCGTCGATCCAGAAGCTCGCCGAGGAAGACCCGACCTTCAAGGTGCACCTCGACCAAGAGACCGGCCAGACCGTGATCGGCGGGATGGGTGAGCTGCACCTGGACATCCTGGTCGACCGCATGCGCCGCGAATTCAAGGTCGAGGCCAACGTTGGCAAGCCGCAGGTGGCGTACAAGGAGACCATCCGCCGCAAGGTGGAGCATGTCGAGTACGTCCACAAGAAGCAGACCGGCGGCTCGGGCCAGTACGCGAAGGTCATCATCACCGTCGAGCCGTTCAAGGGCGAAGACGGCGCGACCTACGAGTTCCAGAACAAGGTCACCGGTGGGCGCATCCCACGCGAGTACATCCCGTCGGTGGACGCCGGCGCCCAGGACGCCATGCAGTACGGTGTGCTGGCCGGCTATCCGCTGGTGAACCTCAAGGTGACGCTCGAAGACGGCGCCTACCACGAGGTCGACTCCTCGGAAATGGCGTTCAAGATCGCCGGCGCGCAGGCGCTGAAGAAAGCAGCCGCAGCGGCTCAGCCGGTGATCCTCGAGCCGATCATGGCCGTCGAAGTCCTCACCCCGGAGGACTACATGGGCGACGTGATCGGTGACCTGAACTCCCGCCGTGGTCAGATCCAGGCCATGGAGGAGCGGGCAGGCACACGCGTCGTCAAGGCGCACGTGCCGCTGTCGGAGATGTTCGGCTATGTCGGCGACCTGCGGTCGAAGACTCAAGGCCGAGCGAACTACTCCATGGTGTTCGATTCCTACGCCGAAGTGCCGGCGCAGGTGTCGAAGGAGATCATCGCGAAGGCGACGGGCCAGTAAACCAGTAAGCTCCCCGTCGTTACCGCGGCACAACTGAACACATCAACACTGCTTTTACAAGCACCAACAAGTCCAGGAGGACACAAAAGTGGCGAAGGCGAAGTTCGAGCGGACGAAGCCGCACGTCAACATCGGGACCATCGGTCACGTTGACCACGGCAAGACCACGCTGACCGCGGCTATCACCAAGGTTCTGCACGACAAGTATCCCGACGTGAACGAGACGAAGGCGTTCGACCAGATCGACAACGCGCCTGAGGAGCGTCAGCGCGGTATCACCATCAACATCGCGCATGTGGAGTACCAGACCGAAAAACGGCACTACGCCCACGTCGACGCCCCGGGCCACGCCGACTACATCAAGAACATGATCACGGGTGCCGCCCAGATGGACGGCGCGATCCTGGTGGTCGCCGCCACCGACGGCCCGATGCCCCAGACTCGTGAGCACGTGCTGCTTGCCCGTCAGGTCGGCGTGCCCTACATCCTGGTCGCGCTGAACAAGGCCGACGCCGTTGACGACGAGGAGCTGCTCGAGCTCGTCGAGATGGAGGTCCGCGAACTGCTGGCCGCCCAGGAGTTCGACGAGGACGCTCCGGTCATCCGCGTATCGGCGCTGAAGGCGCTCGAGGGCGACCCGAAGTGGGTGGAGAGCATCGTCGAGCTGATGAACGCGGTTGACGAGTCGATTCCGGACCCGGTCCGCGACACCGACAAGCCGTTCCTGATGCCGGTCGAGGACGTGTTCACCATCACCGGCCGTGGCACGGTGGTCACCGGTCGTGTCGAGCGCGGCGTGATCAACGTCAACGAGGAAGTCGAGATCGTCGGCATCCGCCCGACCACCACGAAGACCACCGTCACCGGTGTGGAGATGTTCCGCAAGCTGCTCGACCAGGGTCAGGCCGGTGACAACGTCGGTCTGCTGCTGCGTGGTGTGAAGCGTGAGGACGTCGAGCGTGGCCAGGTGGTCACCAAGCCCGGTACCACGACGCCGCACACCGAATTCGAGGGCCAGGTCTACGTGCTGTCGAAGGACGAGGGCGGCCGGCACACTCCGTTCTTCAATAACTACCGTCCGCAGTTCTACTTCCGCACCACCGACGTGACCGGTGTGGTGACGTTGCCGGAGGGCACCGAGATGGTGATGCCCGGTGACAACACCACGATCAAGGTCAAGCTGATCCAGCCCGTCGCCATGGACGAAGGTCTGCGCTTCGCTATCCGCGAGGGCGGCCGCACCGTCGGCGCCGGCCGGGTGACCAAGATCATCAAGTAGTTCTCTGCCCCAGCAGACGCAAAAGCCCCCGAAATCTCGGATTTTCGGGGGCTTTTGCGTCTGCTCGGCAAGCTAGCCATGTGGTGGCGGTACCTGAAATGTCAGCTCATGGTCCTGCTGTGCGGCGGGCTGGTCGGACCGATCTTTTTGCTCACGTACTTCGCACTGGGCCAGATGGACCTGATGAAGTGGATGTTCTACGCCGGTCTGCTGATCACCGCTGCCGATGTGCTGATCGCGCTCGTGCTCACCAACTACGGCGCCAAATCGGCCGCCAAAACCGCCGCGCTCGAACAAAGCGGAGTGCTGGCGCTCGCTCAAATTACGGGCATCACCGAGACCGGGACGCGTATCAACGAGCAACCGCTGGTCAAACTGGATCTACACATTGCTGGAGCCGGCTTCGAGCCTTTCGACAGTCAAGACCGGGTGATCGCCAGCGTCAGCCGGCTCGGCAACATCACCTCCCGAAAGTTGGTGGTGCTCGTCGACCCGGCCACCCGGGAATACCGGATTGATTGGGAGCGAAGCGCTTTGGTCAACGGTCTGGTGCCGGCACAGTTGACCTTGGCCGAGGACAACACGACGTACGACTTGAGCGGGCAGGCCGGACCGCTGATGGAGATACTGCAGATCCTCAAGGCCAACAACGTTCCGTTGAACCGGATGGTCGACATTCGGTCCAATCCCATTCTGCGCCAACAGATTCAAACGGTGGTTCGGCGCGCGGCGGCCCAGCAGGCGCAAACGGCGACGGCTGCAACGGGGCCGCCCGCAGCCGCGACCGCGCCGGGCGGCATGCCACCGGAACAGACCATCGCCCAGCGGCTGCAGGAATTGGAATCGCTGCATGCCGCAGGAGCGGTGACCGACCAGGAATACGCCAGCAAGCGGGCCGCGATCATCGCCGTGATCTAACTGGCCCGCGGCTAGAACACGTTTCAGTTTCGCTGCTAGCCTGATCCCGGACCGACGAAAGGACGGGCGATGGCTGGCGTAGGCGGCACGCTGCAGGGACGAGTGGCATTTATCACCGGTGCGGCTCGCGGCCAGGGACGCGCGCACGCGGTGCGGCTGGCCCGCGGCTGGCCCGCGAAGGCGCCGACATCATCGCGTCGGACATCTGCGCACCGGTTTCCGAAACCATCACCTACCCGGCGGCCACCCCGGAGGACCTCGCGCAGACCGTGCGCGCCGTCGAAGCCGAGGGGCGCAAAGTGCTGGCGCGCGAGGTCGACATCCGCGACGACGAGGCACTGCGGCAACTGGTGGACGACGGCGTTGAGCAGTTCGGCCGACTCGACATCCTGGTGGCCAACGCCGGCGTCCTCAGCTGGGGCCGAGTCTGGGAACTCACCGACGAACAATGGGACACCGTCATCGGGGTCAACCTGTCCGGCACCTGGCGCACCCTGCGCGCGGTAGTGCCCGCGATGATCGAGGCCGGCAACGGCGGCTCCATCGTGGTGGTCAGCTCAGCGTCGGGCGTCAAGGCCACGCCGGGCAACGGTCATTATTCAGCTGCCAAATACGGACTCGTCGGGCTGACCAACACGCTGGCGCTCGAGCTCGGTGAGTTCGGCATCCGCGTCAACTCCATCCATCCGTATTCGGTCGACACGCCCATGATCGAGACCGACGCGCTGATCCAGTTGCTGGCCAAGCATCCCAACTACCGACACAGCTTCCCGCCGATGCCGTTGCAGCCCAAGGGATTTATGACTCCCGAGGAGATAGCGGACGTCGTAGTCTGGTTGGCCGGCGACGGGTCGGGCACGCTGTCGGGCGCCCAGATTCCCGTCGACAAAGGCGTGCTGAAGTACTGACGGCGTCCGCCAATATCGCGGGCTGGCCAACGGTCCCGCGCCGCAATCGTGTATGAACTGCACGTGACCACTAGCGCAGGCGGACGTGGAGCCGGAAAAGGAATAGTGATCGTCGGCGGCGGCCTTGCTGCGGCCCGCACCTCCGAGCAACTGCGCCGGGCCAACTACACCGGTCCGATCACCATCGTCAGCGACGAAGTTCATCTGCCCTACGATCGCCCCCCGCTGTCCAAGGAAGTGCTGCGCAGCGAAGTCGACGACGTGACTCTTAAGCCGCGCGAGTTCTACGACGAGCACGGCATCACGCTGCGGCTCGGTTCGGCCGCCACCGGCCTGGACACCGCAGAACAGACGGTCACCCTCGAGGACGGGACCGTGCTGGGTTACGACGCGCTCGTCATCGCGACCGGCCTGGTGCCGCGGCGCATCCCATCATTTCCCGACCTCGAGGGCATCCGGGTGCTGCGGTTCTATGACGAAAGCATCGCCCTGCGCAGGCACGCAACCGAAGCGCGTCACGCCGTGGTAGTCGGTGCCGGCTTCATCGGCTGCGAGGTAGCTGCCAGCCTGCGCGGGCTTGGCGTTGACGTTGTGCTGGTCGAGCCGCAGCCGGCCCCACTGGCAGGGGTGCTCGGCACGCAGATCGGGGAACTCGTGGCGCGGCTGCACCGCGCCGAGGGTGTCGACGTGCGCACCGAAGTCGCGGTGGCCGAAGTTCGCGGTCAAGGCCATGTCAACTCCGTCGTACTTACCGACGGCGCCGAAGTGACAGCCGATTTGGTCGTGGTGGGCATCGGGTCGCGGCCTGCCACCGAGTGGCTGAACGGCAGCGGAATCAAAGTCGACAACGGCGTCATCTGCGACGAGGCCGGACGCACCAGCGCACCCAACGTATGGGCGCTGGGCGACGTCGCATCCTGGCGCAACCCGATGGGACACCAAGTGCGCGTGGAACATTGGAGCAACGTCGCCGAACAAGCCAGGGTCGTGGTGCCCGCCATGCTCGGTCAACAGGCGCCGTCGCACGTGGTCGTCCCCTACTTCTGGAGCGACCAGTACGACGTCAAGATCCAATGCCTCGGCGAGCCGCAGGCCACTGACATCGTGCACCTGGTCGAAGACGACGGCCGCAAATTCCTGGCCTACTACGAACGCGACGGCATCGTGGCCGGAGTCGTCGGCGGCGGCATGCCCGGCAAGGTCATGAAGACACGCGCCAAAATCGCTGTGGCCGCGCCGATCTCAGAAGTGCTGGGTTAAAACTTCTTCGACGTTATTCCCAGATCACCGGCGGGCCGTGCGGCGCGCAGTCGGCCAGCACCCGGTCGTCGCCGCCCGGCCAGCTGCGGACCCGCAGCAAGAAGGCATGCGGAGTATCGGGGGTGCGGCGCTGCGGCTCCAGCATGAGATGCGCGAACGGAGAGCGGACCGTCGCGCAGGCAGCGACCGCATCGATACCGGCACGGACCGCGTTTTGCTCATCAGCGGAGAGGTATTGCCAGGTAATCGAATGCCACAGCACGGTCAGCGCGCCGTCGGCCACGGCGAGCTCGGCGACTGCGTCCGCCGCGGTGCTGCGCTGAAGCCTGGCAGGAACCTTGCGGGCCAGGCTGATCGCGCCACGCAACCGGTCCATGCGGACGGTCATGTCGGGCCAGACGTAGCTCAGCAACGCCAGTTCGCCCTCGGGGCTAGTGGCGTCGATAGGCGCGATGTCATAGCCATGCCGTTCGGTTATCGGCACTGCACCGGCAGGCGGCAGTTTGCCGCGCCAGGCGTCGTCGATGATCACCGGCGAGTCGGTCGGGCCCCACTGACCGCCGGGGTAGCGGTAGCGGTAGTGATCGGCGCGTAGGTTCAACCCGGCACTGGATCCGATTTCGAAAAGCCTTACCGGCAGCGGGAATTGGCGTCTCAGGATCAGCAGGCCGCCAATGAGTGCAGCCGACCTGCCCACCTCGTTGGTTTGCGGCGGTTGATCAAGGGCAGCCCGCAGCGGGCTGATGTGCTCGGCGGCCGTAGTGGTGATATCCGGCCACGCCGCGTCGGCGTCCCAGCTGCCGCCGGTGCTCGGGTACCAGCGGCGCACCGCCGGTGCGCGGCCGTCGAGCACCAGCCGGTGCAGGCCGCCGAGCAGTCGAAGAGGGACCGCCAGTCGACCCGGGTCGTTTTCGTGGCCCGACAACACGGCCGCGAAGACACCGCCAGCCTGGACATCGGCGGCCACGCGGTCGAGCAGGTCCCCGTACATCGGGGAGCCCAGCGCCGCGCATGTCCGACCCTGCGAACGCAGGGTGGCCAGCAGGTGCTCAATGTCGCTCACCGGTCCGGCTGGTCCAGGCCGGAGCCGACGACATCGAACGCGTCGCCAAGCGCCTGTGGCAACGAGACCGACTCGTCGTCCAGCCAGTGCTCGTAGGCGCTCAACGCGACGCCGAGCATCATCCAGGCGACGGTCTGGGGCAGCAAGTCGGTGGTCTTGGTGTTCGACCGGCGGGCCACGAACGCGGCGATGACCTCGCGCCATCCGGCATACATCGTCATCGAGTAGGCCTGTAATTCGGCAGTTTGCAAGATGACCCGCATCCGCTGCCGGTGCCGGAGGGTCTCCGACTCGTCAAAGGTGTTGAACGCCAACAACGCTGCCCGTAACGCCTCGCCCAGCGGCACTTCGGGTTCGACCTGGTCGAGCAGTTCGCGCAACTGCTGCAGATGGCCGTCGAAGTCCCCCCAGGGGATCGCGTTCTTGGAGGCGTAATAGCGAAAAACCGTGCGACGGGCGATCCCGGCGGCCTGGGCGACGTCGTCGACGCTGACGTTCTCGAAACCACGGGCGGCGAACAGCCGCAGCGCGACGTCGGAGATGTGGTGCGGTGTCGTGGAGCGGCGCCGGCCCACCCGGGACTCAGGCACCATAGACCCCGCCCTTCCATTTCGGCACTCGATGCCATATTCTGACCAAGATTGTGACCAGCTCGACCCCGACTTGTCGAGTCTTTAAGGAAGGCGGCTTCATGGAACACGAGATCGACACCGACACCGAGCTCGTCACCGAGACCCTGGTAGAAGAGGTGTCCATCGACGGCATGTGCGGGGTCTACTGACCGTGCCCGCCCCCGCGCCGGCCCGTGCGGGGTTCGATCCCGATCTGGGCTGGCGACTGCATCCGCAGGTAGCGGTTCGACCCGAGCCATTCGGCGCGCTGCTGTATCACTTCGGTACCCGCAAGCTGTCGTTTCTGAAGAACCACACCATGCTCGCGGTGGTGCAGTCGCTGGGTGACCACCCCGACGTCCGATCCGCCTGCCGCGCAGCCGGACTCGACGACACTGAGCTTGCCCCTTACCTGCACGCGCTGGGCGTGCTCGCCACCTCCAACATGCTGGTCGCGCGGGAGACCCGATGACCACGGCTGTTCCGCGGCTCGTCGAGCAGTTCGAACGCGGACTCGACGCGCCGATCTGCCTGACCTGGGAGCTGACCTATGCCTGCAACCTGGCGTGCGTGCATTGCCTGTCGTCGTCGGGCAAACGTGATCCACGGGAGCTTTCCACGCAGCAATGCAAGGACATCATCGACGAGCTGGAACGCATGCAGGTGTTCTACGTCAACATCGGCGGCGGGGAACCTACTGTACGGCCGGACTTTTGGGAATTGGTGGACTACGCGACCGCACATCATGTCGGAGTGAAGTTCTCCACCAACGGCGTACGGATCACCCCCGAAGTAGCCGCGCGGTTGGCCGCCAGCGACTACGTCGATGTCCAGGTTTCGCTCGACGGCGCGACCGCTGAAGTCAACGACGCCATCCGCGGGCCCGGCTCGTACGCCATGGCGGTGCGGGCTTTGGAAAACCTTGCTGCGGCCGGCTTTTCCGACGCCAAGCTCTCCGTCGTGGTGACCCGCCACAACGTCGACCAGCTCGACGACTTCGCCGCGCTGGCCAGCCGGTACGGCGCCACGCTGCGAATTACCCGGCTGCGCCCGTCCGGTCGGGGGGCGGATGTCTGGGACGAGCTGCACCCAACCGCCGACCAGCAGATTCAGCTCTACGGCTGGTTGGTCGCCAAGGGCAAACGGGTGCTGACCGGCGACTCGTTCTTTCATCTGTCCGGGCTGGGCGCTCCCGGTGCGCTCGCCGGCCTCAACATGTGCGGGGCCGGACGGGTGGTGTGCTTGATCGACCCGGTCGGCGACGTGTACGCTTGCCCGTTCGCCATCCATGAGCGCTTCCTTGCCGGAAACATCTTGTCCGACAGCGGGTTTGACAATATCTGGAGGAACGCTCCGCTTTTTCGTGAGCTGCGCGACCCGCAGTCTGCCGGCGCGTGCGGCAGCTGCGGCCACTACGACAGCTGCCGGGGTGGCTGCATGGCGGCCAAGTTCTTCACCGGTCTGCCGATCGATGGACCGGATCCGGAATGCGTGCAGGGCTACGGCGTGGCCGCGCTGGCCGGCGACCGCGTCAAGCCGCGCCCTGCCGGCGACCACTCGCATCGAGGCTCCCGACCGGTGCCGCTGACATTGACCACTCGCCCGCCGAAACGCCTCTGCAACGAGAGCCCGGTCTAGTCATGGCCCGCGATCTTTGGTTTGAGACGGTTGCCATCGCGCAGCAGCGCGCCAAGCGCCGGCTGCCCAAATCGGTCTACTCATCGCTGGTCGCCGCCAGTGAAAAGGGTGTGACCGTCTCCGACAACGTCGAGGCGTTCAGCGAGCTTGGTTTCGCGCCCCACGTCGTCGGTGCTGCGGGCAAGCGCGATCTTTCCACAACGGTTATGGGGCAACATATTTCGTTGCCCGTGATCATCTCTCCCACCGGTGTGCAAGCGGTGCACCCGGACGGTGAGATCGCCGTAGCGAGAGCGGCCGCGGCGCGCGGCACCGCGATGGGGTTGTCCTCGTTTGCGAGCAAACCGATCGAGGAAGTCATCGCGGCATGCGACAAATTGTTCTTCCAGGTGTACTGGCTCGGTGGCCGCGACGCGATCGCCGAGCGGGTGGAACGGGCACGTCAAGCCGGCGCAGTGGGCTTGATCGTCACCACCGACTGGACGTTCTCGCACGGACGCGACTGGGGTAGCCCGAAGATTCCCGAAGAGATGAACATGCGCACCATGCTGCGGTTGTCGCCGGAAGCGATCACTCGGCCGGGCTGGCTGTGGAAGTACGCCAAGACCATGCGTCCACCGAACTTGCGGGTCCCCAACCAGGCCAAGCCCGGCGAGCCCGGTCCACCGTTCTTTGCCGCCTACGGGGAATGGATGGCGACTCCACCACCCACCTGGGCGGACATCGCCTGGCTGAGAGAACTGTGGGGCGGCCCGTTCATGCTGAAAGGCGTCATCCGGGTCGACGACGCTAAAATAGCCGCGGACATTGGGGTTTCGGCGATCTCGGTGTCGAACCATGGCGGCAACAACCTGGACGGTACGCCGGCCACCATTCGGGCGCTCCCCGCCATCGCCGACGCAGTAGGCGACCAGATCGAGGTCTTGCTGGACGGCGGTATCCGGCGCGGCAGCGATGTGGTCAAGGCGCTGGCGCTGGGTGCCCGTGCGGTGATGATCGGCCGCGCCTACCTGTGGGGCCTGGCCGCGGCCGGCCAGCCGGGCGTGGAGAACGTGCTCGACATCCTTCGGGCTGGAATCGACTGCGCGTTGATGGGCCTCGGTCACGCCTCGGTGCACGACATTGGCCCAGATGACGTCGTGGTCCCCCCGGGTTTTTCCCGTCCGCTCGGCGTCCCCGCCACCGGGGACGGCTAGGCCTCCAGATCGGTCGCGGGGGAATTCTGATGCGGACGGGGCGGCCGTGGCTGAGGTGACGGCAAAAAATCCGTCCGGAGAAACAACAACCGATGCACGCCAGGTGAATTCGTCCTACCATCGGCAAGTGGCTGTCCTCGCCGAACTCGGGTGCTTGACCTCGAGCCAGCTACACACCATGCTGCCAGCAGTCCTTATCCCCGTGGGGTCCACCGAACAGCACGGCCCCCACCTCCCGCTGGACACCGACACCCGCATCGCGACCGCGGTCGCTCGCGATGCCGCCGCGCGCCTCGCTGCACAGCTGCCAGACGCGGCGCACTGGCTGGTGGCGCCGGCCATCGCGTACGGCGACTCCGGCGAGCACCAGAGCTTTGCCGGAACCATCTCCATCGGTACCCAGGCGCTGACCACGTTGCTGGTGGAGTACGGCAGGTCAGCCACCTGCTGGGCCCAGCGTCTTGTCTTCGTCAACGGCCACGGTGGCAACGTGACCGCTTTACGTCAGGCAGTTACCCGGCTGCGGAGCGAAGGGCGCAACGTCGGGTGGTGCCCGTGCGCCGCCAATGATGCCGACGCACATGCAGGCCACACCGAAACGTCTGTGCTGCTGCATCTTTCGCCAGCCGATGTGCGGACCGACCGGTTGCGCGCCGGTAACGGTGCACCGTTGCCAGAGCTGTTGCCGTCGATGCGCCGCGGCGGGGTCGCAGCCGTCAGCGAAGCTGGGGTATTGGGCGACCCGACAACCGCGACCGCCGCGGAGGGCGAGCGGATCCTTGCTGAAATGGTCGACGGCTGTGTGCGCCGGATCGTGCATTGGGCTCCGGGCGCCGACGGGATGCTGACATGACCCAGAGCCGGCTGCCAGACGGGTTCGCTGTACAAGTCGACCGCCGCGTCCGGGTACTCGGCGAGGGCTCGGCCCTCCTCGGCGGATCCCCGACGCGGCTGCTGCGATTGGCCCCGGCCGCCCGAGACATGCTCGACGGTGGCCGACTGAAGGTCCATGACGCGGTCAGCGCCGAGCTGGCCCGGACCCTGCTGGACGCGACCGTGGCTCATCCCCGTCCGGCGGGCGGGCCGTCACACCGCGACGTGACAGTTGTGATCCCGGTGCGCGACAACGCTTCTGGCCTACGACGGCTTGTGACGTCACTGCGTGGCCTGCACATCAGCATCGTTGACGACGGCTCGGCCGTGCCCGTCGAGCAAGACGACTTTGCCGGGACGGGCGCGGATGTCGAGGTACTGCGTCATGCTCAGAGCAGAGGACCGGCCGCCGCCCGCAACACCGGGCTAGCCGCTTGCTCGACCGACTTCGTCGCTTTTCTGGATTCCGACGTGGTACCGCGCCGCGGCTGGCTGGAGGCCCTGCTCGGCCATTTCTGCGACCCTACCGTCGCGCTCGTAGCGCCGCGGATCGTCGGTCTGCCGCAAAGCGACCATCTGCTCGCACGCTACGAAGCGGTGCGTTCGTCCCTGGACCTGGGTCAGCGGGAAGCGCCGGTGATCCCGTACGGGCCGGTGTCGTATGTCCCGAGCGCAGCAATCATCGGCCGGACCAAAGCGCTCCGAGAGGTCGGCGGGTTCGACGAGACTCTACGGGCGGGCGAGGATGTCGACTTGTGCTGGCGCCTGGTCGAATCCGGCGCCCGGCTGCGCTATGAGCCGATCGCGCTGGTTGCGCACGACCACCGCACGCAGCTGCGGGATTGGCTTGCCCGCAAAGCCTTTTACGGCAGCTCTGCGGCTCCGCTATCGGCTCGCCACCCAGACAAAACAGCGCCGCTGGTGATCTCCGGTTCGGCGCTCGCGATGTGGATCCTGCTGGCGATCGGTTCGACGATCGGGTACGTGGCGTCGCTGGCCGTCGCTGCCCTCACCGGCCGACGCATAGCCAAGAAGATGCACGGCGCCGAAACGCAAATCTGGGACGTCGTGGCCGTCGCGGCACGCGGGTTGTGGTCAGCCGCGCTGCAATTGGCGTCGGCCGTTTGCCGGCACTACTGGCCTATCGCGCTGGCCGCTGCCATCGTGTCCCGGCACTGTCGACGGGCGGTGATCATCGCGGCGATCATCGACGGGGTCGTGGACTGGGCCAATCACAAGATCGACAGCGACGGCGACATCAAACCGGTAGGGCTGCTGCCCTACCTAGTGCTGAAGCGACTCGACGATCTGGCCTACGGCCTCGGTGTGTGGGGCGGGGTGGTGCGGGAGCGCAACCTCGGCCCGCTCAAGCCGCAGATCCGGACCTGACGGCGGCCTTGACCGCAGCCATCCCGCACAGCGATGTGCTGATCGTGGGTGCGGGAAGTGCTGGATCTGTAGTAGCGGAACGGCTTTCCCGTGACCCCGGATGCGCGGTGACGGTATTAGAGGCCGGTGTAGGACTTACCGATCCCGATCTGCTGTCGCAGACGACCAACGGGTTGCAGTTGCCGATCGGTGCAGCCAGCCCGCTCGTCCGGCGTTACGATGCGCAGCTGACCGAGCGGCCGGCTCGCCGAATGCCGATTGTGCGCGGTGCGACTGTCGGCGGTTCGGGCGCGGTCAACGGCGGCTACTTCTGCCGTGGGTTGCCACGTGACTTCGACAGGATCGCCGCGCCGGGATGGCGATGGGCCGATGTACTGGACCACTTTCGTGCGATCGAGACAGACTTGGATTTCGACAGTCCAGCGCACGGCCGTAACGGCCCCATCCCGGTACGGCGCACGAACGAAATAGTCGGCACCACAGAATCGTTCGTAGCCGCAGCCCAGCACGCCGGTTTCTCGTGGATCGACGATCTCAACGACGTCGGACTCGGCTGCGGGATGCCCGCGGGCGTGGGTGCCGTGCCGCTCAACATCGTCGACGGTGTACGCACTGGGTCAGGCGCCGGATTCCTGCTGCCCGCACTGAAACGGGCCAACCTGACGCTCTTAGAGCGAATACGGGCGACACGGCTGCGGTTTTCCGGCACCCGCGCCGTCGGCGTCGATGCGATCGGGCCCGACGGACCCGTTACAGCAGCCGCTGATCGAATCGTTTTGTGCGCAGGGGCAATCGAATCAGCGCACATATTAATGCTTTCGGGCATCGGCAACGAGGCCATGTTGCGGGCCGTCGGCGTGCGCGTACTGGTACCGCTGCCGGTCGGGATGAAGTGCAGCGACCACCCCGAATGGGTGCTGCCCACCAGTTGGACCGTGGTCCCGTCGCGCGCGGTGCTGGAAGTGGTCCTCAGCACTGCCGATGACATTGAAATACGGCCATACACAGGAGGATTCGTGGCGATGGTCGGCGACCGCGGAAAGGGTCACCCGGATTGGCCGCATATTGGTGTCGCGCTCATGCAGCCCCGCGCGCGCGGGCGCATCACACTGGTCTCCGCCGATCCGCTTGTGTCCCCGCGCATCGAGCAACGCTATGACAGCGAGCCCGATGACGTCGCCGCTTTGCGTCGGGGCAGCGAACTTGCACTTGAACTAGCCGGCGCGGCCGTGCAAGTCGGCGAACCGTTATGGTCGACGTCGCAACATCTATGCGGCAGTGCGCCGATGGGCGATCAGCACGACGCCGCTGCCGTGGTCGACCATCGTTGTCGGGTAAAAGGTATCGAGCGCCTCTGGGTGGTCGACGGCTCAATCCTTCCGGCAATCACCAGCCGCGGACCGCACGCCACCATCGTGATGCTCGCGCACCGGGCTGCCGAATTTGTCCAATAGCGTTCGGACGAGCCGTAGTGGCGGACGTCGCGGCCGGGGGCCCACGCGCCGATGACCAGTGCCGCTATTGCGATGATGATCGCCAGTACCAGAAACGATGACTCCATGGCTTGCTGAAACGCAGTGCGGCTGATCTCGGCAAGTGGACTGCCCTGCGGGCCAAGTCTTTCGGAGATCTGGAGGGCCTGAGCCAATGAGTGCGAAGCCGGCTCGCGGATCGATTCGGGAAACCCTGCGACAAGCGGTGCGACGATGTGTCCATACCACGCAGCCAAGATTGACCCGGCCAGCGCGATGCCTAGCGCCGCCCCCACTTCGCGGGTGGTGTCGTTGACGGCCGACGCAACGCCCTGTTTCTCATCAGGCACCGCTGCCATGATCGCCGATGTGCTTGGGGCGGTGCAGAAGCCGATTCCGGTGCTCATCACGAGCAACGGCCAGGCCATGTCCCAATATGGCGAGTGCACCTCGAGGACACGCATTGAGAAGAAGCCTGCCGCGATCAGCAGCAGGCCGGTGAACACCACCAGCCGCAGCCCCAATCGCGGTAGATACCACTGGGACAACGCGGACAGCGTCAACATCGGCAGCATCAGCGGGGTGAAGGCCAAGGCGGTCTTATCGGGCTGTAGCCCATCACGAGCTGAACGAACTGCATCATCACGAAAAAGAAGCCGAACATCGCCATGAAGAACGTCGTGATGGTGGCGGCGCCGGTGGCGAAGTCCGGTCTGCTGAACAGCCGGACATCGAGCAGGGGATGGCGCCGGCGCACTTCGACGAATCCGAAAATCACTGCTAATACGACTCCGCCGGCACGGCACCCGCAGACCAACGGGTCGCCCCATCCATGAGCCGGCGCTTGGACTACACCGAGGACGAAAACCGCGACAGCAGCGCCGATCACAGCGGCGCCTACCCAATCCAACGGGGTTGCCTCCTCGTCGCGTGATGACGACACCGTGCATGCCAACACGAAGATCAGCCCTGCAAAACCAGAGAAAGCCCAGAAGGTCGATTGCCACGACCGGAAATGCAGCAGTGTTCCGGATCCGAGCATGCCGATGACGCCGCCGCACCCGGCGACACCTGCCCAAATGCCCACCGCTTTCGTGCGTTCGTCGTTCCGGTGGGCAGCGGGGTGGCGGGCATGATGAACGCCGCGCCGGCGCCAGCGACCGCACGAGACACGATGATCGGCAGGGGGCTGGCGAAGACAGTCGGCACCACCGAGGCAACTGCGAAGATGGCCAAGCCGACAAGCAGAGCTCCACGCCGCCCATAGCGGTCGCCGATGGCCCCGGCGGGCAGCAGGCAGGCCAGCACCACGGTGTAGCCGTCGACCACCCACGTGAGTTGCGACTGGGTGGCCGAGGTCGCCACTGCAATATCCCCCAACGCCGTGTTCAGCGCGACCATCGACGCGATAACCAGGGATACGCCCATGCACGCCACGCCCATCGTCCAGATTCGAGGGCGACCCCCTATGAGCGCAGGACCGGGCGGCGCGCCAGTACCCTGGTCAGCTGAGGCAGGAGATCGAGCATGGGCGCGCTCCCTTCGGCGCCGAGACACTTTTGAGACTAACCGTCTCGGTGGCAGACGGATAGTCTTGTTCGCAAACGGGAGGTGGTGCAGATCACGACAGGCAGTACCGATCCGCGCCCCGCCCGTTCTCGCGCACGTTTGCTGGAAGCCGCCACCGCATTGCTTCGCTCCGGCGGGCCCCGGGCGGTGACCATCGATGCGGTCACTCGCGGCGCCAACGTAGCCCGAGCGACGTTATATCGGCACTTCCCGAGCGGAAACGATTTGCTGGCAGCCGCATTCAACAGCCTGCTCCCGCCGGCGCCGATGCCGCCTGAAGAGGGCTCGCTGCGCGACCGGCTCATCGCCTTGGTGTTGGCAGAGGCGGAATTGATCGCTGAGGCGCCCTTCATGCTGTCCGCGATGTCCTGGATGGCGCTCGGCGGTGAGCTAGAACAGTTGCCCGAACCGCGTCAGACCCCTGATAGCCCTGCTCTCAGCAACCTGCGCGAGCGCATTGCCCAGCAGTACGCGGCGCCGTTCGACGCCATCTTCGATAGCCCCGAGGCTGCCGAGCTGGGTGACATCGACCGCTCCCAGGCGATCGCGCTGCTGATCGGCCCGCTGGTATTGGGCCGCATGAGCACCTTGCCCGATTTCGACTACCGCGAGTGTGCCCGCGCCGCGGTCGACGGATTCCTCTACGTGCAGCGCCAGCAAAGCAAGAGCATTACCGCAACTGATAGCGGATCGGCAGGTGCTTCAGACCACCGACAAACACGGTCGAGATGAGTTGCGGGTCACCGCTGGGCTCAATGGATTTCAGCCGCGGCAGTAGCTCGGTGAAGAACCTGTTCACCTCCAGCCGGGCCAGTGCGGCACCAAGGCAGAAGTGTACACCGTACCCAAAAGCCAAGTGCTTGTTGGGGTCACGCCCGACATCGAAGCGGAACGGATCGTCGAACACCTCCTCGTCGCGGTTGCCGGAAACATAGGACAGATACACCGACTCCCCTTTCGCGATCGGCACGCCGCGGACGACGGTGTCCTCGGTGGCGGTGCGCATGAATTCCTTGACGGGCGTGACCCATCGGATCATCTCTTCGACCGCTAGCGGCATCAGATTCAGGTTCTCGGTGAGTCGCGCTCGCTGATCGGGGTTTTCGATCAGCGCCTGCAGGCCGCCCGCGATGGTCGCGCTGGTGGTGTCATGGCCAGCGGTGGCGATGATCACGTAGTACGAGGCGGTCTCGACGTCCGACAGTGGTTCACCGTCCACGCGGGCATTGGCGATCGCCGACGCCAGGTCCTCGGTTGGGTGCTCACGTCGCGAAGCGGTGAGAGCGCTGAAATAGCCGAAGAAGTCAAGCAATACCTGGAGTTGCTCTTCGGGCGTGTTGCCGCGTTTGAATTCAGCGTCGTCGCCGCCGAAGAGCTCCTGGGTGAGCTTGAGCATCCGCGGGAAATCGGATTCCGGCAGGCCCAGCAGGGACATGATGACGTAGAGCGGGTAGTTCACGGCAACCTCTTGTACGAAGTCGCATTCGTTGCCGGCCGCCACCATCTTGTCGACGTAGATCTTGGCCAGTTCGTCGACACGGACCTTCAGCGTCCGCATCGCCTTGGGCCGAAACCAGTCCGCGCCGATTGCGCGCACCACCCGATGCTGCGGGTCGTCCATGTGGATCAGCGTGCGCAGGCCCATACCCGCCTCCAGTTGGGCGCGCGCGATGTCGTCGTTCTCCGCGGTCTGCAACAGCGGCCGGGGTTCGTTGATCCACAAGTTGTTGGCCCGCTCGATTTCCATGATGTCGGCGTGTTTGGTGATTGCCCAGAACGGCCGGTACGGCGGACAGTCGACCAGCGACACCGGCGCGTGGGCGCGTAGATGAGTCAGTGCCGCGTGCAGGCGTGGCTCGTCGGCGTAGGCGGTCGGATCGGCGAAGACTTTCGCGGCTTCGTCAATGATCGGTGCGCTCATCGGACTCCTCGCGTCGCGGGCTGTCATCAGTGTCAGTGATGGGCGACGCGGCGGCAGCGGTTTGCGTCGATCCGCTGGCCCTACCTTGTCCTAGGCTCGGTTTCGTGCGAATCGCACTACCACGCATGGGGGCCGTCGCGGTGTTGCTGACCGCGATGTTGGTGGCGGCATGCGGTCACGGCGGCGTCGCGCCACGGCAAAAGTCCGTGCCGGATCGCACGGGCCCGGCAGACGCCGGTGTGGTCCGCACCGCTTTGGGTTTGGTTCGTGGCCAGGTCGCCGCGGATTACCGGCTGTTCCAAGGCATTCCGTATGCGGCGCCCCCGGTGGGACCGCTGCGTTGGCAGCCGCCGCGCCCTCCGGCGGCGTGGCACGGGATGCGGGACGGCAGTAAGCCGGGTCCGCAATGCATGCAGGAAAGCCGCGGCCGAAAGGCGACCGGCGAAGACTGCCTGACGCTCAACGTGTGGACCCCACCGCTCAAGGCCCACGCTGAGAAACACCCGGTGATGGTGTGGATTCACGGCGGCGGCTTCGTCAACGGCAGCGGCGACATCTACAACTCGCGGTGGCTGGTGTCGCAGGGCCACATCGTCGTCGTGACGATCAACTACCGGCTGGGCACGCTTGGATTCCTGGCCCACCCTTCCCTCGGCGCGGGTGATCACGTCGGCAACTACGGTCTGGCCGACCAGCAAGCGGCGCTGCGTTGGGTTCGAGACAACATCGCCGACTTCGGCGGGGATCCGACCAGAGTGACCATCGCCGGGGAATCGGCAGGCGCGATGTCGGTGTGCGATCACCTGGTGGCACCGGGATCGGTGGGGCTGTTCCGCGCGGCAATCATGCAAAGCGGGCCGTGCCAGGCGCAGGCCGATCTGGCGACGGAGCAGCGCACCAGCCTGGACTATGCGGCGTCGGTGGGATGCACGGATCCGGGCACCGCCGCGCAGTGCTTGCGCACGCTCCCCGCCACGAAGCTGGCCCGGCCGCCCTGGTATATGCGTATCGGCGATTCCGACTCGTTGTCGGGCCCGGCGACCGGGACGGCGATACTGCCGGTCGACCCGGTCGCGGCGATCGCCGCCGGCCGCGCAGCCAAGGTTCCGGTGTTGATCGGCACCAACCAGGACGAATTCACGATGTTCACCGCGCTGCGGTATCTGCGGCTGGGCCGCACCATGACGGCCGCGGAGTATCCGCGTGTGCTGACCGACATTTTCGGTCCCGACGGTCGGGCAGTGGTGTCGCACTATCCGCCTGAGCGCTACGTCGGCGACGTGTCGCTCGCCTACTCCGCCGCGGTTACCGACGGCGTATTCGCTTGTGTCGCTTACCGAATGGCCGAGGCGCTGCGGCGGGGATCGCCGGTGTATGCCTACGAGTTCGACGACCGCGGGGCTCCGGCGCCTGACCCGCTACGCCGGGCGCCGTTCCCGGTTGGTGCGAGCCATTCGCTGGAATTGCGGTACCTGTTCGGGGTCGGTGGAGCGCCGCCGCTGAGCCCGGCTCAGCGCCAGCTGTCCGGTCAGATGATCGATTACTGGACGCAGTTCGTCACCACTGGCGTACCCAAGGCAGCCGGCCAACCCGGCTGGCCGTCGCTGGGCGGCGACCCAGCGCACACCCCTTACATGTCGCTGCGGCCCGACGGCAGCAGGGTGGTCAGCAACTTCGCTGAGTCGCACCAATGCCCGTTCTGGGCCAGCTTGAAGGGAAAGCGCTGACGGGCTCGCCGGGCCCGGCCGAGAGTGCGGTCATGGCGCCGAGACTGCGGTCATGGCGCGCAATCGTGCTCGACACGCGCGGTGTGTGCAGCCTCGACGCCACCACCGCAGTCTCGATGCCGCTGACGCACGCTCGCTCTATGGCGCCGGTGTCACCCAAGTGGTGATGTCGGCGTGCACCACTTCGGTCCCGTCGCGGTCTGTGACGCTGACCGGCACCACGACGTCGACGCCGTCGGTGATCGCAGCGAAGTCCGGCGGGTCTAGGCAGGCCTGCGCCCGCAGTGACGTCGTCGCCTTCTCCAGGTACTGCACGCTCATTGCCTTGGGGATCCAGCGATGACTGCTCGGCACGGTGGCCTCCATGAGCATTCCCATGGCGACCTCCGCGGCGTTGCAGCATGCGATGGCGTGCACGGTGTGCAAGTGGTTGTAGGCCAAAAACCACTTGGGCACCTTGACCTCCGCGAAGCCCGGTTCCATACGCACCACGTGCGGAAGGATCGAGGCGAAATACGGCACCCGCGCCATCGTCGCCACCGAAAACAGGTGCGTGCCGCCCGGCAGGCGAGAGAGGCGCCGCCAAGCCTGATATGTAGTGCTCGGACCGGTCATGGTGACGTACCTTACTCGGGAGTAAGAAACCGCTGATCTCAGGCCGCCGAAGATTTGGCCGATACCATGATCTAGGGCATACTGTTCAGGTTGCCTTGCGCCGGGTTCGCGCCTGGCCAGGCATCCGACCGGCGTCCGCACGGGCGCGTCCGGTCCCAACTTCGGAGCGCGACGAATTTCGATCGCGAACGAGGCTGCGCGTGGGCGACATACCCGAGCGCGGGGACCGGTGGACCAGGACAGGTAAACAGCGGCGCAATATCCGGCGCGACGCTGGATCGACCAAAGTCGATCGGCGCGCTGGGCACACGGTCCGGACATGGGAAGAGTGAGGTAGGAGAAGCGTGGCGGGACAGAAGATCCGCATCAGGCTCAAGGCCTACGACCACGAGGCCATTGACGCCTCGGCGCGCAAGATCGTCGAGACTGTCGTGCGGACGGGTGCCAGCGTGGTGGGTCCGGTGCCGCTGCCGACCGAAAAGAACGTGTACTGCGTCATTCGATCCCCGCACAAGTACAAGGACTCGCGGGAGCACTTCGAAATGCGCACCCATAAGCGGCTGATCGACATCCTCGACCCGACACCCAAGACGGTGGACGCGCTGATGCGCATCGATCTGCCGGCCAGCGTCGACGTCAACATCCAGTAGGAGTCTGCAGAGCTATGGCGAGGAAGGGCATTCTCGGCACCAAGCTGGGCATGACGCAGGTGTTCGACGAGAACAACCGGGTTGTCCCGGTGACGGTGGTCAAGGCCGGGCCGAACGTGGTGACGCGTATCCGCACCCCCGAGCGCGACGGGTATAGCGCCATCCAGCTGGCGTACGGCGAAATCAGTCCCCGTAAGGTCAACAAGCCGCTGACCGGTCAGTACAACGCCGCGGGTGTGAACCCGCGCCGGCACCTGGCCGAGCTGCGGCTCGACGACCCGGAGGCGGCCGCCGAGTATCAGGTGGGCCAGGAGTTGACCGCCGAGATCTTCACCGACGGCAGCTACGTCGATGTGACCGGCACGTCCAAGGGCAAGGGCTTTGCCGGCACCATGAAGCGGCACGGTTTCCGCGGGCAGGGCGCCAGCCACGGCGCTCAGGCGGTGCACCGACGCCCCGGTTCGATCGGTGGTTGCGCCACGCCTGCTCGGGTGTTCAAGGGCACCCGGATGGCCGGCCGCATGGGCAACGACCGGGTGACGACCCAGAACCTGTTGGTGCACAAGGTCGACGCCGAGAACGGCGTGCTGCTGATCAAGGGCGCCATCCCCGGGCGCCGAGGTGGCCTGGTGATGGTGCGCACCGCGATCAAAAAGGGTGAAAAGTAATGGCAGGCATCAAGGTTGACGTCAAGACGCCGGACGGCAAGACCGAGGGGTCGGTCGAACTGCCGGCCGAGCTGTTCGACGTCGAAGTGAACATCCCGCTGATGCACCAGGTCGTCACCGCGCAGCGGGCGGCCGCGCGCCAAGGCACCCACTCGACGAAGACGCGCGGCGAGGTGCGCGGCGGCGGCCGAAAGCCGTACCGGCAGAAGGGCACTGGCCGTGCCCGGCAGGGCTCGGTGCGGGCCCCGCAGTTCACCGGCGGCGGCACCGTGCACGGTCCCAAGCCCCGTGACTACAGCCAGCGCACCCCGAAGAAGATGATCGCCGCAGCGTTGCGCGGCGCGCTCTCGGATCGGGCCCGCAACGGCCGCATCCATGCGGTCACCGAAGTGGTGTCGGGTCAGACCCCGTCGACCAAGAGCGCCAAGGCGTTTCTGGCCACGCTGACCGATCGCAAGCAGGTGCTGGTGGTCATCGGGCGCAGCGACGAAACCGGAGCCAAGAGCGTGCGCAACCTACCGAATGTGCATGTCCTGGCGCCCGACCAACTCAACACCTATGACGTGCTGCGCGCCGACGACGTGGTGTTTTCCGTCGAGGCGCTCAACGCCTACATCGCCGCCAACAGAAATAACGCCGAGGAGGTTTCGGCCTGATGGCGACCGTCACCGACCCCCGCGACATCATCCTGGCGCCGGTCATCTCGGAGAAGTCCTACGGGCTGATCGACGACAACGTCTACACGTTTTTGGTGCACCCCGACTCGAACAAGACGCAGATCAAGATCGCGATCGAGAAGATCTTTTCCGTCAAGGTCGTGTCGGTGAACACCGCCAACCGGCAAGGCAAGCGCAAGCGCACCAGGACCGGCTACGGCAAGCGCAAGAACACCAAGCGCGCCATCGTGACCCTGGCGCCCGGCAGCAAGCCGATCGACCTGTTCGGGGCACCGGCGTAGCCGAGGATAGGAAGACTTAGCAGAGATGGGAATTCGCAAGTACAAGCCGACGTCTTCTGGCCGTCGCGGTGGCAGCGTCTCCGATTTCGCGGAGATCACCCGCTCGACCCCGGAGAAGTCGTTGGTGCGCCCGTTGCACGGCCATGGTGGGCGTAACGCGCACGGACGAATCACCACCCGCCACCGCGGCGGTGGGCACAAGCGCGCCTATCGAGTAATCGACTTCCGCCGCAACGACAAAGACGGCATCAACGCGAAGGTCGCGCACATCGAATACGACCCCAACCGCACCGCCAACATCGCGCTGCTGCACTACCTCGACGGTGAAAAGCGCTACATCATTGCCCCGCAAGGTCTTTCGCAGGGTGATGTGGTGGAGTCGGGACCCAACGCAGACATCAAGCCAGGCAACAACCTGCCGTTGCGCAATATCCCCGCCGGTACGTTGATCCACGCCGTGGAGCTGCGGCCAGGGGGCGGGGCCAAGCTGGCCCGCTCGGCGGGGTCGAGCATCCAGTTGCTCGGCAAAGAAGGCACTTACGCGTCGCTGCGGATGCCCAGCGGTGAGATCCGCCGCGTCGACGTGCGGTGCCGGGCCACGGTCGGCGAGGTCGGCAACGCCGAGCAGGCGAACATCAACTGGGGCAAGGCCGGTCGGATGCGGTGGAAGGGCAAGCGCCCGTCCGTCCGCGGTGTCGTGATGAACCCGGTGGACCACCCGCACGGCGGTGGTGAGGGCAAGACCTCCGGTGGCCGTCACCCGGTCAGCCCGTGGGGCAAGCCCGAAGGCCGTACCCGCAGGCGGCACAAGCCCAGCGACAAGCTCATCGTCCGACGCCGGCGCACCGGCAAGAAACACTCGCGCTAGGAGTAGCCGATGCCACGCAGCCTGAAGAAAGGTCCGTTCGTCGACGACCATCTGCTCAAGAAGGTCGACGCGCAGAACGAGAAGAACACCAAGCAGGTCATCAAGACCTGGTCGCGCCGGTCGACCATCATTCCGGACTTCGTCGGCCACACCTTCGCCGTCCATGACGGGCGCAAGCATGTGCCGGTGTTCATCACCGAGGCGATGGTCGGCCACAAGTTGGGCGAATTCGCGCCGACGCGCACCTTCAAGGGACACATCAAAGACGACCGGAAGGCCAGGCGCCGATGACCACCGCTACCGAATTCCCCTCGGCGGTCGCCAAAGCCCGGTTCGTTCGGGTGTCGCCGCGCAAGGCGCGCCGGGTGATCGACCTGGTCCGCGGCAAGCCTGTGGCCGAGGCGCTCGACATCCTGCGCTGGGCGCCGCAGGCGGCCAGCGAGCCGGTGGCCAAGGTGATCGCCAGCGCTGCCGCCAACGCGCAGAACAACAATGGCCTCGACCCGACCACGCTGGTGGTGGCCACCGTCCACGCCGACGACGGTCCCACCGCCAAGCGCATCCGCCCGCGGGCCCAGGGGCGCGCCTTTCGGATCCGCCGGCGCACCAGCCACATCACGGTGGTGGTGGAAAGCCGGCCGGTCAAGGATCAGCGGGCCGCTCAGTCGTCGCGGTCCCGCCGCGCCCAGGCCAGTAAGGCGGCCGCCACCAAGGAAGCGCCGGCCAAGAAGACGGCCGCCAAAGCGCCCGCCAAGGCGCCTGCGAAAGAGGCGCCGGAAAAGAAGGCAACCGCCGCCAAGGCGCCTGCGAAGAAAGCGCCCGCCAAGAAAGCATCCGCCACGAAGTCGAGCGAGACTTCGCAGACTTCTTCAGAGACTTCGGAAGCGAAGGGAGGCTCGCAGTAGTGGGCCAGAAAATCAATCCGCACGGCTTCCGGTTGGGCATCACCACCGACTGGAAGTCGCGCTGGTATGCCGACAAGCAGTACGCCGAGTACGTCAAGGAGGACGTCGCGATTCGGCGACTGCTGTCCAGCGGGCTCGAGCGCGCCGGTATCGCCGACGTCGAGATCGAACGCACGCGTGACCGGGTTCGCGTCGACATCCATACCGCGCGCCCTGGCATCGTCATCGGACGTCGCGGCACCGAGGCCGACCGGATCCGCGCCGACCTGGAGAAGCTGACCGGCAAGCAAGTCCAGCTCAACATCCTCGAAGTGAAAAACCCTGAGTCCCAAGCACAGTTGGTGGCCCAGGGGGTTGCCGAGCAGTTGAGCAACCGGGTGGCGTTCCGCCGGGCGATGCGTAAGGCCATCCAGTCGGCGATGCGTCAGCCCAACGTCAAAGGCATCCGGGTGCAGTGCTCGGGCCGCCTCGGCGGTGCGGAGATGAGCCGCTCGGAGTTCTACCGCGAAGGCCGCGTCCCGCTGCACACCCTGCGCGCCGACATCGACTACGGCTTGTACGAGGCCAAGACCACCTTCGGGCGCATCGGTGTCAAGGTGTGGATCTACAAAGGCGACATCGTCGGCGGCAAGCGTGAGTTGGCCGCACCCGCAGCGGGCGCCGACCGTCCGCGCCGCGAGCGCCCGTCGGGTACCCGTCCACGTCGTAGCGGCGCTGCAGGGACGACGGGAACCAGCACCGAGGCGGGACGGGCCGCAGGCGCTGAGGAGGCTGCCGCTCCCGCGGCCGCTGAGCCGGCCCTCGAGACGCAGAGCACGGAGAGCTGAATCATGTTGATTCCCCGCAAAGTCAAGCACCGCAAGCAGCACCATCCCCGCCAGCGCGGTATCGCCAGCGGCGGCACCACGGTGAGCTTCGGCGACTACGGCATCCAGGCGTTAGAGCACGCCTACGTCACCAACCGGCAGATCGAGTCCGCGCGTATCGCCATCAACCGGCACATCAAACGTGGCGGCAAAGTGTGGATCAACATCTTCCCGGACCGCCCGCTGACCAAAAAGCCCGCCGAGACCCGCATGGGTTCGGGGAAGGGTTCACCGGAGTGGTGGATCGCCAACGTCAAACCGGGCCGGGTGCTGTTCGAGCTGAGCTACCCCAATGAAGCCGTCGCCCGGGCCGCGCTCACCAGGGCAATACACAAGTTGCCGATCAAAGCCCGCATCGTGACCCGAGAGGAGCAGTTCTGATGGCAGTGGGCGTTTCCGCCGGCGAACTGCGTGAGCTCACTGACGACGAGCTGGTCGAGCGCCTGCGCGAATCCAAGGAGGAGCTGTTCAACTTGCGGTTCCAGATGGCGACTGGCCAGCTCAGCAACAACCGTCGGCTGCGGACCGTGCGTCAGGAGATCGCACGCATCTACACCGTGCTGCGCGAACGAGAACTGGGTCTGGCGTCCGGGCCCGGGGGTGAGGAATCGTAATGGCAGAGGCTAAGACCGGCACGAAGGCCCCAGCGAAGAAGGCCGCCACCAAGGCGTCGAAGGCCGCTCCGACGAAGGCGGCTGCCAAAGATGCCGCGCCGCCGAAAGAAAAGGGTCCCAAGCACACTCCGCGTACACCGAAGCCGCGGGGCCGGCGCAAGACCGCGATCGGCTACGTCGTCAGCGACAAGATGCAGAAGACGATCGTGGTGGAGCTGGAGGACCGCGTGCGGCACTCGCTCTACGGCAAGATCATCCGCACCACCAAAAAGGTCAAGGCACACGACGAGAACAGCGTCGCCGGCATCGGCGACCGCGTCTCGCTGATGGAGACCCGTCCGCTGTCGGCGACCAAACGCTGGCGGCTGGTCGAGATCCTCGAAAAGGCCAAGTAAGACCGAACTGCGGCTGGTTCTCGGCTATCTGGTCGAGACGGCATACCTGCGCGCCGTCCGGGCGCCCGAGTTCTACCCCTATTCGACATGTGACGGGTATAGGCTCGCGGCACCGAGAAGAACGGAGCGGGTGATGGCAACGCAGTTTCAGGGCAAGATCGGGCTGGATATCCGTGACTCCGAGCCGGATTGGGGTCCATACGCCGCACCGACCGCACCGGAAAACGCGCCGAACATCCTCTACGTGGTGTGGGACGACGTCGGGATAGCGACATGGGATTGCTTCGGCGGGCTGGTGGACATGCCTGCCATGAGCAGAATCGCCGACAACGGTGTGCGGTTGTCGCAGTTTCACACCACAGCGCTGTGCTCGCCGACTCGGGCGTCGTTGCTGACCGGTCGCAACGCCACCACAGTGGGCATGGCCACCATCGAAGAGTTCACCGACGGTTTTCCGAACTGCAACGGCCGCATCCCGGTCGACACCGCGTTGCTCTCCGAAGTGCTGGCCGAGCGCGGCTACAACACCTACTGCGTCGGCAAATGGCATCTCACACCGCTTGAGGAGTCGAATCTGGCTTCGACTAAACGGAATTGGCCGCTTTCGCGAGGTTTCGAGCGGTTCTACGGCTTCATGGGCGGGGAGACCGACCAGTGGTATCCGGATCTGGTCTACGACAACCACCCGGTGGCGCCACCGGCTAGTCCTGAAGACGGCTACCACCTGTCGAAGGACATCGCCGACAAGACGATCGAGTTCATTCGCGACGCAAAGGTGATCGCACCCGACAAGCCTTGGTTTGCGTATGTCTGCCCCGGCGCAGGCCATGCCCCTCACCATGTGTTCAAGGAATGGGCGGACAAATACGCCGGCCGCTTCGACATGGGGTACGAAAAGTACCGCGACATCGTGCTGGAGCGACAGAAGGCAATGGGCATCGTGCCGCCGGATACCGAACTGTCGCCTGTTAATCCGTATTTGGATGTGAAAGGGCCGCAAGGCGAACCGTGGCCCCTGCAAGACACGGTGCGGCCCTGGGACTCGCTGGCCGCCGATGAGAAGAGATTGTTTTCCCGGATGGCCGAGGTGTTCGCCGGTTTCTTGAGCTACACCGACGCTCAGATCGGCCGAGTGCTCGACTATCTCGAGGACTCCGGGCAGTTGAACAACACTTTGATCGTGGTGATCTCCGACAACGGCGCCAGCGGTGAAGGCGGACCGAACGGCTCGGTGAACGAGACGAAGTTCTTCAACGGGTACATCGACACCGTCGAAGAGAGCCTGAAATATTTCGACCGGCTCGGTGGGCCCGAGACCTACAACCACTATCCGATCGGGTGGGCGATGGCGTTCAACACGCCGTACAAGTTGTTCAAGCGCTACGCCTCACATGAGGGCGGCATCGCCGATACAGCAATCATCTCTTGGCCCAACGGGATTGCCGTACGCGGGGAGGTGCGCGACAACTACGTCAACGTCTGCGACATCACCCCGACCGTCTACGATCTTCTCGGCATCACGCCGCCGGAGACGGTCAAAGGCATCGCCCAGCGTCCGCTGGATGGCGTCAGTTTCAAAGCTGCCCTGGCAGATCCGAGTGCCGTGGTCAAGGAAACGCAGTTCTACACCATGCTGGGCACACGGGGCATTTGGCACAACGGCTGGTTCGCCAACACCGTCCACGCCGCCACACCCGCCGGTTGGTCGCACTTCGACGCTGATCGCTGGGAACTCTTCCACATCGAAGCCGATCGCAGCCAATGCCGCGACATTGCCGCCGAGCAGCCCGAGAAGCTCGAGGAGCTGAAGGCGCTGTGGTTTTCCGAAGCCGCCAAATACAACGGGCTTCCGCTCGCGGATTTCAACCTGCTGGAAACGTTGTCGCGCTGGCGGCCCTACCTGGCCGGCGAACGGTCCACGTACACTTACTATCCCAACACCGCCGACGTCGGCATTGGGGCAGGCGTCGAAATCCACGGCCGGTCATTCTCGGTGCTGGCCGAGGTGACGGTGGACACCACCGGTGCCGAAGGGGTGTTGTTCAAACAGGGCGGTGCCCACGGCGGACACGTCCTGTTCATCCAGGGCGGACGGCTCCACTACGTCTACAACTTCCTCGGTGAACAGGAGCAGATCGTGTCCTCACCCGGCGCGGTTCCGCTGGGCCGACACTTGTTTGGCGTCCAATACGTCCGGACTGGCACCGTGGAAAACAGCCACACCCCACTGGGCGAATCCACGCTCTACATCGACGACACCGCGGTCGCGGCGTTGCCGGACATGAAGACTCATCCCGGCACATTTGGCTTAGCCGGGGCCGCGATTAGCGTCGGACGCAACAGCGGTTCCGGAGTGTCGAGCCGCTACAACGCGCCGTTCGCGTTCACCGGCGGAGCGATTGCTCACGTCACGGTCGACCTCTCTGGCGCTGCCTACACGGATCTCGGAAACAAACTAGCCCTGGCGTTTTCGCGCGACTGAGATGGCGAGGCGCTGGGGTGTCGTGCTCTGCTCGGCCCTTCTGGCGGCCGCCTTGGCCAGTTGTGTCAAAACCACTGGGGGCACGGCGATTCTGGCGCCGGGGGCGAGTTCCCCGACGAGCGCTGGACAGCCACAGCCAGATCCAATTACCGGCGTTCCCGGTGTCGAGACGACGCTGCCCGCTCAGATACCGCCCGATGCACTGGAATGCTTACCGCCGGCCACCGTTGTCGGCAAGCCAACCACCGCCACCGTGGCCGACCCGGCCGCGCCCAAAATCACCATCAGCGTGCCGGACGGCTGGACGTCGACCCCCGGCGACGGTGACGTGGCCCTGGCGTTAGCAGGACCGGACGGCATGACGGGAAAGGTCACTATCGCGTCGACGATCCTCACGCCTGCCGCGGCCTTCGCCCAATACGACTCGATGATGCGATCGAAGGCCGGTGCCGAAGTAACCATCACCCCGGCGCCCTTCTGCGGGTACAGCAGCCAGCAGCTGACCGGGACGTACCGGGGATCGTCAGGCGCAATCGCCTTCGCCGACCGCATCGCTCATATCTGGACCAACACGAAGGGCTATCTGGTCGCCATCCACCAGGAAGGGCCTACCGGGCTGCTTGGTTTCGACGCGGCCAAAATCGCGCTGATGGCCGACTTCGCAGTTGTCATACCCTGAATCATGCTGACCGAGCTGGTTGAGCTGCCCGGCGGAGCGTTTCGCATGGGCTCGACGAGCTCCTACCCCGAAGAAGCTCCCATCCACACTGCTTCCGTGGCCCCGTTTGCGATGGAACGGCATCCGGTGACCAACGCGCAATTCGCCGAATTCGTCGCTGCCACAGGCTATGTGACCGTCGCGGAACAACCGATCGATCCCGCGCAGTATCCCGGTGCGAATCCCGACGACCTTGTCCCGGGCGCGCTGGTATTCCGCCCGACGTCGGGTCCCGTCGACCTGCGCGACTGGCGGCAGTGGTGGCACTGGGTACCGGGCGCATGCTGGCGCCACCCATTCGGACCCGACAGCGATGTCGGCGCGCGGGCCGATCACCCGGTGGTGCAGATCGCCTATCCCGATGCCGCGGCCTACGCGCAGTGGGCAGGGCGGCGGCTACCCACTGAGGCCGAGTGGGAATACGCGGCCCGCGGCGGGACCTCCACCACCTACGCCTGGGGCGACGAGGAGAAGCCCGGCGGCCAATTGATGGCCAACACCTGGCAGGGCAGATTCCCGTACCGCAACGACGGCGCCCTGGGCTGGACGGGGACCTCGCCTGTAGGAACTTTCCCGCCGAATCGGTTCGGGTTGCTCGACATGATCGGCAACGTCTGGGAGTGGACCACCACCGAATTCGGGGCCCACCATCGGCTCGATCAGCCACCTAAGGCCTGCTGCACACCGAGCGGCCCCGCCGATCCTTCCGTCAATCAGACGCTCAAGGGCGGTTCTCACCTGTGCGCACCGGAGTACTGCCACCGCTACCGGCCCGCCGCGCGCTCGCCCCAGTCGCAGGACACCGCGACGACGCATATCGGATTCCGCTGCGTGTCCTGAGCGACGGTTACCTGCGGTTATTGTCGTGTCGGCCTGTTGCCTCACGTGAACGTGCGCGCTTGTTGACTTGCCCTTTGGCGGTGGGTCCAGCCTGGCGGGTGGTGATGGCGAGCAGCCGGGCGACCAGGGCTTGGATCTGGCGCTGGGTGGCGGCGGGATCGAACAGAGAGTAACCCCGGGTCAGCGCCGCAATGCGCGCCACGGTCATGGCCGGTGGTCGATCGCGCGATGAAACGGGGACCGTCGAGGTGTGGCACAAATACGATGCACGTGGCACAATTCATGCATGGATGCCACACTTCGGCTCGGCAAGCAAGGCCGACTCGTCATACCTGCTGAGATACGCGAGGCACTTGGGCTAGCACCGGGTGATCGCGTCCACGTCCGCCTTGACGGACTGCGGATCGTCATGGAAAGGCCAGCAGACGCGATCGACGAACTCCGTGCACTTGGCCGGGATAAGGCGCCGAATCGTTCCCTCGTGGAGGAGCTCCTCGCAGAGCGCCGCGCCGAGGCGCACGACAAATGACCGTTCTCGACGCGTCGGCGCTGCTGGCGTTGGTTCACGAAGAGCCCGGTGCCGACCTGGTCGCCCAGGCGCTGACCGGATCGATCATTGGCACGCCGAATCTTGCCGAGGTGATCGGCAAACTTGTGGACGTGCACATTGACGCCTCTGCTGTCCGCCAACTTGTGGTCGCCGCTGGTGTCACCATCGAACCGGTGACCGCCGATGACGCGGAGCTTGCCGGCGCTCTGCGTGCTATCACGGGCGGCCAACAACTCTCTCTCGGCGACCGATGCTGCCTTGCCCTGGCCATCCGCAGTACGCCGCCGATCGTTATGACCGCCGACCGTTTTTGGGCGGACTTAGACCTGCCGATCGAAGTTAGCCTCATTCGCTAGCCCTCAATCCGCATGGCCCAGTCACCGCAGCCGGGGCGCCACCCGACTACTGCTGCGACCGAACGGCGATGCTGCCCAAACGCCGGCGCACCCGAGCCCACGACCGAGCCCAGCGCATCGCCACCGAACGCCGCCACAACCACAACGCCCGCATCGCCAACCGAGAAAAACGCCTCAGCTACTTCGACCGACCCAACCCGCACCGACGACGACGAGCCCTCGCCTTTTGGGTGGTGCAGGATAGCCAGATGCGCCTCGAGCTGCCGCAGCTCGCTGCCGAAGATCACACCTGCGATGTGTGCGACATGGTCTACCAGCGGATCAGCGTCGACGACGCCGTCACTGCGATCGCCGACCTACCGGCCGCGGTGCGTGAGGCCGTCCTGGGTATTCCCCCCGAGGCGCGGCGGTGGCGCCCCAGCCCGCAGGTATGGTCGGTCGCCGAATACGTCTGCCATCTGCGCGACGTGTACATGAGCTTCACCATCCGGCTGCACCGCGCGCGCAAGGAGGATTGCCCGGCAGTCGAACCGATGTTCAATGACTTACGGGCGCGACGGTTCCGCTACAACGATTGCGACCTCGCTGCCACGCTGGCCGAGCTCGCAGCAGCCGCATCCGGGTTCTGCGAGGAAGTGGCCCGCATGAAAGATCGCGACTGGGACCGCGTCATCACCCGGTTGCCCGACGAGCAGCGCACGGCTCGTTGGCTCGTCCGCCAAGCGATGCACGAAGGCATTCACCACCTCGGCGATATCCGCAGGATCGCCAGCTTAAGCGGCTAGCGGAAAATTTGGCGCTGAGCAGGTCGTCACCTAGACTCTAGGGGTTGCCGTGGGCAGACCTCGGCCGGCGCAAGGTGACGGCCCCGCGTGCCTTTCGGCGACGAAGACCACGCACGCCAGGTCTTTGGTGGGCACTGCCCACCGGGACGGCACGGCCTGCCGTGCACATGTTCAACCCGGTTGCAGCGAGGGATGCAGCGGAGTGGCCGGGACAGGATTGAGGAGATCTGGTGATTCAGCAGGAATCGCGACTGAAGGTGGCCGACAACACCGGCGCCAAGGAGATCTTGTGCATCCGCGTGCTCGGCGGCTCATCGCGACGCTACGCCGGAATCGGCGACGTCATCGTGGCCACGGTCAAAGACGCGATCCCCGGCGGCAACGTCAAACGCGGCGATGTGGTCAAGGCCGTGGTGGTGCGCACCGCAAAAGAGCGTCGCCGCCCCGACGGCAGCTACATCAAGTTCGACGAGAACGCGGCAGTGATCATCAAGCCCGACAACGACCCGCGCGGCACCCGCATCTTCGGCCCTGTCGGCCGCGAGCTGCGGGAGAAGCGCTTCATGAAGATCATCTCGCTGGCCCCGGAGGTGTTGTAGATGAAGGTGCACAAGGGCGACACCGTCCTGGTCATCTCCGGTAAAGACAAAGGCGCCAAGGGCAAGGTGCTCAAGGCATACCCAGCCAAGAACAAAGTGCTCGTCGAGGGCGTCAACCGGATCAAGAAGCACACGCCCATCTCGACCAACCAGCGCGGCGCGCGCTCGGGCGGGATCGTCACCCAGGAAGCGCCCATCCACGTTTCCAACGTGATGGTGGTCGACTCCGACGGCAAGCCCACCCGCATCGGCTACCGGGTCGACGAGGAGACCGGCAAGAAAGTCCGCATCTCCAAGCGCAACGGCAAGGACATCTGATGACGACCGCAGAAAAGGTTCAGCCGCGGCTCAAAGTCCGCTACCGCGAAGAGATCCGCGACGCGCTGCAAAAGCAATTCGGGTACCGCAACGTGATGCAGATCCCGACGGTAGTCAAGGTTGTCGTCAACATGGGTATCGGGGAGGCCGCCCGCGACGCCAAGATGATCAACGGCGCTGTCACCGACTTGTCGTTGATCACCGGGCAGCGACCGGAGATCCGGCGGGCCCGCAAATCCATCGCGCAGTTCAAGCTTCGTGAGGGCATGCCGATCGGCGTGCGCGCCACATTGCGCGGCGATCGCATGTGGGAGTTTCTGGACCGGCTGACTTCCATTGCGCTGCCTCGTATCCGCGACTTCCGCGGCTTGTCGCCTGCGCAGTTCGACGGCTCCGGGAACTACACGTTCGGGCTGGCCGAGCAGTCGGTGTTCCACGAGATCGACGTGGACACCATCGACCGGACCCGAGGCATGAACATCAGCGTCGTCACCTCGGCGGCGACCGACGAGGAAGGACGCGCGCTGTTGCGGGCCCTCGGCTTCCCGTTCAAGGAGAACTGAACAGATGGCAAAGAAGGCACTGGTCAACAAGGCTCAGCGCAAACCCAAGTTCAAGGTGCGGGCCTACACCCGCTGCAGTAAATGCGGCCGCCCGCACTCGGTGTACCGCAAGTTCGGGCTGTGCCGGATCTGCCTGCGCGAGATGGCGCACGCGGGTGAGCTGCCCGGCGTGCAGAAGAGCAGTTGGTGAAACGCAGCAGGCCCGAATCGGGAACCGCTGCGGGAAAGGTGACACGGCTGTCATGACCGCGCTATCGACGATGCAGAGCGCAGCGATGAAGAGGAGTAGCGCTCGATGACTATGACGGACCCGATCGCAGATTTTTTGACGCGTCTGCGCAACGCCAATGCGGCGTACCACGACGAAGTGACGCTGCCGCACTCGAAGATCAAGGCGAACATCGCCGAGATCCTCAAGACCGAGGGGTACATCAGCGACTACCGCGTCGAAGATGCTCGGGTCGGCAAAGCGCTAGTCATCCAGCTCAAATACGGGCCGAACCGCGAGCGCAGCCTGGCCGGCTTACGCCGGGTATCCAAGCCGGGACTGCGGGTCTACGCGAAATCCACCAACCTGCCGCGGGTGCTCGGCGGCCTGGGCGTGGCGATCATTTCGACGTCCTCGGGCCTGCTCACCGACCGTCAGGCAGCCAGACAGGGCGTGGGCGGCGAAGTCCTCGCATACGTGTGGTGAGGAGGAGCTTGGGCTATGTCGCGTATTGGTAAGCAGCCGATTCCGATTCCCGCCGGCGTCGACGTCACGATCGACGGCCAGAACGTGTCGGTGAAGGGCCCCAAGGGTGCGTTGTCACTGACCGTCGCCGAGCCAATCACGGTGTCGCGCAACGACGACGGCGCGATCGTGATCAGCCGTCCCGACGACGAGCGGCGCAGCCGCTCGCTGCATGGGCTCTCGCGCACGTTGGTGTCCAACTTGGTCACCGGCGTGACGCAGGGCTACACCACCAAGATGGAGATCTTCGGGGTGGGCTACCGCGTGCAGCTGCGGGGCAACAACCTGGAGTTCGCCTTGGGCTACAGCCATCCCGTGGTGGTCGAGGCGCCCGAAGGCATCACGTTCGCTGTCGAGTCGCCCACCAAGTTCTCGGTCTCGGGGATCGACAAGCAGAAGGTCGGCCAGATCTCGGCGAACATCCGCCGGTTGCGCCGCCCCGACCCGTACAAGGGCAAAGGCGTGCGCTACGAGGGCGAGCAAGTGCGCCGCAAGGTCGGAAAGACAGGTAAGTAGTCATGGCTGCAACACAATCGGGGACCGCGCCGGGAAAACTGGTGGGACAGAGCGTCTCTGCCGCCCGTCGGGCCAGCCGGCTGCGCCGGCACGCGCGGCTGCGCAAGAAGATTTCAGGCACCCCGGAGCGTCCGCGGCTGGTGGTGCACCGGTCGTCTCGGCACATCCACGTGCAACTGGTGAACGACCTCAACGGAACCACCCTGGCCGCCGCCTCGTCGATCGAGGCCGACGTCCGCGGCGTCGAGGGCGACAAGAAGGCCCGCAGCGTGCGGGTCGGCCAGCTGATCGCCGAACGGGCCAAGGCCGCCGGAATCGAGACCGTGGTGTTCGATCGCGGCGGATACAAATACGGTGGTCGCATCGCGGCGCTGGCCGACGCTGCCCGGGAAAACGGATTGAAGTTCTGATGATTGGCTTTTCGAACGAGACTGGAAGGACTGCAGTATGACGGAGCAGCCGACTGCAGCGGGCGCCGCTCCGGATACCGGCAGTGCGCCCCGTAGTGAAGGACGCGCCGAAGGCCGCGAAAGCCGCAGGAGCCGCGACGGCGGCCGCGGTCGCGAACGGGACGGCGACAAAAGCAATTACCTGGAACGCGTCGTTGCGATCAACCGCGTCTCCAAGGTGGTCAAGGGCGGCCGGCGGTTCAGCTTCACCGCGCTGGTGATCGTCGGCGACGGCAACGGCATGGTCGGCGTCGGCTACGGCAAGGCCAAGGAAGTTCCGGCCGCGATCGCCAAGGGCGTCGAGGAGGCCCGCAAGGGATTCTTCCGGGTGCCGCTGATCGGCGGCACCATCACCCATCCCGTGCAGGGTGAGGCGGCAGCGGGTGTGGTGCTGTTGCGTCCCGCCAGCCCGGGTACCGGTGTGATCGCCGGCGGCGCCGTGCGCGCGGTGTTGGAATGCGCTGGCGTGCGTGACATCTTGGCCAAGTCGCTGGGCAGCGACAACGCGATCAACGTGGTGCACGCCACCGTGGCCGCGCTCAAGCTGCTGCAGCGTCCCGAAGAGGTGGCCGCTCGCCGCGGGTTGCCGATCGAGGACGTCGCACCGGCCGGCATGCTCAAGGCGCGGCGCGAAAGCGAAACGCTGGCCGCGAGTGCGGCGCGTGAGGGAACGGCGTAACCATGGCACAGCTGAAGATCACCCAGGTGCGCAGCACTATCGGTGCCCGCTGGAAGCAGCGGGAAAGCTTGCGTACCTTGGGTTTACGGCGGATCCGTCATTCGGTGATCCGCGACGACAACCCCCAGACGCGCGGGCTGATCGCGGTGGTTCGCCACCTCGTCGAGGTCGACCCGGTGGAGGATAAGAAGTGACCATCAAACTTCATGACCTGCGGCCCGCTCCCGGGTCGAAAACCAAACGGACCCGCGTCGGGCGCGGTGACGGCTCCAAGGGCAAGACCGCCGGCCGCGGCACCAAGGGCACCAAGGCCCGCAAGAACGTGCCGGTGACGTTCGAGGGCGGGCAGATGCCGATCCACATGCGGCTGCCCAAGCTGAAAGGTTTCCGCAACCGGTTCCGCACCGAATACGAGATCGTCAACGTCGGTGACATCAACCGGCTGTTCCCCGAGGGCGGTTCCGTGGGGGTCGACGAGCTGGTGGCCAAGGGAGCCGTTCGTAAGAACTCGCTCGTGAAGGTGCTCGGCGACGGAAAGCTGACGGTCAAGGTGGACGTCACCGCGAACAAGTTCAGCGGCAGCGCCCGAGAGAAGATCACCGCCGCTGGCGGCTCGGTCACCGAGCTCTAAGTCTGCGGGCGTGCGCCCAGCACGTCGCGGAACAGCGCCTGGCGCACCGCGAGTTCTCGTGGATCGCTCCACAGGTGAAAACCCAACCGGTTCATCACGTAGCCGAATCCGATGCCGGTGTCCGGGTCGGCGAAACCCGAACGAGCCACCTAGCCCCGGAGTGCCGAAAGCGCGGTCGGAAGACCCGAAGCAGAAGTGCGGGACGGGTTTACAGTAACCCAACGAGAACACCGAATCAACGTGCAGCACTTTGTCTCGTAGTCCGCGGCTGGGCGTGATCGCCGGCTGAGTCAGCGCGTCGAGAGTGGTTGAGGTCAGACCGATGTCGCTACCACCGGTAGCCACGCAGCCGTAGGCTTTCGCGACCGGGCGTGCCGTGCCGATCCGTTGGCGGCGGGTATCTCGACGGTGCGCATCTCTTCGAGGTTGTAGTCGCTGCGCGTGGGGTCGATGCCGTTGGGCAGGTTGGCGGCCCGACTGATGAGGCTGAAGGGATTCAGCAGGGCCAGCGCCAGGCGCGTCGGCAGCGTGTTGAGATGCGCGAGCGCCTCGGCGCGGGGCCGGCCGTGTAAATACGCGACGCGGTCGCGGTCCACCGAGGCCGGTAAACCGATGTGCAGGTCCAGTCCCAGCGGCCCGGCGATCTCGTCGGCGAAGAACCGTCCCAGCGTCCGGCCGCCCGGATCAGCGTGGCGGATCAACTCGGATTCATACCAGCCCAACGTGAGGGCGTGATACCCGTGCCGGGTGCCGGGCGGCCAGGCCGGGGCCTGTGCGGCCAGCACCGCCGACACCCTGTCCGGGTCGGTCAAGTCGGCCAGCCGCAGCGGCGCATCCAGCGCGGGCAACCCGGCCTGATGAGACAACAACTGCCGTACGGTTACATCGGCCTTGCCAGCTTGCGCGAACTCCGGCCAGTAGTCGGCGACCCTGGCGTCGTAGGCGATGAGCCCGCGCGAGGCGGCGACAGCAACTGCAAGAGACGCAACACCTTTCGTGGTCGAAAACATGTTGATCAGGGTGTCCTGCTGCCACGGTGCCTGGGTGATGCCGTCGCGGTATCCGCCCCGGCCGCGCCGACCTCGCGGCGGCAGGCGAAGTTGGCGCGAAAGGCATCCGCGACCTTGCCGTAACCCTCGTCGACGTCTCCACCGATCAAATCCGGCGACACGGTGACTTTGAGGACCATGGGGTGGTTATACCAGCTGGGGAATCACTTCTGCGGCAAGGCGTTCCATTTGCTTGCGGTCTTGAGCGACGTCGTCGCCGACCGGATTGAGCAGGATCATCTGCGCGCCGGCATCGATGACCTCACGCAATCCAACCGCGACGTCGTCTGGCGTGCCCGACACCGGCACGTCCTCCACACCCGGCATCGTGCCGTAGATACGGCGCAGGCCCGCCAGCACCCGTTCGCGAGCCCGGCCCGCGTCGTCGTCGACCATGAGGTAGACCCGCTTGCCGATGGCAAACTGCGCCGGATCCTTGCCCTGCTCGTCAAGCTCGTGGCGCACTGTCTTCACCGCTTCGGCGAAGTTCGCGGTGGTCGACGAACCGGCGCCGAGGAAGGCGTCCCCGTGGCGCACCGCGCGGGCCAGCGCCTTGGGTGCCTGACCGCCGAACCAGATCGGCGGATGCGGGCGCTGCACCGGCTTGGGCTGGATGGGCAGGTCGTCGACCTGACGGAACCGGCCGTGAAACGTCACTCTCGGTTCGTCTGACCAAGCCGCCTTCATCAGCTGCAGGCCTTCGGTGAAATGCCGCACGAACGTCGCCTTGTCGACCCCGAAGGCCGAAAACTGACGAAAGCCGCCGCCGGGAGCGACACCGACGTCGAGTCGGCCGTGGCTGAGCCGGTCGACCGCAGTCACCGCGGCAGCCAGCTGCAGCGGATCATGCAGCGATGAGACCAAGACAGCGACGCCCAGTCGGAGCCGTTCGGTGCAGGCCGCCGAATACGCCAGCAGCTCAAGCGGGGCCAGCAGCGGCGCCTTGCCGACAATCTGCTCGAGCACCCAGCCGCCTTCAAAACCCAGCTCCTCGGCGCGGGCGAGATAGGACCGCAGCCCGGCGCCGTCGAAACCGGTGGCATCCAGTTGCGGAATCGAGATCGAGAACCTCACCCCACCACCGTACGGCCGGAGCCGTCAGCGCTGTCCGAGACGTCGGTAGGCTCGGTCCATGTTCACCTTTCTGCCTGGCGTTCCCGGGGTCGACGACGTGCGGGCCCTGGCCCGCCGCGTCGACACCGCCCGCCACCACGGGGTCCCGAATGGCTGTGTGCTCGAATTGGACCTGCAATCCGTGCCACCGGAAACCGGCGGTTTTGACCCGCTGGCGATGATCAGTGGCGGTGGTCGACCGCTGATACTCCGCGAAGCCGTGGCCGCAATCCACCGCGCCGCCGAAGACCGGCGGGTGGCAGGACTGGTTGCCCGCGTGCAGCTCCCAGAGGCGGCGCCCGGGCCGGTCCAGGAATTGCGCGAGGCCATCGCAGCATTCAGTGCGGTCAAGCCGTCGCTGGCGTGGGCCGAGACTTATCCGGGAACGTTGTCCTACTACCTGGCATCGGCGTTCAGCGAAGTGTGGATGCAGCCCGCGGGAACGGTCGGGCTGGTCGGTTTCGCCACCAACGCCCTGTTCCTGCGGCAAGCGCTCGACAAGGCCGGCATCGAGCCGCAGTTCGTGGCCAGGGGCGAATACAAGTCTGCGGCAAACCGTTTCACCCAGGACCGCTACACCGATGCCGACCGCGAGGCGGAAACTCGGTTGATCGAAAGCCTGTACGGCCAGGTGCGGCAAGCGGTCGCGGAGTCGCGCAAAATCGACCCCGAAGCCGTCGACGCCCTGGCTGACCGCGCGCCGCTACTGCGAGACGACGCGGTGACCTCGGGCCTGGTCGACAGGATCGGCTTCCGCGACGAAGCTTACGCGCGCATCGCGGAACTTATTGGCGTAGAAGGGATATCACCAGAAACCGGTGACGCCGACGCGGCCGACAATGCGCCACCCCGGCTATACCTGTCGCGCTACGCCCGGATGGGCGGGCCGCGGCTGGCACCGCCGGTGCCGCCGGTTCCGGGCCGCAAACCCAAGCCCGCGGTCGCCGTCGTCACGGTGTCCGGACCGATTGTCAGCGGACGCGGCGGGCACCGGATACTGCCCTTCGGCACCTCCGCTGCCGGCGCCGACACCATCACAGCCGCGCTGCGTGAGGCGGCCGCCGACGATTCGGTGTCGGCGATCGTGCTGCGAGTCGACAGCCGGGGCGGCACGGTCAATGCATCGGAAACCATATGGCGCGCCGTCAACAAAGCCCGCGATCGCGGCAAGCCGGTGGTGGCGTCGATGGGAACGATTGCCGCGTCCGGCGGTTACCTCGTTTCGGTAGCAGCTGACGCGATCGTCGCCAACCCCGGCACCATCACGGGCTCGATCGGTGTGGTGACCGGAAAACTCATCGCCCGTGACCTGAAGACCAAACTCGGTGTGGGATTCGATGCCGTGCGGACCAACGCCAATGCCGACGCCTGGTCCATCAATGCGCCGTTCACGCCGGAGCAGCAGGCCCTCGTCGAGGCCGAAGCCGACCTGTGCTACACCGACTTCGTGCAGCGGGTTGCGCAGGGCCGCAAAATGAGCACGGCGGCAGTGGATGCGGTCGCTCGGGGCCGGATCTGGACCGGCGAAGACGCCCACGAGCGCGGCTTGGTCGACGAACTCGGTGGACTACGCGCAGCGTTGCGTCGCGCCAAGATCCTGGCCGGCCTTGACGAAGACGCCGACGTGCGCCTTCTGAGCTACCCGAGCTCGTCGCTGTGGGATTTCGTGCGGCCTCGTCCGTCTTCGCAGCCGGCCGCAGTTTCGCTGCCGGACGCGGTAGCCGCGTTGCTGGGCCGGTCGGTGGCCGCGATCATCGAGCAAAGTGAGCGAGCGCTGAGCGGTGTGAGCCTGCTGTGGCCGGGGGAGACCCGCTTCTAGCTCCCGAGTGTGCCGCTGACGTAGAAGATTTCACCGAGCGGGTCGTCGTCCTCGGGTGCAGGGACGTTGAATCCGTTGTGCACGAACAGTTCAGCGCGCGACGCCGTGCTCACGCCCCAGCCCTTGGCGGCCAGATAGTCGACGACGTGGTTGCGTTCGCCGGCGTACACCAGCGATGGCATGTCGATGTCGACTCCCTGCTCCCGAAGTGGACGGGACAGCTCGCGAGCCTTCTCAGCGTCGAAATCCTTGATGCCAGGCACATATTCGGTGGCGATGGTGCTGCCCGGCACGCTGAGCGCGGTGATGTCGTCGAATAACCTGTCCTGGGCCTCGGGCGGCAGGTAGATCAGCAAGCCTTCGGCGACCCACGCGGTCGGCGCGGTGGCGTCGAGCCCCGCAGCCCGCAATGCGGTCGGCCAGTCTGCACGCAGGTCGATACTGACCGTGCGCCGTGTTGCGGTGGGTTCTGCGCCGACACCGGCCAGTGTGGTCGTCTTGAAGTCGATCACTTGCGGCTGGTCGATCTCGTATACCACCGTTCCGGCCGGCCAGGGTAACCGATAGGCGCGCGAGTCCAGCCCCGAAGCGAGGATCACCGCCTGGCGCACACCGGCGTTCATGGCGTGGACCAGATAGTCGTCGAAAAACCTAGTGCGGACTGCGATCCCGTCGATGATCGCCTGCATCCGTTCCGGCGATGCGTTCTCGAACGCCGAAAAATCGATGTCGCCGTCGATCATCTTGACGAAGAACTCCAGACCCACCGCACGGACCAGTGGTTCGGCGAACGGGTCGTCGATCAGGCCGTGGTTGGTCGCCATGGCGCGGCCCGCGGCGATCATGGTCGCGGTCGCGCCGACGCTGGACGCCAGATCCCAAGTGTCGTTATGCGTTCGTGCCACTGGCGAACCCTATCCGAGCGTGCCGCTGACGTAGAGCCGGTCGGTGAACGGCACGTCGTCGTCGTCGATTGGCGGCAGCCCGTTGGCCGCGAAGAGTTCCCGGATGCTGTTCCCGCTCATCTGCCAACCATGGTCGGCCAGGTATGCCGCCGCCTCGTTGCGGTCGCCGAAGTAGACCAGCTCGGTCATGTCGAGATCCAGTCCGTGTTCGCGCCAGCGCTCGGAAATGCTTCGCATCCGTTCCTTCATTCGTTCCTCGGTGGCCGGGTCCCGGTTGGGTGCGCTTTCGGTGGCGATTCGGCTGCCCGGCGCACTGAGCGCGGTGATGGTGTCGAGCAGACGGTCCTGGGCGTCCGGCGGCAGGTAGCCCAGCAGCCCCTCGGCGCTCCACGCCGTCGGTTTGTCCGGGTCGAAACCCGCGGCGCGTAGCGCCGCCGGCCAGTCATCGCGCAAATCGACGGCGACGGTGCGCCGGTAGGCGGTGGGCTTGGCGCCCAGCTCGGCGAGCGTTCGGGATTTGAATTCGATGACCTGCGGCTGGTCGATTTCGTACACCGTGGTGCCGGCCGGCCAGGGCAGTCGGTAGGCCCGGGAGTCCAGTCCCGAGGCCAGGATCACCACCTGCGTGATACCTGCCTTGGTCGCCTCGAGGAAGAACTCGTCGAAGAACTTGGTGCGGACCGCCATATTGTCGGCCATCCGGTTCGTGCCGGCGCCGTTCTCGAGATCTTCGGGCTTCAGCTCGCCGGTCGCCAGGCGGGTGAACAGGTCGACACCCACAGCGCGCACCAGCGGTTCGGCGAATGGGTCGTCGATCAGCCGGTGCTCGGCCTTGGTTGCCATGGCGCGGGATGCCGCGACCATCGTTGCCGTTGCCCCCACGCTGGAGGCCAAGTCCCAGGTGTCGTTGTCTGTACGCGCCATCTCCAACCCTCCGCTCGTTACTTAGCCAACGTAACAAGAATTTCTCTGGTTCGCCGAGCGGCCACTTATGGCACGCAAATTCTCGTCAGGCTCAAGTGATCGCTGCAACACCTTATCGGGAGGTGTTGGGGCCGAATGGGTTATCAGACGGGGTTTCGGGGTCATGGTGTTCATCTGAGCGTCGAGTCGGCGGCTTTGGTGCGGGAGGAGTTTTGGAGGGCTGTTGGATCGGGGTTGTCGCCGACGGCGGCCGCCACGGTGGCGGGGGTGGCGGGTACCACAGGCCGAAAATGGGCCAAGGCCGCGGGATATCAGACCAATAGCAAGCACCACGGCATCCGGTATTCGCAGCAGGTCAGGGACGTATTTTGGGAGGCGCTGCGGTCGGGTTGACCCCGGCGCAGGCGGCGGTGGGTGCCTGCGTGTCGGAGCACACCGCGCGACGCTGGGTCGATCAGGCTGGCTACGTGCCCAGAACACCAGTTGTTGCTGATCTAGAGCCGGCCGCGGCGTCGCGGTTGTTGTCGTTTACCGAGCGGTGCCGACTCGAAGAGTTGCTGGAGGCGGGTTTCCCCAGGCCGACATCGCGCGGCTGTTACAGCGTGACGCCTCGACGATCAGCCGGGAAAAGCTCGAGGAGCAACCAGCTGTGGCTACCGGGCCCGGGTCGGCCAAGACGTCGTCGATGCGGCCCGGCTCGCCCAAGCCGCGCAAGCTGGAGTCCAACCCGGCCTTGTTGGGCGAGGTTGTGCAACGCTTGGAACAGCGGCACAGCCCCGAGCAGATCGCGGGCCGGCTGCGCGAAGATTTCCCCGACGATCCGGAGATGTGGGTGTCTCACGAGACGATCTATCAGGCCATGTATGTGCAGCCCCGGGGGGAACTGGCCCGCCAGGTCAAGGCCGCGCTGCGCACCGGCCGGACCCAACGGAAACCTCAGGGCCGCAGCACAATCGACACTCGGGGCCGGATCAAGGACATGATCAACATCAGTGAACGCCCGGCTGAGGCCGACGATCGTGCGATCCCGGGGCATTGGGAGGGCGACTTGATTATCGGCCAAAACCAGGCCTCCCAAATCGGCACCCTGGTCGAACGCACCACCGGGTTCGTGATGCTGCTGCACCTATCCGAGGACCGCAGCGCCGCCACCGTCGCTGAGGCGATGAGCGCGGCGATCCCGAAGATTCCCGAGGTTTTGCGTCGCTCGCTGACCTGGGACCAAGGCAAAGAGATGGCCTTGCACACCAAGATCACCGAGGCCACCGGGTTGCCGATCTACTTCTGCGACCCGCACAGCCCTTGGCAGCGCGGCACCAATGAGAACACCAATGGTTTGCTGCGCCAGTACTTCCCCAAAGGCACCGACCTGTCCTTTCACGGACCCGGGATCCTCGACAACGTCGCCGCCGAGCTCAACGCCCGCCCCCGCAAACGCTTCAACTGGCGCACCCCTGCCGAGGAACTCGATCGGCTACTCTCAGACCCGTCCGCATCTGTTGCAGCGACCGCGTGAATCCAAGCTCGAAATTCGTGTCATAACTGGCCACTCGCGCGAGGCTTTGGCCATGGGGTACGTGGTGGCGGGCAAACGGGTGCTGATCACCGGGGCATCGTCTGGCGTGGGCGCCGCGCTGGCTCGGCGAATGGCCGCCCAGGGCGCGGTGGTGGGGCTGATCGCCCGCCGCTCGCAGCGTCTCGCCGAGGTCCTTGCCGATTGCCGGACGACGTCGTCGGCGTCGACGATGTGGGTGGCCGACCTGGCCGAGACTGTGACGGTCGGCCAGCTGGCGCTGGAGGCGTGGGACACCCTGGGCGGTATTGACGTGCTGGTCAACAACGCCGCCATCCCGAAGCGACGGGCCGTCACCGCCTTGGATCCCGCCGAGGTCGAGACCGTCATGCGTACCAACTTCTTCGCACCGATGCGGCTCACCCTGGCCGTGCTGCCCCGGATGCTGGAGCATGGCGCCAGCACGATCGTCAACGTGGCCAGTGTGGGCGGGCGGCTCGGGATCATCCACGAAGCCGCTTACTGCGCAAGCAAATTCGCGCTGTGCGGCTGGAGCGAGTCGATGGCCGTCGACCTGCACGGCACCGGAGTCTCGGTGAAGCTGATCCAGCCGGGTCCCGTCGACACCGAGATCTGGGACCAGCCCGGCAACGAGGAACCGCTCTACAGCGGTCCGAAAGTTCCGGCGCAGGAAGTAGCCGACGGCATCATCGCCGCGCTGGGCAGCGACCGCTTCGAGCACTATCTGCCGGACATGAAGGCGGTCGTCGACGCGAAAAACGCCGGCATTGACGCCTACATCGCTGGCGCGGCCGCGATGGCACGTCGATGAAGGCGCTGGTTTTCGGGGTTCCACCGGAGCCGTTCGATGGCCCGGCGGACGCCCTTGCCCACAGTCCGGTTGCGCTGCAAGACATCCCGAATCCTGGGTTGCTGCACGACGACTGGGTGATCACCCGGCCGCGGCTGACCGGGATCTGTGGGTCGGATTCCAAGCAGATACTGCTCGACTTCGGCGAGGGCGACACCGACAACGCGCTGGCCGCCTTCTGCTCTTTCCCGCAAGTCATGGGTCACGAGGTGGTCGCCGACGTGGTGGCGGTCGGGCCGAAGGCGCGAGGACGGGAGGTCGGACAGCGCGTAGTGCTCAACCCGTGGCTGTCGTGCGGACCGCGTGGCATCGAACCACATTGTGCCGCATGCCAAGCCGGCGACTACAGCTTGTGCTGGAGTTTCTGTGACGGCGACATCAAACCCGGCATCCACACCGGGGTATCGGCCGACGTCACCGGCGGCTACGCCGAGCTGATGCCCGCCCACGACAGCATGCTGTTTCCCGTGCCCGATTCGGTGCCCGACGAGCTCGCTGTCTTCGCTGACCCATGTTCGGTGTCGCTGCATGCGGTCACCCGCCACCCGCCGCCTCCGTCGGGCCGGGTCTTGGTGTACGGCGCCGGTTCGTTGGGATTGTGCGCCGTCGCTTTGTTGCGGGCGCTGTATCCCGACGTCGCGGTAGCGGTGGTGGCGCGCTTCGACGCTCAGGCACAACTGGCCCGCCGGTTCGGTGCCACAAAAGTGCTGGCCCACGAGCCGCGCCTGGCGGTGATCGAGGAGCTGGTCGCCTGGGGCGGCGGCCGGCTGTACCAGCCGCTGCAAGGACTACCGATGGCGTTTCCCGGGCCCATCGACGTGGTTTACGACACCGTCGGCAAACCGGAAACCTTCGAAGTCGGCGTCCGGGTCCTTCGGGCGCGCGGCACTTTGGTCAAGGCGGGCGTTCACGCACCCGGGCGCTGGGAGTGGAGCCCCTTGTACTTCAAGGAGATCAGCTGGGTCGGCTCCAACGCTTTCGGCGTCGAGGAGGTCGACGGCGTGCGCAAGCATGCGATCGAACACTACGTCGACTTGGTAGCCGGCGGCCGTATTGACTTGCGGCCCATGCTTACTCACACCTTCCGCCTTGAGCAGTGGCGGGAGGCCTTCCTCGCGATCGCCAACCAGGGCGAAAGTGGCGCAGTCAAGGTTGCCTTCGACCAGCGCTAGGCCGGACGGGTGGCCCGATAGTAGGTGAGGCGGCCGGTGAAGCGTTGCCGATGGCTGGCCACCTCGCTGCAGTCGAACCCGGCGGTGCGCAGGAGTCGCGGAATCGCGTCGCCGAGGTTGCCGGCAACGTGGTGGCTGCGCATCATCCGGCGTGCCGCGAGACCGTCACGGGCGCTCATGTCGCCGCCGACGTCCACCAAGTGCAGGCTGCCACCGGGCCGCAGCACGCGAAAGATTTCTGCTGCCGCGTCGGGTTTCGCGTCGTCGGGGAGATGATGCAGCATCATCGATGACAGCACCCGGTCGAATTCGCCGTCCGCATAGGGCAGCTTCTGAGCATAGGCACGGCCGAAGCTGATGCCGGTGAGTCCACGCGCTTTCCGTTGCGCCCGACGCAGTGCCAGCGGATCGGGGTCAGCCCCAACCACTTCTACTGTCGGATGGGCCCGTTTAGCGCGGGTACTGACATTGCCGGTGCCGCAGCCGATCTCCAGCACACGATGGGCGTCAGCGAGGTCGGCCTGGGCAATGAGTGCTTCGTAAACCTTATTCATGCCCAGGAGGCGGGCCATCAGGTCGTACCCGGGAAGGAAAATGTCCCTGCCGGCACCGGGCAGGTAATCGTGGCGCTTACCAAAGGCCATGAGGGCAGAATGTGGACGATGTTCGGTCATACCCTTATGGTGAACCATTGAGCCCCTGAGGAATTTTGCGATCCTTGGTTAAAGTAGGACTAACTTAAGCGACATGACGTCTGCAGCCCGTCTGGTCCGCCACCGCGGCGGGGTGCCCATCTATGCGTACCCAGCCGATCTGGACACACCTCCGGTGTCGGTGGTCCGGGCCGCAACCGAGGATCTGGGCGTGCGTGGTCGCCACATTCACGACTTCCCGGCGCTGTGGTACGCGCGCCCGATCGGGCTTGTATATGTCGTGGCACCAGGGGAAGTGATCGACCCCGCACAGGTGGGCCGCATAGACGGTGGCGTGGCCGTGTCCTTCGATCCGGCGGCGCTGGGCGGCGACGGGCGATCGCCATGGCCGGCGTGGCGGGCACACCCGCTGCTGTTCCCGTTCCTGCACGGACAATCCGGAGGCCTGCTGTGTTTGGACGTGCCGGCGGAACGGCAACCGGCATGGGACATGATGATCGCGTCGATCGAAACCGAGCTGGCCGCGCGACAAAACGGCTACCGGCAGGCGGCACTTGCCCATCTCACGCTGCTGCTTATCGACCTCGCACGTCTGGCTGGCGACGTGGTGGGGGATCTACGACGCAGCGGTGAGCCACTGTTGGCCGATGTGTTCGCGGTCATCGAGCGCCGCTACGCCGAGCCGCTGTCCCTGCGTGACGTGGCCCGCGAGATCGGGATGACACCCGGACACTTGACTACACTTGTGCGCCGTCGCACCGGTCGCACCGTGCAAGAGTGGATCATCCAGCGTCGCATGACCGAGGCCCGCAAATTGCTGGCCGAAACCGATCTCTCGGTCAGCGAAATTGCCAGGCGCATAGGGGTTTTCGACCCGGCTTATTTCAGCCGGCTGTTCCGACGCACCCACGCCACGTCGCCACGTAGTTGGAGGGGCGGATCTGCGCCGTTACTTCCCGGCTCAGACATGTGCTAGCATGCATGCATGCGGACTACGGTGGAGATTACTGACGAGCAGCATCGCGCGCTCAGTGCGATTGCCCAGCGCCGCGGAGTACGTGGCTTCTCGGTGCTCGTCCAGGAAGCGCTAGATGGTTACCTCGCGAGTCTGGGCACGGATGAGGTGGACATACTCTTGCGGCTCGAGGGTGCAATCACTGAGTCGGAGGCACAAGAGATCCGCTCTCGCATTGACGACGTGAGAGGTCGATGGCGAGCCTCGTAGTCGTTGACACCGACCTTGTCATCGACTTCCTCCGGGGCAAGGGACCTGGAGTGTCGCTGGTTCGTGAGCTGATCGTCAGCCATCGCCTGCGTCTCACCGCGATAACTGCGTTCGAACTGCGTGTCGGTACGGATTTTCTCGCACGCCGCGAGGAGATCCTTCGGCTCGTGCGTTCGCGGACGTTCCCGCTCGATCCGGCTAGTGCACTTCGCGCAGGCGAAGTGGCCGCGACACTACGAACCGCCGGTCAAGACATCGGCCTTGCCGATTGCTTGCAGGCGGGCATTTGCCTGAACTTCGACTTGCCCTTCGCAACGCGAAACAGCAAGCACTTCAACAGGGTAAAGGGCTTGCGGCTGCTTGACGTCGCTGCCGAGTAGGTGGTGCAGGAGCCGGCTACATCGGGTTGGCCCGCAAATAGCCGTAGATTCCGGCGAATCCGGCGTTGACATCCTCAGGGATGGGCACTGGACCGCCGAGAGCTCGTGCACCCCAGACGATCTGCGCTGTCCGCTCGACCAAGGCGGTGACGTGCAGCACGCGGTCGGGGCGCGGACCGACCGCGACCAGGCCATGGTTGGCGATCAGCGCGGCCGCCCGGCCTTCCAGCGCTTTGACCGCATTCTGGCCGACCTCGGGGGTGCCGGAGGCTGCATACTCCGTACAGCGGATGTCCCCGCCGCAATAGATCGCAAACTCGTCGATGCACGCCGGAATCGATTGGTGCGCAATGGCAAACATCGTAGCCCACACCGGATGACTGTGGATCACACTGCCGATGTCGTCGAAAGCTTTGTAGCAGGCGAGGTGCAACTTCATCTCCGTCGACGGGGAGCGTCCGTCGGCGGCTTGCAGCACACCGCCGTCGGGGTCGACCACCACCAGATCCGCGAGCGTCATCTCGGCATAGTCGACCGACGATGGCGTGATGACCAGGTTGCCGTCCTCGCGGCGGGCCGAGATGTTGCCTGCGGTGCCCTCGACCAGCCCGCGCCGCAGCATGTCCTTGGCAGCGGCCAGCACCGCGGCCTCAGGGTTATCGACGAATCTCATGAGGCCAGCACCTCCGGGTTGAGGATATGCGCAGGGTTACGGCCAGACAGCAGCGCTTCCAGGTCGTCGGCCACCATCTGCGCCTGTCGCGCCTCAGTGTTCCACGTCGCCCCGCCGATATGCGGAGTGAGCACCACATTCGACATGCCCGTCAGCGGATGGTCGACAGGCAGCCATTCGCCGGCAAAATGATCCAGACCCGCTGCGGCCACCTTGCCGTTGCGCAGCGCGTCGACGAGCGCGTCGATGTCGTGCAGCTGGGCCCGCGCAGTATTGAGGAACACCACGCGGTCACGCATGGCGGCGAACTGCTTGGCGCCGATCATCCCCACCGTGTCGTCGGTGACCGGCGCGTGCATCGAGACGATGTCGGCCTCGGCGAGCAACTCGTCGAGGCCGTGCTGCGCATCGTCGTTGTACGGGTCGCAGGCGATGACCCGCACCCCCAGTCCAGACAGCCGCCACTTCACCGCACGCCCCACCGCGCCCAAGCCGACCAAGCCGGCGGTCAAACCGGCGATTTCCCAGGCCCGGAACCGTTGATACGGAATCGTGCCGTCGCGGAACACTTGTCCGGCCCGCACGTCAGCATCGGCGGTCAGCACGTGGCGGGTGGCGGCGAAGAGCAGCGCCAGTGTCATCTCGGCCACCGCGTCGGCGTTGCGGGCAGGAGTGAACAGCACCGGGATACCGGCCGCGGTGGCGCCCGCTACGTCGACATTGTTGGGATCGCCGCGAGTGGAGGCAATGGCGCGCAGCCCTAGCTCGAACACCGGACCGCCGACCGAATCGCTTTCTACCACAACAACATCGGCTCCCACCGAGGAAATCCGCACGGCTAGCTGCTCGGCGGTGTAGATGCGCAGCGGCTTCTGGTCGATCCACGGGTCGTACACCACGTCGGCCAGCCGCCGCAGCTTCTCGAACCCGTCGCCGCGCAAAGGAGCCGTCACCAAAGCACGCGTCACGATTGCCAATGCTGGCGTACGGTGACGCCCGTGTCACGCAAAGACGTCACAATCGGCATCGACATCGGCACCACCGCTGTCAAAGCCGTGGCCGCCGACGCGGACGGCCGGGTAGTGGCCCGGACGCGTGTGCCGCATCAGCTGCGAGTGCCGGCACCCGACCGACTCGAACACGACGCCGACGAGGCGTGGCGGCGCGGTCCGCTGGAAGCGCTCGATCGATTGGGCCATTCCAGCGCCCGAGCGGTGGCCGTCTCCGCGATGGTGCCGTCGCTGACCGCCGTCGACTCCGGTGGCCGACCGATCACGCCCGGCCTGCTGTACGGCGACAGCCGGGGCCGCGTGGCAGCGGCGCCCGACGAACCCCTTCCGCCGGTTGGCGAAGCGGTTGAGTTCTTACGCTGGACCGCCGCCGAAGCGCCGGAGGCGGCCGGGTACTGGCCGGCGCCCGCGGTGGCCAACTACGCCTTGGCCGGCGAAGCGGTGGTCGATCACGCCACCGCCTACACCGCCCTTCCCCTGTTCGACGGCACCGGCTGGAGCACCGATGCGTGCGCCGACTGCGGCGCCACGGTGCACCAGATGCCCCGAGTGGCGATGACCGGCGCAGCCGTCGGCCAGGTGCGTAAAAGCAGCGCCGTGTTGGCGGTCGGTGCGATTGATGCGCTATGCGAGCAGATCGTGGCCGGGGCCGACGATGACGGCGACGTGCTCGTGCTGTGCGGCACGACGTTGATTGTGTGGACGACGGTCCCGGAATTTCGCCGGGTTCCGGGGTTGTGGACCATCCCGCACACAGCGGCGGGGAAGTACCAGATCGGGGGAGCGAGCAACGCCGGCGGCCTGTTCCTCGGCTGGGTGGATCGCCTTGTCGGACAAGGAGACCCATCGACCGTCGATCCGTGGCGGGTACCGGTGTGGTCGCCGTATGTGCGCGGAGAGCGCACCCCTTTTCATGATCCGGATCGTCGCGGCGTACTCGACGGCCTGGATCTGACCCACGACGCGGCGTCGCTGCGCCGGGCTGCCTACGAGGCCTCGGGGTTCGTTGTCCGCCAGATCCTCGAGCTCAGTGGAGTGCCCACTGGCCGCATCGTGGCGGCCGGCGGTGGCACCCGGGTCCAGCCGTGGCTGCAGGCGATCGCCGACGCCACCGCCCGGCCGGTGGAGGTGTCGGCGGTGGCCGAGGGCGCGGCGCTGGGCTCGGCGTTCCTCAGCCGGATGGCGGTGGGCCTGGAATCGTCGATAGCCGACGCCGCGCGGTGGGCCGCCACCGAGCGCATCGTCGAGCCGGACCCGGCCTGGGCCACCGCTATGCAACAGCGTTACGGCAGATTTCTGGAGCTGGCCGGGCGACCGTCTACGTCTAGCGCAGCTCCGCGCTGACGTAGCTCATTTCACCGAAGGCGGCCAGAACGTCTTCGGGGAATTCGAACCCGTTGCGCTCGTGGAGCTCTCGCGCGGGATAGGCGGTTACCTGCCAGCCGTGACTGGTCAGGTACTCCATGACGACGCTGCGTTCGCCGAGGTAGAACAGGTCGGACACGTCGAGGTCCAGGCCGAGGCGGTGCCACTGTTCCGTGAGACGCTGTGCCCGCTTGTCCGAGAAGGCGTTGCGCTCGGGAAAATGCTCGGTGGCCAGCCTGCTGCCGGGCGCGCTGAGCGTGGTGATGTGGTCGAAGAGCCGGTCCTGCGCCTCGGGCGGCAGATACGGCAGTAGCCCTTCGGCGCTCCACGCTGTCTGCTGGTTTACGTCAAAACCGCTCTGGCGCAACGCTGTTGGCCAGTCGTCACGCAGGTCGATGCCCACCACGCGCAGCTCGGCGGCCGGAGTGGCATCGAGATCGGCCAGGGTACGGGTCTTGAACTCGATGACACCCGGCTGGTCGATTTCGTAGACCACCGTGCCCGCCGGCCACGGCAGCCGGTAGGCTCTGGTGTCCAGGCCGGAGGCCAAGATCACCGCCTGCCGCAGGCCCGCTTCACCGGCGCTGACGAAGAAGTCGTCGAAAAACCTTGTCCTGACGGTAATTCGCTCAGTTCGGGTCTTCCGGTTCATCAACGGGTCATCGTCGACGTCGAGCTCGCCGTCGATCAACCGGACAAACGGCTCGAGACCCACCGCACGCACCAGCGGATCGGCCAGCGGATCGTCGAGCAGCGGATCAGGGCCCTGCGAAGCTATCGCGCGCGATGCCGCGACCATGGTGGCGGTAACTCCCACGCTCGAGGCCAGGTCCCAGGTGTCGTTATCAATGCGTGCCATCGAAAGACTCCTTACTGCATGGCATTCAGAACTCGGCGAAGACATATCTGATGTCGCCGAACGCGACCATCGTCTGGCCCTCCGGGAACTCGAAACCGTTGTCGGCATAGAGCTCCGGCGTATCCCGCACGGTTGTTCGCCAGCCCAAATTCGCCAGATACTCCACAACGTCGTTACGCTTGCCGTCGTACACCAAATCGGCCCAGTTGAGATTCAGTCCGAGCCGGCGCCAGCGCTCGCTGACCTCTCCGCCCCGTTTCGCGATGCGCTCGCGGATGTCCGGGACATAGCCCGTGCCGACGCGGCTGCCCCGAGCGCTGAGCGCGGTGATGTTGTCGAATAACCGGTCCTGCGCTTCCGGTGGCAAATACGCCAGTAATCCCTCAGCGCTCCAAGCTGTCGGTTGTATCGGGTCAAAGCCGCTGCGCAGCAAGGCATCGGGCCAATCATCACGCAGGTCGATGCCCACTGGTCTGCGGTCGGCGGCCGGGACCGCGCCTAAGCCGGCCAGCGTCCGGTTTTTGAATTCCATCACTTGGGGCTGATCGACCTCGTAGACCACAGTCCCGGGAGGCCACGGCAGTCGGTAAGCCCGCGTATCCAGCCCGGCGGCCACAATGACGGCTTGGCGCACACCCGCATCGGCGGCGTCCGTGAAGAACTTGTCGAAAAACCTTGTGCGTACCGCCATCCCCTCGGCCAACCGCCGCGGCGTGAAGGCGGGATCATCGTCTGCCAGCTCGATCTCGCCGTTCATCATCCGGATGAAGGCGTCCACGCCGACCGCGTTCACAAGCGGCTCGGCGAAGGGATCGTCGATCAACGCGTTGGGGCCCTTGGATGCCAGCGCCCGCCGGGCGGCCACGGCGGTAGCGGTGGCGCCCACGCTGGACGCCAGATCCCAGCTGTCGTTGTCATGCCGTTTGGTATGTGCCATCCGCTGAGGCCTATCTGAGGGTCGCGGTAACGGCGATGACATTGCGGAACGAGGCCAGCGCATCGTCGTCGTAGTCGGGAAACTCGCGGCCATAGGCTGCGAACAACTCCTGACGAGTACGGGTTGTGACCTGCCAGCCCCGAGCGCTCAGATAGTCGACCACAGGGCTTCGGTCGCCGACATACACCAGGTCCGACATGTTGACGCCGAAGCCCAGATTGCGCCAGCGGTCGGTGGCGGCCTGCTCGCGTTCGGCCGCAGCCGCGCCGCTATCGGGGTGATATTCGGTCGCGAGTTGGCTGCCCGGCACGCTGAGCGCGGTGATGTTGTCGAACAACCGGTCCTGGGCTTCCGGCGGCAAGTACATCAGCAAACCCTCGGCACTCCAGGCCGTCGGTCGGTTGGCGTCGAAACCAGCGGCGCGCAACGCGGATGGCCAGTCCTCCCGCAGATCGACGCTGACCGTCCGCCGCTCCGCCGTCGGGACGGCGCCCAGCGCCGACATAGTGGCGGTTTTGAACTCGATGACCTTCGGCTGGTCCACTTCGTACACAATGCTGCCGGGTGGCCATGCCAGCCGATATGGACGCGAGTCGAGCCCCGCGGCCAGGATCACCGATTGGCGAACACCAGCGTTTGCGGCGTTGAGGAAGAATTCGTCGAAGAACCGGGTGCGCACTGCCATCGAATCGGTCTCGCGCGCCATGTCCCCCCCGGCGCCGTCGGCCATTTCCTCCGGGGTGATCTCGTGGTCGACCATGCGGGTGAAAAAGTCGACACCGACCGCCCGCACCAGCGGCGCGGCGAACGGGTCGTTGATGATCGGATTGGTTTCCTCGGTGGCCAGCGCCCGCGCGGCGGCGACCATCGTCGCCGTCGCGCCCACGCTGGAGGCGAGATCCCAACTGTCGCGGTCGGTGCGTGCCATATGCCCTCCTCTGCCCCTGTCTCAGCGCTGTGTCAGCTCACCGCTGAGGTAAACCATTTCCGGAAACGTGAACTCCTCGGCGTCGATAGCAGGCAGTCCCTGCTCGTCCAGCAGCTCCGCGGTGCTGCAGACGGTGATTTTCCAGCCCCTGCTCGCAAGGTAGTCGGCCACGTCGGTCCGTTCGCCCAGGTACATCAGCTCCGTCATATCCAGCTCGAAGCCAAGGCCATGCCACCAGCCGGACTGGTTCTGCATGCGCTGCTGTAATTTGTCCTCGTCGAGTTCCTTGACGTTGGGCAGCCAGTGGGTGGCGAAGCGGCTGCCCGGGACGCTCAGTACGGTGACCTGGTCGAGCAACTTCTCCCGCACGTCGGCGGGTAGATAGCCCAACAGTCCCTCGGCGATCCAGGCGGCCGGCTGTGTCGGGTCGAAGCCGGCCTGCTTGAGCGCGGTGGCCCAATCACTGCGCAAGTCGACCGCCACGGTGCGGCGATCCGCCGTCGGCTGCGCGCCCAGCCCGGCCAATGTCGTCGTCTTGAACTCGATCACCTGCGGCTGGTCGACTTCGAACACGGTGGTTGCGGGGGGCCACGGCAGCCGGTAGGCGCGCGAATCCAGGCCGGATGCCAAGATGACAGCCTGCCGGATGCCGGCGCGCGCGGCGTGGCTGAAGAAGTCGTCGAAGTATTTGGTGCGCACCGCCATCCAGTCGGTCATCGCCCGCATGCTCCGTGCCGCCTCGTCGTTGACATCACTGGGTTCCAGCTCACCGCTGGCTAGTTTGGTGCAGAAGTCGATACCTACTGCGCGGACCAGCGGTTCGGCGAGCGGATCGTCGATTATGGCGTTCGGCGCTCTGCTGGCGATTGCCCGAGCGGTGGCCGCCAAGGTGGCGGTGGCTCCCACGCTGGAGGCCAGATCCCACGTATCGCCGTCGAAGCGTGCATTGCCCATGCGCGTCCTCCATAACCTATGGCGTTTGCGACTGTTGCAAGCCTAATACTTAGCCAGGTTAATTACCCGAGTGAAACTGTACGCCCGTTCCCTGACTGCAGCCACGCGGGTCAACAGGGCGGTCCACCAGGCTGCCGGCAACCGTTACCGGCGCTGTTACTCTCGTAGACTGTTTGACGCGCGACTCCGCACGTCGGGACCTGCGGGTGCTCGGCGTGTGACGCAGACTTAACCCAATGCTGGCCCGACCAGCCCGTCGGCATGCCGTGACCAGAGCCCGGCTGCGCAGGAGGAAGAGTGCTTTCGGCTTTCATCTCGTCGCTGCGAACAGTCGACCTGCGCCGGAAAATCCTGTTCACCCTCGGCATCGTCGTCCTCTACCGGGTGGGTGCGTCCATCCCCTCACCCGGCATCAACTACCCGAATGTGCAAAAGTGCATCGCGCAGGTCAGCGGCGGTGAGGCCGCGCAGATCTACTCGCTGATCAACCTGTTCTCCGGCGGCGCGCTACTCCAGCTGACCGTGTTCGCGGTCGGCGTGATGCCCTACATCACCGCCAGCATCATCGTGCAGTTGCTCACCGTGGTGATCCCGCGCTTTGAAGAACTGCGCAAGGAAGGCCAGGCCGGCCAGGCCAAGATGACCCAATACACCCGCTACCTGGCGATAGCGCTGGCCATCCTGCAGGCCACCAGCATCGTGGCGCTGGCGGCCAACGGCGGCCTGCTGCAGGGCTGCAGCCTAGACATCATGGCCGACCAGAGCATCTTCACCCTGGTGGTGATCGTCCTGGTCATGACCGCAGGCGCCGGGCTGGTGATGTGGATGGGCGAGCTGATCACCGAGCGCGGTATCGGCAACGGCATGTCGCTGCTGATCTTCGTCGGCATCGCCGCCCGTATCCCCGCAGAGGGCAAGTCCATCCTGGACAGCCGGGGCGGGGTGATTTTCGCCGCGGTGTGCGTGGCGGCGCTGATCATCATCGTCGGCGTCGTGTTCGTCGAGCAGGGCCAGCGCCGCATCCCGGTGCAATACGCCAAGCGGATGGTGGGCCGACGCATGTACGGCGGCACGTCGACGTATCTGCCGCTGAAGGTCAACCAGGCCGGCGTCATCCCGGTCATCTTCGCCTCGTCGCTGATCTACATCCCGCACCTGATCACGCAGCTCGTCCGCAGCGGCGCCGGCGGAGTGGGCAACACGTGGTGGGACAAGTTCGTCGGCAACTATCTATCCAATCCCGCCGATCCGGTCTACATCGCTATCTACTTCGGGCTGATCATCTTTTTCACGTACTTCTACGTGTCGATCACGTTCAACCCCGACGAGCGTGCCGACGAGATGAAGAAGTTCGGCGGGTTCATCCCCGGTATTCGGCCGGGCCGGCCGACCGCGGACTACCTGCGCTTCGTGCTGAGCCGGATCACTTTGCCCGGCTCGATCTACCTGGGCGTGATCTCAGTGCTGCCCAACCTTTTCCTGCAGATCGGCAATACCGGGACGGTGCAGAATTTGCCGTTCGGCGGTACCGCGGTTTTGATCATGATCGGTGTCGGTTTGGATACGGTCAAACAGATCGAAAGCCAGCTGATGCAGCGCAACTATGAAGGGTTCTTGAAGTGAGAGTTGTTTTGCTGGGACCGCCGGGGGCCGGCAAGGGCACGCAGGCTGTCAAGCTGGCCGACAAACTGGGTGTACCGCAGATCTCCACCGGCGAGCTGTTTCGGCAAAACATCGACCACGGCACCGAGCTGGGTATGGCGGCCAAGCGCTACCTCGACGCCGGTGACCTGGTGCCCTCCGAAGTGACGAACAAGCTGGTCGACCAGCGGCTCGACGAGCCCGACGCGGCCGCCGGTTTCATCCTCGACGGCTACCCGCGGTCGCTGGACCAGGCCAAGGCCCTGCACGACATGCTCGAACGTCGAGGAACCCAACTCGATGCGGTGCTGGAGTTCCGGGTACCGGAGGAAGTACTGCTCGAACGGCTCAAAGGCCGCGGCCGCGACGACGACAACGACGACGTCATCCTCAACCGGATGAAGGTGTACCGCGATCAAACCGCGCCGCTGCTGGAGTACTACCAACAAGAGCACGAGCTGAAGACGGTCGACGCCGTCGGCACCGTCGACGAAGTGTTCACCCGCGCGCTGCAGGCGCTAGGAAAGTAACGATGATCGCCCTGGCGGGGCTGCGCAGTCGCAAGGTCGTGCCACAGCGCAGCGCCGGCGAGCTGGACGCGATGGCCGCTGCCGGAGCCGTGGTGGCCGCCGCACTGCGGGCGGTCCAAGCGGCCGCGGCGCCCGGAGCGTCGACCCTGAGCCTGGACAGCATCGCCGAAGCGGTGATCCGCGACGCCGGCGCCACACCGTCGTTTCTCGGCTACCACGGATATCCAGCGTCGATCTGCGCGTCCGTCAATGACCGTGTGGTGCACGGGATTCCCTCCGCGGCCGAGGTCTTGTCGCCGGGTGACCTGGTGTCCATCGACTGCGGCGCAGTCCTCGACGGCTGGCACGGTGACGCGGCGGTGACGTTCGGCGTCGGCACGCTGAATCCGGCCGACGAAGCGCTGTCGGCGGCGACCAAGGAATCGTTGGAAGCCGGCATCGCTGCAATGCGGCCCGGCAACCGGTTGACGGACGTATCGCATGCCATCGAAACCGGTACCCACTCCGCCGAGGCTCGCTATGGCTGCACCTTCGGCATCGTCGAGGGCTATGGCGGGCACGGCATCGGCCGGCAAATGCACATGGACCCCTTCCTGCCCAACGAAGGAGCTCCCGGCCGGGGCCCGCTACTGGGCCCCGGCTCGGTGCTGGCGATCGAACCGATGCTGACTCTGGGAACCAGAAAAACGCTGGTACTCGACGACCAGTGGACGGTCACTACCGCCGACGGATCGCGTGCGGCACACTGGGAGCACACCGTGGCGGTGACCGAGGACGAGCCGCGCATCTTGACTCTCGGCTAACCGTGGCTGGTGTGCCGGTATGAACCGGACGGGCGCTGAATTCGTGTCACCTCCAGGAGGTGCAAGTGCCTACTGTCGCCAGCCCGGCGGCTCCCGAAGCCGCCTTGATGAAGGCGCTCTACGACGAGCACGCCGCGGCCTTATGGCGATACGCATTGAGGCTGATAGGCGATCGGACCCGCGCCGAAGACGTCGTGCAGGAGACGCTGCTGCGCGCCTGGCAGCATCCTGAGGTCGTCGGCGACACCGAGCGGTCGGCACGGGCCTGGCTGTTCACCGTCGCCCGCAACCTGATCATCGACGAAAGCCGCAGCGCACGGGCCCGCTCGGAAGTCCATTCGCTGGACAAGGCGCCCGAGCCGGCCGGACCGGACGAGGTCAACGCGGCGCTCGACCGGCTGCTGATCGCCGATGCCTACGCCCAGCTCTCCGCCGAACACCGCGCGGTGATCTGCCGGTCCTACTACGGGGGATGGACCACCGCGCAAATCGCCGCCGATCTCGGGATCGCCGAAGGCACCGTGAAGTCGCGCCTGCACTACGCTGTGCGGGCCCTGCGACTGACCTTGCAAGAGATGGGGGTGACCAGATGATTGCGCGACATCCAATCCGCGCAGCGGTCGGCTCCGAATACCAGACGCAGCACAAGATGGGGGTTACACGATGAAGACGCTATGGGGTCCGAGCCCGCCCGGTGACGGCGCCCGGCCCGGCGACCAAGCTCCCGGCGACCACGAGTACGCGATGTGGGACGCCGCCTATGTGCTGGGCTCACTGTCACCGTCCGACCGGCGGGAATTCGAGGCGCACATGGATGCCTGCCCGTCATGCCGTAGCGCCGTCGCCGAACTCAGCGGGATGCCGGCGTTGCTCTCGCAGCTGGACCGCGACGAGTTGGCGGCCATCGACGAGGCCGACCGCACCGGCGATGCGCCTGCGCTGCCCGCCGAGATGCTGCCGACACTGCTGGCGAAGGTCGGTTGGCGACGGCGCCGCTCCCGCGTGATGACCTGGGCGGCCAGCGCCGCCGCAGCTGTGGTGCTGGCGATCGGTGTGTTCGTCGGCGTTGCGGGCCATTTCTCGACATCCGCGCCCACGCCGCCGCAGGCGAGCACGTCGGGAATGCCGATGGCGCAAGTCGGAACCAAAAACCTGGCATCGACGATCTCGGTGTCGGGCGAGCAATGGGGAACCTTCATCGCGATGAAATGCGTGTGCCTGGCTCCGGTTAACGCACACCACGACACATTGGCAATGGTGGTGGTACGCCGCGACGGCAGCCGCAGCCAGCTGGCAACCTGGGTGGCAGAGCCAGGTCATACAGCGACACCAGCCGGCAGCATCGCGACGCCGGTAAACCAAATCGCTTCCGTACAAGTGGTTTTGGCCGACACCGGTCACGTGCTGCTGGAGCGCGCGCTGTGAGCTGGATTAGCAGCGCGTCATCCAGCGGTGGAACCGGCCGTCGGGGTCGTAGGTCGAGCGCACTTCGTCCAGGCGCGCCATGTTGGGCTCGGTGATGAACCGCGCCGGGCGTCGGCAGAGGTTCTCGTCGGCGAGCGAGATGCCCGTCGCCAAGTGCGACATCGCGGCCATGTTGGATGCGGCCCAGTCGCGGTAGCGGTCGTCGTCGGCCGGATCTTTCCAGATCGTGTAGAGCGCCAAGTAGATTTCGTCTTCCAGGCCGTACACCATGTCCGCGCGAGCCGAAGACGTTTTCCAGCCTGTGAAGATGAAGTGCGACGGATGTGGCGGCATCGTCTCGATGATTGCGCGGATGCCGGGCAGCAGCTCTTCGGCCGACGCCGACGTGAACATGTTGTCGGCGATATAGCGGTGCCCCTTGGGATAATTCGTCATCACCGCGGTGTACCAGTTGGCCAACGTGGTCGGCGCATAGGGAAGGCTGACGATCGCTTTGTCGGCGACCGGACAAGTGCGTAGTGGTGCAAGGGCTTTGACAGCCTCCTCTTCGGACCCGGCGAAAACCGGTGAGGCGATCGTGATTCCAGGCTGGTCTAGGCCCGCCCCGGGGAAGCTGCGCGCGGTGTGGATCTGCAGTTCGACGCCCTTGTCGACCTCCGTAGCGATCGAGCGTCCCCAGGTGAACACTTCGTCGGCGACGTCGATCGGGTACATGTACAGGCAGGTGCCCCACACCGGCGGGCGCAGGTGAACCCGTAACGTGAACGCCGTGACCACGCCGAAGAAGCCGGGCCCGCAGCCGCGCGCGGCCCAATACAAATCCGGGTGGTTGTCGGCGTCGCAGTACAGCAGTTCGCCGTCGGCGGTGACGACCTGCAGCCCCAGCACGCTCTCACACGCCGGGCCGAGCATCGGGCTGTTCCAGCCGTAGCCGCCCTGCAACAGGTAGCCGCCCATGCAAATGCCTTCGCAATGGCCCGCGGGAAAGAACAGGCCCTGCGAATCCAGCTCGGTCGCAAAGACGCTGGCGACTTTTCCTGGCCCGACGTCCGCGGTCATCTGGTCGGCGTCGACGCTGCAGTGGTCCAGCCGGCTGACATCGAGCAGCATGCCTTCGTCACGAAGGTGGCTGGCCGACCAATTGTGCCCGCCCGAACGCACACCGACCTGGTGGTCGTGGTCGCGCGCGTATCGGATCGCTGCGACGACGTCGTCGGCGTCGCGCGCTTGGACGATCACGTCCGGAAAACGCTCTGGCACAATGCCGTTCCACACCGTTTGCCGCCGGGCGAGTTCGTAGCCTGCTGCACCGCGGAAGAAGGTCTTTTCGGCGGGCAGGCAAGTCATTGAGTTACCCCGATGTTCATTCGATGACGTGTGGTTGACAGATAGGCCGCGATATCGCGGGCCAGTGGCGTGGCGGCACGGCGGATCGCGCGCAGTGGACCGTTGGGTGGAATCCCGTATCCGATCGCGAACATGCCCTCGCCGAGGTGCGACGCGAAGCCGCCGCGCGGGTTGCCGCGCTCGTCCAGCACACCGAGATGGCCGACCAAGCCGTCGAGATCCGGCCGGAACCCGGTGGCGGCGATAATCGCCTGTGGCGCTACCGAACTGCCGTCGGCGAGAATCACCTGCCGAGATTCGACAGCCTGCACGGCCGCGACCACTTGCACGCGTCCCGCGCGCACCGTGCCGATGAGCTCGTCAGCCAGGGTGGGGATGCGGCCTCGCAGTTCGACCGTCGCCTTCAACCCGAGCGGCGGCCGGTGAAACCCATAGTCCGACAGGTCTCCCCACATGAGACGATTGACGCGATCGATCAGCGGGTCAACCTTGCGTGCAGGCACACGCGCGAAGACCTCGAGGAAGATATCCGACGGGATTCCTCCGATGGCGCGCCGCACCAGATGCGGCGGTGTGCGAACAGCGAGCCAGACCTTGCGCGCGCCGTCGTAGGCCAAGTGCACCGCGATGTCGGCGGCCGAATTGCCGGCGCCGACTACCAGGACGTCGCGTCCCCGATAAGGCCACGCGTTGCAGAACTCGCCGGAGTGAACCAGCTGGCCGTTGTACTGGCCAAGACCCGGCCAGCTAGGGATCGTGGGCGTGCGGTAGTTGCCGGTGGCTAAGACGATCACAGCTGCTTCGATCTCTCCCGCCGAGGTGTCGAGTCGCCAGCCCTGCGCCGCACGCTCGACACGGTTCACCTCACAGCCGAGCTGAAGGCGGATGTGCTGCGTGCGCACGTAGCGGTCGAAATAGCGGACCATGTCCTCTTTGGTGGGCCAGCGGCCCGCCGTCACCGGAATCCGTTGTCCGGGCAGATGCGACAAGAAACCGCTTGTATTGAGCCGAAAGTCGTCGTAGCGGGTGCGCCAGGCAATCGCAGGCGTTGAAGCCCTTTCGAGGACAAGCGTCTTGATCTGGTGGCGATGCTCGAGCTGGCGCGTAACAGCCAGCCCAGACGGCCCCGCCCCGATGACAACGACGGTGGTCATCATCGGCACGACTCCTTACCGCTGCTTTCCCAGTAATACGGTGCAGAGCTGCGTGCGGTTCACCGCAACTCGCGATATCCGCCGTGAACTGAAACCAGCTCTTAGTCGTGTAACCCGTATGCCAGGCAAGCAACGAGTGGTTGACCACATCGTCGAGTGCCTCGCGGCAACCGGGGTCGACTACATCTTTGGTGTCGACGGGGCCAACATCGAAGATCTTTACGACGCCGCATACTTCCGGTCGGATATCACCGCGGTGCTGGCCAAGCATGAGTTTTCCGCTGCGACCATGGCTGATGGGTACAGCCGCAGTGGGCCGAGATTGGGAGTGGTGGCGGCGACGTCGGGTGGGGGAGCGCTGAATCTGGTGCCCGGGTTGGGGGAATCGCTGACCAGTCGGGTACCGGTGTTGGCGTTGGTGGGCCAACCGGCGACGACGATGGACGGTCGCGGCAGTTTTCAGGACACCAGCGGCCGCAACGGGTCCCTCGATGCCGTGGCGCTGTTTTCCGCAGTGTCAGTTTTCTGCCACCGGGTGCGCAAGCCTGCCGACATTTTCACCGCCTTACCCGCCGCCCTCGCCGCAGCGCGAACTGGCGGGCCAGCAGTATTGTTGTTGCCCAAGGACATCCAGCAATCCACCGTCAGCATTAACGGCTACGCTGCATATGGTCGTGAGCCGCAGCGCGCTATCGGTGATCCCCATCCGATAGCGCGCGCGCTGCGTCAGGTGACCGGACCGATCACGATCATCGCCGGAGAGCAGGTGGCTCGCGATGATGCCCGCTCCGAGCTGGAGTGGCTGCGCGCAATTCTGCGCGCGCGAGTGGCGTGCGTGCCCGACGCCAAAGATGTCGCCGGCACACCCGGATTGGGCTCCTCGTCGACGCTCGGGTTGACGGGTGTGATGGGCCACCCCGGCGTTGCCGAGGCGGTCGCAAAAAGTGCGTTGTGCTTGGTGGTGGGTACGCGGCTGTCGGTGACCGCCCGCACCGGTCTCGACGACGCGCTGGCAGCTGCGCGTGTGGTATCGATCGGGTCGGCGCCCCCGTACCTTCCGTGCACTCACGTGCACACCGAGGACTTGCGGGCGTCGCTGCGTATGCTGACCGCTGCCCTATCCGGTCGAGGGCGGCCGACGGGTGTGCGGGTGCCGGATGCGGTGGTGCACACCGAGCTGACACCGCCGGCGTTCGACGGTCCAGGCGTGCGCTACCGCGACGCCATGGCGTCGCTCGACGCGGTGTTGCCCGACGGCGTGGACGTCGTCGTCGACGCCGGCAACACCGGGGCGGCGGCGATCCACCACCTGCCGGTGCGACGCGCGGGCCGGTTCCTGGTCGCGCTCGGCATGGGTGGCATGGGCTACAGCTTCGGCGCCGGGATCGGGATGGCCTTCGGCCGTGCCAAGGGGCGGTCGCCGGGGCGCCGGGTCGTGGTGGTCGCGGGCGACGGAGCATTCTTCATGCACGGCATGGAAGTCCACACGGCTGTGCAGTACCGATTGCCGATCACGTTCGTGCTGTTCAACAACAACGCCCACGCCATGTGCGTGACCCGAGAACAGCTGTTTTACGGCGACCGGTACAGCTACAACCGGTTTGCGCCCAGCCGGTTGGGGGCCGGCCTGGCGGCGATGTTCCCCGGACTGCCGTCGGTCGACGTCCGCGACGCAGACGGATTGGCGGCGGCGATGCACACTGCGCTCGACATCGACGGGCCGTCGGTGGTCAGCGTGGAATGCGCAGCAGACGAAATCCCGCCGTTCGCAGCATTTCTCAGCGCTCCGTCAACCAGACACGCTGTCAACCAAGAAAGCCCGACCACAAAGGAGAACCGCGCCGATGTCGCTGCCAGCGCTTGACGATATCTACACCCACACCGGCAGCACCGAGCCGATCGAGGGAGTGGTCCGTATCGAGAACTCGCCACTGGAGGCGACCGCGCCGAAATTCCTGGCGAAGATGCGTTCGGTGTACCCGCACGACGAAATCTTCGGCCGGTACTGCACGGTCAACGACTACGTCGACTGCCCGCCCGACGAGCTGTTCGGCTACATGGCCGACACCCGCAGCCTCGAGGAGTGGACTTATACCCTCCGCGGCTTCACGCCCACCGACGAGGCGGGCCTGTGGCTGGCCTACGACCGGCTGCTGCCGGACACCAAGATCTATACCCGAACGCATGCCAACACCGAAGCCCGCACTGTCGACTACTACTGCGCGTGGGACCAGGGCAAGCACCTCTGGATGATCTATCTGATGCGCGTCCTCGACGCGCAAGTGGTGCTCAACACGCCGGGTTCGGTTGTGCTGTGGACCAATTGCCGTCACCCTTTCTACGACCGCAACCCATATCCAGAGGCTGCTCCGCCACACCGAACCGGCTGGGTCGGCGACTTCTGGGACATCTTCGGCCCCGGACACGCGTTGGAGCTGAACAACCTCAAGACAATCGCGGAGTTCCGCCACCGCAACGGCCTGCCGATAACACCGGCATGGATGAGATGAGGGCATCGTGAGCCAACCCCGCGCCGCAAGTCTTATCGACGTCTCCACCTATTTGCCGGGTGAGCCGATAGGCGCCGATTACTACGCGCAGTTCGCCGGATCCGACGAATTGCGCGACAACCTGATGTTCCGCGCGCCCAAGTTCCGCCACCACGTCGGCCCGGACGAGACCGCAATCGACATGATCGAGCACGCCGCGCAGAAGCTGGTCCAACGCCACGGAGAGGATCTCATCGCCGACGTCGACGTGTTGATCACCCACACCCAGCTACCGGACATGCCGTTCTATGGTGCGGGTGGCGGCATCGCGCACCGGCTGGGCATGCGCCCGTCCTGGGTGTTGGATCTGCACAACGGGGGGTGCGCTGCATTCGTGTTGGGGCTCAAGGTTGCTCGTCAACTGCTGGCTGCGGGCGAAGGACGGACCGCGCTGATCGCGATAGCGCAAAACGCTGCCGGGCAGGTCTTCGACCAGCCCGGTGTGCGAGGCATGGCGCAGGCGTCGGTTCCCGGTGACGGCGCCGCGGTCGGATTGGTCACGCTATCGGACCAATCGCCGATCCTCGATGTCGAGTGCCGCACTTATGGTGAGTACTCCGGTGACATGACGTACATCACGGACCCACCCCGCAAATGGTGGCAACCCGGCCCGGGGGAGGGCTGCATCGGGTTCACTGAAAGCAAGATCACCAAAGTGCTGGCCCGCGGCAACCGCGAGGTCCCCGAGGTCGCTTTAGCGGTTTGCGATCGAATCGGCTTGGCGTCCAAGAATGTTGACCTGCTCGTCACCAACCAGCCCAATAGGGTGTTCCTGCGCAATTGGCGCGAGGCACTCGAGATACCAGAATCGAGACACGTCGATACCTTTGATGAGTGCGGCAACTTGTTCGCCGCTGGTATCCCGGTCAACCTGGATCGCGCCATCTCCGACGGCCAGGTCAAAGCCGGCGATCTGGTGCTGATGGCCGCCTTCGCCCACGCCGGTGACTTCGCCGGTGCGGCGGCATTGCGCTGGGGCGGACGCGGCTGATGACCATGGCCGCGCAGAGGGACTCGATCACCGCCGAGATCCTCGGCGCACTGCCACAGGCGGTCGATCCTTTTGCCTTGTCGCTCAACGAGAATCCGTTTCCGCCGCTGCGGGCCGTGCGCAAAGCGTTGATCAAGTCGATCGACGCCGCCAACCGCTACCCGGAGTTCCTGCCTCAGCGGCTGCGTCGTCTGATCGCCGACCACATCGGGCTGCCCGAGGAACAGGTGGTGCTCGGCGCCGGCGCGACGGGCGTGGTGATGCACGTGCTGCAGGCGCTGACTTATCTGGGTGACACGATGGTCATGGCGTCACCGACATTCGACGGTTATCCCATCATCGCTTCGATCGCGCGGCTGATCCCCGTGACGGTTCCGCTCGACGAGCACGGTCACCACAACCTCGATGCGCTGGCCGACGCTGCCGCCGCGGCCCGGGTGGTCGTGTTGTGCCGCCCGCACAACCCGACCGGCACTATGGAGTCCGCCGTGGAGGTGATGCGGTTTCTGCAGCAGATACCGCGCGACACCATCGTCGTGCTCGACGAGGCGTATGTCGAATTCGCTGCGGCCGAACAGCGGATCAACGCTGCCGCGTTGGTGGCCCGCTTCCCCAATGTTGTGGTGGTGCGGACGTTTTCCAAGGCGTACGGGCTGGCCGGACTGCGGATCGGGTATGGAATCGGGTCGCCGGAGTTGACCAGGGCGCTGTGGACCAAGCAGTTGCCGTTCGGCATAGCCAGCACCGCGCTGCTCGCCGTCGCGGCGTCCTATGCCGCCGAAAGCGAACTGCTGAAGCGAGTTCGGCTGATCACCGCCGAACGACGCTACCTTCAAAAGCAGCTGAGCGCGATGGGGATCTACAGCACTGACGCGCATGCGAACTTCGTGTACCTACCGTCGAGGGGTCGGCCGTGGCGCGAGGTACTGGCCGACAGCGGGTTGCAGGTCCGGTACTACTCGGATGGCGGCGCGCGGATCACTGTCGGCAGCCGCACGTCCAGCCTGGCGGTGTTGTCGGTGATGGAAAAGAAAGTGAGAGAAGCGACGCGGCGTTAGTGCGGGTGCCGCGATGGTAGCGTTCGACGTGCCTGGCGGGCCAGCTGCGAAACAGAATGCGGTAAGTCCGGTCGTTCTGAAGCGATATCACGCAGTGCGCGATAGGACCGCCAGGCCTGGCGCGGAGAAGGAATGATCGGCAGACGTGCGAGCTCCCAATGAATGCCGTTGATCGGATCGTCGAAGAACACGGCGTAATAGCCGGGCGTGTAGTGCGGGTACTCCGTCGGCTCATTGGTCACGCGTATTCCCTTCGGCACCAAGAAATCTCGATAGAAACTGTCCACTTCGTGTCGGCTGCGGGCCCACAGGGCGATGTGGTTGATACCCACCGCTTGGTCGGCGTGGGTGAGCTTCGATCCTGAGCGGGCAGGCTGGATGCCGATGTAGCTATGCGGAGCGGGGAACCGAGCCATGTAATAGGTCGAGCGGTACTCGATGTCCAGCGTCGAAAAGCTCATATACCCGAGCCACCCGAACATCCCATCGTAGAACTCGAGCGAATCGTCGTAGTTCAATACCGCGAATTCGACGTGATGAACACCGCGCCAGCGCATTGCTACCTCCGTCAGTCCGTGAAATCGCGCGACTGGGTCGAGTGCATTGTCCCGGGTCGCGGGAATCGGGGGCCGAAGTGCGGTAAGAAAGGGCGTGGCCGCCAACGAACCCGACAAGCGATCCGACACCCGCGACCCGATTGCGCAAGCCAGGGCCAACTGGGAGCGCGCCGGATGGGGCGATGTCGCGCAGGGCATGGTCGCGGTGACGTCGGTGATGCGCGCCCACCAGATCCTGCTGGCCCGGGTGGAAAATGCGTTGCGGCCCTACGACCTGAGCTTCTCCCGCTTCGAGTTGCTGCGCCTGCTGGCATTCAGCCGCACGGGTGCGCTGCCGATCACCAAAGCGTCGGACCGCTTGCAGGTCCACGTCACCAGCGTCACCCACGCGATCCGCCTGCTGGAAGCCAACGGGCTGGTGCAGCGGATACCGCACCCAACCGACGGTCGTACCACGCTGGTACAGATCACCGAGCTGGGCCGCTCGACAGTCGAGGACGCCACCGTCACCCTCAACCAGCAGGTGTTCGCAGACATCGGGATGTCCGATGGCGAATCGCAGGCGCTGGTGTCGGCGATCGAAACATTGCGGCGGGGCGCCGGTGACTTCTGAGCGCTAATCCAAAGTCGGGGGCAGTGGAATTGTTGCCGTCACCGCCGTGCCGGTGCCGGGGCGTGAACGGATGTTGAGCCGGCCGCCGACCAGCTCGGCGCGCTCGGCCATCGACAGCACACCGTAGCCACCCATCTCGTCGCCGCCCAACGGGTTCTCGAAGGTGTCGAAACCTATTCCGTTGTCGACGATTTCGAGCCGCGCGACATCGTCGTCGACGACGAAGCGCAGCCGTGTCCTGGTGGCGTCGGCGTGTTTGACGACGTTTTGCAGACCTTCCTGCGCGATGCGGTACAGCGCCAGCTCGATGTGCTCCGGCAGCCGCGCATCGGAGAGGTCGAGCTCCAGATCCAGCTGCGGCATCGAGCGCGCCAGGCTGGCCAGCCCGCCCGCCAAACCGAGGTCGTCCAGAACGGGTGGGCGCAACCCGCCGATCGCGGCGCGCGCTTCCTGCAGCGTCAGTTGGGCGAGTTCGCGGGCCTCGTCGAGATGGTGAGAGGCTTCGGCCGGGTCGTCGTGGCCGATGGCCCGCGCGGCGGCGTCAAGCCGGTACGACAGTGTGATCAGCCGCTGCGAGATGCCGTCGTGAATGTCGCCGGCCAGTCGTCGCCGTTCGATTTCCTGCGCCTCGATCACCTGCTCGACGAACAACTCGTGTGCGCGTTCCCGAGCCACGAGCTGCCGGTGCAGTCGGGCCTGGTGCAATGCGCCGGCGATCAACCGGCCGATGACCCGCAGCAGCTCGACGTCATCGTCGGTGAATTCCCGTCGCTCCACGGTGTGTACGTTGAGCACCCCGACCAAGCCCCCGGGGTCGGTTTCCATCGGCACCGACACCATCGACGTGAAATCCCGTCCGCGCAGCGACTGGATCGGCAAGTACCGTGGATCGGCTTCCTTGTCGTGGGTGATCACCACCGGCTCGCGATGGCTGGCTACCCACCCGGAAATTCCGGACCCCAGCGGCAACCGGATCTTCCCCACCTGGCCGTCGAACGGCGGCGTCGCGCCGGCCAACGTCAGTGAGCGGTCGGTGTCGTCGAGGACATGCACGAAACAGACGTCGGTTCCGGTGGCCGCGGTGATCATCCGCGCAGCCGCGGCTGCCAGCGGTTCGACGCCGGGCCCGCTGGAAGCTGCCTGAATGAGTTCGCGCAGCAGGGCCAGCTCGCGGTCTGCGCCGACGACATCGCGCACCGCATTCGACGGACGGGTGCGGCCGGTCATTGGTAGATCCCTTCCCGCAGCGCGGTAGCCACCGCGCCCGTGCGGTCGCTGACGCCAAGCTTGCGGTAGATCGAGCGCAGATGGCTTTTGACCGTCTCCTCGCCGATGACGAGCTTGTTGGCAATGCCGCGGTTGGACAGCCCGGTCACCATGTAAGACAGGATCTCGCTTTCGCGCTGGGTCAGGCCTTGGCGCGCGCCGGGCCAGAACTCGTCACGCTGCATCCGCGCGGCGGTGTCCGCCGCGCGGGCCGCCATTCCCGGGTCGATCACAGTTTCCCCGTTGTGCACCGACTCGAGTTGGCGCACCAGTTCGTCGCTGCTGATGCTCTTCAACAGATAGCCGCGCGCGCCCACCCGCAACGCCTGGAACAGATACTGCTCGTCGTCGTACACCGACAGCATGACCACCTTGCGGTTCGGGTCGCGTTCGCGCAGCTCACGGCACAGGTCCAGGCCGCTGGAACCTTGCATGCGGACATCGCACAACACGATGTCTGGCTGCAGGCTGTCGATGACGCTGATGGCGCGTTCGGCGCCCACCGCGTGACCGACCACCTGCACGCGGTCCTTGAACGCGGCGAGCATTGCTTTGAGGCCCTCGATGACCATTTCGTGGTCGTCGACAAGCACCAGCCGAACAGGTTTGGTGGCCTGACCCGTGTCCAAAGCCGCCATGGCATCACCATAGAGCCGCCCGCGGGACGACGAGTCAAGATCGCCACCCGGAATCCCCCTAATGGGGGAAGCTCCGCCAGCGGCGCGCGACCAGGCTATTGGTGTGACCATGCCGGCGGATACCCTTCGACGGCGGACGTTCTGGTGGGATCGGGCCCGTCCTGTCGATGCTGACGTTGCACCTTTGCGTGCGGTGATCTTCGACGCGGACGCCGCGCTGGCTGACGTCGGACGCGACGGCGATCTGGTGCCGCGCGCCGGTCTTATCGACTTGGTCATGAATTTGTTCGTCGCCGGCATCTGGGTCGGTGTGGTCAGTGCCCGCGAGCGGACCTGGGCGGAAACCCTGGTGCGTCAACTGGTTGGTGAAGGATTGGTCGCGACCATCGTGACCGCTGACGACCTGGACGGAGCCGACAGCGATGTCGAGCTGTACCGCCTGGCGTTGTGGGAGTTCGGAATAACGCCGCAGAGCGCACTTGCCGTCGAGGGCTCAGCGCGTGGGTTGCGGGCGGCCACCGCCGCCGGCCTGCCCGCTCTGCTCGTCACGTCTGACGCTGACAGCGAATTCAGTCGCGCGGCTGCCGTACGGTCGGGCTACGACGGCGCCGACCCGCTGCTGGCCGCGGGCTGCCGAGAGGTGCACCGGCGATGGTGGATCGCCCGGAAGCGCTTACTCAGCTGCGGCGCAGCATCTCGATGATCGCGCTGAAGTCTTTGTCGGCGTGGTCGACCGCGAACTTGGCGTAGATGTCGGCGGCGTGGCTGCCCAGCGGCGCCGCTGCACCGGTCGAGGCCACCGCGTCCATCGCCAGGCTCAAGTCCTTGTTCATCAGCGCGGTGGCGAAACCCGGCTCGAAGTCGTTGTTGGCAGGCGACGTCGGAACCAGGCCGGGTACCGGGCAGTTGGTGTGCACCGCCCAGCAGTTGCCGGTCGCACCGGTGATGACGTCGAACAGCGACTCCGCTGACAGCCCGAGCTTTTCGGCCAGCACGAAGGCTTCGCCGATCACGATCTGATGGACGGCAAGCACCATGTTGTTGCACAACTTCGCGGCCTGGCCCGCGCCGGCGGCACCGCAGTGAATGACCTTGCCGGCCATGGGTTCTAGCACCGGTCTTGCCCGTTCCAGCGCCGATTCGTCACCACCGACCATGAACGCCAGCGTCCCGGCGACCGCGCCCCGGACCCCACCGGAGACCGGCGCGTCGAGCTGGGCGAAGCCGTGCGACTCTGCCAGCGCATGTACCTCGCGGGCGTCGTTGACCGAGATGGTCGAGCTGTCGATGAACAGCGCGCCGCGCTGCGCAGCAGGCAGAATCTCGGCGTAGCAGCGCTTGACCACGTCGCCGTTGGGCAGCATGGTGATCACCACGTCGGCATCGGCCGCGGCGTCAGGTGCGGAATCGAACACAGCGACACCGTTTTTGGTGGCGGCTGCCGCCGCGGTGGACAGCGGGTCGAAGCCACTGACGAAATAGCCGGCGGCAACCAGGTTGGTCGACATCGGGCCGCCCATGTGGCCCAGCCCAAGGAAAGCGACCCTGGAAATATCAGTCATCGCCGTGGCCTTCCTATGCGGTGGCGCGGACACGCGCGGCTTCTGCTCGGCCGATGACCACCCGCATGATTTCGTTGGTTCCCTCCAGGATGCGGTGCACGCGCAGGTCGCGGACGATCTTCTCCAGACCGTACTCCCGCAGGTAACCGTAGCCGCCATGCAGCTGCAACGCTTTGTCGGCCACGTCGAAGCACGCGTCGGTAACATAGCGTTTGGCCATCGCGCACAGTTCGACCTTGTCGGCGGCGTCGGCGTCCAGTGCGCTTGCCGCCCGCCACAACAGCATTCGCGAGGTCTCCAGCGCGGTGGCCATGTCAGCCAACGTGAACCGGATGGTGGGCTCGTCGATCAGCGTGTTGCCAAACGCCTGCCGTTGCAGCAGGTACGACGCTGCCTTGTCGAAGGCGGCCTGGGCACCGCCGAGCGAGCATGCGGCGATGTTGAGGCGCCCACCGTTGAGCCCCTGCATCGCGATCGAGAAGCCGGCGCCTTCGCCGTCGGCGCCGCCCAGCATCGCATCGGCGGGCACCCGCACTCCGTCCAGCACCACTTGGGCCGTGGGCTGCGCATTCCAGCCCATCTTTTCCTCGTGGGCACCGAAACTCAGCCCGGCAGTGCCCTTTTCGACGATGAAGGCCGAAATCCCGCGCGGTCCCTCCCCGCCGGTACGCGCCATCACCACGTACACATCCGACGCGCCGGCACCGGAAATGAACTGCTTGACACCGTCGAGCACATAGTCGCCACCGTCCTTGACGGCGCGGGTGCTGAGCGCGCTGGCATCCGAACCGGCGCCCGGCTCGGTCAAACAGTAGCTGGCGATGACGTCCATCGACGCCAACCGCGGCAACCAGATTTTGCGTTGCTCCTCGGTGCCGAAGGTGTCGATCATCCACGCGCACATGTTGTGGATCGACAAGAACGCGGCCGTCGTGGGGTCGCCGGTGGCCAACTGCTCGAAGATCCGCACCCCGTCGAGCCGGCGCAGCCCGCTGCCGCCAACGTCCTCGCGGCAGTAGATCGCCGCCATGCCGAGCGCGGCCGCCTCACGCAGCACGTCGACCGGGAAGTGGTTGGTTGCGTCCCACTCCAGCGCATACGGGGCGAGGCGTTTCTCGGCGAACGCGGCCGCCGTCTCGGTGATCACCCGCTCGTCGTCGTCGAGACCGAAGAATTCCATCGTTGCGTTATTTCATTGTGGGAATGACGAACTCAGCGCCATCCTTGATGCCCGACGGCCAGCGCGACGTCACGGTCTTGACCTTGGTGTAGAACTGGATCGACGCCGGGCCGTGCTGGTTGAGATCACCGAAGCCCGAGCGCTTCCAGCCGCCGAAGGTGTGGTAGGCGACCGGCACCGGGATCGGCACGTTGACACCGACCATGCCGACCTGCACGCGTGAGGTGAAGTCGCGGGCGGTGTCGCCGTCGCGGGTGAAGATCGCGACGCCGTTGCCGTACTCGTGCTCCGACGGCAGCCGCAGCGCTTCTTCGTAGTCGTGGGCGCGCACCATGCAGAGCACGGGCCCGAAGATCTCGTCGGTGTAGACCGACATCTCCGGGGTGACATGGTCGAACAGCGTCGGGCCGATGAAGAAACCACCCTCCAGGTTCGCGTCCCCGAAGGCCAGGTCGTCGCTGGTGCGTTCACGCCCGTCGACCACGATGTCAGCGCCCGCGGCCACGCCCTGGCCGATGTAGTTGCGCACCCGCTTGAGCGCGGCCTCCGTGACCAGCGGACCGTAGTCGGCCTTGGGGTCGAGGCTGTGGCCCACCCGCAGGTTGTTGATGCGCTCAACCAGCCTGCCGCGCAACCGTTCTGCGGTCGACTCGCCGACCGGCACCGCGACGCTGACCGCCATGCAGCGTTCGCCGGCACTTCCGTATCCCGCACCGATCAGTGCGTCGACGGCCTGGTCGAGGTCTGCGTCGGGCATTACGATCATGTGGTTCTTGGCGCCGCCGAAACATTGGGAGCGCTTCCCGTGCGCGGCAGCGGTCGCGTAGATGTACTGCGCGATATCCGAGCTGCCGACGAACCCGACCGCCTGGATGTCGGGATGAGTCAAGATGGCGTCGACGGCTTCCTTGTCGCCGTGCAGCACCTGGAACACTCCGGGCGGCAGGCCCGCTTCGATGAACAGTTCGGCCAGCCGGACCGGGACCGAGGGGTCACGCTCGGATGGCTTGAGAATGAATGCATTTCCGCATGCCAGCGCTGGCCCGGCTTTCCACAGCGGGATCATGGCCGGGAAGTTGAACGGGGTGATGCCGGCGACCACACCCAGCGGCTGGCGGATCGAGTAGACGTCGATGCCCGGGCCGGCGCCTTCGGTGTATTCACCCTTGAGCAGATGCGGGATGCCGATGCAGAACTCGATGACCTCGATGCCGCGCTGGATGTCACCACGAGAGTCGGCCAGGGTCTTGCCGTGCTCGAGCGAGAGCATCTCGGCCAGTTCGTCGGTGTGCTGGTTGACCAGCTCGATGAACCGCATCATGATCCGCGCCCGGCGCTGCGGGTTCCACGCCGCCCAGCCCTTCTGCGCCTCGACAGCCGATGCCACTGCGGCATCGACATCTGCTTTGCCGCCCATCGGCAGCGTCGCCTGCACCTGGCCGGTGTTGGGATTGAACACATCGGCCGTGCGCTGCGACTGCCCGGCCGTGCGGTGGCCGTCGATGAAATGCGGAATCTGTGCAGTCATGGATGCCCTCGGGTAAGGAGAAGTGCTTTTACTAGGATATCCTAGTAAGCGCCTCGGTCGGCTGGCAAGTCGAGTCGGCTGTAACCAGGCCCGCTATGGACTGGTGACGACCAGTCGTGAGAAGGCAGGCGATAGGTGACGGCACCATGCGACCCGGTCAACCCGCGACCTCTGCGCGTGGTCCGCGACGGCGGCTACCCCGACTGGGAGGCGGTGTATCAGGACAACGCGACCTGGGTGTATCGGACGATCTTCGCTCGCGTCGGCAACCGGGCCGACGCCGAGGACCTCACCGCGGAGGTATTTCTGGCGGCGCTGCGGCCGCTGCGGTTGTCCGCCAGTGTGGGTGAGGTGCGCGCCTACCTGCGGGCCACTGCGCGGACCGTGCTGGCCGCCCACTGGCGCGAGACGCTGGGACGTGAAATCACCTCGATCGAGGACATCGAACAGCCACCCGACAGCGAAGAAGCGATCAGCACCGCCCCCCAGCGCGTTGCCAAGGTTCTCCAGACGTTGCCCGACCAATACCGCCGGATCCTGGAATTGCGGTTCTTGCAGGGCCGCTCGGTCAAGGAATCGGCGGCCGAACTCGGGATCAGCGTCAGCAACGCCAAAGTGCTCCAACATCGCGCACTGCGGCTGGCGGCACACGTGAGCGAGAAGGACGGATCATGAACGCGGGGAGGTTGCGCCGCTACGTCGACGACCTGCTGAGGGGACGCCGCCCAAAGCCCTTCCAGCCGGACGACTTCGAGGCGGCACAGATCCGCACGGCGATCGACTTGACTGCGGCTCGAATGGGCGGTGATGCGCCGCGGCAGGAGTTTCTCACCGATCTGCACCGGCGCCTGAAGGCGCAACTCGAGGAAACGCCGCAGGCCGTACCGCAGGGGAAGTCCGGAGCTACTCGCCGACAGGTCGTACTCGGGACGTCGGCAGCGGCGGCGGTTTCCGCGGCGGCCGGCGTCTCGATCGATCGATTCGCCATTGGCCGGCGCCCCGCTGACACGTACGGCGGCTCAGACCAGGCGCTCACACCCAACAACGGGCGTTGGATGCGGGTGGCCGCCAGCTCTGAGGTCGCCGACGGGGAAATGCACCCGTTCGACCTCGGCAGCGTGATCGGATTCGTCCGCCGGGTCGACGGTAAACCGGAAGCGGTGTCGGGAGTGTGCACTCATCAGGGCTGCCGACTGTGGTTCGACGCCCCGGATGACCAGTTGCGCTGCCCATGTCATTCCACGTCGTTTGCACCCACCGGCCGGGTGGTCAGCCATCAATTGCCGATCGCTCCGAAACCGCTGCCAGCCTTGATGGTTCGCGAAATCAACGGCGCAATCGAGGTTTTCGCCCCACTGCGGCCCGGTGAGCCCGCCTAAGCCGTGTAACCCCCCTCCGTATCTGTGGGCGAAGAATCCCGCAGCCCGTGGCTGTTCTCGCGACCATGGAGGTGGATTGTCGTGTCTTCACGAGCCCACATCGTGCTCCTAGCCGGTGTGTTGCTGCTGGCCGGATGCTCGGCCTCGCAACGCGAGTCTCATCCGTCAGTGACGTTCGGGTCGGGCACCAGTGCCACGCCCGGGATGCCAGGCATGAGCGCCATGCCGTCGATGCCGGGCGCACCGTCGGGCACGGCGTCGCCAAGCGGGCCGCCGGCGCCGGCGAACGGCGACGCGGTCAGCATCGACAACTTTGCCTTCGTGCCCGCGAAGCTGGCGGTCGCCGCCGGCAGCACCGTCACCTGGATCAATCACGACGAGGAGCCACATACCGTGGCGGCAAGCGACGGCTCGTTTCACTCACCCGGTATGGATGCGCAAGCCAGCTACTCCCACACGTTTTCCGTCCCTGGCACCTTCGACTACGTCTGCTCGATCCACCCCTTTATGCGCGGGACCGTGGTGGTGACGCCATGACAGGCGATCCGCAGCCGATGAGCCGCCGTCAACTCATCCGTCACACCGCATGGTTCGGCGCGGCGGTCGGCCTAGCCGTTGTCGGCGGCGAGGTCATCTCTCATGTCGCGGGCTCGGCGGGAGCACAGCGCACGCAGGCCCGGCCCACGGTGCGATTCGCGCAAGTCAGCGACAGCCACATCGGATTCTCCGGTACGGCCAATCCGAATGTCGCCGACTCGTTCAGCCGTGCCATCGACCGCCTCAACAACCTCGGCTACACACCGGATTTCGTCGTCCACACCGGCGACCTCACCCACCTGTCCACCCCCGAGCAGTTCGACCGGGTCAAGCAGATGATGACCGGGCTGAGCACACCGCACGTGTTCACAGTGCCCGGCGAACACGACTCGGTCGACGACGCCGGCCAGAAATACCGAAGCACATTTGGCGCCGGAACCCGCGGCGACGGGTGGTACAGCTTCGACATTGCCGGCGTGCACGTAATCGCCTTGGTCAACACGTTGAACCTGAAGAAACTTGGTCACCTCGGCGTCGAGCAATTGGAGTTCGTCAAACAGGATGTCGCGGGGTTGTCGAGCGACACCCCGGTCATTGTGTTCAGCCACATCCCGCTGTTTGCGATGTACCCGGCCTGGGGTTGGGCCACCGACGACGCCGCGCAGGCGCTCAGCTATCTGCGGCGGTTCTCTTCGGTCACCTGTCTCAACGGGCATGTGCACCAGGTCTTCTCCAAGACCGAAGGCAACGTCGCCTTCTACAGCGGCACCACCACCGCCTATCCGCTACCGCATCCCGGCGACGGACCTGACCCCAAACCGGTCACCCTGCCGGCGGGCAAGCTGCGCGACGCATTAGGCATCCGTGAGGTCAGCTACACCACCGGGCAGCATGCTCTGGCGCTGAAAGGACAGCGCCTGCAATGACTTTGGCGGGCGTTACCCTTCGAAGCTGCCTTGCGGCGTCGCTGGCCGTCGGCGGCTTCGTCCACGCGTTGCTTTACGAGCATGGCTATCGCCACATCCCCGCCATCGGTACCGCGTTCCTGATCCAAGCGAGCGTATCTTTCGCGGTGGCGCTGCTGATCCTGGCGGGTGGCCCGGCATGGTTGCGTGGGGCCGCGGCCGCTGTAGCCGGCGGCGCTCTGGTGGCGTTCATCTTGTCGCGAACCACCGGCATTTTCGGCTTCTCCGAACGCGGCTGGCAGCCGTCACCGCATGCGGCGATCAGCGTGGCGGCCGAGCTGCTGACCGTCGCCGTGGTGGCGGCGTATCTGGTGCGAACCCGACGCGCCACACACGAGTAGCGCGGCGGTGAACTTCTCGTAGACCTCGAGCGTGTTAGCACCAGGAGGTCGAGATGCCGATACCGCATGCAATTTCAACTCGCGCGCTTCGGGTACTCGTCATCGGTGCGGGTGTCGGCGGTATTTCCGTCGCCCGGGGATTACTGCGCGATGGGCATGACGTCACCGTCTTCGAGCAGCGGCCGGAGGTGATGGCCGGCGGCGGGGCGGTGACCATCTGGCCCAATGGTGCGACGGTGTTGCGGCAACTGGATGTTGACATGGACGGGGCCGGGCAGCTGCTGTCCACTGTGCGGGTCGTAACAGCTAGCGGCCGCCCGGTCGCGACCCTCGACCTGACCGCGATCGTGGACCGGCTCGGCGCACCCGTTCGGATGGTCCCCCGGCGGGTCTTGCTCTATCGGCTGCTGGATGGATTTCCGGCCGAACGCATCCGGTGCAACTCCCGGGCGGTCGGGGTGGTCAACAGCGACGACGGAGTGCGGGTCGAATTCGACGACGGCAGCTGGGCCGAAGGAGACGTATTGATCGGTGCGGATGGCCTGCACTCGATGGTTCGAGACATCGTCGGCGGCCGGCCGGCGCAGCCGACGGGCTGGTGCAGCTGGCAGGGTCTGGTCAACCTTGCAGAGGTCCCCGACAAGCACGTCGCGTTGATGATGATCGGCGAGCATGGAAATCTCGGCTTGTGGCCGGCGGGCGGCTTCGCCCTGCAATGGTGGTTCGACTTGCCGTGGTCGGCCGACTTTGTCAGACCGCACCGTCCCATCGACATGATCCGGGCGAATTTCACGGGATGGTCCCACTTCGCCGATCGTGTACTGGCGACATTGACCGACGATGATCTGGCCCGTTCGCCGTTCCCACATTTCCGGCATCCGATTCCCCGCCCGGGCCGCGGTGCGGTCACGTTGCTCGGCGATGCGGCACACACGATGCCGCCTACCCTTGCGCAGGGAGCCAATCAGGCGCTGCTCGACACGATGGTGCTGTGTAAGGCGCTCTGGGATTGCCGGCGGGAAATGAACTGCAGCAACGCTGATCTCGCGAGGGCGCTGCGCTGGTACGAGAACACGCGGCGACGCAAGGTCCAGGCCGTGTCCTGGGTGACCACGCTGCAGGTGTCCCGCAGTGAGTCCGTGCTGCGACCGGCCGGCATGATGTCCGACCGGTTCATGACCTGGGTGCTGGCGACGTTTCTGCATTCGATAAGTCATCGGCGAATGTCTGCGGAGATCAGCCGAGAGCTCGCCGCGGCGACCACTCCCGTCGCATGAACAGGACCACGGATTACCTGGATGACCCCGTACGTGTACGAGGTGAGATCGAAGCGCCCTCGCGCTGGCTCTGGCTTGTCAAGTGGTGCGTGCTGGCCGCCCCGCACTATCCCATATTGATCTTTCTCTACTTGGTGTATCCGCTGCTGACTGTCGTTGCGGGCGTTACGATCTTGTTCACCGGCCGGTATCCGCGCCCGATTTTCGACTTCAACGTCGGGGTGCTGCGGTGGTCGTGGCGAGTGATGAATTACCGATTTCCGATGAACACCACCGACAAGTACCCGCCTTTTACGCTCGCGTCTCGGCCCGACTACCCAGGCGATCTCGAGGTCGACTACCCGCAGCACCTCAGTCGGTGGGGGGTGCTGGTGAAGTGGTGGCTGTTGGGACTCCCTCAGATACTCGTGTGCTGGGCGATGGAGCCCTTGCTGCAGCTGGTTTGCGTCATCGCCCCGGTGTGGTTGTTGTTCACCGGCACGGTGCCGCAGGGCATGTTCGACTTCCTCATGGGCATGGTGCGATGGAGATACCGGGTGGCCGTGTATGTCTCGTTGATGCGCGACGAATACCCGCCGTTCCGAATGGATCTCGGATCACGTGCCTCACTCGACGCTGACAGCTTCGATGATGTTCAGCCGCGCGGCGCGTCGGGCGGGCGACACCGATCCGAGCAGGCTGAGCGCCAGCCCGCCGATAGCGAAGACCAGGGCCATCGGGCTCGGCCGAAAACCGACGTTGAAGTTCATGACGTCGCCGCTGACGAGGCTGTAGAGCCACTGGTCGGTCAGGCCGAAGACAAGTCCTAAGACACCGCCGATCACCCCGATGCTCGCGGCTTCGGCCAGGACCATCTGCAACGTGAACCGCCGACTGGACCCCATTGCCCGCAGCACACCAATTTCGCGGCGCCTTTCGAGTACCGAGAGCGTCAGGGTGTTCAGAAGCGCGACCGCGGCGACGAATACGACGATGATCCAGACGGCGTTGGCGATGAACATGCTCTGATGCAGCGGCGCCTCGAGGCCTGCCAGGGCTACCCGGCCGTCGTACACGTAGTTGGGCGTGGGCACTATGCGGCGGACGTCGGCCAGGAGGCGGCTGTGATCCACACCGGCGGTCGCGGAGATTTGCAATGTTGTGGCTGACGGGCGGTCGAACCAGGCCCGCAAACGATCGAGGCCGATCCCCACCGCGCCGATCACCGTCGAGAAGTACGGCACCAAGGCCAGCACCGCCGTCTGCCGCGGGCCGTGTGGTGTTTGCAGCGCAAGCTGGTCGCCGGCGCGGACGTGAAGAGTCTTGCCCAGATTCTGCGTCAGCACTACGCCTCGGCCAGCCAGCACCTCGTTGCGTACCCGTTCGTCGAGCGCGCGATAGAGCGGATCGTGGGTCCGGGCGGAAAACCCGTCGAGCAGCACGCGGGTGCCACCGACCTCGGCGAAGCCGAGCGCACCCTCCACAACATGTGCTGCACCCGGCAGTGCGGCCACCTTTGCGGTAAGGCCTTGCGGCAGAGCATCGGTGGGATAGCTGTCGGGAGGATCTGCGCTTACCCACACATCCACATCCGCGACCGGCGAGAAGATGCCACGGGCCGACCGGATCATGTCGGCGTTGGTACCGGTGATCACGACAGTGGTAACGACCGCGATGAGCACGGTCATCACTGTGGCCCAGACTCGCCGTGGGGAGCGTTCTATCGTCGCTGCCGCGAGTGCGCCGACCGATCCGAACAGTCGGGCCGTTGCGGCGGTGACGTCGACCATCGATGCGGCAAGCGCGAATCCAAACGCGATCTCGGCACAGAACAAGGCAAATATGGCGGCGAACGCGAAGGTGCCGTGCCTGCTGAAGGCGAGTATCACTGACGCCGCGAACACTGCGACGGCCCCGACCCCACTTATGCTCCGCAGCCACCGGGGCACGCGGTCGGCCGCTGAAACACCGACAGGCGCCAATGCCTCGATCGGTGAAACCTTGTACACCTGCCGCGCAGCCATCGTCGACGCGGCCACGCTGGTGAGCACGGTCGCCGCTAGCGCGGCCGGTATCGCGTAGCTGGGCAACCAGTACTCGACGCGGGCTTCCAGCCCTTGGGTCATCGTCGGAGGTAATCGGCCAATTGCACTGCGGCCCAGGAGTACTCCGAGGCCGGATCCGATAACTCCGCCGATCATTCCCAGAATCGCGGCTTCGAAGAGCATGTCTCGCACGATGGTGGCGCGCTGGCCGCCGATCGCGCGCAGCATCGAGATGACCGGCCGGCGCTGCGTGATCGCCATGGTCATCGTGGTGTAGATCAAAAACGCGCCCACCACCAAAGCAATCGCAGCGCCCATCAGGGACATGTAGTTCATCAGCTTGACACCGTCGCCGGCCCGAGTCGCCCTCATACTCGGGTCGGCGACGATTGCTCGACCGTTCACGGCGGCGGTGACCGCGGAACGAACAGTGGCAAGGTCAGTGCCCGGCTTGGTAGTGATCAGTATCGAGTCGAGCTGACCACGGCGGTGGGTAATGTTCTGTGCCAACCCAAGTGGGGCAAGGACATAGTGCCCGCCGTTGAGATCGGCAAGTTGCTTGCTCGTCAGCACCTCAGTGACTTTGACCGGACCCGAGCCCAATTGGAACGTCTCGCCTTTCGCATAGCCGACACCCGGCCCCACCTGCACACCGTTCGGCTCTCCGGATGGCGCGGTTAGCTGCCCTCCGACGACATCTTTCAACGCGCCGCGCAAGGCGGCGCTCTTCTCGTCTGCACCGAACAGCAGAACCGGCCCCGACGGCGTGGACGCAGACGTCCGTATCATTGGTGCCGCGGTCCCGACGCCGGGAACAGCGGCTACATCGGCGGTTATCGTGTCCGGAAATCCCGCATCGGTAACGCCCGACACCTCGAGCGCGGCGATGCCGGCAATCCCGTCCGCCAGCCGGCTGACCGATCCGGTAATCGACCCGAAGATGCCCAACACTGCGACCAAGTACATTGCAGACACCGCCATTACGGCGATCGAAGCGATGGTGCGCCGACGATGTACGGCGAGCTCGCGAAGACTGAACAGCCGTAGCCGGCTCGCCGCGGCCGCTATCACCGAGCCCGGGCTCATCACCGTGAGGACCCATTTCGTCGCCGCCGGCCGTGATCGACCCAGAATCGGGCGAATCCATTGCGGCCCACCGTCACGTCGGAACCGAGCCTTCCGTCCTGCAGTGTGAGCATCCGATCCGTCGCCGCCGCAGCATCCGAGTTGTGCGTCACCATCACGACTAGCCGACCGCTGCCGTCTTCGTGCGCCACCTCGGCAAGCAGCGCGAGGATCGAAGCGCCCGTTGCGGAATCGAGGTTGCCAGTTGGCTCGTCGGCGAGGATCAGCGGTGGGTTCATCATCAATGCTCGCGCAACCGCGACCCGCTGCATCTGGCCGCCGGACAGTTCCGCGGGTCGGTGCTGGCTCCGGTTACCGAGTCCGACCCGGTCCAGCAGCCGAATCGCGTCCCGTTTGACCTTGCCCAGTCGGACACCATCCAGCAGCTTCGGGACGGCTACGTTCTCCCATGCTGAGAGAGTCGGCAACAGGTTGAAGAACTGGAACACGAACCCCACGCGACGATGGCGAAACTCCGATTGCTGTTTGTCGCTGAGGCGGCCGATCTCCTCGCCGTCGAAGATGATCGACCCGGAATCAGGGGAGTCAAGGGCGCCGAGCAGATGCAGCAAGGTGCTCTTGCCTGCCCCCGACGGCCCGACGACCGACACGAACTGCCCGCCCCGCAGTTGCAGGCTGATTTTGTCGAGTGCGCGCACCGATTGACCGCCGACCCGATACTCGCGCACCACATTGCGCAGTTCGATGCTCAGTTCGCACTCGGGCGTATCCGGGGTGGTGCGTCGTCGGATGAACGTCCTGCGGCGGGACCGCGCCAGCTGGTCCACCATGGCCACGCCTCCTCAGCGATCGACTGCCAGGGGCCGCGCGAGCAACGCGCCGCAAGGCGGTCGTATTGGATACACGAACCCGACCCCCGATCAGTTCGACGATTCTCCGACCGCGGTGAACCGAAGCCGCTTGTGGCTCGTGCTACTGACAGCGTCGCGGACATGCCGCAGGCATCGTCGCGACCTAGGTGAGCAGATGCCCCGGAAGCGCAGGATGGTCGCAGCGATATTGCCCGGGCCGATACCCGGTGACGTCACGGACGTCGCCGGGTTCAACCATTGCCACCAGATCCCAATCACGAAGGAGACCGGACCGATGTCGCTCCCAGCTCTTGAAGATATTGCCGACCATGCCGGCACCAGCGAACCCATCGACGGGGTGACTCGCATCGAGACCAGCCCCAGGCAAAAGGCCACTCCGATCATCATGGAGATGATGCGGTCGGTGTACCCGCACGACCAGGTGTTCGGCGAGTACTGCACGGTCAACGACTACATCGACTGCCCGCCGGACGAGCTGTTCGAATATATGGCCGACACCCGCAGCCTGGAAGAGTGGACGTACAGCCTGCGCGATTTCACGCCAACCGACGAACCGGGGCTGTGGCTCGCCTACGACCGACTGGGGTCGGAGACCACGATCTACACGCGCACGGTAGCCAACGAGCAGGCCCGCACGGTCGACTATCACTGCGCGTGGGATCAGGGCAAGCATCTGTGGATGATTTACATGATGCGGGTGATCGATGCGCAGGTGGTGTTCGACAAGCCGGGTTCGGTGGTGCTGTGGACCAATTGCCATCACCCGTTTTACGACCACAACCCCTATCCGGAAACCGCTCCGCCACAACGGCCGGTGTGGGTCGGCGACTTTTGGGACATGTTCGGCGCTGGCCATCGGCTGGAGCTCAATAACCTCAAGGCCATTGCCGAATACCGTCACCGAAATGGCCTGCCGGTCAAACCGGCATGGATGCGATGAGTCCTGCGTCGAAAGTGCCGCCCGCCAAAGTGGCTCGTGGTGTCGAGCGGATCCGCCACTGTCTGTATCGGCTCAATCAACGCCTGACCCCCGCGCCGGCAGCAATGATGGAGATGATCATTGCCGGCTGGACGTCGCAGGCGATCACCGTGGCGGCCGAACTCGGTGTCGCCGATGCCTTTGCTGGCGGCCCGCTGACTATCGACGAGTTGGCGGCCAAGGTGGGCGCGGACGCGGACGCGCTGCACCGCCTGCTGCGAGCGTTGATCAGCCGCGGCGTGTTCCGTCATCGCGGTGACGGTCGCTACGAGCTGAATTGGCTTGGCGAGACGCTGCGTTCTGATGCGCGGGTGTCGATGGCGTGCGCGGCGCGCTTCTACGGGTCGCGGGAGCAGCGCGAACGCTGGACGCGGCTGGAGGATGCAATCCGAACCGGAGCTTCCGTCGTTCCGGCGTTGCGCGATAAAGCCAGCTTCGACTACTTCGCCGAACGGCCCGAGCTCGCAGACCTTTTCAACCAGACGATGACGAGTATTTCGGAGCTGACAACGGAGGCAGTGGTTGCGGGCTACGACTTCAGCGCTTTTCGTGCGATCGTCGACGTCGGCGGCGGCCAGGGCCAATTTTTAGCCGCCATCTTGGCGGCGGCACCGAGTTCACGCGGCGTCCTGTACGACCTGCCATGGGTGGTCGGCAGCGCCCCGAAGACATTGCAGGATGTCTGCGACCGCGTATCTATAGCGGAGGGATCGTTTTTCGACTGTGTTCCCGACGGTGGAGACGCATACATCCTCAAGAACATCGTCCACGACTGGCCCGACGAGAAGGCGGTGCAGATCCTGCGCAATGTGCGCTCGGTAGCCCATCCCGGCACCACGGTGTTACTGGTCGAATTAGTCATTCCCGAGCACGATCGTGACTTTCCCGGGAAGTGGTCGGATTTGGAGATGCTGCTAAATCTGGGCTCGCGCGAGCGCACTGCAGCGGAATATCGGATGTTGTTGATCCAGGCGGGGTTTCGGATGACGCGGGTGGTACAGACTGCATCACCGCTCAGCGTGGTGGAGGCGTGGGCCGAGTAAAGGTCAGTGCCAGCAGCGCCAGGGGAAGTAGCGCAGCGACGACGAGCGCAGTCGTTTCGCCGACCGCTGCACCAGTGCCGTAGTGCTGGTGGTGTGTGACGTGGAATATCAGGTGCGGGATGGCGAACACGACATAGGCGGCCAGCATGGTACGAACCAGCAGTCGATCCATGGTGATCGCGGCGACCAGTGACACCACTGCCAACGCGAGGTTCATCGACCCGAAGTCGCGCATGAGGTGTTCGGCATACGGCGGCGCGAGATCTACCCACGGAACATGGTCGTAGAAGGACCGTGGCGTCACTGTGGCCAGGATGCCCACGGCGAACTGTACGAGAGTGAGCGCCCAAAGACCGGCGCGTAGCGGGAGATTGGTGAGTGGTTGCTCAGTCTTGACGGTCATGGTGTCTCCTTCCGTCCATGGTCTACCCACTGCAGCGGCTGCTCTGTCCACAGTTGGCTCTTTGTTCACAACCGCGCGACTCCGGGGCCGCGAGCCGCTCAATGTCACCCCCTTCTACTACCATCGCAAGTATGTTCGAGTCGATGGTGTTGTCGGCGACGGCGGAGTCGGTGGCGTTGATGGATGAGGTGTGTGCGGCGGCGCGCAGTGAGGCCCAGGCCACTGGCCGTCGGTTGAATGCGGTGGCGGACCTGATTGCGTTGCGGGATCGCCAGTATGGCGAGCAGCCCGAGTGGGCGGCGGATTTGTGGGATGAGATCGCCCGCGAGTTGGCCGCGGCGCTGCGGGTGGGGCCCAAGACGGCCTCGGGCTATATGACCGATGCGCTGATCCTGCGCGAACGCCTGCCCAAAGTCGGGGAATGCCTGGTGGCCGGGGACATCAACTACCCGATGTTTAACACCATCGCCAACCGCACCACGCTGATCACCGACCCCACAGCCCTCGCCGCGGTCGACGCGCAGATTGCTGCCCGGGCACCGCGCTGGCCGTAGTTGAGCCGCTCCAGCCTGGCGATGCGGGTCGATGCCATTGTGGCCCGCCACGATCCGGACGCGGTGCGGCGCACCAAAAAAGAAATCAAGGACCGCTACCTGGATGTGTCGGAACTGCAGTCCGGGATCGCCGAGGTGTACGGCAATGTGTTCGCCAGCACCGGGCGGGCGCTGGATCGGCGTTTGGATGAGCTAGCGGCCACGGTGTGTGCGGCTGATCCGCGCACCCGCGCGCAGCGGCGCGCCGATGCGCTCGATGCGCTGGTGGCCGGTGCGGATCGGCTGGCCTGCACCTGCGGTGAACCCGACTGCAGCCAAAGCCGGGGTGCTCGCCGGCCGCACACCACGGTCATTCACGTCATCGCCCAGCACGACACCGTCGCCGGTACCGGGGCCACGCCGGGGTATATGGCCGGTGCGGACGGGCTGATCCCCGCCGAGGTGATCGCCGAGTTGGCCAAATCGGCGCGGTTGTGCCCGGTAGTCCATCCGCTGGATGCCCCACCAGAACCGGGGTATGTGGCCTCGGCCAAGCTGGCAGAGTTTGTGCGCTGCCGCGATCTGACCTGTCGTGCTCCGGGCTGTAGTCAACCGGCGGTGTACTGCGACATCGACCACACCATCCCCTATGCCGATGGTGGCGCCACGCATCCCTCGAATTTGAAGGCGCTATGCCGAAAGCATCACTTGCTCAAGACTTTTTGGGGCTGGCGTGATAAGCAGCTGGCTGACGGCACGCTGATCTGGACGCTCCCGGATGGGCGCACCTACGTCACCAGCCCGGGCAGCGCCATCCTGTTTCCCGCGCTGAGCGTGCCCAACGGCGAGCTGCCCGAACCGGCGCCACCGGTCAACGACCGCTGCGGTGAACGCACAGCGATGATGCCCACCAGGCGGCGCACCCGCGCCCAACAACGATCACAACGAATCACCACCGAACGCAACCAAAACCGCGCCGACCGCCTCGCCCGAGCAGCCCCATTCGGCGACCCAAACGAGCCACCGCCCTTCTAAGTGGCCCGCAAGCCGGCGATAAACGCTTGAGTCTCATCCCAAGTGGGCAACAGGCCGGCTGCGCCGACTTCGTCGAGTGTCGGCGCGGCGGCGTCGCGATCCGACAACAGCAGGTCGCCGTCGGGCATCGGCCAGTCGATCGCCAGCGCGGGATCGGTGGCGCAGATGGTGTGCTCGCGCTGCGGGTTGAATTCGGCCGAGCACAAATACATGACCGTCGAGTTGTCGTGCAGCGCAAGAAAACCGTGCGCGAGGCCTTCGGATATGTACACCGATCTGCGGTCTCGATCGTCGAGCAGAACTGAGGCCCACCTCCCGAAAGTCGGTGAGCCGACGCGAATGTCGACGACGACGTCGAACACCGAGCCGTGCAGGCATGTCACGTACTTCGCCTGGCTCGGCGGGACCTGGGCGAAATGCAGGCCCCGCAGCACACCGGCCGACGACACCGAGCAGTTGGCCTGCCGCACGTCGAGACGGTGACCGGCGAACGCAGTGAACTCATGATCGGTGAGCCACTCGAAAAACATCCCACGCGAATCGCCGTGCAACTGCGGAGTGATCTCCCACGCGCCGGGGATGTCAAGTTCACGTACCTTCATTGACCGCGTTCTTTGTATCGGGCCTCGACGGCGTCTTTGAGTGGACCCCACCATGATTCGTTCGCGCGATACCAGTCGATGGTGGCACGTAAGCCTTCCTCGAAGTCGGTATGCTTTGGGGCCCAACATAACTCATCGTAGAGCGGCGAGGGGTCGATGGCATACCGTAGGTCGTGGCCGGCGCGGTCGACAACATGGTCGAAGTCGTCGGGATCGCGGCCCATCATCTGCAGCAGCATTCGCAGCACCGACAAGTTGTCTCGCTCGCCCTCGGCACCGATCAGATATGTGCGGCCGATCTGGCCCCGTTCCAGAATTCGGCGGACGGCGTCGTTGTGATCGTCGACGTGAATCCAGTCGCGCACGTTGGCGCCGGTGCCGTAGAGCTTGGGCCGCCGCCCGGTGAGCACATTGGTGATCTGGCGGGGGATGAACTTCTCGACGTGCTGGTATGGCCCATAGTTGTTGGAACAGTTCGAAATCGTTGCCTGCACCCCATACGAACGCACCCAGGCCCGCACCAGCATGTCCCCCGCAGCCTTGGTGGCGGAGTACGGACTCGACGGGTTGTACGGCGTGGATTCGGTGAACCGTCGCGCATCATCGAGCGCTAGGTCGCCGTAGACCTCGTCGGTGGAGACGTGGTGCAGTCGCACGCCGTGGCGCCGCACCGCCTCCAGGATAGTGAAAGTTCCCACGACATTGGTGTGCAAGAACGGCTCCGGCTGGGCCAGCGCGTTGTCGACGTGGGTCTCGGCGGCGAAGTGCACGACGGCGTCGGACTCGGCTACCAGCCGAGAGACCAACTCGGAGTCGGTGATGTCACCCTGCACGAGCCGGATCTCGTCTTCGACCGGGGCCAGCGACTCGCGGCTGCCCGCATAGGTCAGCGCGTCGAGCACGGTCACCGTATCCTCGGGATGCTCGCGCACCGTGCTGTGCACGAAGTTCGCGCCGATGAAACCCGCGCCCCCGGTGACCAGCAACCGCATGGTCAAACCCTAACCAGGCGGTCAGCCCTTCGCCGTCAACCCCAGCGGTCCGGCCAATTCAGCGAGCGCCTCGACCAACTTGTCGCCCCGCGTGAGCACCTGGACGGGCACATGGTCGGCGCCGGCCTCGAGGTGTTGCTTGAGCCGAGCGGCGATGGCATCGGTGGTGCCGTGGGCGACCACGGCGTCGACCAGGCGGTCACTGCCAGGGCGGGTGATCTCGTCCTCACTGAAGCCCAGGCGCTTCCAGTTGTTGCGGTAATTGGCGAGGTTGAAGTAGATGTCGAGCGCCTTGCGCCCGACCTCCCGCGCCTTATCCGCATCGGTGGTCAGCACCACCTTGTGCTCGGGCGCCAGGAACGCCGACGGGCCGATCAGCTCGCGCGCTTGTGCCGTGTGCTCCGGAGTCGTCAAGTAGGGGTGTGCTCCCGCGCTGCGCTCCGCGGACAGCTTCAGCACTCGCGGGCCCAGCGCCGCCAGCACCCGGCGGTTGGCCGGCACGCCGTGCTGGTCGAGCCGGTCCAGATACTGCGTCAGCGCGTCGTAGGGCTTGCGGTATTCGGTATGCGCCTCGCGATGGCCGACGCCGATGCCCAGGAGGAAGCGCCCCGGGTAGGCGTTGTCGATGCGATGGAACGACTCGGCGATCGCGTCGGCGGGCGCTGTCCAGATGTTGACGATGCCGGTGGCCACCTGCAGCGTCGTCGTCTTTTCGAGGATGGGTTCCACCCACTCCAGCTCCGCCGGCGGCGAGCCGCCCACCCACACGGCCCCGTAGCCGAGTGACTCGATTTCCTTGGCTTGCTCGGGCGTGACACCGCGGCCGAACGATCCGAACCGGCCGAGGTTGGGCTTACTGTCAGCAGAAGTGGTCATGGTTGCTCCAACCCGGCAGCCCACGAGCGGTATTCCGCGCTGGTCGCAGGCGGTAGAGCCGCCGAGACGGTCATTTTGGTCCAGCGCGCCGATGCGAGTATCCTGGGACGCTGGTGCGGGCATCCGTGCCGGCTCTTGCGTGTCCAGCGCTGGAATTTCGCGGAACTTCCTGATCCCTGCTCACGTTTTGCAGTCGGTGCCCGTGCTCGCATCCAAACGGGCGTACTGATCTAGGAGGATCGCCGGAAGCTTATGGCGAAGAAAGACGGTGCCATCGAGGTCGAGGGCCGAGTGGTCGAGCCGTTGCCCAATGCGATGTTCCGCATTGAGCTGGAAAACGGCCACAAGGTGCTCGCCCACATCAGCGGCAAGATGCGGCAGCACTACATCCGCATCCTGCCCGAGGACCGGGTGGTGGTGGAGCTCTCGCCCTACGACCTGTCCCGGGGCCGCATCGTGTACCGGTACAAGTAACCAGCGCCCGAAACACCACGTCAACGACGAAAACGACAGGACAGGATCGACACAGCCGTGAAGGTGAACCCGAGCGTCAAGCCGATATGCGACAAGTGCAGGGTGATCCGTCGGCACGGGCGGGTCATGGTGATCTGCTCCGATCCGCGCCACAAGCAGCGCCAGGGCTGAGCGGCGATCGCAAGCGCCCCTAGCCAGCGCTATAGACAACTGAATGCAGACCTCCCAGTACCTGTGAGCGGATGGGCCGCTCATCTCGCCCGGACGGAGGCCGGGCCCCGCCGATAGGCGGGACGGACTGGGACCAGACCTCCGCAAAGAAAGAGGATTGCCACACATGGCCCGAGTTGTCGGCGTCGATCTGCCGCGCGATAAGCGCATGGAGGTCGCCCTGACCTATATCTACGGCATCGGCCGTACCCGTTCCAACGAGATCCTGTCCGCGACCGGCATCGACCGGGACCTGCGCACCAAGGACCTCACCGACGACCAGGTCACCAAGCTGCGTGACTACATCGAAGCCAACCTGAAGGTCGAGGGTGATCTGCGCCGCGAGGTGCAGGCCGACATTCGCCGCAAGATCGAGATCGGCTGCTACCAGGGCCTGCGCCACCGTCGTGGCCTGCCCGTGCGCGGCCAGCGGACCAAGACCAACGCGCGCACCCGCAAGGGGCCCAAGCGCACCATCGCCGGCAAGAAGAAGGCCAGGTAAGCCATGCCACCCAAGAAGACCACCGCTGGGCCCAAGAAGGGGCAAAAGACCCGTCGGCGGGAAAAGAAGAACGTCCCGCACGGGGCGGCCCACATCAAAAGCACGTTCAACAACACGATCGTGACGATCACCGATCCGCAGGGCAACGTCATCGCATGGGCGTCGTCGGGCCACGTCGGCTTCAAGGGATCGCGTAAGTCGACACCGTTCGCTGCCCAGCTGGCTGCCGAGAACGCCGCGCGCAAGGCCCAGGAGCACGGGGTGCGCAAGGTCGACGTGTTCGTCAAAGGTCCGGGCTCGGGCCGCGAGACCGCGATCCGGTCGCTGCAAGCCGCGGGTCTGGAGGTCGGTGCGATCGCCGACGTCACTCCCCAGCCGCACAACGGTTGCCGTCCGCCCAAGCGGCGTCGCGTCTAGGAGATACAAGAACCGATGGCTCGTTACACCGGACCCGTTACCCGCAAATCGCGTCGGTTGCGCACCGACCTCGTCGGCGGCAGCCAGGCGTTCGAGAAGCGTCCCTATCCGCCCGGCCAGCACGGTCGCGCGCGGATCAAGGAAAGCGAATATCTGCTGCAGCTGCAGGAGAAGCAGAAGGCGCGCTTCACCTACGGCGTGATGGAAAAGCAGTTCCGTCGCTATTACGAAGAGGCGGTGCGGCGTCCCGGCAAGACCGGTGAGGAGCTGCTGCAGATCCTGGAAAGCCGGCTCGACAACGTGGTCTACCGCGCCGGGCTGGCGCGGACCCGCCGGCACGCCCGCCAACTGGTCAGCCACGGCCATTTCCTGGTCAACGGCGTCAAGGTCAACATCCCCAGCTACCGCGTCTCGCAGTACGACATTATCGACGTGCGGGACAAGTCGCTGAACACCGTGCCGTTTCAAATCGCACGCGAGACCGCCGGTGATCGGCCGATCCCGAGCTGGCTGCAGGTGGTGGGGGAGCGGCAACGCATCTTGATCCACCAGCTGCCCGAGCGGGCGCAGATTGACGTTCCGCTTTCCGAGCAGCTCATCGTCGAGTACTACTCGAAGTAATACTTCCGTACCACCCGGTGCGGACTTAACGGCATCAAATAGCGGGTGCCGAGAAGGAGATAGAAAAACACCATGCTGATCTCACAGCGACCAACCCTGTCCGAAGAGGTCATCACCGATAACCGTTCGCAGTTCGTCATCGAGCCGTTGGAGCCGGGATTCGGCTACACGCTTGGTAACTCGCTGCGGCGCACGCTGCTGTCGTCGATTCCCGGCGCGGCGGTCACCAGCATCCGCATCGACGGCGTGCTGCACGAATTCACCACCGTGCCCGGCGTGAAGGAAGACGTCACCGACATCATCTTGAACCTCAAGGGCCTAGTGGTGTCCTCCGAGGAGGATGAGCCGGTGACCATGTACCTGCGCAAGCAAGGTCCCGGTGAGGTCACCGCCGGCGACATCGTGCCGCCCGCCGGTGTCACGGTGCACAACCCCGACATGCACATCGCGACACTCAACGACAAGGGCAAGCTCGAGGTCGAGCTCATCGTCGAGCGCGGCCGCGGCTACGTGCCGGCCGTGCAGAACAAGGCGTCGGGCGCCGAAATCGGGCGCATTCCAGTCGATTCCATCTACTCGCCGGTGCTCAAGGTCACCTACAAGGTGGACGCCACCCGTGTCGAGCAGCGCACCGACTTCGACAAGCTGATCCTCGACGTCGAGACCAAGAGCTCGATCACCCCGCGCGATGCCCTGGCTTCAGCGGGTAAGACGCTGGTCGAATTGTTCGGGCTGGCACGCGAACTCAACATCGAAGCCGAGGGTATCGAGATCGGGCCGTCACCGGCCGAGGCCGACCACATCGCCTCGTTTGCACTGCCGATCGACGACCTGGACCTGACCGTGCGCTCGTACAACTGCCTCAAGCGTGAGGGCGTGCACACAGTCGGGGAACTGGTGTCGCGCACCGAATCCGACCTGCTGGACATCCGCAACTTCGGCCAGAAGTCGATCGACGAAGTCAAGGTCAAGCTGCACCAGTTGGGCCTGTCGCTCAAGGACAGCCCGGCCAGCTTCGACCCGTCGGAGGTCGCCGGATACGACGCGGCCACCGGCACGTGGTCCAACGACAGCGGCTACGACGACCAGGACTACGCCGAAACCGAACAGCTGTAACACGTTCTGATTCAAGACAGGAGCGTCTGCAATGCCCAAGCCGACCAAGGGCCGTCATCTCGGCGGATCGTCGTCGCACCAGAAGGCGATTCTGGCCAACTTGGCCACCGCGCTGTTCGAGCACGGCCGGATCAAGACCACCGAGCCCAAGGCGCGGGCGTTGCGGCCGTACGCGGAGAAGCTGATCACCCACGCCAAGAAGGGCACGCTGCACAATCGGCGCGAGGTGCTCAAGAAGATCCGCGACAAGGATGTGGTGCACACCCTGTTCGCCGAGATTGGTCCGCACTTCGCCGACCGCAACGGTGGCTACACCCGCATCATCAAGGTCGAGCCCCGCAAGGGCGACAACGCCCCTATGGCGGTGATCGAACTGGTGCAGGAGAAGACGGTAACCGCAGAGGCCAACCGGGCTCGGCGGGTGGCGGTGGCGCAGGCCAAGAGCAAGCAGTCGGAGTCGAAGGAAGCGGCGGCCGCGGCTGCACCGCAAGCGGCGGTGGAGCCGGAGGCAGTGGTCGGCGAGGATGCTGCGGAGGCCGATAGCGGCCAGGCCGCTGAGGCCGAAAGCGCGGAGGTTGCCCCGGCTGCCGAAGCCGAAGCGACTGAGCAGGCCGACGACGAGTCCTGACAACGTCATGAACGTGCCCGCCATCGACGACGGTGGCGGGCACGTTCGTCTTCGGCTCGACATCGCCTATGACGGAACCGATTTCGCGGGCTGGGCGGTGCAAGCCGGTCACCGCACTGTGGCCGGTGTGCTGGATGAGGCGCTGTCGACGGTGTTCCGGACGCCGGTGCGCCTACATGCGGCGGGGCGCACCGACACCGGTGTGCATGCCACCGGACAGGTGGCTCATGTCGACGTCCCTGCAGAGGCGTTGCCCCATGCCTATCCGCGTGCACCGCGCCGCGCTGAACCCGAATTCCTGCCGCTGGTGCGGCGACTCGGCCGGTTTCTTCCTGTCGATGTCCGAGTACGCCAAATCAGTCGAGCCCCAAAGGGTTTCGACGCCCGCTTTTCGGCGCTGCGCCGCCACTACATCTACCGGTTGACCACGGCCCCCTACGGTGCGGAGCCGGACCAGGCTCGCTATGTCACGGTGTGGCCGCGTGAGCTGGACGTCGAGGCGATGACTGCGGCGTCGCGAGAACTGCTCGGGTTACACGACTTCGCCGCGTTCTGCCGCCAGCGTGAGGGCGCCACCACCATCCGCGACCTACAGCGGCTGGACTGGTCGCGCGACGGGTATGCGATCACCGCGCAAGTCAGCGCCGATGCGTTCTGCTGGTCGATGGTGCGGTCGCTGGTCGGGGCGCTGCTGGCCGTGGGTGAACACCGGCGCACCGCCGCCTGGTGCCGCGACCTGTTGAAGGTGACGTCCCGGTCGAGTGACTTCGCGGCCGCGCCGGCGCACGGTTTGACGCTGGTCGGGGTCGACTATCCGCCCGAGGACCAGCTCGAGGCGCGCGTTCTGATCACCCGCGACCTGCGCTCACGCACGGACGACTAAACCCTGGCGGCGACGAAACGCGCCGCCTGAGTGGTCATCGTGGGCACGTAGCCGGTGTGGGCGCTCCAGGTGTTGCCATTCGAGCAGACCGGGTCACCGCCGGTGCACAGGTCGATGGTCTTGGCCGTGTATTGCGGACTCAGGCTGCTCAGGACCCCGCCCAAATGATCCGACGGGTTGCCGAAGACCGCGACCGCCGCGACATGATCAGCCACGTCGGGCGGCAACGGCCGCGTGAAGCCCACGCCCCCCACCGGCGCGGCGGTGACGATGTCGACCACCGCGGCGCCCTGCGAATAGCCGCCGAGCACCAGCTTGGTGTCCGGGCATTTGTTGGCCATGTCCTGGAGGTGTCCACTGGCGTCGTTGGCGCCGGTTGTAGCCGCAAGGAAGTTGTAGCTGGCCGGGTAACTGACCCCGTACGTCCCGACGGATTTGCCCGGCATCTGCGAGCGCAGTGAACTGACGAAGGCATTGCCGACACTGCCGATGCCGGGTGGCTCGCCGGTGCCCCGGGCGAATACCACCTCGACATCCGGGCACGCCGCCGCGGCTGCCGGGCTCGACGTGAACGCGGGCACCGCCAGTGCGACAAACATCAGCAGACCGGACAGCGCCGCGGCCGGGCGGAACCTCATGCCCGATGTATCGGGCGCTGTGACCGGCGCGTTACCGAACGACGGTTCGTGACGCGATGTCCGAACCGGCGGTCGATCCGGGGCCGAGCGGCGACCCCGGGCCCGGGGTCACGCTGGGCCAGGGCAGCGAGCCCGGTCCGGCGGTTAGCAGCTTGGCCGCGATGAACGTCGCAGCCTGGGTGGTGTAGGTGGGCACATAACCGTCGGTGTGGTCGCTCCACTCGTTGCCGGGACCCGCGTGGCAGATCGGGTCTCCCGGGTTGCACAGGTCGATGGCTTTGGCCCCCAGCAGCTGACTCTGGCTGGAAATCGGGGTACCCGAGCGGTCGGCGATATTGCCGAAGGTGGCAAGGGCGGTGATGTTGTCGACATATTGCGGGGGCAGCGAACTACCCCAGGTCACGCCACCGACGGGAACGCCGGCGACGATGTCCATCACCGATGCGCCCTGCGAGTACCCACCGAGCACGATCTTGCTGTTCGGGCAGGCTTGGACCACGTCTTTGACCCGCTTGATGGTGTCGTTGGCGCCATCGCCGCCGCCCAGCTGCAGTTTGCCGGCGGGATAGTTCACGCCGTAGGCGTCGATGTTGAGTCCGGTCTGCTGGCGCAGCGAGTCGACCAGAGCTTGTCCGACGCGCCCGACCCCGGCCGGCTCGCTGGTACCGCGGGCGAAGATCACTTCGACATCGGGGCAATCGACCGCGGATGCTGTTGGCACGGTTGCTGAAATGGCGCTCGATGCGCCCAGCACGACGCCGGCGGCCACCGCCGCGGCGGCGCCCAATCCGGCCCAGCGGCCCGCTGACCGTCGACGGTTCTGTGGAGCGCATAAGTCGTGGTTGTGCACGCCGAAGATGGTACCGGTTCGCTGGGAATGAGGCTTAGTTGAACCGATCGGACGTCTGTGCTGTGGAAAGATGCGACGGCCGTTGCGGGTGTCCCCATATCGTGAAGCCGAGTCGGCGCGCGGGGGGGCGAACCGAAGGCGACGGCGAGTGAGCAGAGCTCACGAGTAAGGAGCCGAGCAAAATCAATGGCATCGCAACCGACGACGCGGCTGCACGTCAGCGGGTATCGATTCCTGCTGCGCCGGCTTGAATGCGCGCTGCTGCGGCGCAACCTCAATACGGTCGACGAACCGATGCGCGCCCAGACGGCCTCATTCGCGTTAGGCTGTGTGCTGGCGATCGTCGTCGTCGCGGCGTGCGCAGTCCTTGCGTTTATGCGGCCGCACCCGGCGCTGGAAGGTGCGCCGATCGTCATGGGTCAGCAGTCCGGCGCACTCTACGTGCGAATGGGCGAGACCTGGCACCCGGTGCTGAACTTGGTTTCCGCTCAGCTGATCGCAGCGTCGAACACCAATCCACGCCCGGTGCGCGAGGTGGATCTCGGCCGCATCAAACGTGGTCCCCTGCTCGGAATCCCGGGGGCTCCTGAGCTTGTCGGTGAACCACTGGGCGCCGGCGAATCAGGATGGGCGGTATGCGACACGGGTGGCGAGACTCCATCGAGCACCACCGTCGTCGTCGGTTCCACGGCCGGGCCGCTGTCTCGCCGGCTGGCCGCCGAGCAGACCATCCTGGCTACACCCGAATCCCGTACACCGACATACCTGCTGTACAACGGACGTCGTGCCGTGCTCGATATGGCCGACCCGGCGATCGTGCGAGCACTGCGGTTGGACGGTGTTGTGCCACGCGTTGTTTCGCGGTCGTTGTTGAATGCGGTACCGGAGGTGCCGGCGATCACTGCGCCGCGAATCCCGGGCGCTGGCGGGCCTGGACCGGCAACCCTTCCTGGATTCCCGGTCGGCAGCGTGCTCCGCATCGCCCGCGCCGACAGCGACGAGTACTACGTGGTCTTGCGCGACGGCGTCCAGCGCATTGGCCCACTCGCTGCAGAGTTGTTGCGCCTCAACAACTCACACGGCGCGCGCACGATTGTTTCGGTGGCTCCGGATGTCATCGGCGCCAGCGCCGTTGTCAATACTCTGCCAGTCGCCACGTTTCCCGGCTCGGCCCCAACACCCGTGGGCGCCGAGGAGACCACGCTCTGCTTGGCATGGGCGCAGGCAGGTTCCGGTCACGCCGACCTTCATTTCTTGACAGGCGGACTTCCCGTGCCAGCCGGGCAGGCGCCCGTGGCGCTGGCGCAGGCCGACGGACAAGGGCCGGCTGTGGACGCGGTCTACGTTCCGCCGGCCCGCAGCGCCTATGTGCGTCCCGCCGGTCTATCCGGTCACCCGACGCCCAGCGGCACCCGCTATTTCGTCGCCGACACCGGGGTGCGGTTCGCCGTGCACGACGACGAGGCGGCCCACGCCCTCGGCCTTGCGGCGGCGGTAGCTGCACCGTGGCCGGTGCTGGCCACGTTGCCCGAGGGACCGGAACTCAGTAGGCAAAACGCCTCAGTCGCACGCGATGTCGTCGTCGCTACCGGCGGCGGGCGGAGACCGAAACCGCCGTAGGCTTTTCGCGGTCGCGCTGCCGGTGCTCACCGCCGCGGCAAGCACCACGACGCAGATCGCCGCGCCGGTGACCGCGATCTGACTGGCGGTGCGGTGGCGCCTTGGCGGCACGGCAGGTGCCGGAATCGCCACCGGATTCTCCGGCGGTGGGCGGGTAGTGGTGGTCGGTGGCGCGTCGGTGCTGACCGCCGCCATCGCGTCGATGACTCCGTTGCCGACGACGGGATTCCATCCGCCGGGCGGGCGGTGTGCGGTGGCCTCGATGCGCTTCATAACCTGGCGTGCGGTCAACGTCGGGAAGCGCGATCGGATCAACGCCGCCAGTCCACTGACGACGGGTGCGGCGTAACTGGTGCCGGACAGCGGTGCCGGGCCGCTTTGGCTGACAATTGAATTCACCATCCCGTCACCCACAGGGCTGAGCGATGTCACGGCCTCACCCGGGGCTGCCACATCCACCCACGGTCCGGCGATGCTGAACGCCGACGGGTCGCCTTGCGCGTTTACCGAACCCACAGTCAGGACATAGTCGTCGTACCACGCCGGGCTGACCGCGACCGCCACGGTGTCCCAGGTTGGTTGCGGGGGCTGAGCCGGGCATTGTCCCGCACCGCCGGTGTTTCCTGCCGCGGCCACCACGACGGCGTTCTTGACATCAACCGCGTACGCCAGCGCGGCTCCGAGAGACCTGTCGTCAAAGGTGGATTCGGCCGGCATGCACGCGACCGTCGATATGTTGATCACCGCTGCACCCAGATCCGCGGCCGTCCGCACGGCCTTGGCCATCGTGTCCACGTCACCGACGCCTGTGCTGGATCCGCTGGCGACGGATCCGAACTTGGTGCTGGACTGGCGGATGCTGATCACGGTGGCTTCTGGTGCGACACCGCTGAAATGGTCTGCAGCCTTGAGATCCCGCCGCGCTGCGACGATTCCCGCCACGATAGTGCCATGGCCGTCGCAATCCTGGGTGCCGTCGCCCGTGGACACGTAGTCACCGCCGGCGACCATATCCGGCAACCGCCGGTGCGGCGAGACGCCGGTGTCGATGATCGCCACCCGCTGGCCGGAGCCACGCGTGAGCTCCCATACCCGCGGTAGGTCGAGACCCGCCAACTGTCCGGACTTGTCGATGTCGCCCAAGCCAGGCTCGGCCGACGGCACACTGCACAGCTCGCGCTGCACCGTGGGCTGTGGAGGCGCCGGCAGCGCCGGCTTCGGTAACCGACTGTCGTCGATGGGTGGCGGCGATACCGCATGAGCGGGTGATGCGGCATAAAAGGCGATCAGCGTTAGGAAAATCGCGCTACCCGTGCCGCGTGCGCTCATGGCAGGCTCAGGCCACGAACGGCCCCGTACAGCCCGCCCAGCCAACAGGCCAGCGGCACGATCGCGGCCAACGCCAGGTACCCCAGCAGATCGATGCCCCGCCGCGCCGTCGGCGACCACGTGACCGCCGGCGCGACGAACCCGAGGCACAACGCGGCGGCGGCGAGCAGGGCGGCTGCCCCGAGGATCCATGGCAACCCCGGTGCCACCGCGGCCGCGGCCACGAAACCCGCGGTAAGCGCGGCAGTTCCAGTCACGGTGAGCACCACACGCCTTACCAGATGGACCTCCGCGCGTGCCCGCAGCAACAGCACCGCAGCAGTTGCCGCGGCGAATGCGATCCTGGCGGTCCGCGGAATGCCGGCGCTCGTCGCCTCGATCGCAGCGCCCGTCGCCGCGGCTACCGACCATGAGGCGACGAGAGTGGTCAGCCACTCGTCGGCGCGGATCGCCTTGGCCGAGAGCAGATCTGGGTCCAGAGATGGTGGCGTGGCAGCGTCGTCTGTCCCTAGCCGGGGCGATAACCCTGCCAACGTTACCGACAGCCGCGCAGAGAACTCGAGCAGCCCTAACGATGCCACGGTAGGCGCCAGCACAAGCGTATGTAGGGGTGCGGCCGTGACAATACCCGCCAGTGCAGTGGCGGCGGCGACGATGGCGCAGCATGCTGTCGCGGTGAACGTCACGGCGCCGCATCCGGTTACGCGGAGTGCTAGCGTCGACGTTACGGCCGCAGCCATCGTGGCAAGCAGCATGTTCGGTGCGGCGGGGCCGCCAGGAACCGCCAATAAACCTGCGACTGCAGCGAATCCGGTGGCCAGTAGACCCAGCGTCATGGCCGCGATGCGATCTCCATACACGCGGTGGGAGACCGCCGTCGCGAATAGAGCGGCGCAACTGACGATCCCAGCGACGCCGGCTGCGCCGGCGCTATGCCGAGCATCGTTAATGCTGACGGTGCGGATCAGCACCACGTCGCCCATCGTGGCCAGCCAGCCAGCCGTCAGCGCACCGGTAAGCCGTGCCGCTTGCCGGGTCGACGATGGTGCAACCCCGTCGAGCGTGCGTGACACCGCTTCGGCGGCGTCGTCGAATCGCGGTGGTGGCAGCTCGACGGCCGAGCGAGTCAGGACGAGAGCTGTTCCGTCGCGAATATGCTGCTGCGCTAATGTCTTCGACGCAGCAAGCGCCGGACCGCCCACACGGGATAGCCGGTAGCGGACGGCGCCCGAGCGGTCGCCGGGACTACCCGCGGTCGCGAGGACATCGACGATCGACGGGATAAGCGTCGCGACGGCAACTGTCGCCGGCAAAGCCAGATCGACATTGACGCCGTCGGCGTGCACGGAAACCCGGCACAGGCTGGCCTCCGGCACCATCGTCCCCTTTTTGCTTGTTGTTTTCGCCGAGCCGAGACGGTAGTGCGTTGGATGAGCCGGTGCGTTCCTGCATCCACAGGTGACTTGCCCGCGGTTGGACGCCTGCATACGGTGGCTGCGATTCACCGGGGGAGGGTCGGCGATGAGCCAGTGCGACACCACAAGCACGACGGATTTTGAGCTGGCGCCGCGGCTGCCGCCGCCGACATTTTCCACCGACGAGATTACGGTTGCGCCGCCGCCGACGCCTACCGGTCCAGCGCGAAACAGCCTGCTGATTCGACTGTTGCCGGTCGTGATGGCCGTCGCTACGGTCGGCATGATGGCCGCCGCATTCGGTTCACGCTCGGCGATCAGCCGCAATCCGGTGTTTCTGGCTTTCCCGGCGATGATGCTGATCTCCGCGGTCATCACGGCGCTGGCCGGACGTGACAGCCGGCGTACCGCTGAGCTTGACCGCGACCGTGCGGACTACCTGAGCTATTTGTCCGGCCTCCGCGGATCGGTGGTCAAAACCGCTGCGGCCCAATGCTCCTCGTTGATGTGGCGTCATCCCGATCCCGAATCGCTGTGGACGCTGATCGGCGGACCGCGGATGTGGGAGCGCCGCCCTGCCGACGCCGACTTCGGTCAGGTGCGCATCGGCACCGGAATCCGTCCTATCGCCAGTCGGTTGGTGCCACCCGACAAGCCTTCGGAGCGGATGGATCCGGTCACTGTTAGCGCGTTGCACCGCTTCTTGGGCGTGCATTCCACGATCGCGTCTGCGCCTGCATCAATCGGGCTACGCGGAGCGCCGACGGTGACCATCGACGGGGATCCCGCTAACGCACGGGCGCTGCTGCGGGCGATGATCTGTCAACTGGCGGTATTGCACGCCCCGGACCAGCTGTTGATCCCGGCCGCAATCAGCGACGCCATGCAATGCCACTGGGAGTGGCTCAAGTGGTTGCCGCACAACCAGCATCCGGACGCCAGCGACGAGGGTGGTCCGGCCCGAATGCAGTATCGCACCCTCGCCGAACTCGATGCCGCGGTTGGCGACCTGTTGGGCCAACGCCTGGTGGTTGCGGTCGTGGACGGTGATATCGAGAGCCGGGCAGCAACACCCGGGCTGACGGTTCTGAAGGTAGGGGCTGGCGATGCGGGGCAGCTCAGGCTGCGGGTAAGCGCCACAGCTGTCACCGTGCGCGAGGCCGATCGGCATGACGTGGTTGCCCAGCCTGATCAGCTCGATGCTGGCGACGCGCTGGTGTGCGCCCAGCGGCTCTCTGCCTACCGCCTCGACCGATCGAGTGGGGATAGCACGCGGGCAGGCTGCCGGGGCTGGCAGCATCTGCTCGGCATCGACGACTTTGCCTTCGACCCGTCGGCCCATTGGCGCACGCTGAACTATCGTGACCGGCTTCGTGTTCCGATCGGCACCACGGTCGACGGGACACCCTTGGAACTCGACATCAAGGAGGCCGCCGAACAGGGCATGGGCCCGCACGGGCTGTGCATCGGCGCTACCGGTTCAGGCAAATCGGAACTGCTTCGCACTGTCGCGCTGGGCATGTTGGCCCGGCACTCACCAGAGATACTGAACCTTGTTCTGATTGACTTCAAAGGCGGCGCAACCTTTCTCGGCTTGGAGCGCGCCCCGCATGTCGCCGCCGTCATCACCAACCTCTCCGACGAGGCGGCGCTGGTTGCCCGGATGAGCGACGCGCTGGCCGGCGAGATCAACCGGCGCCAACAAATGCTCAGGAGGGCAGGCAACCTCGTCAGCGTCGATGCCTATGAGCATGCTCGCCGCGCGGGTGCACAATTGGCGGCGCTGCCGACATTGTTCATCATCGTCGACGAATATTCGGAGTTGCTGCGCCAGCACCCCGATTTCGCCGAAACGTTCGCCGCTATCGGCCGTTTGGGCCGGTCCTTGGGGATGCATTTGCTGCTGGCCAGCCAACGTCTCGACGAGGGCCGACTACGCGGGCTGGAATCTCACCTTTCCTACCGGATATGCCTGAAAACGTTGTCCGCCAACGACTCACGGGTAGTCCTTGGGAAGCCAGATGCCTTCGAGTTGCCCAACATCCCCGGCGCCGGATTCCTGCAAACAGCAAGCGCCGAATCCATCCGGTTCCAGACAGCCTTTGTGTCCGGTCCCTGTCGGTCCGACACCGTGCACTGCGAATCCTGCGGCGGCCACGGGACGCCCGTCGTCCGTGTGTTCACTGCTGCGCCGATGGGACCGGTCACCGCAACGCACGTCGACCGGGTGGGTCAGATGTCTGCGCGTACTGTTCTGCAGGCAGTGGTGGATGGGCTTTCGCGGTGCGGCCCGGCCGCGCACCAGGTGTGGCTGCCGCCGCTCGGGGCGGCGCCGGCACTGGACAGTGTGCTGCGCGCCGCTGGGCTTACCGTCGGCGATGCCGCATCGTCAGATCTCACTGTCCCGATCGGCGTCGTGGATCGCCCGTACGAGCAGCAGCGCACGCCGTTGACCGTCGACTTGTCCGCGGCGGCAGGCAACGTCGCCGTGGTGGGCGGCCCTCAGTCGGGCAAGTCGACGACCCTGCGCGCGCTGATCGTGGCGCTGGCCGCTACGCACGATCCGGGGCGGGTGCAGTTCTACTGCTTGGATTTTGGCGGAGGGGCGCTGGAATCCATGCGGTGTCTTCCGCATGTCGGGTCGGTGGCCGGCAGAGCCCAACCCGACCTGGTGATGCGCACGGTGGCCGAATTGGAGTCGATCATCCAACGGCGCGAACCTGTGTTCCGCGAGCGCGGTATTGAATCGATGGCAAGGTATCGACGGCTGCGGTGCGAGCAACCGACGACGGCAGCTGGTGATCGTTTCGGTGACGTCTTCTTGGTTGTCGACGGTTGGGCGGTCGTGCGCCAGGAGTTCCCGGTGCTGGAGGAATCTATCATCGCGCTTGCCGCTCAAGGTTTGTCGTTTGGTGTACACGTCGTGGTGTCGGCATCACGCTGGGCCGACATCAGGCCCGGGTTGAAGGATCAGCTCGGCGCCCGAATCGAGTTACGCCTAGGTGATCCCGCAGATTCCGAAGTGGATCGCAAACAGGCGCAACGGGTACCCAAAGACAGACCGGGCCGCGGCCTGACGGCGGACGGACTGCACATGGTCATCGCGCTGCCACGACTCGATGGCATACAGTCGAGCACGGGATTGGCCGAGGCCGCGGTCCAGGTGGGGGAGGTGCTTCGACGCCGCTACGGAGAAGCCGGTGCGGCGCCGGTACCGCTCTTGCCGGCCCACGTCGAGCATCAGGCCCTGCTCGAGCGAGCAAGCGACGAACTTCGCGAACATATCCTGCTGGGCTTGGAGGAACACGAATTACACCCATGCCCATGCGACTTCGGCCAGCAGCAGCATCTGCTGGTCCTCGGGGACAACCAGTGCGGCAAGAGCGCAGCTTTGCGCACGTTATGCCGCGAAATCACGCGGACCAAAACTGCCGCGCAGGCTCGAGTTGTCATCGTGGATTTCCGGCGCAGCCTGCTCAACGTTGTCGAGTCCGAACACTTTGCTGGCTACGCTGTTTCGGCACAAGCGCTCGAACGATTGCTTGCCGGACTGCTGACCGTGCTGAAACGCCGGATGCCTCCACCGCAGGCCACCCAGCAACAGTTACGAGCCAGATCGTGGTGGGCAGGCCCCGACCTATATCTTGTCGTCGACGATTACGACCTGGTTGCCAATGCTGCCGGTAACCCGCTGGCGACGATCGTCGAATTCTTGCCTTACGCACGCGATTTAGGGCTGCATCTGCTGGTGGCCCGGCGCAGTGGCGGTGCGGCCCGTGCCGTGTTCGAGCCACTGCTGGCCGGGCTGCGCGAGCTGGGCTGCATGGGATTGATGATGAGCGCCGACTCGGAAGAAGGTCCACTGATCGGTTCCGTCCGCCCGACGCGGCTGCCACCCGGGCGCGGCACCCTGGTCACGCGCGGCCGCACACAAAAGGTGCAGGTCGCCTGGAGCCCGCCACCGTGACCGCACCTGCGATCATCGAAGCCGGGCCAGCGACTGTCCGTCGATTGGATTGCGCCACACCAGCGTTCGATGGCGCGATGGCGGCTGCCGCACTGGACGCGATAGACGACCAGGTGGTACTGGTCGACGACCAGCCGGTCTCGGTTGATTCGCTGTGGCGCACGGTCCTGCAGTCCGTGCTCGGCGGACCCTTATGCCGCGTCGCCGTCGTGCATCCGTCGTGGTGGGCGGCATCACGGGTCGACGTCGTCAACGCGGCGGCACAGCAGCTGGCCGACAGCGTCGTCGTACAGCCACGGTCGTGGTTGCTGAGCCAGGCGTCACCAGACCAGTCGCCGGTGATCGTCGAAATCGCTGAGCGTTTCGTCGTCATCACCGCCGCGGCGGTCGTCGCCGAAGCTCGCCGCGGCCAACCGGACACAGTTGCTGAGTCGGTCACGCGGGCCATTGCCGGAATGGCAACTAAGACATCGACCGCGGTGATCGATGCACCGACCACGATCGCCGGGGCCGCGACGCTGGCCAGCATGATCGCTGACGGCCTGCTCCGCAGCCGTGCCGATCTGACGGTGGTGCAGGTCGACGATGCGCGGTTGAAGGAACTTGCGGTTGCGGCGTTGTCGGTCCGTGAGGAGGATGACGCACCGGCTCGGGCTCGAGGCGGATGGGGACGCAGAAAACGTGTCGCTGCAGCGGTTCTCGTGACCGCGGCGGCGTCCGGGGCGATGCTCGCTGTCGGCATTGTCAGCCGCCACAGCGCGCCGCCACCTGGCGCAATTCCGACGACGTTTCTGGTGGAGGGCCGGGTAGCGCTGAGCGTTCCCGCGCAATGGCGCGTCGAGCGCGTCGTCGGTGGGCCCGGCTCGGCGCGCGTCCAGCTCACGTCGCCGTCTGATCCGGAAGTGGCGCTGCATGTGACGCAATCCCCGGTTGGCCACGAAACGCTGACTGCGGCTGCGGAATCGCTGAAGCGCGCTATCGACGCCGAGCCGTCGGGTGTCTTCATCGACTTCAGCCCATCGGGAACCAGCGCCGGGCGGCCCGCAGTCACTTATCGGGAAGTTCGCCCCGGGCACGAGATCCGCTGGACAGTGCTTCTTGACGGTCCCGTGCGGATCAGCATCGGCTGCCAGAGCCGCGCCGGAGGGGCAGCGGCCATCCTCGACGTGTGCGAGCAGGCCGTGCGGTCTGCCCACGCGGTGACCGCCTAAATACGGACGCATGGAACCGAACCCGAGCCGACGCAGTCATACATGGTATGAGCACGCCCAACACGTTGAGCACCGACTTCAACCTGATGCACACGGTCGCCGCCAAAACGGAAGCTTGCAACGAAGAGATCCGCGGCATGCTGCAGGCGTTCATCGGGCGGGTCAGCAGCGTGCCGCCGTCGGTGTGGGGCGGGCTCGCTGCTACCCGCTTCAAGGAGGTGGTCGAGCGCTGGAACGCCGAATCGATGAAGCTGTATCACGCATTGCACGGCATCGCGGAGAGCATCCGCTACAACGAGGCGACGCTGCGCGAAGCCGGGGAGAGCCATGCTCACCGCATCGCCACCGCCGGCGGGAACCTGTGAGTCAGGGCGATCAACATGGACCCCGTGCTGTCGTACAACTTCGCCGAAATCGAATACAGCGTTCGCCAGGAGATCCACACCACGGCAGCTCGCTTCAACGCCGCCCTGGAAGAGCTGAGATCGCAGATCGCTCCACTGCAAGAACTCTGGACCCGCGAAGCCGCTGCCGCCTACCGCGTCGAACAGCTCAGGTGGCAGCAAGCGGCTTCCGCGCTCAACGAGATGCTGGTCGACCTCGGCAACGCGGTCCGGGCGGGCTCCGACGACGTGGCGAGCGCCGACCGCCAAGCGGCCAGCATTTGGAGGCGATAGGGCCCAACAGACCCTGTGTGGGTCCCGATGGAGGGGAGCCGTCGGGACCACACAGTCATGCGCAGCACCGGTTGCCCCGCCACGGCGTTTTGACCTGCGCGGATGGGCGCCGGTAAGCTGCTGGGTTGGCGTGCGGTCTGCCGGGGCTCGGGTCACTGTCGGTCGCCGAGAGCACCCCGCCCGTCGACGCCTGACCGGCACCCGGGTCATACCGGGATTCAACCCGAGAGAAAGGCAAGTAAGCGCTGTGCCTACATACGTGCCGAAGGCCGGTGACACCACGCGGTCGTGGTATGTCATCGACGCCACGGACGTGGTGCTTGGCCGCCTTGCCGTCGCCGCAGCCACCCTGCTGCGCGGCAAGCACAAGCCGACGTTCACTCCCAACGTCGACGGCGGCGATTTCGTCATCGTCGTCAACGCCGACAAGGTCGCGATCAGCGGCAACAAACTGCAGGACAAGCCGGTCTACCGCCACTCGGGTTATCCCGGCGGGCTGCGCAAGCGCACCCTCGGCGACCTCATGCAACGACACCCCGATCGGGTCGTCGAGAAGGCGATCGTCGGCATGCTGCCCAAGAACAAGCTCGGCCGCCAGATCAAGCGCAAGCTGCGCGTCTACGCGGGTCCCGAACACCCCCACACCGCCCAGCAGCCGATTCCATACCAGATCAAGCAGGTGACCCAATGACCCAGACGGCAGAGACCGACACCGGCAACACCGCGGCTGCTGAGACGCCGGCGCCTGGAAAGGCCGCCGACTCGTTCGTCTTCGAGCGCCCCATCCAGACAGTCGGGCGACGCAAGGAGGCCGTCGTTCGGGTTCGGCTGGTGCCCGGCACCGGCAAATTCGACCTCGACGGCCGCAGCCTCGAGGACTACTTCCCCAACAAGGTCCACCAGCAGCTCATCAAAGCTCCGCTGGTGACCGTCGACCGGGTGGACAGCTTCGACATCTATGCCCACCTGGGCGGCGGCGGCCCGTCCGGCCAGGCCGGCGCACTGCGCCTGGCCATCGCCCGGGCGCTGATCCTGGTCTCGCCCGACGACCGGCCCGCGCTGAAGAAGGCCGGCTTCCTCACCCGCGACCCGCGGTCCACCGAACGCAAAAAGTACGGTCTGAAGAAAGCCCGCAAGGCTCCGCAGTACAGCAAGCGCTGATCGGTCACGGTCTGGCCGCGAGCGTGCATCGTTGTACGCGTATTTCGGCGTGTCGGTGAACAAACACGCACACTCGCGGCCAGAAAAGGGTATGCCCGTTGCACGGCTGTCAAATGTGAGAGGTTTGTCCGCATGGGTCGACTGTTCGGCACCGACGGCGTCCGCGGGGTGGCTAACCGCGAGTTGACCGCTGAGCTGGCGCTCGCCCTGGGCGCTGCGGCGGCCCGGCGACTGGCCAGCACCGCCACGGGCCGCCGGCCGGTCGCCGTGGTGGGCCGCGACCCGCGGGCCAGCGGCGAAATGCTGGAAGCCGCGGTGATCGCCGGGCTGACCAGCGAGGGTGTGACCGCATTGCGGGCCGGAGTGCTGCCAACACCCGCCGTCGCCTATCTGACCAGCGCCTACGACGCCGACTTCGGCGTGATGATCTCCGCATCGCACAACCCGATGCCCGACAACGGCATCAAAATCTTCGGCCCCGGCGGTCACAAGCTCGACGACCCCACCGAAGACGAGATCGAAGAACTGGTCGCGGCCGGGCCCGGGCTGCGCGCGGTCGGCGCGGGCATCGGGCGCGTGGTCGACGCTGACGATGCACTGGAGCGCTACCTGCGTCACCTCGCCAAGGCCAGCACCGTCCGGCTCGACGGCCTGGCCGTTGTCGTCGACTGCGCGCACGGCGCGGCGTCGGTGGCGGCGCCGCGCGCCTATCGCGCCGCCGGCGCCCGCGTCATCGCGATCAACGCCGAACCCACCGGGCTCAACATCAACGACAGCTGCGGGTCGACGCATCTGGAGTCGCTGCGCTCGGCGGTGCTGGCGCATGGTGCCGACCTCGGCCTGGCCCACGACGGCGACGCCGACCGATGCCTGGCAGTCGATGCCAGCGGCGAGGTCGTCGACGGCGACCACATCATGGTGGTGCTGGCACTGGCAATGCAGGAGGCCGGCGAACTGGCCGCCAACACCCTAGTGACCACAGTGATGAGCAACCTCGGGCTGCACCTGGCCATGCGCGCGGCCGGCGTCACCGTGCGTACCACCGGCGTGGGCGACCGCTACGTGCTCGAGGAACTGCGGGCCGGCGACTACAGCCTCGGCGGTGAGCAATCCGGCCACATCGTCATGCCCGCGCTGGCCACCACCGGCGACGGCATCCTCACCGGCCTGCGGTTGATGTCGCGGATGGCCCAAACCCGGTCGTCGCTGGCGGACCTCGCGTCAGCGATGCAAACCTTGCCGCAGGTATTGATCAACGTCGAGGTCGCCGACAAGGCCGCCGCGGTGGCGGCGCCGGAGGTGCGGGCTGCGGTGCGCGAAGCCGAGGAGGAACTCGGCGATACCGGGCGAATTCTGTTGCGTCCGTCCGGAACTGAGCAGCTGATCCGTGTCATGGTGGAAGCGGCCGACCAAGATGTCGCTCGTCGGCTTGCTTTGCGCGTCGCCGAATCCGTTACCGCCTAACCGGGAACCGCTCGCGTCACTAGCGCGTCGTAGCGGGTATGGACCAACATTGCCGTACCTGGATCGACGTCGCCGCGGTGCGGTCGGTCGCTAACCGGTTTGACGGCGCGGCAGAAATCATCGACGGCGCAGTCCGTAACCATATGGCACACTTGGCCTTTAGCGGCGCCCGCGCGGGCCGCGCCCATGTCGCACGCGGGGACGCGTTGCGCAGTGCGCTGAATCGCGTGTCGGCGCAGCTCAGCCAGTTGTCACGCGCGACGGTCGAGATCGCCGCCGCACTGCGCGCCACCGCCGACCACTACGCCGACGCCGAACTGCGCGCCGCGGCCCGAATCGGCTGACCCGTGAGCCGGTTTGACGTCTCGGGTCGGCTTGCTGAGGGACGGCCCGCGGTGGAGCACACCCAAAACTACGTGTGGGCCTGCCATGCCCTGGGCTATCAGCATCCCGACCTGACCGCGCATGGTTCCCAGGTGCGCGACTGGTACGACAGCGAAGACGGCCTCGACCTGTTCGCGCTTGACGACGACTGCGCAAACCTGTGGGCAGCGGTCCACGAAATCGAAGAAGCGCTGGCCATGCAGCGCGCGCAACTCAGTTACCTCGCTGCGGCGTGGAACGGAGCAGGAGCCGACGCCGCGATGGAATCACTGCGCCAGCATTGCAATTCAGCGAACGCAGTCGTCGACGCGATCCGAGCGGCCGCCCAAGGATGCGAGGCCTTGCGCGACAACCTGTGGCAGACGGTCGACGCCAAAGTCGCGGCCGCCGTTGACATCGATGACCGCCGGCTGACCGAGCGGGCAGCCTGGTTGCCGGCGGCACAACTGGTGACAAGCGGCGTGGGCGACCAGCCGGCCGCGTATGAAATGGTGGAGCGGCGGGTAAAACCCTATGTAGACAACGACATTCGTACCGACTGGCTCACCGCGATGCGCTCGGCGATGGCTTCGGTGGAGAAGTCCTACGACACCGTCACCGACGCGTTGACCGCTGCGCCAGCGGTGTGGCTCCAAGCCGCTGCCGGTCTTGCCGACAGACACCTATGGGATGAGCCGATGGTGCCGACGGCCAGCGCGCCGGTTGAACCCGCCGCTGCCATTGCCCCACCAGCGCCCGCCACCACCGTGCCGGCCGCTGCGGCGACTCCGTTGCCGCCCGACAACACCATGCCGGCCGCTGCGGCGACTCCGGCGCCGCCGATACCGACGGCCCCGCCGGCGGATCTGCTGGATGATCTGCCGCCCATGCCGCCGACGTCGGCGTTGGACGCCCCGTTGGCTGATCCCGCCGGCCTGTCGAGCGGCGCGGGCGATTTCGGCGGCCTCGGTGGCGGAGGAGGGCTCGGCGGCCTTGGCGGTGGAGGCGGGTTGGGTAGCGGGCTGGGTGGCCTCGTGGGTCTGGCCGGTCAGATCGTCGACGCGATCGGTGGTCTGGTGGGGTCCCCTGACCGATGGGCTTGCCGGTCCTTCAGGGCCCGACGATCTACTGGGCGCCGACAACCCGCTGGGCGACGACCTGGACGCTGACGACCCGGTTGCCGACGCGGCTGACACCGACGATGGCGACCCGGACGACACGGACGACGACTCCGCGGAGACGCCCGACGAAGACGCCGAGCCGCAGGAGACCGGTACGGGTACTGATACCGGTGAAGGCGCCCAGGACAGCGTCCCAGAACCGGAGGGCACAATCCCGCCAGCAGCGCCGAACGGCGCTGAGCCGCCGAGTGGGCAGGCCGGCGCGGCTGCACCGGTCGATAAGCCGGCGGCCGCGCCGGCGCCCGCCGAGCCGACGGCGCCGGCTCCGCAAGAGGAAGGCTCGACCCCGTGTGAAATCGCTGCCGACGCTTTACCGCAGGCAGGGCAGTGACACGTCAGCTCGGCAGCAGCTCCCGTAGTTGCTCGACAAAGCGCACCGATTCACCGCGGTCAGCCGTGAGGGGGGCCACCAACAGCGTCGTCGCCCCAGCCTCGGCGAAGGCCGCCACGCGCTCAGCGACGAATCCGCGCGGCCCGACCAGTGAAATACCGCGCACCAGTTCGTCCGGCACGGCGGCGATGGCCTCGTCTTTGCGGCCGGACAGGTACAGCTCCTGGATCCGGTTCGCCACCTCGCCGAACCCGTAGCGGGTGGCCAGGTTGTGGTAGAAGTTGCGGTTTTTGGCGCCCATTCCACCGATATAGAGAGCCAGCTGCGGTTTGGCCCAGGCCAGTCGCTCGTCGACGTGGTCGCCGATGGCCAGCGACACGCCGACCATGACGTCCAGTGGACCCAGTTGCGGATTCCGTTTGGCGTAGCCGGCTTTCAGGGCAGTACCCCACACCGACTCGGCCTTGTCCGGATAGAAGAAAATCGGCTGCCAGCCCTCGGCGATTTCCGCGGTCAGTTCGACGTTCTTGGGCCCGAGCGCGGCGATGGAAATCGGAATCCGTTCGCGGACAGGGTGATTGATAAGATGCAGCGGCTTGCCCAGCCCTGTTCCGCGATCCGGCGGTAGCGGCACCTGGTAGTGCTTGCCGGCGTAGTCGATTCGTTCGCGCCGCCAGACCCGTCGGCAAATGTCGACTACCTCACGCGTGCGGCCCAGCGGCGCTTCGAATTCGACACCGTGAAACCCCTCGATCACCTGCGGTCCAGAGGTGCCGAGACCCAAGTGGAATCGGCCGTCGGATACGTAATCCAGCCCGGCAGCGGTCATCGCCAGCAGGGTAGGAGTGCGCGTGTAGATGGGCAGTATTCCGGAGCCCAACGTGATGCTGTTGGTCTTTGCCGCGAGGTAGCCGAGCTGGCTGACTGCGTCGTAGGAATACGCCTCGGCGACAAGCGCGATGTCGACACCGACCTTTTCCAGCTCGACGACGTGGCCGACCGCTTCTTTGAAGCCGCCGGAGTAGTTCAGAGTTATGCCAAGGCGCATCATGACTTTCTAGCACCCATCCGGTTGGCCGCTGCGCTCACGGCTTGAGCAGCGCGACGATCTTCTCTTCTGGGCTCACGGGTGCGGCATCGACCGGCAGGGCTTGGGTCTTGGGCAGCTGCACGTCGGGATCGGCGAACTCCCGATACTTCTTGTCACCGCCGAGTTCATGCAGCAGATAGCCGGTCAGCAGCGCCCGAACCGCCTTCTGTGTCTTGCGGTGTGGGCCGCCGAGCCCGAACGCCGTCGCCAGGCTGCGTCCCTCGACCAGTCCGCGCGCCTTCGCTTTGCTGATCACCCGCAAGGTGGCGCTGCCCCACACCTGGGAAAGCTGGATAGCGTTGGATTGCAACGTCTTCTCGTCTCCGGGCGCGCTGAAAACCACGCCGGGCACCTTCAGCGTCGCCGCCGGCTGCTCGGCTGGCGGTTTGGTGACGGTCGGGAAAATCGCCGCAACCGCCTTCGGCTTGTCCGGCATGCCGGCCGCGGCGAACACCGCTGCGGCACCGCCGAAACCATGGCCCACCAGCCCCAGCTTCGTGGGATGCACACTGATCTCGCCGGGCCCGAGCCGCACCCCGGCGGCGATGTCAAGCGCAGTGCCCAGGTCGAAGGCCAGATTCAGCACCGAGGGAGCCAATCCCCGCTCGGTGTCGGGAGCGGCAGCGACGATGCCCCAGGACGCCAGATGCTCCAGGAGGTCGGAGTAGCGGTGAACACCGGTCAGCCAGTCGTGGCCGAACGCAATTCCGGGCAGATTCAGCCCCGATTCGGGCGTGTACACGACGCCCGGCAACCCGGCGAAAGCGAGATCACCGCACAGAACACGGTGCGGGCCCCGACGAGTAAGGGCGGCGAACAGTTTGCGGGTACGGGCCACGCGTTGACGTTAGCGCACGGTCGACACCGGCTGGATTACAGCGAGTAGAGCTCTGGAAGATTGACGACGATTGCCTCCTGTGTGCTACGAGCGACGACGACCACGGCCGGCTCGTCCGGACTCGGATTCTCCTCGCGGTGCGGCAAATACGGCGGGATGAACACGTAGTCGCCGGGATTCGTCGACACCCGGACTTCTCCTGTGCCGTCGTGGAAGACGAAGTCTGGGTGCCCGCTGCGCACGAAGATCGCTGTTTCGGATTCGCCGTGGTGATGGTTGGCCGAAGCGACCGCAGGGGCGACGTGCGTCTCACCCATCCAGAGCTTCTCGGACCCGACCGTACGCCCGCTGATCGCCGCGAAGCGGTGCATGCCTTCGCTTTGCGAGGTGTCGTCATCGAGTTCCGACGACCTCACATGGCGCACGCGCTTACGCGTGGACCGGTTGTTCGGCCGCAGGTCGGGGTGGAAACCGTCGTTTGGCACTGCGTCCTCCTTGCGGTTGTCAGGGATCTCACAGGTTTGCATCGGGTATTCCAGGGAAGACGTGTCATATGAAAAATTCGACATGTATCGCCGCGTCAGCAGCGGTCCTTGCTGCCGGCTTCGGCCTCGCCGGTTTGGGCTCCGCTGCCGTGGCCCAGGCGCAACCGGGACCGTTCCCGAATTATCACTGGTGCCCAGGTCAGTACTGGGATCCAGGCTGGGGTAACAACTGGGACTGGGGTCGTTGCCACGATGACTGGTATTACGACGGCGACCCGCACGACCAGGCGCACTGGCACGGTCAAGGCCCATGGCACCCGGACAACTGGCAGCCCAACGGCGGCCCCGGCCCTGGCCCCGATGGCGGACCAGGCGGACCTGGCGGCCCCGGTGGCGGGCCCGGCGGGCACTAACTTACGGCGGGCGGCACGGCCGCTCGCCCAGGCCGACCGCCGCGATGGACTAGTGCAGCCGTTCTTGGGGGCGGCTGCACTACCTTTACTGACCGCGGCACAGCGGTGCATCCCAGCGCCGCGCGGTGTGGTCATGCGCCGGGCGTCAACCGCATCATTCGGATTGTCCGGATGCCGTCTATCCGCTCGGCGTAGTTGGCGTAGCCCGGGTAAAGATCGGCGGCGAGTGCAAACAGCCGGTCGCGCTCGGCGCCGGTTACCTCTTGTGCGATGAAACGGCCGCCGCGGTCGCCGATGTGCAATTCGCATTCCGGATGGGCAAGCAGGTTGTGGAGCCAACTCGGATGCCGCTGGCCGCCGTAGTTGGAAGCCGTCAGGATGACGGCATCTTCATCAGTGAAATACGCCAATGGAGTTTCGCGCCGCTGGCCGCTGCGTGCGCCGGTCGATGTCAAGACGACCATCGGAAGCGCGCCTGCCCCCAGGTTCACGCGACCGCGTGTTGCCCGCATGATCGCCGCGTCCAGCGGGGCTGCGATCGCCCGGTGCACCGCAGCCCCGGGCTTGGTCGCGACCAGCGACAACAATGCGCGCTTCCATGCCGCACGACGTGCGCGCGGATCCGCGCGGGGAATCCCATTAATCGTGTCTTCAGGCATGACCGGGCGATCGTATCCGCTGCCCAACATGCGCCGGCCGCTTTCCGCATCGCCCGTGGGAGCCGTGCGCAGGCCGGGGTAACCGGCTGCCTGCATTACCCTGATGGGCTATGTGTGGAATCGTCGGCTACGTCGGGCAGCGGTCGGCCTGCGACGTCATCGTCGACGCGTTGCGCCGGATGGAGTATCGCGGCTATGACTCTGCCGGGATTGCCCTGCTCGACGGGCACGGCAAGCTCACCGTGCGCCGCCGCGCGGGCCGGTTGGCCAACCTCGAGAAGGCGCTCGAGGACACCGACGCCGCAGCGTTGACCGGTAGTACCGGCCTCGGTCACACCCGGTGGGCCACCCACGGACGCCCCACCGACCGCAACGCGCATCCCCACCGCGACGTCGCCGGCAAGATCGCCGTCGTCCACAACGGCATCATCGAGAACTTCTCGGTGCTGCGCCGCGAGTTGGAGGCCGCCGGGGTGGAATTCGCCAGCGACACCGACACCGAGGTCGCCGTGCACCTGGTGGCGCAGGCCTACCGGAAAGGACCGACTGCTGGCGATTTCACTGCCTCGGTCTTGTCCGTGTTGCGCCGGCTGGAAGGCCACTTCACGCTGGTATTCGCCAACGCCGACGAGCCCGGCACCATCGTCGCCGCACGCCGCTCCACCCCGCTGGTGGTCGGGCTCGGCGACGGCGAGATGTTCATCGGATCCGACGTGGCCGCCTTCATCGAGTACACCCGCGAGGCGGTCGAGCTGGGCCAGGACCAGGCGGTGGTCATCACCGCCGACGGCTACCGGATCAGCGACTTCCACGGCAACGACCTGACCGGCGAAGCTCGTCCTTTTCATATCGACTGGGACCTCTCGGCCGCCGAGAAGGGCGGCTACGAGTACTTCATGCTCAAGGAGATCGCCGAGCAACCCGCCGCGGTGGCCGACACTCTGCTCGGACATTTCGTCGACGGCCGGATCGTGCTCGACGAGCAGCGTTTGAGCGACCAGGAGCTGCGCGAAGTCGACAAGGTGTTCGTGGTGGCCTGCGGCACCGCATATCACTCCGGGCTCTTGGCCAAATACGCGATCGAGCACTGGACCCGGCTGCCGGTCGAAGTCGAGCTGGCCAGCGAATTCCGCTACCGCGATCCGGTGCTGGACCGCAGCACGCTGGTGGTCGCCATCAGCCAATCCGGTGAGACCGCCGACACCCTCGAGGCGGTGCGACACGCCAAAGAGCAGAAGGCCAAAGTGCTCGCGATCTGCAATACCAATGGCAGCCAGATCCCGCGGGAATGCGATGCGGTGCTCTACACCCGCGCCGGACCCGAAATCGGCGTGGCCTCGACGAAAACCTTTCTGGCGCAGATTGCCGCCAACTATCTGCTCGGGCTGGCGCTGGCGCAGGCTCGCGGCACCAAATACCCCGACGAGGTCGAGCGCGAGTACCGCGAGCTGGAATCGATGCCGGAGCTGGTGGCCCGCGTGCTCACGGGTATGAAGCCGGTGGCCGAATTGGCTTACCGATTCGCCAACTCGTCGACCATTTTGTTCCTGGGCCGCCACGTCGGCTACCCTGTAGCGCTGGAAGGCGCATTGAAACTCAAGGAATTGGCCTACATGCACGCCGAGGGTTTCGCTGCCGGTGAGCTCAAGCACGGGCCGATCGCGCTGATCGAGGACGATCTGCCGGTCATTGTCGTCATGCCGTCGCCGAAGAACTCTGCGACGCTGCATGCCAAACTGCTGTCGAACATTCGCGAGATCCAGACCCGCGGCGCGGTCACCATCGTCATCGCGGAGGAGGGCGACGACACGGTCCGTCCCTTCGCCGACCATCTGATCGAAATACCGGCTGTCTCAACGCTTTTCCAGCCGCTACTGTCGACCATCCCGCTTCAGGTGTTCGCCGCTTCGGTGGCGCAGGCCCGCGGTTACGACGTCGACAAGCCGCGCAACCTGGCCAAGTCCGTCACCGTCGAGTGATTCTCGCGTCGAGACTGCAACCATTGCGGAGTTGCTCGGCGTGTCGTGTATGTAGTTGCAGTGTCGGCGAAATGACGGTGCAGGCATGCGACGGCTGAAACTATGGCTGGCTGCTGTGTGGCGCTGGGTTAGCAGCGCGCCGTTGACCTATGCCTGGCTGACCGTATTACTCGTCACCACCATTATTGCGCACCATCTCACCAGGCGGCAGTTGCACTCGGAGCTCGTGCACGGCTCGACCAACCTCTACCACTTGGCCCGGGATCCGCTGGACGTGTTGTTCACCAGCCTGCTGTGGATTGACGGCCGCTACTGGACACCGTATTTGGTGCTTTTCACCTTGTTTGTCGCGCCGGCTGAGCGGTGGCTTGGTCAGTTGCGTTGGCTCACTGTAGGCTTGACCGCACACATCGGCGCGACGTACATCAGCGAGGGCCTGCTATACCTGGCGATCCAGCACCACCTGGAGCCGGAGAAGCTCGTCTACGCCCGCGATATCGGGGTCAGCTACTTCATGGTCGGCGTGATGGCGGTGCTGACCTATCACATCGCTAAGCCCTGGCGCTGGGGTTATCTGGTGATACTGATCGCCGTCTTCACCGTCCCGCTGATCCTGCACGTAAACTTCACTGCCGTCGGGCATTTCGCTGCGATCTTTATCGGCCTCTGCTTCTACCCGATGGCCCGAGGTCGCGGCCGCCCAGCGGTCGCCCCGGTGAAGCTCAAGGGTGTCGGCACGTGACGCCGCCGTCGACGACAAGGTGGGTGCCGGTGATGAAGGACGCCCGCGGCGACATCAGAAAGGCCACCGCCTGCGCGACCTCGGCGGGCTCACCGATGCGGCCCAGCGGCGCCGCCCGAACGAAACCGGCTCGGACTTCCTCGACGTCGAGCGCGATCTGCAGCATCGGGGTGTGGATGAACCCGGGACACACCGCGTTGACGCGGATTCCGGCGGGGCCCAGCTGCGCGGCCATTGAGCGGGTCAACCCGAGCAGGCCGGCCTTCGACGCGCAGTAGGCGGGGATAAACGGGTTGGCGGTCAGCCCTTCGATGCTGGAGATGCCGACGACCGCTGGTGAACGGCCGGCGCGCGCAGATGCCTCCAGATGCGGCAGCATGAGCTGGACCAGCATCGCCTGTGCGCGCAGGTTGACGTCGAGGATGGCGTCCCAGGATTCGCCGGTGTAGGCGCCGACGGGTTCGGCGAGCACACGCCCAGCGGCGTGCACCAGGCCGTCGAGACCGTCGAGCGCGGTGGCGGCAGCGGCGACGGCGTCGGCAAGCGCTGCGTCGTCGCAGACGTCGACGACCGCGCCCGGCATCCCGATGTCGTCAGCCACTTGCTGCACGGCGTTGGCGATGTCCCACAAGACAACTCGTCGACCGTCGCCGACCAGTGCCTCGGCGCACGCCCGGCCGATACCGGATGCGGCTCCGGTGACGACCACTCCGCTCATGGCACCCTTTCCCGCGTCAAGAACTGTGACCAATCGGGTTCTCGTACCACCGCCCAGTATTCGTTGAGCCGCCACGGGCTAACGGTGTGGATTTCGCCGTCGGGGTTTTTGAAGTAAGAGTGCTTGACCAATGGATGTGACCACACCATCTTCTTGATCTCGGCTTGGGTCCGTCGATGCCAGTCGGCGGCAGCCTGGGCAGTCGGTTCGACGGAATGCAGGCCGTTCTCGGCCAAGTGCGCCAAACAGCTATTGATATAGCGCATCTGCAATTCGGAGTTGAAGATCAGGCTCCCGCCGTGCGCGAGATGGGCGCCCGGACCGTAGAGCATGAAGAAGTTAGGGAAGCCCGGAACGGTGATGCCGAGGTAGGCGTAGGGGCGCTGTCCCCATAGGCTGCGCAGGTTCACGCCGTTGCGCCCGGTGATCGCCAACGGCCACAACACGTCGGTGTGCCGAAACCCGGTGGCATAGATGATGACATCCACGTCGTGAGTGACGCCGTCGATGGTCACGACACCACTTTCAGTAATGCGCTGAATACCGGCACGCACCAGTTCGACGTTGTCTCGCCGCAGGGTGTTCAGCCAACTACCGTTGTCCTGCAGTGTGCGTTTGCCGGTGGCCGGATAATCCGGCAACACCTTGGCCAGCAGATCCTCGTCGTCCCCAACCTGATTGGTGATCCAGTCGGTGAACATCAGCCGGGCGGCGGCATTGATCTCGCTGACCGCATAGTCCTGATTCGGGTAGTTCGGGTCGAGCCGCGCGGCGTCGAGACCTTTATCGGCGCCCGGCCACATCACCAGGAACCGGTACCAGCGACCGTAGAAGGGGAGATGATCCATCGCCCACCGCACCCCGTCGCCGACGGACTCGTGATACATCGCGTTCGGGAACATCCACTGCGCGGTGCGCTGGAAGACGGTGAGGTGTTCGACGGCGTCGGCGATGGCCGGGGCGATCTGAAAACCGCTTGCGCCCGCGCCGATCAGCGCCACCCGCTTGCCGGTCAGGTCGACGGAATGGTCCCAGGCCGCGGAATGAAAGGACGGCCCCGCGAAGCTGTCTGCACCGTCGAAGTCCGGTAGGTAGGGCCGGTTCAGCTGCCCGACGGCGGTGATCACGGCACGGGCCCGCATAGTGGTGATGTTGCCGTCGTGCGATCGTGCGCTGACCGTCCAGACGCCGTCGTCGTCGTTCCAGTCCGCCGCAAGCACCTCGGTCTGCCAGCGCACGTGCTCGCCGATACCGTATTTACTCATGACCGCGGTGAAATACGCTCGGAGCTCGGGCTGTTCGGCAAAGAAGTGCGTCCAGTCGTTGCTGGGCTCGAAGCTGTAGCAGTAGAAGTGGTTGGCGACGTCGACACGCGCACCGGGATAGGTGTTCTCCCACCAGGTTCCGCCCGGTCCGGGGTTCTTCTCCAGAATAGTGAACGGAATGTTGGCCTGCTTCAACCGGATCCCGGCCAGGATCCCTGACTCGCCGCAGCCGATGACGATCACCGGAACCCCCGCGGCCTGCTCCGGTTTGAGCGGCGCCGGGCGACGCGGATCGACGCCGTCGAAGTCGAGCTCCTCGAACAGCAGCGGCAGGTAGTCGGCGGGCACCGTCTCGCAGACGGCCCAGTCCATCATTTCCTTGATCAGTTCGCGGGGCAGCGGCGCGGGTTCGGGGCAGCCACGGTCGCGGTAGTCGGTGATCACCGGCAGCGCAGCTGCGCGGGCGCGAGCCTTATCGTCCTCCGACATGAAGCCCTGGACCTCGTTGAGGAAAATCCCGGCCGGCTTGAATTCGCGGATGAACCGTGGGTCACCGGTGATATGGACCAGCGAGAGCAGCAGCGTCGGGATGCTGACCTGCTCTAGGGCGGCGGCGATCTCGGCGGTGGGCGTGGTGAACGGTTGGCCGGCGTAGCGGCTGCGCATCAAGCCCGATCCTTCCCGTCGATTACGCTACTCAGAGTTTCGGAATAGGTCGATACGATACGCGGGACGTCATCACTGATCAAGGACCTACCTTGGGACGGATACGTAGACACAGAGGCGGAGAAGGGTGAGACGAACGAGATCACCGGCATCGCCGTGAAGACGTGGCCGGCCGCCGCATGGCGGTTCATCCGTAGCGCGCCGCTGACGTATCTGTGGCTCGCGGTGTTGCTGATCACCACGATCATCCAGCATCAGCTCAGCCGCCACGAGTTGCATACATTGCTCGTGCACCGCTCCACAAACATTGCGCATCTGAGCACCGACCCGCTCTACGTGTTGTTCGCCAGCTTGTTCTGGATCGACGGCGGAAAGTGGTTACCGTGCCTGGTGCTGTTCAGCTTGTTCGTCGCGCCGGCCGAGCGGTGGCTAGGCCAGATACATTGGCTTGCAGTGGGACTCACCGCGCATGTCGTCGCGACGTATGTCAGCGAGGGCTTGTTGTATCTGGCAATCGAGCGTCACCTGGAGCCGGAACGAATGGTGCACGTCCGCGACGTCGGGGTCAGCTACTTCATGGTCGGCGTGATGGCGGTGCTCACCTACCACATCGCCCCGCCCTGGCAGTGGTGCTACCTGGCCGCGGTGGTGGTCTACTACGGCGCCGGATTCGTCGCCAACCCCGACTTCACCGGGATCGGCCACTGCTCGGCGATCGCCATCGGTCTGTGCTGCTACCCGCTGACCCGACGCCGCGACGCCCCGCTGTTGAATCCGGCACGGTGGTTCGCGGGCCGGGCGGCTATCCGCGGGTCGCGGTGACGTAGGCCAGCGACCCGACCGTTGCCTGCTCCTCTTCGTCAGCGGTGTGCACCGAAAAACCATGAGCGACAAACAGATCAGCGGCCCGGGTAGCCGTCGCGTCCCAGCCATGGGAATTGAGGTAATCCACCACGTCCTGCCGCTCACCGGGATACCAGAGATCGGTCATCTCGACGTCGAAGCCATTCTCTTGCCAACGGTCGGTAACCTGCCGCATCCGATCCACAATCGTCGGCACATCCTGCGCGGCGTTGGCCATGTTCTCGGTGGCCAGCCGGCTGTGCGCGGCGCTGAGCGCAGTGATGTTGTCCAGCAGGCGATCCTGGGCGTCGGGCGGCAAAAACGGCAGCACGCCCTCGGCGCTCCACGCGGCCGGTTGAGTGGGGTCGAAACCGGCGCCTTTCAGTGCGGTCGCCCAGTCATGGCGCAGATCGACGGCTACCGCGCGGCGGTCGGCGGTCGGAGTAGCGCCGAGGTCCGCCATCGTCTCGGTCTTGAAGTCAAGAACCCTCGGCTGGTCAATCTCGTACACGGTGGTTCCGGCCGGCCACGGCAACCGGTAGGCGCGGGCATCCAGCCCGGACGCCAAGATGACCGCCTGACGGATACCGCGCGCGGCGGCGTCGATGAAGAAGTCGTCGAAGAATCGGGTGCGGACGGCCATCATCTGGCTCATCCGCTGCATTCCCCACTCGCCGTTGTCGTCGACTTCCGTCGGATCCAGTTCGCCGCTGGCCAGCCGGGTGAAGAAATCCACTCCGACCGCGCGCACCAACTGCTCCGCGAACGGGTCATCAATCAACGGGTTGGGGCCCCGGCTGGCCAAGGCGCGGCCCACCGCGACTCCGGTTGCCGTGGCGCCCACGCTGGTGGCGAGATCCCAAGTGTCGTTGTCCGTTCGTGGCATGTCCGCTCCTTACGAGTGGTGCTTAGCTCATTTAACTGTGTCGAACGCGACTGTACGCCTCGGGATTGAACGCGCAAGCTGGCCGCGGCTCACGGCATGGCATGGAATCCTGACTGTGATGCGGCACTACTACTCCGTCGAGACAATCCGCGAGGCCGAAGCGCCGCTGCTGGCCAGCCTGCCCGACGGTGCACTGATGCGACGCGCGGCGTTCGGACTGGCCACCGCGATCGTCCGCGAGCTGACCACACGCACCGGCGGAGTTGCCGGCCGTCGGGTGTGCGCGGTGGTCGGCTCCGGCGACAACGGCGGTGACGCGCTGTGGGCGGCGACCTTTCTGCGCCGCCGCGGCGCCGCCGCCGACGCGGTGTTGCTCAATCCCGAGCGCACCCACCGCAAGGGGCTGGTGGCGTTCACGAAAGCGGGCGGTCGCGTCGTCGACAGTGTCGGGCCGACAACGGATCTGGTCATCGACGGGGTGGTGGGCATTTCCGGCAAGGGCGCGCTGCGTCCGGCGGCCGCGGACGTGTTCGCCGCCGTCGACGCCGCCGGAATCCCGGTCGTGGCCGTCGACATCCCCAGCGGCATCGACGCGCACACCGGCGCCGTCGCCGGCCCGGCCGTGCACGCCGCACTGACCGTCACCTTCGGCGGACTCAAACCCGTGCACGCGCTCGGTGACTGCGGCCGCGTCCGGTTGGTCGACATCGGGCTCGACCTGCCCGACGCCGATGTACTCGGTTTCGAGGCCGCCGACGTCAAGGCGCGTTGGCCGATGCCCGGACCCCACGACGACAAGTACACCCAGGGAGTGACGGGCATCCTGGCGGGCTCGTCGACGTATCCCGGCGCTGCCGTGCTGTGTACGGGGGCCGCGGTCGCGGCAACCTCCGGCATGGTGCGCTACGCCGGCAGTGCACATCACGAGGTGCTCGCCCATTGGCCCGAAGTGATCGCATCGCCCACCCCCGCCTCGGCCGGGCGGGTGCAGTCCTGGGTGGTGGGACCGGGCCTGGGAACCGAGGAAACCGGAGCCGCCGCGCTGTGGTTCGCGTTGGACACCGATCTGCCGGTGATCGTCGACGCCGACGGGCTGACGCTGCTCGCAGCCCACCCCGACCTCGTCGCAGGCCGCGACGCACCGACGGTGCTCACCCCGCACGCCGGCGAATTCGCGCGCCTGGCCGGTGCCCCCCCGGGCGAGGACCGTATCGCCGCCACCCGCAAGCTCGCAGACGCATTCGGCGCCACCGTGCTGCTCAAGGGCAACGTCACCGTCATCGCCGAACCCGGCGGCGCGGTCTACCTGAACCCGGCCGGGCAATCCTGGGCGGCCACCGCCGGATCCGGTGACGTGTTGTCGGGCATGATCGGCGCGCTGCTGGCCGCGGGACTTCCCGCAGGCGACGCGGCCGCAGCCGCGGCATTCGTGCACGCCCGCGCGGCGAACCTGTCGGCCGCCGACCCGGGCCCGGGGTACGCGCCCACGTCAGCGTCGCGAATCATCCCGCACATCCGAAGCGCCCTCGCCAGCCTGTAGCGCCCGAGAAAGGATCCGTCGTGCCGCACCATCCGTCCGTCCCTGCCCACTCCATCGCCCCCGCCTACACCGGCCGCTTGTTCACCGCGCCGATACCGGCGCTGCGGCTGCCCGAGGAATCGATGGACCCGGAGGCGGCCTACCGGTTCATCCACGACGAGCTGATGCTCGACGGCAGCTCGCGGCTGAACCTGGCCACCTTCGTCACGACCTGGATGGATCCGGAGGCCGAGACGCTTATGGCCGAGGCTTTCGACAAGAACATGATCGACAAGGACGAATACCCGGCGACCGCGGCCATCGAGCAGCGCTGCGTCTGCATGGTGGCCGACTTGTTCCACGCCGAGGGCTTGCGCGACGACGACCCGCACAGCGCGATCGGGGTATCGACCATCGGGTCGTCCGAGGCGGTGATGCTGGGCGGGCTGGCGCTGAAGTGGCGATGGCGCCAGCGCGTCGGCGCCGACTGGAAGCAGCGCACCCCCAACCTGGTGATGGGCTCCAACGTCCAGGTGGTGTGGGAGAAGTTCTGCCGCTACTTCGACGTCGAACCCCGCTACCTGCCCATGGAGGAGGGCCGCTACGTCATCACCCCCGAACAGGTCGTGGAGGCGGTCGACGAGAACACCATCGGGGTGGTGGCCATCCTGGGCACCACCTACACCGGGGAGCTCGAACCCGTCGCCGAGATCTGCGCGGCGCTGGACCGGTTGGCTGCCGGTGGCGGTGTGGACGTCCCCGTGCACGTCGACGCGGCCAGCGGCGGCTTCGTGGTGCCGTTCCTGCACCCAGATCTGGTGTGGGATTTCCGGCTGCCGCGGGTGGTGTCGATCAACGTCAGCGGCCACAAGTACGGCCTAACCTATCCCGGCATCGGGTTCGTGGTGTGGCGCAACCGCGAGCACCTGCCCGAGGACCTCGTCTTTCGCGTCAACTACCTCGGCGGTGACATGCCGACCTTTACGCTGAACTTCTCGCGGCCGGGCAACCAGGTCGTCGGGCAGTACTACAACTTCTTGCGGCTGGGTCGCGAAGGCTACACCCAGGTGATGCAGTCGCTGTCACAGACGGCGCGCTGGCTGGCAGCGCAGCTGGACGCGGGCGAACACTTCGAGCTGATCTCCGACGGGTCGGCCATCCCGGTGCTCGCCTTCCGGCTAGCCGGCGACCGCGGCTACACCGAGTTCGACGTCTCGCACGAGCTGCGAACCTTCGGCTGGCAGGTGCCCGCCTACACCATGCCGGACAACGCCACCGACATGTCTGTCCTGCGCATTGTGGTGCGAGAAGGGCTCTCCGCGGACCTGGCGCGGGCGCTGCACGACGACACCGTGACCGCGCTGGCCACACTGGACAAACTCAAACCGGGCGGGCACTTCGACGAGCAGCACTTCGCGCACTGACCGCCCGGCACACGGGTCTGGGACAATCGAGACGATGCAGACGACTCCCTTGGTCCCGAAGTCCGAAGACCTGATCGCCGAGGCCGTGGTGGACCTCGAAGCCATCGCCCACAACGTGCGGGTGCTGCGCGAGCACGCCGGACCAGCGCAGGTGATGGCCGTCGTGAAGGCCGACGGATACGGCCACGGCGCCGCGCGGGCTGCTCGCACCGCGTTGGCGGCCGGGGCGACCGAGCTCGGGGTGGCCACCATCGCCGAGGCGCTCGAACTGCGGGCTGACGGCATCACCGCACCGGTGCTGGCGTGGCTGCACCGGCCCGGAACCGACTTCGCCCCGGCGTTGACCGCCGACGTGCAGATCGCGGTGTCCTCGGTGCGCCAGCTCGAGGAAGTGCTCGACGCGGTGCGCCGGACCGGCCACACGGCGACGCTGACCGTCAAAGTCGACACCGGCTTGAACCGCAACGGCGTCGGCGCGGCGCAATACCCGGCCATCCTGACCGCGCTGCGCCAAGCCGCCGCTGAGGACGCCATCCACTTGCACGGCATCATGTCGCATCTGGTGTATGCCGACGAGCCCGACCACCCCACCAATGAACTTCAGTATCAACGGTTTTGCGACATGCTGGCCCAGGCGCACAGCGCCGGTGTGCGGTTCGAGGTAGCCCACCTGGCGAACTCGTCGGCGACGTTGACCCGCCGGGATTTCGCGTTCGACATCGTGCGGCCCGGGATCGCTGTCTACGGGCTCAGCCCTATCCCCGAGCGTGGTGATATGGGACTAGTTCCCGCGATGACGGTCAAATGCCCTGTTGCGCTGGTTCGTTCGATCCGCGCCGGCGAGGGCGTGTCCTACGGGCATACATTCATCGCTGACCGCGATACCAATCTGGCGCTGTTGCCCATCGGTTACGCCGACGGAGTGTTCCGCATGCTGGGCGGGCGCCTCGAGGTGCTGATCAACGGCAAACGGCGGCGCAGCGTCGGGCGGATCTGCATGGACCAGTTCGTCGTCGACCTTGGGCCCGGCCAGCTTGACGTCGCCGAGGGCGACGAAGCGATCTTGTTCGGGCCGGGCACCGGCGGCGAACCCACGGCGCAGGACTGGGCAGATCTGCTCGGCACCATCCACTACGAGGTGGTGACCGGCCCGCGAGGGCGCATCACCCGAACTTACCGCGAGGCCCAAACCGTTGAGCGGTGACGACGAAGGCCATGCGCGCAAGGCACAATGGCTAGCCGGAGCGGCGGGACTGGGGGCGGTGAGCACGATCGCCGCGGTGTCGGTGGCTCGCTCGATGATGCAGCGCGCCGGCATCGACGACCCTTATGCCGGCGAGAATTTCGAGGCGCTGGACAGCGACCGCAGCTACGTGGTGACCACCCCGGACGGGATTCCGCTGGCGGTGCGCGAGGCAGGGCCGGTGGATGCGCCGCTGACGGTGGTGTTCGCTCACGGCTTCTGCCTACGCATGGCCGCCTTCCATTTTCAGCGCATGCGGCTCGGCGACGAATGGGGCCCGCAGGTCCGGATGATCTTCTACGACCAGCGCGGCCATGGCCGTTCCGGCGAAGCCCCGCCCGAGTCCTACACGGTGGCCCAACTCGGCAGGGACTTGGAAACCGTGCTGCAGGTGATCGCCCCGCGGGGGCCGGTCGTGCTGGTTGGCCATTCGATGGGGGGCATGACCGTGTTGTCGCATGCGCGCCAGTACCCGCACTACTACGGCGACCGGATCGTTGGCGCGGCGTTGATTTCCTCGGCGGCCGAAGGGGTTTCCCGATCCTTGTTGGGGGAGATCCTGAAAAACCCTGCGCTGGAAGCGGTCCGGTTCACTGCCCGCTCGGCGCCCAAGCTGGTGCATCGCGGAAGACGAGCGGCGCGGTCCCTGATCAAGCCGATCCTGGTGGCGGCGTCCTACGGCGACGAGAAGATCAGCCCGAGCGTGGTGGCGTTCTCGCAGAAGATGATGTACGGCACACCGGTCACCACGATGGTGGAGTTTCTGCACGCCTTGGAAACCTTGGACGAGACCGAGGCGCTGCCGACACTGGCGCAGATCCCGACACTGATCGCGTGCGGCGATCGCGACATGCTGACGCCGGCCGAGTATTCCCGCGAGATGGCCGGCGCGCTGCCGGATTCGGAACTGCTCATCGTCGAGGGCGCCGGTCATTTGGTGCAATTGGAAAAGCCGGAGGTCGTCAACGAAGGGTTGGTCCGACTCGTCAAGCGAGTCAACCCGCCGAGCAGGCTGAAGTCGTTCACTCGGAGGTGGCGTGAGCGAGCCCGCCGCAATGGTTGAGCTGGGATCGGGCACCGCGACGCTTGCCAGCGTCGAGGACACTGTCGCGCTGGGTTCGCGACTCGGGCAGCAGTTGCGCGCCGGGGACGTGGTGGTGCTCTCGGGCCCGCTCGGTGCCGGGAAAACCGTGCTCGCCAAGGGAATCGCAGCCGCACTGGACGTCGACGGGCCGGTGATATCACCGACCTTCGTACTCGCGCGAGTGCACCGCGCCCGGCGCGCTGGCGCTCCGGCGATGATTCACGTCGACATGTACCGGTTACTGGATCACAGCGGCGCCGACCTGCTGGCTGAGCTCGACTCGCTGGATCTGGACACCGAACTCGACGAGGCGATCGTGGTGGTGGAGTGGGGCGAGGGACTCGCCGAACGCCTATCCGAGCGGCACCTCGACATCCGGCTGGAGCGCGTCAGCAACTCCGATGTACGGATCGCGACTTGGCGGTGGGCCGCATGACCGGCCTGCTGGTGCTGGCCCTCGACACCGCCACCCCAGCGGTCACCGCGGGCGTCGTGCGGCGCGTTGGTGAGCGGCTCGAGGTGCTGGCTCGTCAGGTCACCGTCGACTCCCGGGCGCACGCCGAACGGCTCACCCCGAATGTGCTGGCGGCGTTGGCCGACGCTGGGATCGGCATGACCGACCTCGATGCCGTGGTAGTGGGCTGCGGACCCGGGCCGTTCACCGGTCTGCGGGTAGGTATGGCGACCGCCGCCGCCTACGGGCATGCGCTGGGCATCCCGGTGCGCGGCGTGTGCAGCCTGGACGCCATCGGCGTACAGACCAGCGGCGACACGCTGGTGGTCACCGACGCCCGTCGCCGCGAAATCTATTGGGCGCGTTACCGCGACGGTGTTCGCGTCGACGGTCCGGCGGTCAACGCGCCCGCCGACGTCGACCCGGGTACGGCGCAGGCGGTGGCGGGCTCGCCGGAGCATGCCGCGCTGTTCGACCTGCCGAGGTGTGAGCCGGTGTATCCGACACCGGGCGGCCTGGTCCGCGCGGTGGCCGACTGGTCGGAACCCCCGGCGCCGCTGCTGCCGTTGTACCTGCGCCGTCCGGATGCCAAAGCACTTGCACCACAGGTGGTCTCGCGGTGACAGCCCACGACGCCGAGCCGATCACCGTCGATGCGCTCACCATCGCCGACGCAGAGCGGTGCGCGCAGTTGGAGGCCGAGCTGTTTCCAGGCGACGATCCGTGGTCGGTGGCGGCCTTCGCCCGGGAACTGGCCGCCAAGCACAATCACTATGTGGCCGCCCGCCGCGCCGACACCCTCGTCGGTTACGGCGGTATCGCTCGGCTGGGCCGCAAACCGCCCTTCGAGTACGAAGTGCACACCATCGGCGTCGACCCGGCGTACCAGGGCCGGGGGATCGGCCGTCGGCTGCTGAACGAGCTGCTGCGCTTCGCCGACGGACCTGTTTACCTCGAAGTGCGCACGGACAATGAGGCGGCGATCGCGCTGTACCGCAGCGTGGGATTCATCAACGTCGGCCTGCGCCGGCGGTACTACCGCGTCAGCGGCGCCGACGCCTACACCATGCGGCGGGACCCGCAATGACCGTCGTTGTGGCCATCGAAACTTCTTGTGACGAAACCGGTGTCGGCATCGCCCGGCTCGACGACGACGGCACCGTGACGTTACTCGCCGACGAAGTGGCCTCCAGCGTCGACGAACATGTCCGGTTCGGCGGCGTGGTGCCGGAGATCGCGTCGCGGGCGCATCTCGAAGCACTCGGCCCGACCATGCGTCGTGCGTTAGCGGCTAGCGGCGTGTCCAAACCGGACGTCGTCGCGGCCACCATCGGACCCGGCCTGGCGGGCGCGCTGATGGTGGGAGTGGCTGCGGCCAAAGCATATTCGGCTGCCTGGGCGGTGCCGTTCTACGCCGTCAACCACCTCGGTGGGCACCTGGCGGCCGATGTCTACGAACACGGTCCGCTGCCCGAGTGCGTGGCGCTGCTGGTGTCCGGTGGCCACACCCACCTGCTGCACGTGCGGTCGCTGGGCGAGCCGATCGTCGAGCTGGGCAGCACCGTCGACGATGCCGCCGGCGAGGCCTACGACAAGGTGGCGCGGCTGCTGGGTCTGGGTTACCCGGGCGGCAAGGTGCTCGACGACCTGGCCCGCACCGGTGACCGCAACGCAATCGTGTTCCCGCGCGGCATGACCGGGCCCAACGACGACCGGCACGCGTTCAGCTTCTCCGGCCTGAAGACGGCGGTCGCACGCTACGTGGAGAGCCACCCCGATGTGGCCACCGCCGACATCGCCGCCGGCTTCCAGGAGGCGGTCGCCGACGTGCTGACCATGAAGGCCGTGCGGGCCGCTACCGAACTCGGTGTGTCGACGCTGCTGATCGCCGGCGGAGTCGCGGCCAACTCGCGACTGCGGGAACTGGCCGAACAGCGCTGCCGCGAGGCCGGCCTGACGTTGCGGATTCCCCGGCCGCGGTTGTGTACCGACAACGGCGCGATGATCGCTTCGTTTGCGGCGCATCTGGTGGCGGCGGGGGCATCGCCGTCACCGCTGGACGTCCCCAGCGATCCGGGCCTGCCCGTGATACGCGGACAGCTGCCCTGATCGCTGACGCCCCGCGGCTATCGGCCGCTGGTTTGTTGGGTAACGATCAGCAGGTTGTCGCCGGTGGCCCAGGCTTGGCTGAACGTGTCCATCGGGATCTGTTCGTCGCGGCCGTTGGGGGTGCCGCTGTCGTTGAGATGCACGATGTCGCTGCGGGTGTCGACTCCGGTCACGACGACGGCGTGGTCGGCGTTGGTGCGTTGACCCTGGCCCGGAGGATAGTTCCAGATAGTTTCCGCGTTGACCCCCGCGATCACCTTGTGGCCGCCGGCTAGGTCCTGCTCCAGCGTCTGCATGGTGTTGCCGGTCGTGAGGTTGGACTGGATGCCGTATTTGCCCAGCAGCACGACCAAATCTTGGGGCGAGGTGCCGTCGAAGTGGTAGATATCCCCATGGTGGACTTGGCTTTTGGTGAACACCCCACGTAGCACGACGGCGGTCTCGGACGGTTCTTTGCCGGTGAGCTGGCCGATCACGTCGGCGGCGGACATCAGGCCGCAGTCTTGCCCGTGTTGGTAGCGCCAGTAGGGGGCGGCGGCCTGCGGGTCACCGTACATTTGGCCGTTCGGGTCGGCCTCGGCCAATCCGCTGCCGACCCCGGCGAACCCCGCGGCGGCCAGGAAGAACAGCATGGCCACGCCGGCGATGCGGGTTGCGTGGAAGATGCCGCGGAACATGAGTTATTACTAGCATTTGGCCCTTGACGAATCCTTGGAAATGGCCCGCTACGCCCTCTGCCTGCGGTTTCCTTCCGGGAGACGACCCGCGGTGCACCTTGCGAACTGCGCACGCCAGGCCCGCCCGGCCCCATGCCCGCAGGAAGCAGCGAGGCGGCCTTGAGTGCTAGCACTCTCGTGTATAGAGTGCTAGATGGCAATCGGACAATCCCTGTGTCGGCACCCGCGACGACGACGCGAGGGCACGGACGAATGCCGAAGCACCTGGTAATTCGGACAGGCCGGGGCAGCCGCCCCGGACCTGCTACCAACTAAGTGGAGGGCTCTAATCGTGGCGAGCGTGAACATCAAGCCACTCGAGGACAAGATCCTCGTACAAACCATCGAGGCCGAGACCACGACCGCCTCCGGTCTGGTCATTCCCGACACCGCCAAGGAAAAGCCGCAGGAAGGCAAGGTCGTGGCTGTCGGCCCCGGCCGGTGGGATGAGGAAGGCGAAAAGCGGATCCCGCTGGACGTGTCGGAGGGCGACACCGTCATCTTCAGCAAGTACGGCGGTACCGAGATCAAGTACAACGGCGAGGAGTACCTGATCCTTTCCGCCCGCGACGTGCTGGCCATCGTCAACAAGTAGAAACCGTTGTCCCGCCCCGGCGATCCCCGCGACACCCGCGGGCGATTTCCGGGGCGGCTACAACATTGCCGGGGACAGGATTTGAGCCATGAGCAAACTGCTTGAGTATGACGAAACCGCGCGCCGGGCCATGGAGACCGGCGTGGACAAGCTCGCTGACGCGGTGCGGGTGACGTTGGGTCCGCGTGGCCGTCATGTGGTGCTGGCCAAGGCATTTGGCGGGCCGGCGGTCACCAACGACGGTGTCACCGTGGCCCGTGAGATCGACTTGGAAGACCCCTTCGAGAACCTCGGCGCCCAGCTCGTGAAGTCGGTCGCCACCAAGACCAACGACGTCGCCGGCGACGGCACCACCACCGCCACCGTGCTGGCGCAAGCGCTGATCAGGGGTGGGCTGCGCCTGGTGGCCGCCGGCGCCAACCCGATCGCGCTGGGCTTGGGAATCAGCAAGGCCGCCGATGCGGTGTCGGAGGCATTGCTGGCAGCGGCCACACCGGTGTCGGACAAGAACGCCATCGCGCAGGTTGCCACCGTGTCGTCGCGCGACGAGCAGATCGGTGAGCTGGTCGGCGAGGCGATGACCAAGGTCGGCCATGACGGGGTGGTCAGCGTCGAAGAATCCTCGACGCTATCCACTGAACTGGAATTCACCGAAGGTGTGGGCTTCGACAAGGGCTTCATCTCGGCGTACTTCGTCACCGACTTCGACGCGCAGGAGGCTGTGCTCGAGGACGCGTTGATCCTGTTGCACCGCGAGAAGATCAGCTCGCTGCCGGATCTGCTGCCGCTGTTGGAGAAGGTGGCCGAGGCCGGCAAACCGCTCCTGGTCATCGCCGAGGACGTCGAAGGCGAGGCCCTGTCGACATTGGTAGTCAACGCCATCCGCAAGACGCTCAAGGCGGTTGCGGTCAAGGCGCCGTACTTCGGCGATCGCCGCAAGGCTTTCCTGCAGGACCTTGCCGTGGTCACCGGCGGCCAGGTGGTCGACCCCGATGTCGGACTGTTGCTGCGCGAGGCGGGCTTGGAAGTACTGGGCTCCGCACGCCGAGTCGTGGTCAGCAAGGACGACACCGTGATCGTCGACGGCGGCGGCACTCACGAGGCCATCGCCGAGCGCGCCAAGCAACTGCGCGCCGAGATCGAGACCACCGATTCCGATTGGGACCGCGAGAAACTCGAGGAGCGCCTGGCCAAGCTGGCCGGCGGGGTTGCCGTCATCAAGGTGGGTGCGGCCACCGAAACCGCGCTCAAAGAGCGCAAGGAAAGCGTCGAGGACGCGGTCGCGGCTGCCAAAGCCGCGGTCGAGGAGGGCATCGTCGCCGGCGGTGGCACCGCGCTGCTGCATGCCCGTAAGGCGCTGGCCGAGCTGCGGGGGTCGCTGTCCGGTGACGAGGCCCTCGGTGTCGATGTGTTCTCCGAAGCGCTGAGCGCGCCGCTGTACTGGATCGCCGCCAACGCCGGGCTGGACGGCTCGGTTGTCGTCAATAAGGTCAGCGAGCTGCCGGAAGGGCACGGCCTGAACGCCGAGACGCTGACCTACGGCGACCTGGCCGCCGAGGGCGTCGTCGACCCCGTGAAGGTCACCCGCTCTGCGGTGCTCAACGCCGCATCGGTGGCCCGGATGGTGCTGACAACCGAGACGGCTGTGGTTGAGAAGCCGGCCGCCGAGGAAGATGAGCACGCCGGCCACGGTCACGCTCACTGATGACTGACGAAGGGGGGTCGGGACCTTCACCGGATCCCGACCCCTCTCTGGCCCCGAGGTGGCCATGCCAAAAACGGCGCATGTCGTCGGTGGCCCGTTGTACCGTTTGTCCGCGTGACCACGCCATCTCCTTCACCCGGTTGGTACCCTGATCCGTCGGACCCTGGGCGGCAAATTTACTGGAACGGCACCGCTTGGAGCGGACCCCCTCAGCCAGCGTCAGCGCCGAACTTGCCGCTGGCAGCATCTCCGGCAAATGGCTCCAGCGGCAGCGGGAAGACTGCTGTTTCAATCGGTGTCGGCGTCCTCGCTGTCGTCGGCCTATTCATGTCGATGCAATCAGTCAGCCTGATGACCGGTTCAGGACCGGTCTGGACCGGGGTTGCCGTCGTGGGCGGTGCCGTAGCTCTCGCGTTCTTCTTGCGCGCCGCGAAAGCAGCCCGCGTTGTCGCCTGCATTCTCCTGGCCATCTCCCTGGCCAACGCCTTCTACATCGAGAACGAGCTGTCGAAAAAGCGAGACGAAATCACGCATACTTTCGACCATCTAGGTTCCTGAGTAGACCAGGAGCATCTCGAATGTGACTAGTTGGCGATTGACTGCCGCGTAGATGCCAGAGGGTCTCAGTCTTTTGCGCCCGCGTCAGAGCCCGTGTCGGGCGGCAAAACGAGGAAATCGCGTATGCCGTGGACCGATTCGCCGTCCTTCTCACGAGTCGCTGTTACGTGGATGGCGTATACGCCCGGTTTGGTGAACATGCCCGCACCGAATTGAGCGGCGATAGGCACCAGCACGGGCTCGCCCGCGCGGGACTCATCTAAGGGGTTGCCCTGCGCTTGAACTTCGATCACCACAGGACGCGGTCCCTCCGGGGTTTCCATCGTCACGAGGGTGTCGTCCGCATCCCGCAGTTCCATTCGAATGCCAAGAATGAACGGGAGGTCGCTCTGCTCCATTTCCACAAATCCAACAACAGCCATGGGGGGAGACGGCGCAGTGGTATGAGTCCAACCCATCCCCAACGCGGAGACCTTGTTGCTGGCATCTATCTGCGCGGAGTCCGCGAGTAGAACCGTCAGGTTCACGCAAGCTCCTAGCAGTTGTCGACAAGCACTGCAACCCCTTTGGTGGCTCCGCCGGTTGGAACGCCTACCGGCACCACGGCACGCAGCGCACTGCCAGTGAGCGTAGTGACATGGCGCATGAGCACGTCATCCCGCATAGAGTCCCAATCCACGTCAAGGGCAACGAGACAGCGGTTGGGGTTTACAGCAGCGACCACAGCATCGGCGCAAACGCCGTCCTCGGGCTCAAAGACGACAACTCGTTCACCAATGGCGGGGGTCGGACCTACGTAGGACGTGAGAGTTTGCCCAGCGCGGTTACGCCGGTTGATGTCGATCTGAAGCCGTCTCATCGCTGGTCACCTCCTCTTCTGTAGGTCGGGCATACACGCTTCGCGTCAGCCCAGATTAGCGCTAGGTCGGTAAAGTCGGGCATATCGGATAGGTCACCTTTCCCTACCAAGTAGTGCGCCGCAGGCGGCATATCAGGGACCACGACCCAGCCGCTATGTTCCAGGTCGTCCGCCCAAACTGGCGCGATGTGCCTTCCCCTGAGGGGAACGATCGAACGTAGACGAATGATCGCATCATCGACTGATTCTGCTGTAGGCACAATAATCCCGCTGGTTGATAAGCCATATCGACCCGGCCGCCCCTCATCGAGGTCGTCATCGAAGGTGTCCTGAGCGTTTTTCGTACATCCCTCTGCGGTGAATGGTGAAAAACGGACGATGAGCAATCGTCCGTCCTTGGGCATGCGAAAAGTCTAGAGTCACACCCCGCCAGATAATTTCGTGATTGCTTGGCGGCACGCCAAGTAGGTGGGCGCCGTTGACGGGCCTCCGCACTACTCAGATAGTCCTGCCAGCTTGGGTTGCCGCCGCTCTCTGTCGTAAGAAGACGCCGGTAACAATCCGAGATGAGTCGGTGACCCGGCTGAGCCGGATCACGATGAGAGCCCGCGCGGGGAGTGCAGAGAGCATTGGTACATCTTGGACCACAGAGACGGCTGTGGTTGAGAAGCCGGCCGAGGAAGATGAGCAGGCCGGGCACGGTCACCATCACCACTAGAAACACCCAACGCCAAACACCCCCGTTTATCGCCGGGGTGTTTCGCGTTGGCCGTTGCCGAGTGCGGCATTCGATTCCGTCCAACTGCACCCAAGAGCCGCAGCTAACGGCTACGACAACTTCGTCTCGCAGCATGGACCGCATCTGGCAGTGGGCGTGGGATCGGCACGGCGGGAGGTATTCGTGGGCGATCTGCGCCGTCGCTGCCCCGGTGGGACTTCCGATCTACGTCGTTTGGTCGCTTCTCATCGTTGCTGTCGAGCAGTCCAGTGACTACCTGGCGGCGGCCGCCGTCACGGTCGCCGCGGTGCCGGTGCTGGCCTACGTGGTGGTACGTCCCGGATCGGGGCCGAGTCGCCTGGTCGAACAGTGGGCGGCCGGCCACGAGGTCGATCGGGTGGGGGCGCTGGAAGCCACCTACGCCTGGACCCGCGCGGCCGTTGTTCAAGGGCTGGTATCCGCCGCCGTCTGGGTCGGCCTGTTGTCGGTCATGGTCGGTGCGATCGCCGGGGCGACTGGATGGCGGCTCGCCCAATACGGGATTCTGGGCGCCGTAATCGGAGTCGCCGTGCTGCTGCCCGGGGTGCACAGCATCGCAGAAGCAGTTGCGCGCACAGTCAGGCTCGCGATCGCCGGTGATACGGGGGTCGGTGACTCACTGCCCCGCGCTCGTCCGACCTTTGCCGCGTGGTCGAGCATGTCCATGCTGGCGGTCGTGTTCGTGTTCGCGGTCTATGGCGCAATGGTCACGGCGGTGTTCGATCGGGCCCGTGCAGAACCTGTGCTCTTCGTCGCGATCGGATGTGTGTTGACGGTTGGCCTCGGGTTGCCGCTGACCGTGGGCACTGCGTTGTCGGCTTCCCTTCGACCGATTCGCGATCTCGACGAAGGCACGGAACGCGTTGCGGCCGGTGACTTCAGCCAGCGTCTGCCGGTGGTTCAGGATGATGACCTGGGCGTGCTCACCGCTTCGTTCAACCGCATGCAGGCCGGTTTAGCCGAACGGCAACGACTCCAGGCGGCGTTCGGCACCTACGTCGACCCAGCCCTGGCAGCGCGGTTACTGCAACAGGGTGATGACGTCTTTAAGGGTGAACGCCGGCAGGTGACCGTAATGTTCGTCGATATCCGCGACTTCACGCCATTCGCCGAGGCGAACACCGCCGAGGACACGGTCGCCCGCCTCAACGCCCTCTTCGAAATCGTTGTGCCGGCCGTTGTCGAGGCCGGTGGCCATGTCAACAAGTTCCTCGGCGACGGCGCGCTTGCTGTCTTCGGTGCGCCGAATGATCTTGTGCGGCATGCTGACTCGGCTGTGTCGGCGGCTGTGTTGGTCCATAGCCTCGTCGCGGAGCGATTCGGCGGCGCGCTTCGAATCGGCATCGGGATCAATACTGGTGTGGTGATCGCAGGCACCATCGGCGGCGGAAGCAAGCTCGAGTTCACCTTGATCGGTGACACCGTCAACGTCGTTGCCCGCGTCGAGCAGCTGACCAAGACCACCGGCGACACAATTCTTCTCACCAACCAAACCCTCGACGCCCTGGATCCTCCACCGCCCGGACTGGTCGACCGCGGATGTCACGAGCTGAAAGGCAAGTCAGCCGCTGTACGGGTCTTCGGTCTCGCCCCCGCGGCTTAGGCAGTTATTCACCAACAGGTGTAGCCGCCGTCGACCACGAGGTCGGAACCGGTCATATAGCTCGACGCGTCGCTCGCGAGGTAGAGATAGACGCCGACGAGTTCCTCCGGCCGCCCCAGGCGCCCGAGCGGGATCTTCGGCTCCCACTTCGCGTGATATTCGGCGTAGGGCTCCACCAGTTCGGTGAGGATGTATCCCGGGCTGACGCTGTTCACCCGAATGTTATGGGGTGCGAACTCCATCGCCATCGCCTTGGTCAGGTGGATGACAGCGGCCTTCGAGGTGCAGTAGTGGCCTACCGGCTGCGGGGTGTTGATGATGTGGCCGGACATCGACGCCGTGGTGATGATGCTCCCGGCGCGTTGGCGGGCGACCATGGCCTTCGCCGCGGCCTGGGCGGTGAGGAACACACCGTTGACGTTGGTGTTCTGGATGCGCTGAAACTCCTCCAGCGGCATGTCCAGCAGGCCATTGAAGTTGATGATCCCGGCGTTGCACACCGCGATGTCGATGCCGCCCAGTTCGTCGTCAGCTCTCTTCAGCATGGGCGCTACTTGCTCGGCCTGGGTGACGTCGCAGGTGATCGGTATCGCCTTGCCGCCGCCGGCGACGATCTCTGCGGCCACTTCCTGCAGCGGCTCGTGACGTCGCGCCGTGATCGCCACTGCCGCCCCGGCTTGCGCGTAGGCCAGCGCCACGTGTTTGCCGATACCGCTGGATGCGCCGGTCACGAGAGCGCTCTTGCCGTGCAGCGCAAAGAGATTCGTGACGTTCACTGCGGCCCACCACCTCCATCACAACTTCGAACCCAGTCCCGCGATCAGGTTGATAGTGACCGCCAAGACGACCGCGCCGAGGAGATACGACAGCAGCGCATGGCGCAACACCGTCGCCCTGATGGACGTCAACCCGATCTCGGTGTCCGACACCTGAAAGGTCATGCCGACAGTGAAGGCGACATATGCGAAGTCCCGGAAGCGGGGTCGCTCCGAGTCGTGGAAGTTGATTCCCCCCGGCTCGCCCGAGTAATAGAGCCGCGCGTAGTGCACGGCGAACAATGTGTGCACGGCGAACCAGGATGCAGCGACGGTCAGTATGCCGACAATGGCGGCTTCGATGGCTCCGGGAACTGAGCGCGACGCGGCGGCCACCAGGTAACCGACTCCGCCCAGGCTCGCAACGCTTGCCGACACGATGACCGCGTCGGATGCCCACCGGGTGGGGTCCTCCCGGGTTGCATATTCGCAGGTTTGATCGGCATCCATTCCGCCAAGGGTGAGCCGCGTCCACACCACATAGACACCGGCGGCAACGACCCAGCCGACAAGCGCGAATCGCCAGCCGGCCGTGTTACCCGCCGCCAGAGCGACGGCAACTCCGAGCACGGCGGCAACCACTATCCGAACCGCGACCGTGTCGCGGAACAACATCACGAGGGGTTTCACAACCCCGACCTAAGCACCAGTACATGGCTGACCCCGGGTCAACGGCCAAACGGGGCGGTTGTGCCTCGGCGCGCGCGGCGGCTAGGCGGTGCGGCGGCGACCGATGTCGCGCTTGAGCAGAATGTCGCGCTCGGTTTCCGACAGCCCGCCCCAGATGCCGTATGGCTCGGCGACCGCGAGCGCGTGCTCGCGGCACTGCTGGATCACGGGGCAGCGTCGGCACATCTCCTTGGCGCGACGCTCACGCTGCAGACGGGCCCGGCCACGCTCGCCGTCGGGATGGAAGAACACCGACGAGTCGACACCCCGGCACAGGCCGCGCAGTTGCCAATCCCAGATATCGGCGTTGGGTCCAGGTAGCTGCTCCGGCTGTGGCATTTAATTCCCTCTCTACACGTCCATGGGTAAGCGCGTACGCGAACGCATGACCCATGTAACTGATTCGAGCGGTGTCGGCGATGACAACTCGGCACGAATAACCTAGGAGCGGAGCCGAATTCCAGTCAACAGCGGCGCGGCCCGCGGAATGCGTTGCCGCAGCTTGAGAATTTACTTCACGTTCATCCGTGTGATGCATTCACCCGTGCAAGCATGCTAATGAGGGGCCGGGTGATGCTGGTATTTCGACTTCGGGTCGACCGGTATCGAACCATTTATAAGCCGACCGGCGTCAGCTGGTTAATATTGCGGTAACCGAGAAACCACAAACTTTTAACTAATGTGTCCCGCGAATATTGGCCGCGATGTATTGACCGAGTCAACTTTGAGCGCCGCCGCGTTCGGCGACCGGCCCGGCTGCTGGCCGCTGCCGACCGCGACCACACCGTACCAACGGTGGTTGCGCGCAGTCGCCGCCGGCGGCCAAGGTCGCTACGGTAGCGCCCACAGCGACCTCGCGGCGCTGCTGCGCAGCGCACCCACTGGGCGGCTGGCCTCCTTGGCGCACAGCACCCAGGGCTCGTTTTTGCGCCAGCTCGGCTGGCATGCGCTCGCCCGGCACTGGGACGGTCGGGCTTTGGCGGTGGCCGGTGACGACGCTGAGGCCACTGCCGACGCGCTGATCGGGCTGGCCGCCGACGCCCTCGGGCTCGGGCGTTTCGCCGCGGCGGAGACGCTGCTGGCCCGGGCGGACAAGGTGTTGTCTGCAGCCGAGATTCCGGTGCAGCGCTTGGCCGTGCGCCACGCCTGGGTTGCGGCCGAGCTGGCGATGGTGACCGGTGAGGGCGCCACTGCGGTACGGCATGCCGAAGCGGCCGTCGCCTTGGCAAACGCCGGTGGCTTCGTGTCGGCGCGGCACCGCGCCAAGAGCGACGTGGTGTTGGCTGCGGCCCTGTGCAGCGCCGGCGATCTCGATCGGGCCCGCACAGTCGGTGACGACACGCTGGAGGCGACCGCCCGGTTGGGTTTGGTGCCGCTGCGCTGGGCGCTGGCCTGCCTGCTGCTCGACATCCAAAGCGCAACGCACACAACGCAACAGCTGCGTGAGCTTCGGGAAACCTGCGTGGAATGGGTGCGCCACGCCGGCGGAACCTGGTGCGCGCCTTAACGGTTGAAGCGCCGATCGGCCGTTATCGTCAATCTGTGCAACAAAGCCGGGATGTGTCCGGTTCGTAACGTTGGAGAGACCGCGGCCGATGACAATTGACGGAGAGCGTTTCGACGCCGTCGTTGCCAAGGCTGTGGCGGGCGATCGGGATGCGCTTCGAGAGGTGTTGGAGACCATCCGGCCGATCGTGGTTCGATACTGCCGCGGGCGGATCGGTACCGCGGAACGGGGCGGTCTTTCAGCGGATGACGTGGCTCAGGAGGTGTGCTTGGCCGCCATCACGGCGCTGCCGCGCTACCGGGACCAGGGACGCCCGTTCCTGGCCTTCGTGTACGGCATCGCCGCCCACAAGGTTGCCGACGCGCACCGCGCCGCCGGCCGCGATCTGTCCTATCCCGCCGAAGAGCTTCCCGAAGCCCACTCGGCCGAGGCCGGCCCTGAGCAGATAGCTCTCGAGGCGGAATCGGTCGCCCGAATGAACGAGTTGCTCGACGTCCTGCCCGAGAAGCAACGGGAGATCATCATCATGCGCGTCGTCGTCGGCTTGAGCGCCGAGGAAACTGCCAGCGCCGTCGGCACCACTCCCGGAGCGGTCCGGGTGGCTCAGCATCGGGCGCTGAGCCGACTGAAGTCTGAGATCGTCGCAGCGGGGCGTGATTATGTCTGATTTCACCTCGGATTTCGGTCGGTCGCCGGCGGACCAGCCGTCGCTGGAGGCGATCGCCCGCAGCGACCGGTTCCTCGACGCGCTGGCCACCCGAGAGTCGGTCGACGTCGCCGACCCCGACGACGAGGTGCTGGCCGCGCTGCTCGAAGAGTGGCGCGACGACCTGCGCTGGCCAGAGGCGAGTGCGCTGGTCTCCGAGGAGGAGGCCGCCGTTGCGCTGCAGATCGGGCTGGCTGCTCGGCAGCGCACCCGGCGCGCGTTGGCGATGGTCGGGTCGGTGGCCGCAGCAGTGTTGGCGCTCGGCGGGTCTGGCGCGATGGTGGGTACCGCTCATCCGGGCGACGCGCTATACGGGGTGCACACCATGCTGTTCGGTGAGCCGTCGTCCGCCCACGACGACGCGGTCGAATTGGCCGCCAAGACCGAACTCGCACAGGTTCAACAGATGATCGCGCAAGGCCAATGGGACCAGGCGCAGGACAAGCTGGCCGCGGTCAGTAGCACCGTGCAATCCGTCAACGACTCCAACCGCAAACAGGGCCTGATCGATCAGGTCAACCAGCTGAACGCCAAAGTGGCGACCCGCGACCCGAACGCGACGCTGACACCCAGCTCTGCGCCAACCAGCGGCACAGGCTCACCGTCCGTCTCGGCGTCGGTGTCGGCGGCGTCGTCAACCACCGCATCGGCACCGCCGGAAGCCACCTCGAGCACCAGCATCGGCCCATCGGCCACCGACGCGACCACCACCAGCCCGGCCGCGTCGTCGTCGCCGAGCACCAGCCCGGCCGCGTCGTCGTCGCCTACGTCTGCACCGTCGTCGCCACTCCAGCAGACCGCGGGCACCACGTCGCCGAATTCCGCGCCCGCGCAATCACCTTCGCAAGTAGTTAGCGTCACACCCGCGACGCCGTCGGCCGCCCCCTCCGCCAATACCAGCGTGCCCAAAGCGGGCGACACGGCGGCGCAGACGTCGGCTGCCGCTACCAGCCCGGTGCTCACCCCCAGTCCGCAGCCGGTTCCGGGCGCGGGCGGGTAGCAGTTACACGGATGCGCTTAGCGCGCAGGAGATGTCGTCGAGCGCTCAGCGGCGCCCGTGATAACCCTCGCTGTCGGAGGTCGCCTCGTTGAGCGAGGCGTCGGCGTATCCGCGGCAGTAGTCCCAGGTGACGTAGGCGTCCGGTTCCGGGTCGTAGGCCGGCTCGTGCGGGCGGACAGTGCCGTCGACCAACAACTGCAGCAGGTTGGCGCGCAACATGTCCCAGTCGTGGTAGTGGTCCTGCTGGCATTCGTCACAGCAGACCACGAGGCCGCGGATTCCCTTGTGCGCCAACAAAGCCTCGTATACGGCGAGGTCGGCCAGGTCGGCTTCCACCGCCATCCTTTCCTGCGGGTCCAGCGGCTCACCCGGCTCGACGGCATCCAGCGCCGCCGAGGGGTCACAGGGGTCGTCGGCGAACGGGTCGGGCGGCAAACCCGGTGGTAGGTAGTCGCGCACGCCTCCACATTACGCAGCGTGGCTGCCATCGCGCCAGCGGAACCGCCGGGCCGCAGCAAGCTGCCGCGATGCCGCGCGGCGCGCGTCGTCACCGCAGGGGGTTGAGCCGATAGGATGGGCTTCTCGCTCCGCATAAGGAGGCCCCGCCGATGTCTCATGGCGTGTACGAAGGCAGCGCCGACCTGATCGCCAGCCCCTACGCCCGCGTCGGTGGCCTGGCCGAAGACGCGGTGCCCACCGGTGGTGACGACCCGCACAAGGTCGCGATGCTGGGGCTGACCTTCGACGACGTGCTGCTGTTGCCGGCTGCCTCCGATGTGGTGCCCGCCAATGCGGATACCTCCAGCCAGCTCACCAAGAAGATCCGGCTCAAGGTGCCGTTGGTCAGCTCGGCGATGGACACTGTCACCGAGTCGCGGATGGCCATCGCGATGGCCCGCGCCGGCGGGATGGGCGTACTGCACCGCAATCTGTCCATTGCCGAACAGGCCGGCCAGGTCGAGACCGTGAAGCGGTCTGAGGCCGGCATGGTCACCGATCCGGTCACCTGCCGGCCGGACAACACGTTGGCCGAAGTCGACGCGATGTGCGCTCGCTTCCGGATCTCTGGGCTACCGGTGGTCGACGACACCGGCGCGCTGGTCGGGATCATCACCAACCGCGACATGCGCTTCGAGGTCGACCAGTCCAAGCCGGTCTCCGAGGTGATGACCAAGGCGCCGCTGATCACTGCTCAGGAAGGCGTGACCGCCGATGCGGCCCTGGGTCTGCTGCGGCGGCACAAGATTGAGAAGCTGCCGATCGTCGACGGCCGTGGCCGGCTGACCGGGCTGATTACCGTCAAGGACTTCGTCAAGACCGAACAACACCCCGACGCCACCAAGGACAGCGATGGCCGGCTGCTGGTCGGCGCCGCGGTCGGGGTCGGCGACGACGCGTGGGCACGGGCGATGACGCTGGTCGACGCCGGGGTCGACGTGCTGGTCGTCGACACCGCGCACGCCCACAACCGGCTGGTGCTCGAGATGGTGGGCAAGCTCAAGGCCGAAATCGGCGACCGGGTCGAGGTCGTGGGCGGCAACGTCGCCACCCGGTCGGCGGCCGCGGCGCTGGTCGAGGCCGGCGCCGACGCGGTCAAGGTCGGGGTGGGGCCCGGCTCGATCTGCACCACCCGGGTCATCGCCGGCGTCGGGGCACCACAAATCACGGCGATTCTGGAAGCCGTCGCGGTGTGCGGCCCGGCCGGTGTGCCGGTGATCGCCGACGGCGGGCTGCAGTACTCCGGCGACATCGCCAAGGCGCTGGCGGCGGGTGCGTCGACAGCGATGCTGGGCTCGCTGCTGGCGGGAACCGCCGAAGCTCCCGGGGAGCTGATCTTCGTCAACGGCAAGCAGTACAAGAGTTACCGCGGCATGGGGTCGCTGGGCGCCATGCAAGGCCGCGGCGAGGGCAAGTCGTACTCCAAGGACCGCTACTTCGCCGACGACGCACTGTCGGAGGACAAGCTGGTTCCCGAAGGCATCGAAGGCCGGGTGCCGTTCCGCGGGCCGCTGTCGACGGTGATCCATCAGCTGACCGGCGGGCTGCGCGCGGCCATGGGCTACACCGGCGCCATGACGATCGAGCAGCTGCAGCAGGCGCAGTTCGTCCGGATCACCGCGGCTGGCCTCAAAGAGAGCCACCCGCACGACATCACAATGACCGTCGAAGCGCCGAACTACTACGTGCGGTGAATTGGTCCCACATGCGTGACATGGTCGAGATCGGCATGGGCCGCACAGCCCGTCGCACCTATGAACTCGACGACGTCAACATCGTGCCGAGCCGGCGCACCCGCTCGTCGAAGGACGTCTCGACGGCGTGGCAGCTCGACGCGTACCGGTTCGAGATTCCCGTCGTCTCGCACCCCACCGACGCGCTGGTGTCCCCGGAGTTCGCGATCGAGCTTGGCCGGCTGGGCGGGCTCGGGGTGCTCAACGGCGAAGGGCTGATCGGCCGGCATGCCGACTATCAGGCCAAGATCGCCCAAGTCATCGAAGCCGCCGAAAAAGAGCCCGAGCCGTCGGCGGCCATCCGGCTGCTGCAGCAGCTGCACGCCGCGCCGCTCGACCCCGACTTGCTGGGGGCGGCGGTGGCGCGCATCCGCGAAGCCGGGGTGATCACCGCGGTGCGGGTCAGCCCGCAGAACGCTCAGGCACTCACGCCGGCGCTGGTGGCGGCGGGGATCGACCTATTGGTCATCCAGGGCACGATCGTCTCCGCCGAACGCGTGGCCAGCGACGGCGAGCCGCTCAACCTCAAGACCTTCATAGCCGAGCTCGACGTGCCCGTGGTGGCCGGCGGTGTGCTCGACCACCGCACCGCTCTGCATCTGATGCGCACCGGTGCTGCTGGCGTCATCGTCGGCTACGGCTCCACCCAGGGAGTGACGACCAGCGACGAAGTGCTGGGCATCAGCGTGCCGATGGCCACCGCCATCGCCGACGCAGCCGCCGCCCGCCGCGAATACCTCGACGAAACCGGCGGCCGCTACGTGCATGTGCTGGCCGACGGCGACATCCACACCTCCGGCGACCTGGCCAAGGCCATCGCTTGCGGCGCCGACGCGGTGGTGCTGGGCACGCCGCTGGCCGAGGCCGCCGAGGCGCTTGGTGACGGGTGGTTCTGGCCCGCGGCGGCCGCGCACCCGTCGCTGCCCCGGGGCGCGCTGTTGCAAGTGGCGGTCGGGGAGCGGGCGCCGCTGCGGCAGGTGCTGGGCGGTCCGTCCGACGATCCGTTCGGGACCCTGAACCTCGTCGGCGGGCTGCGCCGGTCGATGGCCAAGGCCGGCTACTGCGACCTCAAGGAATTCCAGAAGGTCGGGCTGACCGTCGGCAGCTGAAGGTTAGGCTGGGCCGATGGAACCTGACTACGACGTCTTGATCATCGGTTCGGGTTTCGGGGGCAGCGTCACCGCGCTTCGGCTGACGGAGAAGGGGTATCGCGTCGGGGTCCTCGAAGCTGGTCGCCGGTTCGCCGATCACGAGTTCGCCAAGACCTCCTGGAACTTGCGCAAGTTCCTGTGGGCGCCCAAGCTCGGCTGCTACGGCATCCAGCGCATCCATCTGCTGCGCAACGTGATGATCCTTGCCGGGGCCGGCGTGGGCGGCGGATCGCTGAACTACGCCAACACCCTGTACGTGCCGCCGGAGCCGTTCTTCAACGACCGGCAGTGGTCGCACATTACCGACTGGCGCGCCGAGCTGATGCCGCACTACGAGCAGGCGCAGCGCATGCTCGGCGTCGTGCGCAACCCGACATTCACCGACGCCGACCGCATCGTCAAAGAGGTCGCCGACGAAATGGGCTTCGGTGACACCTGGGTGCCCACTCCGGTCGGGGTGTTCTTCGGTCCGGACGGCAAGAAAGCGCCCGGCAAGACGGTGCCCGACCCCTATTTCGGCGGCGCGGGCCCAGCCCGCACCGGCTGCCGCGAAGTCGGCGAGTGCATGACCGGCTGTCGGCACGGCGCCAAGAACACTCTGGTAAAGAACTATCTCTACCTCGCGGAAAGCGCTGGGACCCAAGTGCATCCGATGACCACGGTCACCGGCTTCGAGCAGCTGCCCGACGGGACATGGCGGGTGCAGACCGTGCGCACCGGCCGCTGGGTGCGCAAGCAGAAGAAGACGTTCACCGCGACGCACCTGGTGCTGGCCGCCGGAACCTGGGGCACCCAGCACCTGCTGTTCAAGATGCGCGACAAGGGCAAGCTGCCCAAGCTGTCCGAGCGGCTCGGCGTGCTCACCCGAACCAACTCGGAATCCATCGTCGGTGCCGGAAAGCTCGAAGTCTCACCGGATCTCGACCTCACCCATGGGGTGGCGATCACGTCGTCGATCCACCCGAGCTCCGACACCCACATCGAGCCCGTGCGCTACGGCAAAGGCTCCAACGCGATGGGGCTGCTGCAGACGCTGATGACCGACGGGCCAGGCCCGGAAGGCACCGACGTGCCGCGGTGGCGACAGTTGATCCGGCAGGCCGGCGAAGATCCGCGCGGCACCATGCGGTTGCTCAACGTGCGCCAGTGGAGCGAGCGGACATTGATCGCGCTGGTGATGCAGAACCTGGACAACTCGATCACCACGTTCACCAAGCGTGGGTTGTTCGGCCGCCGGTATTCCAGCAAGCAGGGTCACGGCGAGCCCAACCCGACGTGGATTCCTGTCGGCAACAGGGTGACTCGGCGCATCGCGGAGAAGATCGACGGTGTCGCCGGCGGCACCTGGGGCGAGCTGTTCAACATCCCGTTGACGGCGCACTTCCTCGGCGGCGCTGCGATCGGCGACAGCCCCGAACACGGCGTCATCGACCCGTATCAGCGGGTGTACGGCTATCCGACGCTGTCCGTGCACGACGGCGCGGCGATCTCGGCGAATCTTGGTGTGAACCCGTCACTTTCGATCACCGCGCAGGCCGAGCGGGCTGCCTCGCTGTGGCCCAACAAGGGACAGGACGATCTGCGGCCCGGCCAGAATGAGCCCTACCGTCGGCTGGAGCCGATCGCGCCCAAACACCCGGTGGTGCCCGCCGACGCGCCAGGTGCGCTGCGGTGGCTGCCGATCGAGCCGATCAGCTCGGCCGGCTAGCTTGCTATCGCCTGAAGGGGCGCTCCGCTGATCACCCGGCTGGGCTGCCCGTGCACATCGACGGGCACATCGCCCATCAACGTGAGCCTGTGCATGAGCCGACGCTGGTCGTCGTAGTCGTCCACGGCACGGTGCTGGGTGGCCCGGTTGTCCCAGATAGCGACGTCGCCGTACTCCCAATTCCACCGGATCGTGTTCTCCGGCATGGTGATTCGCCGTTGCAGCAGCTCGAGCAGCACATGTGACTCGTGGCTGTCCAGACCGACGAACCCGCGCACGAAATTCCCCGCCAGCAGCGTGCGCTCGCCGGTCTCCGGATGCACCCGCACCACCGGATGCTCGGTGTGGAAATCGGGCTTTTCGAACGCCTCCTGAAACGCGCGCTGTTCCTCGCTGAGCGCCTCGGCCCTTATGTAGTCGAATCGGTTGCTGTGCAGTGCCCACAGGTTCTCAGTGAGGCACTTGAGTGGTTCGGGCAGCGCCGCGTAGGCCGCGGCCGTCGATGCCCACAGCGTCGAGCCACCGTAGCTGGGCAGCTCGACGGCCCGCAGGATCGATGCGGCGGGATAGTTCGCGACAAACGTGACATCGGTATGCCAGCGGGTCGCCTTGCCGTACTCGGAGTTGATCGGGGTGATGACGGGCGCGTTCTCGGCGGCGAGATACTTCGCGGCCGGGTGCCCGATCGGAGTGCCCAGCAGCCGGGCGAACGCCAGCTGCTCGGCGTCGTCGAGATGGTGCTGACCGCGGAAGAAGATCACCCGGTGGCCCAGCAGTGCCCGGCGAATCGTGTCGACCGCGGCGGAGTCGAGGTCACCGCGCAGGCGTACGCCGTCGACTCGGGCGCCGATCCGGCTGCCGAGCTTGGTGATGGTAATCGGAGAAGTGGTCATGCTGGGTCCTTTGGCTGCGCCGTTGTGTAGTCGCTTGACTACATACGGTACTGTAGTCATATGACTACGGCGATGTCAACGCGTGACCAGATGCCGGTGGGACGGGAACAGGTTGCGGCGGCGATCCTGGCGGCCGCAGCTGACCTCTTCGCTGAGCGCGGTCCGACCGCGACGTCGATCCGCGATATCGCCGCCAGGTCAAAGGTCAACCACGGCTTGGTTTTTCGACACTTCGGCACCAAGGAGCAGTTGGTTGGCGCGGTGCTCGATCACTTGGGCATGACCACGACGACGTTGTTACAGACCGGTGCGCCGGCGGCCGAGGTGGAGCAGGCTTTCGACCGGCACATGCGGGTGATGGCCCGCGCATTGCTCGACGGCTATCCGGCGGGGCAACTGCAGACCCGGTTTCCCGGCGTGTCTCAGCTGCTGGATCAGGTTCGGCCACGCCACGACAGCGACCGCGAGGCACGCTTGGCTGTCGCGAATGCCGTTGCGCTGCAACTGGGTTGGCGGTTATTCGAGCCGTTCCTGCGCTCAGCTGCCGGTATCGAAGAGATGGCAGACGATGAGCTGCGGCAAGCGGTGGGTGCCGAAGTGGCCCGGATCATCCAACCGCACTGACCCCCGGATCGTGCGTCAGGCTTCAGCCGCTCGCGACGGCCCTGTCTGCATCGCCAGTCGGCGTGACGCCACGGTGCGCCGGTGTACCGGTTCCCGGCCCGGCGGCTGCTGCGGCGGCGGCAGCAGCGGTTCTCGGACCCGCACCGGGACGGTCGTCGGCTCTTCGGTGGTGAGCTCGAGCTCTTCGCCGGCATGGCGGATCGTCAGCTTGCCGTCCGGCCCGTCGCGCAAGGTGTAGGTGACGTCGTCGTGGGTGGCGCACACGGTCAGCCGGCAGCCTTGCCAGCGCAACCGGAACCGCAGGCACGCCATCGCATCAGGCAGCTGCGGGTCGAGTGACAAGATCGCTTCGTCGTCACGCAGTCCGCCGAACCCGGCGACCAGCGCGGTCCAGGCGCCGGCCAACGACGCCATGTGCAGCCCGTCGCGGGTGTTGTGGTGCAGGTCGCGCAGGTCGATCAGCGCCGCCTCATAGGCATAGTCATGGGCCAGCTCCATGTGCCCGACTTCGGCGCACATCACCGCCTGCGTGCAGGCCGACAGCGACGAGTCGCGCACTGTGCGCCGTTCGTAGTAGTCGACGTTGCGGGCCTTCTGTTCGGGTGTGAACGCGTGGCTTTGCCACTGCATCGCGAGCACCAGGTCGGCCTGCTTGATCACCTGTGCCGGGTAGAGGCGCACGTAGGGCTCGTGCAACAACAACGGATACGTGGTGTTCTTGTCGAAGTCCCACTCGGCGAACGTGGTAAAGCCCTCGCACTGCTGGTGTACGCCCAGCTCCTCGTCGTAGGGAATGTGCGCGGCGTTGGCCGCATCACGCCAGGTGGCGGTCTCCTCGGTACTGACCCCCAAGGCGCGTGCTTTTTCGGGGTGGCGGGTGCATGCTTCAGCCGCGACGCGCAGGTTGTGTGCCGCCATCAAATTCGTGAACACGTTGTCGCGCATGACCGCGGTGTATTCGTCGGGGCCGGTGACACCGTCGACGTGCCACACGCCGTGCCGGTCGTGGTGTCCGAGCGAGCGCCACAGCCGGGCGGTCTCGATAAGGACCTCCAGCCCGCAGTCTTCTTCCAGCCCGTGGTCGCCGGTGACGATGCGGTAGCGCTCGAATGCCATTGCGATATCGGCGTTGACGTGAAACGCGGCGGTGCCGGCCGGCCAGTAGCCCGAGCATTCCTGGCCCCGGATGGTCCGCCACGGGAACGCTGCGCCTTCCAGGCCGAGTTCGGCCGCGCGATCCTTGGCGAGGTCCAGTGTCGCGGCTCGCCACCGCAGCGCATCGGCTGCCGCGTGCGGCGCGGTATAGGTGAGCACGGGGAGCACGAATCCCTCGGTGTCCCAAAAGGCGTGGCCGTCATAGCCGCTGCCGGTCAGACCCTTGCCCGGGATGGCCCGGACTTCCGCCCGGGCGCTGGCTTGCAGGATGTGGAACAGCCCGAACCGCACCGCCTGCTGGACGACGGGGTCGCCCTCGACCTCGACGTCCGCGCTGTCCCAGAAGCCGTCGAGGTAGTCGCGCTGGGCGTCCAGCAGGCCCTGCCATCCGCTGTAACGTGCGCCGGTCAACGCCGCCACCGCCTGGTCGCGCAGCGCGGGACGTGACCGCAGACTCGACCACCCGTAGGCCAGGTACTTGACGATGCGCAACTTCTGGCCGGGGCGCAGCCCGCAGATCACGGTGGTGCGCGCCAAATCCGGACGTGTGTCGGTGTCGAACTCGACCCGGCCGGGGACCTCGATCTCGTGGTCCATCGCCGCGGCCATCATCAACCCGCTGGCCCGGGTGCGATGCATCAGCATGGCCCGCTGTTCGGAGCAGTCCTGCTCGACCGCCTCGAGTGGATTGTCCAACACCGCAGCCACCCGCGGATCGCTCGAACTCTCCGGCAGGTCCTCGTTGGCGACCAGTTCGGATTGCAATGTGACGCGGCAGAATTCGTCGATGGCCTCGACCACGTACTCGATAGCTACGACGCTGCGCTGGGTCAGCGACACCAGCCGGGTCGACACCACCTTCACCTGCTTGCCCGCCGGCGAGCGCCAGTGCGCGCGGCGGGTCAGTGTTCCCGCCCGTAGGTCGAGAGTTCGCTCGTGGTCGATCAATTCGCCATAGCGGACGTCGAAAGGCTCGTCGTCGACCAGCAGCCGGATGATCTTGCCGTTGGTGACGTCGACAATGGTCTGGCCGGCTTCGGGGAACCCGTATCCCGCCTCGGCGTAGGGCAGCGGCCGCACTTCGTAGAACGAGTTCAGATAGGTGCCCGGAATGCCATGCGGCTCACCTTCGTCGAGGTTGCCGCGTATTCCGATGTGTCCGTTGGACAAGGAAAACAGCGATTCCGACTGCGCCAACAGGTTGAAGTCCAACCGGGTTTCGCGCACCTGCCAGGGTTCGACGGGAAAGGCTTCTTCAGTGATCATGACCGCGCCCTACAGCAGGTCGGCCAGGTCGGTGACGACGACGTCGGCGCCGTTGCGGCGCAAGTCCTCGGCTTGGCCGAGCCGGTCGACGCCGACCACGAAACCGAAGTGCCCGGCGCGGCCCGCAGCCACGCCGGAGAGGGCATCCTCGAACACCGCTGCCGCGCTGGGTTCGACGCCGAGCAGTTCGGCCGCGCGCAGGAACGAGTCCGGGGCCGGCTTCCCGGGCAGGTGCTCTTCGCGCAGCGTCACGCCGTCCACTCGCTGCTGGACGAACCGGTCGAGGCCGGTGACCTCGAGAACGTCGCGAGTGTTGGCGCTGGAGGAGACCACTGCCACCTTCAGTCCCGCGTCGGTGACCGCCTCCAGATAGCGTCGCGACCCGTCGAACACTTCGACACCGTCGTCGTGAAGCGTCTTTTGGAAGGCGTCGTTTTTGCGGTTGCCCAGGCCGTGCACTGTCTCGGCGTCAGGGGGATCGTCGGGTTCTCCCTCGGGCAGCTCGATACCGCGGCTGGACAGAAAGGACCGGACCCCGTCTTCGCGTTTCTTGCCGTCCACGTATTCCCGGTAGTCCGAGACGGGGTCGAACGGCACGAACTTTTCGCCGGTGCGCTCGGCACGCTCGCGTAGGTAGGCGTCGAACATGGTCTTCCACGCCTTGGTGTGCACGCTCGCGGTGTCGGTGAGCACACCGTCGAGGTCGAACAGACAGGCGTGCACCGATTCCGGTAAACCCAGCACAGGCAACCTCACTTCCGGCTGACGCAGTTGCGGCGATACCACTTCACCATGCCACGCATCCCTGGGCGGCGATTTCACGCGCGCGACACCAAGTCGCCGCTTAGTGGCTCGGCTGGTTGTCGCGGCGCCCATAGACTGAGCCGGTGGAATCAGCATCACCCCGGCCGGTGTTGGTGGTCGACTTCGGTGCGCAGTACGCCCAGTTGATCGCCCGACGGGTGCGCGAAGCGCGGGTGTTCTCGGAGGTGATCCCGCACACCGCCGCGGTGGAAGAAATCAAGGCGCGCGACCCTCAGGCGATCGTGCTGTCCGGCGGGCCGGCCAGCGTCTACGCGGACGGCGCCCCGCAGCTCGACCCGGCGCTGTTCAATCTCGACGTCCCGGTGTTCGGCATCTGCTACGGATTCCAGGCCATGGCGCAGACTCTCGGTGGCACTGTCGCGCGCACCGGCACCAGCGAGTACGGACGCACCGAATTGACGGTCACCGGCGGCGATCTGCATGCCGACCTGCCCGAGACGCAGCCGGTGTGGATGAGTCACGGCGACGCCGTCACCGCCGCGCCGGATGGTTTCGACGTGGTGGCCACCAGCGCGGGCTCCCCGGTGGCCGCATTCGAAAACCGCGCCCGACGCCTGGCAGGCGTGCAGTACCACCCGGAGGTGATGCACACGCCGCACGGGCAGCAGGTGCTCAGCCGGTTTCTGCACGAGTTCGCCGGCATCGGTGTGGAGTGGACGCCCGCCAATATCGCCGAAACGCTCGTCGAGCAGGTGCGGGCGCAGATCGGCGACGGGTACGCGATCTGCGGGCTGTCCGGTGGAGTGGATTCGGCGGTGGCGGCGGCGCTGGTGCAGCGCGCCATTGGTGACCGGTTGACCTGTGTGTTCGTCGACCACGGGCTGCTGCGCGCGGGTGAACGCGCGCAGGTGCAGCGCGATTTCGTCGCCGCCACCGGCGCCAACCTGGTCACGGTCGACGCGGCGGCGACATTCCTCGACGCGCTGACCGGAGTGACCAACCCGGAGGGCAAGCGCAAGATCATCGGCCGGCAGTTCATCCGGGCCTTCGAAGGCGCGGTGCGTGACGTGGTGTGCGGTAGCGGGGCCGAAGTCGAGTTCTTGGTGCAGGGCACGCTGTATCCCGATGTGGTCGAGTCCGGGGGAGGCAGTGGCACCGCCAACATCAAGAGCCATCACAACGTCGGCGGGCTGCCCGGCGACTTGAAGTTTAAACTGGTCGAACCACTGCGGCTGTTGTTCAAAGACGAGGTGCGCGCAGTCGGTCGGGAGTTAGGTCTGCCAGAGGAAATCGTTGCGCGCCAACCGTTTCCGGGACCAGGGTTGGCGATCCGGATCGTCGGGGAAGTCACTGCGGCGCGGCTGGACACGCTGCGGCGCGCGGACGCGATCGCGCGCGAGGAGCTCTCTACGGCGGGTCTGGACAGCCAGATCTGGCAGTGCCCGGTGGTACTGCTGGCCGACATCCGCTCGGTCGGGGTGCAGGGCGATGGCCGCACCTACGGGCATCCGATCGTGCTGCGGCCGGTGTCGAGTGAGGACGCCATGACTGCCGACTGGACCCGGGTGCCCTACGACGTGCTGGAGCGCATCTCGACCCGGATCACCAACGAGGTGGCCGAGGTCAACCGCGTCGTGCTGGACCTCACCAGTAAGCCGCCCGGCACGATCGAGTGGGAGTAGCAGGCTCGGCGGCGAGGCGGCAGCCGTCACACCAGTCTCGGCAGGGGTGGGGGTGTGCGTTGTGCCCGCCTTCGAGCGATTCTTAGATGACCTAATCGCTCAAAGGCGGGCACAACGGGTATTGCCTCCCGCGAGTGACGGATGTGATCTTCGAGGCCGAAGAGGCATGTGGGGCAATCGAAAACGATGTCGTGAGGATCTGCTCAGAGCCCGCTTGACCTTGTCGGGGGGGAGGTGTTTACTCGACTGTATCGAACATATATTCGAACACAGTTGACCGTTCGACCGTGCCCAGGAGGGCAGATCATGACGAGCGCTCTTGCCCTCGACCAGCGGCACGGTGACCGCGTTGAGAAGCTGAAACTGCTGCGCCGGCAGATCGCGGAGGTGTCCGGGAAAGTTGGCGCCGGGCGACGTGGATACGCCCATTCCGATGAGCTGCTACCGGAGTCGGAAACCGCGCTGCCGGTCCCGCAGCTGCTGGCCGAGACGCTGCCTGCCGCGTTGCCGCGCGGAACGGTGGCGGTGGTCTCGGGAGCCCGGTCGCTGCTGCTGAACATGGTGGCCGCCGTGACGGCCGGCGGTGGGAACGCGGCCATCGTCGGTCAGCCGGACATCGGGCTGCTGGCCGCTGTGGAGATGGGTGCGGACCTGAGCCGGCTCGCGGTGATCCCGGATCCCGGAACCGATCCGGTGGAGGTCGCCGCAGTGCTGATGGACGGGATGGACCTGGTTGTCCTCGGTATGGGCGGGCGCTTTGTGTCGTTGACCCGGGCGCGGGCGGTGACGGCCCGCGCCCGCCAGAAAGGCTGCACCCTGCTGGTCACCGACGGCGACTGGCATGGGGCGTCGATGCGTCTGGACGCCCGGGTCTGCGGTTACGAAACCACTTGTGGCACAGCCACTCCCGGGTTCGGGCGGATCAGTAAGGTTCGGCTCGAGGTCCGCACGCAGGGACGCGCGTTCAAGGCGCGTACCGGGTGAGGCGGGTTCGGTGTCCGCCCGGGTACTGGCGATTTGGTGCATGGACTGGCCTGCGGTCGCTGCGGCGGGGGCCGCGGGCCTGCCCGCGACGGCCCCAGTCGCGGTCACCCTCGCCAATCGGGTGATTGCCTGCTCGTCTGCGGCCCGGTCGGCGGGAGTGGTGCGCAGCCTGCGGCGGCGGGAGGCGGCAGCCCGCTGCCCGCAACTGCATGTCGTCGCTGCGGACTGCGACCGCGACGCCCGCTTATTCGAGAAGGTGATCGCGGCGGTGGACGATCTGGTGCCCCGCGCCGAGGTGCTACGGCCCGGACTGGTGGTTTTACCGGTGCGCGGGGCGGCCCGCTATTTCGGCTCCGAGCAGCAGGCGGCCGAGCGGCTGATCGATGCGGTGGCCGCGGCCGGCGTCGAATGTCAGGTCGGCATCGCCGACCAGTTGTCCACCGCGGTCTTCGCCGCGCGAGCGGGAAGGATCGTGGAGCCGGGAGAAGACGCGCGGTTTTTGTCAGCGTTGTCGATCCGCCAACTGGCCACCGAGCCCAGCCTGTCCGGTCCCGGAAGGGAAGACCTCGTGGACCTGTTGTGGCGGATGGGAATTCGCACTATCGGGCAGTTCGCCGCACTGTCGCGCACCGATGTGGTTTCCCGGTTCGGCGCCGACGCGCTGGCCGCGCACCGGTTCGCCCGCGGCGAGCCGGAGCGCGCGCCATCCGGGCGTGAGCCGCCGCCGGAGCTCGACGCCGTGCTGCACTGCGATCCGCCGATCGACCGGGTCGACGCCGCGGCCTTCGCCGGGCGTTCACTGGCGGCCACGTTGCACCAGACGTTAATGGCCGCCGGGGTGGGATGCACCCGGCTGGCCATTCACGCCGTCACCGCCAACGGCGAAGAGCTGCAACGTGTGTGGCGCTGCGCTGAGCCGCTGACTGAAGATGCCACCGCCGACCGGGTGCGCTGGCAGCTGGACGGCTGGCTGAACAATCGGACCGCCGCGCAGCGGCCTACCGCCCCGGTGACGCTGCTGCGGCTGCAGCCGGTGGAGGTGGTGTCGGCGGGGGCGCTGCAGTTGCCGCTCTGGGGCGGTCTCGGTGAGGAGGACCGGCTGCGAGCGCGCCGGGCGCTGGTGCGGGTGCAGGGGCTGCTCGGCCCGGAGGCGGTGCAGGTGCCGGTGCTGTCCGGTGGTCGCGGGCCAGCCGAACGCATCACGCTGACGCCGCTGGGCGACGAGCCGGTGCCCCGCGCCGATCCGCACCGGCCGTGGCCCGGTCAGCTGCCCGAGCCGTCGCCCACGGTGTTGCTCGACGATCCGGTGGAATTGGCTGATGCTCAAGGCAATCCGATACGGGTGACCAGCCGGGGCGTGTTCTCTTCAGATCCGGCGCGGCTGACCGCGCACGGTCGTGACGACAGGTTGCAGTGGTGGGCAGGGCCCTGGCCCGTCGACGAGCGGTGGTGGGATCCCGAGCAGGCCAGGGGGCGCACCGCCCGCGCCCAGGTACTGCTGGAGAGCGAGCGTGCGCTGCTGCTGTGCTACCGGCAAAGGCGGTGGTACCTGGAGGGAATCTACGAGTAAGCAGGCTTAGCGCCGATCCGCCGCGCGAACGGGCCAACCCGGTCGATGAACCGGTCGAAGAATGCCGCCGGGTCCACGCTGACGCCGATGAGCGCGTTGGGCTTTCGGCCCCAGCTGCCCGACCAGTCGGTTACCGTCATGCCGCGGGTCAATGTCCCGGTCAGCTCGACGTCCACTGTGGCCGGCTGCGTCTGTATCAGGTCGGGGTCCAGCGCGACCGCGGCGGCCAGCGGATCGTGCAGGTGCGCCAGATAGCCGTGGCCGTAGTCGAGGTGGGCCTCGAAGTAGAACCGCATCGCGTCTTCGATCACCCGGATCAGCGGATTGGAGGCCGACGAGCGGCTGCCGCGTTCGTCGTCTGCGCTCATCACCATCGTCGTCGAGGAGCCCGCGGCAGCCGCCAGCCGGGCAAGAATCTCCGGTGTCATCGCGATGTGCCGGGTCAAGTCCAATCCGCACAGGATCGGAAGCCGTTGGGGCTCAACGTTCCAGCTGGCAAAGACCTCGGCCGCCGCCTCGGGGTCCACCTTGATATTCCACTCGGCCACCGGATTGGTGTTGCCGCGGTAGTCGTAGGCGCCACCCATGATCACCAGCCGACGCAACAGCGTCGGCAACGCCGGCTCGGCGCGCAAAGCCAGCGCCAGGTTGGTCAGCGGCCCGGTGGCCACGCCGATCAGCTCTCCGGGATGGGCGTGTGCCGCCCGGACCCAGGCAGTAGCGGCGTCGTGGTCGGTGAGCCGGCGATCGCTCGCCGGCAGCTCAGCATACCCTAAACCGTTGGGCCCGTGAGACTTTCCTGGAGGGCACATCGGGCAGCTCAGCGGTTGCGTGGCCCCCTTGGACACCGGTATCTCGCTCACGCCGCACAGCTCCAGCAAACCGAGGTTGTTGACGCAAACCTGCTCTACGCCAACGTTTCCGCCAGTCGAGGCGATGCCGACCAGTTCGGTGGCCGGGCTGGCCAGCAGGTAGACCAGCGCGATGGCGTCGTCGACGCCGGTGTCGACGTCGGCCAAAACCGGTGCGGCTGCGTTCACCTCGGTGACGATACCGGTGGCTCGGGAGCGAACGTGATCACCAGGACGTCGCGCAGCGCCGGCTCGGCGACGTCCACTGGCCGGATCGGCGAGACACCGTGCACGGTGCGACGGTCGTCGCCGAGCTGCAGCGTCCCGGGCTCGGCGAGCGTCGCCGCCAGCAGCGGTTGACCGGCGAAGTCGAACACCGCGCTTTGGCCGCCAACGGCATTATGCCGCCTGACCAAAAGCGAGGTGACCAGCGTGACACCGTCGCGGTGTAAGCCTTCGGGTGTCGGTTGCCCTTCGCCGTCCGCGGAGGCCAGAACCCGGAACGGATGGACTTTGGCGACCCATTCCGCGGCGTCGTCGAGGGCCGTCGCGAATCGGCCCAGCAGCCGCAGCAACCGGCTAACCAGCGGATCGGACATGAACGCGTCGGTCAGCGGCTCGAAGTGGCGATCCCGGTCGATGTAAAGCGGATTCGAGTCCTGCGGCTGCACGAACGCACCGTTGGACATCGGCGTCGCCACCCCGTCGGTGAACCTGTAGCGGCCGTAGCGGCGCAGCCGCCGCAGGCCCAATTCGGCCGCGTAACGGTCCGGTGCCAAGTCCTCCCAATATGCGGAAAACCGGGACCATACGTCGTCGTCCACGCCCAGGATGCTCGTCAGATCCGACGGCGGCATCACGTACGCGCCCGTCGACGTGAGCGCCCGGGTGGCGGCTGCGATCGGATCATCACCCACGCCGCGGGTGTACCTGCCAGCTGATCCAACTAAACCCTGGCGGGTTACCAGTGCACGCCCGGCACCAACCGCACCGCCCGTCTGACCGGCCTTGTGACCGGCCTTAGTGCCCGCATGCGGGTGACGGCGCGGACCGGCCGCTTGGGCCTGCGCCGCGACGATGGCCGAACAGCAACAGGTTCCGGCGGCGCCAGCCCAAGCGCCGCAGCGGAATCCGGGTAGCCGAGGTAAATCTGATGCATGATCCGCCGCGACAGCTTGGGCGTGAAGTAGTGGCCGGCCTCCGAAAGCGTGCCCAGCGGGGTGTCGATGCGCACCGGCTTCTCGATCAGCGCGCGCACCACCATCGCCGCCGCATGCTCGACGCTGATCGGTGGCACCGGGTTGAGCCGCCGCGACGGCGCGATCATCGGCGTGGCCACCAGCGGCATGTGGATGTTGGTGAACGTGATGTGGTCCGACAGCGTCTCGGCGGCGACCACCTCGGCGAACGCGTCGAGCGCGGCCTTGGTCGGCAGGTAGGCGCTGTACTTGGGATTGCGGGCCTGCACACCGCCGCTCGAGACGTTGACGACATGGCCGAATCGGCGCTCCCGCCAGTGCGGCAGCAGCGCCAGCACCATCCGCACGGCGCCGAAGTAGTTGACCGCCATCATCCGCTCGTAGTCGTGCAGCCGGTCGGTGGAGTTGACCACCGAGCGGCGGATCGACCGGCCGGCGTTGTTGACCAAATAGTCGACGTGATCGAACCGGCCGAGGATGTCCTTGACGGTGTGCTCGACCGATGACGAGTCGGTGACGTCGCAGGTGAAGGCATACGCCTGCCCGCCGGCCGCGCGGATCTCGGCGACCAGCTCGTCGAGCGCTTCGGCATTGCGGGCCAGCGCGAACACCGTCGCCCCCCGCGCGGCCACCGCGATCGCCGAGGCGCGCCCGATGCCGCTGGACGCACCGGTGATGATGACGTGCCGCCCGACCAGCGGCCCGGCGGGGTCGCCACGACGGGCCCGGTCGGGGTCGAGGTGCTCGGCCCAGTACCGCCAAAGCCTGGGCGCGTAGCAGGCAAACTCGGGTAGTTCGACCCCACTGCCATGCAAGGCCTTTCGCGTCTCGTCGGAGATGAACGTGGGTCTCAGGTCCACGACGTCGAGCACCTCGCCGGGGATGCCCAGTTGGGCGGCCGCCATGTTGCGGACCGCCTTGGCGCGGCCGCGCACCTTGAGCACCGACGTCGCGACAGAGCGCGGCAGCGACCCGCGCAGCGGCGGCAATCCGGCCGCCTCGGCGACGCTGCGGTAAATCCCGCGCAGCCCAATGGTTTTCGGTGCGGTCAGGTGGAACGTCTGCCCGTCGCGACCCTCGGCGTGCATCAATGCAACCAGCGCGTCGACCACGTAGTCGACAGGGACGATGTTGGTGCGCCCGGTGTCCGGCAGCATGATCGGCGTAAACCGGGGCAACGCAGCAAGCTTGGCCAGTACCGGGAAGAAGTAGTACGGCCCGTCGACCTTGTCCATCTCGCCGGTGCGCGAATCACCGACCACGACCGCCGGACGGTACACGCGGTAACGCAGGTCCGCCGTCGAGCGCACCAGCAGCTCGGCCTCGAACTTCGTCTGGTGATACGGCGTCGGCAGCCGCTGACCCACGTCGAAATCCGCTTCGGTGTACTCGCCGCGGAAGTCGCCGGCCACCGCGATCGACGACACGTGATGCAAGGTGGCATCGAGCCGGCGCGCTAACTCGATCACCGAGCGGGTCCCCTCGACGTTGGCGGCCCGCTGCTCCGGCTCCCCAGCGGTGATGTCGTAGATGGCCGCGCAGTGCACTACATGGTCGACGTCGCCCAGCTCGGCGATGGCCTGTTCCGTTAGATCGAGGTCCGCCGCGGCGATGTCGCCGACGAGCGGTTTGGCCCGCTCACCCCACTCGGTGGCGAGCTGCTCGAAGCGGCTCAGTGACTGGCGGCGCACCAACACCCATACCTCGGCGTCCGCTCGGGTGGCCAGCAGCCGGGACACCACCCGGCGCCCGATAAACCCGGTACCGCCGGTAACGACATAGCGCATGGAAGCCATCGTGACCGCTCGCCGACGAGCCGTCAACAACGTGTGACGCGATCGGCCCTCGCCCGCGCTGGCCTACTAGAACTGGCGGATGCCGTCCCAGTCCACCAGCGTCCAGCCGGAGGATGGGCTGCCGGTGATCACGACCTTGCCGATGTTCGGCAGCGGATGGTTGGTCAGCAGGTCGTCTCGCCCGTTTTTCACGTTCATCAGCGTCCACACCATGATCGCGTTGCCGTGCGAGAACGCGACCGGCTTGCTGTTGCCGCTGTCATAGATCTTCTGCACGGCCCCGGTGAATTCATCGTTGAATCGGTTGCCGTCGATCGAGCCGGGGATGCCGTCTTTGCGATCGCCCTTCAGCCAGTCCTTCGGCGCCAGCATGTACGTCGAGTTGGCCATTGACTGCGGCTTGCCGTCAAACCAGCCGGCGCTGATCTCCCGCAGCCCGGGCAGGATCTGCACGTGCTTGCCGAGCTCGTCGGCCAGCGGCGCAGCGGTTTGTTGTGTTCGGACCATGGTGGAGGCGTAGATGCCGTCGTACCCGTTGCGGCCGAGTTGGTGGGCGATCTGTTGAGCCTGCGCCTCGCCGTCGTGGGTAAGGCCGGGTCCGGGCACCTCGGTGTTGATGATGTTGTCGGCGTTGCTTTGGGACTGAGCGTGCCGGACGAAGGTCAGGGTGATGGTGCGCGGCTGCGGTGTACTACCACAGGCGCCGACGGCCACGGTCGCAGCCAGTACGGCCGCCGCCTTCCAGATGACGGTACGGATGCGGTTGGGCATGGCGATAGCCTGCCTTGCCGGCTGCCTCGATGTGGTGGGTTTGGTGCGGTTGGTGTGTCTAAATGGGCGTGGTACACCAACGAGGCCTTGATCAGGGGCGTGCGATGGGCGACGCCCACAAGCGAGAGGAGACCCGCATGGCGATCGACCCGAATGCCATCGGCGCGGTGACGGAGCCGATGCTGTTCGAGTGGACCGACCGCGACACCATGCTCTACGCGCTCGGTGTCGGCGCCGGGACCGATGATCTGTCCTTCACCACGGAAAACAGCCATGGCGTCACCCAGCAGGTGCTGCCCACCTACGCGGTGATCTGCTGTCCCGCTTTCGGTGCCGCGGCGAAGATCGGAACGTTCAACTGGGCCATGCTCTTGCATGGCTCTCAGGCCATCCGGCTGCACGCGCCGCTGCCACCCGCGGGGAAATTGTCCGTGGTTTCCGAAGTGGCCGACATCCAAGACAAGGGCGAGGGTAAAAACGCGATCGTGGTGCTGCGCGGCCGGGGCACCGATCCCGATTCACAGACGCTGGTCGCTGAAACGCTCACCACGCTTGTCATCCGCGGAGCCGGTGGCTTCGGGGGAGAGCCGGGTCAGCGCCCGGCCGCGCCGGAATTTCCCGACCGCGAGCCCGACGCGCGAATCCCCTTGCCGACCCGAGAGGACCTGCCGCTGATCTACCGGCTCTCCGGCGACCGCAACCCGTTACACAGCGACCCATGGTTCGCCAGGGAGATGGCCGGGTTTCCCAAGCCGATCATGCACGGACTGTGCACCTACGGGGTGTCGGGCCGGGCCCTGGTCGCGGAGTTGGGCAAGGGCGACGCCGCCAAGATCACCGCTATCGCCGCCCGATTCACCTCTCCGGTATTTCCCGGCGAAACCCTGACCACCTTGATCTGGCGCACCGAACCCGGCAAGGCGGTGTACCGCACCGAGGCTTCTGGCGCCGACGGCAGTGACGCTCGGATAGTGCTCGACGACGGCGCGGTGGAATACCTGGCGGAGTAACGAATTTTTCCGCTCCGCACCCCTGCGGCGGACCGTCATGGCAGGCTGCGGATCATGGCGTTCAAACTCACCTACAGCGATGGACAAGAGACCGACTACGACGACAACACCAAGTGGGAAGTCGAAGCCGGTGTGCTCAAGATGGGACGTGAGGAAGGAAAGTGGACGGTTTTCGTCTCCCCGAGCCACTGGGCCACCCTTGAGTTGGTCCCCGCCAAGGACCGAGACGAAGACAAAGACGAGGACAAAGACAGCGACGAAGACGAAGACAAGGGCAAAGACGAGGACAAAGACAAGGAGAGCTGACTAACGCGCGGGCGGCGCGTCGTTCGGCGCCATCTCTGCGCCGAGCTTTCGGAACAGCGTCTCGGCCTCGTTGCGGTAGTTGCCCTGGTCGTCGAACGCCTCCGGACGGTAGGTGACTGCGACTGCGATCGCGATCTTTTGCGACGACAGATAGCCCTCGACCGCGGACTGTCCGGCGAGCATCGAATTTTGCAGCAGCCAATTCCCGGAGATCACGATCCCGAGCCCGTAGGTGTAAACGTTGTCTTGCACCCGGCAGGTGCTGCAGCCCGGCGGCACAGTGGTGTGCCCACGCAGGTCCGTGGACACCATCGCCTTATACGACTGCGGCGAAAGGAGCTTGCCCGACCCGACGCCGACCGCGGTGGCTTCCAGATCATAGATGTTGGTGGTCTGAACCGCGCCCCGGGTCATTGTCCACGAGGGATTCCAGTAGGTGGAGTCTTCGTAAAACGATGTGCCGGAAGGTATTGCGAGCGCTTTGCGACGTTCGGAGCTGAACGCGTGCAAGGTGGGCACCGGGATGTCCGGGGTGAATGAATTGGCGGTGTTGATCAAGGCGAGGGGGCCGAGCACCTTGTCGTGCAACAGCTTCGGCAGCTGCTGGCCGGTGGCTTTTTCCAGCGCCAAGCCCAGCAGCACGTAGTTGGTGTGGGCGTAGTTCCAGTTGGTCCCGGGCTCGTACAGCAACGGCTTGTTGACGGCGTAGCCGACCAATTCTTCGGGCGTCCATTGCCGGAAGGGGTCGGCGGCCAGGGCCGCGTTGAACTCCCTGTTTCCCAGCACGTAGTCGTGGTAGCCGGAGGTCATGTGCGCAAGTTGGCCCAACGTCACCCGATCGGCGTTGGGAATCTGGGGAAGCCACTTGGACAGTTTGTCGTCCAGGCTCAGCTTCTTTTCGTCGACGAGTTTGAGCAGCAGGGTGGCGATGTAGGAGATCGCCACTGCGCCGTTTCGGAAGAACATGCTCGGCATGGCCGGCACGCCGGTCATGGACTCGCCGAGCGCTTGGGTGACGATCTCCTTGCCGTCTACGGTGACTCGGACGATCGCTGCCTTCAGGTGCGCCTGCGACATCGTGTCGCGGACGATCATCATCACCGCTTGGGCCTTGGCGGGATCAGGGGAAGCGCCCCACCACCCGGGGGCAGGGGGGTTGCCCTTAGGCGAGCAGGCGAGCGCGAGCACGGCAAGGATGGACACCACAGACCCCAGGCGCCGGCAGATCGTCATAGCTGATCTTGACCCAACCTTTCGTTGTTCGCGCTGATGTCGCGTGCCAGCCGCTCGGTGAACACCACTACCCGCTGCGGACTGTCCAGTGCATACTGTGCGGCGGTGGCGCGGTCACCATCCTCGGTGTGGCGCACCACGATTGCGACGCCGTCGTCGCGCACCGCGTCGAATGCGTCCTCGTCGGTGATGTCGTCGCCCAGATAGACAGGCGTCAGTGGCGCGGACTCGGCATCGCTGACATGATCTAGCACCCAGCGCAGCGTCTTGCCCTTGTCCCAGTCCACGTTTGGCCGCAGCTCGATCACCTCACGCCCGGTCGTCACCCGAAGTGTGCTGCGCTGACCGGCGGCCCGCACCGCGGCCATCACCTCACCGACCCGATCGCGCGCCGCGTTTCGGTAGTGCACGGCAACACCGAACCGCTTGTGTTCCACTGCAACACCGGCGACCTGGCTGAGCTGTTCACCAAGGTCGCGGGCCGCATGCTCGAGCACCGGGATGGCAGCGGCGGCCTCCTCGTTTTGGTGATGTGCGCCGTCGGGACCGGTCATCTCGAAACCGTGGCTGCCCGCATACCAGATTCCCGGCACACCGATCCGCTGCCGCACGTCGGCGAGATCCCGTCCGGACAGCACCGCTACCGGACACTGCGCGGTCAACGATCTCAGCGCCTCGGCCGCATCATCAGTTAGCTGCGCGGCGCCGGGGTCGTCGACGATGTCCGAAAGGGTTCCGTCGAAGTCGAAGAACACCGCCGGACGTCGCGCCGCCACAGTGTCCAGAGCCTGCAGCCCGTCCGGAAGCTCCGACATCCGCCGATCGCCGGTGCGCACGCTGACCTCGCCCAGCCCTTTGACCACCGCGTCGGCGCCGTGGCGGCGCAGTTCCTCACCATCCCCGGCGGCGTCGATACCAATCACCAGCGCGAATCCGCCAGACCGGGCGGCTGCTACAGCTACGGGGGTGGCCGTCACGACCGCGCACCGGCCCGGCCGCGCCTGCAGCCGGTGGGCAGCATCGACGAAGGTTGTGGGCTCCGGTTGTCCGGTCACGTCGCCGGTGCCGACCCGCGCATGGCGCAGTTGGTGTCGCAGTGTCAGCGTGGTGTCGGCCGCCAAGTTCTCGAGGTGGAACAGCACCGCGTCGTGGCGACGCGGGTCGATGGTGACCGACATTGACAGCCTTCCTCGGTGATCGCTTCGTTCGCCACGCTAGTCAGGCCGGTGTCACGGTCTGAGCGGGGGAGGAGGAAGGCGTGTCGGCGCCGGCCCTCGGTGAGGTGGGCTACTCGGCGGCGAACAGCAGCAGCGAATCGTCGCTCACGGCTGCTAGACGCTCCACCGCGCGGGCGATGCCGTCGGCGAGCTCGTCGATGTCGGGACCGGTGTCGTAGTCGGCGGTGATGCCGAAAACCAGATCCTCGCCATAGCTCAGTACGGCGACACCGGTACGCAGCTGCAGTGCGATCGGCGGGATCGGCATCAAGCGCAGCACCTGATGACCCATCATCCGCAACGGCTGGCGCGGCCCAGGCACGTTGGTAGCCAGGGTCACGATGCCGCGTTGAGGTAGCCGGGTCAGCAGCCGGATCGCCCACGAAGACACCATGAATGGAATGAAATTCGCCGCAGACACGAATAGCGTTCCCGCTTGCCGTTGGCCCCCCTGTTTTGCCCGGGTCAACCGGCTGTGCACGATTCGCAGCTGCTGGATCGGGTCGGCTTGCTCGACGGGCAGATAGGGCAGCATGACCGAGATGCGGTTGCCTGGTTGGTGCACCGCGTCGGAAGACCGTATCGAGACGGGCACCAGCGTCCGCAGCGAGTCAGCGCGCGGGTGCTCACCGCGGTGTAGCAAAACCTCCCGGAAGCCATCGGTAATCGCGGACAGCACAACGTCGTTGACGCTCACGTCGAACTTGCAGCACACCTTTTCGACGTCGGCAAGGCCGACGCGCACCGCGCGATAGCGCCGCATTGTGGTCACCGGGCCGACGAGTGAGGACCCGGCAGTCGGCCGGACGAGGCCGGTGGCGATTTCCGCTGCGCCGGACACCACTCGGTTGGCCGCATTGACGGTGGACGTCGCTGTGCGCCAGAGGCGTTCGACCATGTTCGGCGTCGTTGGCTCGGGCACCGCATGCAGGTATGGACGCGCTGCTCCGGTCGACTTGGGCCGGACGCGGTTGACGGAATTCGCCTCGCCGAGATCGTCGCAGAGCCGGGTAAGCATGTGCGTCGCCGAAACTCCGTCGGCCATGCAGTGGTGGATTTTCATCAGGATCGCCCACCGATTACCTGCCAGGCCCTCGATGAGCCAACATTCCCACAGCGGACGGTCCCGGTCCAGCCGGCGCTCCAACACATCAGCGACCACTCGATACAGTTCCGAGTCGTCTCCAGGTCGGGGCACTCCAATCCGTCGGACGTGACGTGACAGGTCGAAGTCCGGGTCCTCAACCCACGCCGGAGCTCCGACATCGAATGGTTGCATCCGCAGCATCTGGACAAATCGCGGTATCGCCGTGATGCGCTCTGCCAGAATGCGTTTGAACGTTCTATCGTCGGGCGGAGAGCCGTCGACGATTGCGATCCCGCCGATCGCCAGGCTCACATGCCGGTCGGAATCTTCGGCCATCAGGAAACCTGCATCGAGCGTTCCCAGATGCTCCATGGCCCGCCACCGCCGTCCGCCGTCGATCTTCGTAGGAGTATTCCGCTGTAAGCCAGCCGGCAGGTGGCGTCGAGATTAAATTGTGTAAACAACTGTGGTCGATTGCGTCACAATGCCGTTGGCATTTCACGGCGACAGCCAGGTCTGCTCCGCGACGCGCCGGAAGTTCCCGCCCAGCACCGCGGCGACGTCGGCGTCGTCCCAGCCGCGCTCGGCAAGGTGGTGGCCGATCCCGATGAACGTCTCGGGCGTCATCCATTGGATGGGGCCCCAGCGGGTATAGTTTTCGTCGAAAAGCCCAGATTTGACAGCGATTTCGTCATACCAATCGGCATGGTCGAAAGAAAAGTCGGTGCTGATTCCAACGTGGTCGATGCCGACGAGTTCGAGGGCGTACTCGATGTGACGTGTCATCGCCTCCAGTGTTGGGGTGTTCGGGCCGAGAAAGATGCCCACGCCGGTGATGCCGATGACGCCGCCGGTGGCCGCGCAGGCCTTCGCCTGGTCGTCGGTGATGTTGCGCGGATGGTCCCAGATGGTGCGCATGCAGGAGTGGCTGTAGACGGCCGGACGAGTCGTCGTCTCGCAGATGTCGAATCCGGTGCGGATACTGCAGTGTGAACCGTCGGGCACGATATCGGCGGCGTTCATCTCGGCGATCAGCGTGCGTCCCCACCCGGTGAGCCCGGTGTCGTGTGTGTCGAGGCAACCACAGCCGGCGATGTTGGCGTAGTTGTAGGTGGGCAACATGGTGCGAACACCCAGTTCGGCGAACCGGCGAAGGTTGGCGAGATCGCCGTCCAGCGGCGCGCAGTCCTCGAGGTCGAACGCCACCGTGATCTTGTCGGTATCCGCGACGGCGTCGGTGTCGGCAAGCGTCAGGTCGGGATGGGCTTGAACACCGCGACGGAATTGGTCGAGAAGAGTCAGCACATCGTCGAGGCGTTGAGGTGCGTAGCCGACGTTGACCGAGACGAAGACGCCGCCGGGCCGGCGATAGCGCGTCAGCTCCGAGATGTCTGCGTCTGGCCGCAGCGGCAGACAGGTGTGCTGATCCCACAGCAGTGCCGGCATGGGTATTCATGCTGCGCTCCAACCAGACGGTCGTCATTCGAACGTTAGTTCGATACACTGATGGAGTGGGCTGGAGCAATGGTCCGCCGAGCTGGGCTGAGATGGAGCGGGTGCTTGCGGGAAAGCCCCGTCGATCCGGCATGCCACTGGGGGGCGACCCGGTGGATGACGGCCCGTGGTCACGCAAGCGCGGCGCATACGAGCCTCCGGCCGATGAGCGGACCATCCGCTCGTCGATCGCCTACGCCGAGCTGCACGCGCATTCGGCGTTCAGCTTTCTCGACGGGGCCAGCACGCCCGAGGAGCTGGTCGAAGAGGCTGCACGGCTGGATCTGCGCGCGATCGCGCTGACCGATCACAACGGGCTCTACGGCGCGGTCCGTTTCGCCGAGGCAGCCGCAGAACTGGACGTGGCTACCGTGTTCGGCGCCGAACTGTCCTTGGGGTCCGTTGCCCGCACCGACGAACCGGATCCGCCGGGCCCGCACCTGCTGGTGCTGGCCCGCGGCCCGGAAGGCTATCGACGATTGTCACGGCAGCTGGCCGCGGCGCATCTGGCCGGCGGTGAGAAAGGCAAGCCGCGCTTCGACTTCGACGCGCTGGCCGACGCGGCGGGCGGCCATTGGCACATCTTGACCGGTTGCCGCAAAGGTCATGTGCGCCAAGCGCTTTCCGACGGCAGGCCGGAGGCGGCCGCGGTTGCGCTGGCCGACTTGGTGGACCGGTTCGGGGCGCAGCGGGTCAGTATCGAGCTGACGCATCACGGCGCGCCCGTTGACGACGAACGCAACGCCGCATTAGCCGCGCTCGCCCGGCGTTTCGGTGTAGGCGTGGTCGCCACCACCGGCGCGCATTTCGCCGCGCCGTCGCGCGCTCGGCTGGCAATGGCCATGGGCGCGATCCGGGCCCGGCAGTCCCTCGACGAGGCCGCCGGTTGGTTGGCCCCGCGGGGCGGCTCACACCTGCGCTCCGGGGAGGAGATGGCCCGGCTGTTCGCGTGGTGCCCTCAGGCGGTAACCGCCGCAGCAGAACTCGGCGAGCAATGCGCCTTCGGGCTGCAGCTGATCGCTCCACAGCTGCCGCCGTTCGACGTTCCGGCCGGGCATACCGAAGACAGCTGGCTGCGCGAGCTGGTGATGGCCGGTGCCCGCGACCGCTACGGGCCGTACGCGCGGGCCCGGCAGGCCTACGCGCAGATCGAGCACGAGCTGAATGTCATTGCCCAGCTGAAGTTTCCGGGATACTTCCTGGTCGTCTACGACATCACCCGGTTCTGCCGGGAGAACAACATCTTGTGCCAGGGCAGGGGATCGGCGGCCAACTCCGCGGTCTGCTATGCCCTCGGCGTCACCGCGGTCGACCCGGTGGCCAACGAGCTGTTGTTCGAGCGGTTCTTGTCGCCCGCCCGCGACGGGCCGCCCGACATCGACATCGATATCGAATCCGACGAGCGTGAAAAGGTCATCCAGTACGTCTACGACAAATACGGCCGGGAGTACGCCGCGCAGGTCGCCAACGTCATCACCTACCGGGGGCGGATCGCGGTGCGCGACATGGCCCGTGCTCTGGGTTTCTCGCAGGGTCAGCAGGACGCGTGGAGCAAGCAGATCAGCCACTGGAACGGGCTCGCCGATTCCCCCGACATCGAGGACATCCCCGAGCAGGTGGTTGAGTTGGCCACCCAGATCCAGAACCTGCCGCGGCACATGGGCATCCACTCCGGCGGCATGGTGATCTGCGACCGCCCGATTGCCGACGTGTGCCCGGTGGAATGGGCGCGTATGGAAAACCGCAGCGTGCTGCAGTGGGACAAAGATGATTGCGCCGCAATCGGTTTGGTGAAATTCGACCTGCTGGGGCTGGGAATGCTTTCGGCGTTGCACTACGCGATCGACCTGGTGGCCGAGCACAAAGGCATCGACGTGGACCTAGCCAAGCTCGACCTCTCCGAACCGGCGGTCTACGAGATGCTGGCGCGCGCCGACTCCGTCGGGGTGTTCCAGGTGGAGTCGCGCGCACAGATGGCCACCCTGCCGCGGCTGCGGCCGCGCGAGTTCTACGACCTGGTGGTCGAGGTGGCGCTGATTCGTCCCGGGCCCATCCAGGGCGGCTCGGTGCACCCGTACATCCGGCGGCGCAACGGCGTCGACCCGGTCGTCTACGACCACCCGTCGATGGAGCAGGCGTTACGAAAGACGTTGGGTGTGCCACTGTTTCAGGAACAGCTGATGCAGCTTGCCGTCGACTGTGCCGGGTTTTCCGCCGCCGAAGCCGACCAGCTGCGTCGCGCCATGGGATCCAAGCGTTCGGCGGAACGGATGCGACGGCTGCGGGGCCGGTTCTACGACGGCATGCGCGCGCTGCACGGCGCTCCCGACGAGGTGATCGAGCGGGTGTACGAAAAGCTGGAAGCCTTCGCTAATTTCGGTTTCCCGGAAAGCCACGCGCTGAGCTTCGCGTCGCTGGTGTTCTACTCGGCCTGGTTCAAGCTGCACCACCCGGCTGCGTTCTGCGCGGCGCTGCTGCGCGCGCAGCCGATGGGCTTCTATTCACCGCAGTCATTGGTGGCCGACGCCCGCCGGCACGGAGTGACGGTGCATGGACCCGACGTCAACGCCAGCCTGGCGCACGCCACGCTGGAGAACGCGGGCAGCGAGGTCCGGCTCGGGCTGGCCGGTGTGCGTCATATCGGAGAAGACTTGGCCGAAAGGCTGGTCGAGGAGCGAAACACCAACGGCCCGTTTGCTTCTCTGCTGGATTTGACATCGCGGGTGCAGCTTTCGGTGCCGCAGACCGAAGCGCTGGCCACCGCCGGGGCGCTGGGCTGCTTCGGGCTATCCCGGCGCGAGGCGCTGTGGGCGGCCGGGGCGGCGGCCACCCAGCGGCCGGATCGACTGCCCGGTGTCGGGTCGTCGTCGCACGTCCCGACACTGCCGGGAATGAGCGAGCTGGAACTGGCCGCTGCCGACGTGTGGGCCACCGGTATCTCTCCGGACAGCTATCCGACCCAGTTCTTGCGGGCTGACCTCGACGCGCTGGGGGTGCTGCCCGCCGAGAAGCTGCCCCGCGTGCCCGACGGTGACCGGGTGTTGATCGCTGGGGCAGTGACGCATCGGCAGCGGCCGGGAACCGCGCAAGGGGTGACGTTTCTCAACCTCGAGGACGAGACCGGGATGGTCAATGTGCTGTGCACGCCGGGGGTATGGGCGCGGCACCGCAAGCTGGCGCAGACGGCGCCCGCACTGCTGGTCCGCGGCCAGGTCCAAAACGCCAGCGGCGCAGTCACTGTCGTGGCGGAACGGCTGGCCAAGCTGACACTGCGGATGGGATCGAAGTCCCGCGACTTCCGGTAATTCCGTCGCGAGCGGGCGCAGAATGCCGCCAATTCCTGGCGTGTCGCGCACAAACACACCCGCTCGCCGCCTGTGGCGGTCTACCCGGTCGGCGTCGTCCACACCCGCGCATGGCCGCAAATGTAGTCTTCGCCCATGACCTTGAACCTGTCCGTCGACGAAGTCCTCACCACCACCCGATCAGTCCGCAAACGCCTCGACTTCGAAAAGCCCGTGCCCCGAGAGGTGTTGACGGAATGCCTGGAACTCGCATTGCAGGCGCCCACCGGTTCCAATGCGCAAGGCTGGCAATGGGTGTTCGTCACGGACCCAGACAAGAAGAAGGCGATCGCCGACATCTACCTGGCCAACGCCAGGGGCTACCTCAGCCTGCCCGGACCCGAATACCCCGAGGGCGACACCCGCGGTGAGCGCATGCCACATGTGCGTGACTCCGCCTCCTATCTCGCCGAGCACATGCACGAGGCGCCGGTGTTGTTGATCCCGTGCCTGGAAGGCCGGGTCGACCAGGCGCCGCTCGGGCTCAGTGCGTCATTCTGGGCGTCGCTATTCCCGGCGATCTGGAGCTTCTGCCTGGCATTGCGCTCCCGCGGGCTGGGCTCGTGTTGGACCACGCTGCACCTGCTCGGCGACGGAGAGAAGCAGGCCGCCGAAGTGCTCGGGATTCCTTACGACAAGTACAGCCAGGGCGCGCTGCTTCCGATCGCCTACACCAAGGGCATCGACTTCAAACCCGCCAAGCGGCTGCCCGCCGAGGCCGTCACGCACTGGGACACCTGGTAACTAGCGGGCGCCCGCGAACCCGTGCTGGCGCCACGCCTCGTAGACAGCGACCGCCGCGGCGTTGGACAGGTTCAGTGACCGCCGGCCGGGAAGCATCGGGATGCGCACCCGCTCGGTGACGTGGGCGTCGGCCAGTGTCTCCGCATCCAGGCCGGTGGGCTCCGGACCGAACATCAACACATCGCCGGGTCGGTACCTGACGTCAGTGAACACCGTGGTGGCATGTGCGGTGAAAGCGAAGACCCGCTCCGCCGCCAACGCATCCCAGGCGTCCTCCAAACATGCGTGCACGCTGACAGACGCCAGGTCGTGGTAATCCAGCCCGGCGCGGCGGAGCTTGGGTTCGGACAGGTCGAAGCCCAGCGGCTCGACCAAATGCAGTTCGGCGCCGGTGGCCGCGACCATGCGGATTGCGTTGCCCGTGTTCGGTGCGATGCGCGGCGAGACGAACATCAGCCGGAACATCTGTCGATCATGACAGGCGACCGCCGACAGTTTGCTCGACCGCGGTTTGCGGTGCCGAGCGTGCGCCGGTGAACTCTGGTTGTTCAGTAAGAATTGTGGTAACCGCGGCCCGAGGCTGGCATACTCGTCGAATTGCCATGCGTATCTCGCCCACCCGTATGCCCCTGGGGTGGCGTCGCAATTAGCAGGAAGCCTTATGAACGACGCGCGAGCACTGTATGTCAGCGGAGCGGTCGGTAGCACGACCGCGGTCCGATGACGATGTTTGCCCACCCGAAAAGGGTGGTTTCGCCGGCACCCAAAGACGGTCTAGATAACAACCCAGATACCCCCACCGCGGAGCCCACGCCTGAGAAACGCCCGCCGCGGTGGTCGATGCGCAACTGGCCGGTCCGGTGGAAAGTCTTCGCGATCGCGCTGGTGCCGCTGGTGCTGGCGATGGGCTTCGGTGGATTGCGCGTCTATGCGGCGACGACCGACGCCCATAACCTGCGGTTGGCCGCCGACCGCGCCGAAGTGGTTCCCGCGATCACCAAGTACATGTCGGCGCTCGATGTCGCGGTGATCGCCATGTCCACGGGCTCCGACGTCGAGGGAGCCAAGAAGAACTACGACGCGCGCAAATACGAGCTGCAGGCGCGGCTGGCAGACACCGACGTGGTCCCCGACGTGCGGACCGGGGTCGGCTCTCTGTTGAACGGCGGGCAGGCGCTGCTGGACAGGATCGCGTCGAACAGCATCGGTCTGCGGGACCGGGTGACCATGTATGCGCCCATTCTGTTGACGGCCGAAAACGCGGTCGACGGATCGGTGCGCGTGGACAACGAGAAGATCCGGGCCGCAGCGCAGGGCTTGAGCCGCGCGATCGGGGCCCGCGGCCAGATGATGATGCAGCGGCTGCTCATCACCCGCGGCGCCGACCTCCCCGAACCGGAGCTGCGCACCTCGATGATCACGCTGGCCGGTACCGAACCGTCGACACTGTTCGGGATGGCCGAGGTGCTAGGCGTCGGCTCAAATCAGGCCAAAACGCTGCAGCAGGAAATGGTGCGCCGGATGGCGCTCATGTCCAATCCCGCCACCCCAGTGGTCAACAATCCGGAACTGCTCAAGTCCATCCAGACCACCGACGCGATCGCCGAACAGCTGATCAAGGACACCACCGCATCGGTGACCAAGTCGCTGGAGGATCGCGCCAACAACCGCCGCGACGCCGCCATCCGCGACACCGTGCTGGTGCTGGCCGCGATCGTGGCTGCGCTGGTGGTCGTGTGGCTGGTGGCGCGGTCGCTGATCCAGCCGCTGCGGGTGCTGCGCGACAGCGCGTTGAAGGTCGCCCACGAAGACCTCGAAAGCGAGATCGCCCGGGTGCGGGCCGGCGACGAGCGCGGACCCGAGCCGCTGCCGGTGTACACCACCGAGGAGATCGGGCAAGTCGCGCACGCGGTCGACGAGCTGCACACCCAGGCGCTGCTGCTGGCCGGCGACGAGGCTCGATTGCGGCTCTTGGTCAACGACATGTTCGAAACCATGTCGCGGCGCAACCGCTCGCTGGTCGACCAGCAGCTGTCGCTCATCGACCGACTGGAGCGCAACGAGGAAGACCCCGACCGGCTCGACAGCCTGTTCCGGCTCGACCACCTGGCCGCGCGCATGCGCCGCAACGGCGCCAATTTGCTGGTGCTGGCCGGCGCGCCAATCACCCGCGAGCAGCGCGGGCCGCTGCCGCTGTCGACGGTGATCGACGCCGCGATCTCCGAAGTCGAGGACTACCGCCGGGTGGAGACCGCGAGAGTGCCTGACTGCACCATCATCGGTGCCGCCGCGGGTGACATCGTCCACCTGCTCGCCGAGTTGATCGACAACGCGTTGCGCTACTCCCCGCCCGCCTCACCGGTGCGCGTTTCCGCGGTGCGGCAAGGCAACGCCGGCGTTCTGGTCCAGATCGTCGACTCGGGCCTGGGCATGACCGACGGCGACCGGCGGATCGCCAACATCCGGTTGCGCGCCGGCGGTGACGTCACCCCCGACAACGCCCGCCACATGGGTCTTTTCGTGGTGGGCCGGCTGGCTGATCGGCACGGCATGCGGGTTCGGCTGCGAGGCCCGGCGACCGACGACGGTTCCGGTACGACGGCCGAGGTCTACCTTCCGCCGAACGTGCTGGTCGGCGAAGGTGGCGCCCCGCCCAGGGCCCGGACGGGCGTGGCGTTTTCCCGGACGCCAGCCGCGGGCGAGCCGCCGCCCGCGCGGGCTGTCCGTGCTCGCGATGCGGAACGCACTGCTGCGCTCGCCGAGCCGTCCGACCGCAACGGGTCGTATGCGAGCGAATCGCCGGGCACGCTGCTGCCGCGCCGGAAGCCCGGCTCCAGCGGCATCACCGGCGTCTCCGCCCCGCCTGCTGCCGGTGCAGAGCCCGAGCGGCTACCACGACGTGAGGGGTCCGAGCCGTGGTGGCAGACCGGCGCTGAGGAGGCGCCGAAACAGCCAGCAGCGGAAGCGGCTTCGAACACCTCGGCGTACTTCTCGTCGCGGTCGCGAGCTGCGGGTGATGTTGCGAGGCCTTCGAGCGAGGAACCGCCTGCTGTTCCCGACGACGCCGCTTCTTGGTGGGGCCGCTCGTCGACCAGCCCCCAACCTCCGGACACCGCCGCCCGCGACACCGACAGCGTCGCCGCACCCATCCCGGCACCCGCCAAAGGGCTGCCCGAGGAAGATGTGATCTACCAGCGGATGCTTTCGGAGTGGCTCGTCGACCCGCACGACATTGCGCGCAGCCCCGACCTGGACTGGAAGTCGGTGTGGGACCACGGCTGGTCGGCGGCTGCCGAGGTCGACAACGTGCCCGTCGAGTCACACACCGCCCATGGCCTTCCCGTGCGTGAACCCGGCGCCCGCCTTGTGCCCGGCGCCGCAGCGCCCGACCCGTCAGCGCCGAGACCCGCCAACGGGACGGCCGAATTCCCCAAGCACCGCGGGGGCGAGCAGCGCAACGGGGTAGCATCGAACGGCGGATTTCACTCCGGCCGGCATCATGCCGCGCCGCGAGACCCCGAAGCGATCCGCGCCTCCATCAGCAGCCACTTCGGCGGTGTACGCGCAGGGCGGTCGCACGCCCGTGAGACAACCGAAGGATCCGAAAACGAATGACCTACCCGTCGTCTGACAACTCGCTCGACTGGCTGCTGTCCAACTTCGCCCGCGAGGTCCCCGGAGTGTCGCATGCAGTGCTGGTGTCCGTCGACGGCCTGCTGATGGCCGCCAGCGAGCATCTCCCGCGCGAGCGCGCCGACCAGCTGGCCGCCGTCGCTTCCGGGCTGGCCAGCCTCGCCACTGGCGCCGCCCAACTGTTCGAGGGTGGACAGGTGCTGCAGTCGGTGGTCGAGATGCAAAACGGCTATCTGCTGCTGATGCGGGTCGGTGACGGCTCGCATCTGGCGACGCTGGCCGCGACGTCATGCGACATCGGTCAGATCGGTTACGAGATGGCCATCCTCGTCGAACGGGTCGGCGGCGTCGTGCAGTCGTCGCGGCGGGCACCCTTACACTCGTGAGCCGCGATGGACAGCCGCGAACCACCGCCACGCGCACATGAGGCGAGCCTGGTCCGCCCGTACACGCTGACCGCTGGACGCACCAACACCAACGTCGACCTTCCCTTGGAAGCGCCGGTGCAGACGCTGCAGTCGGCCCTGTTCCACAACTGGCCGCCCCACGACATGCGAGGAAGGATCGTCCAACTGTGCGTGAAAAGCCCTTCGGTCGCCGAGATCTCGGCCCGGCTGGATTTGCCGCTGGGCGTTGCGCGCGTCCTGGTCGGTGATCTGGTGACCTCCGGTTACCTTCAGGTACGGCCGACTCTGAACGACGAATCCACCAACGACGAACGCCGCGAATTGATAGGAAGGACGCTCCGTGGCCTACGAGCACTCTGAGAGGCGCAACGCCGCCTCGACGAAGATCGTCATCGCAGGCGGGTTCGGGGCCGGCAAGACCACGTTCGTGGGTGCCGTTTCGGAAATCATGCCGCTGCGCACCGAGGCGATGGTCACCGATGCCTCCACGGGCGTCGACATGCTCGAGGCCACTCCGGCCAAAAGCACCACCACGGTGGCGATGGACTTCGGCCGGATCACCCTGGACGACGATCTGGTGCTCTACCTGTTCGGCACACCGGGCCAGCGCCGGTTCTGGTTCATGTGGGACGACTTGGTCCGCGGCGCGATCGGCGCAGTCATCCTGGTGGACTGCCGGCGCTTGGAGGACAGCTTCGCCGCTGTCGACTTCTTCGAGCACCGCGGGCTGCCGTTCTTGATCGCGGTCAACGAATTCGACGGCGCGCCAAGGTATCCGGTTGACGAGGTGCGCAAAGCGCTGGCATTGCCCGAGCACATCCCGGTCATCAACATCGATGCCCGCGACCGCCGCTCGGCGACCGATGCGCTGATCGCCGTCAGCGAGTATGCGCTGACCAGCCTTAGTGCTTGAGCCTTAGTGCTTGAGCGTCAGCGCTTCAGCCGGATGTGCCACCGCACGTAGCCGGCGTAGACGACCGACAACACCGCGAGCATGGCCATGTCGAACACGTAGATGTGCTTCGAGTGTTGCCACCACCTGTCGTCGGTTGGCACCTGCGGAACTTTCACCAGGTGCGGGAAGTCGATCGACGAGGCCCCGGCCGCGAACCCCCAGCGTGCCGGCGTGATAAAGGACAGCTGGTTGAGGCCGAACCGGCCGGTCACCGGGATCCCCATCCCGCCGCAGAGCACCAGCTGCGACATGATCGACACCACCAGAAGCGGCATGATCTGCTCGTTGGAATTCGCGAGAGCAGACAGCAGCAGGCCGAGCATCGCAGACGCCACACAGGTTGCGGCGACGGTGAGGAAGAGCGACAGCGTCGCGCTGTCGAAGAACGGCGGATGCGCCGTGGGCGCGCCCTTGCCGAGTCGAACAATGATGGTCGCGATCGCTGCCTGGATGGTCGCGAAAACGGAGAAAACGAGGACCTTGGCCAGCAGGTAGGCGGTGGTGGACAGGCCGACCGCTTGTTCTCGGCGGAAAATTGGGCGTTCGCCGATCAGGTCGCGGATGGTCAAGGCGGTGCCCATGAACACGGCCCCGATGTTCAGCAGCACCATGATGTACTGCGGCTGGGTAGGTGCGGGGCCTGTTGGGTCGGCAAACCCAAGTCCCGGTTTGGGCCCTTTCACTGTCAGCGAGAGCGCGCCCATGAGGAACGGCAATACCGCCAGGAACACCGTGTACCCACGGTCGGACAGCACGAGCCGAACCTGGCGTCGCGCAACCGTCGAAAGCTGGCGCAGCCCGTCGGTATGCACCGGCTCGCCGAGGTCTCCGGGTTCTTCGGCGACCCGCACCGGCTGCTCATGCCGTTGCTTGGCTCTCTCCAGGAAGCGGCGATTGGCTTCGTCGGGGTCGGCACCCACCTTGGCGAAGATTTCCGCCCAGTTGCGGGTTCCGAAGGCGGACTCCACCTGGTCGGGCGGGCCGCAGAACGCCGTCTTGCCGCCCGGGGCCACCAGCAGGATCTGGTCGCAGACGTCGAGGTAGGACACCGAGTGGGTCACCACCAGCACTGTGCGGCCGGCGTCGGCAAGCTGGCGCAACATGAGCATGACCTGACGGTCCAGCGCTGGGTCCAGCCCGGAGGTCGGCTCGTCGAGCAGCAGCAGCGACGGCTGGGTTAGCAGTTCCAGTGCCACCGACGCCCGCTTGCGCTGACCGCCGGATAGCCGGTCCACCCGGGTGTCGGCCTGCTTGGTCAGGTCGAGTTCTTCGAGCACCTGGGCGACGACTTGGGCCCGCTCCTGCTTGCTGGTGTCGGGGGGCAGCCGCAATTCGGCGGCGTAGCCCAGCGCCTGGTTGACGGTGAGCTGGCGGTGCACGACGTCGTCCTGCGGGACCATGCCGATTCGGCTGCGCATGGTCGCGTACTCGCGATGGATGTCGTGACCCTCGAAGGTGATCGAGCCCTGGCTGGGGCGGGTATAGCCGGCGATCAGCCGGGACAGCGTGGTCTTGCCCGCTCCCGAGCCGCCGATGATCGCGGTCAGCATCCCGGGCCGAGCGGTGAACGAGATGTTGTCGATCAGTTCTTTGCCGTCGATCTTGAAGTGCACACTGTTGACCTCGAGGCCGCCAGTGCGAGCGGCGGCTTCGGTGCGCCGCACCAAGGTGCCGTCGGTGAAAACCAGGTCCACGTTGCCGATCGTGACCACGTCGCCCTCGTTCAGCACCGCGGAGCCTACCCGGACCCCGTTGACGAACGTGCCGTTGATGCTGCGTGCATCCCGGATCTCGGTGCCCAGCGGCGAGGGCATTAAAAACGCGTGATGGCGCGACGCCAAGACGTCCTGGATGACGATGTCGTTGTCGGTGGCGCGACCGATGGTGAGCGAACCGGCTGGCTTCTCCGGCGCGGCTGCGCTGGGCCGGAAAGCCTGAATCATCTTGGTCGCGAGGTTGGAGACCTCGGGCGGCTTGCTTGCGGCCGGGGCCATCTGAGTCTTCGGAGGGCCGGCCGGCGCAGGTTGCGGCGAACTGCTCGGATAGGCAGGCGGATGCCCGCCGCTGCCCGCATACGCTGCTGGACGCTGCCCGCCGCCGGGCGGATACATCGGTTGGTGCGGCGGCGGACCGCCCGGATGCGACCGCACCGGCGCTGACTGCGGCGGCCAGCCTCCGCCGGGCTGGCGCGGGGGCGGGGGAGCTGCGGACCGCGGCGGAGCCCCGGACGGCTGCACGGCGCGCATCGACGCGGTCTGGGGGGGCCGCCCGGCCATGCCTTGGTGCCGTCCCACCTCGAAGGTCAGCCTCGGTCCGTCGGGGTTGCCGATGTTGATGCTTTGGCCGTCGTGGATGTCGACGACCGGCACACGACGGCCGTTGACGAACGTCCCGTTCAACGAGCCGTTGTCGATGGCCAGCCACCTGCCCTGGTCGAAGCGCAGCAGCAGATGCGCACGTGAGATCAGTGGATGCGTGATACGCATGTCCGCACGGAGATCGCGTCCGATGACCACGTCATGGCCAGGCGCGAACGTCCGTTGGGATCCGTCGTACCGAACGGTCAGCACGGGCGGCGCTGCTTGACTCATCGCACCAACTGTAGCCGGTTGATTCACTTGGCCCACTGTATCTGTTGGGCTGCGGCAGGTTCCGAAGCGAGCGGAGTCAGTGCGTTGTGACCAAGTCCGGCGCGCCGGTCACGACGCAGTGGGTGCGGCTGTAGATCGTCGGCATGCACCGGTTGCAGTGGATGCAGGCAGACTGCACGGAGCGCTCGGCGCGGATCCGGTTGACCAAATCGGGCTCGGCCAGCAGCGCCCTCGCCATCGCGACGAAGTCGAACCCCTCCGCCATGGCCAGGTCCATCGTTTCGCGGTTGGTGATGCCGCCGAGCAGGATCAGCGGCATCGACAGCTCGGCCCGGAAGAGCTTGGCGTCGCGCAGCAGGTAGGCGTCGCGGTAGGGGTATTCGCGCAGGAACTTCGTCCCCATCAATCGCACACCCCAGCGCATCGGCGGTTTGAACACCTTGGCGAACTCTTTGATGGGGGCGTCGCCACGGAAGTAGTACATCGGATTGACTAGTGAGCTGCCCGCGGTCAGCTTGAGCGCGTCCAGACCGCCGTCTTCCTCCAGCCATTTCGCAGTCTGCAGTGCCTCGTCGAGGGTTATGCCGCCGCGGATCCCGTCGGACATCGTGAGTTTGGCGGTCACCGCGATCTGACCGTCCACGGCGCGACGCACGGCCGTGACCACACCCCGGGCCACCTTGGCCCGGTTCTCCAGCGACCCGCCGAACTCGTCGTCGCGGCGGTTGATCATGGGGCTGAGGAACGAACTGCACAGATACCCGTGGCCCAAATGGATTTCAACGGCGTCGAAGCCAGCGTCCACGGCCAGCCGGGCGGCGTTGGCGTGGGCCGCAATGACGTCGTCGATGTCTTCGCGGCTGGCCTTCTTGGCGAACTTCATCGCGATCGGGTTGAAGAATCGCACCGGCGCCAGCGCCGTGGCCTTGTTGGACCGCGCGTCGGCGACCGCGCCGGCGTGGCCGACCTGTGCGCTCACGGCCGCCCCCTCGGCGTGTACGGCCTCGGTGAGCCGGCGCAGCCCCGGTACCGCCTCGGGCCGCATCCAGATCTGGTTGCCGCCCGTGCGCCCGCCGGGGGACACCGCGCAGTAGGCGACGGTCGTCATCCCGACCCCGCCGGCGGCCGGCAGCCGGTGGTACTCGATCAGGTCGTCGGTGACGAGCGCGTCAGGCGTGCGGGCCTCGAACGTGGCTGCCTTGATGATGCGGTTGCGCAGCGTCAGCGGACCGAGCTTGGCCGGGGCGAACACGTCCGGAGGCATAGCGGCAGCCTAAATGGCGATCGCAAGCGCGGCGAAGCCGGGCGCAGCGGGTCGCCATCATCGGCACCGTCGCCCCACGTGCCACACTGTCAGGCGTGGGTGCGATCAGGCTGGACGGCAAGACCACACGCGACGAGATCTTCGTCGACCTCAAACAACGTGTCGCGGCGTTGACCGCAGCGGGCCGCACCCCCGGACTGGGCACCATCCTGGTCGGCGACGATCCCGGATCCCACGCTTATGTCCGCGGCAAGCACTCTGATTCCGCCAAAGTCGGCATCACCTCGATCCGCCGCGACCTGCCGGCCGACATCAGCCAGGCCAAGCTCGACGAGACCATCGACGAGCTCAACGCCAACTCCGACTGCACCGGATACATCGTGCAGTTGCCGCTGCCCAACCAGCTCGACGAGAACGCGGCGTTGGAACGTGTCGACCCGGCCAAGGACGTCGACGGTCTGCACCCGACCAACCTGGGCCGGTTGGTGCTCGGCACTCCAGCGCCGCTGCCGTGCACCGCACGCGGCATCGTGCATCTGCTGCGGCGCTACGAGGTGCCGATCGCCGGCGCCCACGTGGTCGTAATCGGTCGGGGGGTGACTGTCGGTCGCCCGCTGGGACTACTGCTCACCCGCCGCACCGAAAACGCGACAGTTACGTTGTGCCACACTGGGACTCGTGATCTGCCCGCGCTCACCCGGCAAGCCGACATCATCGTGGCCGCGGTGGGTGTACCGCACCTGGTGACCGCCGACATGGTGCGGCCGGGCGCCGCCGTCGTCGACGTCGGGGTAAGCCGCACCGACGACGGGCTGGTCGGCGACGTGCATCCGGAGGTGTGGGAGGTCGCCGGTTACGTGTCGCCGAATCCCGGTGGCGTGGGCCCGTTGACGCGGGCGTTCTTGTTGACGAACGTCGTCGAATTGGCCGAGGCCGCGCAGTGACCGTGCGGGACCACACCCACAGGATCGTGGCCGCGCAGTGGCCCATCCTGGTGGTCGTGCTGATCTTCGTCGCAGCGTTCGCGTTGGCGGGCTTGAACTTCTGGCGACGCGGTGCGCTGCTGATCGGCATCAGCGTCGGGCTGGCCGCGGCTTTGCGGCTGATTCTGCCCGACGAACGGGCCGGGCTATTAGCCGTGCGCAGCAAGGGAATTGACTTCGTCGCACTCGCGACGGTGGGGGCTGCGATGTGCTACATCGCCGCGACGATCGACCCGTTGGGAACGCGCTAGATACCTGGCATGCCCGGCACTTGCGGCAGGTTCGGCATATTGCCGTTGGCGATCGAGGCCATCATCGACGGGCAATACATCGATATCGCGATGCTTGTGAACATCTGCGCCATCCCCGGTGACATGCCGCCATGGCCGCTGACGTTCGACGCGGCCGCGGCGAACGTTCCACCCGGCTGTGCCAGCATCGGGCAGACGGACTGGCCCAACGCCACGGCACCGCCCGGATCCCCGTAGTTGACACCGGCGTTGCTCAGAGACGAGAGGAATTGGTCGTCAAGCGGATTCGCCTGTGCCGGCGCCGCCAATGCCGCCGCCGACGTGACCATACCTACACATGCCGCAAGACAAATCCTCATGCGCCGGTTCCGCAGTGCCGGCATCGGCCGCTCCTCATCTCGTCGACTGCAATGAACAGTGCTGTACCGCCGTCACATTCGCAACACAGCGAGGTAAAGGTTTGCGTACGGTTCATTTTTCGAGTTTGAGTGCGGCAGCGACGATAGGTTTGGCCCATTCGGGCGTCGACGACAGATCATCGGGGTTAACGATCCGCCCCTGCTTGACGTGCAGCACCAGCACGGGCCGCGGCGCGTGGCCGGCGGCGGGGTCGGCGTCTGCCGAGTTGTCGTAGACGCGCAGCTCGGTGAGCGCTGGCAACAACCGCACCAGATTCAGGCGGCTGTGCCGGTACCGTCGTCGGATGTCGGCTTCAGGAATATCGTGGCCGCCGGCGCGAACGCGTTGACGCACGCGTTCGATGTGTGCCTCGGCACTGGGCAGCCCGACGTACCAGACGCGCACTTCGATTCCGAGGGCAGCCGCGTGCATGAGCAACCGCAGCATGGTGCTGCCGCCGAGTGTCGTTTCGATGGCGAAATCCAGGCGTTCGTCAATCGCTTCTTGAAGCAGGCGCTTGCCCTGCTGCCAGGCCAGGGAGTTCGCCCGGACCGGCTCGATGCCGGGATATGCCGCACGTAGTGCGCGCGCCGCCTCATCGGGGTTGTAGTAGTCGGCGCCGGACGCGCGGATCGTCGCACCGCCGATGCTGCTCTTGCCGGCACCGTTGACACCAGCAAGCACGTACAGGCGTGCCACGTGGCGGTCAACGCCGCTTTGCGCGCGCCGCCTTCACTGCCGAGCGCCCCAGTTGCGTCGGTGACGCGTCGAACGCCGACGCCAGCGCTGCCTTGGCCTTCGGTTGCTGTAGGCGTGCCAGCAGATCGTCGAACTGCTCGCTCAGCTCGTCGAGCGCCGGCTCACGCGATTTCGTCAGCGCCTCGAACTCGGCGACCGACAGCAGCACCGCCTTCGGAGTGTCGTGCTTGGTGATCGCGACCGCGCCGTCGACGGCGGCCTGCTCGAAGACCGCGCCGAACTGGTTCTTGAACCGGCTAGCGGGCACCGTCGGCACGTCGACCAACTTGCCGTCGCGGTTGCGGAAGGTCAGCGTCGACGTCGTCATCGGAAGTCTCCTCGGGAGGGGGCGAAACAGCCAATATAGCCATATTAGCTTGATTGGCCGTAGCGGGCTAGCGGACGGGACCGCACCAGTGTTGGCCACCAGAACCAGGGCCCGAGAATTCTGACGATGCACGGCACGACGAACGAGCGCACGATCAGCGTGTCGAGCAACAGGCCGATGCACACGGTGGAACCGACCTGGCCGATGGTTCGCAGATCGCTTGTCAGCATTGCCAGCATCGTGAACGCGAACACCAAGCCCGCCGACGTCACCACACCGCCGGTGCTTCCGAGCGCGCGGATGAGACCCGTGTTCAGCCCGGCGTGAAGTTCGTCTTTGACTCGGACGATCAACAGCAGGTTGTAGTCCGAACCCACGGCCACCAAGATGATGAACGTCAGCGGCAGCACCAACCAGTGCAGGGGCAGGCCGATGAGGTGCTGCCAGACGAGTATGGAGAGCCCGAACGCCCCGGCGTACGAGAATGCCACGGTGCCGGGAATAACCAAGGCCGCCATCAGACTTCGCGTCAGGAACAGCATGATCAAGAAGATCAGCACAAAGGCGGCGATCGCCACGATCAGCAGATCCGATGCGGCGTATTGCTTGATGTCCTTGTCGTTGGATCCCGAACCGCCGATATAAACTCTCGCGCCGGCCAACGACGTCTCTTTCAAGATCGTGGTTATCGCCGTGGGGAACTGTTCGACGTGCTGCACGCCTTCGGGGCCCATCGCGTTGCCCTCGTGGGTGACGATGAACCGAGCGGCCTTGCCGTCCGGCGACATCATGAGCTGCATGCCGGTCTTGACGTCGTCGTTGTCGAAACCCTCGTGGGGGATGTAGAAGAAGTCATCGCTGCGGGACCGGTCGAAGTCGAGCCCGACATTGACCAGGTCGTCGAATGTCTGGTCGGTCTGGATGGACTGCAGCGCCGCCTGGCCGTAGGAGCTGACCAACAGGGCGGCTAACGCCTCCGAGTCGTCGGCGGTCAGTTTCAGTTGCGTGATGACTTGCGGCAGTAGCCTGTCGACGGCTTCGAGGGATGTTTTGGCGTCCTTGATGTCGGCAGCCAAGTGGTCGATGTTGTCGAGCCCGTCGAACAGCGATCTGAACGCCCAGCAGATCGGAATGTCGAAACAGTGGCGCTCCCAATAGAAATAGCTCTTGATCGGCCGGAAGAAATCGTCGACGTTCGAGATCTCCTCGTTCATCTCCTCGGTGATCCGTTGCAGATCCTCGACCGTGAGAACCGTCTTGTGCAATTCGTCGGACATGCGTTGGAAGAAGACGATCTCCTTGCGCAAGACCGCGACACTGTGCTGCGTGATCTGAGCCTGCTGGTCCGTATTCGCGTTCTGCTGCTTGTTGAACGGGAGCTGCTGGCCGTTGCCACTGCCCTGCGTGGTGAACAAGTAAGGGATCGTGGCATGTTCCAAAGGTCGGCCCAGTGGCCTGGTGATGCTTTGCACCATCGCAACACCGGGAAGACGAATCAGACTCTTGGCCACCCGGTCCAATGAGATGAAGTCAGCCGAGTTGCGCATGTCATGGTCGGTCTCGACCATCAGCATCTCGGAGAACAGCTTGCTCTTCGGGAAGTGCCGATCCGCCGCCGCGAAACCCTGATTGGCGGGTGAGTCGTGTGGCTGGTAGGCACGGTCGTCGTAGTTCTGCCGGTACGTCGGCACGAAGACCGCCCCGAACATCACGGCGGCGGCACTGGCTGCGAGGATCGGCACCGGCCAGCGCACCACGCTCGCCCCGATCCGCCGATACAACGTCGCCTTGGCCTTTTGTCTCGGGTCGAAGAGCCCGAACAGGCTCCCCACCGTCAAGATGGCCGGGCCGAGCGTCAGCGCCGCCGCGATGGTGAACAGCATCGCGATGGCGACCGCCGGGCCCATGGTGTGGAAGTAGTTGAGTCGCGCGAATGTCAGGCAGTAACAGGCCCCGGCGATCGTCAGGCCCGAGCCGACGATGATCGGCGTGACACCCTTGTACGCGATGTAGAAGGCGTCCTCCCGGCTTTCGCCGGCTTGCCGCGCCTCGTGATAGCGGCCCATCAAGAAGATGCCGTAATCGGTTCCCGCTCCCAGCGTCAGCGCGACGACGATGTTCACGGCGAACGACGAGAGCTCGATGTAGCCGAGATGCCCGAGGGTCGCGATGACTCCCTTGGCGACCAGCATCTCGATCAGAACCCCGAGTAAGGGCACCAGCAGGGTGCTGATCGAGCGGTATACCAGCAGCAGCATCGTGACGATCAGGATGATCGTCACGATCGTGATGTTGTTCAGGCTCGAATTGGCAATAGCCACCGTGTCTGAAGCAAGTGGCGCCGCCCCGCTGACGTAGACCTTGAGCCCGGGTGGCGGCGGGTCCTTGGCGACGATATCGCGAACCGCGGCAACGGAGTAATTCGCTTGCATCTGGCCGATGTCGCCCGCCAGACGCAGCAGCACATATGCGGCCTTGCCGTCGACGCTCTGCGCCCCCGCCGCAGTGATCGGCTTTCCCCACAGGTCCATGACGTACTGCACGTGCTTGGGGTCACGCTTCAGCCGGCGCACCAGATCGTCGTAGTAGCGATGGTCGACATCGCCTAGCGGCCGGTTGGCTTCCAACACGAGCATGGTCAAGTTGGTCGAATTGGATTCGTGGAACTTCTCGCCGATGCGCAGCAACGCCCGCTGTGACGGCGCGTAGTGCGGGACCATCGGCCCCGCGAGTTCCTCTGCGACCCGTTCGACCTGCGGCATGAAGGTGTTCGTCGACACCGCGAGAAGCGCCCAGAAAGCGATGATCGGTATTGCGAGAAGCCGGACCGTTCTGGGTATGAAGGGGCGCTTCGGCCGAGGCTCACTCATGCGGACTTCACCCTGCACATGACATGCGCATCGGCATGGGTGTCGGACTGCTGGTCGCGGACAACGCCGTTCACCAGCATCCGGCAGCCGAGTTGACCACCATGAACCTGCGCGGAGATGCTGCCGGACACTACCGTGAGCGTCGTCGTCTCGGTGTGTGACCACGGCAAGGTCGTCAGGTCAACCCGATGCGGGTGTCCGTCGATGTCCAAATAGACCAGCATCCCGCCTTCGCCGACCGAACCGAACAACTCGTAGGTGAGCTGTTTGGGAGTGGTCTGCTCGGGCGCTGCCGGGCCATTGACCGTGATGACGGGCGGCGGAGCAGAGAACTGGTGCACCTTCCACATACCCGCTGCTCCCGCGCCGACCGCAACGACCGCAACCAACGGCATCCAGACTCGCGCCAAGACGGTCCTGCCGAGGGAACGGGGGCTCACTCGATCACCTTTCGGATCTCGGTGGGCGCATGGTGTTCTCCCCGCTCCCGTGCCTAGGCCAATGCAGATAGTAGACGGTCATGTCCATAATGGACATATGATCTGCAAAGAGTAGCGGCACCGCGGTCGGAGCGCGACCGCGACGGCGTCGACTACGGTCCGCCGGTGAACGCACCACGTGCATCGCGATGCGTCAAGACATCTTCTGCAGCCGCCGTTTCAGCCGTGCGCTGCGGAGAAGCTGAGTGGTGAAGTTCATCGAAGCCAACATCGGGAACACCCCGAGAAATGTCCGTTCGGAGGGTGTCGCTCCATGCAAGTGGTAAAGGCTGCCGAACACGTAGAAGCATCCCACCATGAACAAAGCGCCGGGGATGCAGAACGCCATCAAGGAACTGCGATCACCGACAATTTGTTTCGCGTAATCCAGCTCATCCTGCGACAGCGGTTCGCGTTTACGCACTTTCTTGATCACCGCTTTGGCGCTCCCGATCTGTTCGCTGATAGCGGTAGGTGCTCGGCGCTCCATCCGCCTGACGAACGCTGAAGCAACGGCGGCAAACACTAGCGCAAGCGCAAGGGCGAGCAGAGTGAGAAACCCGTACAAACCCGAGTCCATCGTCACGGAAACCCCCTGCAGTCGGCCGTCGAAGACCCTCCGAACGCTACCGTAGCCAGCTGGTATAACGGTTTGCGCACGTTTCAAGCGACACATCTTGCGGCACCGCGATTTTGTCGTGTTGTGGCTGAGAATGCCGGACATGACGCAATCGCGGGAGCCCGACGATGGCGCGTGAGATCTCCCGGCAGGCGTTTCTGCGAGGTGCTGCCGGAGCGTTAGCGGCCGGCGCGGTCTTCGGATCGGTCCGGGCGACCGCCGACCCGAAGTCTTCCGGCTTGGACGGTCTGAAGGCCGCAATCGGCGGACAGGTGCTGACTCCGGACGACGGCGGATTCGCAACGGCCAAGCAAGTTTTCAACACAAATTACAACGGCTCGACGCCGGCGGCGGTGGTGGTTCCCACGTCGGCGGCCGACGTGCAGAAGGCAATGGCATTCGCTGCCGCGCACAACCTCAAAGTCGCTCCGCGCAGTGGTGGGCACTCCTATGTGGGGGCGTCCACGGCAAACGGGACCATGGTGCTCGACCTGCGTCAGCTGCCCGGGGGTATCAACTACGACGCCGCCAGCGGGCAGGTGACGGTGACACCCGCGACCGATCTGTACGCGCTGCACCAGGCGCTGGCTGCGGCCGGCCGGGGCATCCCGACCGGTACCTGCCCATCAGTCGGCACCGCCGGGCATGCGCTGGGCGGCGGACTGGGTGCGCATTCGCGACATGCCGGCCTGATGTGTGACGCATTGACGTCGGCCGCGGTGGTGCTGCCCAGCGGCCAGGCGGTTACCGCGTCGGCCGCCAACAACCCTGATCTGTTCTGGGCGTTACGTGGCGGCGGTGGCGGCAATTTCGGGGTGACGACGTCGCTGAGCTTCGCCACGTTCCCCACCGGCGACGTCGACGTGGTGAACCTCAACTTCCCGCCGCAGTCATTCCCGCAGGTCCTGGTCGGTTGGCAGAACTGGTTGCGTACCGCCGACCGAAGCAGTTGGGCATTGGCCGACAGCACCACCGACGCGATGGGTACGCAGTGCCGAATCATGGCGACTTGCCCGGCCGGGTCGGGCAAGAGCGTGGCGAGCGCCGTCATTTCAGCCGTCGGAATGCAACCGACCGCTACCGAGAATCACACGTTCAATTACCTGGACCTGGTGAGGTATCTGGCCGTCGGGAACCTCAACCCGTCGCCGCTCGGATACGTAGGCGGATCCGATGTTTTCCCGACCATCAACGCGGGCGCAGCTCAGGGGATCGCATCGGCGGTCAACGCCTTCCCCCGTGGCGCGGGCCGCATGTTGGCGATCATGCATGCTCTCGACGGTGCGCTCGCGGGCGTGGCACCGGCGGCCACCGCCTTTCCGTGGCGTCTGGAATCCGCGCTGGTGCAGTGGTACGTCGAAACATCCGGTGACCCAGCGGCGGCCACCAGCTGGCTGCAGACGGCACACCAAGCGGTACGCGCGTATTCAGTGGGCGGCTACGTCAACTATCTGGAGGCCAATGACCCCCCGTCGCGCTACTTCGGCCCGAACCTGGCTCGGCTGACCGCGGTGCGGCAGAAGTATGACCCGGGCCGAGTCATGTTCTCGGGATTGAGCTTCTGACGTTTCGCCCGGCGAGTGGCCACTTATGGCACGCAATTCGCGCTTGGATTCACGCGGTCGCTGCAACAGATGCGGACGGGTCTGAGAGTAGCCGATCGAGTTCCTCGGCAGGGGTGCGCCAGTTGAAGCGTTTGCGGGGGCGGGCGTTGAGCTCGGCGGCGACGTTGTCGAGGATCCCGGGTCCGTGAAAGGACAGGTCGGTGCCTTTGGGGAAGTACTGGCGCAGCAAACCATTGGTGTTCTCATTGGTGCCGCGCTGCCAAGGGCTGTGCGGGTCGCAGAAGTAGATCGGCAACCCGGTGGCCTCGGTGATCTTGGTGTGCAAGGCCATCTCTTTGCCTTGGTCCCAGGTCAGCGAGCGACGCAAAACCTCGGGAATCTTCGGGATCGCCGCGCTCATCGCCTCAGCGACGGTGGCGGCGCTGCGGTCCTCGGATAGGTGCAGCAGCATCACGAACCCGGTGGTGCGTTCGACCAGGGTGCCGATTTGGGAGGCCTGGTTTTGGCCGATAATCAAGTCGCCCTCCCAATGCCCCGGGATCGCACGATCGTCGGCCTCAGCCGGGCGTTCACTGATGTTGATCATGTCCTTGATCCGGCCCCGAGTGTCGATTGTGCTGCGGCCCTGAGGTTTCCGTTGGGTCCGGCCGGTGCGCAGCGCGGCCTTGACCTGGCGGGCCAGTTCCCCCCGGGGCTGCACATACATGGCCTGATAGATCGTCTCGTGAGACACCCACATCTCCGGATCGTCGGGGAAATCTTCGCGCAGCCGGCCCGCGATCTGCTCGGGGCTGTGCCGCTGTTCCAAGCGTTGCACAACCTCGCCCAACAAGGCCGGGTTGGACTCCAGCTTGCGCGGCTTGGGGCGAGCCGGGCCGCATCCACGACGTCTTGGCCGACCCGGGCCCGGTAGCCACAGCTGGTTGCTCCTCGAGCTTTTTCCCGGCTGATCGTCGAGGCGTCACGCTGTAACAGCCGCGCGATGTCGGCCTGGGGAAACCCGCCTCCAGCAACTCTTCGAGTCGGCACCGCTCGGTAAACGACAACAACCGCGACGCCGCGGCCGGCTCTAGATCAGCAACAACTGGTGTTCTGGGCACGTAGCCAGCCTGATCGACCCAGCGTCGCGCGGTGTGCTCCGACACGCAGGCACCCACCGCCGCCTGCGCCGGGTCAACCCGACCGCAGCGCCTCCCAAAATACGTCCCTGACCTGCTGCGAATACCGGATGCCGTGGTGCTTGCTATTGGTCTGATATCCCGCGGCCTTGGCCCATTTTCGGCCTGTGGTACCCGCCACCCCCGCCACCGTGGCGGCCGCCGTCGGCGACAACCCCGATCCAACAGCCCTCCAAAACTCCTCCCGCACCAAAGCCGCCGACTCGACGCTCAGATGAACACCATGACCCCGAAACCCCGTCTGATAACCCATTCGGCCCCAACACCTCCCGATAAGGTGTTGCAGCGATCACTTGAGCCTGACGCGAAAAACCGTGCAATAAGTGGCCACTCGCGGTAAGTCACGAAAGGGTCGCGCGGACGCAGACCGTAATGTAGGGCAGCGCAAGGCCGTTGCTGTTGGCCAGCGCCGGATGGGTGGCCAGCAGTTCGCGCACCTGATCCAGTGTCTTGGTGCGCACATCGGCGGGCGAGGTGATGCAGTAGCTTCGCGACGCTACCAAATCGATAAGTGCTTGCGGCGTAAGGTAATTCGTCCACTCGACTCGATGACGTTCCACGTCGGTGAACGGATCGGGCAGCACGACACGGTCGCTGACCGGATCGCCATCGCTGCCGATGATCCGCCCGAGCTCGCGCACCCACCCCAGCCGTTCGTCGCGGGTGTTCCAGACCAGTCCCAGCCTCCCGCCGGGGCGCAGTATGCGAACCACCTCCGGAATTGCGCGCGCCGGATCAAACCAATGCCACGCCTGCGCGACCAGCACCGCGTCGACGCTGTTGTCCGGCAAGGGAATTTCCTCTGCGGTGCCCAAGAGGGCCGTGGTGTCCGGCAGCGACTTGCGCAGCACGTCCAGCATCTCGGGAATCGGGTCGACGGCCACCACGTCCAGCCCGCGTTCGACGAGCCGGGTCGTCAACTTGCCGGTACCGGCACCCAGGTCCAGCACGTGGCGAGCACCGCCCGGAAGCAGCCAGTCGATTGCCTCCGGCGGATAGGACGGGCGGCCCCGCTCGTAGGCAGCCGCTTCTGAACCAAACGACAGCGAGCGGTCTTGCCTGGAGCGGGTCACCGGGCACGCACGCCTTCGGCCAGCTCGAGTGTCTGCCGGATCAACTTGCCGACAGCTTCGGACTCCACCAGAAAGCCGTCGTGCCCATACATCGAGTCGACAACGTGCAGTCCGGTACAGCCGGGCAACAGCTCGGCCAGCTCCTCTTGCAGGCGAAGCGGATACAGCCGGTCGGAGCTGATCCCCGCGACCACCGCTGGGACGGGACAGCCGCGCAGCGCCGCATCGACCCCGCCGCGGCCGCGGCCGACGTCGTGGCTGTTGAGCGACTCGGTCAACGCCACGTAGCTTCCGGCGTCGAACCGCGCCACCAGCTTGCTGCCTTGGTGCTCCAGGTAGCTCTGCACCGCATAGCGGCCGCCGGTCACCGGATCCTCGTCGCCCTGAGCGTCGTTGGCGAAACGGGTGTCCAATTCGATTTCGCCCCGATACGTCAGATGCGCAAAGCGCCGGGCAATCGACAGCCCGGCCACCGGCTCGCGGCCGCTGTCGTAGTAGTCGCCGCCCTGCCAGTACGGGTCGGCCTGGATGGCCGCGATCTGGGTGCTCTGCGTGCCGATCTGGTCGGCGGTTGCCCGCGCGCCGGCCGCCAGCAGCAGCCCGGCCCGGACCTGATCGGGATGGCTGACAATCCATTCCAGCGCCCGGGCACCGCCCATCGATCCGCCGACGACAGCGGCGACCTCCGTGATGCCGAGCGCGGCCAGCGCAGCGACGTCGGCCTGCACTTGGTCGCGGATTGTGATCCGCGGAAACCTTGAGCCCCAAGGCTTTCCGTCATGGGCAATCGAACTGGGCCCGGTCGAGCCGCGACAGCCGCCCAGCACGTTGGTGGCCACAGCACACCACCGGTCGGTGTCGATGGGCGCGCCGGGGCCGGCCACGCCGTCCCACCAGCCCGGTGTCGGATGGCCAGCACCGGCAGGCCCGGTGATATGCGAATCACCAGTGAGCGCATGCAATACCACCACGACGTTGTCACGTGTGGGCGACAACTCGCCCCAGCGTTGCACGGCGATAGAGACGTCATCGATCACCGCGCCGCTTTCCAGCGTCAACGGGCCGATGTCGACGAACCCCACTTCGCCTTCGGGGGGGAGTGTGTGAGTGCGCACTTCGGAGATTGTCACCTCAGATGTCCTCAAAACGCTGCCACGGCCTGCGGGTCGCCGGCGGAATCTCGGTAAGCCCGCGCCGCAGCGAACCCGAGTTCGAGGTCGGCCAGGATGTCGTCGATACCCTCGATGCCCACCGCCAACCGCACCAGTCCCGGGCTGACACCGGTGGACAGCTGCTCCTGCGGCGTCAGCTGCGAGTGGGTGGTCGACGCTGGATGGATGACCAGCGAGCGCACATCGCCGATGTTGGCGACGTGGCTGTGCAGCTTCAGCGCGTTGACGAACGCCTTGCCCGCTTCCACGCCGCCGACCAGCTCGAATGCCAGCACGGCGCCAGTTCCCTTGGGCGCCAGCTTTTTTGCCCGCTCGTGCCAGGGCGAGCTCGGTAGGCCCGCATAGTTGACCGATCGCACTTCCTCGCGGTCGGCCAGGAATTCGGCGACACGTTGGGCGTTGGCGACGTGGCGTTCCATCCGAAGGCTCAGCGTTTCCAGACCCTGGGCGATCAGAAACGCGTTGAACGGCGAGGCGGCCGATCCATAGTCGCGCAACAGCTGTACCCGGGCTTTGGTCGCGAACGCTGCCGGTCCCAGCTCGGCATAGACCACGCCGTGGTAACTGGGATCGGGGGTGGTGAATCCGGGGAAGCGGTCACCGCTCCAGTCGAACGTGCCGCCGTCGACGATCACGCCGGCGATCGCCGCGCCATGCCCGCCAAGGTATTTGGTGGCCGAATGCACGACGATGTCGGCGCCCTGCGCGATCGGCTGAATCAGATACGGGGTGGCGATGGTGTTGTCGACGATCAGGGGCACGCCATTGTCGTGGGCAACCCCGGCGACCCCGGGAGTGTCCAGCACATCGATCTGCGGGTTGGAGATGGTCTCGCCGAAGAACGCCTTGGTGTTCGGGCGCACCGCGGCCTGCCAGGAATCAAGGTCGTCGGGATCCTCGACGAAGCTCACGTCGATGCCGAGCCTGGCCAGCGAATAGTGGAACAGGTTGTACGTGCCGCCGTAGAGCCGCGGGCTGGACACGATGTGGTCGCCCGCACCGGCCACATTCAGGATCGCGAACGTCTCCGCCGCCTGGCCGGACGCCAGAAGCAGCGCGGCCACCCCGCCCTCCAATGCGGCGATGCGCTGTTCGACGACGTCGGTGGTCGGGTTGCCGATCCTGGTGTAGATGTTGCCGGGAACCTCAAGGCCGAACAGGGCCGCGGCGTGCGCGGTGTCGTCGAAGGTGTAGGACGTGGTCTGGTAAATAGGCAGTGCCCGGGCGTTGGTTACCGAGTCGGGCCGCTGCCCGGCGTGGACCTGTTTGGTCTCGAACGACCAGTGCGCGGTCGGGTCGGGTTCACTGTCGGTGCTCATGTGGCTGCTTTCTGCTGGAGTCGGATAGGTGTCGTGCTCGCAGTCGCCTGGACGCCATCACTTGATGACGTCAGCCAGTGGCGATGGGTTAACGACCCCGAGGCCTGGGGGGCCACATGATGGGCCAACCCGAATGGGTACGCATCAGGTATCCCTGTCTACTCAGGGGGCCCGTCATGGCGGACCCGCGCTTGCCGCGTAGCCGGTCGTGGCTACTCAACCTGGTCATCACCCGGGGCACCCCACCGCGGTTGGAGGGTTGCCGGCCAGCAAGCCGGGGCTTGGCGCTGGCGCTCATGACCCATAGGAAGCCTATCGTATTAGGCCGATCCCCTGCCACCGTCCCCGGCTACGCCGCGCTGCCGATACGGCATGCGGGATACTCGCCACCATCAGATCCGACTGGAAACGCGGGAGAAGGACCATGTGCGCCGAGCGGCCGACCATCATTTACACGCTGACCGACGAGGCGCCGATGCTGGCGACCTATGCGTTTCTGCCGATTATTCGTGCCTTCACCGAGCCGGCGGGCATCGACGTCAAGCTCAGTGACATCTCGCTGGCGACCCGGATCCTGGCCGAGTTTCCCGATTACCTGACCGAGGAGCAGCGCGTCCCGGACAACCTGGGTGAGCTGGGCCGGCTGACGCAGCTGCCCGACACCAACATCATCAAGCTGCCTAACATCAGCGCCTCGGTGCCGCAGCTCGTCGCAGCCATCAGGGAGCTGCAGGACAAGGGTTTCAAGATCCCGGACTATCCGGCCGACCCGAAGACCGAGCAGGAAAGCGAAATCCGCAACCGCTACGCCAAAGTCCTCGGCAGCGCGGTGAATCCGGTGCTGCGGGAAGGCAACTCGGACCGTCGCGCATCCAAGGCGGTCAAGGACTACGCCCGCAAGCACCCGCACAGCATGGGCAAGTGGTCGATGGCCTCACGCACCCATGTCGCGACCATGAAGCACGGCGACTTCTACCACGGCGAGAAGTCGATGACGCTGGACCGCCCGCGCAACGTGAAGATGGAGCTGGTGACCAAGCGCGGTGAAACGCTGGTGCTCAAGCCCCAGGTATCGCTGGGTTACGGCGACATCATCGATTCGATGTTCATGAGCCGCAAGGCCCTGTGCGACTTCTACAAACAACAGATGGAGGACGCCTACGAGACGGGCGTGATGTTCTCGCTGCACGTCAAGGCGACGATGATGAAGGTCAGCCATCCGATCGTGTTCGGCCACGCGATCAAGGTCTTCTACAAGGACGCCTTCGCCAAGCACGAGAAGCTGTTCGACGAGCTGGGCGTCAACGTCAACAACGGGCTCTCCGATCTGTACGCGAAGATCGAGTCGCTGCCGGCCTCGCTACGCGACGAGATCGTCGACGACTTGCACCGCTGCCACGAGCACCGTCCCGAGCTGGCCATGGTCGATTCGGCCCGGGGAATCTCGAATTTCCATTCGCCCAGTGATGTGATCGTGGACGCCTCGATGCCCGCGATGATCCGCGCGGGCGGCCAGATGTACGGCGCCGACGGCAAACTCAAGGACACCAAGGCCGTCAATCCGGAGTCCACGTTCAGCCGCATCTACCAGGAGATGATCAACTTCTGCAAGACGCACGGCCAGTTCGATCCGACCACCATGGGCACGGTGCCCAATGTGGGCCTGATGGCTCAGAAGGCCGAGGAGTACGGCAGCCACGACAAGACGTTCGAGGTCCCCGAGGACGGTGTGGCCAACATCGTCGACCTCGACACCGGCGAGGTGCTGCTGACGCAGAACGTGGAGGCCGGTGACATCTGGCGCATGCCGATCGTCAAGGACGCGGCGATCCGGGACTGGGTCAAGCTGGCCGTCACCCGCGCGCGGCTGTCCGGCATGACGGCGGTGTTCTGGCTGGACACCGAACGTCCGCACGAGGTCGAGCTGCGCAAGAAGGTCAAGGCCTACCTGAAGGACCACGACACTGAGGGCCTGGAGATCCAGATCATGCCGCAGGTGTGGGCCATGCGCTACACGCTCGAGCGCGTCATCCGCGGCAAGGACACCATCGCCGTGACCGGCAACATCCTGCGTGACTACCTCACCGACCTGTTCCCGATTCTGGAGCTTGGGACCAGCGCCAAGATGCTCTCGATCGTGCCCCTGCTGGCCGGCGGCGGCATGTACGAGACGGGTGCGGGTGGTTCGGCGCCCAAGCACGTCAAGCAACTGGTCGAGGAGAATCACCTGCGCTGGGATTCGATGGGCGAGTTTCTGGCGCTGGCCGCCAGCCTGGAAGACATGGGCGCGAAGACGGGAAACGCGCACGCCAAAATTCTGGCCAAGACACTCGATGCCGCGATCGGCAAACTGCTGGACAACGACAAGAGCCCGTCGCGAAAGACCGGCGAACTAGACAACCGGGGCAGCCAGTTCTACCTGGCCATGTATTGGGCGCAAGAACTTGCCGCCCAGACCGACGACAAGAAGTTGGCGAAGCACTTCGCAGTTCTGGCCGACGCGTTGACGGAGAACGAAGACGTCATCGTGGCCGAACTCAACGCGACCCAGGGCAAACCGGTCGACATCGGCGGCTACTACGCGCCCGATCCCACCTTGAGCACAGCGGTGATGCGGCCGAGTAAGACATTCAACAATGCACTCGCGGCGGCAGGCTGATACCGGTCCCGCTTGTAGTGTTGGGACATGTCCAGCGGATACAAGATCAAAGTCGAAGGCACGGTAGTAGAGCTCGACGGTGACGAGATGACGCGCGTCATCTGGAAGCTCATCAAGGACATGCTCATCTTCCCGCACCTCGACATCAATCTGGCCTACTACGACCTGGGGATCGAAAATCGGGACTCCACCGACGACCAGGTGACGATCGACGCGGCCTACGCCATCAAAAAGCACGGCGTCGGCGTCAAGTGCGCGACGATCACGCCCGACGAGGCCAGGGTCAAGGAATTCAACCTCAAGACCATGTGGTCATCACCCAACGGGACCATTCGAAATATCTTGGGCGGCACCATTTTCCGCGAGCCAATCATCATCTCGAACATTCCGCGTCTGGTGCCGGGCTGGAAGAAGCCGATTATCATCGGCCGTCACGCGTTCGGTGACCAGTACCGGGCAACCAATTTCAAAGTCGACCGGCCCGGCTGCGTCACGCTGACCTTCACCCCCGAGGACGGCAGCGAGCCGATCGTGCACGAAATGGTGCGAATCCCCGACGACGGCGGCGTCGTGATGGGGATGTACAACTTCAAAAGATCCATCCAGGACTTCGCGCGGGCGTCGTTCGCCTACGGGCTGCAAGAGAACTACCCGGTATATCTGTCCACCAAGAACACCATCCTCAAGGCCTACGACGGCATGTTCAAAGACGAGTTCCAGCGCATCTACGACGAGGAATTCAAAGACCAGTTCGAAGCCGCCGGCCTGACCTACGAGCACCGGCTGATCGACGACATGGTCGCCGCCTGCCTGAAATGGGAGGGCGGCTATGTGTGGGCTTGCAAGAACTACGACGGCGACGTGCAGTCCGACACCGTCGCACAGGGCTACGGCTCACTGGGGCTGATGACCTCGGTGCTGATGACCGCCGACGGCAAGACGGTGGAGGCAGAAGCCGCCCACGGCACCGTCACCCGCCACTTCCGCCAGTACCAGCAGGGAAAGCCCACCTCCACCAACCCGATCGCGTCGATCTTCGCCTGGACGCGCGGGCTGCAGCACCGCGGCAAGCTGGACGACACCCCGGAGGTGACCGAGTTCGCGCAGAAGCTCGAAGAGGTGGTCGTCAAAACGGTCGAGGACGGTCAGATGACCAAGGACCTGGCCATCCTGATCGGTCCCCACCAGCAGTGGCAGAACAGCGAGGAGTTTCTCGGGTCGATCGCCGAGAACCTGGAGAAGGCGCTCAACGGGTAGCGCGAGCAGACGCAAAAGCCCCGTATTTACGCAGTAAATGGGGGCTTTTGCGTCTTTTCGCCAGCAATGCAGTACTCGTCGAGGAAGTCGGTGATGACTTCGGTGATCCGGCCCGGCGCCTCGAACATTGGGATGTGCCCGACGCCGTCAAGCTCGGTCACCCGGGTGCCCTCGGGGAGTTGCGCGCGGAAGTACCGGTGGGATCGCGGCCCGGGAAACACGCGGTCTTTCTCGCAGATCACTAGGTGCGCGGGCACGGCGGTTTGCGCCAAGTCCAGTAAGCCGGGCATCAGCAACGACTTGACCAGCAACTGGAAGTAGGCCGGGCAATGCGCGACGTCGTCGATGATCGCATGGAGCTCGCTTTCGCTGACCCCGTCGGGTGACGCGCTGATCGGAAGGGTGGCCAGGCGGCGGCTGAGCGGCAGCTTCAACGCACGCGGCCCGAGCCAGCGCGCCGCCGCCCATAGCGGCATACCGCCGACGAATTTGGCGATCACCTCGAACTTTGTCGGGGCCCAGCGCGTCCAACCACCTGCCGGGGCGATGCCGGTCACGGTGCGTGCCCGCCCGCGGCTCTCGAGTTCGAACGCCACCCAGCCGCCCAGCGAGTTGCCGACGATGTGTGCGGTGTTCCAGCCCAGCTCGTCGAGTTGGCGCTCGACGTGGTCGGCCAGCACTTCCGAGCTCAAGAACCTGGTGCCGGCGTAGGGTCCGCCGTTGTGGCCGGCCATCGTCGGCGCGAACACCTCGTAGCGGCCGGTGTCGGCCAGCTGCTGGGCCACCGTCTCCCATACGATCTGCGAAATCAGGAAGGGGTGCAGCAGCAGGACGGGTTCACCCGACCCGAGATGAATAGGCTCGCGAGTCGTCATGACCGCGACATTATGGTGATACCGGCGGTATCGCAAGCGTGTGGAGTGCGGGCCGGCGACGGCGTGAAAAGATCGAGTCATCATGAGCACCGCAAGTCCAACCCGCCGAGTCTTTTCCGGCGTGCAGCCCACCTCCGACTCGCTTCATCTCGGCAACGCGCTGGGGGCGGTGACCCGCTGGGTGGCGCTGCAGGACGACTACGACGCGTTCTTCTGCGTGGTGGATCTGCACGCGATCACGATTCCCCAGGACCCTGAGGTGTTGCGGCGCCGCACGCTGATCACCGCTGCGCAGTACCTGGCGCTGGGGATCGACCCTGACCGCAGCACGATCTTCGTGCAAAGCCATGTACCCGCCCACACCCAACTGTCCTGGGTACTGGGCTGTTTCACGGGGTTCGGTCAGGCGTCGAGGATGACGCAGTTCAAAGACAAGTCGACGCGTCAGGGCGCCGAGTCGACGACGGTGGGCTTGTTCACCTATCCGGTACTGCAGGCCGCCGACGTGCTGGCCTACGACACCGAACTGGTTCCGGTCGGTGAGGACCAGCGCCAACATCTGGAGCTGGCGCGCGACGTCGCGCAGCGGTTCAACAGCCGGTTCCCGGGCACCTTCGTCGTACCGGAGGTGCTCATTCCGAAGGTGACCGCCAAGATTTACGACCTCCAGGATCCCTCGTCGAAGATGAGCAAGTCGGCGGCCACCGACGCCGGGTTGATCAGCCTGCTCGACGATCCGGCGTCGTCGGCCAAGAAGATTCGCTCAGCGGTAACCGATAGTGAGCGGGAGATCCGCTACGATCTCGACGCCAAACCCGGGGTGTCGAACCTGCTGTCCATCCAGTCCGCGGTCACAGGTGTCGACGTCGGCACACTTGTCGAGCGCTACGCGGGACACGGCTACGGCGACTTGAAGAAGGACACCGCAGAGGCCGTCGTCGAATTCGTGACGCCCATCAGGAATCGGGTCGAGGAGCTGATGGGCGATCCAACCGAACTGGAGGCGGTGCTGTCCGCCGGCGCTGCGCGCGCCCAGGATGTTGCGGGCAAAACGGTCCAGCGGGTCTATGACCGGCTCGGCTTCCTTCCGCCGCGGCCCTAGACACACATGAGCGACGCGGCCAAACCAGGGCTCCTCAATCGGGTGCGGGCGCGATACGGGTGGTTCGACCACGTCATGCGCGCCAACCAGCGGTACAACGACCGCAAGGGCAATTTCTTCGCGGCGGGCCTGACCTATTACACGATCTTTTCGCTATTCCCTTTGTTGATGGTTGGTTTCGCGCTCGCCGGATTCGTGCTGGCGCGCCAACCGGAGTTGCTGGCCGACATCGAGGATCGAATCCGCACCGCGGTGTCGGGCAAGTTCGGCAAACAGCTGATCAAGGCGATGAACTCGGCGATCGCATCGCGCAGTTCGGTCGGAATCATCGGCCTCGCCGGGTCGGCGTGGGCGGGCCTGGGGTGGATGGCGAATCTGCGTGAGGCGCTCAGTGCAATGTGGGCTGAGCATGTGACATCGCCCGGCTTCGTCCGCACCAAGTTGTCCGATCTTGTGGCGATGCTCTCCGCGTTCGCGGCGATCGCGGCGACTATCGCGCTGACCGCACTCGCTGACGCTGCGCCGATGGCCAAGGTGCTGGATTGGCTTGGGCTGCACTACGCCCTGGTGCTGGACATCATCTTGCGCGGCGTTTCGCTGCTGATGTCGCTGCTGGTGTCGTGGCTGCTGTTCACCTGGATGATCGCCCGGCTGCCGCGGGAGCCGGTCAGCTTCGCCGCCTCGATGCGGGCCGGGCTGCTGGCGGCTGTTGGTTTCGAAGTGTTCAAGCAGCTCGCGTCGATCTACTTGCGGTCGGTGTTGCGCAGTCCGGCCGGTGCCGCGTTCGGTCCGGTGTTGGGTTTGATGGTGTTCGCGTACATCACCGCGCGGCTGGTTCTGTTCGCCACCGCGTGGGCGGCGACGTCGCCGGCCAACGTGCGCGCGGCGGCGGCGCCGGCGCCGCCGCCGGCTCCGGCGGTGATCACTCCGCGGGTGCAGGCCGACGAAGGTCTAAGCGCTCGGCAGGCATTGACTGCGGCGGGACTGGGAGCTGTTGCTGCGCTGGGTCTTTCACGGCTTGTGCGCCGGCGCGACCGGTGACGACCGGCTAGCGGAATAGTCTGCGGAGCCACCCGGTTTGCCGCACTCGCCTTGGCCCCGGTGGACCCATTTTTGCGACAGCCTCTTCGGCGGGGAGCCGACGGAGTTTTTGCGCCTGCTTGAGGTGGTACCGACAGAACAGGCCGACACCCGGGGGTGCGGTGACGCCAAGCGAATTCGACCAGCCGACGTATGGGGGAGGCTGCCAGTTGGGGTCGTAGTCGGCGAACTGGACGGTGCCCACGGCATCGCTGCTGAAACCGCACACCACACAATGCGGTTTGATGGCCATCACACCGCCCTGTCATGTCGTCGCACGCACGTCGCATGTGTGCTGCCCAACGCTAATTCGGCGGCTGTGCGCGCGGCCAGTGTGATCCCTGATCGCTCACCCAGCCGCCGTTGACCATGACGGAGCTGATCTCCAAAACCTGGCTGAGCACAACAAGATTGGCGTCCATGCCGCTGCGCAGACTGCCGACATGGCCGAGTCCGAGTACCCGAGCCGGCGTGGTCGACGTCATCGCCACGGCGGCGGCCAGCCCCTCATCGGGGTCGGAAGACAGCCCCGCCACATTGCGGAAAAGCCCGTCCATCGTGGCGGTACTGCCAGCAAGCGTCGACGTTCCGTGCACATGAGCCACGCCCGAGACGACGTCGATCTCCTGGGTTCCCAACCGAAATGAGCCGTCGGCGCAACCGGCGGCAGCGGTGGCATCGGTGACCAACGCGACCCGGTCCGCTCCTGCGGCTTCGATCACCCCACGCACCAAGGCAGGATGGACGTGAACACCGTCGGCGATCAGCTCCAGCGTCACCCCCGGGTCCTGCAACAGCGCCAACGCGGGGCCGGGCTCGCGGTGGTGCAGCGGGCGCATCGCATTGAACAGGTGCGTTCCGACCGTCGCGCCCGCGGCAATGGCCTGCCGGGTCTGCTCGTACGTCGCATCCGTATGACCAACGGCGACAACCGTTCCCGCGTCCACGAAGCGTCTGATTGCGGCGGCGCTGCCGGGAAGTTCCGGTGCAAGCGTCACCATCCGGATCGCATCGTCGCCAGCGGCGAGCACGGCGTCGATCTCGGCGCGATCGGGATCGCGCAGCTGCCCGGGATCGTGGGCCCCGCATCGCTCCCGGCTCAGCCACGGCCCCTCGATGTGGATGCCGGCGATGACGCCTTTCCGGGTCGCCTCGGCGAGCCCGCGAACCGCTGCCAGCAAGTCGTCGGGCGAGGCGGTGACCAGGCTGGCCAGCGTGGTCGTGGTGCCGTGTCGTAAGTGAAAGCCTGCAGCGGAGGCAATCTCATCTGGATGCCCGTCGGTGTACCACGCGCCGCCGCCGCCATGCACATGCATATCGACGAAGCCGGGAACCACGGTGGTGGCGTCGGGGTAATCGATATCTGGTGGGTGGGGCGGCGCACCGCATCCGCAATCGCCGATTCGTCGGCCTGAAACCGTCAACCAGCCGGGGCGGCAGATCTGGCCGTCGAGGACCATTGTGCCGGCGGCGATCAGAGTCATGGCAGCTCACTCGTCTCCGCGCGGACCGGCTCGGCGGGCCATTTACCCCTGTTCTCCCAGAAGTGCCGGATCTCCTCCAGCTGTCGGCCCTTGGTTTCCGGAGCGAACCGGTAAACGAAGGCAAAGGCGGCCACCGCGAACACACCGAATACTCCGAAAGTCCGTGCACCACCGAGTGAATGCAGCGTCGTCAGGAAGACACCGGCGACAATCGCATTGGCCACGTGGTTGGCGGTGAGCATCGCGCTGGAGCCTATTGACCGCATGCGGGACGGCAAACACTCACCCGCATATACCCACACCAGGGCGCCGAAGCCGAAGGTAAAGCCAATCGTGAAGATCAGCACACCGACGAAACCCAACATCGATGCACCGCCGGTGGTTGTAGCGAAGGCACTCATGAGCATGGCGTCGGCGGCGATCATCACGGTGATGCCGCACAACAGAACCGGCCGGCGGCCTAGCCGGTCGACCAGAACCAGCGAAATCACTACCGCGGCCAAGGCCGCGACCTGAATCAGCGCCGGCAGCACCAGCAGCGCGAAGTTGCCGTTAAAGCCCATTGCCTCGAACAGCCGCGGGCTGTAGTAGACGATCGCGTTGATGCCGGTGATCTGAATGAAAAAGCCGAGCCCAACCAGAAAGATGGTGGCCTGCCGATACGGCGGTCGCAGCATCTCCGCGAGCACTCCGCCGCATTCTTCTTCTAGGGCGCAAGCGATTTCGGTGAGTTCGTGTTCCACGTCGGCGTCTGGCTCCACTCGCCGCAACGCCTCGCGGGCGTCGCCGACGCGTCCCCTGAGCAGATACCAGCGGGCGGTGTCGGGCAGGCGCAGCATCAACAGCAATACCGCCGCGGCAGGCATGGCGGCCAGTCCCAGCATCCATCGCCAGCTGTGTGAACCGGCCAGCAGATAGGCCCCCAGGTAACCGACGATGATGCCGACGACCGTCGCTAGTTGGTAGGACACCAGCAGAGAACCACGCACTGCGGCCGGTGCCGACTCGGCGACGAAGACGGGGACCACCACGACGGACACTCCGATGGTCAGGCCCAACAGCAGCCGTGCCGCCAGCAGCATCGGCACCGATACCGACAGCGCGGCCAGCACCGCGAAGGCCGCGTAGCCCGCCACTACCAGCACCATGGACTTTTTCCGCCCGATCGCATTGGCCAGCAGGCCACCACCGAGCGCGCCGAAGATTTCACCGATCACCACCGCGGTGGTGATCAGTTCTTGTTGTCGTGTCGTCAGGTGGAACTGGTCGGTGATGGACAGCAGCGCGCCGGCGATGTTGGAAATGTCATAGCCGTAGATGACGCCCACGGTTGCCGCGGTGAGACCGACGGCCAGCGCCCTATTCGACACTCTTTAATGCTGCGGCCGACGGTTCAGTGACCGCGCCACCATGATCAAGCCGAACACGATGATGGTCCCGATAACGGCTACCCCCACCCGCACCGGCATAGCGTCCGCGGCTGGCATGATCCCCGCCGCCCGGGAGGCGGCACCGGCGTCGTCGGCAGCGGCATCGGGCTTGGGTGCCACGAGCGCGGGATCCGGCTCGATGAGCGTGCCGACCCGGGTGCCCGGCGCGGTGGCGAACCCATAGTCCAGCAGATGCGCCGCCTGCTGCCACGGCGCGATCGGCTGGCGGGTGCCGTGCAGCAAGACCGCCACCAGCCGGCGGCCGTCCCGGTTGGCCGCGCCGACGAAGGTCTGCCCGGCGTCGTCGGTGTAGCCGGTCTTGCCGCCCAGCGCGCCCGGATAGTTGTAGAGCAACTGATTGTCGTTTTCCAGCTGGTAGCCCGGGTGATCACCGTGGCCCGGGAAGTCGAAGGTCCGGGTGGCGACGATGTCGGCGAACGTCGGGTTCTGCCAGGCGTAGCGGTAGAACAGTCCGAGGTCGTAGGCAGAAGTGCTCATGCCGGGTCCATCGAGGCCGGACGGTGTGGCGACGCGGGTGTCGCGCCCGCCGAGCTTGCCCGCCAGCACGTTGATCTTCTCCAGCGCGACCTGCATGCCACCGAGCTGCATGGCCAGCGCGTGCGCTGCGTCGTTGCCGGAATGCATCAGCAGCCCGTGCAGCAGCTGGTTGACGGTGTAGCGCCCACCGGGCGCGACGCCGACTTTGGTGCCCTCGGCGGCGGCGTCCTCCGGGGTGCCGTCGACGGCCTTGTTGAGGTTCAGCTCGTTGAGCGAGGCCATGGCCACCAGCACTTTGATGACGCTGGCCGGCCGGTGTCGGCCGTGCGGATCGCGGGCAGCGATCACCGCGCCGCTGTCGAGGTCGGCGACCAGCCATGCCTCGGCGGAGATGTCGCCGGGCACCGGCGGGGTATCGGGTGCGGTGACGATGCCGCAGCCGCCCAGCGCATTGCCCCCGACCGGCGAGCTGGGCACCGGCAGCGGCGCCGGCGGATCTCCGGCTCTGGGAACCTCCGAGGAGTCGACCGCGGGTGGGGTAGCGACCTTGTACCGGCAGGTGTCAGCTGCCGGTCCGGCATTCGGCTCGGCGGCCGCGACGGGCAGACCCAGCGCCGTGGGCGCTACAAAAAGCGCGGCTGCCAGGCATGACGCGGATCGTAGGAAAGCCATCGTTTGAGCAGAGTAGGCGATTAGCGGCGGAATTCCCCGGAGTTGTGGCTAGTGTTGCGCAAGTGACTAGCTAGCTGGCATGGTCACCGCGCTTCGGTCAGGACGCTGCGCAGGATCGATTCGATGGTGTCGAACTCGGGCTGGCCGCTGATCAGTGGCGGCGCGATCTGGATCGCCGGGTCGCCGCGGTCATCGATGCGGCAATATAGCCCGGCGTCGAAGAGAGCCGAGGACAGTCGGGGAAGCAGCTGCCGGCGCTCGTCGGCGCTGAAGGTTTCCCGGCTCGCTTGGTCTTTGACCAGTTCGATGGCGTAGAAGTAGCCCTCGCCGCGGACGTCTCCGACGATCGGCAGGTCGTAGAGCTTCTCCAGGGTGGCGCGCAACGCGGCAGCGTTGTGCTTGACGCGGTCGTTGAGGCGTTCGCGCTCGAAGATGTCGAGGTTGGCCAGTGCGACCGCCGCCGACACGGGGTGCCCGCCGAAGGTGTAGCCGTGCGGGAAGATCGTCGTGCCGTCGTTGAACGGTTCGAATAACCGGTCACTGGCGATCATCGCGCCGATCGGCGAATAGCCGGACGTCAGCCCCTTGGCGCAGGTGATCATGTCGGGCACGTAGCCGAAGTCGTCACAGGCGAACATCGACCCAATGCGCCCATAGGCGCAGATCACCTCGTCAGAGACCAGCAGCACGTCGTAGTCGTCGCAGATCTCGCGGACGCGTTCGAAATAGCCGGGCGGCGGCGGAATACAGCCGCCGGCGTTTTGCACGGGCTCTAGGAACACTGCGGCGACGGTGTCGGGCCCTTCGAACTCGATGGCTTCGGCGATCCGGTCGGCGGCCCACCGGCTGAAGGCCTTGACGTCGGAGCGCAGCGGTTCGGGTGCGCGGTAGAAGTTCGTGTTGGGCACCTTCACCGCGCCCGGCGTCAACGGCTCGAACGGCGCCTGGTACTTCGGCACACCGGTCAGTGCCAGCGCGCCCTGCGGGGTGCCGTGGTAGGCGACAGCCCGCGAAATGACTTTGTACTTGCCGGGTTTGCCGGTGAGCTTGAAGTACTGCTTGGCCAGCTTCCAGGCGGTTTCGACGGCCTCGCCGCCGCCGCTGGTGAAAAACACCCGGTTCAGATCGCCCGGTGCGTAGTCCGCGAGACGCTCGGCGAGCTCGATGGCGGGCGGGGTGGCATACGACCACAGCGGGAAATACGCCAGCGTGCCGGCCTGCCGCGCCGCGGCTTCGGCGAGTTCTTCACGGCCGTGCCCGACCTGCACGACGAACAGCGCGGAGAGTGCGTCGAGGTAGCTTTTGCCGCGGTCGTCCCAGATGGTGACGCCGTCGCCGCGGGCGATGACGGGTGGGGTGATGCCCGCGCCGTGCCGCGCGAAATGGCCCCACAAGTGGCGGTTCGCCGTCGCGGAGAGGTCTGAGGTCATCTCCGCGAACGTTACGCTCGGGTCGTGACTTCGGTTCAGCAGGTGGACGACTTCGAAGCGCTGCGCCCGCATCTGCTGGCGGTCGCCTACCGGCTGACCGGGACGGTGGGCGACGCCGAAGACATCGTCCAGGAGGCGTGGCTGCGCTGGAACGCTACCGACGACCCGGATATCCGCGACCTGCGCGCCTGGTTGACCGCCGTGGTGAGCCGGCTGGCCCTTGACCGGTTGCGGTCGGCGGTGCACCGCCGGGAAACGTATGTGGGCCAATGGCTTCCGGAACCCATAGTGACCGGTTTCGACAGCGCCGATCCGCTGTCGACGGTGGTCGCCAACGAGGACGCTCGCTACGTAGCGATGGTGGTGCTGGAACGGCTCAGCCCCGATCAACGCGTCGCATTCGTGCTGCACGACGGGTTCGGGGTGCCGTTCACCGATGTGGCGAATGTGCTGGGCACCAGCGAGACCGCGGCCCGCCAGCTGGCGTCGCGGGCCAGGCGGGCCATGAACGGGCCAGGCGCCGAGCCGCCGCCTGAGCCGGATCCGACCCACGACGAGGTGATCGGTCGCCTCATGACCGCTATGGCCGCCGGTGACCTGGAGGCGGTGGTGTCGCTGCTGCACCCGGACGTGACCTTCACCGGCGATTCGAATGGCAAGGCGCCGACGGCGGTTCAGGTCATTCACGGCGCCGACAAGGTGGCACGGTTCGTCTTCGGCTTGGCGCGTCGCTACGGGCCCGCGTTTTTCACTGCGAATCAGCCGGCCCGCGTCAACGGCAAGCTGGGCGTCTTCACCGCGGGCAGTCCCGGCGGTGAAGGTTACCGGGAGATGCTGCCGCGTATCCTCGCGATCACGGTGCGCGACGGAAAAGTCTGCGCCTTATGGGATATCGCGAACCCCGACAAGTTCACCGGCTCTCCGCTGGGCCGGCCGTCCTGAACACACCGCGAGGCCGAGTCGCAGTGCACCGGCTGCTTCGCTTGCAGCTTCGGCGAACCGGCCGCCCAGGCCGACAAAGTTGAGGAATCCGTGCGGTAGGTCGGCTTGACGAGTCAACGCCACCGGGATTCCTGCAGTGCGAAGCTTGTCCGCGTAAGCTTCGCCGTCGTCACGGATCGGGTCGAAACCGGCGCTGGCGATATAGGTCGGCGGTACCCCGGTGACATCACCATGAAGCGGTGAAAGTCGCGGATCCTTCAAATCGGTTCCCGTAGGTACGTAGTTGGCTATCACCCACTGCAGATTGCGGTCGGTAAAGGTCGAACCCTCGGCGAACAGGTCGCGCGACGGCCGGCGGGTGCTCAGATCGGTCGCCGGATACATCAGCAGCGCAAAAGCGGGGACCGGGCCACCGCGTCGCACCGCCTGTTGTGCAGTCACCGCAGCGAGATTGCCACCCGCACTGTCGCCGCCGACGGCGATGCGGTCGGGATCAGCGCCCAGATCTCCGGCGTGGCCGTGCGCGTATTCGTATGCGGCGAGTGCGTCGTCCGCCGCGGCGGGGAATCGGTGCTCGGGTGCGCGTCGATACTCGACCGACAGCACTCGGACACCGGCGTGACTCGCTAAATAGCGGGCGACGGGGTCGTGGCTTAGCCGGGAGCCGACAGAAAAGCCGCCGCCATGGGTATACACGAGCAGCCCGGACGGCTCAGGCAGGTCTGCAGGGGTATAGAGGGTGGCCGGGATGTCGTCGGGTGCGGCGGGAATGATGATCTCTCGCGTCGCGACGGGCGCCGGTGACTGGTAGCCGATAATACTGGGAAGCGCGTCATATCGAGCACGGGCCTCGTTGACCGGGCCGTCGAAAACATCGGAGTTGGAACGGTTTTTGAGTCGGATCATGAGCTGCGCGTCGAGCGCCATTTCCTGCCCGTCGATCCCCAAGGGCGGGCCAGCCAAGAACCGCCGGACCGGGGTGGGCAACGCGAAGACGCCGCTGATGATTTTCGCTTTTGCACCAATATTCAACGATGACACCAGAACTCCTCCGTGCTCTTGTCTGCAGCGAATTGCGTGACGTGCCGCGGCGACGCGACCGCAGGCTGGTGGCGAAGCCATTTCGTGCGCAGCGGATCATTGGGGAACCGAGAGAAGCTACGTTCGAATCGTGACATCGCGCGCATGGCCCAAGCGTGGGTCAACCACTACCGGAGCACTTGTATGGATCCGTCAGATTTGGGTTTTGCGCACCGCGTCAGCGAGTTCGCGTGGGGTTGCCCCGGTCATTTCCCAGCACACCTTGTTGGCGTGCGATCCATCGGCAAACCCAGCGAGATGGGCGGCGTCGGTGATCGAGTAACCATCGAGGAGGTAGCTCACCGCGGCAACCAGCCGCTCGCAGCGGATCGTGGCGGAGAACGAAACGCCGGTCTGCTGTTTGCACAGCCGTCCCAGATAGTCGGGTGACAGCGCGACCGCGCCCGCCGCCGAAGTCACGTCGACCCGATCAGGCACGCGACTCGAGACCACTTCGATCGCCTGCCGCAGCTGCGGGTGAACCGGTCGAGGACCCTCAGAGCCCCGGTCACCCATCGCGCACAGTCCGTCGACGAGAAGCTCAACCGCGGCGTGCGGACCATCTGCGTCCAGCGACGCTACTGCCGCCTTCGCCAGATCCTCTGCGTCATCGACGATCCAAATGCCTTGGTGCTGACCGTGGCTGCGGCTCCACGTGTTCAGCGCAATGCCGTGCGGTGTCTGTAGCCCGAGGTAGAGCGTTAACGCTTCGGATTCCGCATCCGAGCGCACCGCATGCCGTGCTCCGCTGGCGATCACGACAAGCCGGCACGTGTCGTACGTATCGCCGTCGCCGGTAACCGTTAACCGACCGCGCCCGCCGACGGTGATCTGAACCGCGGGGTGATGGTGCACGGCAAGGTCGGAAAAGCCGCCGGCAACCATGAGCAGGCCCGACCCCAGCTCCCAGACCGGCATGCCGCCACTTTAGCCCTGCGCTGGGGTTTCGTTCGCCCCGCCGACCTCCATCATCCACGGAACCCGGCACGGGTCACCGGAATTGAAGCCCTGCTCGGTGATGCCGAGCGCCGAATACATCCGCGCTCGCATGTTTTCCACGCCGATCTGATACGTCAGCTCAATCACGCCGGCGTCACCGAAACGGTCCCGCAAGTCGGCGACCTGCTCATCGGTGACCGAATGCGGGTCGGTTGTCATTGCGTCGGCGTAGGCGATCACCGCCCTCTCGTCCTCGGTGTAGCGCGGTGAGGTGGCGTAGTTGTCGATGTCCTTCAGCCGTTCGACATCCAGGCCCTCGAGGCGCTGCAGCATCGCCCCGAAGTCCACGCACCACGAGCAGCCGACGGTGCGGGCGGTCCAATACACCGCCAGCTCACGCACAGTCGCCGGCAGTTTGTGCGGTGCGCGTTCCAGCGCGGTCTCGTGGACCGCGTTGGCGAACAGCAGTCCCGGATGGTGCGCGATGACGGCGAACGGCTCGGGCACTTCGCCGAACCGCCGCTTGGCGTAGCGGTAGGCGGCGCGGACCCACAGCGGGGCCTTCTTGGGTGGCAATGGTTCGATACGTGTTTTCTGTGTCATACCCTTCAGACGAGCCAGCCCGCGAAAGTGTGACGAGCGGCTGGTCAGGCTTGGGTGAGCGCCGCGACGACGGGCCCGAACATCGTGTTCTTGATGGCACCAAGAATGCCTTGGTCTTTGTTTTCGAGTGGCTTGAGCATCTCGACGGCCGCAGCCGTGACGGCTCCCTCGGGCGCGGTGGCGTCGACGATGCCGACCGCTTCGGCATCTGTGCCGCCGAACCGGCGCCCCGTCGTCATCGAGGCCACCGCGGCCTGCGGTGTGAGTCGGGCCTGGATCAGCGCCGCCATCCCGGGCGTGAACGGGATGCGGATGTCAACTTCGGGAAAGCAGAAGAAGCCGCGGTCGGCGCGCATGACCCGGAAGTCGTGTGCGAGTGCCAGCATTGCTCCCGCCCCAAATGCGTGCCCCGGCAGAGCCGCTGCAGTCGGCACCGGGAGCGTCAATACTCGGGCGAGCAGTCCCTGGACGCGGTTTACATACCGCTGCGTCTGATCGCCGTGCGCCATCAACCAGTCGAGGTCGAGACCGTTGGTGTAGAACTTGCCGCTAGCTGTCGTGACGAGTCCTTGCGCGCCGCCGCCGACCACGTCGTCGAGGTGGGCGTCGAACTCATCGAGAAAGTCTGGCGAGAACCGGTTTTCGTCGTCACCGAGGTCGAGCACAGCGATCTTCCCGTCATGGTTGAGCTTCATCGTGGTCTCCTTTTCTGCTTCACCGGAGCGGGTCCGACATCGAGCACCGCCAGCACGGCTGCGCGAAGATGCTCGATCGCGGTTGGATTGTGGATTCTGTTGCGCTGCAAAAGGATGCTTGTCGGCAGGTCGACGATGCAGGTGGTGACTACGTCTACCGCTGCAGCGTCCTTGCGGTCCCACACCGCGGTCGCCAGCATGACCATCAGCTCGACGAGCTCGGTCTGGGTAGCCGCTACTTCGCTCGCCAGTTCGCGCCGAATATTCTCGCCGATCAATTCCTCGCGGCGCATTGCCAGTAGCACTGATGACGACTGTGGATACTGCTCGGCGAAAACTGCCGGCGCCTCCGCTGCGGCGACCACGGCGTCACGCGGGCTCAGTGAGTCGTCGACGAGCGCCTGTTGGGTGGCGAGGAATCGGCGCGCCGCACGCAGCCACGTGCGGGCCAACAGCTCGGCCCGGCAGCCGAAGGTGTGGTAGATCGCGCCGTTAGACACCCCGCCTGCCGTGGCCACCGCGCGGATGGTCACAGCGGATGGCCCGGCTGCGGCCGCCAGCGATTCGGCGGCGTCGAGAATCCCGTCGATGTCGTGGACCCGGGGAGGCGGCGCGAGCAGACGCAAAAGCCCCTTATTTCGCCACAAAATAGGGGCTTTTGCGTCTGTTCGCACAACTAGCGCGCGAACATCAGCGCGCGCTTGACCTCTTGGATCGCCTTGGTCACTTCGATGCCGCGTGGGCACGCCTGGGTGCAGTTGAACGTGGTGCGGCAGCGCCACACCCCCTCGGCGTCGTTGAGAATGTCGAGGCGCTCGGCGGCGGCCTCGTCGCGACTGTCGAAGATGAACCGGTGTGCGTTGACGATCGCCGCCGGCCCGAAGTAGCTGCCCTCGTGCCAGAACACCGGGCAGCTGGTCGTGCAGGCCGCGCACAGAATGCATTTCGTGGTGTCGTCGTAGCGGGCGCGATCGGCCTGGCTTTGGATGCGTTCCCGCGTCGGCGGGTTACCGCTGGTCACGAGATACGGCTTGACCGCACGGTAGGCCTCGAAGAACGGCTCCATGTCGACGACCAGGTCCTTTTCCACCGGCAGCCCGCGGATCGGTTCGACGGAGATGGTGAGCTGCTTGCCCGGCTTTTTTGGTAGCAGATCGCGCATCAGCACCTTGCAGGCCAGCCGGTTGACCCCGTTGATCCGCATCGCGTCAGAGCCGCAGACCCCGTGCGCACACGAGCGCCGAAATGTCAGCGTGCCGTCGAGGTAGCTCTTGATGTAGATCAGCAGGTTCAGCAGTCGGTCGCTGGGCAGGCACGGCACCCGGAAACTCTGCCAGCCGCCGGAATCGGCGTACTGGTCGGGGTTTTCAGGGTTGAAGCGGGCGATCTTGACGGTGACCATTACCGCACCCTCGGGGACCGGCGGCAGCGGCGGGTCGCCTGCTTGCCCGGTCTCGATCAAGGCCATCAGTATTTCCGTTCTTTGGGTTCGTAGCGGGTCTGCACGACAGGCTTGAAATCCAGTCGAATATCGGACAATAGATCGCTGCCCTGCTTGTAGGCCATGGTGTGGCGCATGTAGTTGGTGTCGTCGCGGTTGGGGTAGTCCTCGCGGGCATGCCCGCCACGAGATTCCTTGCGGTTCAAGGCACCGACCACGGTGACCTCGGCCAGCTCCAGCAGAAATCCGAGCTCGATGGCTTCCAGCAGATCGCTGTTGAAGCGCTTTCCCTTGTCGTGCACCGCTATTCGGGAATAGCGTTCCTTCAAAGCATGGATGTCGGTGAGCGCTTGCTTGAGTGTTTCTTCGGTGCGGAACACGGCGGCGTTGTTGTCCATCGTCTGCTGCAACGCACCCCGGATGTCGGCGACGCGTTCGTTGCCGTGCTCGGAGAGGATGTCGGCGACCCAGCCGACTACCATCGCCTCCGGCTGCGGCGGCAGCTCGACGAAGTCGTGGCCCCGTGCGTAATTGGCGGCGGCGATTCCGGCGCGGCGGCCAAAGACGTTGATATCCAACAACGAATTGGTGCCAAGCCGGTTGGCCCCGTGCACCGACACGCATGCGCATTCACCGGCCGCGTACAGACCCGGCACCGTTGTGGTGTTGTCCAGCAGTACCTGTCCGGTGACCGTCGTTGGGATGCCGCCCATCAGGTAGTGGCACGTCGGGTAGACCGGCACCAGCTCGTTGACGGGGTCCACCCCGAGATAGGTGCGGGCGAATTCGGTGATGTCGGGCAGTTTGGCCGCCAGCACGTCGGCGCCGAGGTGGCGAACGTCGATGTAGACGTAGTCCTTGTGCGGGCCGGCGCCGCGGCCTTCCAGCACTTCGCGCACCATGGACCGGGCGACGATGTCACGCGGCGCCAGATCGACGATCGTCGGCGCGTAGCGCTCCATGAAGCGCTCGCCCTCACCGTTGAGCAAGCGGCCGCCTTCGCCGCGCACGGCTTCGGAGATCAGAATGCCCAGCCCCGCCAAGCCGGTGGGATGGAACTGGTGAAACTCCATGTCCTCCAAGGGAAGTCCCTTGCGGAACACGATGCCGATGCCATCGCCAGTCAAGGTATGCGCGTTGGACGTGGTCTTGTAGATCCGGCCCGACCCGCCGGTTGCGATCACGACGGCCTTGGCGTGGAAGATGTGGATGTCGCCGGTGGCCAGCTCGTAGGCGATGACCCCGGTGGCCACCGGCCCGCTGCGCGTCTGGGTAAGCGCCAGGTCCAGCACATAGAACTCGTTGAAGAACTGCACGTCATGCTTGACGCAGTTCTGGTACAGCGTCTGCAGAATCATGTGGCCGGTGCGGTCGGCGGCATAACAGGATCGGCGCACCGGGGCCTTGCCGTGATCGCGGGTGTGCCCGCCGAAGCGGCGCTGGTCGATGCGCCCCTCCGCGGTGCGGTTGAACGGCATCCCCATCTTCTCCAGGTCCAGCACCGCGTCGATGGCTTCGCGGCACATGATCTCAACCGCGTCTTGGTCGCACAGATAGTCGCCGCCCTTGACGGTGTCGAAGGTGTGCCACTCCCAGTTGTCTTCTTCGACGTTGGCCAGCGCCGCGCACATCCCGCCCTGGGCGGCGCCCGTGTGGCTGCGGGTGGGGTAGAGCTTGGTCAGCACGGCAGTGCGCGCCCGGGGTGCGGCCTCGACCGCGGCCCGCATGCCGGCGCCGCCGGCGCCGACGATGACCACGTCGTAGCGATGTTGATGGATCATGACCGCCGCCGACGATGCAGAGCGAAGCGATGAGGAGGAGGCGGCGTAATCATGAGATGTTCGGGTCGAAGGTCAACAGCACATAGGTACCCAGCACCAGGGTGAACACCATCGACACCGCCAACAGGCTGTTCAGCCAGAAGCGGGTGGAGTCCTTGCGGGAGTAGTCGTCGATGATCGTGCGCAGCCCATTGCCGCCGTGCAGCTGTGCCAGCCACAACAACAGCAGGTCCCAGGTCTGCCAGAACGGCGAATGCCAGCGCTGGGCCACGTAGTTGAAGTCGATGCGGTACACACCGTCGTCCCACATGAGCATCACGAACAGGTGGCCGAGTGCCAGGAACACCAGCACGATGCCGGAGAACCGCATAAACAGCCAGGCGTATTTCTCGAAATTGGGCATGCCTGAACGCCGGCGGGGTGCGCGCGGATTGTCCAGGCCGGCGGGGCGATCGTGGTTGCGGGTCAATACCGGGGCGGGCTGGGGCGCGGTCATCCGAACCGCCCGAGGAAGTGGATGGCAAGCACCATCGTGGCCGGAACCATGACCAGCAGCCAGACGACGCCGATGACCCACAGCATCAGCCGCTGGTAGCGGGTGCCTTGCCACCAGAAGTCGATCAAGATGACCCGCACGCCATTTAGCGCGTGATACAGGACTGCCGCCACCAGCCCCAGCTCCATCAGACCGACGATCGGTGATTTGTAGGTCTCGATGACCTCGTTGTACGTCTGCGGGCCCACCCGCACGAGCGCGGTATCGAGCACATGAACGAACAGGAAGAAGAAGATGGTCGCCCCGGTGATGCGGTGCAGGACCCACGACCACATACCGGGGTCGCCGCGATACAGGGTTCGCACCGCCCGCGGGCGCGAGGATCCCTGTGCCGGCTCTGCAGACGTCGTCGTCATCAGCCCTCCAGTATGGTGCCGACCCGCTGCGCCCGGCTTCGCCGCGCTTGCGATCGGCACGCAGTGTCTAGCCGGGCAATTCAATCTAGACCCAATTTGTCGGGTCGGATAACGGCTAAGCAGCCAGGCGCACCCGCATCGGCCGCAACGTTATGGTGACTTCTGGGTTGATCGACGGCTGGACGGGGCTGCCCTATGCGTTCAGAACATGGCGGGCATCGCTGACATGACCGACGAGATTGATTGGAATACACTGCGGGACAAGGCAATCCAAGCGGCATACCGAGCGTATGCACCGTATTCGCGGTTGCGGGTAGGCGCGGCGGCACTGGTAGATGATCGCCGCGTGGTCACCGGATGCAATGTGGAGAATGTCTCATATGGCCTAGGTCTCTGTGCCGAGTGCGGCGTGGTGAGCGCCCTGCATTCGACCGGCGGCGGCAGGCTGCTCGCGCTGGTGTGTGTCGACGCCAGCGGGACGCTGCTGATGCCCTGCGGGCGATGCCGGCAGGTGTTGTTCGAGCACGGCGGACCCGAACTGCTCATCGACCATCCCGCCGGGCCCCGTCGGCTCGGCGACCTGCTGCCCGACGCGTTCGGCCCCGACGACCTCCCTCTCCAATAACCGTGAGCCGCTTCACATTCGACCCGCCCACGGTGATCAAGACCAAGCGCGACGGCGGCCGGCTCTCCGACGCCGCCATCGACTGGGTCGTCGATGCCTACACCCACGGGCGGATCGCCGAGGAGCAGATGGCGGCGCTGCTGATGGCGATCTACCTGCGCGGCATGGACCACGCCGAGACCGCACGGTGGACCGCGGCGATGCTGGCCTCCGGCGAGCGGCTCGACTTCAGCGATCTCAGCAAGCCGACCGTGGACAAGCACTCCACCGGCGGAGTCGGGGACAAGATCACGCTGCCGCTGGTGGCCGTCGTCGCCGCATGCGGGGCCGCGGTGCCGCAGGCCTCCGGGCGCGGACTCGGGCACACCGGCGGCACCCTAGACAAGCTGGAATCCATCGCCGGGTTCACTGCGGACCTGCCCAGCGGCCAGGTGCGCGAACAGCTCCGCGAGGTCGGCGCGGCCATCTTCGCCGCCGGCCGGTTGGCGCCGGCCGACGCCAAGCTCTACGCGCTGCGCGACATCACCGGCACGGTTGAGTCGCTTGCACTGATCGCCAGCTCGGTGATGAGCAAGAAGCTGGCCGAAGGCGCCAGTGCACTGGTGCTCGACGTCAAGGTGGGCTCCGGCGCGCTGCTGAAGTCCGAACCGTTGTGCCGTGAGTTGGCGCGGACCATGGTGCACTTGGGTGCAGCGCACGAGACGCCCACCCATGCGCTGCTGACCGACATGAACCGCCCGCTGGGCACCGCCGTCGGCAACGCGCTGGAAGTCGCCGAAGCCCTGGACGTGTTGGCCGGCGGCGGACCGCCCGACGTGGTGCAGCTGACCGTCGCGCTGGCCAGCGAGATGCTCGAGCTCGCGGGGCTTGACGCACGCGATCCGGCAACCACCTTGCGTGACGGTACCGCGATGGATCGATTCCGCGCGCTGGTCGCCGCACAAGGCGGCGACTTGGCGGCGCCCTTGCCTGTGGGCGCGTGTTCGGAGACCGTGACGGCCGACCGGGGCGGCACAATGGGCGACATCGACGCGATGGCGATAGGGATGACGGTGTGGCGACTCGGCGCGGGCAGGACCCGCCCGGGCGAACGGGTGCAACCCGGCGCCGGCCTCCGGATCCACCGCCGGCCCGGCGAACCGGTCGCGGCCGGCGAGCCGCTGTTCACGCTATACACCGACACCCCGGAACGCTTCGGCGCCGCCATGGCCGAGCTGGACGGCGGCTGGAGCGTCGCCGACACGCCGCCGCCCCAACGGCCCCTGGTCATTGATCGGATCACACCATGACGACACCGCTGACCCTGGACATGATCAGCAAGGCGCCGAAGGCGCTGCTCCACGACCACCTCGACGGCGGTCTGCGCCCGGCTACCGTGCTCGACATCGCCGGCCAGATCGGCTACGACGACCTGCCTGCCACAGATATCGACGAGCTGGGACGGTGGTTTCACACCCGGTCCTACAGCGGCTCGCTGGAACGCTACCTCGAGCCGTTTGCGCACACCGTCGCGGTGATGCAGACCCCCGAAGCGCTGCACCGGGTGGCCTATGAGTGCGTGGAGGATTTGGCCGCCGACAACGTGGTGTACGCCGAGGTGCGGTTCGCTCCCGAGCTGCACATCAATCGTGGGCTGTCGTTCGACGAAGTGGTCGACGCGGTGCTGGCCGGTTTTGCCGACGGCGAGAAGGCCGCAGCCGCTGAGGGCCGCACGATCACGGTGCGCTGCCTGGTCACCGCGATGCGCCACGCCGCGCTGTCCCGAGAGATCGCCGAGCTGGCGATCAGGTTCCGCGACAAAGGCGTGGTTGGTTTCGACATCGCCGGCGCGGAGGCCGGCTACCCTCCGGCCCGGCATCTGGACGCCTTCGAGTACATGAGAGATCACAACGCTCGCTTCACCATTCATGCCGGCGAGGCATTCGGGTTGCCGTCCATCCACGAGGCGATCGCCTTCTGCGGTGCCGACCGGCTGGGCCACGGGGTCCGGATCGTCGACGACATCCACATCGACGACGACGGCACGGTACGGCTTGGTCGGCTGGCTGCGATCTTGCGGGACAAGCGAATTCCGCTGGAGCTCTGCCCCAGCTCCAATGTGCATTCCGGTGTCGTCGACAGCATCACCGAGCATCCGTTCGATCTGCTGGCCCGGGCGCGGTTCAGGGTCACCATCAACACCGACAACCGGTTGATGAGCGACACTTCGATGAGCAGCGAAATGCACCGGCTGGCAGAAGCATTCGGCTACGGATGGACCGACCTGGAACGGTTCACCATCAATGCGATGAAGTCGGCGTTCATCGGCTTCGACGAGCGGCTGGCGATCATCGACGAGATCATCAAGCCGCGCTACGCGGTCCTGATCGGATAGGTGTGGCCAATGGCACCCCACTAGCCGCATCAGCCACATCGGACTTCAGAAGTCGGACACCCGCACTCAAAGCGATAGCGCATGCGATAGCACTTCCAACAGGGCGTCGCTGCTAGGGTTTGGTGGGCTCGGCAACAAATGCTGCTATGGACTCAACGAATCGTTCGATATCCCCGAGGTTTTCGAGCCGGGCGGTGACGATGTCGTCCGAAACCGTGATGTACTCGTGTACAAGGACATTGCGAAATCCAACGGCCTTGCGCATCGCATCGGCTAGATCGGCGGTAAGTACTGTGTGACTCCCCAGCAGCCGCATCGCATCGCCGTTGTCGGCTGGAGGTCCCCAACCTTGCGCCGAGCAAATATGCTGCGCGATGTCGATGCAGGCTTCGATTGCCGTGATGAACGTGTACTTGACGCCCCGCAGCCAGATCGGGTCGGCGCGGCGGGCCAGCTCGGCCGCGGATTCCCGACGCAGAAACTCCAGGTCGTCGGTGATACCACGCAGCAGTCGGAGGACACGAGCCTCATCGACCACGGCGCACCGCTTCCGCGAATTCCCGGTGAGCCCGGTTAATTCGTGGCAGTTCGTCGAGGTAGATCTTGCGTGTCGTCGCTTCCCACACCACCCTGGCACGGAGATCTGTTTCGAAGAGCAGCGACCCGAATAAGGCAACTCGACCGGCAAGTTCGAGGGGAGCGTCATCTAGCACAAGCAAGTCAACGCCCGGCGGTAACAGAATGTCGAATCCCTGCGGCCGTCGTCCGCCGAAGTACGCGGCGATATCGATATCGGACGTTTCGCGCGCAGTATGTGTGGCTCGACTGCCGTGCAAGTATGCGAACAAGGCTCCATGATTCCGCAATGCCTCGATGGCTTCGGCGGTTCGTGCGGCGACCTCTGTCATGTATGAAATTCTCTCATCACGAAGCGGGGCAAACGGCGGCCGACACCTCAACGAGGCGATCCAGGCACGGCTCCGCTCGGCCGGCTCAGCGAGCCAACAGCCACAGCGGCCACATCAGCATCTCCAACTTCCTACATCCGTCCCGAGACCGCCGCGACCGACTAAAGGCCTGGGATGTCGATATCGTCAATGCCGGCTGCAGATCCCAGGTCAGGAGGCGCAGTGGTGAATGTGGACGCGGTATTCGAGTTCTCCGACGTCGTGGTGGAGCGCAAAGGGGTGCGCGCACTGGACCGATTCACCGCGGCTATCCCAGGGCAGGGCGTGACGGTGGTGTTCGGCCCATCAGGTTCGGGCAAGTCGACATTGCTGCGACTGTGCAATCGACTGGAGGTGCCGACCAGCGGCCGAGTCCTCTTCCGCAGCAACGATATTGCCGGAATAGACCCGCTGTGGTTACGACGCCAGGTCGGGATGTGTTTCCAGCGTCCAACCCCGTTTCCCGGCACCGTCGCCGACAACCTACGGGCCGCCGACCCGAACGCGTCCGATGCTCAGATAACCGAAACGTTGACGCGGGTAGCGCTGACCGGATCATGGCTGGACCGCGACGCGACCGCGCTGTCCGGCGGTGAGGCGCAACGGATGTGCCTGGCCCGCACACTCACCGCCCAACCGCAGGTGCTGCTGCTCGACGAACCCACCTCTGCGGTCGACGCCGCCGCCGCGAGGGTGATCGAACAGGCGGTACGTGACCTTGCCGACGAGGGAATTCCGGCCCTGTGGGTCACCCACGACTCGGCACAGACCGAGCGCATTGCCGACAGAGTCGTCCATATCGACAAAGGCCGCTGCACAGGCATCCAACCGGCGGCGTCCAAGCCGGAAGACGGGGAGGTGATGCGGTGAACGGTCAAGTCGGATGGGTTGGTCTGGCGACGTCGTTGGCGTTAGTCGGATTCGCGGCGGCCATCTCGCTGTGGCAGCGCCTCGGGCTGGAGCGCCAGGTGGTGTGGGCGGCCATCCGCGCGCTGGTCCAGTTGCTGCTCGTGGGCAGCGCGTTAGCGCTGCTGTTCGAGCCGGGTCGCTCGCTGTGGTGGTCGTGGGCGTGGACGGCGGGCATGGTCGCCTACGCGGGGGACGTCGCACGCAGGCGGGCCCCAGAAGTGCCGCGGCTGGCGCCGCTGGCCATCATCGCGTTCGCCACTGCGGCGGTGGTGACGCTTGGAGTGATATTCGGGCTGCGGGTGTTCCCACTGCAGCCCCGCACGCTGGTGCCGATCGCCGGGATGATGATCGGCAACTCGATGACAGCCACCGTCTTGGTGGCTCGCCGTCTGGTCGACGAACTTCGCGACAAACGCGACGAGGTCGAAGCGCGGCTGGCCCTCGGTCAGCCCTACCGTCAGGCGGCCGCCCCCTACCTGCGAACGGCGTTGCGGTCGGCCGTCTCTCCGCAGATCGAAACCACCAAAGCCACCGGGCTGGTGTTCTTGCCAGGCGCGATGACCGGGCTCATCCTTGCGGGGGTTTCGCCGGTGCAGGCTGTGCTCGTGCAGGCGGTAGTGATGTTTTTGATCTTGGGCTCGGTCGCGGTGACCACGGTCGTGGTTGCGCTCGGCCTGGTGCGTCGCGTGTTCACCCGCGACCATCGGCTGCTGCCACTGGCCCGTCGTCCGGAAACTCGGGATCGCCGGCGCACAACAGCCAAAGCCTGACGCCGGGCCGCCACCGTTTGACGGCCGAGCGATGCGCGTTTGTACTTGACGGCGATGACGCTGCCGCTATTGGGTCCGCTGACACTGTCGGGCTTCCAAGACGCCTGGTTCTTCTTGTTCCTGCTCGTTGTGCCGTTACTCGTCGCGCTTTATGTCGCAGGACGTTTGATCCGTCGTCGGCGGGTTTTGCGATTTGCCAACATGGAGCTGTTGGAGAGCGTCGCGCCCCGCCGTCCGAGTCGCTTGCGCCATGTGCCGACCGCGCTGCTGGCCACATCGTTGGTGCTGTTGACGACGGCGATGGCGGGGCCCACTCACGACATCCGGGTTCCGCTCAACCGTGCCGTGGTGATGTTGGTCATCGATGTTTCCGAATCGATGGCTGCCACCGATGTCGCGCCGAGTCGGCTGGCCGCCGCACAGGTCGCGGGTAAGCAATTCACTGACGAGTTGACGCCGGGCATCAATCTCGGCTTGGTGGAGTTCGCAGCCACTGCAACGCTGTTGGTTGCTCCGACAACTGACCGCGGCGCGGTGAAGGCGGCGATCGACGGCCTGCGGCCAGCGCCGAGAACCGCTACTGGAGAAGGTATTTTCACCGCGCTGCAGGCGATCGCCACGGTCGGCGCGGTAATGGGCGGCGGCCCCGGCCCACCGCCCGCGCGCATCGTCCTGGAATCCGACGGCGCCGAAAACGTACCGATGAACCCCAACGACCCGCAGGGCGCCTTCACTGCCGCCCGAGCGGCGAAAGCGCAAGGCGTGCAGATCTCCACGATTTCCTTCGGCACACCCAACGGCACCGTTGTCTACGAGGGCGCCACCTTGCCGGTTCCCGTGGACGACCAAACCCTGCAGCAGATCTGTCGGATCACAGGCGGTCAAGCGTTCCACGCGGACAGCCTGGACGCGCTTGAGAACGTCTACTCGACGCTGCAGCAGCAGATCGGCTTTCAAACCGTGCGTGGCGACGCCAGCGCCGGGTGGATCCTGCTGGGCGCTGTCGTCATGGCCGGCGCGGTCCTGGCGGGGCTGCTGTTGAACCGCAGGATTCCGGCGTGAGGATCAGGCGGGCACCCGCCGGTTGATCAGGACCGCCAACACGGTGGCGATCGTGGCGGTGATGACCGCGAGGCGCAGCCAGCCGGCAGTGGCTGGGCCCGGCACCGTGCGATACCCGATTTCCTGCTGGATGGCGTCGTAACTTCGATTGAGCTCGCTGAGGTTGGTGGCGGTATAGGTCTGCCCTCCCGACAGCCGAGCAATCGTCGTCATCTGGTCGGTTTCGACCGGGACAGACATGCGCTGCCCGTCCAGCTCGATGGAGCCGCCTTTCGTCCCGAACGAGATCGTGGAGATGGGCACCCCGTGATCCTTGGCGAGCCGCGCTGCCGTGTAGGCCCCGCGGGGATCGTTCGGATCGCCCGGCTTGTTCTCACCGCCATCCGAAAGAAGCACGATGCGGGCCGGTGGCGGGCCACCGCCGCCGACCAAGGCTGTGGTCGCGATCGCACGCAATGCCGTGAAGATCGCCTCACCGGTCGCCGTACTGTCGGCGAACTGAAGATGGTTCAGCGCGTCCAGAGTGGTTTGATGGTCCACGCTCGGGGGCACCAGGAGATACGGCGTCCCTGCGAACGCGACGAGGCCGAGGTTGATGCCAGGCGTCAACTGACTGGCGAACTGTCCGGCCGCCTGCTCGGCAGCCTTCAGGCGATCGGGCGGAACATCGGTTGCGCGCATGGACTGCGACACGTCGATCACCAGCATGATGACGGCGCGGTTGCGGGGTATTCGGATGCTCTGGCTGGGGGTAGCCAGGGCCACCGTCAACAGGGCCAGACAGACAAGCGCGACCCCTATGGGAATGTGCTGCCAGAAGGACTGTGGCACGCTCGCCTCGGTGAACCGGCGCAGCCGCTGTCGGCGTCGCGCCTGGACGACGAGATAAACGACGAGCAGGGCAAGCGGCACCAAGCCAAACAGCAACATCTCGGGGCGTTGAAACCCGGATAGCGGTAGTGGACCAATGCCAGGCAGTGTCATGCAGCGTGCCAATCGGGCAGCAGGTCGCCTCTGAGCGCCACCGGAGCACCTCCACCTCTGGGCGCCCATGTGGGACGCCTGCGAACGCTGCGGTCAGTAAAAAGCAATCTGGATTGCCCGTCAAACGCTCAAATAGACACAGAACGTTAACCGCAAGCATGTGGATATAGCCGAGCCGAGTGACTAAACTCGCCGCTGGCGCGACGGGCGCTTGCAGTCGAATTACCTTGTCGCCCTAGGTGATTGCGCTGCGCTCCGGATATCGTCGCCGGCTCGCGGCGCTACTCGCGCCTTAGCCGCGACGCTCACGCTCAATGTCGTCGCCGGCTCGCGGCGCTACTCGCGCCTTAGCCGCGACTCCACGAACCGCTCCAGCTGCTCCCACTCCCTTACCGCCTGCGCATACGGGGCCGTGGGCTTGCCCACCGAGTCCGGTTCGAGCACATACGCCACCAGCTTGCCCAGCGGCCGGTCGGTAGCGAGAGCCTTGTCGACGGTGTTGTCCTCGGCGTAGTCGCCGACGTCGCGAAGCAGCTCAACGGCCAAGTCGAGCTGCTCGCGGTCCAACGCATCGGGTCCGTCTGCCAGATCGTCGGCCAGGCCCGTCAAGACGTAGACGTTGTCGTCGGTGATATCGACGACCAGCGAGCCGTCGGTGGCCGCGGTGCGGATGTCGTCGTAGGTGCTCAGGTCGGACAGGTCGTGGTCGTGCTCGTCGGCGAGATAGCGGGCCAGTGCCCGCTCCGAGCTGAAGACGCTGATGCGCCCGTTGCGCCCCAGAAAGATCGGGCGGTCGTCGAAATAGCAGCGCAGCGTATAGAACGTGCCGGCGCCGGTCATGATCTGGATCGGGTCGATGCCGACCTTCAACCAGAAGTCCTCGTCGCTACCCAGCACCACACCCTCGGCACTAGCAGGTGCCTCCTCCGCGTCCTCGCTCTCCTCGCTGACGCCGGCGTCTACCGCCGTCTCCTCCTCGTCGCTGACGGTTTCCTCGTCGTCATCCTCGGGAGGTTCGGCCAACTCGGCGGCGGCCCGCCCGGAGGCCGCGGCATCGACATCCGGGGTGCGCACAATCTCGTCGATTGCGGCCAGAACGTCGTCCCAGCCTCGCCCGATGATCTCGGCGATCGCATTCCAGCGTTTGAGCCCGGCTTTGCCGCTGAAGTGCTCGATTCCGCCGGCCAGCGTGCCCAGAGTCGGGTTGCCGTTGAAGAACTTGCTGACTGCCGGCAATTCGCAGACCGAACCGATTGACGACACGATCGTGAGCGTGGCCGCCAGGGAGTTGACCGACTCTTCGGTCGGCTTTTCGGCGACGAGTTCCTCAACGGTGACCAGGTCGAATTGTTTGTCACCGGCCGGATTCAGTTTGTGGGCGTTGGCCTGAGTGAGGTCTTTCCATGCCGGGTGGTCGACCAGATCGTTGTCGGTGTCGGTGCGGACGAAGGCCGCCAGGTCGGCGACGGTTTCGAACCCGTAGAGGTCCTCGTCCTTACCGAGAAACGCCTCCCACTCGTCCCCGGCGTCGCGCCAGCGCGGCGCCCACAGCGTGTAGCGGTCGCCAACGGTCAGGCTTAGTCGGATAGGTACCAGCTCAGCAGCCATGCGGCACAGGATAACGACGAGTGCCCGTCCGGCCCGACCGAGGGCCGACCGGGGCGACGCGGGCCGGCCTTAGGCTCCCCAGATATCAGTGATGGCAGGAGCGTTCGCAGCGTAGCCGGTTTTGGGCAGCCCGTACATCTGCTCGAGCGTCGATAACACGCTGTAGTGGCTGATCGGTTCGGGGTAGGCGCCGGGTTTGACGTTGGCTCCGTAGATGATCGTCGGGATCTGGTTACGTGCGGTGTTGTCGTCTTCGTCCCAGGTCACGATGAGCAGGCTGTTGTTGGTCTTCGCCCAGGCGGCGTACGGGGATAGGTTCTGGTACAGCCACGTGTCGCCTTGAGCGACCGAACCGTCGTGCATGTCGTTGTCGAGATTGGGAATGACGAACGAAACCGTCGGCAGACTAGCGTAATTCGAGGGTGCGGGAAACGCCGAGAACGGCAGCGAGTAGTTCGGCGGGATGTTGCTGAAATCGACCCAGGGCACATGCTTGCGGGCGTATTTGCCTGCGCTGCAGGCCGGCGAGCCCACAGCGGGTAGGTCTTCGGCGAAACCGGCGAAGGTGTAGCCGGCGGCAAGTAATTCAGAACCGAGGTTGGGCGCGGCGCCGGCATTGACCGGGCACCGGTTTTCCTTCAATCCGAACATGTTGCCGGCGAACAGCGCCAAGTAGTTGGGCTCGCTCGGGTGCGTTTCGGCGAAGGATTGCGTCATCGTTGCGCCGTTGGCGACAAGGGAGTTCAGAAATGGCGCCGACTTGTTGCCGATGATGTTGGCTTGCGAGCGGTTCTCTTCGACCACGATCACTACGTGCGCCGGAGTCGGGATGGCTGCCGCCGCATAGTTCACCGGAGCCGCTGTGCCGGTTAAATGCGCGGGTAATGATGTGGCCGCGGCGAAGACGGCCAAAATGCCGAACAGCGAGACTGTTTGTCCCTTGCCTTTTCGCCATGGTCGGCGCCGCATGCGGCGAGTATAAGTTCGCTATAGCATGCCGCCGGGTATGGACGCGCCCGTGAGCGGCATGGAAATTGATCGCATCCGGGAGCTCGTGATGAGCGTCGGGGGTTGACTCCTGATGCGACCGAGCGGCTAGCTGCCCCAAATGTCGGTGATTGCAGTAGCGTTCGCCGCGTTTCCCGTCTTGGGTAGCCCGTACATCTGCTCGAGGGTCGACAACAGGTTGTAGTGGTTTATTTGCTCGTCGTAAGTTCCGGGCTTGACGTTCGCGCCGTAGAAGATCATCGGAATGCGGTTGGGGAAGAAGTAGTCGTTGCTCTCGTCCCACACCACGATGAGCAGGCTGTTGTTGGCCTTTGCCCATTCGGCGTACGACGACAGATTTTGCTGCAACCAACTATCGGCTTGAGCGACCGTGCCGCTGTGCATGTCGTGAACGAGGTTGGGTATGACGAACGAGACCGTCGGCAGGCTGGCGTAATTGGCCGGGGCGGGAAATGCCGAGAACGGCACGGAGTCGGATGCCGGAACATTGCTGAAGTTGACCCACGGCGCATGGGCGCGGTCGTAGTTGCCCGATGTACAGACGGTTGAGCCCACGGCTGGCAGGTCTTCGGCGAAACCAGTGAAGGTGAGTCCGGCGGCAAGCAATTCAGCGCCCAGATTGGGTGTGTTGCCTTCGTTGACCGGGCAGAAATCCCATATCAGGTCGAACGTGCGCCCGGCGAATAACGCCATGTAGTTCGGCTCGCTCGGGTGTGCTTCGGCGAAGGCTCGCCTCATATATGCGCCATTGGTGGCCAGCGCGTTGATGTACGGAGCCGACGTGTTGCCGATGACGTCGTCGGGGTCGTGGTTTTCCTCCATCACGATTACGACGTGGGCGGGAGTCGGTATCGTGGCCGCCGCGATGTCCACGGGCGGCGCCACTTTGCCGACGTGCGCTGGCACAAAGAGAAGCAGCGCGCCGACGAACGCCGACGCGCCGCACAGTCCGGCGATTCGATATCCCATGGATTTACGCGATCCGGGACCAATCATGCCGGGAAGTATAGGAACCGGTTTGACCATCCCGCTTAATGGCGGTCGGCGTGTCAACTTCATAAATCATGAAAGGCGAGAAGGTATTTCAAGATCAACCGACGATCCAGCTGCTAGCGCATTTATGCACGGTGACGAAGCTGACCCGCGAATCGCCGCGCGCGTTTTCCTTTGCATTTGCTACACCGGCAGCCACACAACCCAGGCAAGTGAATAACTGAGCATTTCTGCCGGCCATTTCGACGCGGTGGCCGCCCAGCTAGGGTCAACATTTGTGGAAGTGCACGTGATTGACCATCCGCTGGCCGCCGCCCGGCTCACTGCATTGCGCGACGAACGCACCGACAACGCCGCGTTCCGTGCTGCGCTGCGCGACTTGACGCTGATGCTGGTCTACGAGGCCACCCGCGACGCGCCCAGCGAAACGGTCCACGTGCGCACCCCGCTCGCCGAGGCCACCGGGGTGCGGCTTGCCAAACCACCGCTTCTGGTGCCGGTACTGCGAGCTGGTCTGGGCATGGTCGATCAAGCTCACGCGCTGATACCCGAGGCCCGGGTGGGATTCGTCGGCGTCGTTCGGGACGAGGAAACCCACCGGCCGGTGCCATATCTGGAGTCGCTGCCCGACGAGCTGAGCGCCCAGCCGGTGATCGTGCTCGACCCCATGCTGGCAACCGGCGGCTCAATGGCCCACACCATCGGCTTGCTACTGCGCCGCGGTGCAACAGACATCACCGTGCTCTGCGTCGTCGCTGCACCAGAAGGCTTGGCGGCGCTGGAGAATGCGGCACCCAACGTGCGCCTCTACACGGCGGCCATCGACGAACGGCTCAACGAAATCGCCTACATTGTCCCCGGTCTCGGCGATGCGGGTGATCGCCAGTTCGGGCCACGCTGAGCTACCAGCGCTGCACCGAGGCGACGAGTTCGTCACGCAGCGTGCCCACGCGCTCACGACCACGTTGAAGATCTTCGCCCGCCGGGCAGCCCGCCTCGACGTAGAACTTCAACTTGGGCTCCGTGCCGGACGGTCGCACCACGACCCGGGCCCACACGTCGGCGTCGGCGCCGAAGAAGACCAGTGCATCAGTTGTGTTGTCTGCCTGCACTAAATCCGTTGTCGCAGCAGTCAATCCAGCCAAGTGGCTTGGCGGGTTCGTGCGCAGTCGCTGCATGACGCCGGCTGCTTCGTCGGGCCCGGCCACTGGGCGCGACACCGCCGCGCCCATGTGGACCCCATGACGACGGGCAAGCTCGTCGAGCGCGTCAAGCACCGAACGGTCTTGCGCTTTGAGCGCCGCCACCAGATCGCAGGCCAGCACGGCCGCGCTGATGCCGTCCTTGTCGCGCACGGCCGCAGGGTCGACGCAATGCCCGATTGCCTCTTCGTACGCGTAGACCAGCCTGAACCCGGGCATCTCGGCGTCGGCGCGCGCCAGCCATTTGAACCCGGTCAGCGTTTCGACGTGGCGCGCGCCGTAGTGCGCGGCGATCGCCGCCAGCATCCGCGACGACACCACCGTGCTGGCCACCACGGCAGTCTGCGGAGATTCGGTATGCGACAAAATGTAGTCGCCGAGTAGCCAACCGGTCTCGTCACCTGACAGCATCCGCCAACCCGCTGGCGTGGGTATACCGACCGCGCAGCGATCCGCGTCAGGGTCCAACGCGATCGCGATATCGGCGTCGACGTCCTCGGCCAGGCGCAACAGCTCGTCGGTCGCGCCCGGCTCCTCGGGATTAGGAAACGCGACCGTGGGAAAGTTGGGGTCCGGCGCGTATTGCACGCCGACAGTGTGCACTTCACCGAAACCGGCGCGGTGCAGCGTTTCGACGGCGACCGCGCCGCCGACGCCGTGTAACGGTGTCAAAGCCACTCGCACCGATCCTGACGAGCGCCGCAGGCAGGCTGTGCGCTCGATATAGCGGTCAACCATGGCGTCGTCGATGGGTTCGACTGGGGCTCTGGCGATCTGGTCGGCGAACGGAGCAGCGGCCATCGCGGATTCGATCGCGGAATCGGTAGGTGAGACGATTTGAAGGCCGCCGTCGCCGTACACCTTGTACCCGTTGTCGCCCGGCGGATTGTGTGACGCGGTGACCTGTACTCCAGCCGCCGCGCCGCTGTGTCGCACGGTGAACGCGACCACTGGCGTGGGCACTGGGCCGGGAAACAGCGTTACCGAAAAGCCCTCAGCAGCAAAGACTTCAGCCGCAGCAACAGCGAAGAGCGCTGAACCATGCCGCGCATCGCGGCCGAGGATCACCCGCGAGCCGGCCACCCCACGCTCTTTGAGCACCTGTGCCACCGCCCATGTCGCACGCAGCACCACGGCCAGGTTCATCGCGTCCGGTCCGCCGCGCAGCGGCCCCCGCAGACCCGCCGTGCCGAACCTCAACGGCCGGGCGAACCGCGCAGCGAGCTCGCCGGGCTCATAGGCGGCCAGCTCGGCGGCCGTCACCGGATCGGGGTCGTGTGCGATCCACTCCTCGGGCGTCACCAGCGCTCCCGTCAGAGCCGGGCCACCACGCCGGCCAGCAGCGAACCCATCCGGGCCGCCGAGGCAGCCCCGGCCTCCACCACCTCGACGTGGCTGAGCGGGGCGCCGGTGATGCCCGCTGCCAGATTGGTCACCAGCGATACCCCCAGCACCTGCGCCCCGGCTGCGCGGGCCGCGATCGTCTCGTGCACCGTCGACATGCCCACCAAGTCGGCACCCAGGATGTGCAGCATCCGGATTTCGGCCGGCGTTTCGTAGTGCGGCCCCGGCAGGCCCGCATACACGCCCTCCGTCAAGGTCGGGTCGACCTGGCGGGCCAGCTCCCGCAGCTGCGGCGCGTAGGCGTCGACCAGGTCGACGAACTGCGGCCCAACCAGCGGCGAGCGCGCGGTGAGGTTCAGATGGTCACTGATCAGCACCGGCTGGCCGACCTGCATATCGGGGCGCAGCCCGCCGGCGGCATTGGTGAGCACGATCGTGTGGACCCCGGCCGCGCAGGCGGTGCGCACCGGGTGGACCACGTGCAGCAGGTCATGGCCTTCGTAGGCATGGATGCGGCCGGCCAACACCAGCACCCGGTGGCTACCGATGCGCATCGACAGCAGCTGGCCGGTGTGCCCGACGGCGGTGGGCGGGCTGAACCCGGGCAGCTCCGCCATGGGCAGCACCGCGGTTGCCGAGCCCAGCGCCGCGACGGCCGGCGCCCACCCCGACCCCAGCACGATCGCCACGTCGTGCGCGGCGACACCGGTGCGCTCGGCGATGACCTGCGCCGCCCGCTTCGCCAGTGCATCCGGATCGGGCGGACCATCGGTCACAGCGGCCGAGCTTAGACTGCGAGCATGCCCACCACCGCATTGGATGCCGTCGAAGATGCGGTGCGCCGTCGTGGCGGCGATATCGTCGAGCTCTCCCACGCGATCCACGCCGAGCCGGAGCTGGCATTCAACGAGCACAGCAGCTGCGCCAAAACACAGAAACTGGTCGCAGAACGAGGATTTGAGATCACCGCAAGCGCCGGAGGTTTGGACACGGCGTTTCGCGCCGACTTCGGCAGTGGCCAACTTGTCGTCGGAATCTGCGCCGAATACGACGCATTGCCCGGAATCGGGCACGCCTGCGGGCACAACATCATCGCCGCCTCGGCGGTGGGCACCGCGTTGGCGCTGGCTGAGGTCGCCGACGACCTGGGCCTGACGGTCGCGCTGCTGGGCACCCCGGCCGAGGAGTCCGGCGGCGGCAAGGCCCTGATGCTGCAGGCCGGCGTGTTCGACGACGTCGCAGTCGCGGTGATGCTGCATCCGGGGCCGGCGGACATCGCAGCGGCACGGTCGCTGGCATTGGCAGAGGTCAGCGTCCGCTATCGGGGCCGGGAATCCCACGCCGCCGTCGCTCCCTACCTGGGGATCAACGCGGCCGACGCCGTGACCGTCGCCCAGGTTGCCATCGGACTGCTGCGCCAGCAGCTGGCGCCCGGGCAACAGGTGCACGGCATCGTCACCGACGGCGGCCAGGCAGTCAACGTCATCCCCGGCCAGGCCAGCCTGCTATACGCGATGCGGGCGCTCAACTCCGAGTCACTGCAGGAGTTGCGGGGCAGGGTGCTGTCCTGCTTCGCCGCCGGCGCGCTGGCAACCGGCTGCGAGCACGAGATCGACGACATGGCACCGCCCTACGCGGAGCTGAAGCCGGATCCGTGGCTGGCCGAGGCATGCCGGGACGAGATGCGCCGACTCGGACGCGAACCACTGCCGGTCGAAATCGAGGCAAGCCTGCCGTTGGGCAGCACCGATATGGGCAACGTCACCCAGGTGCTCCCCGGCATTCACCCGGTGATCGGCGTCGACGCCGGCGGGGCCACCGTGCACCAGGCCGCGTTCGCCGAGGCGGCCGTCGGGCCCAGCGCCGACCGCGCAGTCGTGGAGGGCGCAATCATGTTGGCCCGCACGGTAGTTCGCCTCGCCGAAACCCCGGCCCAACGCGACCGGGTGCTGGCGGCTCGTGAGCAGCGGGCGGCGTCATGAGTCTCATAGATAGCGCCGAGTCCTGGCTGGCCGCCCACCACGACGAGCTGGTCGAGTGGCGGCGTCACATCCACCGCTACCCCGAGCTGGGCCGCCAGGAGTTCGCCACCACCCAGTTCGTCGCCGAGCGGTTGGCCGACGCCGGGCTCAACCCCAAGGTGCTGCCCGGCGGGACCGGCTTGACCTGCGACTTCGGCCCGGAGCACGAACCCAGGATCGCGTTGCGCGCCGACATGGATGCGCTGCCGATGGCCGAGCGCACCGGAGCCCCGTACTCGTCGACGATGCCCAACGTCGCGCACGCCTGCGGACATGACGCGCACACCGCGATCCTGCTCGGCACCGCGCTGGCGTTGGCGTCGGCGCCCGAATTGCCTGTCGGCGTGCGCCTGATCTTCCAGGCCGCCGAAGAGCTGATGCCGGGCGGGGCGATCGACGCGATCGCGGCCGGAGTGCTGACCGGGGTCACCCGGATTTTCGCGTTGCATTGCGACCCGCGCCTTGCCGTCGGCAAGGTGGCGGTGAAGCAGGGTCCGATCACGTCGGCCGCCGACCGGCTAGAGATCACCCTCTATTCGCCCGGTGGACATACGTCCCGCCCGCACCTGACCGCGGACCTGGTCTACGGGCTCGGCGCGTTGATCACCGGGGTGCCCGGTGTGCTGTCGCGGAGAATCGACCCCCGCAAGGGCACCATCTTGGTGTGGGGTGCGGTCAACGCCGGCGCGGCGGCCAATGCGATTCCGCAGACCGGTGTGCTGGCGGGCACTGTGCGCACCGCCAGCCGGGATACCTGGCAGAGCCTCGAGGGCATCATCCGTGAGACTGTGTCGGCGCTGCTGTCGCCGCTGGGCATCGAGCACACGCTGCAATATCACCGTGGGGTGCCGCCCGTGGTCAACGAGGAGATCTCGACGCGCATCCTCACCCACGCCATCGAAGCCGTCGGCCCGGATGTGCTGGCCGACACCCGCCAGTCCGGCGGCGGCGAAGACTTCTCCTGGTATCTGGAGGAAGTTCCCGGCGCGATGGCGCGCCTCGGCGTCTGGTCGGGCCGCGGCCCGCAGCTCGACCTGCACCAGCCGACGTTCGATCTCGACGAGCGGGCGCTGGCGATCGGGGTGCGGGTCATGGTCAACATCGTCGAGCAGGCCGCCGCCTTCTAGCCGCCGCTCCTCTTAGCTCCTCTTAGCGCGAGCGTGCGTGTCTGTACGCCGACACGCCGCAGAGGCTGGCGATCTGCGCACACTCGCGGCGTACGTGGAGTATCCACAGCGCCGGCTTTGTGCACAGATCGGCCATCGCGGATCCGAGGTGAACGCGGCGGTGGCTCCGGTGAACCGACGATTACCGCCGTGAACCAACAGCTCACCCAGCTTCTCGGGGAGCAAGGCGGAGTAGTCACGTCCGCTCAGGCACTGACATTCCTGACCCGTCGCGGCCTGGAAAGAGAACTGAATCACGGTGGGCTGCAGAAGATTTGGTATGGGATCTATGCCGCCGGCGACGTTGACACCAGTTTACGGCTGCGCGGGCTGGATCTCGCTACCGGCACACCCGTTGCCGCATGCCTGGGCACCGCAGCCGCTATGTACGGGTTCGACACCGAGGAAACTGTTGACTTGCATGTGCTCAATCCACGCCGCCAACAACTGCGGTCGGCCGACGGCTTGGTCGTGCATCGACGACGGGCGCACCGCTGACCATGGTCGCCGGACGGCCGGCTACCACGCCTGCGTGGACGGCGATCGAGGTGGCCCGAAGCCTGCGTCGACCTCGCGCATTGGCAACGCTGGACGCTGCTTTGCGCAGCGGTACATGCGACCCCGACGACTTGCGCAGAGCGGTCGCCGCGCAGTCCGGGCGGCGCGGCATCGTCGCCGTCCGGGGGTTGCTTCCACTGGCTAATCCAAAAGCAGAATCGCCCATGGAAAGCGAAGCCCGGTTGGTCATGATCGACGGCGGTTTGCCCGCGCCGGTGTTGCAGTACGAAATAGTCGACAACGGCCAGCGGGTTTGGCGGGTCGACTTCGCCTGGCCTGAGTACCGGGTAGCCGCTGAATATGACGGCGTCGACTGGCACAGCGGGCCAGAGGCTTTCCTGCGGGACCGTAGGCGCACAGCTGCGCTCCAAGACGCGGATTGGGTGGCGGTGCCGATCGTCGCCGAGGACGTCAGACGTCGGCCATGGGAGTTGGTCCGCCGGATCGAGATCCAGCTCGGGCGCGCCATGGCTGCGTGATCCGCTCACGAGGGCGCGGAGAATGCCGTCCAACCGCGGCGTGTCGCTGTACAGACACGCACGCTCGCGGCAAAGGGTGGGTGCTCGCTACGTGCCGGGGCCGATGTTTCGCGCGGGGCGGGTGCGCAGGTCGTGCACGTAATCGGCGGGCGCACCGGCGATCTCTGCGGCGTCGGCCATCACGCCCAGGTAATGCGCCGACGGCAGCCCGCCCTCCCAGGCGTCGACCACGTACAGCCACGCGAGGGCGGGATCGGTTGTGGTGTCGGAGGATATCCGCTCGACCCGGCAGCGGATCTTCTTGTGGATGCCGAGCTCGGAGCCCTCCCAGCGATCCAGGTTCTTCTCGTCGGCCGGTGTCACGTCGTAGAGCACGACGAACACCTTGGAATCCGGATCCTCGACAACGGTGGCCAGTGCCCCCTCCCAGCCGATGTCCTCGCCGCCGAACGTCAGCCGCCATCCGTGCAGCCAGCCCGTCCCCGCCATCGGCGAGTGCGGTGCACGCTTAGCCATCTGCTCGGGATCCATGTTCGACCCGTAGGCGGCGTAGAGCGGCACGGGGAAAGCTTAAACGGCGCCCGTCCGCGCGGCGCCTATCCGACAAGTTGGTTAGGTTGAACCCGTGGCGACCCGCATTGTGATCCTCGGCGGAGGCCCGGCCGGCTACGAGGCGGCGCTGGTCGCCGCGGCGCGCGACGCCCAGGTCACCGTCGTCGACTCCGACGGCATCGGGGGCGCCGCGGTGCTGGCCGACTGCGTGCCGTCGAAGACGTTCATCGCCTCTACCGGGGTGCGCACCGAACTGCGGCGCGCCCCGCAGCTCGGCTTCGACATCGACATCGAGGACGCCAAGATCTCGCTGACCGAGATCCACCAGCGCGTCAAGTCGCTGGCCGCCGCGCAGTCCGCTGACATCACCCAGCAGCTGCTGAACGTAGGTGTCGAGGTCATCGCGGGACGCGGCGAGCTGGTCGACGCGACCCCCGGCCTGGCCCGTCACTGCATCAAGGTGACCGCTCCCGACGGCACCACAAGCGTGCACGACGCCGACGTCGTGCTGATCGCCACCGGTGCCAGCCCGCGGATCATGCCGTCCGCCCAGCCTGACGGCGAGCGGATCCTGACCTGGCGACAGCTCTACGACCTCGACTCGCTGCCCGACCACCTGATCGTGGTGGGTTCCGGTGTCACCGGCGCCGAATTCGTCAACGCCTACACCGAACTCGGGGTGACGGTGACCGTGGTGGCCAGCCGCGATCGCGTGCTGCCGTACGAGGACGCCGACGCCGCACTGGTACTGGAGGAATCGTTCGCCGAACGCGGCGTCAAACTGGTGAAAAACGCACGTGCCCAATCGGTTACCCGCACCGACGATGGAGTGCTGGTCACCATGACCGACGGCCGCACCGTCGAAGGCAGCCACGCCCTGATGACGATCGGCTCGGTTCCCAACACCAGTGGGCTGGGTTTGGAGCGGGTCGGCATCGAGCTCGGGCGCGGCGACTACCTGACCGTGGACCGGGTCTCACGCACATCGGTGCCCGGTATCTACGCCGCCGGCGACTGCACCGGCCTGCTGCTGTTGGCATCGGTCGCCGCCATGCAGGGCCGGATCGCGATGTACCACGCGCTCGGCGAAGCGGTCAGCCCCATCCGGCTGCGCACCGTGGCGGCGACGGTCTTCACCAGGCCCGAGATCGCCGCCGTCGGGGTGCCGCAGTCGATGATCGACGACGGCTCGGTCCTGGCGCGGACCATCATGCTGCCGTTGCGGACCAACGCCCGGGCCAAGATGTCCGGGCTGCGGCACGGCTTCGTCAAGATCTTCTGCCGGCGGTCTACCGGCGTGGTGATCGGCGGGGTAGTGGTCGCGCCGATCGCATCGGAGTTGATCCTGCCGATCGCGGTAGCGGTGCAAAACCGGATCACGGTCAACGAGTTGGAGCAGACGCTGGCCGTCTACCCGTCGCTGTCCGGTTCGATCACCGAGGCCGCCCGGCGGCTGATGGCGCACGACGATTTGGACTGAGTCCAGGTAGCCTTGGGAGCCAGCGTCCTACTGACGAGTAACCGAGGAGTGCTGTTCCGTGAGCGCACCGGGAAGCGGGCAATTTTGGCCGGCATCCATCCTTGGGCCGGAGCAACGTGCCTCAGCCTGGGAACGGCTGGGCGCCGAGCAATTCGACGTCGTAGTCATCGGCGGCGGCGTGGTCGGCTCGGGGTGCGCGCTGGACGCAGCCACCCGCGGGCTCAAAGTGGCGATGGTCGAGGCACGTGACTTCGCTTCCGGTACGTCCAGCCGCTCGTCGAAGATGTTTCACGGAGGGCTGCGCTACCTCGAGCAGCTGGAATTCGGCCTGGTGCGTGAGGCGCTCTACGAGCGCGAGCTGTCGCTGACCACGCTGGCGCCGCATCTGGTCAAGCCGCTGCCGTTTCTGTATCCGCTGACCAAGCGCTGGTGGGAGCGACCGTACGTGGCTATGGGCATGCTGCTCTACGACCAGCTCGGCGGCGCCAAATCCCTTCCGCCGCAAAAGCATTTGACCAGGGCCGGCGCTCTGCGGCTCTGTCCTGGTCTCAAGCGCAACTCGTTGATCGGCGGTATCCGTTACTACGACACCGTGGTCGACGACGCTCGGCACACCTTGACAGTTGCCCGTACCGCCGCCCACTACGGCGCGGTGGTGCGGTCCTCGACCCAGGTGATCGCCTTGCTGCGCGAGGGCGACCGGGTGACCGGGGTACGCGTGCGTGACTCCGAGGACGGTGCGATCACCGATGTTCGCGGTCACGTCGTCGTCAACGCGACGGGGGTCTGGACCGACGAGATCCAGGCGTTATCCAAACAGCGCGGGCGATTCCAGATACGAGCCTCCAAGGGTGTGCACGTCGTCGTGCCGCGGGATCGAATCGTCAGCGACGTCGCGATCATCCTGCGCACCGAGAAGTCGGTGATGTTCGTCATCCCGTGGGGCAGCCACTGGATCATCGGAACGACCGACACCGACTGGAACCTCGACCTGGCGCACCCGGCGGCCACCCGGGCCGACATCGACTACATCCTCAGCACTGTCAACACCGTGCTGGCCATCCCGTTGACCCACGACGACATCGACGGCGTCTACGCCGGGCTGCGGCCGTTGCTGGCCGGGGAAAGCGACGAGACGTCCAAGCTGTCGCGCGAGCACGCCGTGGCGGTGCCCACTCCGGGTTTGGTGTCCATCGCGGGCGGCAAGTACACCACCTATCGGGTGATGGCGGTCGACGCGATAGACACTGCGGCGCAATACATTCCAGCACGGGTGGCGCCGTCGATCACCGAGAAGGTGCGGCTGCTGGGCGCCGACGGCTATTTCGCCCTGATCAACCAGGCCGAACATGTCGGCGCGCTCAACGGGCTGCACCCCTACCGGGTGCGCCATCTGCTCGACCGCTACGGGTCGCTGATCAGCGAGGTGCTGGCGATGGCCGACGGTCGCCGTGAGCTGCTGAACCCGATCAGCGCCGCGCCGGTCTACCTCAAGGTCGAAGCCGCCTATGCCGCCGCCGTGGAGGGCGCGCTGCATCTGGAAGACATCCTGGCGCGCCGGATGCGGATCTCCATCGAATACCCGCACCGCGGCGTCGATTGCGCGCGCGAGGTGGCTGAAGTGGTCGCGCCGATACTGGGATGGACCCAGGAGGACATCGACCGCGAGGTCGAGACCTACAACGCGCGGGTGGAAGCGGAGATCCTGTCGCAAACCCAGCCCGACGACGCGTCGGCGGACGCCCTGCGCGCGTCCGCTCCCGAGGCGCGCGCGGAAATTCTGGAACCGGTGCCGTTAACGTGAGACCGGCGCCGTTGCCGGTGCGTGACGGGCTCGGACCCGCACGATTGCGGTTGCGTGGCGGCCCTGTGCTGGCCGAGCTGACGGCAAGGTTCGGAGCGGTTGACGGCGCGAGACTCCTTGCCGGACAGGTTGTTACCGCTGACGGTGTCGTGGTCGACGAGACGACGGTGTTGCCGGCGGGTGCCTGTGTGTACCTGTATCGCGACCTGGCCGACGAAGTGCCGGTGCCGTTCGACATCCCGGTGCTGTACCGAGACGACGACATCGTGGTGGTCGACAAACCACATTTTTTGGCCACCATGCCGCGGGGCCGTCACGTCGCGCAGACAGCGCTGGTGCGGTTACGTCGCGAACTCGGCTTGGCGGAGCTGAGCCCGGCGCACCGGCTGGACCGGTTGACCGCCGGGGTGCTGTTGTTCACGACCCGCCGCGAGCTGCGCGGCACATACCAGACCCTGTTTGCGCGCGGTGCGGTGCGCAAGACCTATCTCGCTCGGGCCGCAGTCGATCCTGCCCTGGTTCTGCCTCGCGTGGTGCGCAGCCGAATCATCAAGCGGCGCAGGCAGTTACAGGCCATCGAGGAGCCGGGTGAGCCGAACGCCGAGACGCTGATCGAGCTTGTCTCGCCGACCGGCCTCTACCGGTTGACGCCGCGAACCGGCCGCACCCATCAGCTTCGGGTGCACATGGCGTCGCTGGTGATACCGATCCACGGGGATCCGTTGTATCCGAGGATCATCGACGTAGCACCGGATGATTTCACCACGCCGTTGCAGTTGTTGGCGTACCGCTTGGAATTCGACGACCCGGTCAGCGGATTGCGGCGCCGGTTTGTCAGCCGGCGAGGGCTCGGCCTGTGAGGCCGCCGGAAGACGTCCTGCGGGTGGCCGACGAAGTCGCCGACGCGCTGCGCTCGGGTCGCCCGGTGGTCGCGCTGGAGACCACGCTGGTCTCGCACGGGTTTTCGCAGGGACGTGGACTGCTCGCCGCGCAGCAGGCGGAGCAGCGCGTGCGCGCCGCCGGTGCAGTGCCCTGCACGGTCGGCATCGTGGACGGCTTCGTTCGGGCCGGGCTGAGCGCTGCCGAACTTGATCGCTTCACCCAAGCCGGGGCCGACGCGCAGAAGGCGGGTGCGCGCGACATTGCGGCCTGTGTGACCCGGCGGACGCTCGGCGCAACCACCGTCGGCGCAACCCTGTCCATCTGCCGCCTGCTCGGCATCCGGTTCATGGGCACAGGTGGGATCGGCGGCGTGCACCGCGGGTTCGCCGAAACCCTCGATATCTCAGGTGACCTGCTTCAACTGGCCCGCACCCCAGCGGTGGTGGTGTCGTCCGGCGCCAAGGCCATCCTGGACGTTCCGGCGACGGCAGAACTGCTGGAGACCCTGAACGTGCCGGTCCTGGGCTGGCGAACGGACACGCTCCCCCTCTTCTACTGCAGCCAGGGTGGCCCCTCGGTAGCCGCACGCGTGGATACCGTCGCCGAGACGGCACAGCTGGCGTCGATCCACTGGGAGCTCACCGGGTCCGCCGGGCTGCTGCTGGGCCGCCCACCGGAGCCCGAGCTCGACATCGAGCCTGTGGTCGCCGAGGCGGTCAGCCAGGTCCACCAAGCCGGGATCACCGGTCAGGCGGTGACCCCGGCCGTCCTGGCCTTGGTCGAAGAGTTGACCGACGGGCGCAGCGTCGCAGTCAACCAGCAGCTGATCGCGGACAACGCCGGGCTGGCCGCAGAGATCGCCGCCGCCTACGCGACCTCCCACTGACAGGCGCCCGCTTCGTCTCGTGTCCGACGGTTGGTCTGCTGCCACGCCGGGTAAATCGCAGCATGGCCGTTATTCCGACGCCTGAGCTGTATCGACTAGAGGTAGATGGAGACGGGCCGGAGGACGTTGCCGTACTCGACGATCGGTTGGTCACCGGCGTCGCTGACGGCCGGGTGCTGAGCATCGCCAAAGACGGGACCGACATCAAAGTTCTGGCAGACACCGGCGGTCGCCCGCTCGGCGTCGAGGCGATGCCCGACGGCCGGCTGATCGTCTGCGATGCGCAGCGGGGCCTGCTGCGCGTCGATCCCGCCGCCGATTCGATTGAGTCGCTGGTCACCACGGTCGACGGCGAGCCGATGAAGCTCTGCAACAACGCGGCTGTCGCGGCCGACGGAACGATCTACTTCACCGATTCCTCGCGCCGCTACGGGCTCGAGGCCTTCCAGACCGACGTCATTGAACGCACCGCCACCGGCCGGCTGCTGCGCCGCGACCCGGCGGGTGAAGTTCAGGTTTTGCTCGATCACCTGGAGTTCGCCAACGGCGTCGCGCTCGCTGACGATGAATCCTTCGTCGCGGTCGCCGAAACCGCAACCGGACGCATTCACCGAGTGTGGTTGCACGGACCGCGCTGCGGCGAATCCGAGGTGCTGGTCGACCGATTGCCGGGCCTGCCCGACAACCTGTCGACCGGTACGTTAGGACGAATCTGGGTAGCACTACCCGTCACTGGGATACGGCCGCTGCGCTTGGCCCAGCGGACCCCCCGTCCGGCCCGCAGGCTCATCGGCCGCGCGGCGAGTGCGGTCAACCACGCGCCGGCGGCGACGGCGCGGGTGCTGGCGATCAACCGCGACGGAACCGCGGTCGCGCGGATGGCATGCGGTCGCCGGTGCGGCTACCGCATGGTGACCGGCGTCCGCGAACACGACGGCGCGCTGTACCTGGGCAGTATCGCCCAACAGGCCATCGCCGCTGTCTCTCCGGCGCCGTCGAACCCCACCGAGCAACTCATCCGGCTGCGTCCGCACGATCGGGGGTAGCCGACAGTATGGAAATCACGGTGACGTTTGTCGGCAACGCGACCACGCTGATAGCGGCCGGCGGCGTGACGCTGTTGACCGATCCGAACTTCCTGCACCGCGGCCAGCACGCCTACCTCGGCTACGGGCTGGTGTCCAAGCGCCGCAAGGAACCTGCCCTGAGCGTCGAGGAGTTGCCGCCGCTGGATGCAATTGTCTTGTCGCACATGCACGGCGATCACTGGGACCGGGTGGCGCAGCAGCGTCTCGACCACGGGTTGACGATCCTGACCACGCCGCACGCCGCTAACCGGCTGCATCGACGCGGGTTCGGCGAAGCGCTCGGGATGTCGACCTGGCAATCGCACGCCATCACCAAAGGCGACACCAGTGTCGCGATGACGTCATTACCCGGCCGGCACGCGCCGGTGTGGGGACATCGACTGCTGCCACCGGTGATGGGCACTATGGTCGAGTTCGGGCCGGTTGACGGTTCCTCGCGGCGGCGGCTCTACATCTCCGGGGACACCTTGCTTATCGAGGAGCTCGACGACATTCCCGTGCGTTTCGACAGTATCGACCTCGGTCGGCTGCACCTGGGCGGGACGTAAGCGATTTCATCCGTGAAATGCAGCGGCGCGGCATGGCCGATCGGATCATCGAGCTGGAACGCGGCGGCTCAGTCACGTTGTAACGCTGGGCACTCAAGGGGACAGTGATGCAACGGCCACCATCCGCGGGATGACCGCGCAGCGCGCCGCACAGTTCGCGGGATGCATGCCACGCGGGCGCCGTCACCGTTTAGCCGGAATATCTCGGACAGAACGCAGCGATGCTGACGCCGACGAAGAACCCGGCGTGGTAGTCGTCCAGGTTGCTGTTCTTCATTACGTCGGAGGCGACGTCGGACGGCTGCCTACCGAGGTCGAGTTCATCGCAGACCTCGTGACCGGCGATGATCGCGGATTGCGCGGAGGCGAATTGATGCCCTTGGCCTTCAGCGGTTGCAAGAAGTTGGTGTCCACGGCGTCGGCATGCGCGCTCGGAATCGCCACTGCTCCCACAACGCCGAGCATCGCGGCCGCCAAGACAAGGCCGCGGACCTGGTTCGTCGTCATCGCTGAAGTTCTCCACAACGCTGAAGCGCGAGCGGTGGCTGGTGGCAAGCCAAGCCGGTGTCATTGCGATCATTGCATGCCGCGGCGCACCGGCTAGCCCGCAGGCGTGATCGTTAACGCGGCAGACACGCCTTGAGCGTTCAACGTTGGCAGGCCGGGCACCAGTACGTCACCCGCGCATTGGAGTTGTCATAGTTGACGGGCGTGCCGCACCGACGGCAACTCTGCCCGGCGCGCCCGTAGACCCACAGTTGCCGACCGTTCCGGGTGTCGCCGGTGGTGCACCGGCTCCAGCGGTAGCGGTTGGCCCACAGCATGTCTCGGGCTCGCGATACCAGGCGGTGAGGGTCGCTGATCTCGCGTACCGGAGTGGTGGGCAGATGCCCGCTGACGAAACACAGCTCGTTGCAGTAGACGTTGCCGATCCCGGCCAGCACCCGCTGGTCGAGTAGCGCATCGGCCAGCGGCCGGTCCGGCTCGGCGAGCAGGTTAGCGGCCGCGATTTGCGGATCCCAGTCGTCACCGAGCAGGTCGGGTCCCAAGTGGGCCACCACGTCGCCGTCGTGGGCGCGGTCGAGCACCTCCAGTACACCGAGGTCGATACCCATGGCCTGGATGTCGCCTGCTGCCAAGATGATTCGGACGCGGTGATCGGTTCGCGCGCGGCCGGTGGTTACCCGCCAGCTGCCATCCATCTTCAGATGTGAGTGGATGCTGGCCGGTCCTACGCGGATGAACAGGTGCTTGCCACGGCTGAGCACCTCGTCGACCACCTGCCCAGACAGGTCGACGGTGGCGTATCGCGGCACCCGGATGTCGCAGCGTGTCAGACTGCGACCGGCGAGCGCCTGCCGCAGTATCTCCGCGGTGTGAAAAACCGTGTCGCCCTCAGGCATTCGCTAGCGCAGCCTCAATCCGCGCGGTGTGCTCGCGAAGCCGGCCGCGGTAAGCGCGGCGTGGATCGGCGAATCCCGCAGCTGTAGCACCGGTACACCGTTCACCCGCTCGACCAGGACGGAATCGACGCGGCGCGCACCCACCAGATCGGCCAGCGCGCCGGCAGCCGCATGGTGGGCCTCGGAATCGTCGGTGAAACTCAACAGCGAGCGCCCGCCGCGCTCGAGAAACCACGCCAACTCGCCGTCCACCAGCGCGACCAGCGCCCCGGCCTTGCGACCTGGACGTGCGGCGCCCTCGTCTTCAGAGGCCCGGGTCGGCCAGGGCAGTGCCGCGCCGTAGGGGTTGGCGGGGTCGGCCGAGGCCAGGACCACCGCCTGGTAATGCGGCCGCTCGGGGTCCACGCTGTCGAGGTAGCCGCGCAGCCTGTCGACTGTCGATGCGACCGCAAACTGCGCGCCGCCCAACGACTCTACGAAGTAGCCGCGCTGACAGCGCCCGGCGTCCTCGAATGCGGTCAGCACCTTGTACAGCGTCGCGAATCCGCCCGGCACGCCTTCGGCGGCAGCTGCGCCCTTGGTGAGCACGCCGTAGCGGTTCAGCAATAGTTCGGCCTGGTGGTGGACACGCAGCGTGGAGTCAGGCTCGGGAGGCGGCAGCGCCGACCACCGGCCGGCCACGGTGGGATCGGTGGCGCGGGTCTGGGCGTGCGCGACGCTGTAGCGGCTCAGCCGTGGGGCCCGCCGGTGCCGGTGCGCCGGTGTGGCGCGCCTGCGGGTGCCCGGGCCGCCGGAGAGCATCGCGCGCACCGGCGCGAACGTGTCGCCGGTGACCCAGCCGGCCCAAATCAGTTCCCACAACGCGGCTTTCAGCTCAGCGGCGCCGTCACCGAGCTGGCGGAAGAAGAACGCGCCGCCGCCCGCCAGCGTGTCCAGGATCGCGCGATGGGCGTCGGTGAACTCGATCTCGGCACCGACGGTCAGCGTCAATGGCGCGGTGTCGCTGGCGTGGAACGCGATCCAGCCGTCGTTGCCGGAAATCGTTCCGGCACCGGACCACATCACCTCGCCGGAGGCCAGCAGCTCGTCGAGCATGGCGGGGGAGTAGTCGCGCACCCGCGGCGCCAATACCAGCGGTTCGATCGCCGACGCAGGCATGCGTACACCGGCGAGCTGATCGAGCACGGCCGCCAACCCGTCGATGCCGGAAGTCGTTTCGGCGCCGACGTGTTGCCACGCCGGCAGGAAGCGGGCGTAGGCGGCGGTGCTGACCGGCTCGACCTGCGCCCGTAGCGCCGCCAGCGATCGGCGCCGCAGAATCCGCAGCACCTCGGTGTCGCACCACTGGTCGCCGGCGGCGTCGGCGACGAAGTCGCCGCGCACCAAACGCCCGTCGGTGGCCAGCCGGCCCAGGACGTCGGCGGTCACCCGGAGTCCCAGGCCGAATCGGGCGGCCGCGTCGGCGGTGGTGAACGGGGTATGGGTGCGCGCGTAGCGGCCGAGCAGCTCGCCGAGCGGGTCGGCGACCACCTCGGTGAAGCTGTTGGGCACGCCGACCGGCACGGCGACACCCACGCCGTCGCGCAGCCGGCCGATGTCCTCGACCGCGACCCACCAGGTCGCGCCGGCGAACGATACCGTCAGCGCGCGTCTGGCGGCCCGCAAGCCTTCCAGCCAGCCGCCGACATCGGCCCCGCCCGCGCGGGCGGCAATCTCGTCTTCGGCCAGCGGACCCAGCAGCCGCAGCAGGTCGGCCACCGCCTCGGCGTCGCGGGCCATCCGGTCAGCGGACAGGTGCTGCAGCTGCCGGCCGGTTGCGGCGATGACGTCGGGGTCAAGCAGCTCGCGTAGCTCGACGCGGCCGAGCAGCTCGGCCAGCAGGGTGGTGTCCAGTGACAGCGCGGCGGCGCGGCGCTCGGCCAGCGGACTGTCGCCTTCGTAGATGAACGCGCCGACGTAACCGAACAGCAGCGAAGCCGCGAACGGCGACGGCGTGACGGTCTCGGCTTCGCTCACCCGTACGCGCCGCGAAGCGATGTCAGCCATCAGGTGGGTCAGCGCCGGCACGTCATAGACGTCTTGCAGGCACTCGCGGATCGTTTCCAGCACGATCGGAAAGTCGGGGTATTTGCGGGCGACGTCGAGGAGCTGGGCGGCGCGCTGGCGCTGATGCCACAGCGGCGAGCGGCGGCCGGGGTGTCGCCGCGGCAGCAGCAGGGCCCGGGCGGCGCATTCCCGGAAGCGCGCCGCGAACAGCGCCGAACCGCCCACCTCGTCGGTGACGATCGGGTCGATCTCGTCGGGGTCGAACACGAAAAGCTCTGCGCCCGGTGGCTTGTCGCCCGAGTCAGTGTCGGGCAGGCGCACCACGATGCCGTCGTCGGAGGCGGTCGGCTTCTCGTCGATGCCGTAGCGTGTCCGCAGCCGCCGGCCCACCGCCAGCGCGAGCGGGCCGTGCACCCGCAGCCCGTAGGGCGAATGCAGGATCACCCGCCAGTCGCCGAGCTCGTCGCGGAACCGTTCCACCAACAGCGTGGTGTCGGTGGGCACCGTGGCGGTGGCGCTGCGCTGGTCGTCCAGCAGCCGCCACAGGTTGTCGGTGGCGAAAGCATCGAAACCCACTTCAGCGCAGCGCGTTTCGAATGCCTTGCGGTCCAAACTGGCCAGCTCGCCGGTGAAGGCGCCGATCGCGCGGCCCAGCTCGGCCGGACGCCCGACGTCGTCGCCCCGCCAGAACGGTAGCCGGGCGGGCTGGCCCGGCGCGGGGATCACCAGCACCCGGTCGTGGGTGATCTCGGTGATCCGCCAGCTGGTCGCGCCCAGCGAGATGACATCGCCCGGGCGGGATTCGTAGACCATTTCCTCGTCGAGTTCGCCGACCCGCGAAGGCTTTTCGGTAGCGAGCCAGACGGTGAACAGCCCGCGGTCGGGGATCGCTCCGCCGGAGGTGACCGCAAGTCGTTGCGCACCGGGTCGCGCGGTCAGGGTGCCGGTGTCGCGGTCGTAGACCAATCGTGGTCGCAGCTCGGCGAATTCGGTCGACGGATACTTGCCGGAGAGCAAATCCAGTGTCGCCTCGAACGCGCTGCGCGGCAGCGTGGCGAACGATGCGCTGCGCCGCACGGTGTCGAACCAGCGGTCGGCGTCAAGTGGCTCCAGCGCGGCCGCCGCCACGGTGTGCTGCGCGAGGATGTCGAGCGGGTTGGTTGGCACCTGCATGGTTTCGATCTGCCCGGCCAGCATGCGCTGGGCCGCAACCGCGCAGCCGATCAGATCGGTGCGGTGTTTGGGAAACAGGACGCCCTGCGAGATTTCGCCGACCTGATGGCCGGCCCGGCCGATGCGCTGCAGGCCGCTGGCCACCGACGGCGGCGCTTCCACCTGGATCACCAGATCGACCGCGCCCATATCGATGCCCAACTCGAGGCTCGATGTCGCCACGACGGCTTTGAGCCGGCCGGTTTTGAGGTCGTCTTCGACGGCAGCACGTTGTTCTTTGCTGACCGAACCGTGGTGGGCGCGCGCCAGAACGGTTGGCGCACCGTACGTTTGGCCACTGCCCAACAACTGGGCCGGTGCACCCCCGGCCACCTGCCGGTTGGCGCTCTCGGGCAGCTCCAGGCCGTAGCGTTCGGCGTGAATCTCGTTGAGCCGGGCGGTAAGCCGCTCGGCGAGCCGCCGGGAGTTGGCGAACACGATCGTCGAGTTGTGCGCCTCGATCAGCTCGACCAGGCGAGCCTCGACGTCGGGCCAGATGGTGTTGTTCGCCAGGTTGGTCATGTCAGGGACCGGCACCTCCACCGTCAGATCGATGGTCTTGGGTGACGGGGGTGCGACGACGGTGGTGGGCGATTGCCCGGACAAGAACCGGGCCACCTCCTCGGGCGGACGCACCGTCGCCGACAACCCGATTCGCTGCGCCGGCCGCGGCAGCAACTGGTCAAGCCGCTCCAGCGACAACGCCAGGTGTGCGCCGCGCTTGGTGCCCGCGATGGCGTGCACCTCGTCGACGATGACGGTGCGTACCGCGCTGAGCGTCTGCCGTGCCGCCGAGGTGAGCATCAAAAACAGCGACTCGGGCGTTGTGATCAACACGTCCGGCGGCTGTGCGATGAGCTGGCGGCGCCGCGCGGGCGGGGTGTCACCGGATCGCACGCCCACGCTGATCTCAGGAACGGGGATGCCTCGCCGCTGGGCGACCCGGGTTATCCCGCTCAAGGGAGCGCGCAGGTTGCGCTCGACGTCGACGGCCAGCGCCTTCAGCGGTGACACGTAGAGCACCTGGGTGCCTGGCACGCGTTCATGCCCGGCCGCGCTGGCCAGGCTGCCTAAGCTATCCAGGGCCCACAGGAAAGCCGCCAGCGTCTTACCGGATCCGGTTGGCGCGATGACGAGCGTGTTGTGGCCGTCGGCGATCGCCGACCACGCGCCGTCCTGCGCCGGTGTCGGCGCGGAAAAGGTGCCGGCGAACCACTCCCGCGTCGGGAGAGAAAAGCGGGCCAGCGGGTCCGTCGGCGGCGAAGCGCTCACCTAGCCATCGTGCCAATCACCACCGACAAGTGCCGCGACGTCGGCCGACCCGTGTGCTAAACAATGGTTTAGTATATTGAACGACCGTTCAGTCAGGGTCGGGAAGGGGTTTGCGTGCGCACCACGATTACGACCGTGCTCGTCGCCGTGCTCGGCGTTCACGCTCTTGTGAAGTTCGCCTTCTTTGCGCTGCCGTACCGCAGGCGCAGAGCCGCCCTGGACAAGAGCTACCACGGCAGGCGTTCAGCCACCACGACGTCTGACACCGTGATGCTGCTGTTCACGATCGTGTTGGCGACGCTGTTGGTGTGGCGGGGAATCGAAGCCGTGAGCTTCCTGGGCGGCATCTGGATCGGCGCCACCCTGATTCAGCTGTACTTTCACGAGTTTCATGCGCCGGTTCCCGCGGATCGGGCGGCGCCTGAGCCCCTGTCACCGATCAAGACCATGTCGTACGCGATCCAGGACAACCCGTGGCGACCGTGGCGCGAACTTTTGACGCTCAGCGTGCTGATCTGCCTGAGCCTGGCCTTCATAGCCGGAGCCGGGTGAGCCGGTCAGCGTTTGTCCGGCGCCACCGCGTCGGCCAACTCGGCCGGAATGCCCGGCACCCGCCCAATCGCGTCCAGCAGCGCATGCGCACAAGCGTCGCCGAGATACTCATCGTCGATCGAGGGATCCATGATCCGCTGCCGACACATCTCGAAGGTGAACGAGAGCCAGCCGTAGACCGTGGCCCGCAGGTCACGCTCCACCTGTGAGTGCAGACCGTCTCCAAGCCCTCCGGGCACCAACGCGTTGGCAGCGGTCATAACGCGTTCCATCTGACGTTTCTTGGTGGCGTCGTCAATCTCGACCAGGACTGGGTCGTACCGGCCCGCGCGGACATACACGGCCCAGGCTGCGCGCGGGTGCCGCTGGTAGTAGTCCACGTACGCGAGCACACCGGCACGGACTCGTTGGAAGAGGGTGTCACCCGCATTCGGCGCGATCTCCGTCGCCTCGAACAGCCGCTCCGCCTCGTACTTGACGACGGCGGCGAAGAACGCCCGCTTGTCGGGGAAGTAGTGGTACATCAACGCCCGCGATATGCCGGCCCGTTCGGCTACCTCATCGATGCGGACCTCGTCGTAGGGGTGTTGGCCGAACACTTCGGCGCCCAGCGCCAGCAACTCCGCGCGCCGGTCCTTGGGGGACAGTCGCCGCCTTGTCGCTTCCATACTTCGATGTTACGAACAAGCGATTCGACAGACGTCTAATTTGAAATTGACGGCCAGCAAAACTACGGGTCTGCGGTGCGCTCCCGCGAGGTCAGCGCTGATCCGGCGCGATCACCGCGGCCAGTTTCGCAGGAATGCCCGGGATTCGCGTCACCGCGTCGAGCAGCGCATGCGCACACGCGTCGCTGAGGACACCGATGTCGCTGGTCGGGTCCATGATGCGCTGCCGGCACAGCTCGAAGGTGAACGCGACCCAGCCGTTCACCACCATCCGGACATTGCGCTCGACCTCGGGGTCCAGCTCGCTGCCGGGGTGCGCGATGTCACTGATCCGACTCATGACATGTTCGACCTGGCGATTCTTGGCTTCGTCGTCGATGCCGAGCAGTACCGGGTCGGAGCGGCCGATGCCGACATAGGCGGCCCATGCCGAGTGCGGATGCTGTTGCTGGTACCCCATGTACGCGAGCACGCCGGTGCGCACCTCTTCGAACAGTGTCTGGCCCGGCAGCGGCAAGTGGTTGGTCGCCTCGATCAGCCGCTCCGCCTCGAACTTGACCACGGCGGCGAAGAACGCCCGCTTGTCGGGGAAGTAGTGGTACATCAATGCCCGAGACACCCCGGCCCGCTCGGCGATCTCGTCGACGCGGACGTCGTCGTAGGGGCGTTGGCCGAACACCTCGGCGCCCAGCGCCAGCAACTCCGCACGCCGGTCCTCCGGGGACAACCGCCGCCGTGTCGCTCGCATGCGACCGATGTTACTTACACCACAGGTCTTGACCGGTGTTTGCCAGAACTTCATAGTCTTCGCACGGGGCAAAATCGATAGCTGCTCTGTAATGTTGCGGTGCGCAAGAACGATTCGGCGGCAGGCACGAAATGGCGGCTCGTGCCGCCCGAGTCTCGCCTTAATCCTTAGCTCCGAGCAATCTGATTGCGTGCCTTCGCAATTGGTCCTCGGGCTCAGAGACGTCGACGGTTCCCGATTCCTCGGCTAGCGTGGTTATATGCCTGAAAACGCAGGTGATCGCGCTGCCGCGGGAGCTCACGAACCTGCCGCCCAAGGTGCCGAGGTGGAACCGGGACAGTCCGTCCCCCAAGAAGACGCCGACCGTGCCGCACAACGGGCCGCGCAGGCTCAGGTCGGTGCTGAAGCTGCCGCTCGCTCCTCTGCTCAACGCCACGAACAAGCATCCGCCGTCCACGAGCGTGCCGCTGAGATCCACGAGCAGGCCGCACGCACCCACGAAGCGGCCAGCCAGGCGCGCGAGCGCGCTGCACAAGTGCGCCGACGCGCTACCCAGTCAGCTAGCGACCACGAAGCAAACCATCTGCACTAGGCCGCCAGCCGCCGCGTGAGAACAGCATAACCGTTGTGCGGCAGAGATTTTCGCTTGCTCAGCTACGATACGGCTCGTGCCGCCCGGTTGCTTGAAAGACGACTCGGCGAGCGATCTGCACGGTGTGGTCGGCGAACCGTTCGTAGAACCGCCCCAACAGGGTGACATCAACGGCTGCACCGACACCGTGCGTCCACCCTCGGTCCATAAGCACCGTCAGCAGTTCGCGATGCTTCTCGTCCATCGCGTCATCGTCGTGGCGAATCTCGGAGGCTCGTTTCGGGTCGCGCGACAGCAACACGTCGCGCGCACCAGCGCTCAATGCCACAGCCAGATCACCCATGTCAGCGATGTGCCCGCTGACTTCTGCGGGCACGGCATGTTGTGGATGACGTCGCCGGGCGATCTTGGCCACATGCACAGCCAGGCCGCCCATCCGCTCGACGTTGGCGGCGATCTGGATAGCGGTGACGACTGCGCGCAGATCCGCGGCTACCGGTGACTGCAGAGCGAGCAACAGGAACGCTGTCTGGTCGACCTGAGCGCTTTCCGCGGCGATTTTGTCATGTCCGGCGATGACACTTTCCGCGAGAGCAAGGTCCGCTTGCAAAAGCGCGTCGGTGGCGCGGCGCATCGCTTGACCACTCGAGTCGCACAATTCCGCGAGCTGTTCCGTTAGCGCCGAAAGTTGCTCGTGAAATGAGCTTCTCATCGACCGGGGGGTGCCTGGTGATGCCAAGATGATCTCACTTACCGCCTATGTGGCCAGCGTTCAAAGCACATGTAACTCAACGACCATCGTTTACCATCCCCGCCCGCATGGGAACACCCAATTAAGCGGCGGGTGTCAGATCGGTCGCATCGGGCTCGCTGTGAGGCGTGAGCTGGAGGGCGGCCGCGGTGTTGAGCAGTCAGCGCCGGCCCCAGCGGCGCCGAGTCAGCGTGCGAATGCATTCGCGCTGTTCATAATCGGCGCGGTGAGCGCGTTCGGCTTGTAGACGGGCCGTTGAGTCGACGCCACACCCGAAGTGGCAGCAGCCCGATCAACGGTGCCCTTTTGCCCAACTCGCTGTTATCGCGCCGATCGAAGGCGGCGGCGTAGCGGCGTGCCTGCTCAGCCGTCGCATACGTCTTACTGTCGCTGGCTTGGCCGCACCCCCGCTCACATTCCCAGTACATCGTTGCGCCGTCGACACGGAAACGCGGTCGATGTCCCATGAGCCGACATAGCCATGGCGCTGCGGTCATGCAGCCTCCGCGGTGGTCAGCGGCATTGCAAGGTCCTCCAGTTTCTGACCCTCGGCCTTGACTCCCAGCACCAGTTCGACCACGCCTCCGATTGCCATGACGGCCGCGCCGATCAGAAATGACAGCGCGGCCTGATGCCGGTTCCCGGATTCGATCAGGTCGCCGAACAGCAGCGGACCGGTGATACCGCCGATCGCGGTACCGACCGCATAGAAGAAGGCGATGGCCAACGCCCGGGTCTCCATCGGGAAGATCTCACTGACCGTCAGGTAAGCGGCACTGGCGCCGGAACCGGCCAGGAAGAAGCACACCATGAGTACAGCGAGAAACGTCCAGACGCCACCGAATTGGCTCACGAAGATGCCGGCCAGTACGACCGCCACCGCGGCGGAGCCAAGGTAGGTCAGCGAGATCATCGGTTTTCGCCCAACCGTGTCGAAGAGTGGCCCGAGTAGCACCGGCCCGGCGAAATTGCTGAGCGCCCACAGGATGAAAAACACCGGCACCATGCCGGAAGCCACTGAGTAGAACCCGCTGAGCAAGGTGCCGAGGTTGAACGTGACCCCGTTGTACAGGAACGCCTGCCCAATGAAGAGGGCCAGGCCCAAAACCGCGCGACTGGGGTACAGCGTGAAGGCCACCTTGGCGATCTCCCGGAAAGAGATGACCTTGCGCTGGCGCACGGTCAGCGATCCCTCCGGTTCCGGGAGCTTCTCGTGCTTCTCCTGCTCGACGTCGGCCTCGATGTCGTCGACGATCTGCTCGGCTTCCTCTTGCTGGCCGTGAATGAAGAGCCAGCGCGGACTTTCCGGCACGTTGCGACGCACGATCAGTACCGCTATCCCGAACACGGCACCGACGCCGAACGCGATTCGCCACCCGATGTTCAGCGGAAACAGGGACGTGTTCAAAAACAGCAACGCTGCCGCGGCGCCCAACGCCGATCCCAACCAGTAGGAGCCGTTGATGGCCAGATCGACACGTCCACGCAGGCGCGCGGGAATCAGCTCGTCGATCGCCGAATTGATCGCCGCGTATTCCCCGCCGATGCCTGCGCCTGCGAAAAATCTCGCAACGAAGAAGTACCAGGGCGCAAAAGAGAAAGCCGTCGCGGCGGTGGCGACCAGGTATATCGCCAGTGTGGCGATGAAGAGCTTCTTACGACCGAAGCGGTCGGTGAGCTGACCGAAAAACAGCGCACCGCTGCAGGCGCCCGCGATGTAGAAGGCCGCGGCGGCGCCGATCTGTGCTGCGGTGATCTGGATGCCGCTGCCCCGCTCGATCAGCCGGGCCGCGACATTGCCCACCATGGTGACTTCGAGACCGTCGAGGATCCAGACACCGCCCAAGCCGACGACCACCCGCCAGTGAAACCGCGACCAGGGCAGCCGGTCCAGCCGAGCGGGCACCTGCGTGGTGATCGTGCCGGTCTGTACGCCTTCGCTCATCGCAGCCTCTCCGGTCCGTCGGCGTGCCCGGCGGCATACCCAGAAAGGTGAGGTTATATCCCGGTCGAGCCGTTCGGTGAGGACTCCGTTTGTCGAACTGCGCCACGGGTTACCCAGGCTTGGAATTCCTGTGTCGGAGGGACGTGATGACAACTAACGACCAAAACCCAAAGCAAGAGCAGTTAGACCAATATCGGGTCGACCGCGCGAGCGGGTATCTGACCACGCAGCAGGGTGTTCGCGTGGATCACACCGACGACGCGCTGAGCGTCGGAGAGCGCGGGCCGACGCTGCTGGAGGACTTCCACGCGCGGGAGAAGATCACCCACTTCGACCACGAGCGCATCCCCGAACGGGTGGTACACGCCCGCGGTGCGGGCGCCTACGGATACTTCGAGCCCTACGACGATTCGCTGGCCGACTACACCGTCGCGAAGTTCTTGACCACGCCGGGCAAACAAACACCGGTGTTCGTGCGGTTCTCCACGGTCGCCGGGTCCCGCGGCTCGGCTGACACCGTTCGTGATGTCCGCGGGTTCGCGACGAAGTTCTACACCGACCAAGGCAACTACGACTTGGTAGGCAACAACTTTCCCGTCTTCTTCATCCAGGACGGCATCAAGTTCCCCGACTTCGTTCATGCGGTCAAGCCGGAGCCGCACAACGAGATCCCGCAGGCGCAATCTGCGCACGACACCCTGTGGGACTTCGTGTCGCTGCAGCCGGAGACGCTGCACGCGATCATGTGGCTGATGTCGGATCGGGCACTGCCGCGCAGCTTCCGGATGATGCAAGGCTTCGGCGTGCATACCTTCCGGCTGGTAAACGCCCGCGGCGAGGGCACGTTCGTGAAGTTTCACTGGAAGCCGCGGCTGGGTGTGCACTCGCTGATCTGGGACGAATGCCAAAAAGTCGCCGGCAAGGATCCCGACTTCAACAGGCGTGACCTGTGGGAGGCCATCGAGGCGGGCCAGTACCCGGAGTACGAGCTCGGGGTGCAACTGGTGCCCGAGCGCGACGAGTTCTCGTTTCAGTTCGACCTGCTCGACGCAACGAAAATCATTCCCGAAGAACAGGTTCCGGTACGCCCTGTGGGCAAGATGGTGCTCAACCGCAACCCGGACAACTTCTTCGCCGAAACCGAACAAGTCGCCTTCCACACCGCCAACGTGGTGCCCGGCATCGACTTCACCAACGATCCGCTCCTGCAGTTCCGCAACTTCTCCTATTTGGACACCCAGCTGATTCGCCTGGGCGGCCCCAACTTCGCCCAGTTACCGGTCAACCGGCCGGTGGCCGAGGTTCGCAACAACCAGCACGACGGCTACGGCCAAATCGCCATTCCGCGAGGCCAATCCAGCTATTTCAAGAACACGGTGGGTGGGGGCTGCCCGGCTCTTGCCGACGAAGACGTGTTCCGGCACTACACCGAAAAAGTGGACGGCCACAAGATCCGGCAGCGCGCCAAGAGCTTCCAGGATCACTACAGCCAGGCCCGCATGTTCTGGAAGAGCATGTCGGCGGTCGAAGCCGAGCACATCGTTGCCGCGTTCGCCTTCGAGCTCGGCCACGTGGAGACTCGCGAAATCCGCTCGCGGGTGGTCGACCAGCTGAACTTGGTCGACCACGAGCTGGCCGCGCAAGTCGCCGGCAAGCTGGGGCTGCCGGTGCCCGACGAGCAACCGGTCGACGACAAGATGCCGGCCTCCCCGGCACTTTCGCAGTTGAACACCGCCACCGACAGCATCGAAAGCCGCAAGATCGCCGTGCTGGCGGCCGACGGCGTCGACGTGCGTGGCACGGACCGGCTGCTTCGCGCGATGCGGGAACGCGGCGCGATACCCGAGGTGCTGGCGCCGATCGGTGGCGGCACGTTGACCGGCGGGTCGGGCGGCGAACTTGCCGTCGACCGGGCGATCAACACCATGGCGTCGGTGCTCTACGACGCGGTGATTGTGCCGTGCGGACCGGAATCGGTGGCCGCATTGTCCAATGACGGATATGCGGTGAACTTCGTGACCGAGGCATACAAGCACCTCAAGCCGGTGGGCGCGTTCGGCGCAGGAATCGATCTGCTGCGCAAAGCCGGGGTGGCTGAGCAACTCGCCGACGGCGCGGACGTGGTGTCGTCGAGGGGTGTTGTGTCGACGACGGCGGCCGAAGACAGCATGTCGGACGAGTTCTTCGACGCCTTCGCCGCGGTGCTTGCCAAGCACCGCGTGTGGGACCGCGACACCGCGATGGTTCCGGCATAACCGCCATGAACCTCTCCGACATCGTCGCGGTGCCCCTGAAGTGGGGATCCGCCCTGCGCCATCGCCGGGTGTTTCACCCGGTCGGCGTCCTGGCCGGCGGCTCGCTGGAACGGCTGGCGCCGCCGGATCAGGGGCTGCCGATCCGCTCGTGCGACGTCGTCGCCCGCATCTCCAAGGGCGCCGGCACTCCGGGTGCGCTGCCCGACATCATCGGGCTGGCCTGGAAGATGCCACCCACGGTGTTTCCGCCAAACGGCTGGGACGTGCTGTTGGCGTCCGCGGGTGCCGGGCGGTTGGCCCGGATCGCGTTGCACCCGGTCACCTCGTGGTCGGCGTCGATGTCGAGTCTGATGCCGCTGTGCTACGAGCAGCGGTATTGGTGGATCCGCGCGCAACTGAGCAGCAAGATCGGTGAGCCAGGCGTGTCGTTGGAGAGCATCAGGAAGCACATCGATCAGGGTGGCATTGAGTTCAATATCGAACAAGCCTGCGGCACAGGGCGATTCGAGCCGTTGGCCGTGCTTTCTGTGAATCGGCTGCTGCCTGACGACGAGTCGCACGACGTGCTGTTCGATCCCACGATCAATGCGCCGCCCGACGTCACGCTCGCGCCGGGCTGGCTGACCTCTTTAAGGCGGCGCGCGTATGACCGCAGCCGCGAAGGCCGCGACGCTGATTAGAGGCTGGTTAGCGGCTGAACAGGCTCATGTGAACCGCACGCCCTGGGCAAGCGGTAACTGCGACGAGTAGTTGACGGTGTTGGTGGCGCGACGCATATACGCCTTCCATGCATCGGAACCGGATTCGCGCCCGCCGCCGGTCTGCTTTTCGCCGCCGAACGCTCCGCCGATCTCCGCCCCCGAAGTGCCGATGTTGACGTTGGCGATGCCACAGTCGGATTCGTCGATGAAACGCTCGGCCTCCTGCACGTCGGCGGTGAAGATCGCCGAGGAAAGCCCTTGTGGGACGCCGTTATTCAGCGCTATTGCGTCGTCGAAATCGTCGTAGATCAGCACGTAGAGGATCGGCGCGAACGTCTCGGTTGCCACAATCGCGGTTTGCGCCGGCATCCGCACCAGTGCCGGCGAGACGTAATACGCACCCTGTGGCCCGTGGCGCTCACCGCCGACGACCTCGCCGCCGTCGCCGCGGGCCTGCTCCAGCGCTTTGACCATGTCGGCGTAGGCCTTCTCGTGGATCAGCGGCCCGACCAGCGTGCCCTGCGCCGACGGATCACCGATGCGCAGCTGCCGGTAGGCGGCCAGGACGCGTTCCACCACCTCGTCGGCGATCGACCGGTGCACGATCAGCCGGCGCAACGTCGTGCAGCGCTGCCCGGCAGTGCCGGCCGCGGCGAACACGATGGCGCGCACCGCCAGCTCAAGGTCGGCCGACGGTGTCACGATCGCGGCGTTGTTCCCGCCGAGCTCGAGCAGCGTTCGCCCGAAGCGTCGTGCCACCCGGGGGCCGACCTGCTGGCCCATCCGCACTGAGCCGGTCGCCGACACCAGCGCGATGCGTTCGTCGTCCACCAGCTGCTGGCCGACGTCGGGACCGCCCAGCAGCAGGCCGCTGACCGCGGACCGTGCGCCCACATCTTCGGCCGCCCGGGCGACCAGCGCCTGGCAGGCCAGCGCGGTCACCGGCGTCAGCTCCGAGGGCTTCCACACCACGGTGTCGCCGCACACCAACGCCACCGCGGTGTTCCACGCCCAGACCGCCACCGGGAAGTTGAATGCGGTAATTACCCCAACCACACCCAGCGGGTGCCAGGTCTCCAGCAGCCGATGTCCCGGACGCTCGGAAGCGATGGTGCGCCCGTACAGCTGGCGCGACAGGCCGACGGCGAACTGGCAGATGTCGATCATCTCCTGCACCTCACCTGCCGCCTCGGAGGTGATCTTGCCGGCCTCCACGGTGACCAAGGTGGCGAGATCGGCCTTGTGTGTGGTCAGCAGTTCGCCAAGGCGGCCCACCAGCGCGCCGCGTACCGGCGCAGGGGTGGCTCGCCACGTCGAAAACGCTTGTGCGCCAGCTGCGATGGTCTGATCGACCTCTGCGGGCGTGCTGGGCGCGATGGTGAACAGCGCATCGCCGGTGATTGGGGTGCGTGCCGGCAGGCCGGGCTGGCCCGGCGCACCCAGGATCACGTCGGCGCCGATCGCCTCCAGCGCCTGGCGTACCCGGGCGCGTAAATCTTCTGCGGTGGGCAGTCTCATGCGGCAGTCTCCTGGGCGGATGCTTCGTACAGTGCGTAGGGGTCGTAGATGGGTCGGTCGATCGCGGCGGTTAGCCATCCCAGGCTGTAGCCGGAATCGTCGGCGACTTGGGCAGCCTCCGCGTCGCTGTCGAGGTTGGAGCGAAAGATGCCGGCTGCCGATGCCGGCAAGAAGTCTTCGTAGACAACGGGTTTCGACGGGTCGCCGCTGCGGTAGTAGGCCAGCCCCTGAGCAGCCATCTCGACGTCGGTCGACGGAAAGTACCGGGCCCACACCTGCGCTGGGTCAGGGGCGGCCATCGCCGCGTCATAGCGTCGGTGGCCCTTGGGCGTCAGCGCGACACCGCGGGCCTCCACCTCACCGAACCGCACCCGCAAGGTGCCCTCGATGACGGTCCCGTCGTCCAACCGGAACCGACGCGGTTCGGCGAGCGCTCGAAAAGACGTCTGGCGCAACAGAACTTGCGGGCCATCGGTGCGAGGCGGTCCCTGAATGGTGTCGATCATCGCGATGCCGCCGGCGGTCATCCGCCGATACAGCTCGTCGATGTCGAGCACCCGCGGCGTCAGGTGGTTGAGGTGGGTGGATGCGACCCCGGCGATATCGGCGGCCACCGCGGACACCCGCGACAGCTCGTCATACCAATCACGATCGATCGGCTCAGGGGAGAGCGCGAACGCCGCCACCGCTTGCGCCACGAATTCGTCAGCCTCGCGGGCGTCGCATCCGCCGTCGGCTGCGATCTGGCGAGCGCGGGCGATCAGTGCCGGGTCGAACAATCGACGCTGACCCACAAAGGTCTCCACCCGGCGGCGCAGCTCGTCAGCGAAGAACCGGCGATCCCGCGTCGCGAGCATGGACGTGAACACCCGAAACGGATTGCGCGCCAGCTCGCCGTTGTCGACCGGGCGAAATGCGGTGGACACCACAGGGATTGGCGACGCGGCGGTACGCAAGTCGTAGTAGCCGACTGGGACCATGCCGAACGCCGCGAACAGGTCGGCGACTGCGGCGAGTTCGGCCGGGCTGCCGACCCGGATGGCGCCGTGGCGCTCGGCGGTGACCCGCTCCAGCGAGCCCAGCCGCTCGGCGGCCGGATGGCGCGCCAGGTAGTCGCGGTTGACCTGCTCGCTTACCCGCACCAGCATGGTGTAAGCCGGAACTTCTGCGCCGTACATCGCCGACAGCGCGGTGGCGAATCTCGCCCGCAGCTGCCATATTTCCAACCTTTTGGAGCGGCTCATCGGGCCTCGCTGCTGGGATACTCTCCGGCCATGGGTGACAAGCTCGACGACATCGACCGGACTCTGGTGCGCGAGCTCGTCGTCAACGGACGGGCGACGCTTTCGGAGTTGGCTGCCAGCGCGGGGCTGTCGGTGTCGGCGGTGCAGTCCCGGGTGCGTCGGCTGGAGTCTCGGGGTGTGGTGTTGGGGTACTCGGCGCGGATCAACCCCGAGGCGGTGGGCAATATGCTGTCGGCGTTCGTGGCCATCACCCCTCTCGATCCCTCTCAACCTGATGATGCGCCTGCCCTGCTCGAGCACTTCACGGAAATCGAGTCGTGCCATTCGGTGGCCGGCGAGGAGAGCTACATCCTGCTGGTGCGCGTCGAGTCCGCGCGGGCGCTGGAGGACCTGCTGCAACGGATCCGGACCACCGCGAATGTCCAAACCCGCAGCACGATCATTTTACGGACGTTTTACAGTGGACGGCAGGTTGTACCGTAATTTTTACGATATCCGGCCAGCTATCATCCAGATATGACTGTTCTGGCGCGCACGGACCAACAGTTGGAAGCCGGCCGCGTCCACGATCTGCTGGCACGCAGCATCCTGCTTGACGGCTTCGACTTCGTGCTGGACCTGCGCCGCTCGGCCGGCTCATATCTGGTCGACGCCCGCGACGGACGGCGCTACCTCGACATGTTCACGTTCGTCGCCTCCTCGGCGTTGGGCATGAACCATCCGGCGCTGGCCGACGACGAGGCGTTCCGTGCCGAACTGGCCGAGGCCGCGGTGAACAAGCCCAGCAACTCCGAGGTGTACTCCGTGCCGATGGCCCGCTTCGTCGAGACCTTCACCCGCGTCGTGGGCGACCCGGCGCTGCCGCATCTGTTTTTCATCGAGGGTGGTGCCCTGGCGGTCGAGAACGCGCTCAAGGTGGCGTTCGACTGGAAGAGCCGGCACAACGAGGCCAACGGCATCGACCCCGCGCTCGGTACCGGGGTGCTGCACCTGCGCGGGGCGTTTCACGGCCGAAGCGGCTATGCGCTGTCGCTGACCAATACCCGGCCGGTCAACGTGGCGCGTTTCCCGACGTTCGACTGGCCGCGCATCGACGCGCCGTTCGTGCGGCCCGGGGCCGATATGGAGGCGCTGGAAGCTGAATCGCTTCGCCAGGCCCGGGCGGCGTTCGAGGCGCACCCGAACGGCATCGCCTGCTTTATCGCCGAACCCATCCAGGGCGAAGGCGGCGACCGGCACTTCCGGCCGCAGTTCTTCGCCGCCATGCGCGAGCTGTGCGACGAATACGACGCGCTGCTGATCTTCGACGAAGTACAGACCGGGTGCGGGTTGACGGGGAGCCCGTGGGCCTACCAGCAACTGGAAGTCGCGCCGGACGTGGTGGCGTTCGGCAAAAAGACGCAGGTGTGCGGGGTGATGGCCGGGCGGCGGGTCGACGAGATCGCCGACAACGTGTTCAGCGTGCCCGGGCGGCTCAACTCGACCTGGGGCGGCAATCTCGTCGACATGGTGCGGGCGCGGCGCATCCTCGAGGTCATCGAGGCCGACGGCCTGTTCACCCGCGCCGCCGAACACGGCCGCTATCTGCGTGCCCGACTCGACGAACTCGCCGCCGAGTTTCCGGGTTTAGTGCTCGACGTCCGCGGCCGCGGGCTGATGTGCGCGTTCAGCGTGCCGACCACCACCGCCCGCGACGAGTTGATCCGCGGGTTATGGCAGCGGCGGGTGATCGTTCTGCCCAGCGGTTGCGACAGCGTGCGTTTCCGCCCGGCGCTGACGGTATCGCGTGCCGAAATCGACCAGGCGGTGGCCGCTGTCCGCCACGCGCTCGAGGACCTCGCTTGATTGGTCTCGGGACGGTTTACCTGCGGTAACCGGCGGGTATCCGATGTGCGCTCTAAGCAGTCAGGGCCAGGAGGCGTCAGCGCGATGTAACTGATGCGCCGGATCAGACGATGATGTAAGAGCAATCCAGCAGGACAAGTGATCGACCATGCAAAACCCACGGCAGCATTCACCCGGTGACCGCCTCGGCCAAGAGGACAGCGAGGTCCAGGCGGCGGTGCGGTTTGCGCTTTTGGCGGCGGCGGCCGGCGTCGGTTTTCTTATCGTGGCCGCTTTGTGGGTCAGCACCTGTAAAGGCCAGATGGCGCTGGACACCGCGGCGTGTGGGGCGCCGCAACGGGCGCTGTTGGCTTTCGGCGGGCCAGTCATTTTATTGGCAGGAGGAGGCTGGGCGTTTCTGCGCACCTACCGAGTGTGGCGTGACCGCGGCACCTGGTGGGCCTGGCAGGGCGCCGGCTGGTTCTTGCTGATGCTGATGTTGCTGACGCTCACCATGGGCGTCCCGCCAATCGCGGGCCCAGCACTTGCCGGCTGACCGGCATCGGCTACGCCGTTAGACAGTGCGCTGCCCCGGCCGGCGTTCCACGCGCCACTCTTCGTCGATGCGGAGCACGCGCCGACGCTCCAACACCAGCCATAGCGCCCCGTTGACCGTTCCCAGCACCGCAACCAGCACCGTCGTGGGGAGCCACTCGTAATGGCGGTAGGCGGCGGCGGCCAGCGTGCTGACCACCCCCAGTACTGCGATGACCAGCAGGATGAAGCCGGGCCAGAAGAGGTTGTCTTTCATCGTGATCCCGGCATGCGGTTGCGTGGTCCGGAAATGATCAATGGGATCTCGATGGATGTCTCCCACCACGCCTCCCTCCGTCGCCGGACGAGATAACGACCATTTTGCTACTTATTCGTCACTTGGCGCATGTTGCGCAATCGGGCGCGTGACCCCGGCTTGGTCGCGGATTAGCACGTCGGGCAGCAAAACTGCTCCGACCGTTGTCACGAGCCAGACCACAAGCGTCGCGGCCACCCATGGCGCGATCCCGCTGATGCGCAGCCCGTCAGTAAATCCGGAGGCGAGAATCAGCGCGAGAAGCGTCAACGCCAAGCCGGTGCTGCCCAGCAGCAGCGAGGCGTATGCACGCGGCAACTTCAAAATCCACCATGACAGCACGGCCTGCGTGACCGCGAAAATCACTACGGCAGCGATGAACCCGGGGGCCGACAGGAAAACCCGCGGAACCACCCACGCCGCCACCAGCAATCCGACCGCCCAGGACGCCAGAAGCACAACAGTCCGCAGCAGGATCTGCCTCAGCTCACCACTCATATCAACTAAGCCTAGGTGTCTTGGTCTCACTTTTACGGCAGCGTTGAACGATCAAAACGTCGGTTTTAGTGGGGCGGCGGCGTGCGGTTGATCCCGGGTGTTTCGAGCGCCAAAAGGCCCAGCCGATCGGCTGGGCCTTTTGCTTTCAGGCGGGTCTTATTGCTCGCGCTGTTGGGTGGCCTTCTGGCGTTGCTCTTTGGCTTTGGCCTCAGCGCGCGCCTTTTCAGCCTCGGCTTCCTTGCGGGCGGCATCGCGGTGCGCCCTGGCCTTGTCCTGCTGCGCCTGACCCTCCTGGGACAGGTTGTCGCGGCCAGTGACCGTGCCTATGACCTCTTTGACCAGGCCTTTGACGCCCTCAACGATGCCCCGCACGGCTTCGCCGGGGCCACTGTTCTCACCCATGTATCTTCCTTTCCGCGTTAATGGCACGCCCTCGTGGCTTTGCGTAGGCGTACCGAGCTTTTCGCCCTCTTCTTGAGCGTCGCGCGGTTCTGCACGCTACGGAGTGGAAGGCGGTCGACACGGTCGCGACGCTTCGGTCACGTGCCTGCGACATCTTGGCCTCCTCTGCAGCCGCTATCCCCGACCGTCAGCGAGATTTCCCACCGCGGGCTGCCCGCAAACACATCGCCCGGCGATTACCGATACTCGTCGCGGTCATCCTCGACGACTTCATGCAGTTGTTCCTGCCAATCCATGGCATTGGCCTCCATGGGGACCTCGATGGGAATGTCGGCATGCGCCGGGCTGGTTGGCTCCGGCGCGGTTTCTTGGTCCTGCTCGACGGCGTCGGCGACGGGCGTCTCGTCGGTGCGTTCGGGCATCTGTGTCTCCTTTCCCCTGGCCGCCCTAGCCGAAACTGCGGCCCGGATCACTGGTTACAAACGACGGTGAGCGGGTATGAACTGTGCACGATGACGAACTCGCAGGCGGTCGGCTATGTCCTAGTGCCGTGGTCAGCCCATCATTGGGGACAGAATCACAAACGCGATGACATAGATACCTACCGCAACCAGGATCAAGACGACCAGCGTGATTACTGCTATCAGCGCCACGCGCCCAAGATTGCGCGTGCGGGCCGTGCCGGTTGTGTCGGCCTCGTCCATGCGGACCGCATACCCGGAGGTGGTCATGACTAACCGGCTCCGCCTTGGAGATAATCTCGGTCACACAATGCTGGGAGACCACATGGCCGATGCAGAAGCGCGCGGCGAAAAGCAGCAACGAGGCGACCGTGCGGTCGAACTCCGGGTCGCTGCGCGGCTGGAGAATTTGGCAGTGCTGCGCACACTGGTCGGGGCGGTTGGCACCTTCGAAGACCTCGATTTCGATGCGGTGGCCGACTTGCGGCTGGCGGTCGACGAGGTCTGTACCAGGTTGATTCGCTCAGCCACACCGGAGGCGACGTTGGTGCTGGTGGTGGACCCGCGAGACGACGAGCTCGTGGTGGAGGCGTCGACCACCTGTCAAACCTACGACGTGGTGACTCCCGGTAGCTTCAGCTGGCATGTCCTGACTTCGCTGACGGATGGCGTACAGACCTTCCGTGACGGCAGCCAGCCGGAAGGCGGGGGCGTATTCGGGATCACCTTGACCACACGACGGGCGGGCTCCACCAGGTGACAGCGCGAGCTGTCGGCGGTTCTGGTTCACGACAGAATGAGTACGCCGACGTTCCCGACCTGTTCCGTGAACTGGCCAGCCTCCCACCGAACTCACCGGAATTCCAGCGGCAGCGCGACAAAATCGTCGAGCGCTGCCTCCCACTCGCCGATCACATCGCCCGCCGATTCGAGGGCCGCGGCGAGCCGCGCGACGACCTCGTTCAGGTAGCGCGGGTCGGGCTGGTCAACGCGGTGGTCCGCTTCGACGTCGAAGCCGGCTCGGACTTCGTGTCGTTCGCGGTGCCCACCATCATGGGGGAGGTCCGGCGACACTTTCGCGACAACAGCTGGTCAGTGAAGGTGCCGCGGCGCCTGAAGGAACTGCACTTGCGACTCGGCACTGCTACCGCCGACTTGTCTCAACGGCTGGGCCGAGCACCTACCGCCACCGAGCTCGCAGACGAACTCGACATGGACCGTACGGAAATCGTCGAAGGACTGGTTGCGGGCAGCTCCTACAACACGTTGTCGATCGACAGCGGTGGCGGCGGCAGCGCGGACGATGATGCCCGCGCCATCGCTGACACCCTCGGTGACGTGGACACCGGCCTAGAGCGGATCGAAAACCGCGAGGCCTTGCGTCCGCTGCTGGACGCGCTGCCCGAACGGGAGCGGACGGTGTTGGTGCTCAGGTTCTTCGAGTCGATGACGCAGACCCAGATCGCCGAGCGGGTCGGCATCTCGCAGATGCATGTGTCCCGTCTGCTGGCTAAATCGTTAGCGAGACTGCGGGACCAGCTGGAGTAGGCGGCGCGGTTCGTCGGCGGCGGCCATCGCCGCATCCATTGACTCCGCGATCGGCAGCGCGTGCTCGGGGTCGCAGATCCGCAACAGCCGAGAAACCGCGCGACTGGGCACTACCGCCCAGCGCACCTCGGCTCCGGCGCAGCGCACATTGATCGTGTGCAGGGCCGAAAACGCTGCTGTCCCAAAGAATTCCACGCCGCTGAGGTCCAAGACCAGCAGCTTGGAGAAGGCGGCGCAGCGCTGCACGTAATCGGCGAGCTGACCGGCATTGGCGGCGTCGAGCTCGCCGTGCGCGGCGATCACGGCGGCCGACGGCCCCCAGTGGACGGTAAAACGCGCGGTGCGGTTTTCCCAGGGTTGAGACGGAAATGCGGCGTCTGCGCCCGCAGTCGCGCCCGCAGACCCTGCGGTCCTCACGACAGGCATAGGTGACTCCATCAGTCGACGAAAATTCGTGCTGTGGATCACGTCAATTAAGAGGGTCAATTAAGAGGATTGCCCCTTCGTGGCAGGGAGTTCGCCTCCCTGCACGTCATTGACGTTGTCCAGGCGGCTGTGAACTCAACCTGCCAAAAACCTTACTCGGACCGGGATGGGCCGACAACGCCTTCGCCGCGATTGCCCCGATTACCAGGAACGACGGCGGTCGCGAACCGCCGCACCGAGTCGGCGGCGGCTGCTGCAGCTGCGGTATGGCCCTCGCTTGCTCGGGTATCGATGGCGCCAGTCGCCGGGCTCAGCGTTACCTCGCCCAGCGATTGGCCCGTCGTCGCCTCACAGATCGCCCAGGTGTACCGGGTGTCCGACGACCAGTCATCGAGATGCAGCGCCCGCAGGTACCACCGCCCGGCGTTGATCTCGATAGCTTCCAAGTCCGGCTCCTCCCCATCGCTGCGCTCTGCATCGGTCGCCGGACGGGGCTCGATGTCCGGCTCGGCTACTTGATCTCCGCGAGAACTGTGCCCTGCGTGATCGCGGCCCCGGCCTCAACCGCGAGCCCGGTGATGGTGCCGTCCTTGTGCGCGGTGACCGGGTTTTCCATCTTCATCGCCTCCAAGACCACGACCAGATCACCGGCGCTGACTTCTTGGCCTTCTTCGACGGCGACTTTGACCACGGTGCCCTGCATGGGGGCGGTCACGGCGTCACCAGAGGCCGCGGCACCGGCCAGTGCGCCGCGCTTGCGTGGCTTGGGCTTGCGCCTGATAACACCGCTCTCGGAGCCGCCGCCGTTGGACAGCGCCAGGTCGGCGGGCAGCGACACCTCCAGCCGACGACCCCCGACCTCCACGACCACCTTCTGCCGCGGCCGGGCGTCCTCCTCGTCCAGCGGCTCGCCGCCGGTGAACGGCTCGATCGTGTTGTTCCACTCGGTTTCGATCCAGCGGGTGTGCACCGAGAAGCCGTTCTCGTCGCCGATGAACGCCGGGTCGCGCACGATCGCCCGGTGGAACGGGATCACCGTGGCCAGGCCCTCGACTTCGAACTCATCGAGCGCGCGGCGGGCCCGCGCCAGCGCCTCCTCGCGGTCGGCGCCGTACACGATCAGCTTGGCCAGCATCGAGTCGAACTGCCCGCCGATCACCGAACCGGTCTCGACGCCGGAGTCCACACGCACGCCCGGGCCGGACGGCGGGTGGAACTTCGTCACCGGACCCGGCGCGGGCAGGAAGTTGCGACCGGCGTCCTCGCCGTTGATGCGGAACTCGAACGCATGCCCGCGCGGCGTCGGGTCCTCGGTGATGTCGAGTTTCTCGCCGTTGGCGATCTTGAACTGCTGCAGCACAAGGTCGATGCCCGCGGTTTCCTCGGTGACCGGGTGCTCGACCTGCAGCCGGGTGTTGACCTCCAGGAACGAGATCAGCCCGTCGTGACCGACCAGGAACTCCACGGTGCCCGCGCCGTAGTAGTGGGCTTCCTTGCAGATACGCTTGGCCGCTTCGTAAATCTCCTTGCGCTGGGCGTCGGTGAGGAACGGTGCCGGCGCCTCCTCGACCAATTTCTGGTAGCGGCGCTGCAGCGAGCAGTCGCGCAGACCGGCCACCACCACGTTGCCGTGCTGGTCGGCGATCACCTGCGCCTCGACGTGGCGCGGCTTGTCCAGATAGCGCTCGACAAAGCACTCGCCGCGGCCGAACGCTGCGACCGCCTCGCGCACCGCCGACTCGTAGAGGTGCGGAATTTCCTCGATCGTGCGGGCCACTTTGAGGCCCTTACCGCCGCCGCCGAAAGCGGCCTTGATCGCGATCGGCACCCCGTACTCCTCGGCGAACGCGACCACCTCGTCGGCGTCCTTCACCGGGTCCGGGGTGCCCGGCACCAGCGGCGCCTGAGCCCGCGCAGCGATGTGTCGCGCGGTGACCTTGTCCCCGAGGTCGCGGATCGACTGCGGGCTGGGCCCGATCCAGATCAGGCCCGCGTCGATGACCGCCTGCGCGAAGTCGGCGTTCTCGCTAAGGAACCCGTAGCCGGGGTGGACCGCGTTGGCACCGGACTTCGCGGCGGCGTCGAGCAGTTTGCCGAAGTCCAGGTAGGACTCCGCCGACGTCTGACCACCAAGCGCAAACGCCTCGTCGGCCAGGCGGACGTGCGGCGCGTCGGCGTCCGGCTCCGCATACACCGCCACGCTGGGCAGGCCGGCATCCTTGGCCGCGCGGATCACCCGGACGGCGATCTCACCGCGGTTGGCGACGAGTACCTTGGCGATCTTCGAGCTGGCGTGACTAGGCACTGCGCCTCCTGTCTGAGGGTCTGTTCGGCGTCTCTAAGAAAATTTCTTACAAGTATGCCGGGGGAAGTTTAGCGGCGGCTGGCGGGTGGATCAGCCAGTGCCCCATTCGACTCGCGGAGGTGCCGCTTAATACGGGCCAGGATCGCCGACATACCGCGCAGCCGCAATGGGCTGATCAAGGCCGCCAGGCCCAGGTCGGCGTAAAAGTCGTCCGGCACCGCGAGGATGTCGGCCGCCGGTTGTTCGTCGAGACCGGTGGCCAGGATCGAGGCGAAACCGCGGGTCGTGGGCGATTCGGCCGGCGCGCTGAAATGCAGCCGCACGCGCTGCGGGTTGCTGGCGTCGACATGCAGGAATAGCGGGGTTTGGCATTCGGGCACTGGCTCCATCGCCGCTTCTTGGAGATCGGCGGGTATGGGCGGCAGCTCATTGGCGAATTCCAGCAACAGCTGCAACTTGTCTTGGCCCTGGACTTCAGCGAAGTCGGACACCACCTCAGCCAGCGGAGCGGGCAAGCTCATAGGACCGCTACTTCTCCCGGTTCTTCGCCGGCCACGATCGGCACCCGCACGGTGTTGCCCCACTCCGTCCACGATCCGTCGTAGTTGCGCACCTCGGGGATGCCGAGCAGATGCGTCAGCACGAACCAGGTGTGGCTGGATCGCTCACCGATGCGGCAATAGACGATCGTCTTGTCGTCGGGCTTGATGAAGCCGTAGATCTTCTCCAGCTCCTCGCGGCTGCGAAACCTGCCACTCTCGTCGGCCGCTCTGCCCCAAGGGATGTGGATCGCGGTGGGAATGTGGCCGCCGCGCAGCGCACCCTCTTCCGGATAGTCGGGCATGTGCGTGCGTTCGCCGGTGTACTCCTGTGGTGAGCGCACGTCGATCAGCGGCTGGGAACCCAGCGACGCGAGCACGTCGTCCTTGAACGCGCGGATCGGCCCGTCGTTGCGCTGCACCACCGGATAACCGGTGGAGGTTTTGCTCGGCACATCCAGGGTGGTTTCGCGGCCTTCGGCCAGCCACAGGTCGCGTCCGCCGTTGAGCAGCCGCACGTCCGGGTGGCCGAACAACGTGAACACCCACAGCGCATACGCTGCCCACCAGTTGCTCTTGTCGCCGTAGATCACCACCGTGTCCTCGCGGTGGATGCCCTTGCGGTTCATCAACCCGGCGAACTGCTCACCGTTGATGTAGTCGCGCACTCGCGGGTCGTTGAGATCGGTGTGCCAGTCGACCTTGACCGCGCCGGGGATGTGGCCGACGTCGTAGAGCAGTACGTCTTCGTCGGACTCGACAATCGCCAGGCCGGGTCTGCCCAGATTGGCTGCCAGCCAGTCGGTGGTGACCAGTCGTTCGGGGTGGGCGTAGCCGGCGAGTGTGGGGCTGGGATCTTCTGGCAGCGGCACACCTTGAGCCTACTCACGACGGCCAGCCGCAGGACAAGCGCCGAGATCGACACTGGCGCCTCGGCGATGGGGCGGGACTACCTCAGACGCTCAGCGCGACTTCGTACGCCACGGCGAAGCGTTGAGCATCGCGCGCCGGCCGAAACAATGCGCCGCCGTTGGGTGACCAAGTGACCACTCGCAGAAGTCGCTTGCCTGGCGCTAACTGTCTGCAGATGGCCTCGGCCAGCGCCACGCGAAGCCGTGCCACGTCATAACGGTCGATATCGGGCGATACCCGAATGTCCCACATGGTTTCTTCCACCGGCATCGCTCAAGTGTCGGGCGCAGGACCGGATAACCGCGCGAGCGCGTTCGGGGCGCCCCGCTTCGGTTGTGTTGCGGTCCTATTGCGATCTGGTCACGATCAACGCCGTTGCCACAGTGCAGCGACCGACAATCCGACGCGGCCCAGAAGCCGGCGCAGCAGGGGGAGACTCAAGCCGATCACGTTGGACGGGTCGCCGTCGATACTGTCGACGAACCAGCCGCCCAAGCCGTCGATGGTGAATCCGCCGGCCACGTGCAACGGTTCGCCGCTGTCGATGTAGGCGGTCAACTCTTCTGCGGTGGGTACACCGAAATGCACTGTGGTAGTGGCTGTTTCGTCGGCGTGCTGAATGCACTCACCGTCGAGCAGCCGCAGGATCGCGTGACCGGTATAAAGCTGTCCGTACCGGCCGCTGATAGCCTGCCACTGCTGGCGCGCCTCGTCAGCAGCAGTTGGCTTGCCGCACAACCGGCCGTCGATGTGCAGCATCGAATCACAGCCGACCACAACGCAATCCGCTGCAAACGCGGGCTCCAGGATGGCCGCAACCCGCTCGGCCTTGGCGCGGGCCAGCGCGCAGACAACCTGCGCGGGTGAGGCATTCGGGCCGAGCTCGGCAGTGACCGCGTCCTCGTCGACACCGGATACGCGCACCAGCGGTTCGATGCCGGCCTGGCGCAGCACCTTTAGCCGGCCCGGTGAAGCGGACCCCAGGACCAAGCGGGTCACCGCTTCATGTGGACCCGTTCCAGCAACGTGACGCGCTGCCAGCTGAAGACCGGGTACCGCAGCTTGTCGACGGGATGCCCCCACATGTTGCGTTCGGGCCGCGCAGGCTCTGCTGGGCCGCCACTTGCGGTGCCCAGCACCGCGATCAGCGCGGCGAGTTCTTCTTCGGTCGGGTTGCCTTTGACGACCTCGATGTGCGGCTCGTGCCCGTCGTGCTGCAGCTCGTGGCCTTGGCCGTCGTGCGACTCACTCATAGCGGTATGTTCCCGTGCTTCTTGGGCGGCAGCTGGGCGATCTTGCGTTCCAGCAGCCGCAGGGCGGTCGCGACGTAGCCGCGGGTGTGCGACGGCGCGATAACCGCGTCGACGTAGCCGCGCTCGGCCGCGATATAGGGGTTGACCAAGGTGTCCTCGTAGTCCTGCTGCAGCTTCAACCGCAGCGCGTCGACGTCCTCACCGTTCTTGGCTGCCTCGGCGAGCTGCTGGCGATAGACGAATCCGACTGCGCCGGAGGCGCCCATCACAGCGATCTGCGCCGTCGGCCAGGCCACCGCGACGTCGGCGCCCATGTCTTTGGACCCCATCACGCAGTAGGCACCGCCGTAGGCCTTGCGGGTGATCACGGTGATCTTGGGCACGGTGGCTTCGCCGTAGGCGTAGAGCAGCTTGGCGCCGCGACGGATGATGCCGTTGTATTCCTGATTAGTGCCCGGCAAGTAACCTGGCACGTCGACCAGCATGACGATCGGGATGTTGAAGCAGTCGCAGGTCCGCACGAAGCGGGCGGCCTTCTCCGACGCGTTGATGTCCAGGCAGCCGGCGAATTGGGTGGGCTGGTTGGCGACGATGCCCACCGGGCGGCCGTCGATGCGACCGAACCCGACGACGATGTTCTGGGCATAACCGTTCTGGATTTCGAGGAACTCATCGTCGTCGAGGATGCGGGTGATCACCTCATGCATGTCGTAGGGCTGGTTCGCTGAATCCGGAATCAGCGTGTCGAGTTCGAGGTCCTCTGCGGTGAGGTTGTCCTCGGTGGCGCCCTCGGGAATCGGCACGGCGTAGCGCGGCGGATCGGCGTAGTTGTTGGGCGGCAGGTAGCTCAACAGTTCACGAACCCAGTCGAACGCGTCCTGCTCGCCGGACGCGACGTAGTGCGCCGTCCCTGACTTGGCCATGTGCGTGTGGGCGCCGCCCAACTCCTCCATGGTCACGTCCTCGCCGGTGACCGTCTTGATCACGTCCGGGCCGGTGATGAACATCTGGCTGGTCTGGTCGACCATCACCACGAAGTCGGTCAGGGCGGGGGAGTAGACGTGGCCACCCGCCGCGGCGCCCATGATCAGCGAGATCTGCGGGATCACGCCGGAGGCCAGGATGTTGTTGCGAAAAATCCGGCTGTACAAGCCAAGCGAGACCACGCCTTCCTGGATGCGCGCGCCGGCCCCGTCGTTAATGCCGATCAGCGGCCGCCCGGTCTTGATCGCCAGCTCTTGCACCTTGACGATCTTTTCGCCGTAGACCTCGCCGAGGCTGCCGCCGAACACGGTGGCGTCCTGGCTGAAGATGCACACGTCGCGGCCGTCGATGGTGCCGTAGCCGGTGACCACACCGTCGCCGAGCGGACGCTTGGCGTCCAGCCCGAAGTTCGTGCTGCGGTGCCGGGCCAAGGCGTCGAGCTCGACGAACGACCCCTCGTCCAACAGCGCGTAGATGCGCTCGCGGGCGGTCAGCTTGCCCTTGGCGTGCACCTTGTCGACGGCCTCGACGCCGACGGGGTGCAGCGTCTCGTCGAGGCGCTTGCGCAGTTCAGCCAGCTTGCCGACCGTGGTGTGGATGTCGACGGTGTGCTCGGCAGCGGGTTCGGCGTGGTGATCGGTAGCGCTCGTCATGGCTGCCGATCTTAGCGGTCCCTTAAATTGCGATCCTAATCGCGTCGAGTGCGTTTCTAGGGCGGGATCTTTGCGAAAGTTCCGCCGTCAGCGCACAGTGGAAGCCCTGAGCTCACCCTCGAGGACCGACATGCCCCGCCCGCCATTGGATGCCGCAGCCGTGCGCGACGGCTTGGTCGGGCCGGGGCTGCCGTGGCGTCAGCTCGACGTCGTCGAGGAAACCGGTTCTACCAATGCCGATCTGCTGGCCCGCGTGGCGGCCGGCGAAGACATCGACGGGTGTGTGCTGCTCGCCGAATACCAGAACGCCGGCCGTGGCCGTCATGGCCGGCACTGGTTGGCACCGCCCCGCGCGCAGATCGCGATGTCGGTCGGCGTGAACGGCGCCTCGGTCGCCCGATCGGCGTGGGGCTGGCTGCCCCTGGCGACCGGGCTTGCGGTGGTCGACGCACTGGCCGCGGTGGCCGACGTCACGGCCGGCGTGAAATGGCCGAACGACGTGCTGGTCAACGACGGCAAGCTGGCCGGGATCCTGACCGAAGTCGGTGGCGCCGGGCCGGTGATCGTGATCGGGCTAGGGCTCAATGTGACCTTGACCGCCGACGAAGCACCGGATCCGGCCGCGACTTCGCTGGCGATGCTGGGGTCATCGATGACGGATCGAAACACGTTGGCGCACAGGATTCTTCGCGAGCTGGCTGGCCGTATCGATGCTTGGCGCACCGCGGCCGGCGCTGACCCGGCACTGCTCGCCGACTACCAGCGCCACAGCCTGACGCTAGGGCGCCGGGTCAAGGCCACGTTGCCCGGTGACCGTGAAGTGCTCGGCATCGCCCAAGCCGTCGACGAGATGGGCCGGCTGCTGGTCGACACCGGTGGACAGACCGTGGCGATATCGGCCGGCGACATCACCCACCTGCGGGCCGCGCACTGATGCGCTACCCCGACAACGTGCTGGCCGACGGCGAGCAGGTGGTTTTGCACCGCCATCCACACTGGAAGCGCCTGATCGGAGCGGTCACCGTGATCATCCTGGCGACCGGTCTGGCGTCCTTCGTCGCCGGATTCATCAACACCAAGCACTGGGATCCGAGCGCCAAGAACGTGATCTTCGCGGTCATCTGGGCGATCTGGCTTGTGGTCGTCGGGTGGCTGACGCTGTGGCCGTTCCTAGCTTGGCTGACAACGCATTTCGTCATCACCGACCGGCGGGTGATGTATCGGCACGGGGTGCTGACCCGCAGCGGAATCGACATCCCGCTCGCCCGGATCAACAGCGTGGAGTTCCGGCACGGCATCGTCGACCGGATGTTGCGCGCCGGCACGCTGATCATCGAATCGGCGTCACAAGAGCCGTTGGAGTTCTACGACATTCCGCGCGTACGGCAAGTGCACGCGCTGCTGTATCACGAGGTTTTCGACACACTCGGATCCGAAGAATCGCCCAGCTGAGCGAACCGGTTGCGGCGCGACCGCCACGCACGCAGCAGCGTGACGGTGCCGCCTTCTTCGATGTTGTCCTCGAAGACTTCGGCGATCCCGCCGGCGGTCAGCGCCGATTCCAGAGCCTTCTCCGAGCTACGACCGAACTCGTCGGGGAACACCCAGCGCCGGAAGGCCCAGAACCTGAAGGCCATCTGCAGCAGGTTGCCGATGATGTAGGCGGAGATGAAGTCGGCGATGTTCTCCACGGTCAGCGACACCGTCGGCACCCGCACCTGCAGGACATAGTGCGAGAACCACAGCGGCGCCATCGACAGCAACACGCCCACCCCGCTGAACGCGAAGAACAGCAGCGCCTCGTGGTGGCGTTCCCGGCCGCCGCGATGCCGGAAGCTCCACTCCCTGTTGAGGATGTACGACGCGATGACCGCGACGATGCCGGCGATGACCTTGGCGGTCACCGGCTTGGGCTCCAGAATGGTCAGCTTGAGCGTGTAGAAGGTCGCCGAGTCGATGACGAACGTGGTGGCCCCGACGATGACGAACTTGATCAGTTCGTGATGGCGTTCGACGTAGGACCGGACCACCCGCGGCAACCGCACGATCGTGGCATCGGCAAAGGACACAATGTCGCAGTCTACGTATTGCGGGCCACCGGTGCGTCGCGGTGCGTGTTAACGCCGCTAAATGCCCCGCTCAGCCGGTCATGACACGATGATTGCGTGCCCGGTACCCCCATCGCTGCACCGCTGGTCGCCATGGTCGGCGGCGGCCAGCTGGCGCGGATGACCCATCAGGCTGCGATCGCCCTGGGCCAGACGCTGCGAGTGTTGGCCGCCGCGCCGGACGACCCCGCCGCTCAGGTCAGCCCGGACGTGGTTGTCGGATCGCACACCGACCTGGATGACCTGCGCCGCGTTGCCGCCGGCGCGGATGTGCTGACCTTCGACCACGAGCACGTCCCCAATGAGCTGCTCGAGAAGCTGGTCGCCGAGGGCGTCAACGTGGCACCACCGCCGCATGCGTTGGTGCACGCCCAGAACAAGCTCGTGATGCGGGAGCGACTTTCCGCGCTGGACGCCCCGGTGCCGCGCTACGCCAGCGTCGATCGCCTCGACGACTTGGACGCGATTGACGCCTTTGCCGCTCGAGTCGGCGGTCCGATCGTGGTCAAGGCGGTGCGCGGCGGCTACGACGGCCGCGGTGTGCGGATGGCCGGCGACTTGGCCCAAGCCCGTGGCATCGCGGGCGAGTTTTTGGCCAGCGGCGTGTCGGTGCTGGTCGAAGAGCGGGTCGAGATGCGTCGCGAGCTCGCCGCGCTGGTGGCGCGCTCGCCGTTCGGTCAGGGCGCGGCCTGGCCGGTGGTGCAGACCGTGCAGCGCGACGGCATCTGCGTCGAGGTCATCGCGCCGGCGCCCGAGCTTGACGACGACCTCGGCGCCGAGGCGCAGCACCTGGCGTTACGGCTCGGGGCCGAACTGGGCGTCGTCGGGGTACTGGCGGTCGAGCTGTTCGAGACCACCGACGGCCGGTTACTGATCAACGAGCTGGCGATGCGGCCGCACAACTCCGGGCACTGGACTATGGATGGCGCCCGTACCAGCCAGTTCGAGCAGCACCTGCGCGCGGTGCTGGACTATCCGCTCGGCGACACCGACGCCACCGTGCCGGTGACGGTGATGGCCAATGTGCTGGGCGCCGCGCAAACGCCGACGATGACGGTCGACGAGCGGCTGCACCATTTGTTCGCGCGGATGCCGGAGGCACGGGTTCACCTCTACGGCAAGGGCGAGCGGCCCGGCCGCAAGATCGGGCACGTCAACTTCCTGGGCTCCGACCCTGCAGACGTGGCGAATCTTCGTGAGCGCGCCGCCCTGGCGGCACACTGGTTGTCACACGGGCAGTGGCTCGCTGGCGACGCAGAGCGCAGCGATGCTGAGGAGCGGCGCTAAATGCAAGACGGATGGGACTCAGATGGCTAACACGTCCCGGGTCGGGGTGATCATGGGCAGCGACAGCGATTGGTCCGTGATGCAGGACGCCGCCACTGCGCTCGACGAGTTCGAGGTGCCGTTCGAGATCGGCGTGGTCTCGGCGCATCGCACGCCCGGTTTGATGCTCGACTACGCCCGCGGGGCCGCCGACCGTGGCATCGAGGTGATCATCGCCGGCGCGGGTGGCGCCGCCCACCTTCCCGGAATGGTGGCCTCGGCGACGCCGCTGCCGGTCATCGGGGTGCCGGTGCCGCTGGCCCGGCTGGACGGCCTGGATTCGCTGCTGTCGATAGTGCAGATGCCTGCCGGGGTGCCGGTGGCGACGGTGTCGATTGGCGGTGCCCGCAACGCGGGCCTGCTGGCGGTGCGGATTCTGGGGTGCTCCGATCCAGGGTTGCGGTCGCGGATCGTGGCGTTTCAGGAGCAGTTGGCGCAGACGGTGCGAGCCAAGGATGCGGACCTCAAAAGCCGGCACGGTAAAGTTACCGGCCGGTAGCCCGGCGACGATGCGGGCCGGGCAGCGGCCCGAGGAGGAGCCGGGCAATCAAGCAGAGCCCGGCGACGATGCGGGCCGGGCAGCAAGCCCGAGGGATAGCCCGGGCAAAGCAAGCACTGCTCGGTTGATGATGCGGGCCGGACAGCGGCCCGAGCAGGGGCCGGGCAATCAAGTCGAAGTGCAAGGAGGCCATCATGGCTCGGTGGGCCGGAGATCCGTCGTTTGACCTATTCCAACTGCCCGAGGAACACCAAGAACTGCGCGCGGCGATCCGCGCGCTGGCGGAAAAAGAGATCGCACCGTACGCGGCCGAGGTCGACGAGCAGTCCCGGTTCCCCGAGGAGGCGCTGTCGGCACTGAACGCGGCGGGCTTCAATGCGGTGCACGTGCCAGAGGAGTACGGCGGACAGGGCGCGGACTCGGTGGCGACGTGCATCGTGATCGAAGAAGTGGCGCGTGTCGACGCTTCTGCTTCGCTGATCCCGGCCGTAAACAAGCTGGGCACCATGGGCCTGATCCTGCAGGGCTCGGAGGAGCTCAAGAAGCAGGTGTTGCCGTCACTGGCGGTGGAAGGGGCGATGGCGTCCTACGCATTGAGTGAGCGCGAAGCCGGCAGCGACGCGGCATCGATGCGGACCCGAGCCAAAGCCGACGGCGACGACTGGATTCTCAACGGCACCAAGTGCTGGATCACCAACGGCGGCAAATCCACCTGGTACACCGTGATGGCGGTGACCGATCCGGACAAGGGCCCCAACGGTATCTCGGCGTTCATGGTGCACAAGGACGACGAAGGGTTCTCCATCGGGCCCAAGGAAAAGAAGATGGGCATCAAGGGCTCTCCGACCACCGAGCTGTACTTCGAGAACTGCCGCATCCCGGGCGATCGGATCATCGGTGAACCCGGCACAGGGTTCAAGACCGCGTTGCAGACCCTTGATCACACTCGCCCGACCGTCGGTGCGCAGGCCGTGGGTATTGCGCAGGGCGCGTTGGACGCCACGATTGCCTATACCAAGGACCGCAAGCAGTTCGGCAAGTCGATCTCGGAGTTCCAGGGTGTGCAATTCGAGATCGCCGATATGGCGATGAAAGTCGAAGCGGCCCGGCTCATGGTCTACAACGCCGCCGCCCGCGCCGAACGCGGCGAGCCGAATCTCGGATTCATCTCCGCCGCAGCGAAGTGCTTTGCCTCTGACACCGCCATGGATGTGACGGAGTCCGCCGTGCAGCTGTTCGGTGGTGCCGGCTACACCACCGACTTTCCGGTCGAGCGGTTTATGCGCGACGCCAAAATCACCCAGATTTACGAGGGCACCAACCAGATTCAGCGCGTGGTGATGTCACGGCACGTGCTGCGCTGAGGCTACGGTGCGTTGAGGTATTCGTCGTTGTTCTGACCCACCGCCGGTGGCGGGTCGGTGGCGGCGGCGGTGAAGGTGGAGTACCGCGCCGGCGTGCGGATCACCGTGATGGTGTCCTCACCAGAGCCGACGCGCAGCGCCAGATCGTTTTCCGCGAAGAGCGGAGTGTCCACGACCTCCTTCCAGGTGTGAACCAGGCATGCCATTAGCCCTCTGCCGCACAATAAATCAACCCACTCGGCGGCCGTCTTAGTGGTCAGGGTGGATTCCAGCTCCTCGGTCAGCTCCGCGAAATGGATGGACCGCGAGCGCTGGTCGTGGAACCTCTCGTCTTGCAATAGGTCCGGGCGACCGATGGTTTCGCACAGCAGCTTCCAGTGTTTCGGTGTGTAGGCGCTGATCACGACGTACCCGTCGGCGGCGCGGAACGCATCCGATGGCTGGCTGGCGAAGCCAACAGTTTTGCGCCCCTTCGGCTTTGGCTTAGTAACCGGGGTCTGGCCGGTGGGCCGGTTCAGGTGCATGGTGAGCTGGTTGGCTTGCAGGTTCACCGCGACGTCGTACATGGCCACGCTGACGACATCGGCGACGCCGTGTCGTTCGCGGTTGAGCAGAGCGGCGAGCACTGCCTGGGCCAGCACGTGACCACTGGCGTTGTCGACCAACTGGAACGGGATGAGCTGCGGCTTACCATCGGGGGTGCGCATCCCCGAGGTCATGCCGGCCTCCGCCTGAATCATCAGGTCGATTCCCGGCCGGTCGCCGTTGGGGCCGTTGCCGCCATAGGCTGTTAGCCGCGCATAGATGAGTTTCGGGTTTCGCGAACGCAATTCGTCGGGACCTAACCCGAGTCTTTCCATGACGCCGGGACGAAAGGCCTCGAGCAGGACGTCGGCGGTGTCGGCGAGTCGCAGGATCTGCTGCTTGGCTTCGTCGGAGGCCAGGTCGACGGTCACCGATTTCTTGCCCCGATTGTTGGGCAGGAAATACGTGGGCAGCGGTGGGCGTCCGGGAAGGACAGCGGTGATCTGCCGGGCAGCGTCACCGCCCGGCGCCTCGATCTTGATGACTTCAGCGCCCAAGTCGGCGAGCACCTGACCCGCCAGCGGACCAGCCACGTTCTGGGTGAAGTCGAGCACCCGAAACCCGTCAAGTGGCTTGGGCGCGTTGCAATTTGGCATCAGTCTGTGCCCCGCACCGCGGTGCAGTAGTAGTTTTCGGTCTCGCCGTTGATGGGCGGCGGCACTGGTAATCCGTTGTCGGCCAACACCTGGCTGGAGCGGGTGCGCACGGTGCGCCAGCCGTGCTGGTCCAGGTAAGTCGAGACGTCATGACGCTCGCCGAAATACCAGAGGTCGTCGATGTGGGCGTCCAGGCCGTGCTCGTACCATTTCTGCGCTGCGGCGTGCATGACCTCCAGCCATTCCGGCGAGTTCAAGAAGATCTCCGCGACCAGCCGACTGCCGCCGGCGCTCAGCGCAGTGATGTTGTCCAGCAGGCGGTCCTGGGCTTCCGGCGGCAGGAATGCCAGCAGTCCCTCGGCGATCCAGGCCGTCGGCCGGTTGGCGTCGAACCCTGGGTGCTGCAGTGCCGACGGCCAGTCGTGTCGCAGATCGATCGGCACCGTCCGCAGGTTGGCGGTCGGCTCGGCGCCCAGCGCGGCCACCGTGGTGGCCTTGAACTCCAGGACTTGCGGTTGATCGATCTCGAACACGGTCGTTCCCGCCGGCCACGACAGCCGGTAGCCGCGGGCGTCGAGGCCCGAGGCCAGGATGACGACCTGACGAATACCCGCCGCCACCGCATCGGCGCAGAACGTGTCGATGAGCCGGGTTCGTGCGGCCAGCAGATCGGTCATCGGCTGCATGCCCCACGGGTGGTCGGCGATGTCGACTTCGGCGGCGTCCAGTTCGCCGGCCGCCCAACGAGTGAAGAAGTCGATGCCGACGGCCTGCACCAGCGGCTCGGCGAACGGATCGTCGATGAGTCCCGCTCTCGTGGCGCGGGCTCTGCCCGCGGCCACCATGGTGGCGGTGGCCCCCACGCTCGTTGCCAGGTCCCAGGTGTCGTTATCGGTGCGCGCCATGGTCGTCAGCCTAACGACAAGCGCAGCAATCAGATTCATCGCCTAAGCATTTGTCGTCGTTCTCATGCCGGTCGGCAAGCTTGGGCAGCGACGATTTGCGGAGCGGAGCGCGAACTACTACCTCCGCCGGTGCGGTGAAGCCCTGGAAGCTTCGCTATGCCGGTGGCTTGTGTGTCCTACGCCAAGTCTTCGCTAACCAACCTCACACGGTTTCCGGGCAGAGATCATGGACCGCGATGCGCACGAACTGTGCGGCCTCGTACTCGTTTAAGTGGCTGTCCAGCCATAGTTCGCGCGCAGCCTGCGACGGCGATGTGCCGGCAGCGATCTCCGCGCAGATGTGGTAGCCCACCCCGATTTCGGCGCCGTTCCCACCTTGGTTGACGAAGCCAGCCGACTCCATGTCCTCCAAGAAGGAGTACTCGTCGGCGCGGGCTACTCCTATGACAATTGCCGGTAGAGCGGCGAAGATAGCTAGCGCACTCGTGCCAGCGATTGTCGCCACAACTAGTGACCTCCTCATTTGTGACCTCCTCAGTCGTGCTGGAGGGTGGCAGAGGCCGACCAGGCGAAGTGCCGGTCGGAATCCTTGATCGACGCCGTATGCCCGGCCTTTAGAAGTTTGCGAAGTTCTGGGCGCTTCTTGCCCGGGCTTTAAGACGCTTCCCGGAGATTTCCATGATTGGTGCGTGCGCACCCTGTTTCTTTTGGGGCTTGGTTGGGTTTTTGTACTCGGTCATTGTCAGCTCCTGTCGAACCTGTTGGAGCAGCCCCGAAAACCGCGTAATAAAAGCGTAGCCAGCGCCGACGCCAGTGCGGTGACATTCTAGAAATTTGCTGACCGTCGAAAGACGCGGCCGCATGGTCGACTCCACAGCGCACAGACGTCTACGTACGCAAGGGGCATGTGCGCCGCGGTGCTCGAGCCGCTGATCGCTTCCACGGAAGCTGCGTCGTCAAACTTTTCGAACTCGGTTTCGGCCATACCCCGCGCGTACTAAACCTGGCTCACTGCGCCCGGCTACCGGATAGGCGCTGCTCCGAGCGCGCCGGTCGAGAGACCCTCGGATCTGCCTTTACTATCGCGTGGTGACCACCCCTCGTCCCACTGAGCTCGCCACGCCGACGGCGCCGTCCCGGGATGCGGCCTGGCATAGGGCTGCGCGATGGGCCAGGCGGCTGGCGTGGATCAGCCTGGCCGCGATGCTGGCCGAGGGTGCGCTGGGGCTGTGGCAAGGGCTTGCCGTCGGGTCTATCGCGTTGACCGGATGGGCGCTGGGCAGCGCGCCGGAGGCCCTGGCCAGCGTGATGGTGCTGTGGCGGTTCACCGGGTGGCGCACGCTGTCCGAGACCGCCGAACGACGCGCCCAGCGCGGGGTGGCGGTGTCGTTTTGGCTGACCGCCCCCTACATCGCCGCTGAATCAGTGCGCGACCTGCTTGGTGGGCATCACGCTGAGCGGTCGGTGATCGGCATCGTCTTGACGGCCGCCGCGTTGGTGGTGATGCCGATGCTGGGCCGGGCCAAGCAGCGACTCGGCGCGATGCTGGGTTCGGCGGCCACCACTGGTGAAGGAATTCAGAACCACTTGTGCGGTGCGCAGGCGGCCGCGGTGCTGGTCGGCCTGGTGGTCACCGCCGCGTGGCCCGGCGGTTGGTGGTTGGACCCCGCGGTCGGGTTGACGATCGCCGCGGTCGCGGTGTGGCAGGGTGTGCGCTCCTGGCACGGCGACGACTGCGGCTGCTGACGGACGTTAGGTCGCCGCTGCGAAGTCGGGATGCTCCTCGAACCAGGTGTGCAACAACGGTTCGAGCCTGCCCTGTCGGTGCGCCTCGACCAGCTCGGCGGCCAGATGCCGAATCTTGACGTTGCGATGCTGGGAAACGCGCCGCAACATATCGAACGCAGCATCCGGGTCACAGGAGTAATGGCGCATCAGCAGCCCTTTGGCCTGCCCGATCAGATCTCGCGTGGCCAACGCCGAATGCAAGTGGTCGACCAGCTGTCGTGAATCGTTGTAGAGGGCGGCATTGTCGAATGTGGTACCGGCGTGCAAAGCGAACAGCATTACCAGGTCCATCACGTGCTCGGTGAACTGGTTGGGGCGAGGCGAGAACAGCGTGCATCCAACCGACGGCCGGCGATACGCCGGTAGCGGCAATGCCAGGCAACTGCGAAACCCAGCCTGCCGCATCCGCTCCGGAAACCCGGGCCAGCGCTGTTCGGTCTCGGCATCCTCGATTCGGCGCGGCTCGCGGTAGCGCACAGCGTCCAGAATCGGGCCTGGCCAGGGGCGAGGTTCGTCCGCAGTGTGCGCCAGCGCGGTGATCTCACCGCCGTACACGGTTTCCAGTTTTCCCGGGCTGACCTCCACGGTCACCGTCGCGTGTTCACAGCCAGGGATGGTGCGCACAGCGCGTCTGACCATCCGGTCGACCACGCTGGTCACATCGTCGTCGTCGACGAGCCGGCCCACCTCGGCCAGCTCTCGCGACAACGAGTGCAAGTCCTCATTCATTGGCCCAGGCTACGTGTTCTCGCAAGGTGCAGTTGTCGAACAGTGATACGGTGAAAATGCGGTTAGACCACAGCCCGCGACGTTCGGTGTACTCGATCGCCGAACTACGCTTTGCGGCTGCAGCGCTGTCGCGACCGTGGTGCCCCTGACGTCGGTTTCTCGAACCACCGACAAGCGGAGGAGCCTGTGTCAGCGTTACATGTCGAACGCACAACGGTTAATGATTTGGTCGTCTTGCACCTGCGTGGGGATGTCGACCTTTGCAACGTCGCTCAACTCGAGTGCGCCCTGCGGGAAACGTGCCGCGCTACCCCGGATGCGGGCCAGGTTCTGGTCGATGCGACAGCGGTCGATTTCCTGTCGGTTGCCGGCGTCACCGCATTGGTGCGCGGCCAGCGGCGCTGCCGAGAGCGCGCGCTGGATTTTTCGGTGGTGGCCGATCACCGGGCCGTGTTGCGACCGCTGCAGGCAACCGGTGTCGGTGAGCAGTTCACGATATTTCCCTCACTGGAGGCGGCAGCGCAGAACCGCGTAGATGATGGTGGCGACCCGCTGCGCCCGGCTTCGCCGCGCTTGCCATCGCACCCTGCTCCTTCTGGTGGCGATCCGCTGCGCCCGGCTTCGCCGCGCTTGCCATCGCACCCTGCTCCTTCTGGTGGCGATCCGCTGCGCCCGGCTTCGCCGCGCTTGCGATCGCACCCTGCTCCTTCTGGTGGCGATCCGCTGCGCCCGGCTTCGCCGCGCTTGCGATCGCACCCTGTTCCTTCTGGTGGCGATCCGCTGCGCCCGGCTTCGCCGCGCTTGCGATTGCCACTAGTCCAGCCGGTAGCGGATTAGCCGGGAACTGTTGGCCACCACCGCAACCGACGACGCGTTGTGCAGGATCGCGGCCAGCACCGGTGACAACGCGCCACCGGCGCCGATCAGCAGCCCGGCGGCATTGACCGCGATCGACATGCCGTAGTTCTGGCGGATGACCTCCACTGCCCGCGCGCCCAGGTCTCGCACGTCGAGCAGACGCTGCAAGTCGTCGTTGGCCAGCGCGACGTCAGCGGTCTCCACGGCGACGTCAGTTCCGGCCAGCCCCATGGCGATTCCGATATCGGCGGCCGCCAGCGCCGGGGCGTCGTTGATGCCGTCGCCGACCATCCCGACCACATGGCCCTCGCTTTGCAGCTGCCGCACCACTTCGAGTTTGTCCTCCGGTAGGACCTCGGCGCGCCACTCATCGATGCCCAGCTCGCGGGCGACCACCTCGGCGATCTCAGGGTGATCCCCGGTGAGCATGACGATGCGGCGAATTCCATTGGTGCGCAACTTCTTCAGCACGTCAGTTGCCTCCGGCCGGATTTCGTCGCGCAGACTGATCAGACCCACCAATGTGCCGTCGACCGCGAGCAGCAACGGGGTCTCGGCTTGCCGGCGCAGCCTGGCCACCCAGTCGGCCGCTTCCTGTGATACGGCGACGTTTTCGGACTGCAGCAGCGACGGACTTCCCAGCAGCAAGGTCCGGCCGTCGGCCCACGTCCGCATGCCGAGGCCGACCAGCACCTCGCATTCCTCGTGCGGCGGGATGCTGATATGGCGTTCTTCCGTCGAGCGGATCACCGCCTCGGCCAGCGGATGACGGGAGTGGATCTCCGAGCTGGCCGCATAGGCCAGCACTTGCTCTGGCTCCCAGTCATCGTGCATGGCAACGATATTCGTCACCACCGGTCGCCCCACGGTCAGCGTCCCGGTCTTGTCGAAGACAATGGCGTCCACCCGGCCGGCCTCTTCGAGGTGCGAGCCGCCTTTGATCAGGATGCCGCGGCGGGCGCCGTTGCCTATCGCGGCGCTGATCGCGGTCGGGGTGGCCAGGCCCACCGCGCACGGGCATGCCACCAGCAGCATCGTCATCGCGCGCCGGACGTCTCGGGTGATCGCCAACGTGAGCGCGGAGACGATGAACGATGTGGGCACGAATCGACGCGAAAAGTTCTCTCCGACAGTCTGAATCGGCGCACGGTCGTGCTGGGCCTCCTCGACGCGGGTGATGATGCGCCCGATGGCGGTTTGGCTGCCCACCGCGCGGGCGCGTACCACGAGCCGTCCGCGCACCACCACCGAACCGGCATGCACCGTCGAGCCGACGACGACGCTGACCGGCAGCGTTTCCCCGGTGATGGCAGACTGGTCCACGACCGCCTCGCCGTCGACCACCTCGCCGTCCACCGGGATCGCCACATGGTCGTGGACCACCACCTCGTCGCCGATCTGCACGGTGTCGATCGGCACTTGCACTTCGTTCCCGTCGGCCATGCGAATCCAGGCCGTGTCCTGGGTGCCGCGCAGCAGCTCGGAGATCGCCCGCCGGGTGCGCCGCAACGTCAGATCCTGCAGGTACTCACCGATATTGAGCAGCCACAGCACCGTGAGCGCGACGACGTTCTCGCGCAGCACCAGGCTGGCCACCGTCGCAGCCGACACCAAGGCGTCGGTGCCCGCGCGACCGGAGCGGAATGATCGCAGCGCGCCGCGCAGGAACGGGTAGCCGGTGAATATGGTGACGCCGGTGGCGGCCAGCCGGCCGGTCGGGCCGAGCAGCGGCGGGCGGGCGAACACGTAACGGCGCACACCCAGCAAGGCCAGTGCCGCGCCGCCGACGACCATGCGCAGCACGTCGGCGTTGCGGATCTCCGACGAGTGCGGTGCGCGGGCCGGAATCAGCTCGGCGGCGGTATGCGCGGCCTCCTTGATGGCTGCCAGCACCGCCGAGCGTTCACAGCGCTTCGGGGAATACCAGACCACGACCGATCCGGTGAGGGGGTAGGCGTGGACGACGCGCACCCCGTTTTGTTGAGCCACCGCCTCTTCGACCGCAACGGCGCGGCGGGAATTCGAGCGCACCCACGCGACCTCGACCCGCATCCGCCCGGCGGCGTCGGAGACGACGACCAGGTCGCTATCGACGGCTGCGGTCATCGGCCGCAATCAATGTTCGTGGTGGTCGGCTGCACTGACGGCCGGGGTCGGGGCCTCCTCGCCGACGCGTTCCCGCGCTTCGGCCATCACGTCGGCCAACTTGAGGCGCGCCGACTCGGCGGCTTCCTCCGCGCGCCGGGTTCCCCGCAGGCCCCACTCCGCGGCCGTCACCGCCGCCTCGTGAACCGGAGCCTTGGCCCACGCTTTGCGCAGCGCCTCGTAGGCAGTCACCCCGGCCAGCCCGGTGACTACCGTGGTGGCCGCCTTCGCAAGTAGCCCGTGCACCGCCATCGCTTAACCTTTCTCTCGCTGAGTTCAGCCCGCCTTCGCACGACGCTAACATAGAAATATTGCGATACCAACATGTATTCAGGGGGCCGTCCGGATGGGCGAGGGTTTCGCGCGTCACTCGAGAACCCGGGTGACCTTCTCGGTTTCGATCCTGCGCGGCAGCGCTGCCGGGTCGGGATTGGCCACCTGCACCAGCGACGCGCCGGTGGCGAGGACGGTCAGCAAGCCGTCGACCAGATCGTCGGGCGTCGTCCACGACTTCGTCGACAGCACCCGGTCATCGGATGTCAAACCCGTTGTCGCAGCTTGTATTTGGCAGTCCGCGAGCACCTCGTCCACGGAGCGGCCCGTAAGTGCCGGGCCGGGACGGCGCTCCGCGACGATCTGGTCGCCGTGCACCCGGACCGCGGTGGCGTAGTCGGTGACGCCGACCGGCAGATCCGGCGCTGGGCGGCCGAGCGGATCCAGCGACAACACCGCCACCTCGGTCGCTCCGGTGCTGTCGGCCTCGTCGAGCCGAGCAGCTGTGGTCAACGCAATGTCGGCCCGGCCGCCGAATATCACTTCGGCCCCGATCCACCACACCCCCAAGCAGACCGCGGCCGTCTGCCAGTGCGCCGGCAGCAACACCGCGACCCGGCTGGCCGCCCCGGCGCCGAGTTCGTCGCGCAGCAGGTTGCCGGTTTTGGCGGCCCAGTTCGCCAGGGTCACCCCCGACAGCTCGATGCGCTCTCCGGTGGCGTCGTCGTAGTAGGTGATCCGCGGGCCGACCGGGTCGGTGCGCAGCATCGGCTCGAGAATCGCCTCGCTGAGGTTGGTCACGTCAGTTGACGCACTCGGGACGATCGGCGCCCGCGGTGAGAATCGGCGACGGCGGGGGAGCGGTGGTGTCCTTCGATGCCCCTGCTGCGGAATGCGACGAGGCCGCCGGTGTCGCCGACGCGCCGCCGTCGAGGCCGGATCCCGGGCCGGTGTAGTCGTTGGCGAGCACCACCCGCACCGATCCCGGCGGCACCGCCGGATCGGCGACCACGGGCAATCCGCCGAGGTCCTTGGCGACTTGCTGGGCGCCCAGGTCGTCGGCCTTGGCGGCGCGCACCTGGCTGGATTTCACGTGCGCGGCTTCGTTGTTGCCGACGTTTCCGGCGGTAAAGCCCTTGGCTACCAAGACATTTGACACCGCGGCGGCCAGGCCGTTGATGTCTGTGTCGTTGAGCACGTCGGCTGTGGTTTTGGCCGGGCTGTAGGCCAGCTCCTCGGTCTTTCCTTGGTCCTGGTCGTGCAGCAGGCTGGCCACCCACTCCTGCACCTGGTGCGGGTCCACCCGCACGACGCTTTGCATGCCGTCGTCGCTCCAGCCGGCTTCGTCGAGCACCGGGATGGTGGCGAAGGCGACGTTGCCGGCGGCCAGCTTCTGCAGCTGTTTCACAAAGTCCATGATGTCCCACCCGGACGACAGCACCACCGAGCGCTGGATGGCGCCTTGCAGCCGCTCCAGTGTCGCGGGACTCGACAGCGTCTTGCCGGAGAGCACACGATGTGCCAGGTCGGCCATCACCACCTGCTGGCGCACCACCCGGTCCAGGTCGCCGCGCGGCAGGTCGTGACGCTGGCGAACGAAGCTCAGTGCCTGCGGGCCGTTGAGCTTTTGCCAGCCGGCGGGAAAGTCGGCGCCTGAAAGGGGTTCGTAGACGGGCTCTTTGAGACAGACGTCGACGCCGCCGAGCGCGTCGGTGATCAATGCGAAGCCGAGTAGCCCGATCTCGGCGTAGTGGTCGACGGTGACGCCGGTGAGATCGGCGACGGTCTTGATCAGGGCTTCGCGGCCGGCCTCGGTGCCACGCGCTTCGGCCTCGGTTTCGGAGATCCCCGATTCGACCAGGCTCACCCGCTTCTCTTCGCGGACCTGGCCGTAGACGCCGTTGATCTTGGTCTTGCCCAGGCCGGGTGCCGAGACATAGGAGTCACGGGGAATCGAGATCGCGGTGGCCGACTTTCCGTTGTTCGGGACCCGAATCAGGATGATGGTGTCGGTGTTGGTGGCGGTCTCGTCGCCGGCCCGCAGCGTCGCCAGCTCCTGGCTGGAGAGTGGGTTGCCGTGCGCGTCGGTGCGGCTGTCCATGCCGACCAGCAAGATGTCGATCGCACCGTCGTCGCCGCCCTGGCCGAGCGAGGGGGCGAACATGTGGTAGATGCCGTCTTCGAACGATCGGACTTTGCTCCATGCCACGCCGGTTCCGAGAACGACGGCGACGGCCGCCGCTGTCGCAACGGCGCGGACCACACGTTGCGCAGGCATCACTTTAGACTACTTATGTCACAGCCGTCTTCGGGGGAGGCCGGGATCGGCGTGCCAGACTCGGGAGCGTGCGCGCCGGCGACGATGCAGAGCGCAGCGATGAGGAGGAGCGGCGCAGATGATCCCCGCCGGCGACGATGCAGAGCGCAGCGATGAGGAGGAGCGGCGCAGATGATCCCCGCCGGCGACGATGCAGAGCGCAGCGATGAGGAGGAGCGGCGCAATTGACTGCAGCCAGGATTGTGATCCCCGGGGCCGGTGGGCAGGTAGGCAGCTATTTGGCGGCCGAGGCCACCCGCCAAGGACGTGACGTGTTGGCGCTGACGTCGTCGCAGTGGGACATCACCGACCCCGATGCCGCGGAGCGGTTCGTCGAGCGCGGCGACGTGGTGGTCAACTGCGCGGCCTACACCAACGTCGACGGGGCGGAAAGCGACCAGGCGACCGCGCACGCCGTCAACGTGACAGGCCCGGAATACATCGCGCGGGCGTGTGCACGTGTCGGCGCGGACATGATCCACATCTCGACCGACTACGTGTTCAGCGGCGACTTCGGCGGCTCCGCGCCGCGCCCGTATGAGCCCGATGACGAAACCGGCCCGCTCAGTGTGTATGGGCTGACCAAACTGGCCGGCGAACTCGCCGTGCGGGCGGCGCTGGCGCAGGCCACCGTCGTGCGCACCGCCTGGGTCTACACCGGCGGGACTGGTAAAGATTTCGTGGCCGCCATGCGCCGGCTGGCCGCGGGCGACGGCAGCGTGGAGGTAGTCGACGACCAGACCGGGTCGCCTACCTATGTCCCCGACCTGTGCGCGGCATTGCTGGAGGTGGCCGACGGGCGGGCAGACTCGCCGGTATTGCACGTCGCCAACGAAGGCGCGGTCACACGCTACGAGCTCGCTCGCGCGATTTTCGACGAGCTCGGCGCCGATCCGAATCGGGTCCGGCCGGTCAAAAGCGACCACATGCCGCGCCCGGCGCGCCGGCCGCCGTACTCCGCGCTATCCAACCGGTTCTCGGTACAAGCGGGGCTGTCACCGCTGCGGGGATGGCGCGACGCGCTGGCCGCGGCATTGAGCGCATAGGCCGACGGTCGGCGACCCGCTGCGCCCGGCTCCGCCGCGCTTGCGATCGCCTCCAGGCCGACGGTCGGCGACCCGCTGCGCCCGGCTCCGCCGCGCTTGCGATCGCCTCCAGGCCGACGGTCGGCGACCCGCTGCGCCCGGCTCCGCCGCGCTTGCGATCGCCTCCAGGCCGACGGTCGGCGACCCGCTGCGCCCGGCTCCGCCGCGCTTGCGATCGCCTCCAGGCCGACGGTCGGCGACCCGCTGCGCCCGGCTCCGCCGCGCTTGCGATCGCCTCCAGGCCGACGGTCGGCGACCCGCTGCGCCCGGCTCCGCCGCGCTTGCGATCGCCTCCAGGCCGACGGTCGGCGACCCGCTGCGCCCGGCTCCGCCGCGCTTGCGATCGCCTCCAGGCCGACGGTCGGCGACCCGCTGCGCCCGGCTCCGCCGCGCTTGCGATCGCCTCCAGGCCGACGGTCGGCGACCCGCTGCGCCCGGCTCCGCCGCGCTTGCGATCGCCTCCAGGCCGACGGTCGGCGACCCGCTGCGCCCGGCTCCGCCGCGCTTGCGATCGCCTCCAGGCCGACGGTCGGCGACCCGCTGCGCCCGGCTCCGCCGCGCTTGCGATCGCCTCCAGACCGTTACCCTCTACCCCGTGAGTGACGTGCTGCCGGTCGTGACGGTGACCTATTCCCCGGGCCCGCACCTGGAGCGTTTCCTGGCCTCGCTGTCGCTGGCCACCGACCGGTCGGTGAGCGTCCTGATGGCCGACAACGGCTCCACCGATGGCGCACCGCAAGCCGCCGTCGAGCGTTATCCCAACGTGCGGCTGTTCGACACCGGCGGCAACCTCGGCTACGGGACCGCGGTGAACCGTGCCATCGCCCGGCTCAGCGACGCCGATGAGTGGGTGGTGGTGGCCAACCCGGACGTGCAGTGGGGTCCCGGCAGCATCGACGCGTTGTTGGAGGCGGCTGCGCGCTGGCCCCGCGCAGCGACGCTGGGCCCGCTGATCCGGGATCCCGACGGCGGCGTGTACCCGTCGGCGCGTCACCTGCCCAGCCTGGTCCGCGGCGGCATGCACGCCGTCGTCGGCCCGATCTGGCGCAACAATCCATGGTCGACGGCCTACCGCCAGGAGCGGCTCGAGCCCACCGAGCGGCCGGTGGGCTGGTTGTCGGGGTCCTGCCTGCTGGTGCGCCGCGCGGCGTTCGAGCAGGTCGGCGGCTTCGACGAGCGCTACTTCATGTACTTCGAGGACGTCGACCTGGGCGACCGGCTGCAGAAGGCCGGCTGGCAAAACGTCTACGTGCCCTCAGCCGAGGTCCTGCATCACAAGGGCCACGTCACAGGCAGCGATCCGGCCAGCAGCTTGGCGGCCCATCACCGAAGCACCTATATATTCCTTGCCGATCGGCATCCGGGTTGGTGGCGGGCTCCGCTGCGGTGGCTGATGCGGGCCGGATTGGTGGCCCGCGAACGTCTGATGGTGCGCAGCTCGCGACGCAGAGTTGCAGAAGGGCGGCGGGCACGGTGACACAAGTCGATGCAGTGGTCCTGGTCGGCGGCAAGGGCACTCGGCTGCGTCCGTTGACGCTGTCGGCACCCAAACCGATGCTGCCGATCGCCGGGGTGCCGTTGTTGACTCACCTGCTGTCGCGGATCGCGGCGGCGGGCATCGAGCACGTCATCTTGGGCACCTCATATCAGCCGGCGGTGTTCGAGGCGGAATTCGGCGACGGGTCCAAGCTGGGCCTGCAAATCGAGTACGTGCCGGAGGAACGCGCGTTGGGCACGGGCGGGGCCATCGCGAACGTCGCCTCGCGGCTGCGGCACGACACCGTGATGGTGTTCAACGGCGATGTGCTCTCTGGCGCCGAATTGCACCAACTGCTCGAGTATCACCGCGCCAATCAAGCCGAGGTAACCCTGCATTTGGTGCGGGTGTCCGATCCGCGGGCATTCGGTTGTGTGCCGACCGAAAACGGCATCGTGACAGCATTTTTGGAAAAGACGCAGGATCCGCCGACCGACCAGATCAACGCGGGCTGCTACGTGTTCTCGCGGGAGATCATCGACCGGATTCCGCGCGGCCGTGAGGTCTCGGTCGAACGTGAGGTGTTTCCGGCGCTGCTCTCCGACGGAGTCAAAATCTGCGGCTACGTCGACGCCAGCTACTGGCGTGACATGGGCACGCCGGAAGACTTCGTGCGCGGCTCAGCGGACCTCGTGCGCGGCATCGCGCCGTCGCCTGCCCTGCACGGGCACCGCGGCGAGTCGTTGGTGCACGACGGCGCCGCGGTGTCGCCGGGAGCGGTGTTGATCGGCGGCACGGTCGTCGGGCGGGGGGCCGAGATCGGCCCCGGTGCGCGGTTGGACGGCGCGGTGATTTTCGACGGGGTGCGGGTCGAGGCGGGCAGCGTGATCGAGCGGTCGATCGTCGGTTTCGGCGCCCGCATCGGTCCGCGCGCGTTGATCCGCGACGGGGTGATCGGGGACGGCGCCGACATCGGCGCGCGCTGTGAGCTGCTGCGCGGCGCGCGGGTGTGGCCCGGGGTATTCATCCCCGACGGCGGGATCCGCTACTCGAGCGACGTCTAGGCTTTTCGCCGCCGAACGGCCAGTTATGACACGCCGCAACGTGTTTCGCGTGTCATAACTGGCCACTGGACGCCCGGCCGACCAAGTGCGCCAGCGCATAGTCGGCGTTTTCGGGTAGGGCATCGGCAGGCCACCACCGCAGGTCCAGCGACTCGTCGCTGATCGCGATCGGCGCGCCCACGGGCGCGTGGGCGACGAATTGCAGGTCGAGGTGACGGGTCGGCACACCCAGCGAGCAGGTGACCGGATGGACGTGGACGGCCACCAGCTCGGGGTTGATGCTCAAGCCGTCGATACCCGATTCTTCGGTGGCTTCCCGCAGCGCTGCGGCGACGATGTCGTCGTCGCTGTCGTCGCAGTGTCCGCCCAGCTGCACCCAGCGGCCCAGCCGTGGATGCAGGGTGAGCAGCACCTGGCCACCGGCGTCGTCGAGCACCAGCGTGGACGCGGTGACGTGACCGGGAACGCAGTCGCGGCGGCAGGCATCGTCGCGCGCATGCACGAAGGCCAGAACCGCATGGCGCAGCGACTCCTGGCCCGGGTCAGGGGCTTGCCAACGCGTCAGGAGTGCGATCGCGGAATCGCGGACGCTCACTTGCGCACCAGCAACCCGTCCAGCGGCGCCGGAGGCCGGGGCTGTAGCGGCTCCAGGGGGTAGCCGATCGCGATGGCGCCCAACGGTTCCCAGTCGCCCGGCAGCTCCAGCTCCTGGCGGACGATGTCGGCGGCGAAGATCGTGGAGCCGATCCAGCAGCTACCCACGCCGCGCACCGCCAGCGCGACCAGCAGCGCCTGCACGGCCGCGCCCACCGCGACGGTGAACATGGTGTGCTCGGCCGCGGTGCGAGCGGCGTCGGGGTAGCTGTGCGCGCCGTCGGGAACCAGCATCGGGATGACGACCTCGGGTGCGTCGTAGAGGATTTGGCCGCGTGCCACGCGCCGCTCGACGGCGTCGGGGGGCTTGCGGTCACCGAGCAGGTCGGCCCGCCACTTGTCGCGCATCCGATCAAGCAGCCGGGTGCGACGGGCCGGATCCTGTAGCCAGACGAACCGCACTGGACGGGTGTGGTGGGGCGCCGGTGCGGTCAGCGCTTCGGCGACGGCGGCCTCGATCAACTGCTGCGGCACCGGTTGCTGACTGAACTGCCGCACCGAGCGGCGCAATAGCTGGGCCTGCTGGCGGCCGAGCTCGAGAGCTTCGGCGGTGCCCAGCCAGAAGAGGTCTTCTGTGCCCGCGCGGATCAGCCGCCGCGCCGTGGAGCCGTCATCGGTTATCGCCAGCCCGCGCACCACGGCCACCGGTATCGCGGTGAGCTTGCCCTTGACCAGATCGGCGGCGGCAGCGACTTCGTCGGCGACCGCAACTTCTGTAACTACCAATTCGTTACCGTGCGGGTCGACGGCTCCGGCGTAACTGTGCAGCACGGGCAGACCGACGGCGCCGACGGCGGCATCGATCTGGCCGTTTCGCCACGCGCGGCCCATGGTGTCGGTGATCACCACCGCGACCGTGACGCCGAGCCGCTCGTGCAGTCCGGCGCGTAAGGCCGCGGCACTGGCGTCGGGATCGACGGGCAGCAGAGCCAGCTCGGCCGCAGCGACATTCGAGCCGTCCACTCCGGCCGCGGCTTGCACCAGCCCGAGCCGGTTCTCGGTGATCAGGGTGCGACCCTTGCGAGCCAGCACGCGAACTGCTTCGTCGTCGATCAGCTTGCGGCGCAGTTCATCCCGCGCCTCGACATCCTCCGGGGCCGCTACAATGCGGCCTTCGCATTTGGACACCACCTTGCTGGTGACGACCACCACGTCGCCGTCGCACAGCCAGGGCGCGGCCTCGGCGATCGCGGCGGCTAGGTCGTCCCCGGGGCGGAATTCGGGAAGCCCGGTGACAGGCATGATCTCGACTGTCGACGCGGCGCCGTGATCCGCCGTCGTGTCGCTCATACTGACACGCCTGCGAGTTCCAGCCCGGCCCTCACCATGTCGGCTGTTGCTTTGGGGTCGGTCATCAGCAGCGGTGTGGGTCGCACCGCGACGCCGTCGATTTCGGCGTGGTCACCCTCGTGGACCAGCCAGTAGTCCAGGATTCCGGTCGCGCGGCGTGCCCCGTAGTGTTGGCCCACGGCCTCTGCCGTGCATTTGACCCCGATCACGGAGAGGCATTCGTAAGCCATGCCCCGCAATGGTTTTCCGTCGATGATCGGCGAGTAGCCGACCACCGGAGCGGTCGTGGAGCGCAGTGCTGCCCAGATGCCGGGAATGGCGAGGACAGCACCGATGCTCACCACCGGGTTTGATGGGGCCAGCATGATCACGTCGGCGTCGGCAATCGCGTCCACGACTTCTGTTGCAGCGCTGGCGTTTTCGGCACCGATGAAGGCGAAGCTGTGGGTGGGCACCTGGGCGCGGTGGCGCACCCACCACTCTTGGAAGTGGATGGCCCGCTGGGCGTTGTCGCCGGGGTCCGTGATGACGACGTGGGTTTCGCAGCGGTCGTCGCTGACGGGAAGCAGGCGCGCGCCGGGTTGCCAGCGGTCGCACAGCGCCGCTGTCACCTGAGACAACGGATAGCCGGCTCGCAGCATCTGGGTGCGCACCAAGTGGGTGCCCAGGTCGCGGTCGCCGAGCTGGAACCAGTCGGGCTGCAGACCGTAGTGCGCCAGTTCCTCTTTGGCGTGCCAGGTTTCGTCGCGACGACCCCAGCCGCGCTGCGGGTCGACGCCGCCGCCCAGCGTGTACATGCAGGTGTCGAGGTCCGGGCACACGCGCACCCCGTGGATCCACGCGTCGTCGCCGATGTTGACTACGGCGGTGAGCTCATGCTCGGCGGTCGGGCGGTCACTCGGAGCGAACTGGCCGAGGCCAAGCAAGTGCTGCACACCAAGCAGGAAGCGGGCGCCGCCCACTCCGCCGACCAGAACCGTCACCTTCACATCGCACGACAGTACGCTCGGCGACGATGCGGTTCGCGCGGCGGACCTAGCCGAAGCCGGAGTCGAGTTGGGGGCGGCGAGATGGTGTCCGCGGGTCGGCAAGGTTGCGGTTCTAGGGGAGCGGACGGGGCGACCCGCTCGACACGCCGCGGCCGCAATCGACACAATGGCGCTGAAATTTGATCACGACATGATATGGAATTTCGTTTCAGCGCTTGACCGCGGCAAGTAACCCGTGTGTAATCACATCAGTGTCATTTCCCGGTTGGCCGGCCGGTTGCGGTGTCGCAGACCGAGATTCGATCACTTGTTCGAAATAGAGTTGGCCGCACAACACATCACAAGAGTGGCGACATTCACCATCAACGAATCCGGTGAGGAGGCGGACATGTCCTATGAGCACCTTCGGGGCGTAGTGGGAGGGACACCGCACACCAATGCCGTGTCGGCGACGACGGGGGCAGCGTCACGGCCCCACTTGAGCTTGGTTTCCGATGCGGCCGAAGTATTTCCGCTGGAACCGGTGAGCCGCGACCAGTGGCAGGACCGCGCTTTGTGCGCGCAAACCGACCCCGAGGCGTTCTTCCCCGAAAAGGGCGGGTCCACTCGCGAGGCCAAGAAGATCTGCCTGGGCTGCGAGGTGCGCACCGAGTGCCTGGAGTACGCGCTGGCGCACGACGAGCGCTTCGGCATCTGGGGCGGCCTCTCCGAGCGGGAACGCCGCCGCCTCAAGCGCGGCATAATCTAGCGGCTCCGGCTAGCCGCGGGGGCTAGCGGCGGGGACGACCCGCTGCGCGACTAGTCGTCGTCGATCGTGGGGTCGATGACGGTCGGCTCGACGTCGAGATACGTCGCCACCTGAGCCACCAGAATCTCATGCAGCAATTCGCCAAGTTCGACGGTGTCTTTCGCGCGTCGCTCAATCGGCTTGCGGAACAAGACAATTCGTGCCCTGGTGGCATTGCCGCGCACGTCGACGCCGGCCGGGATCAACCGGGCCAGCGGGATGGGCCCGTCGGCGACGACCTCGGGCGGCCACTGCACGCTGTCGGGATCCTTCGGGCACATGCGTGGGATCTCGTCAACCGCCACGTCAAGCGCGGACACCCGCTCCTGCCAGCGGCGCTCGATGGGTTCGTAGGCCTCCAGCACCGCCATGTCGAATCGCTCGCCGCGGCTGCGCCAGCCCGGCACTGTCGGCGGTAGCAGCGGCCCGCGCATTTCGCGGCCCCGGCTTGTTGCCGACCTGCGTGCCGACCGACCGCCTCGCCGAGAGCCGGGGGATTCGCCCACGCGCCGATGGTAACGGTTGGACATCGTGGACCAGCCGAATGCGCGTGTCCGGCACTGTGGGGTCGTTTGCGCGCGATAGCCTCTCGACCGTGACTGCTCCCCGTCGCTGCTGCCGGCCCGGGTGTCCGCACTATGCGGTGGCGACGCTGACGTTCGTCTACTCGGACTCGACGGCGGTCGTCGGTCCGCTGGCCACCGCGAGAGAGCCGCACTCGTGGGATCTTTGCGTCGGGCACGCCAGCCGGATCACCGCGCCGCGGGGCTGGGAACTCGTTCGCCATCCCGGACCGCTGACGATCAACCCTGACGAGGACGACTTGGTGGCACTTGCTGATGCGGTGCGCGAGGGCCGCGGCGTTCTAGCGAGCCGTCCGCCGGTCAACGGCTTCTCCGATCCCGCCGGCCACCATGCAGCTGCGCCCGTCGGCGTACCCAGTGCCGGCGTGCTCGCCCCAACCGCGCAGCCATCGACCGGAACCGGACGCCGTCGCGGTCATCTGCGGGTGTTGCCAGACCCACCGCGCGAACAGCCGGAGTAGCCGGCGACGAGCGCGCTGGCGTACGTACAGCGAGGCCGACCAGAGCGGTTAGGCTGGCGACCAAGAGTCCCTTCGTCAGGAGCCCTGTCATGTCTCGGCCCGCTGCGGCTGTCCACCGTGTAATCAAGGCGTATGACGTACGCGGCCTGGTGGGCGACGAGATCGACGAGTCCCTGGCCGCCGATGTCGGTGCGGCTTTCGCGCGGCTGATGCGCGACGAAGGGGCTCGCCAAGTGGTGGTCGGCCATGACATGCGGGACAGTTCGCCGTCGCTGGCAGCTGCGTTTGCCGCCGGGGTGAGCCGGCAGGGTCTCGACGTTGTCCGCATCGGCCTGTCGTCCACCGACCAGTTGTACTTCGCGTCGGGCCTGCTCGACTGTCCCGGCGCAATGTTCACCGCCAGCCACAACCCGGCCGCCTACAACGGCATCAAAATGTGTCGCGCGGGCGCCAAGCCGGTTGGAGCCGACACCGGGCTGGCCACCATCCGCGACGAACTGATCGCCGGTGTTCCTGCGCACCACGGGGCCGCCGGCTCTCTCACCGATCGCGATGTGCTGGCCGACTACGGGGAGTTCCTGCGCTCGTTGGTCGACCTGTCCGACCTGCGTCCGCTGCGGGTCGCCGTGGACGCCGGCAACGGAATGGCCGGCCACACCGCGCCGGCCGTGTTGGGTCCCATCGAGTCGATCACGTTGCTGCCGCTGTACTTCGAGCTCGACGGTTCGTTTCCGCATCACGAGGCCAACCCGCTGGACCCGGCCAACCTGGTCGATCTGCAGGCGTACGTGCGCGACACCGGGGCCGATATCGGACTGGCCTTCGACGGCGACGCCGACCGCTGCTTCGTCGTCGACGAACGCGGCCAGCCGGTCTCGCCGTCGACGGTGACGGCCTTGGTGGCCGCGCGTGAACTCAACCGGGAAATCGGCGCAACCGTGATTCATAACCTGATCACCTCGCGCGCCGTGCCGGAACTGGTGGTCGAACGCGGCGGCACACCGGTGCGCTCCCGGGTCGGGCATTCCTACATCAAGGCACTGATGGCCGACACCGGCGCGATCTTCGGCGGCGAACACTCCGCGCACTACTACTTCCGCGATTTCTGGGGCGCCGACTCGGGGATGCTGGCCGCGCTGCATGTGCTTGCCGCGCTGGGCGAGCAGGAGCGGCCGCTATCGCAGCTGACCGCCGACTACCAACGCTACGCATCCTCCGGCGAGATCAACTTCCCCCTGACCAGCACCATCGACGCGTCCGTATATGTCGAGGCCGTGCTGAAGTCGTTCGGCACCCGGATCCACTCCATCGATCATCTCGACGGGGTGACGGTGGACTTGGGCAACGGCAGCTGGTTCAACTTGCGCAGCTCCAACACCGAGCCGCTGCTGCGGCTCAACGTCGAGGGCCGCTGCGCCGAAGACGTCGAGGCGGTGGTCCAGCAGATCGCCGCCGAAATCGCGCAGATCGCGGGCCAGCCGGAGGTCGTGTCGTGAACGCCATCCGCGCCACCATCGACCTCGACGACACCGAAGGCCTGATCGCCGCCGACCGCGAGGGGTTGCTGCGGGCCGCATCGATGGCCGGCGCGCAAGTCCGGGCCACCGCGGCCGCATGCGACGAAGGCGCACTGGATTCGATCCGCGGCGGAGAGCGTCCCCGCACGGTCGTCTGGGTAGCCAGCCGCGGCACCGCCGCGACAGCCGGAGCCATGCTGGCCGCAGCGTTGGGCGGTTCGGCCGGCGAACCGATCGTCGTAGCCGCCGAGGCGCCGCCCTGGATCGGGGCGCTCGATGTACTGATCGTGGCCGGCGACGATCCCGGCGATCCCGCACTGGTGGGGGCCGCAGCAACCGGGGTGCGCCGGGGCGCACGGGTGGTTGTCTCGGCGCCCTATTCGGGCCCGCTGCGCGACACGACCGCTGGACGGGTCGCCGTGCTGGAACCCCGCCTACCGGTGTCCGACGAGTTCCTGCTATGCCGTTATCTGGCCGCCGGGCTGGGCGTGTTGACCGGGGTTGACCCCAGCCTAGGAATCGACTTGGCGCGGCTTGCCGACGAACTCGACAGCGAAGCACTACGCAACAGCGCGGCCCGTGAAGTGTTCACCAACCCGGCCAAAGCGCTCGCCCAGCGCATGGCGGGTCACCGAGTCGCGCTGGCGGGCGACTGCGCTGCCACGTTGGCGCTGGCCCGCCATGGCTCGTCGGTCCTGCTGCGCTTCGCCCACCGGGTGGTCGCCGCCACCGGCCTTGCCGACGCGGTAGCGGCGCTGCACGCAGGGTTCCCCGATGCGGCGGACGCGCTGTTCCACGACGAACAAATCGACGGACCGCTGCCGGAGCGGCTGCGGGTTTTGGCGCTGACGCTGGCCGCCGAGCGGACGGTGGTGGCGGCACGGGTGGGCGGGTTCGATGTCGACCTTGTCGCCGCTGAGGATGTTCCGGATTTGCAGGAGCCGTCCGCCAGCGCGGCAACCGGGCTCGGTGTCGAGCAGCAACTGGCGATATTGGCTGTCCGGCTGGAGATGGCTGCTGTTTACATGCGACTGGTGCGCGGATAAACCGGGGATACACAGACAGTGGAACTGCTACGCGGCGCGATACGGACGTACGCTTGGGGATCGCGGACCGCTATTGCCGAATTCACCGGCCGGCCGGTGCCGGCTGCCCATCCTGAGGCCGAACTCTGGCTCGGCGCACATCCGGCCGACCCGGCCTGGCTGGAAACCGAAAACGGCGAGAGCTCACTGCTGGACGCGCTGGTCGCCGATCCGGAGGGGCAACTTGGTTCGGCCGCCCGCGCCCGATTCGGTGATGCGCTGCCATTCTTGGTCAAGGTGCTGGCCGCCGACGAGCCGCTGTCGCTGCAAGCCCATCCGAGTGCCGAGCAGGCGATCGATGGTTACCTACGCGAAGAGCGGCTCGGTATTCCGGTCTCCTCGCCGATCCGCAACTATCGCGACAACCGTCACAAGCCCGAGTTGCTGGTGGCTCTACAGCCCTTCGAGGCGCTGGCCGGGTTCCGCCCGGTGGGCCGCACCATCGAGTTGCTGCGGGCGTTGGCCGTCTCGGACCTAGACCCCTACATCGAATTGCTCAACGACCAATCCGATGCCGACGGATTGCGGGCGTTGTTCACCACCTGGATTACCGCGCCACAGCCCGACATCGACGTGTTGGTACCTGCGGTGATCGAGGGCGCCATCCACTACCTCACGTCCGGGACAACGGAATTCGCCGCAGAAGCCAAGACTGTCTTGGAGCTCGGCGAGCAGTATCCCGGCGACGCCGGTGTCCTGGCGGCGTTGTTGCTCAACCGCATCAGCCTCGCTCCCGGTGAAGCGATCTTTCTGCCGGCCGGCAATCTGCACACCTACCTGCGCGGTGTCGCGGTCGAGGTAATGGCCAACTCCGACAACGTGTTACGCGGCGGGTTGACGCCCAAGCACGTCGACGTGCCGGAGTTGCTGCGGGTACTGGATTTCAACCCGACCACGGAGGCACAGCTGCGACCGCCGGTTCACCGCGACGGACTCGAGCTCATCTACGACACCCCGGCAACCGAGTTCGCGGCGTCGGTGCTGACGCTCGATGGCGAACACCTCGGCCACCAGGTCGACGCGCCGTCGCGCCACACTGGTTCCCAGGGCCCGCAGATCTTGCTGTGCACCGAAGGATCGACAACCGTGCACGGGAAATCCCGGGCGTTGACGCTCAACCGCGGCATGGCGGCCTGGGTGGCAGCTGACGACGGGCCGATCAGGCTGGTCGCCCGCGAGCCGAGCAAGCTGTTCTGTGCCACCGTGGGCCTGTGACGGCGGCGCCCGCCAGTAGTACCCGTGCGATTCTGGCCGCCCTGGCGGCGAATGCCGGGATCGCCGCTGCCAAGTTCGTCGGCTTTCTGGTCACCGGCAGCTCATCGATGCTTGCCGAGTCGGTGCACTCGGTTGCCGACACCGGTAACCAAGCACTGCTGCTGTTCGGTCAGCGTGCCGCACGCAAACAGCCCGACGCCCTGCACCCGTTCGGCCATGGCCGTAGCCGCTACTTCTGGTCGTTTGTCGTGGCACTTGTGCTGTTCACCCTCGGCTCGGTGTTCGCACTCTACGAGGGCTACCACAAGATCGCCCACTCCGCCGATCTCAGCTCGCCCGTGGTGGCGCTGGTAATTCTGGCGGTCGCAATCGGCTTGGAAGCCTTCAGTATTCGCACGGCGATCGTTGAGTCGCGGCCGCTGAAAGGCAGCGGTAGCTGGTGGCGCTTTATCCGTAACTCGCGCAATCCCGAGCTGCCCGTGGTGCTGCTCGAAGACACCGGCGCACTCGTCGGCCTGATGTTCGCGCTGGCCGGCGTCGGGTTAACCATCGCAACCGGCGACCCGGTGTGGGATGGCATCGGCACGGTCGGCATCGGCGTGCTACTTGGCCTGATCGCAATAGTCCTGATGGTCGAGATGCATAGCCTGCTGATCGGCGAAGGCGCCACCACTGCACAGATCCACGCGATCCAATCGGCGCTGGAATCGACTGAGCACGTCGATCGCCTGATCCACCTTCGCACCCAGTACCTCGGCCCCGACGAGATGCTGGTGGCCGCCAAGATCGCAGTGGCACCGCAGGTCGAGCTGGCCACCATCGCGGCCACCATCAACGCAGCCGAAGCCAACATCCGCGCGGCGGTGCCGTCCGCGCGGGTGATCTACCTCGAGCCCGACTTGGATCGCGCGCTGTCGCGGTAGCGCTCTCGCCACTGCTGCCGGCGCTCGGCCAGCCACAGCCGCATGTTGTGGCCGACGGCGCGGCCGATCAGCGCGGGCGACGGCACCATGTAGAGGCTGTCGAGCAGCGAGAACCGACGCAAAAACCATTCAGCGAGAACAGTATCCGTTTCTGCGGCGCCGAGGAACTGGTCGAACAGCTCACCCACCGGGTGATACCACCACGGCGCCGACCCGCTGGCGTGGTGGAAGGTGAGATCGCCGACCGCGTTCATCAGCCACACCGGATAGATGGACTTGGCGGTGGCCCGGTTCAGTTCGCGCGACACATTGCTGCGCGGGCCATGCACCAGCGCGCGGCGCAGATGCGCGGCCTGCAGCGACGTCATCGTCATGCCCTGGCCGAAGGTCGGATCGAAGCTGGCCACCGCATCGCCCAGCGGTACGATCCCCGCCGGGAAGCGGTCCAGCTTGTCGTAGCGACGCCATCTGCTGGTCGGGAAGCGATGAAACGCCACCTCCCCGACCGGTTCGGCCTGCTCGAGCGCGGCAGTAAAATGTGCGGGCAGCAGCTTCTCGGCGAGCACACGCATCTCGGAAAAGCTCTGTGGCGGTTGGGCTTTGGCGACACCGAAGGTAGTGAGAATCCAGATGCCGTCCTCGTAGGCCAGCATGCCCAGGCCCAGCGGCTGCTGCCGAGACGCGCCGCAAACCACAACCTTCTCCCGAATCAGGCCGTCAGGCATCCGGAACTGGTGTGACGCGTAGCCGATGCCCACCTCGACCACGTCCTCGCGGGGCTGCGCAAAACCCCACTGCGACAACCACAACGGCAGCCTGCTGCCACGGCCGGTCGCGTCGACGACCAGGTCAGCGGGAACAAATTCGGGCTCGGTGCCCGAATTCAGCAGCACCCCGGTCACCCGCTGCGCGGCAGCGTCGAATCGTGGCTCGCGGACCGAGCGTTTCTGGATCTCGACATTGGCGATGCCGCCGACCCGGCGCCGGATCTGCCATTCCAGATGTGGCCGGCTCGGCACGTAGGCGGTGAACTCTTCACGCAGCGTTTGCCCTGTCCCCAGCACGTGTCCGGCGGCACCGAAGTAGATGCAATCGGGCCGGTTCTCCAGCATGGGTACGCCCGCGGCGACCATGTCCGCGAGCAGACCGGGAAACAAGTCGTCCAGCTCTTGGGCCCCGCGGGCCATCAGCAAGTGCAAGTGTCGGCCCTGCGGGACCGCGGTGCGGTTGACGGGGGCGCCCGGCAGGTCGTCGCGCTCGAACACCGTCACCCGGTCGTAGAAATCCGACAGCACCCGGGCGGCACACAATCCTGCGATGCTGGCGCCGATCACGACGGCATGTCGCTGCGTGTTTTCGGCGCGCATGCTCGGAGAGTAGTCGGTACTGTCCCGGTTCATGGCCGGTCGATGGCGCACCAAGTCAATCGAACAGTCCATCGCCGACACCGACGAACCGAGCACCCAGCTGCGCAAGGGCCTCTCCTGGTGGGACCTCGTCGTGTTCGGCGTGTCGGTGGTGATCGGCGCGGGCATCTTCACCGTCACCGCGTCGACCGCCGGCAACATCACCGGCCCGGCGATATGGATATCGTTTCTGATTGCCGCGGCCACCTGCGGGCTCGCAGCGTTGTGCTACGCCGAGTTTGCCTCGATGCTGCCCGTCGCGGGCAGCGCCTACACCTTCTCCTATGCCACCTTCGGTGAATTTTTGGCCTGGGTCATCGGCTGGAATCTGGTCCTGGAATTGGCCATCGGCGCGGCCGTAGTGGCCAAGGGCTGGTCGAGCTATTTCGGAATGGTGTTCGGATTCGCCAAGGAGACAGTGAATTTCGGCCCTTACAGCCTCGACTGGGGTGCGCTGGTGATCATCGCGCTCGTGGCGACCCTGCTGGCGCTGGGCACCAAACTGTCGTCCCACTTTTCCGCCGCCGTCACCGCTATCAAGATCTCGGTGGTGGTGCTGGTGGTGATCGTCGGGGCCTTTTACATCAAGAGGGCCAACTACTCGCCGTTCATCCCCCCGCCCGAAACCGAGCACGGCGGAACCGGTGTCGACCAATCGGTGTTGTCGCTGTTGACCGGCGCGCAAACCAGCCACTACGGCTGGTACGGAGTGTTGGCCGGCGCGTCGATCGTGTTCTTCGCGTTCATCGGGTTCGACATCGTGGCCACCATGGCCGAGGAGACCAAGGATCCGCACCGCGATGTCCCGCGCGGCATCCTGGCCACGCTGGGCATCGTCACCGTGCTTTACGTCGCGGTCTCGGTGGTGCTGTCCGGGATGGTTCGATACACCCAGCTGCGGGACACCCCCAATGGCCGGCACGCGAACCTGGCGACCGCCTTCACCGCAAACGGAGTGCGTTGGGCTTCCCACATCATTTCGATCGGGGCGCTGGCAGGGCTGACGACCGTGGTGATGGTGCTGATGCTCGGCCAGTGCCGGGTGTTGTTCGCGATGTCCCGAGACGGGTTGTTGCCGCGTCTACTGGCTGTGACGGGACCACGCGGCACGCCGGTGCGGATCACGGTGCTGGTCGCTGTGCTTGTCGCAGTGGCGGCCTCAGTGTTCCCGATGGCCAAGCTCGAGGAGATGGTCAACGTCGGAACGCTGTTCGCGTTCGTCTTGGTGTCGGCCGGGATCGTCGTGCTGCGCCGAACACGTCCAGAGCTGCGGCGGGGTTTCCGCGTTCCGTGGTCGCCGTTGCTGCCGGTCCTGTCGGTGTGTGCGTGCCTGTGGCTGATGTTCAACCTCACCGCATTGACGTGGATTCGATTCGCGGTCTGGATGGTCGTCGGCGTCGCCATCTATCTCGGTTACGGCCGCCAACACTCGGTGCTGGCCAATCGGCCACCCAGCGACGACACCAGCCCGGAACCCGAACCGACACCGGCGGCGCCATAGCTTCCGTATACAAACTATGGCTTTGTGTCTAGTCAGAAGACACAATCACCTGTATTGTCCATTCTCAACGTGCTCTGACTCACGAGGAGGGTGGACGATATGGCCGGTGACGTGGCCAAGCAAGCCGATGCCGACGTGGTGGTGTGGCAAGACAAGAAGCGCTACCTGTGGCTGCTCGGGTTGATCGCGCCGACGGCGCTGCTGGTGACCCTGCCGATCGTGTGGGCAATGAACCAGGCCGGCTGGCAGACCGCCTCCCAAGTGCTGTTTTGGATCGGTCCGATTCTGCTGTACATCGTCTTGCCCGCGCTGGACCTGCGCTTTGGTCCCGACGGGCAAAACCCGCCGGACGAAGTCACGGAGCGGCTGGAGAACGACCGCTATTACCGCTACTGCACCTATCTCTACATCCCGTTCCAATACGCGAGCGTCGTGGTCGGTGCATATCTGTTCACGGCGTCGGACCTGAGCTGGCTGGGCTTCGAGGGGTCGCTCAGCTGGCCGGCCAAGATCGGCCTGGCACTCACGGTGGGGACGCTCGGTGGGGTCGGGATCAATACGGCGCACGAGATGGGCCACAAGAAGGAGTCGCTGGAGCGGTGGCTGTCCAAGATCACGCTGGCCCAGTCCTGCTACGGGCACTTCTACATCGAGCACAACCGTGGCCACCATGTACGGGTGGCCACGCCGGAGGACCCGGCATCGTCCCGCTTCGGTGAGACATTCTGGGAGTTCTTGCCCCGCAGTGTGTTTGGCAGCCTGCGCTCGGCTTGGCGACTGGAGGCCCAGCGGCTGCGGCGGCTGAACAAAAGCCCATGGCACCTGTCGAACGACGTGCTCAACGCTTGGCTGATGTCGGTTGTGTTGTGGGGCGTGCTGATCGCGGTGTTCGGCCCGGCGCTCATCCCGTTCGTGGTCATCCAGGCAGTCTTCGGCTTCTCGCTGCTGGAAGCGGTGAACTACCTCGAGCACTACGGGCTGCTGCGGCAGAAGACGGCCAACGGCCGCTACGAGCGCTGCACTCCCAAGCACAGCTGGAACTCCGACCACATCGTGACCAACCTGTTCCTGTATCACCTGCAGCGGCACAGCGACCATCACGCGAACCCGACGCGGCGCTACCAGACGCTGCGCAGCTTCCCCGACGCGCCCAGCCTGCCCAGTGGTTACGCGTCGATGATCGCGCTGACCTACGTTCCGCCGCTGTGGCGCAAGGTCATGGACCACCGCGTGCTGGCCCACTACGGCGGCGACATCACCCGCGTCAACGTCCATCCCCGCCGCCGGCAGGAGCTGCTGGCCCGTTACGGGGCGGCAGCATGATGGCCGCCTACCGCTGCCCGGTCTGCGACTACGTCTACGACGAAGCCAAAGGCGCTGAGCGGGAAGGCTTTCCGGCCGGCACACCCTGGCATCAGATCCCCGATGACTGGTGCTGTCCCGACTGCGGGGTACGGGAAAAGATCGACTTCGAAAAGATAGGAGCAAGCAGATGACCGACTACAAGCTGTTCGTGTGTGTGCAGTGCGGCTTCGAGTACGACGAGGCGCTGGGCTGGCCGGAAGACGGCATCGCGCCTGGCACCCGCTGGGACGACATCCCCGACGACTGGAGCTGCCCGGACTGCGGCGCCGCCAAGTCCGACTTCGAGATGGTGGAAGTCGCGCGTTCATGACAGCTACCCTCGCGCATGTGAAACGGGTCCCGTACGCCGAGGCGTCACGGGCCCTGTTGCGCGATTCGGTGCTCGACGCGATGCGCGAACTACTGCTGACCCGCGACTGGTCGGCCATCACGCTGGCCGACGTGGCGCGCGAAGCGGGCATCAGCCGGCAGACCATTTACAACGAGTTCGGGTCGCGGCAAGGCCTCGCGCAGGGGTATGCGCTGCGGCTGGCGGATCGACTGGTGGACCTCGTCGAGGCCGCGATCTACAACAATGTCGGCGACATCTACGCGGCGTTTCTCGAGGGCTTTCGGGCGTTTTTCACCGAGTCAGCCGCCGACCCGCTGGTGATCTCGCTGTTGTCCGGAGTGGCCAAACCCGATCTGCTCCAGTTAATCACCACCGACAGCGGACCCATCATCACGCACTGCTCGGACCGGTTGACGTCTTCGTTCATCCACAGCTGGGTCAACGCAAGCGAAGACGACGCGGGAATACTCGCTCGGGCGATCGTGCGGCTGGCCATCAGCTACGTCTCGATGCCGCCGGAAGCCGACCACGACGTCGCCGCCGATCTGGCGCGGCTGTTCACCCCGGCTGCCGAACGGTACGGCGTCATAGAAGCGCAATGACCCGGCATGATGGCGGCGCCGGATCACGACTAATGTGTATGCAAGCTAACTAGTTGAATCGACGAGGATTGGGTGCAGACCATGACGACCACCGAAAACGCGCTGAGCACCGACGTCCGCAACGGCATCGAATACAAGGTCGCCGACCTGTCGTTGGCGGACTTCGGCCGCAAGGAGATCGAGCTCGCCGAGCACGAGATGCCCGGGCTGATGTCGTTGCGCCGTGAGTACGCCGAAGTGCAGCCGCTCAAAGGTGCCCGCATCTCGGGGTCGCTGCACATGACCGTGCAGACCGCGGTGCTTATCGAGACGTTGACCGCGCTCGGCGCCGAAGTCCGGTGGGCGTCGTGCAACATCTTCTCCACCCAGGACCACGCCGCCGCCGCGGTGGTCGTCGGCCCCCACGGCACCCCGGAGGAGCCCAAGGGCACGTCGGTTTTCGCGTGGAAGGGCGAGACGCTCGAGGAGTACTGGTGGGCTTGCGAGCAGGCGCTGACGTGGCCTGATATCGCGGGCGCCGCCGCGCCCGCGAACATGATCCTCGACGACGGCGGAGACGCCACCATGCTGGTGCTGCGCGGCATGCAGTACGAGAAGGCCGGTGTGGTGCCGCCCGCCGAAGAGGACGACTCGACCGAGCACAAGGTGTTCCTGAACCTGCTGCGCAACCGCTTCGAGACCGACAAGAACAAGTGGACGAAGATCGCCGAGTCGGTCAAGGGCGTCAGCGAGGAGACCACTACCGGCGTGCTGCGCCTCTACCAGTACGCCGCGGCCGGGGATCTGGCGTTCCCGGCGATCAACGTCAACGACTCGGTGACCAAGAGCAAGTTCGACAACAAGTACGGCTGCCGGCACTCGCTGATCGACGGCATCAACCGCGGCACCGACGTGCTGATCGGCGGCAAGAAGGTGCTGATCTGCGGCTACGGCGACGTCGGCAAGGGCTGCGCGGAATCGATGGCGGGCCAGGGTGCGCGGGTCACCGTCACCGAGATCGACCCGATCAACGCGCTGCAGGCGCTGATGGAGGGTTACGACGTCAAGACGGTCGAGGACGTGATCGGCGAGGCCGACATCGTCGTCACCGCCACTGGCAACAAGGACATCATCACGCTCGAGCACATGCGGGCGATGAAGGACAAGGCCATACTGGGCAACATCGGCCACTTCGACAACGAAATCCAGATGGCCGCGCTGGAACGCTCCGGTGCCAGGAAAACCAACATCAAACCGCAGGTGGACCTGTGGACCTTCCCTGACAGCGGCAAGTCGATCATCGTGCTCTCCGAGGGCCGGCTGCTCAACCTCGGCAACGCCACCGGCCACCCGTCGTTCGTGATGAGCAACAGCTTCTCCAACCAGGTGATCGCCCAGATCGAGCTGTGGACCAAGAACGACGAGTACGACAACGAGGTGTACCGGCTGCCCAAGCACCTCGACGAGAAGGTGGCCCGCATCCACGTCACCGCGCTCGGCGGGCATCTGACCAAACTCACCAAAGAGCAGGCCGAATACATCGGCGTCGACGTCGACGGCCCCTACAAGGCCGACCACTACCGCTACTGAGCGCTCCCTATCGAGTCTGCGTTCACCGCGTCGACGCTGCGGTGATGGCTCGTTCGCCGCGCGCCGGCGCGCTACGAACGCAGTCTCGACGTTATGAGTGCAGGCTCGCCTGCCCAGCGAGCGCGCTAGGCTCGCGCCGTGCTGATCGCGATCGAAGGGGTCGACGGCGCAGGCAAGCGAACACTGTCGCGGGGCCTGCAAGCGGCCTTCGAGGCCGGCGGAAAGTCGGTGGCCACGCTGGCCTTCCCGCGCTATGGGCAGTCCGTGCCGGCCGACGTCGCCGCTGAGGCGCTACGCGGCCAGCACGGCGACCTCGCGTCGAGCGTCTACGCGATGGCGATGCTGTTCGCGCTGGACCGCGCCGGGGCAGCAGCCCAGATCGAAAGGCTGCGTGACGACTACGACGTGGTGATCCTCGATCGCTATGTGGCCTCCAACGCCGCCTACAGCGCCGCCCGCCTGCATCAGGACGCCACCGGTGAGGTAGCCGCTTGGGTGCACGACATCGAATACGGCCGGCTGCACCTTCCGGTGCCGGATTGCCAAGTGCTCCTTGATGTTTCGGCTGAACTTGCCAGGCAGCGGGCACGCAACCGGGCGGTGCAGGAAGCGGGCCGCGACCGCGACGCCTATGAACGCGACGACGACCTTCAACAGCGCACCGGCGCGGTGTACGCCGGGCTGGCCGCCGCGGGCTGGGGTGGCCGTTGGCAAGTGGTGGGCGCCGACGTCGACCCTGGCAAGTTGGCCGCCACGTTGCTCGCCGGGTGAGCCGCGAGAAGAAACGCCCGCGTGATAGCTGAGTTTTATCGCGATGTGGTGACACCATGGACACCATGAGGCAAAGGATTCTCGTCGTCGATGACGACGCTTCGCTGGCCGAGATGCTCACTATCGTGCTGCGGGGGGAAGGCTTCGATACCGCGGTCATCGGTGACGGCAGCCAGGCGCTCACCGCGGTCCGTGAGCTGCGCCCCGATCTGGTGTTGCTGGACCTGATGCTGCCCGGCATGAACGGCATCGACGTCTGTCGGGTGTTGCGGGCCGACTCCGGGGTGCCGATCGTGATGCTGACCGCCAAGACCGACACCGTGGATGTGGTGCTGGGCCTGGAGTCAGGCGCCGACGACTACATCATGAAACCGTTCAAGCCCAAGGAGCTGGTGGCCCGGGTCCGAGCGCGGCTGCGGCGCAACGACGACGAGCCGGCCGAGATGCTCTCGATCGCCGACGTCGACATCGACGTGCCAGCCCACAAAGTCACTCGCAACGGCGAGCAGATCTCGCTGACCCCGCTGGAGTTCGACCTGCTGGTCGCGCTGGCACGCAAACCGCGCCAGGTGTTTACTCGTGATGTGCTGCTCGAACAGGTGTGGGGATACCGTCACCCAGCGGACACCCGCTTGGTGAACGTGCACGTTCAGCGTCTGCGGGCCAAGGTCGAGAAGGACCCGGAGAATCCGCAAGTTGTCCTGACCGTTCGAGGAGTGGGTTACAAGGCCGGACCTCCGTGATCTGCGCCTGTGCAGATGCACGGCCGCGTGACGAATCGGGAGCCCGGCCGGCTTGCGGGGGAGAGCGGCAGTTGTGATGTGGGGCTCGCGGCGACGCATCCGGAGTCGTTGGGGGCCTTCGACACCGCTGATGCGCGGTATGAGTGCGTTAAGCCGGGCGGTAGCCGTCGCCTGGCGCCGCTCGCTGCAGTTGCGCGTGATCGTGTTGACCCTCGGAATGTCATTCGCGGTGATCGTTGCGCTGGGCTTCGTGCTGACCAGCCAGGTCACCAACCGAGTGCTCGACGTGAAGGTCCGCGCGGCCATCGAACAGATCGAGCGGGCACGCAACACGGTTAGCGGGATCGTCAGCGGCGAGGAGGCTCGCTCGCTGGACAGCAGCCTTCAACTGGCCCGCAACACGTTGACGTCGAAAACCGACCCGTCGTCCGGCGCGGGGCTGGCCGGTGCGTTCGACGCGGCCCTTCTCGTCCCCGGCGACGGTCCGCGCGCCGCGACCACCGCCGGGCCCATCGATCAGGTGCCGACGTCGCTGCGTGACTTCGTCAAGGCGGGGCAGGTCGCCTACCAGTACGCCACCGTGCACACCGAAGGCTTCTCCGGGCCTGCACTGATCATCGGCACCCCGACCCCGTCGCGGGTGACCAACCTGGAGCTGTACCTGATCTTTCCGCTGGCAAACGAATCCAGCACGATCTCGCTGGTGCGCGGCACTATGACGACCGGCGGTGTCGTGCTGCTCGTGTTGCTCGCGGGCATCGCGTGGTTGGTCTCTCGCCAGGTGGTGGTGCCGGTGCGGTCGGCGTCGCGGATCGCCGAGCGATTCGCCGAGGGTCATCTGTCCGAACGAATGCCGGTGCGCGGCGAAGACGACATGGCGCGGCTTGCCATGTCGTTCAACGACATGGCCGAAAGCCTGTCGCGGCAGATCGCCCAACTCGAGGAGTTCGGCAACCTGCAGCGCCGATTCACCTCAGACGTCAGCCATGAGCTGCGCACCCCGCTGACCACAGTGCGGATGGCCGCCGATCTGATCTACGACCACAGCGCCGATCTCGACCCCGCGCTGCGGCGCTCCACCGAGTTGATGGTCAGCGAGCTGGACCGGTTCGAAACACTGCTCAGCGACCTCCTGGAGATCTCCCGGCACGACGCGGGTGTGGCCGAGTTGTCGGTCGAGTCGGTGGACCTGCGAGCGACCGTCAACAGTGCGCTGGCCAATGTGGGCCACTTGGCCGAGGACGCCGGTGTAAAGCTGATCGTGGACCTACCGCCTCGCGAGGTGATCGCCGAGGTCGACACGCGCCGAGTCGAGCGCATCCTGCGCAACTTGATCGCCAACGCCATCGACCACGCCGAGCGCAAACCGGTGCGAATTCGGATGGCCGCCGACGAAGACACCGTCGCGGTCACCGTGCGCGACTACGGCGTTGGGCTGCGCCCTGGTGAGGAAAAGCTGGTGTTCAGCCGGTTCTGGCGCTCGGATCCGTCCCGAGTGCGGCGGTCCGGCGGCACCGGACTGGGGTTGGCGATCAGCGTCGAGGACGCTCGGCTGCACCAGGGCCGGCTGGAGGCCTGGGGCGAACCCGGCAAGGGCGCCTGCTTCCGGCTGACGCTGCCGCTGGTCCGCGGTCACAAGGTCACCACCAGCCCGTTGCCGATGAAACCGATTGCGGCCGAACGCAGCGAGCGCCCACCCCGCCAGCGGGAGCACGCCGAAAGGGGCGCGTGATGCGCCGGTTCGCGGCGCTGCTGAGCGTGGCCGTGGTCGCCGTGGTACTCGCCGGATGTGCGGCTGTCCCAAGGTCGTCGGCGCCGCAGGCCATCGGCACGGTTGCGCGGCCGGCGCCGTCGAACCTGCCCAAGCCGACCCCGGGCATGGACCCCGACGTGCTGCTGCGCGAATTCCTCAAGGCCACCGCCGATCCCGCCAACCGGCATCTGGCTGCCCGACAATTTCTGACCCAGTCGGCGTCCAACGCCTGGGACGACGCGGGTAGCTCGCTGCTGATCGACCACGTCGTATTTGTGGAAACCCGTAGTGCCGAACGAGTTTCGGTCAACATGAAGGCGGACATCTTGGGCTCGCTGTCGGACATGGGAGTGTTCGAGACTGCCGAGGGTGTATTGCCCGATCCCGGCCCGATCGAATTGGTCAAGACGTCCGGTGGTTGGCGTATCGACCGGCTGCCCAACGGCGTGTTCTTGGACTGGCAGCAGTTCCAGGCGACCTACAAGCGCAACGTGCTCTACTTCGCCGACCCGACCGGAAAGACTGTGGTCCCGGACCCGCGCTACGTCGCCGTCTCCGACCCGGATCAGCTTGCTACGGAACTGGTTTCGAAGGTGATCGCCGGCCCGCGCCCGGAGATGGCCCGGGCGGTGCGCAATTTGCTTTCGCCGCCGTTGCGGCTGCGTGGACCGGTGACCCGGGCCGACGGCGGCAAGACCGGCGTGGGCCGCGGTTACGGGGGCGCGCGGATCGATTTGGAAAGCTTGTCCACGACCGACCCGCACAGCCGCCTACTGCTTGCGGCACAGATCATTTGGACCTTGGCCCGGGCGGACATCAAGGGCCCGTATGTGATCAACACGGACGGCGCCGCGTTGGACGACAGGTTCACCGACGGGTGGACCACCTCCGATGTCGCCGCCACCGACCCCGGGGTCGCCGACGGTGCCGGCGCGGGCGTGCACGGCTTGGTGGGCGGCTCGCTGGTGTCGCTGGACGGTCAGCGATCCACCCCGGTGGCCGGTGCGTTCGGGCAGATGCCCGATCAAACCGCGGCTGCGTTGTCCCGCGGCGGCCATCGGGTGGCGTCGGTGGTGACGCAGCGGCCGGGCGCACCCGACATGGCGGCGACACTGTGGATTGGCGATCTCGGCGGCGAGGCGGTGCCGTCCGCCGACGGCCACAGCATGTCGCGGCCGAGCTGGTCGCTCGACGACGCGGTGTGGGTGGTGCTGGACGGCAACAACGATCTGCGGGTCATTCAGGAACCGGCGTCCGGTCAGCCCGCGCGCATCCCGGTGGATTCGGGCGCGGTATCCGGCCGCTTCCCCGGTCCGATCAGCGAACTGCAGTTGTCTCGGGACGGGACGCGCGCCGCGATGGTGATTGCCGGACAGGTCATCCTGGCCAGCGTGGAGCAGCCGCAGGCCGGCCAGTTCGCGCTGACGTATCCCCGTCGGTTGGGCTTCGGGCTGGGGTCGTCGGTGGTGTCGTTGTCGTGGCGAACCGGCGATGACCTTGCGGTGAGTCGCACCGATCCGCAGCATCCGGTGTCGTATGTCAACCTCGACGGCGTCAACTCCGATGCGCCCAGCAGGGGTTTGCAGACGCCGGTGGGGATGATCGCGGCCAATCCGTCGGCGGTGTATGTCGCCGATCCTCGTGGGGTGCGCCAGCTTTCGGGCTCGGCCGCTGAAAACGAACAGATGTGGTACGACGTGCCGGGGTTCACGGTGCCCGGCGCGGTGCCCGTGCTGCCGGGCTGAGTTGTGGGCGACGAGGTGAATCGTTAGTTTTGCTGCGTGGATTCCGATGGGATCTTGCGGGTAGATCCGGCGGCGATGGCTGGTTGCGCCCAGGCGCTGGGCGGTGCTGCGGAGGCCCTGCGGAGCAGGTTGGCCGAACTGGATGGCCAGGTCGGGGAGATGCTGGGGGGTTGGCAGGGAACGTCTGGCCGTGCCTATTCCTCGGCGTGGGACTTGTGGCATCGCGGCGCCGGCGAGGTGATGCTGGGATTGTCCATTCTGGCGGAGGCGGTCGGCAAAGCCGGTACGGCTTACCAGCACAACGAGTCGGCCTCAGCTCACGCGCTGCGAGGGGTCAAGGGTGGCTGAGGCATTCCGTGTCGATCCCGAGGCGTTGGCCGAAGCGGTCGAGCACATAAGCGAGTTTCAGCGCTATGCCGAAAGCATGCTCAGCGAAATCGATTCAATGGTAAGCAATCTGCACGCCACCTGGACCGGTGAGGCTGCTGCGGCGCACGCGGAGGCGCACCGGCATTGGAGCCGAGGTGAGGCGATGATGCGCGAAGCGTTGACCAAGCTGCAAGGTGCAGCCAAGACCGCGCACGCCAACTACACGGGCGCCATGGCCAAGAACGTAGGCATGTGGTCGTGAGCTGATGGCGCCGCTGGGCGTTGATCCCGCTGCGTTAGACGGCGCCGGGTCCGCAGTGTCCGCCGTCGGTGACGGTCTGGCTGCTGCGGTAGGCGCGTTGACGGCCGGATATGGGGCGAACACGGGTCAGGACGCCGCCGGTGAGGTGTTCGGACTGAAATACCAGGACGCCGCAGAGTCGACGTTGAAGGCGGCGGCAGCGGCGATTAATGCGTGCCGCAGCGTTGGATTCAAGGTGCGGGTTGGGGCGTCGAATTACTCCAAGGCGGAGGCTGCTTCGACGTTGGGTGGTGGTGCCGATGTGTTGCCGCCACCGGCACAGCCGGCTGACTTTGCGGCGCCGGGGGCGCCGGGGACGTTGGGTCCCGGGGTGCCTGAGCCGCTGTTGTGGTCGGTGGTGGAAGCGTTTGTCGGCGACTTGTGGCCCAATGGAAATGCGGCGCAGATCCATGCTGCCGCGGGTTGCTGGCGGACGTTCGGTGCGGCGCTACATGGCGCGAAAGATGCGTTGGCCGGGCCTAATTCAGTGGTCGGCGCGCAGCAGATGCCTGAGGGCGGGTTGATTCAGCAGGCTTTTTCCAAGCTTGGCGACGACATGGCCGGTATCGGCGCAGAGTGCGACAAACTGGCCAAGAGTCTGGGCGATTTTGCCAACCAGGTGCAGCGAACCCAAGATGCGATCCGGGATTTATTGCACCGGTTGGGCTCTCCGTCGGGCCTTTTCCATGAGGTGGTAGAAGTCTTCAAGGGCCACGGGCTCGACGAGGTCAAAAAGATCGCCGACGACATCAAGGCGGTGCTGAGCAACCTCATGCGCGAGGCTCAGGCCCGCGAGCAGGAGCTAAGCCAGGGGATGCAGATGCTCGACGGTTTAGTCCGCGGTCTGCAGATCTACATGCGCAGCGAGATCACCCATTTTGTGGGTGAGGACGTCGGCAACCCGCTGGCAACGGCTTTCGACATCTACACCAACGTCGGCGAGGGCCTCATCAAAGACGTTGTTGGGCTGCCGCAAGGCGTTCAGGCACTGAACCCGCTGCGGTTCGGCTACGACCCCAAGGGCGCCGCGGCTACTTGGAAGGGCCTAGCCGAGCTGCCGTTGTTGGGCGATCCGATGACGGCTCCCATTGTGGATGCGCTCGATCCGCAGGCGCGCCCTAACCTCGCGAAGGGGCTGCTCCACATCGATGATTGGCGCGGTGACCGGCCCGGTTTGGGCGCCGGGGAAAACATTGGTGACCTTCTGATGCTGGGTGTCCCCGGTCTCGGTGAAGCTGGCGCGGCGGCTCGGGGCACCGAGGCGGCCGGCGCCGCCGGCAGGGCCGCTGAGGAGGTCGAGACCGCCACGACGGCTGGCCGCGGTGGGCGCGCACTGGGCGAGGCCGGGGAGATGGGTCGGGCCACCGGCGCATTAGGTGATGTCAGCAAGACCTCCGACGCTTTAACGAAAGATCTTCAGAATGTCGGTAGCAATCTGCCCAAGACCCACCCGCCGGCTGGTGGGCGCCCGGGGGGTTTGCCGCCGGGACAGGGTGAACCGCCGGTTGGACCGGCACCCCGCCCCGTCGAACCAGCGCCCGCGCCTAGGGCGGAGCCGCCCACCCCGACGCGCCCGCAAGAGCCGGCGCCCACAACGCCACATGGGGCCGAGCCGCCCATCGGCCCCCGCGAACCGGCGACTGTTGCTCAACCCTCGGCGCCGGACGGTGCGCATGAACCGGTCCCGTCGTCCCCAGGCCAACATTCCGTACCTGCAGCCGCCGCGCCGGCTGAACAGTCGCTCGCACCCGGCGCCGAGGTGCCATCAGCGCCGCGCACGCCGATCACGCCCGAGAGCATCCCGGCCCAACCGAGCCTGGCTGGCGCTCATTCACCGCAATCCGCGCCAATATCAGCGCCCCACAAGCCGATTCCTGACTCCTATCCGGGTGGTGTGCACCCCTTCGACGAGCCCCCACCCGAAGCTGGCGGAGCTGGCGGTTCTGATGGCGGTGATGGCCACGGTGGTGGCGGTGATCACGGCGGCGAAGACGGCGCCGACGGTAGGGGCGAAGGCAGCCACAGCGGAGGCGGCGACCACGGTGACGCACATGACCCGCTGCATTCCCACGAGCCCTCGGGCGAGGGATGGGAGCGATTGCCCAATAAGGATGACATTGACCCGCAATACGGCGAGCCCTTGGACGAGCATTGGGACTATGACCACAATCCGGCAGGCCCAAGCCGGATAAATCCTGACGTCGCCGAAATCATGAAAGACCCGGACGGGCCGTTCGGCCGCGACCCGCAAGGGCACCCGTACACCCAACAGCAATACGCAGAGCGATTCAATCAGCTGGGGCCGAATGGCGAGCACTGGTACAACTTCCCCGGCAACGACGGCGCAGTAGTGCACACAAAGGTCGCTTTCAGCAACCTCGACCAATTCAAGAGATACTTCGGCGACCAGGTGGACCGCATCGGAGGGGACGATGGCGCGTATCTCGCGGTTATGAAAGACGGCATGCCGGCATCGTGGGAGGAACGCGCGATGCACGTCGACTCCCTCGGCGACCCTCGAAACGCCTACCGCCTCGACCGCCTCCCCGACGGTTGGCGCATCGAAGTGTCCGAGGTTGCACCGGGGCTGGGCCAGCCCGGGGGCGCGCCACAAGTGCGAATACTCAACGCCGACGGTGAGCCAGTGAGCGTGAGAGACCTGAGAAAGAAATGGGGCGTATTGCAATGACGAAGCGGATCGAGGTTTCTACGCAACTGGAGGAGTGGGCGCGCAGCGGCGGTTGGCGGCTGTCCGAGGCCGAAGACGGGCGCCCGATGTTCTGGAAAGAGGGCGGGCAGCTGCAATATTTGGTCAGGCGAAACGGCGACGGCTGGTTCGTCATTACGCACTTAGACCGCGGCGGCCCCGAGCATCTCGTCTTAGCGGCGCCCTCGATCGAGACGATCGAGAGGTATTTTTTTGGGGATCTCGGCTCATCCGTCAGGGAGCATCTCAGACTGCCGGACGTGCGCGAGCCTCTGTCTCGGGACGAGCTAGCGCCCGGATTCAGCCTCGGCACACGCACGTTTGAAGGGGTTGAGGACCGGATGGCGTTGATCGATTCTGCCGGCGCGGTGGTGGCAGTCTCCAGCAGAGACGTGTGGACAGGAACGGACCGACTGGTGAGGCTGTCGGTGTATGTGACCGCGACCATCGACGACATCGTCGCGTCATTTCTTGATCCCGAAGGAAAGCCGCTGTTTAGCCTCCGGTAGCACCGGCCCTACCCGCCTCGCCGGCGAGCAACCGGGGCAGTCTGGCTCCATAGCCGGCCCTTCAACGCAAGGCCCGGGGTGCATCGGCACCAGCTGCCAGAAGGCCGCCATCCGAGGCGTCCGCGGACACGGTGCGCATAGCCGGTCCACGCAGCAGACCCGCTGTCGGTGTTCCAATTCGGGGAGGGCGTGGCCAGGTTCCGGTACTAGAGATCGGCAGGGAGTGCCATATTGCCCTGGCTGTCACTCCTCCCCATCACACTTCACGCATGCTCGATCTTTTCCTCCCGTTGGAATGCGGCGGCTGCGGCGCGCCGTCGACGCGCTGGTGTGAAACATGCGCCAAGGAGCTGGAGGTAGCCCCGGATGCGCCGCACGTAGTGAGCCCGCGCGTCGACCCGCAGGTGCCCGTGTTCGCGCTCGGCCGCTATGCCGGTGCCCGCCGGCAGGCGATCGTGGCGATGAAGGAGCACGGTCGCACCGACCTCATCAGACCCTGGGCGCACGCGCTCGCCGTTGGACTGCATCGACTGCTCACCTGGGGCATGGTCGACAGCCCATTGACGATCGTGCCCGCGCCGACGCGCAAGTCGGCAGCGCGTCGCCGCGGCGGTGACCCCGTCGCGCGCATGGCAGCCGCGGCAGTCGCCGGCCATCCCGACATCGCGGTGACGCAGGCATTGCGGATGAAGGAGTTCGCCCGCGACTCCGCTGGCCTGGGCACCAGCGCACGTGAGCGCAATATCGCGGGCCGGGTGCTGCTGCGGCGTCACCGGCTGCCGACCCGTCACGAGGTCCTACTGGTCGACGACATCGTCACCACCGGCGCGACCGCCCGCGAGTCCGTCCGGGTCCTTCAAACCGCGGGCGTACGGGTCGCCGCGGTGCTCGCGATCGCCGCTGCCTGATAACCCCGTGCTGGGGCGCCTGGGTCAATCGTGAACAACTTGCAACAGGTGGACGAAAGGACTGGCACTGGGACCTGAACACGGGCTACGGTCGGGTCAAGCATCCGTGAACACCTCACGGCGGCGCTCATCTAGAGAAGCAAGCGCCACGTCGCCGACAACGGTAGGAGGTGAGTCCTCGACACCCTTGCACCGGCGGGCGGCCTGCATAGAAATCCGTGAACCCCGTCGGCGCGCATCTGCAAGCCGGGCACGCGAACGCGTGCGACGCGAGAGAAACGAGTTGTCAAGAATGTCAAGGCAAACCGTGGATTCCGGCCAGGCACTGGCCGACACAGACGAGCAGGCCGAACCGGCACCCCGAGCTGAGGTGGTCGTCAAGAGCCGCAACGTCGAGATCCCCGATCATTACCGCGTCTACGTCTCGCAGAAACTCGCCCGCCTCGAGCGGCTCGATCGTTCCATCTATCTTTTCGACGTCGAGCTCAAACATGCGCCCAACCGGCGTCAGCGCAAGTCGTGTCAACGGGTCGAAATCACCGCTCGCGGTCGGGGGCCGGTGAAGCGTGCCGAGGCCTGCGCTAACAGCTTCTACGCCGCCTTCGAGACGGCCGTCGACAAACTGGAGAACCGCCTGCGACGGGTCAAAGACCGCCGCAAAGTCCACTACGGCGACAAAACCCCGGTCGCGTTGTGTGATGTCGCCCCGGCGGCGCCCACCCTCGAAGCGGCGCCCGCCCTTAGAACGGCGCGCGCTCCCGAACCGGTGCTCACCGACGACGAAGCGGCGTTCAGCACCGAGGAAACGGCGTCGCACACACACGACGGCCCCGTCACCGACCACGAGCCCGGCCAGATCGTGCGGGTCAAGGAGCATCCCGCCAAACCCATGTCGGTCGACGACGCGCTGTATGAGATGGAGCTCGTCGGCCACGACTTCTTCTTGTTCCACGACAAGGAGACCGATAAGCCCTCAGTCGTCTACCGCCGGCGCGGCTACGACTACGGCCTGATCCGGCTGGCCTGAGGATCGGGGACACCGCCACCTCGTCCCCTACCATGGAGGACGCCCGAAACTCCGCCTACCCACAGGGGACATAGCTGTGCTGTCGAAGTTGCTGCGCCTTGGTGAAGGTCGCATGGTCAAACGCCTGGCGCGGGTCGCCGACTATGTCGACTCCTTGTCCGACGACGTCGCCAAGCTCACCGACGCCGAGCTGCGGGCCAAGACCGACGAGTTCAAGAAGCGTCACGCCGACGGGGAAAGCCTGGATGACCTGCTGCCCGAGGCGTTCGCGGTGGCCCGTGAGGCAGCCTGGCGAGTGCTCGACCAGCGTCCCTTCCATGTGCAGGTGATGGGCGCGGCGGCGCTGCACTTCGGCAACGTCGCCGAGATGAAGACCGGTGAAGGAAAGACGCTGACCTCGGTGCTGCCGGCCTACCTCAACGCGATCGGCGGCCAGGGTGTCCACATCGTCACGGTCAACGACTACCTGGCCAAACGCGACAGCGAGTGGATGGGCCGTGTGCACCGGTTCCTCGGCCTGGGCGTCGGCGTGATCCTGGCCGGCATGGGCCCCGACGAGCGCCGCGCCGCCTACGCCGCCGACATCACCTACGGCACCAACAACGAGTTCGGCTTCGACTACCTGCGCGACAACATGGCGCATTCGCTGGAGGAATGTGTCCAGCGCGGGCACCACTACGCAATCGTCGACGAGGTCGACTCCATCCTGATCGACGAGGCACGCACCCCGCTGATCATCTCCGGCCCGGCCGAGGGCGGCACCAACTGGTACACCGAGTTCGCCCGCATCGCCCCGCTGATGCAAAAGGACGTCCACTACGAGGTCGACCTGCGCAAGCGCACCATCGGCGTGCACGAGATCGGCGTCGAGTTCGTCGAAGACCAGCTCGGCATCGACAACCTCTACGAAGCCGCGAACTCGCCGCTGGTCAGCTACCTCAACAACGCGCTGAAAGCCAAGGAGCTGTTCCACCGCGACAAGGACTACATCGTCCGCGACGGCGAGGTGCTGATCGTCGACGAGTTCACCGGCCGCGTGCTCTACGGCCGCCGCTACAACGAGGGCATGCACCAGGCCATCGAGGCGAAAGAGCACGTCGAGATCAAGGCCGAGAACCAGACGCTGGCCACCATCACGCTGCAGAACTACTTCCGGCTCTACGACAAGCTCGCCGGCATGACCGGCACCGCGCAAACGGAGGCCGCCGAGCTGCACGAGATCTACAAGCTCGGCGTCGTCAGCATCCCGACCAACAAGCCGATGATCCGCGCCGACCAGTCCGACCTGATCTACAAGACCGAGGAAGCCAAGTTCCTCGCGGTCGTCGACGACATCGCCGAGCGCTACGAGAAGGGCCAGCCGGTGCTGATCGGCACGACCAGCGTCGAAAAGTCGGAGTACCTGTCGCGGCTGCTGACGAAGCGCCGCATCCCGCACAACGTCCTCAACGCCAAATACCACGAACAGGAAGCTGGCATCATCGCCGAGGCCGGCCGGCGCGGTGCCGTCACCGTCGCGACCAACATGGCCGGCCGCGGCACCGACATCGTGCTCGGCGGCAACGTCGACTTCCTCACCGACAAGCGGCTGCGCGAGCGCGGCCTCGACCCGGTGGAGACCCCGGACGAATACGAAGAGGCCTGGCACGAAGAGCTGCCCATTGTCAAAGCCGAGGCCGCCAAAGAGGCCAAGGAAGTGATCGAGGCCGGTGGTCTTTACGTGCTGGGCACCGAACGGCATGAGGCCCGGCGCATCGACAACCAGCTGCGCGGTCGCTCCGGTCGCCAGGGCGACCCCGGCGAGTCGCGGTTCTACCTGTCGCTGGGAGACGAACTGATGCGCCGCTTCAACGGCGCCGCCCTTGAGGCGATGCTCAACCGGCTAAACCTGCCCGACGACGTGCCGATCGAAGCGAAGATGGTGACCCGCGCGATCAAGAGCGCGCAGACCCAAGTCGAGCAGCAGAACTTCGAGGTCCGCAAGAACGTCCTCAAATACGACGAGGTGATGAACCAGCAGCGCAAGGTGATCTACGAGGAACGCCGCCGCATCCTGGAAGGCGAGAACCTCAAAGAGCAGGCGCTCGACATGGTGCGCGACGTCATCACCGCCTACGTCAACGGCGCGACGGCCGAAGGCTACGCCGAGGACTGGGATCTGGACAAGCTGTGGGATGCGCTGAAGACGCTGTATCCGGTCGGCATTGACCACAAGGATCTGTTCAACCCCGACGCGGTCGGCGAGCCCGGAGAGCTCACCCGCGAGGAACTGCTGGACGCGCTGCTCAAAGACGCCGAAAGAGCTTACGCCGCAAGGGAAGCGGAGATCGAAGCGTTGGCCGGCGACGGGGCGATGCGCCAGCTGGAGCGCAGCGTGCTGCTCAACGTCATCGACCGCAAGTGGCGCGAACACCTCTACGAGATGGACTACCTCAAAGAGGGCATCGGCCTGCGCGCGATGGCCCAACGCGATCCGCTGGTCGAATACCAGCGCGAGGGCTACGACATGTTCGTAGCCATGCTCGAGGGGTTGAAAGAGGAGTCGGTCGGCTTCTTGTTCAACGTCGCGGTCGAGCCGGTGCCCGCACCGGAGGCCGCACCAGTGGCAGATGCGGAAGACCTTGCCGAGTTCGCCACCGCCGCGGCAGCCACCGCGCAACAGCGCGTCGGCGTCGGAGCCCGCGAAGCAGCCCCGAACACCGTGCGCGCCAAGGGTATTGACACCGAATCGCCCGCCTTGACGTATTCCGGTCCGGCCGAGGACGGGTCGGCTCAAGTGCAGCGCAATGGCGGCGCGCAGAAGGCGCCGGCCGGGGTGCCTGGCGGCGGTAGTCGACGCGAGCGACGGGAAGCCGCACGCCGGCAAGGCCGCGGACCGAAGCCGCCGAAATCAGCGAAGAAGCGGTAACCGCCCTTTACGTCGAGGATTTGAGGCAAACGCCTCATGTGCCCGCGCCGCGCGCGCTGCAGCATCGTGGGCATGACTACGACCGTCAACATGACCGAGCCCGCGGAGTTCGCCCGCCACGCCGAGGACTATCCGATACTGCCCGCGGCGACCTGCGAGCGGGTTTCCGGTTACGGAGTGATGGGCTTGGCCTTTCGTTCGGGGCACGTGCTCGGTTTGCGCCGATGGACCGCGTCGTCCGTGGGCCCGGGCTTCACGTCCATCTGGCATCGTGATCCGGCCGGCAGGTGGACGTTCTACGAGTCGGCGCCCTGCGACGTCGCGTGTAGCCGCTACTTCGGTGCCGACGTGCAGCGCAACCGACTGGCATCGATCGGGCTGGATTGGGAAACGCCGCGGCGGTTGCGGATTCGTACCGTCGACGGCCCCGCGGTCGACTGGACGATCCAGCTCGGCTCCACGCCGGTGACTCGCGCAATGAATCTGATTGGGTCCGCGACGCCCGACCGGTTGTGGCGTTCGCGTTCGTTCCTCTCACTCATGGGCCATGTCGCGGGGCCAGTTCTCGGCGTCGGCAAGCTCAGGCTGAGCGGCCAGACGTCCAACGGCCAGCACTTCGATGCCAATCCGCTGCGGATCTGGTGTGTCACCGAAAGCACCGCAGTCGTTGAAGGCGAGGACCTCGGCCCGGTCGGGCCACTCGCCGAGCAAGCGCACATGGCCGACTTCTATTTCCCCCAGCGGGGGGTCTTCGCGATGGGCCGCGTGTTCGTGGAGCCGACGGGAGGTTGAGCGCGCCGGTCAACCGATGTGCAAGGCCACCACTTGCCAGCCGTTTCCCTCGGCCACTCGTTCGACGCGGCAGGCGATGGCATGTACCCGCCGGCCCCGACTGTAGGTGCCGAACACCTCGACCGCGTTCGCCGCGTCGTCCGGTCCGACGGCTTGTAGCCGGACCCGGCGCAGCACCGCTGCCCCGTGGCCCCGGGGCGAACCGGGGCTGAGCGCGAGCACCGACTCGACAAGTCCCGGTGTCAGCAGCGGTCGCAATTGGGCGACCGGCCGGCGCCGGTCGATGACTTCCAGTACACGGCGTAGCGCTGCATCGGCGAAATCCGCCGCCGCCCGCAGCGTCGGCGACATCGCCGCTGCCGGGTGGTGGCCGGCTGAGCGGCCTGATGCCCGCAGGCCGGGACGCCGCAGCGCCGCCGAGGAAACCGGCCTGCAGTGCTGCACGTCGCGCGGCGGCGGCTCGTAGTCGACGACGGGCACGACGGCAGCGCAGCGGTCGAGATCAATGGTCAAGAGTGCAGCCTCCAGCGGTCGGTCGAACAGGAGCAGGCCTGCTGGAGAGTGGCAGACGTTTGTGTTGCGGCGACCCGCTGCGCCTGGCTGCGCAACGCTTGCGATCGCCGCGTGTGATGATCATCGCACAATCGGCGTTTCCGCGTACCCGCCCTGCACAGCCCCTGAGCTGCCGGTTACGGTGAGCGACGACCGGTAGGTGAAGTGCACGAAACATCAAGGGGGACGGGCTGTGCCGCGGTTGTCCACGTCGGACGCGTCCTTCTATCGGCTGGAGAACACCGCCACGCCGATGTATGTCGGCTCGCTGTCGATCCTGCGGCGCCCGCGCACCGGGCTGAGCTACGAAACGCTGCTGGAAACCGTCGAGCAGCGGCTGGCGCAAATCCCGCGCTACCGGCAGAAAGTCCGCGAAGTCACGATGAACTTGGCCAGGCCGGTGTGGATCGACGACCGTGACTTCGACATCACCTACCACATCCGGCGCTCCGCGCTCCCCTCTCCGGGCAGCGACGAGCAGCTGCACGAGCTGATCGCCCGGCTGGCTGCCCGGCCGTTGGACAAGTCCCGCCCGCTGTGGGAGATGTACCTGGTCGAAGGGCTGGCCAAGAACCGCATCGCGCTCTACACGAAGTCGCACCAAGCACTGATCAACGGCATGAATGCCCTGGAGATCGGCCACGTCATCGCCGACCGGACGCGACGGCCGCCGACGTTCCCCGAGGACTTCTGGGTACCTGGCCGCGACCCTGGCACCACCCGTCTGCTCTTGGGCGCCATCGGCGACTGGGTGTCGCGGCCCGGGGCTCAGCTGCAGGCCGTCCGCTCCGGCCTTATCGAGGCGGTAACCAATTCGGGGCTGTTGATCGACGTGGGCCGGCGGCTGGTCAACGTCGTGCGCACGGTCGCGCGCGGCACGGCGCCCAGCAGCCCGCTCAATGCCCCGGTGTCGCGCAACCGGCGGTTCACGGTCGCTCGCGGGCGGCTCGAGGACTACCGCGCGATACGGGCACGCTATGACTGCGACGTCAACGACGTGGTGCTGGCGGTCATCGCCGGCGCACTGCGGAACTGGCTGCTGTCGCGTGGTGAGGTGGTGGCCCCGCCCGCAGCTATCCGCGCGATGGCGCCGATGTCGGTCTACCCCGACGACGAGTTCGACGTCTCCAGCCCCGGCCAGGCGATCAGCCAGGTGACGCCGTTCCTGATCGACTTGCCGGTGGGGGAGGGCAACGCCGTGGTACGGCTGTCCCAGATCGCCCATGCCACCGAGTCGCACCCCACCGCGGCCAGCCTGGTCGACGCCCACAGCATTGTCACCCTGTCGGGTTTCGCGCCACCGACCTTGCACGCCATGGGGATTCGGGTGGCCACCAGCATGTCGGCGCGGTTGTTCAACCTGCTGATCACCAACGCGCCCGGCGCGCAGTCGCAGATGTATATCGCCGGGGCCAAACTGCTGGAGACCTACGCAGTTCCGCCGCTACTGAACAACCAGGTGCTGGCCATCGGTGTGACGTCCTACAACGGCATGCTGTATTTCGGGATCAACGCCGACCGCGAGGCGATGAGCGACGTCGACGTGCTGCCGTCGCTGTTAGCTGAGTCGCTCGAAGAATTGCTGGAAGCCGCAAAGTAGTCGACGCACGCACCTACCATTTGCTGGTGTGAGCAAGAATTCCGCCAAGGCGAAGGCGAAGCCCAAGGCGGCGAAAATTCCCGACGACCTCTACGAGGCCGAATTGTTCCGGTTGCAAACGGAATTCGTGGAATTGCAGGAGTGGGTACGCGATTCCGGCGCCCGTATCGCAGTGATCTTCGAAGGCCGCGACGGAGCCGGCAAGGGCGGCACGATCAAGCGGATCACCGAATACCTCAATCCCCGGGTTGCGCGCATCGCCGCATTGCCCGCTCCTAGCGATCGCGAACGCGGCCAGTGGTATTACCAGCGCTACATCGCGCAGCTGCCCGCCAAAGGTGAGATCGTGCTTTTCGACCGGTCCTGGTACAACCGCGCCGGCGTTGAGAAAGTCATGGGTTTCTGTACGCCGCAAGAGCATGCCCTGTTTTTGCGCCAGACACCGATTTTCGAGCAGATGCTGATCGAAGACGGGATCTTGCTGCGCAAGTACTGGTTTTCGGTGTCCGAAGACGAGCAGTTGCGCCGGTTCAAGGCGCGGCTGAACGACCCGGTGCGGCAATGGAAGCTCAGCCCGATGGACCTGGAATCGCTGTACCGATGGGAAGACTATTCGCGCGCCAAAGACGAAATGATGGTGCACACCGACACTCCGCTCAGCCCTTGGTATGTCGTGGAATCCGATATCAAGAGGCACGCGCGGCTCAACATGATGGCGCATCTGCTGTCCACGATCGACTACCAGGAAGTCGAAAAGCCGAAAGTGAAGCTGCCCGCCCGCCCGGTGCTCAGTGGCAACTATCAGCGTCCGCCGCGCGAATTGTCGAGGTATGTCGACGATCACGTCGCAACGTTGCTGGCCGAGCGCGGGTAGGCCGTTACAGTCAGCTGATGCGGGTCTACGTCCCGGCGACGCTGGCGATGCTGCAGCGGTTGGTCGCCGACGGTTCACTGCGGCCCGTCAACGGTACCGCATTCGCGGTCACACCGGCGCTGCGCGAGTCCTATGCCGAGGGTGACGACGACGAACTCGGCGAGGTCGCGCTGCGCGAGGCCGCACTGGCTTCGCTGCGGCTGCTGGCCACCGGCTCCGAGGACTCCGACGACGAGTTGCCACCTCGGCGCGCGGTACTGGTCGCCGATGTCGACGATGCGACGCTTCGCCCGGATCTCGACCACGCGGTGGTACGGCTGGGTGGACCGGTTGCCATCGATGACGTCGTCGCCGTTTTTGTCGACAATGCGGCGGCGGAAGCCGCTGTGAGAGCGGCGATCGCGGTCATCGACGCCGCCGACTTGGGCGACGAGGATGCCGAACTGCTGGTCGGCGACGCCCAGGACCACGATCTGGCCTGGTACGCCGCTCAGGAGCTGCCGTTCCTGCTGGAGCTGCTGTAGCCAAGCTGGATACGGAGCCGTAGGTTACGGTACCGTAGGTTAATCGGGTGGGCGGAAGCCGCATGCCGCACAGTCAGCAGGAGCTTCCTATGGAACCAACGAAGAAGAAGATCGCGAAAATCACCGCCGACGTCGTCGACACTGAACAGCCGAGCGTCGTCGGCGCGGACAAACATCCGGGCTGGAACATGCTGCGCCGGATCGCCACCAGGATCACCACGCCACTGTTGCCCGACGACTATCTGCACCTGGCCAACCCGCTGTGGTCGGCCCGCGAACTGCGGGGTCGGGTCGTCGAGGTCCGCCGCGAGACGCGCGACTCGGCCACCCTGGTCATCAAACCCGGCTGGGGCTTCAGCTTCGACTACCAGCCCGGTCAGTACATCGGCATCGGGTTGCTGGTGGACGGGCGTTGGCGGTGGCGGTCGTATTCGCTGACGTCAAGCCCGGTGACGGCGTCGCGCACGGTGACGATCACCGTCAAGGCCATGCCGGAAGGCTTTCTGTCCACCCACCTCGTTGAGGGTGTCGCGGCCGGGACGATCGTCCGGCTTGCCGAGCCGCAGGGGAATTTTGTACTGCCCAACCCGGCGCCGCCGGCCATCCTGTTTCTGACCGCGGGAAGCGGCATCACGCCGGTCATGTCGATGCTGCGGACGCTGGTGCGCCGTGACCAGATCACCGACATCGTGCACCTGCATTCGGCGCCGACCGAATCCGACGTGATGTTTGCCGCCGAACTCGCCGAGCTGCAACGCGAACACGAGGGCTACCAGCTGCGGCTGCGCACGACTCGCACCCAAGGCCGGCTCGACCTCGCGCATCTCGATGAAGAAGTGGCCGACTGGCGGAACCGGCAGACCTGGGCGTGCGGCCCTGAAGGCATGCTGAACCAGGCGGAGAAGGTCTGGTCGTCGGCGGGTATGGCCGAGCGGCTGCACTTGGAGCGGTTCGCGGTGTCCCGGGCAGCGCCCGCCGGCGCGGGCGGGACAGTCACCTTCGCCCGTAGTGGTCGCACCGTTGTGGCGGATGCGGCGACGTCGTTGATGGACGCCGGCGAGCGGGCGGGTGTGCAGATGCCGTTCGGCTGCCGGATGGGCATCTGCCGATCGTGCGTGATCCCGCTGGCCGACGGCCACGTCCGCGACCTGAGGACCGGGGTGGAACACGAACCCGGCACGCGGGTTCAGACCTGTGTTTCGGCCGCGTCCGGTGACTGCGTCCTCGATATTTAAGCGATTCTTAGCCGCTACCCGGTGGTAACTTACGGTTTCGTAGGTTACGATAGCGTAGGTCAGCGAGTCCACGACTGCAGGAAGGCAATGTATGGCCGTCACTGACATCGAGGTATTCGCCCATCTCACGGATGCCGACATCGAGAACTTGGCCGTCGAACTGGACGCAATCCGCCAGGACATCGAAGATTCCCGCGGCGAGCGGGACGCCCGCTACATCCGCCGCACCATCGCAGCGCAGCGCGCACTCGAAGTGGCCGGTCGCCTGTTGCTGGCCGCCAGCTCACGACGCACGGCATGGTGGGCAGGCGCAGTAACGCTGGGTGTGGCCAAGATCGTCGAGAACATGGAGATCGGCCACAACGTCATGCACGGCCAGTGGGATTGGATGAACGACCCCGAGATCCACTCGACAACCTGGGAGTGGGACAACCTCGGGGCCTCCAAGCACTGGCGGTACAACCACAACTTCGTGCACCACAAGTACGCCAACATCCTCGGCATGGACGACGACGTCGGCTACGGTCTGCTGCGCGTCACCCGCGACCAGCGCTGGAAGCGCCACAACCTGTTCAACCTGGTATTCAACACGATGCTCGCGGTCGCGTTCGAATGGGGCGTCGGCTTGCAGCACGTGGAGCTCGGCAAGATCTTCAAAGGCCGGGCGGCCCCGGAGGAGACCCGGGCTCGGATCCATGAGTTCGGGCGCAAGGCCGGTCGGCAGCTCGTCAAGGACTATGTCGCATTCCCGGCGCTGACCTCCCTGTCGCCGGAAGCGACGTACATGTCCACGCTGAAGGCCAACCTGGCGGCCAACGTGATCCGTAACCTGTGGTCCAATGCGGTGATCTTCTGCGGGCATTTCCCCGACGGAGCCGAGAAGTTCACCAAGACCGACATGGCCGGCGAGTCCAAAGGGCAGTGGTACCTGCGGCAGATGCTGGGCAGTGCCAACTTCAACGCCGGGCCGGTGATGCGGTTCATGAGCGGCAACCTGTGCCACCAGATCGAACACCACCTGTATCCCGACCTGCCGAGCAACCGGCTCGCCGAGATATCCGTGCGGGTGCGTGAGGTCTGCGACAAGTACGACCTGCCGTACACGACCGGCCCGTTCCTGCTGCAGTACGCGAAGACGTGGCGGACCATCGCCAAGCTGTCGCTGCCGAACAAATATCTGCGCGACACCGCCGACAACGCTCCGGAGACTCGCAGCGAGCGGATGTTCGCCGAGCTCGAGGGCTTCGGCGGCACCGATCCGGCCACCGGTCGCCGTCGCGGGCTGAAGACCGCGATCGCCACCGTCCGGGGCTGGCGACGGAGCAAGCGTGCCAAGGCACTCGCCGCCCAACTCGGCGACGACCTGGCCGCCTGAGTGCTCGTCTGAGTGCCGCGCGTCAACTGAGCCGACGACGGGCACTCAGACACCATGAGTGTCGTCGTGGTCGGCCAGATCGGCCGTGATCTGGTGTTGCGTTGCGCCGAATTGCCCGAGAGCGGCGGATCCGCGCCAGTCGTGGAGCGGCGCGAAATGTTGGGCGGCAAGGGCGCCAATCAGGCGGTTGGCCTCGCCCAACTCGGTGTGCCGGTCGCTCTGATCGGTGTGGTCGGCGACGACCCGCCGGGAGCCGCGGTGCTGCGACAAGCTTCTGACGACGGCATCGACATCCGCGGAGTCGCCCAGCGGGGCGACACCGCACTGCTGGTCGACCTGGTCGACGCACCAGGCAACCGGCGGCTGTTGGAAGACATCCCGGACAGCTCGTTGGTCACCGTCGACGACCTCGACCGGTCAGCCGCTGTCTTCGAGGGGGCCGACATCGTGTCGCTGCAACTGCAGCAGCCGCCTGAAACCGTGCTGGCGGCTGCCCGCCGCGCCCACGAGCGTGGAGCACGAGTGGTGGCCGACGGGGCTCCTGAGGAGAGCATCCGCGATGAGCTGATGGAATGGGTGCAGGTCATCCGCGCCGACGCCAAGGAGGCCGAGTTGATGGCCGGTGAGGCCGTCGACTCGGAAGATGCCGCAACGGATTGGGCCCGCCGATTGCTCGACGCCGGACCGGAGTTGGTCGCTGTGGCCATCCCCGACGCTGGTGATCTGATCGTCTGGCGTGACGGCAGCCGGCTCTTCCCGCTGTCTAAAGTTGAGGTGGTCGATCCCACCGGCGCCGGCGACGCGTTTGTCGCCGGCCTGATCGCCGCCCTGCGCAAAGATGCGCCGCCACCTGCGGCCGGCGAGTTGGCCGTCGCCGCAGCCAGTTCCACCGTGCAGCGGCTCGGCGGGCGCCCCGACCTGACCGCGCTGGCGAGCTAAAGCCCTTTCGCGCGAGCGTGCGCAGTTGTACGCCATGAGCGGCGCGTCGCTGTACAAACACGCACTCTCGGCCTATGTCTCGCGTAACGCAGCCAACAGCCGCCGGGCCGCGGCGACACGCCGCGCAGCGGGTCCACTGAGAGCGTCCAGCGCGCACTCCGGGTCGGCGGGTGGTCCCATGTGACCGCATCCGCGGGGGCAGTCCTGAATCGTCTCTGCCAGATCGGTAAAGGCCATCAGCACGTCGTCGGGTGCGATGTGGGCCAACCCGAACGAGCGGATACCCGGCGTGTCGATCACCCAGCCGCCGCCCGGTAGCGGCAACGCCACCGACTGCGTCGAGGTGTGCCGCCCCTTACCGATGTTTGTCACCTCAGCGACAGCCCGGTTCGCCTCTGGCACAAGGCGATTGACCAGAGTCGACTTGCCGACCCCGGAGTGGCCGAGCAGCACGGTGAGCCTTCCGGCAAGCAGCTCCACCGCTGCATCCAGCGGATCGTCGCGACCGGCCGCGACCACGGCCAGCTCGAGGTCGGCAAATTCCTCGGCGAACGGCCCAGCCGGCGCGAGATCGGTTTTGGTCAGGCACAGGACCGGTTGCAGCCCACCGGCGTACGCAGCTATCAGCGCCCGGTCCACCAGGCCGGTGCGTGGCGGCGGGTCGGCCAGCGCCACCACGATCATCAGTTGGTCGGCGTTGGCGACCACCACCCGTTCGGTGGGATCGGTGTCATCGGCGGTGCGTCGCAACACTGTTCGCCGGGGTCCGCGGCGCACGATGCGCGCCAGGGTGTCCGGCCGCCCGGACAGATCGCCCACGACGTCGACGTCGTCGCCGACGACGATCGGGGTGCGGCCCAACTCGCGTGCCCGCATGGCGGTGACGCGAAGGTCCGGATCGCCGTCGAGCGCACACCGCCAGCGCCCGCGGTCGACGCTGACCACCATGGCCAGCTGCGCGTCGGAGTGTTCGGGGCGGACCTTCGTGCGCGGGCGCGAGCCTCGTCCGGGGCGGACCTTGACGTCGGACTCGTCGAAGTCGCCTGGCCTCAAGCCGAAGACCCCTGAATGGGCAGCATGTCGGCCCACAGTTGCGGAAAGCCGGGCAGTGTCTTGGCGGTGGTGCCGATGTCTTCCACCTCCACCCCGGCTACCCGAAGGCCGACGATGGCGCCCGCTGTCGCCATCCGGTGGTCGGCGTAGGAATGCCAAACGCCCGCGCGCAGTGGGGTCGCGGTGATCACCAGACCGTCGGGTGTCTGCTCGCAATTTCCGCCGAGCCGGTTGATCTCGGTGCTCAGTGCCGCGAGCCGGTCGGTTTCGTGGCCACGTAGATGCGCGATGCCGGTGAGTCTGGACACCGATCCTGGGGCGGCCAGCGCCGCGAGCACGGCCACCGTCGGCGTCAGCTCGCCGACCTCGCGCAAGTCGACGTCGAAGCCGCCGTACTCCCGCGGCCCGCGCACCTCCAGATACGAAGCCGCTTGTAGTACAACGGCATTAAGCCGCTTCAAGATATCCAGGATGATGTCGGCCGGCTGGATGCTGATAGACGGCCAGTCGGTGATTCGCACGGCGCCGCCGCTGACCACGGCCGCCGCCAGGAACGGAACCGCGTTGGACAGGTCCGGCTCGATGTCCCAATGCCGAGCTGCCACCGCGGTGGGCCGCACCTGCCAACGATTCGGCGTCGAATCGTCGACGTCGACCCCGGCTTGGCGCAGCATCGCCACCGTCATGGCGATGTGCGGCGCCGACGGCAGGGTCGGTCCGGTGTGCTCGACGATGAGCCTCTCGCTGAACGCAGCGGCGCACAGCAGCAGGCCCGACACGAACTGCGACGACGCGGACGCATCGATGCGGACCGTGCCGCCGGTGACCTGGCCCGCGCCCCGCACCCGAAACGGCAGGCCGTCGCCGTCGACGTCGACACCCAACCCGCGCAGCGCAGTCAGCAACGGCGCGATCGGCCGGGCGCGGGCCTGTTCGTCGCCGTCGAACTCCACCGTCGCGTCGGTCAGCGCCGCCAGTGGCGGCACGAACCGCAGCACCGTCCCGGCCAGCCCGCAGTCGATCCGGGCGTTGGGACCCGGGGCGAGCCCGCCGCTGACGGTCAGGTCCGTGCCGGATCCGTCGACGTGCACGCCCAAAGTAGTGAGCGCCCCGATCATCAAATCGGTGTCACGGCTGCGCAGCGCGCCCCCGATCGACGAGGCGCCCTGGCCGCTCGCGGCCGCCAGCGCCGACAGCACCAAAGCCCGGTTGGTCTGCGACTTCGAGCCGGGCACGGTCACGGTCGCAGACACCGGTGAGGGCGTGCAGGGCGCCGTCCAAAGCTGGCTGGTCACAGCTCCATCATGGCTTGTCGGCGGCTGTCCTGCGGATAGGCCCGGCACTATGGAAGGTATGTGCGGACGATTCGCGATGACGACCGATCCGGCGAAGCTGGCCGAGAAGATCAAGGCGATCGACGAGGCCACCGGCTCTGACGCTGCACAGACCGCGCCGAACTACAACGTGGCGCCGACGACGACGATCGCGACCGTGGTTCGTCGCCACGACGAGCCCGAGGACGAACCGACGCGGCGAGTGCGGCTGATGCGCTGGGGGCTGATTCCGCCGTGGGTCAAGCCGGGGCCCGACGGCGCGCCAGATTCCAAGGGGCCGCAGCTGATCAACGCCCGCGCCGACAAAGTCACCAGCTCGCCGGCGTTTCGCGCCAGCGCGAAATCCAAGCGGTGCCTGGTGCCGATGGACGGATTTTTCGAATGGCACGCCAATCGCGAGCCGGGCAAAAAAGCCCGCAAAACGCCGTATTTCATCTACCGCGAAGACGGCGAACCGCTGTTCATGGCGGGCCTGTGGTCAGTGTGGAAGCCTGCCGAAGACGCGCCGCCATTGCTGACCTGCTCGATCATCACTACCGACGCGGTCGGCGAGCTGGCCCGCATCCATGACCGGATGCCGCTGGTCGTGGCCGAAAGCGACTGGGACCGGTGGCTGGACCCCGACGCCCCGCCGGATCGCAAGCTGCTGGAAACCCCGCCCGACGTGCGGGGCATCCGCATGCGCCAGATATCGACCCTGGTCAACAACGTGCGCAACAACGGACCCGAGCTGATCGAGCCGGCCGAGCCGCAACCCGAACAGCCGACCCTGCTTTAGTCTCGACGAGCAGACGCAAAAGCCCTCATCTGGCCGGCGTGTCGGGTGCTTTCGCGTCTGCTCGCGGCGAAGCTGGTTACGGCGCGCGGTATCCGGGCGGGTTGGCGGTTTCCACCCAGAGGTCGACCTGCAGGTTGCCCCCGGGCGTGCAGTCGTAGACCGACAGGTCAGTCACCCCTGACTCGACCAGCACGTCCTCGCAGAACAGGGTGTTGCCCGTGAACTCGGTGGCGGGTTTGTTGAGGATGACGTACGCCGCGTCGGCATACACGTCCGGCTTGCGCGCCCGCGCCATCGCCTCATCGCCGCCGAACAGGTTCTGCACTGCGGCAGTGGCCACCAGCGTGCGCGGCCAGAGCGTGTTCGAAGCGATCCCGTCCTCGCGCAGTTCCTCGGCCATGCCCAGCGCGCACAGCGTCATCCCGAACTTGGCCATCATGTACGGCGTCGGCTTGAGCCACTTGGGATCGAGCAGTACCGGCGGCGACAGCGTCAGGATGTGCGGGTTCTCCCGGCCGGTCAGGTGCGGGATACATGCCTGCGACACCGCGTAGGTGCCGCGCACCTGGATGCCGTTCATCAGGTCGAAGCGCTTCAGCGGCACCTCTTTGATGGATCCAAGGTTGATTGCGGACGCGTTGTTGACGCAGATGTCGATGCCGCCGAACTGCTCCACGGTCTGGGCTACCGCTGCGGCCACCGCATCCCCGTCGCGGATGTCGCCGACGATCGGCAGCGCCTTGCCGCCAGCCTCCTCAATCTCCTTGGCGGCGGTGTAAATAGTGCCTGGCAGCTTCGGGTGCGGCTCGGCGGTCTTGGCGATCAGCGCGATGTTGGCGCCGTCGCGTGCGACGCGCTTGGCGATCGCCAGGCCGATTCCGCGGCTGGCACCTGAGATGAACATGGTCTTACCGGAGAGGGACATGGCGTCACACTAACCCCGCTTTGACGGCCAGTGGTCCGCGGTCTGGCTTTGGGCGATTCAGGCCAAATACGACACCGGAAATAGCGGAATGCTTAATGCTGTTGATTGATGCGGTTCATCGGTGGCGCAGCTCGCGGCCAGGCCGGAGCCGCCGAAGAACAGTCTGTCTGTCACAACCTCTAGATTGGGAGGAGGGGCGTCGGGTGTCAGCGGCGATGAGCCTGCTGGAAGAAGAGCAGCCGGCTCGCTGCCTCGAGCGTCGGGTGTCGCTGTCGGGGCTCTTCGGTGACACCGTGGCAGAAGGGACTGTGCGAACCAAGATGGCCGACAGCGACGACGCAACCGAACGGGAGATGCCGGAGATCGACGAGCCGTCGGGGCCCGTCCGATCCGAGGAGACCGACGAACAGCTGACGGCGCGTTTCGAGCGCGACGCGATTCCTTTGTTGGACCAGCTCTACGGTGGTGCGTTACGTCTGACCCGCAATCCGGCCGACGCCGAGGATCTGCTTCAGGAGACGATGGTCAAGGCGTACGCGGGGTTCCGGTCATTCCGCGAGGGCACCAATCTCAAGGCCTGGCTGTACCGCATCCTGACCAACACCTACATCAACAACTACCGCAAGAAGCAGCGCCAGCCCGCGCAGTATCCGACCGAGGAAATCACCGACTGGCAGCTGGCCGCCAACGCCGAGCACTCGTCGGTCGGCCTGCGCTCAGCAGAGGTGGAAGCCCTAGAGGCGCTACCCGACACCGAGATCAAGGAAGCACTGCAGGCATTGCCTGAAGAGTTCCGGATGGCGGTGTACTACGCCGACGTCGAAGGATTCCCGTATAAGGAGATCGCCGAAATCATGGACACGCCGATCGGGACGGTGATGTCGCGGCTGCACCGCGGCAGGCGCCAACTACGGGGACTGTTGGCCAATGTGGCCAAAGAGCGTGGCTTCATACGCGGTGATCAGGCAGCTGAGGAGGTGTCGTCGTGAGCGGCTCCTCCTGCTCGGGTGGCGGCAGCGATCGGGACATGTACGCCGACTGCAGGCAAGTGATCGCTGAGATCTGGACGCTGCTTGACGGCGAATGCACCCCCGAAGCTCGGGACAAGCTGCGGGAACACCTCGAGGCGTGCCCCGAATGCCTGCGGCATTACGGGCTCGAGGAGCGGATCAAAGCGCTGATAGCCCGCAAGTGCAAAGGCGAGAAGGCCCCCGAGCACCTGCTCGAGCGGCTGCGGCTGGAAATTAGCCGGACCACCATCTTCCGCGGCTAGCCGCCCGCGTTGGGCCGCTTGCCGTGGTTGGCCTTCCTGTGCTTGCGGTCGCGCTTTTTGCGGCCACGCTTGGCCATGCCGGAACCTCCTTGCAGCTTTGACGTGCGGCCCAGTCTTTCATTGCGGTCGTCGCCGGCTGCAACCGGCCTAGACGACAGGCGTGGTCTGGACCGGCGAGAGCGAGGTGCTCTGGCCCGGCACTGCCGGCGTCTGAGCCGGCGAGAGCGGGCTGGTTTGGCCCGGTAGGGCAGTACCTTGCCCCGGCGAGAGCGGGCTGGTTTGGCCTGGCAGGGCAGTACCTTGCCCCGGCGAGAGCGGGCTAGTTTGCCCCGGCAAAGCGGGCGACTGCCCTGGCACTAACGGGCTCGTCTGGCCCGGCAGCGCAGGGGTTTGGCCCGGCAGCAGCGAACTGGGGTAGCCGCCGCCTGGCGACAGAGAACTGGGGTAGCCGCCGCTTGGCGATAACGAGCTCGGGTAGCTGCCGTCGCCGGGCGACAACGAGCTGCCGGGAGTGGTTGAGGGAATGAGCGAACCACTACCTGGCAGCACCGAATTCAGCAGCGAATTCAGCACGCCGAAGATCGTGTTGGCGGCGTTGACAGCGGAAGTCGGGTCCGCAACGGGAGCCGGAGCGGGATCGTCGACCAGCACAGGCGCGGGGGCGGCGGAGGCCACTCCGTTGCCGAACGTCAGCGCGCCGACCGTCGCCAGCGCGAGTCCTACACCGGCGGTGACGCGGGTCAGCGGGGTGCGGGACCGCGGGTTCGTACGCGTGTTCAGGGACATCCGGATACTCCTCACTCTTGAGCCGCAGAAGGTGGTTTCGACACAGAAATCACTTTGGTAACGATTCAGCTCAATAGTCACAGCAGGAACACGACACGATCACGGATCGAACTCTATAGATTTGCTTAGTAACCTTCGGATTCGCTTACTCTCGCGGCTCCGGCGGCGCTGGGCTCACTCCAACGCACCGATGGCGATCGATTGTGGTTCGATGGAGCGGCGAGATTGCGCAACCATCGGCTAGCGATGAACGGGGTGATGATGGCCGAGGACGTCCGGGCGGAGATCGTGGCCAGCGTGCTGGAAGTCATGGTCAACGAGGGCGATCAAATCGGCGAGGGGGACGCCCTGGTATTGCTCGAGTCGATGAAAATGGAGATCCCGGTCCTAGCCGAAGTCGCCGGCACGGTCAGCAAAGTCAGCGTGTCGGTGGGCGATGTCATCCAGGCCGGGGACCTCATCGCGGTGATCAGTTAGGCGCCGACGCATTCCTAGCTGCTGTACCGGACCTGTTCGCGAGTAAGAGATGTCGACTCTGGGTGACCTGCTTGCCGAACACACTGTGCTGCCGGGTAGCGCCGTCGACCACCTGCACGCAGTGGTGGGCGAGTGGCAGCTGCTGGCCGACCTGTCGTTCGCCGATTATTTGATGTGGGTGCGCCGTGATGACGGCGCGCTGGTGTGCGTCGCGCAATGCCGGCCGAACACCGCTCCCACCGTGCTGCTGTCTGACGCCGTCGGCACGGTGGTCGCGCCCGAGCAGCTGCCGCTGGTCGCCGCGGCATTCACGTCCGGAACTATCGGCCGCGAAAACGCTGCGGGACAACACTTTTCGTGGCAGCAGACCGGCCTGAACGTCGAAGCGGTGCCGGTGCGCTACGGCGAACAAGTGGTCGCGGTGCTCACACACCAAACAGCTCTGGCGGCCAACCGCAAGTCCAGCCCGCTGGAGACTGCATATTTGGACTGCGCCGCTGATCTTGTCCATATGCTCTCCGAGGGCACGTTTCCCAATGTCGGCGACGTGGCGATGGCGCGCTCCAGTCCCCGAGCCGGTGACGGCTTTATCCGCCTCGACAACGAGGGCGTCGTCTCCTACGCCAGCCCCAACGCATTGTCGGCCTACCACCGGATGGGGCTGACGTCAGAGTTGAAGGGCCACAACCTCATTGAGGTCACCCGCCCGTTGATCTCCGATCCGTTCGAAGCGCAGGAACTGGCCGATCATGTGCGCGACTCGCTGGCCGGGGGCGCCAGCATGCGCATCGAGGTGGACGCCGGCGGAGCCACCGTACTGCTGCGGACGCTGCCGCTGGTGGTGCATGGGTCGGCCGCTGGTGCCGCGGTGCTGATACGCGACGTCACCGAGGTCAAGCGCCGAGACCGCGCACTGATGTCCAAGGACGCCACGATTCGAGAGATTCACCACCGGGTTAAGAACAACCTGCAAACCGTCGCCGCGCTGCTACGGCTGCAGGCACGCCGAACGACCAACCCAGAGGGGCGCGAAGCTCTGCTGGAATCGGTACGCCGGGTGTCGTCGATCGCGTTGGTGCACGACGCGCTGTCGATGTCGGTGGACGAGGAAGTCAACCTCGATGAGGTGATCGACCGCATCCTGCCCATCATGAACGACGTGGCCAGCGTGGACACGCCGATCCGGGTCAACCGGGTCGGCGCGCTGGGAGTGCTGGATTCCGACCGGGCGACCGCGCTGATCATGGTGATCACCGAGCTGGTGCAGAACTCGATCGAGCACGCTTTCGAGCCGGACGCCGGGCAGGGGTGCGTGACTATTCATGCTGAGCGCTCCGCACGCTGGCTCGACGTGGTGGTCCACGACAATGGCCGTGGCCTGCCGAACGGGTTCAGCCTGGAGGCCTCAGACCGGCTGGGCCTGCAGATCGTGCGGACACTCGTATCGGCCGAGCTGGACGGGTCACTGCATATGCAGGCCGCGGCAACCGGCGGCACCGACGTGGTGCTGCGTGTCCCGATCGGTCGGCGCGCGCGGTTAGCGCAATAACCCGGCACGCAATATTGCGGCCCCGACATTTGTCGAGGCCGCAATGCCGAGAAATTCGGTCAGACTCCGGTTCGTGCTTTCGTCCGGGCGTTACGACGCTTCAGCGCGCGCCGCTCGTCTTCGCTCATTCCGCCCCACACGCCGGAATCCTGGCCCGTCTCCAGAGCCCAGGAGAGACACTCCGTGGTCACCGGGCAGCGGTTACAGACCAGTTTCGCGTCAGCGATCTGCGCAAGCGCCGGCCCGCTGTTCCCCACCGGGAAGAACAGCTCCGGATCCTCGTCGCGACAGACCGCCTTGTGGCGCCAATCCATACGTTGTTACTCCTCACTATGTGCGCAGCAGAGCGCACAGATGTTCTTCGGCTGTTAACGCGGGCACAACAAAAGTTTCCGTACCGTTGCACGCGATCGTTCGATCGTTTCATAGGCACAACAGATGTCAATAGTCCCACGTCAGCACGTGGGCAATCTCACTTCGACGATCTGCTGGCAAAACCCACGAACCGGTGTATTACGCTGAACGCTAACCTGCGCCCACGATCGGCGCGACGTCTTATCGCTGCAGGTCAGAATCTTTTTCTGCGGGTGGAGCGACCACGGCCAGCGCGTCGGGCACCGCCCGGAACGTCATGCCCTCACGCAGGCCGAGGTAGTCGCCGTCGAACTGGCTCGCGATCGGCGGGCCGCTGCAAGTGACCTTCAGGCACGCCGCGTCGTCGTCCCGGACGAGGTGCTTGGCCTCCAGCTTCGGCCGCTTCGACAGCATCTGACGCAGCAATCTCAGCGTCGGAATCACCTTCATCCCGGTGAGGGCGAACACACCCAGCCCCGTCTCGAAGGTGCAGTTCGGGTTAGTCCACATCGGACGGTTGTTGCTGTATGTCCACGGATTGGTATTGGTCACCCAAACGAAATGCGCCCCCGAAATGGGTTCGCGGTCGGGTAGCTGCAGCGTCAATGTCGGCTCGCGACGCGCGTAGGCGACCGTGGTGGGTATGGCCACGCGCCAGTACCGCAGCGGGGTGACCTTGGTGCCTTTCGCGCGTTGAGCTTCGACCGCGGCCACCACCTCGGCGTCGACGCCCATCCCGGCGTTGAGCACGGCCCAGCGCTCACCGCAGTCGATCAGGCTGATGCGGCGCCAGTTCTGCTGATGCCCGTGCTTGTCGAGCAGTCCGAGAAGCTGGTTGGTAGCGACGACCGGGTCGGGTGAGATGCCCAGCGCGCGGGCCAGGACGTTGGCCGAGCCGCCCGGCACCACCGCGACCGCAGGCACATGGCCGGTCGGCAATGGGCCCGGCGGTCCGAGTAGGCCGTTGACCACATTGCTCACCGTGCCGTCGCCGCCGTGCACCACGATCAGGTCGACGCCGGCTTCAGCGGCCGCCTGCGCGATTTCGCCGCCGTGGCCGCGGTGGGTGGTGTGCTCGATCGTCAGCTGAAGACGACTTCGCAGCGCGTGCGCCAACAAATCTCGGCCCGCGGGGGTCGTGGAGGTCGCGGTGGGGTTGACGATTAGCACAGCACGCATGTGGCAAGAGCTTAACCGCCGGATCGTCGGAATCACCGGCGCCACGGGTGGCTACGCTGGCGCTGTGACGGTGCCCGGCGACCGGGAGGCGCGCCCGGCCCCTGCGACTGTGCGGGGGGCGGGACTGATCGTCGCCGTACAAGGCGCGGCGGGACTGGTTGTCGCGGCTGTCTTCGTGGTGCGGGCGCTCGCCGGAGCGGACCAGCGTGTGGTCAACGGTATTGGCACCGCGGTGTGGTTCTTTTTGATCGGTGCTGCTGTGCTGGCCGCCGGATGGGGGCTGTTGCGCGGCAAGCGCGGGGGCCGCGGCTTCGCGGTCTTCACACAGCTGTTGGTGCTGCCTGTTGCCTGGTATCTGGCGGTGGGCTCGCACCGGCCGCTGTTCGGAGCGCCGGCGGCGCTGTTGGCGGTGACTGCGTTGGTGTTGCTGTTCAGTCCACCCGCGCTACGATGGGCGGCTGGTGGTCAGCGCGGTTCGGCCAGCGCCGCCAACTCCGGACCCGAGACGCGATAGCTGATCAACTCCGGCTGGGCCCGCGCGCCGATCGCCTCGTACAGCGCGATCGAGTCGGAATTCCAGTCGAGACCGCCCACGACAGCCTGGTATAGCCGTTGTCGAGGCATTCGCGTGCCAGCGCCGACAGCAGCGCGCGACCCAGGCCACGTCGGCGAAATCGTCTGCGCACGTATAGATCCTCCAGATACACGCCCGCCACGCCGTCCCATGTCGAGAAATTCGTGAGCCACAGCGCCATCGCGGCAACCTCGCCATCCACCTCTGCGACGTGGCCGTGCACTGTTGGCGCATCGCCGAAAAGAGCTGCCGCCATTTGGTTTTCGGTGACGACACACAAATCGCCAACGTGCTGGAAGGCTGCTAGCTCATGGACTATGCCGGTGATGTCGGCGGTGTCTGCCGGTGTGGCCCGCCGGATGCGCCCTGTCACTGCGCGACTCCCAACGCGGTCAAGATCGTCGCGAATTTCGTAGTGGTCTCGTCGACTTCCTCATCAGGATCGGATTCGGCGACGATGCCGCCGCCGGCATGCGCGAGCGCGCTGCGGCGGTCAGCCGACAGCTGCGCCCCGCGAATCGACACAGCCCATCGGCCGTCGCCGCGTGCGTCGCACCAGCCCACGGCGCCGGCGTAGAAACCGCGGTCTCCTTCCAGCGCGGCGATGAGCTCGCACGCTTGTTTGGTAGGCACCCCGCCGACCGCCGGGGTGGGATGCAGTGCCAATGCCAAATCCATTGCAGTCGTTGCACTGTCACGCAACCGGCCACTGATCGGTGTGCTTAGATGCCACACTGTCGCGGTACGCCTCAGCTCGGGAGCCGGCGCGATTGTCAGCTCGCGGCACAACGGCTGCAGCGCCCCACGCATCGTGTCGACCACCAGCTGGTGTTCGTGGCGGTTCTTGGCCGAACCCGCCAGCGCCGCGCCGGCTGCCTCGTCGAGCCGTGGGTCGGCGGCGCGCGGCGCCGAGCCGGCCAGCGGTCGACAGGTCACTCGGTCGCCGTCGCGGGCCACCAGCAACTCAGGACTGGCGCCGACCAACGCCGCACCCGCATAGCGGCCGCCGGCCGGCGTCAAATCGACCAGGTAGCCGAACGCGGCGGGGTCGGCAGCGATCAGCCGGCGCAGAATGACCCGGGCGTCCAGCGGTGCGTCCGCGACCAGCCGCAAGGCTCGCGCCAGCACCACTTTGCTCAGCGCGGCACCCGGCGCGGCGAGCTGGTCGCGCGCCCGTCGCACCCGGCTGCGGTGCTGTTCGGGCGACGGTATCGCGGCAGCAACCCGCACCGCCGGCCCCGGACCGCTCGGCCAGTCGGGCAGCGTTTCGACATCCCGTATGCTCCGCGGCGCTAGCAACGCAGCAGGATGGCCGATGTCAAATGGCAACGCTCCCACAATGATTCGGGTGTTACCGGTGCGCAGCGCCGCCTGCGCCGCCGACACCTCCGAGTAGCTGCCGGCCACCCCGTCGGCGACCAGCACCCCGTCCGGCCCGCACAGCACGAACGACGGCTGGCCACCCATACGCGATAGCTGCTCAGTCCAAGCGCGCCAGCTGGCGCGCTCCGTGTTCGAAGCCGCACACCGCCAGGCCTCCGGCGTTCATCGCGAAGCGGAGGCCGTCACCAACCGGCAGCTCCACCCAGCGGGCCATCACCGCGCGAGAGAAGTGGCCGTGTCCGACAAATACGACGTCGCGAGATTCCATGTGCTGCAACGCCAACGCGACAGCACGGTCAGCGCGGTCGCTGACTTGCGCAGGGCTTTCGCCGTCGGGGGCACCCTGAGTCCAGATCAGCCAGTCGGGGCGCGATTCGCGGATCTGCGCCGTGGTGAGACCCTCGTAGGAGCCGTAATCCCATTCGGCGAGCAACTCGGTTTCCTCGTCGACGGTAAGACCGGCCAACTCGGCTGTGACGACAGCGCGCCGCCGCGGGCTGCTAAACACCATCGGGTTGTCCAGCCCAAGGCGGCCGAGTGTTTCCTTCAAGGCCTGTGCTTGCTCGCGGCCGGCTTCGGTCAGCTCAAGTTCGGTGCGGCCGGTGTGCTGTCCGGACTTCGACCACTCGGTCTCGCCGTGGCGCAGCAACACCAGCCGATGGTCCTCGACGCCCATGTCGCCCGATTCTGCCTGAGAGTCATTGCGATCGCCGCGCGGGCATAGCGGGGAAGATGCCAGGATGGCCCGTATGCGCGATGCGAAAGCGAAGCGATGAGGAGGGGCGGCGCCATATGACTGACACGAGGGTGCTGGCGGTCGCCAATCAGAAGGGCGGGGTGGCCAAGACGACGACGGTGGCGTCGTTGGGTGCGGCGATGGCCGACGACGGGCGGCGAGTGCTGCTCGTCGATCTGGATCCCCAAGGCTGTCTGACCTTTTCGCTCGGCCACGATCCCGACAAGCTCCCGGTGTCGGTGCATGAAGTGCTGTTAGGGGAGGTGGAACCGGACGCGGTGCTGGTCAACACCGCGGAGGGGATGACGCTGTTGCCCTCCAACATCGACCTTGCCGGCGCGGAGGCGATGTTGCTGATGCGCGCGGGCCGCGAGTATGCGTTGAAGCGTGCGCTGGACAAGCTGAACGACCGGTTCGACGTGGTGATCGTCGACTGCCCGCCGTCGCTGGGAGTTCTTACGCTCAACGGGCTCACCGCCGCCGACGAGGTGATCGTGCCGCTGCAGTGCGAGACGCTGGCGCACCGCGGCGTCGGACAGTTCCTGCGCACGGTCGCCGACGTGCAGCAGATCACCAACCCCCGGCTGCGCCTGCTGGGTGCGCTGCCGACGCTGTATGACCCGCGCACCATCCATACCCGTGACGTGCTGCTCGACGTCGCTGACCGCTACGACTTGCCGGTGCTCGGTCCGCCAATTCCACGGACGGTGCGCTTCGCCGAGGCCAGCGCCTCCGGGTCGTCCGTGATGGCCGGGCGCAAGAACAAGGGCGCGTTGGCCTACCGGGAGTTGGCGCATGCGCTGCTCAAGCACTGGAAGTCCGGCAAGCCCCTGCCGACCTTCACCCCAGAGGTTTAACCGCCGAGCGCTACCACGGTGTCGCCGCGCTGCTCGATCAGCTTGGTGCCGGAAACGGCGGGGATCACCGCCGACGTTCCTGTTGGCCGGCTCACTGGTAGGTAGCGCTCGTTGGTCCCGGTGGTCGGGTCATAGACGCCGATGCCGTCGGTGACCGGGACCAGCAGCCGGCCGGCCATCATCGTCGCAGGCCCCAACGGAACTGCCTGGCCTGCTGCGGGAATGGTGTAGCGGTAGGTCAGGTTCGCCGCGTCGAACACCATCACGGCATCGCCTGTCCACCATGTCACCAGGTTGCCGGGGTGGGAGATGGCACTCGACGACGCCGGCTTGGGCAGCAGCGTGCTCGCCACCGTGACCCCGGTCTCGTCGACGACGTCGACCCTGGGTTGCGGTGACGGCAGGTATACCGCGGTGTTGGTGTCTGAGACGGTCAGCACCCGCGCACCTGACCTGGGGCCAATCCCAGGCTCGGGCACGAAGCGTTGCTCGGGTTCGTCCTCTTCTTTGGCCGGCCGCAGCAAGGTAAGCCGCAGGTCGGCGGCCTTGGGGCAGGCTTCGAGCACGGATACCGCCGCGGAGCTGGCTGCCGCGGACGTCAGCGTGCATCCGGCGTGCACGCCGTGCGATGACGGTTTGAGCCTCGCGTCGATCTCGCCGTAGGACAGCATCCGCACCATGTCCGACCGCCACAATTCGAGCCGGGTGTTGCCGGCCGACAGCACCGTCGTGCCGTCTGACGTGACTGTGACGTGAGGGTCGGCGTAGCTGCTGCGGGCCGGTCCACGCCGGCCGGTCGCGGCGTCGATGGTGCTGACCTGCCCGCAGCCGCGGTCGTCCCGGTAAACGGCGACGGCGTAGCGGTAGACCCACGACACCGCGCACAGATCGCTGTCGCGGGCGTAAGTCCACCGCGACTCGCCGGTGCCCGGGTCGCGCCCGTTGACCGTGCGCTTGTCGGCGGTGACGACCGTACCGCCGACCACCACGGGGCGGCTGGTGCTCGTGCTGGTCGCGGTCCAGAGTTGGCGCAGCGACGCCGGGACCGCCCGCGCAGGCGTCGGATTGGGCGGCAGAACGGCGGCCGGGCGGCTGATGGTGGCCCGGGCGTCGCTGGTCCACCAGATCAGCACCGCGGCTACCGCAACGACCACCGCGATCGCCGCGGCGGCCACGATGTCGGCCTTGGTGCGGCGTTCGGGTCTGACCATCGGGCAGCGGCGGCCGCTTTAGTTGACGGGCGCGGCGTTTGCCGCTTTGCGCGGCCGGCGACGGCGGCGGCGGACGCTGTGCGTGCCGTCGCCGGTGGGCGTCTCGGCGGCCGTCTCACCGTTGGTCGTCGGGTGGCCGCTGGCCGGTTTGCCGGCGCGAGTGCGCCGCCGCGACCTGTTGCTGTTCCGCGGTGCGGATCCGTTGCTCTTGCCCTGGGTTGCGCGCGGCTTGCCGACGCTGCCGCCGGCTTCGGCCGGGATGCCCAACTCGGTGTACAGATGCGGGGAGCTTGAGTACGTCTCCGGCGGTTCCGGGCAACCGAGCCCCAGCGCCTTGTCGATCATCGCCCAGCGGGCCAGTTCGTCCCAGTCGACCAGGGTGACCGCGACGCCGGTGCGCCCGGCGCGGCCGGTGCGGCCGATGCGGTGCACGTAGGTCTTCTCGTCGTCGGGGCACTGGTAGTTGATGACGTGGGTGACGTCGTCGATGTCGATCCCGCGGGCGGCCACGTCGGTGGCGACCAGGACATCGATATCGCCGCTGCGGAAGGCCTTGAGTGCTTTTTCCCGCGCGACCTGGCCCAGATCCCCGTGCACCGCGCCGACCGCGAAGCCCCGCTCGGCCAGCTCGTCGGCCACCTTCTGGGCGGTGCGCTTGGTGCGGGTAAAGACCATGGTGGCGCCGCGGTCACGGGCCTGCAGGACTCGGCTGACCAGCTCCACCTTGTCCAGTGCGTGCGCGCGGTAGACGAACTGGTCGGTCGCGTCGTGTACCGCCGAGGCGTCGGGCGCCTCGGCGCGGATGTGTGTGGGCTGGTTCATGAACGTGCGGGCCAGCTTGATGATGGGGTTGGGCATCGTCGCCGAGAACAGCATCGCTTGGCGGTCGTCGGGTATCTGGCTCAAGATGCGCTCGATGTCGGGCAGGAAGCCCAGGTCGAGCATCTCGTCGGCTTCGTCGAGCACAAGCACCCGCAGGCCGCCCAGCTGCAGGTGTCGCTGCTGGGCCAGGTCGAGCAGCCGACCGGGCGTGCCCACCACAACGTCGGCGCCGGAACGCAGCGCTTCGATCTGCGGCTCGTAAGGACGACCGCCGTAGATGGACACCACCGATAGCGGCCGGCCGTCATCGGCGCTGAGGTATTTGGCGGCGGCGGCCAGATCTTCGGAGACCTGCAGGCACAGCTCGCGGGTGGGCACCACAACGAGCGCTCGAGGCACGCCGCTCAAGTCGCCGGCGGTGGCGGTGATGCGCTGGAGCAGCGGCACGCCGAACCCAAGGGTCTTGCCCATGCCGGTGCGGGCCTGGCCGATCAGGTCCTCGCCGGCAAGGGCCACCGGCAGGGTGAGTTCTTGGATGGCAAAAGGGCGTTCGATGTCCTGATCGGTTAATGCACGGACGATTTCGTCGCGAACTCCCAGGGTGGCAAAGGTCAGATGGGGTGTGACAAGGGGTGTCATGCGTGGGCGATAAGCCTTTCGGTGTCAGGTTCGGTCAAATCTCGTCGCGGTTCGTCGAGTTCCGGGCGCGCACGAGGTTCTGACTCCGAATACGTTGCCGATTCGCGGGCCCTGCGCTGCACAGGCGGGCCAACTGCATGCACGCACATAATCGTTCGGTAGCTGTACAGCCGCTACCGACTTCCATCATAGCTGGCGCGTTGCGGCGCCCGCCTGTCGCCGTCCGGTCGGCGCGGCGAAGGCGATCGCCAGGGCGGCGAAGCCGGTCGCAGCGGGTCGCCACCAGCACGCCTTCGTGGCGATCGCCAGGGCGGCGAAGCCGGTCGCAGCGGGTCGCCACCAGCACGCCTTCGTGGCGATCGCCAGGGCGGCGAAGCCGGTCGCAGCGGGTCGCCACCAGCACGCATAGAGTGTTGCCATGACTTCGCCTTCGCGCGCCGAGCAGGCGGCCGATCCGCAGTCGCCGCGGCTTTCCGCGGACCATCCCGGCGTCGACAAGCTCTTCGCCGTGCTCGCCTACGGCGAAATCGCCGCTTTCTACCGGCTCGCCGAGGAGGCAAAGATGGCGCCCAACCTGCGCGGCCGGATTTCGATGGCGAGCATGGCGGCCGCGGAGATGGGTCACTACGAGCTGCTGCGTGACGCCATGGAAAGCCGGGGCGTCGACGTGGTGCCCGCGATGGCGGAGTTCGCGTCGGCCCTCGATAACTACCACCGGCTGACCACGCCGAGCACCTGGCTGGAGGCGCTGGTGAAGACGTATGTCGGTGATGCGCTGGCCGCCGACTTCTACCTGGAAATCGCCGACGGGCTGCCCGACGAAGTCGCCGACGTGGTACGCGCGGCGCTGGCCGAAACCGAGCACTCGCAGTTCGTCGTCGCCGAGGTGCGTGCCGCAGTGACCCGCAGCAGCAAACAGCGCAGCCGACTGGCGCTGTGGTCGCGCCGCCTGCTCGGTGAGGCGATCACCCAGGCCCAATACGTTCTGGCCGAGCATGACGAGCTGGTCGACTTGGTGGTGTCGGGAACCGATGGCTTGACCCAGCTTCCGGGATTCTTTGACCGTGTGCAGCGCACCCATGACGAACGGATGCGCGAACTCGGGCTGACCTAAAGGCTCCGCAGGTGGCTGGTGCCTCGAGCGGGGCGGCATCGTCGGTCTAACGTGCGCAGGTGGCGATCATCGCGTTGCTTGTTGAGGCCGCGATCGTCTGGCCGGCGGCGTCGTTGATCGCGCAGTTGAGATGACCGGCCAGGCTGGTGGCGATGACGGATTTTGTCTGCACGCCCGGGTTCAACACGATGGTCTTGCTCCACGGCAACGACACATCGAAGTCTGTCTGCGGCAACCCCTGCGCATCGGTGTAGATGACGGTTACCAGGTCGAAAAACGGCTGCTTTGTCCCGGTTACCGAATACACGATCGTGCGTGGATTGACCGCAGGCGGGCTGGCTTCCGACGACGGGCTGGGCTCTACGGTGGGGACCGGTGACGGCGCCGTGGTGGGCGCGGCCGACGGCGTCAAGGTCGTCACCGTCTCGCGCGGGAGCGACGTCGGCGGCGCCGCCGTCGGGATGCTTGGCGGCGGTGTGGCGATGACATGCCGCGTCGGTGGCGGCCCCACCGTGGCTGTGGTCGACGTGCTGTCACCGCCGTAGAGGATCAGCGCGGTGGCGATCACAGCGAGCACCAGAACAACACCGGCGATCGCGGCTATCGGCCGCCAGCGATGGTCGAATACGCCGGCGTCGTGGTCGGCGCCGGCGTAGATCTCCTCGTCCGGGTAGTCGTGGACGTTGGTATCAGAGTGATCAATGATGCTAATGATGCTGATGGTATCGGCTGGAGGCTGCCGATTGTGACGCGGCGCGGGCGTGTCGGCGTGACGTTGCCGCCGCTGGAGCTTCGCGGACGGTCAGTGGCTGGTGCGCGCGGTCGGTGGTGCTTCCACTAGCCTGCATGCGGGAACGCAGTTGCGGTGAACTCGAACGGAGGCGTCTGACGTGGAGGTCAAGATCGGTATCACGGACAGCCCGCGCGAGCTGGTCTTCACCAGCGCGCAGACGCCCGACGAAGTCCAGGAACTGGTCACCGCCGCATTAGCAAAGCAGTCGGACGTGCTGAGCCTGGCCGACGAGCGGGGCCGCCGATTCCTGATCAACACCGAAAAGATCGCCTACGTGGAGATCGGTGTCGCTGAGTCGCGCCGTGTTGGCTTTGGGATCGGGCTGGAGTCGGCTACGAGCGGGTGAGCGGCACGTGCGACAGGCCGCCCCAGGCGAACTGCACCGTGCCGTCCACCGCGTCTTCTTTGGAGATCGGGCGATCGGCGTCCAGCCAGTACCTGGCGCAGTCGACGCTGATGCCCACGAGACCCACCGCGATCATCCGGGCCCTGTGCGGATCCAGCCCTGAATCGGCGCTGATCAAGTCGAAGACCGCGTCGGTGCAGGACTCGGTAGCGACCCGGACCTGGGCGGCGACCTGAGGCTCGGTGACGTAGTCGTTCTCGAAGATCAGCCGGTAGCCCTGATTTTCGTGCTCGATGAAGTCGAAGAATGCCTGCACCGCCGAGCTCAACCGTTGGTAGTTGTCGGTGGTCGTCCGCAGCGCCTGGCGCACGCTCGACACCAGGTTCTCCACATGCCGTTGCAGCACCGCTAGATACAGCTCCAGCTTGCTGGAGAAGTGTTGGTAGAGAACCGGTTTGCTCACTCCGGCCCGGTCGGCGATCTCGTCCATGCCGGCCGCGTGGTAGCCACGGTCGACGAAAATCTCACTCGCGGCGATCAGCAATTGTCCGCGCCGCTCGTCGCGGGGAAGCCGGTTACCGCGGCGGTTCGCCGTCCCGCCGCTGCCCAGTGACCGGTCGACGTGTTCGGCGCTACTCCGTGCAGTCGCGTTCGCGAGATCGCTCATCAGTCCTCAATCTGGGTTGTCGGCCACATCACGGCGGCGTCGCCGCACACGGCTTGTCCGATCGACACTACTACCCAGGTCGACCGGACCCGCGAATTCCCGACGGCCAGCGACTGATTAGGCGTCGGCGCAGCACCGTGCGCCGGCGCCTAACGGGCGCGCCCAGAGGCCCAGCTCGCGGTAGCTGTGCCATCCTAGGGCAGTGACCTACGACTCGGCGCAGCACGGGGGAACTCGGGTACCCGTCCTCCGCGACGAGTGGCGAGAACCGCTGCGCGCTCAGCGTGATCCGCTCGCCTGGGGCGCTGGTCGGCCACGCTCCAATCGCGACAGGGAGCGCCGCTGGCGCAAACAAACTTGGCTGGGTCGCTTTGTGTCCACCTACGGCTGGCGCGCGTACGCGCTGCCGGTGCTGACCGCCGTCACCGTGGTGGTGCTGTATCAGACCGTGACCGGCACCGGTGCGCCCGCACCTGCCTCGCAGGATCCGGCGCAGGGGCCGCCGACGATCGGGGCGGTGGGCACCTCGATCATCGACTCGCCTCCTCGCGGCCTGACCGAGTTCGACGCCAATCTTCCGACCGGGCTGTTGCCAGCCGGCGGCCCTTTCACCCCGGCCGGTGACAAGACGTGGCATATCGTCCCCGGCACCATGCCTCAATTGGGGCAGGGCACGGCCAAGGTGTTCCGATACACGGTCGAGGTCGAGAACGGGATCGACACCACGACGTTCGGCGGCGACGACGCATTCGTGCGGATGGTCGACGAGACGTTGGCCAATCCCAAGAGCTGGACTCACAATCCGCAATTCGCGTTCGTGCGGATCGACAGCGGCAATCCCGATTTCCGGATCTCGTTGAGCTCGCCGATGACGATACGCGATGGCTGCGGCTATGAGATTCCGCTGGAAACCTCGTGCTACAACCCGGTGTTCGGGAGGGAGTCGCAGCCGCGGGTCCTCATCAACGAGGCACGCTGGGTCCGCGGAGCTGTTCCCTTCGAAGGCGACGTTGGTTCCTACCGCCAGTATGTGATCAACCACGAAGTCGGCCACGCCATCGGTTACCAGCGCCACGAGCCCTGCGACAAGCAAGGCGCTTTAGCGCCGGTGATGATGCAGCAGACGTTCTCCACGGCCAACAACGACGAGGCCAAGTTCGACCCCGAGTGGGTCAAACCGGACGGGAAAACCTGCCGGTTCAACCCCTGGCCCTATCCGATCGCCTAGCGGGTGGGCCGCGGGAAGCATCGCGGGCAGCGCACGGTTGATCTGTTTGCCGTCGAGCAAGACAACTGCTGTGATGGTTGTGGCTGACGGACCTGAGAAGTTAGACCAAGGAGATATCCGGTGTCGACATCGTTGCCGCCGCTCGTCGAGCCAGCAGCCGAGCTGACCCGGGAGGAGGTTGCGCGCTACAGCCGCCACCTGATCATCCCGGATCTCGGGGTAGACGGGCAGAAGCGGCTGAAGAACGCCAGAGTGCTGGTGATCGGCGCGGGCGGGCTCGGAGCGCCCACGCTGCTGTACCTGGCCGCCGCCGGCGTGGGCACCATCGGCATCGTTGACTACGACGTCGTCGACGAATCGAACCTGCAGCGCCAAATCATCCACGGGGTGTCCGACATCGGCCGACCGAAGACGCAGTCCGCGCGCGACTCGATCGCCGAGGTCAACCCGCTGGTGCAGGTGCGACTTCACGAGACGAAGCTGGAGCCGGGCAACGCCGTCGAGCTGTTCAAGCAATACGACCTGATCCTTGACGGCACCGATAACTTCGCGACCCGCTATCTGGTCAACGACGCCGCGGTGCTGGCGAAAAAACCGTATGTCTGGGGATCGATCTACCGCTTCGAAGGCCAGGTCTCGGTGTTCTGGGAGAACGCACCCAACGGCCGGGGCCTCAACTACCGCGACCTCTACCCCGAAGCGCCGCCGCCGGGCATGGTGCCGTCGTGCGCCGAAGGCGGTGTGCTGGGCATCCTGTGCGCCTCGATCGCGTCGGTTATGGGCACTGAGGCGATCAAGCTCATCACCGGGATCGGCGAGCCACTGCTCGGCCGGCTGATGATGTACGACGCGCTGGAGATGAGCTATCGCACGATCACCGTCCGCAAGGATCCGTCGACGCCCAAGATCACCGAGCTGATCGACTACGACGAGTTCTGCGGGGGGGTGTCCGCGGACGCCACGGATGCGGCCGCCGGCTCTGCCATCACCCCACGCGAGCTACGTGAGCTCATGGACTCCGGCAAGAAGTTCGCATTGATCGACGTGCGCGAGCCGGTGGAATGGGACATCAACCACATCGACGGCGCGCAGCTGATCCCGCAGTCGTCGATCAATTCCGGTGAGGGCCTGGCCAAGCTGCCGCACGACCGGATGCCGGTGCTGTACTGCAAGACTGGCGTGCGCTCGGCTGAGGCGTTGGCCGCGGTGAAGAAGGCCGGGTTTTCCGACGCCGTCCATTTGCAGGGCGGCATCGTGGCGTGGGCCAAGCAGATGCAGCCCGACATGGTGATGTATTGATCCGGTGACGATGCAGGGCGCGTAGCGGCCTAAGGAGGAGCCGGGCCATCGTGTTTAGCGCGGTAACGATGCGGCTCAAGGTTGCTGGCGCGTCGTGTCTAGCGGCATTACCCGTCGTCAGCGCGGTTACCCTGACCCTGTGACTGTCGAGCGGCCGCCCGAGCACGTTTTGGCGGCGTTCGGGCTAAGTGGAGTGCGCCCGGTACCGCTGGGTGACTGCTGGGAAGGCGGCTGGCGGTGCGGCGAGGTGGTGTTGTCGATGGTGGCCGACCACGCCCGTGCGGCGTGGTCGGCCCGGGTACGCGAGACGCTGTTCGTCGACGGAGTGCGCCTGGCCCGTCCGGTCCGTTCGACCGATGGCCGATATGTGGTGTCCGGCTGGCGCGCCGACACGTTCGTCGCCGGTAGGCCTGAGCCCCGCCACGACGAAGTGGTCTCCGTGGCCGTGCGGTTACACGAGGCGACCAGCAAACTAGAACGTCCACGTTTTCTGACCCAGGGTCCGACCGCGCCGTGGGCGGAGGTCGATGTGTTCATCGCCGCCGACCGTGCCGCCTGGGAGGAGCGTCCACTGCATTCAGTGCCGCCTGCGGCGCGGATAGCCCCGGCGACGGCCGACACCCAGCGCTCAATCGACCTGATCAACCAGCTTGCGGGATTGCGCCGACCGACCAAGAGCCCTAGCCAGCTGGTGCACGGGGATCTTTATGGGACGGTGCTTTTCGCGGGAACGGCCGCCCCGGGCATCACTGACATCACGCCGTACTGGCGGCCCGCATCATGGGCGGCGGGTGTGGTTGTGGTTGACGCGCTGTCATGGGGGGAGGCCGACGACGGGCTCATCGAGCGATGGGATGCGCTGCCGGAGTGGCCGCAGATGTTGTTGCGCGCCTTGATATTTCGGTTGGCAGTGCATGCGCTGCACCCGCGGTCGACGGCGGCGGCATTCCCTGGTCTGGCCCGCACGGCGGCGTTGGTCCGGCTGCTGCTTTAAAAGCGGTGACGGACCTCCTCCAGCGCGACCCTGCCGTCGACTGCAAGCACCCCTTCGGCGCGCAGCAGCTCCAGCTGCCGCGCAGCCAGATGCCGCGCCGGCCGACCTGAGGCGGTGATCACCCGGTGCCAGGGCAGATCGGCGGAGTCGGTGCGCATGATCCAACCGACGATGCGCGGGCTGGAAAGCTCTGCGGCAGAAGCGATATCGCCGTATGTGGCGACCCTGCCAGCGGGAATCGCGGCGACCAACGCCCGCACTCGCTCCACCTGCTCGCCGGTCACCGCTGCCATGGTCAGCCCAGCCGTTCGCGGATCACCGCGGCAACTTCTGCGGGCTTGGCCAGCGGCACCATGTGGTCGCACTCCACATCGACCAGGCGGAAATCGGGCCCAAGCCGCCCGCGCAGTGCCCTGATGAGTTTTTCGCTGACGTACGCCGGCGAGGTCCACGTCGCGCGCATCAGCGTCGTCGCAGTTCCCTTGGGCGGCAAGACGATGTCACGGGCCAGCTCGCTCCAATAGGACATCATCGCCGGCAGGCTGATCCGCCAGCCGTACCGTCCGCCCGGCAGCGCCACCAGGTGCTGCTCGAGCTCGGCGTCAAGCAGCGCTGGATCGACGTCGGCCCATGAGCCGGTTGCTTTTTCCGCGCGCGCTTCCTCGACGTCGGAGTAGTCGGGTGAGGCCAGCATCGCCTCGGCGACCTCACGGATCCACTGGCCGTCCAGGCCGATCGCCGGGTCCAACAGCACAAGCGCCGCCACTTTGTCCGGGTGGGTGGCGGCCAGGTGCAGCGCCACCGCACCGCCGAACGAATGGCCGACCACCACGGCGGGGCCATCGGTCTGCTGGTCGAGCCAGGCCCCCAGCGCCTTGACATTGGCATCAATGGTCCACGGTGCGGCCCACGACGACCTGGCGTGCCCGATCAAATCCGGTGCGGCAATGCTGATCTCGGGTAGGTGGTGAGTGGCTAACCGCTGCCAGCGCTGACCGTGCCCGGTGAGGCCGTGTAGTGCCACGACTTGCACCGGTCCCGGCGGGCCGTACTGGTGCATATGAAGATCGTCGGTCACGCGTCGATCGTGCCAGCCCGCGCGCAGGACGTGAACCGGGCCGGGTTAGTGAGCCCACCAGACCGCGAAATATGTGACAACGGGCACAGGTTATATGTGGCAAGCGTGCATGGCCGCCATGCGATGACCATGTTGATTGCCCTGCCGCGCAAACCAGTTCACCGGCGATCCGGACGCGAAGGAGGCGAGAATCGATGAGCGACTACCGTCGGCCGCCGCAGACACGCCGGGCCGGCGCACGGATTCTCGACACCGCCGAAGGTGTGCTCGTCGCCTTACGCCGGTACCGGCTTGACCGGGCGTTCGTCGAAATCATGCAGACGGCTAAGCACCACGGCCTCAACCCACTCAGCCTTGCTGACGCGTTGGTCGCCCTCGCCGAGGACGGACTGAGCACTGATGTCGACGACGCGGCTGCCGCTGTCGCGCTGAGTACCTGGGGTCACCTGTTCAGCGGCGACAACCGAGTTGGGGCAGCAGCCGAGCACACGAACAACTTCCCCGGCGAGGACGACGCCTAGCACAATCGCAGGTTTTCACACTTGGCTTCCCACGTCGTCGTCCGGCAGCGGCACGATGGTGGCTTGGTCGATCACGTCGGCTTCGTTGGCCTCCCGGTCACTGATGTCTGCGACATACTCTGTGTCCAACTCGATTTCGTCGCCGACATCAACTGTTCGGTGCTGGTCGATCGCGTCGGCTTCAGGTGTTTCGTCAACCGGCAGGATCTTCTCGACCTCCGCCATGATCCCTCCTCCCCTTCTTTCCTGCGGTGGCGCCTGACGCGCGCTTTCGGCCGGCTTTGAGTTTCGCATTGTCGGATTGGAGCTGGGTGTTATCGAACTCGAGCTGACTGTTCCTGTTCTCCAAGTCGAGTATGCGTGCGATGCCGGCGAGGTTCACCCCCTGAGCGACCAATTCAGAAATCCGCTCCAGACGCCGCAAGTCGTCGTCGCTGTAGCGGCGCACGCCGCCGTCGGTACGAGACGGCGTGAGCAGTCCTCGACGCTCGTAGAGCCGCAACGTCTGGGGCGCAATCCCGGACAGTTCGGACATCACCGAAATGCCGTACACCCCGCGCGCGGAACGGGGTAACGCGTCCTCGGTCAACCCTTCTCCATCTCGACATCAAACGCTATTACTACTTGCGCAACCATACCATGCGTGGTATCACAAAGCTATGTCAGCAGACATAGATCATCTGCTGTATCTGGGAGGTGAAATATGGTTTTGATGCGCACAGACCCGTTCCGGGATCTCGACCGCTGGACTCAGCAGGTGCTCGGTACGGCGGCCCGGCCCGCGGTCATGCCGATGGACGCCTGGCGTGAGGGTGACAAGTTCATCGTGGAGTTCGATCTGCCTGGCGTGAACACGGATTCGCTCGACCTCGACGTGGAACGCAACGTGCTGACCGTCCGTGCCGAGCGACCCGACCTCGACCAGAACCGGGAGATGGTGTCGGCTGAGCGGCCACGAGGGGTGTTCAGCCGTCAGCTATTCCTTGGCGAGAACCTCGACACCGACAGAATCGAGGCCAGCTACCACGACGGGGTATTGCGGCTCGCCATCCCGGTGGCCGAGAAGGCAAAGCCCCGCCGCATCGAGATCAACCGCGACGCCGAGCGCACGGCGATCAAGGCCTGACGGCCTCCGCTTACGCGCCGCATCGGCGGGTGGGCCGCGATCGCCCCCGCCGGTCGGCGCGTTCGCGGCAGTGGTTGACAAACACTCGAGGAGGTGATGCCCCGACTGTTTGGGACGGTTACAACGGTTAAAAACCCACGCAGTGACACTCGTGCGTCCGCGAATGTTGCTACGTACCCAAGGCGCGACTGACGCAGCACGACTGCGTGCGCACCGCCACTGAGCGTGGCTCTGGCTGCGGACCGCACAGACGTCAGGGTGGGCGCGCATACGATGGCACCCGAAGGCGCGCCCACCCTGCGCACCTGCGTCGGCGCGGTAAAAGATGCGGTGGCCGAAGATGACGGACCCATACGCGGTGCTCGGTGTATCGCCGAGCGCTAGTCAAGACGAAATCACGCACGCCTACCGGCGGGAATTGCGTGCGCATCACCCCGATGTGCGCTCGGCGCAACCGAGTTCAGCTGACGATGAGCGGCTGCGCCAAATCCTGGCCGCCTACGCGTTGTTGCGTGACCCGCGTCGCCGCTCGGACTACGACCGCACCTATGCCGTCGAGGAAAGCCCTCCTCCGGCGCCGGTGACGGTCACCCATATCGGCTACCCCGACGATCGGCCGCCATTGTGGGCGGGGCCGGTCCGCTGGCATCGCTGAATGCGCCTGACCTGCAGTGCTGGCCGCGCAGGCCTGACTTGTCAGACCCCAGTGGTGTCATGCCGGCATGGATCGCTGGGATGTTGAGGCTCGGGTGGCGTTGCATCCTGGCCTGCGTGGGCGGTTGCGTGTGCTCGGCGGCCCGGGAACCGGCAAGAGCAGTCTGCTGGTCGATGCCGCGGTAGCGCACATCGCCGCTGGGATCGATCCGGAATCTGTTCTGCTGCTTACCGGTTCGGGTCGAGTCGGAATCCGTACGCGCAGTGCATTGACGGCCGCGTTGTTGCGCTCGCGCGCGGATGGCCGGCAACCGGCGGTGACCCGCGAGCCATTGGTGCGCACCGTGCACAGCTATGCGTTTGCGGTGCTGCGGCTCGCCGCCCAGCGGGCCGGTGATGCACCGCCGCGGCTGGTCACCAATGCCGAACAGGACGCGATCATCCGGGAACTGCTGGCCGGTGACATCGCCGACGGGCCGGCAGCAATGGTCAACTGGCCGGCGCAGTTACGCCCGGCGTTGGGCACGGGCGGGTTCGCGGCTGAGCTTCGCGATCTACTGGCTCGGTGCGCCGAACGCGGAGTCGATGCAGTGCAACTGCGGCGGCTGGGCCGGCTGCACGGGCGCCCGGAATGGGTGGCCGCCGGCCAATTCGCGCAACAATACGAGCAGGTGATGCTGCTGCGCGCCGCGGTCGGCACAGCCGCCCCGCAAGCGAGGGTTCCGGCGCTGGGTGCAGCCGAACTGGTCGGAGCGGCCCTGGACGCGTTCGCCGCCGACCCGCAGCTGCTGGCCGCTGAACGCGCCCGGGTTCGGCTGCTGCTGGTCGACGACGCCCAGCAGCTCGACCCGCAGGCGGCTCAGCTGGTTCGAATGCTTGCTGCGGGTGCGGATCTCGCGTTGATCGCGGGGGATCCCAGCCAGGCGGTGTTCGGTTTTCGCGGTGCCGATCCGGCCGCATTGTTGGCCGACGATTCGCCGTCGGTGAGGTTGACGGTGTCGAAGCGCTGCGCTCCGGCCGTGGCCGGTGCGATCACGGCGATCGCGCGCCGGCTTCCCGCAGGAGTTGGCGGGACGGTCACCGGCTCAGCCGCCGATTCCGGTTCTGTGGCAGTACAGTTGGCGGCCTCGCCGCATGCGGAGGCCACGATCATCGCCGATACCTTGCGGCGCGCACACCTGATCGACGGAGTGCCGTGGTCACAGATGGCGGTCATCGTCCGGTCGGTGTCGCGGGTTGCTGCGACGTTGCCGCACGCGCTGGCCAGGGCCGGTGTCCCGGTGGCGATGCCGTCCATCGGCGGCTCGCTGCCCGAACAGCCCGCGGCGCGGGCTCTGCTGACTGTGCTGGCAGCGACGGCCGATGGCCTGGACGCCAGCCAGGCGATGACGCTGTTGACCGGACCAATTGGGCGGGTGGATCCGGTGTCGCTGCGCGCACTGCGGCGTGCGCTGCGCCGCGGCGGCTCGGAGTCAGACTTCGGTGACCTGCTGGTGACCGCGCTGACGAGCGACGAGCCGCTGCGGCTGTCGGCGGTGCAGGCGCGCCCGCTGCGCCGGGTGCGCTCGGTACTTGGTGCTGCCGCCCGCTGCCATCGGGCAGGCCAGGATCCGTGCTACACGCTGTGGGCGGCCTGGCACCGCTCCGGTCTGCAGCGTCGGTGGTTGACGGCAATTGAGCGCGGCGGCCCGGCCGGCGCTCAGGCGGCGCGGGACCTCGATGCAGTGACGGCGCTGTTTGACGTCACCGGCGAGTACGTCTCGCGAACTGCTGGAGCCTCGCTGCGCGGGCTCGTCGACCACGTCTGCGGTCTGCAGCTTCCCGCCGCCCGCCGCGAGCCGGGGGCACCGGCTGAGCAGGTCAGTGTGCTCAGCGCGCACGCTGCGCTGGGACACGAGTGGGACCTGGTCGTCATCGCCGGCCTGCAAGATGGCTTGTGGCCCAACACCATCCCACGCGGCGGAGTGCTGGCCACCCAGCGGCTGCTCGACGTTATCGACGGTATCGGGCAGGACGTCTCGATATGGGCTCCGCTGCTGGCCGACGAGCGCCGGTTGCTGGTGGCGGCGATGGGTCGCGCCCGTCGGCGGCTCGTCGTGACCGCCGTGGACGCCGAAGCAGGCGACGTCGCCGCGGCAGCCGACTCCGAACTACCGTCGCCGTTCTTCTTCGAAGTGGCCCAATGCGCCACGGATGATCTTGACCTCACGCCGGCGACGTCGCCGCGGCTGCTGTCGGCGTCGGCGGTGGTGGGCCGGCTGCGCGGCGTGGTGTGCGCGCCGGATGGTGCTGTCGACGAAGTCGAACGTGCTAGCGCCGCAAGGCAATTGGCGCGGCTGGCCAAAGCTGGTGTGCCGGGCGCGGACCCGGTCCAGTGGTATGGCCTCATTCCCGTCAGCACGGAGCAGCCGCTGTGCAGCGGCGACGATCACGTGGTCACGCTGACGCCGTCGAGCCTGCAGACGCTCGCCGACTGCCCGCTGCGCTGGTTGGCCGAGCGGCACGGCGGAACCGGCCCGCGCGATCTGGGCGCCACCATCGGGTCGCTGCTGCACGCGCTGATCGCCGAACCGGGCGGCAGCGACGCGCAGCTGCTGGCCGAGCTCGAACGGGCTTGGCAGCACCTGCCATTCGAGTCGCCGTGGTATTCGGCCAACGAGCTGACCCGCCACCGTGCGATGGTCGAGACGTTCCTGGCTTGGCGGGCGCAGAGCCGTCGGGAGCTGACTGAGGTCGGTGTCGAGGTGGACGTCGACGGCGTCATCGAGACAGAGGGCGGCGCTCGGGTCCGGCTGCGCGGACGTGTCGACCGGATCGAGCGCGACGCCGCCGGGCGGCTGGTGATCGTCGACGTCAAGACCGGCAAGACACCGGTCAGCAAGGACGATGCGCAACGGCACGCGCAGCTGGCGATGTATCAGCTGGCGATCGCCGAGGGCTTGGTAGCCCAGGGCGACGAGCCGGGTGGCGCCCGCTTGGTCTACCTGGGCAGGAGCGGACCCAACGGCGCCACCGAACGCGAGCAGGATTCGCTCACGCCGACCACGCGCGAGGACTGGCGCAAACTTGTCCACGAGGCTGCCGCGGCCACAGCCGGCCCGCGGTTCATCGCCCGGATCAACGACGGCTGCACGCACTGCCCGATACGGCCCAGCTGCCCGGCACATCTGGGGAGCCCGCAGTGACGCCGACGCCGCGCTACAGTCCAAGCGAATTAGCCTGTGCCCTAGGTCTTTTGGAGCCGACTGCCGAGCAGGCCGCGGTGATCGCCGCGCCGCCGGGTCCGCTGGTGGTCATCGCCGGGGCCGGTGCGGGCAAAACCGAGACCATGGCCGCGCGGGTGGTGTGGCTGGTCGCCAACGGTTATGCCTCGCCCGATCAGGTGTTGGGGTTGACGTTCACCCGCAAGGCCGCCGGTCAGCTGCTGCGCCGGGTCCGGTCGCGGCTGGCCCGGCTGGCCGGAGTCGGTATGGCAACCGCAGGCCGGGCAGCCCAGGAGCCGACCGCGGGACCGGCGGTCAGCACGTACCATGCGTTCGCCGGTTCGCTGCTGCGCGAACATGGCCTGTTGCTGCCGGTCGAATCCGACTCCCGGCTGCTCAGCGAGACCGAGTTGTGGCAGCTCGCCTTTGACGTGGTCAGCGGTTACCGCGGCGAGTTGCGCACGGACAAGAGTCCGGCCGCAGTAACTGCGATGGTGCTGCGGCTGTGGAGTCAGCTCACCGAGCATCTCGTCGACACCGATCAGCTGCGCGACACCCATCTGGAGTTAGAACAGCTGGTTCACACCCTGCCGGCCGGTCCATACCAGCGGGAGCGGGGCCCCAGTCAGTGGCTGTTGCGGTTGCTGGCCACGCAGACCGAGCGCGCGGAGTTGGTGCCGCTGGTTGACGCGCTGCACCGGCGGATGCTCACCGAGAAGGTGGTCGACTTCGGTTTGCAGATGGCCTCAGCGGCGCGGCTGGCATCGAGCTTCCCCCAAGTCGGTGCGCAGTTGCGCGAACGCTATCGGGTGGTGCTGCTCGACGAATACCAGGACACCGGGCACGCCCAGCGCGTCGCGTTGTCGACGCTGTTCGGTGGCGGGGTCGACGACGAACTGGCGCTGACGGCCGTCGGCGACCCAATCCAGTCGATCTACGGCTGGCGCGGTGCCTCCGCGACCAACCTGCCGCGGTTCGCCACCGACTTTCCCCGATCCGACGGCAGCCCCGCGCCGATCCTCGAGTTGCGCACAAGCTGGCGCAACCCGCCGAGAATCCTTCACTTGGCCAACGCCGTTTCCGCAGAAGCGCGGCGCCGCTCGGTCGCCGTGCGAGCCCTTCGCGCGCGCCCAGACGCCCCGCCGGGCGCAGTCCGCGTCGCCTTGCTGTCCGACGTGCAAGCTGAACGCGAGTGGATCGCCGACCATCTGCACCGCCTCTACCAGCGCTGCCGCGTCGGCGGCGTTGCAGCGCCGACCGTCGCGGTCCTGGTCCGGCGCAATGCCGACGCCGCGCCGATGGCCGATGTGCTGCGTGCCCGCGGCGTCCCGGTGGAAGTGGTAGGACTGGCCGGGCTGCTGTCCATTCCCGAGGTGGCCGACGTGGTGGCGACGCTGCGGTTGGTTGCCGACCCGACCGCCGGGGCGGCGGCGATGCGGGTGCTGACCGGTCCGCGGTGGCGACTCGGGGCCCGCGACATCGCGGCGTTGTGGCGGCGCGCGCAAGAACTTGGCGGCCACCCGCAGCGCGGGCCGGCCTTGACGGCCGAGCAGCTCGCCGCGGAGTCCGGACCCGATGCCGACAGCGCATGCCTGGCCGACGCGATCAGCGACCCGGGCCCAGCCGGCGAGTATTCGGCGCCCGGATATCAGCGCATCCTCGCGTTGGCCGACGAACTGGCCGGACTGCGCGGCCACCTGGATCACCCGCTACCGGAGCTGGTCGCCGAGGTGCGGCGAGTGCTGGGCGTCGACTGCGAGGCCCGCGCGTTGCAGCCGAGTCGCGCCGAGTGGGCCGGTGCCGAGCATCTCGACGCGTTCGCCGATGTCGTCTCGGCGTATGCGGAGCGGGCCGTCACGTCGCCGGCCCTCTGCCCGGCTTCGGTGGCCGGTCTGCTGGCCTACCTGGATACGGCTGCGGTCGTCGAAAACGGATTACCGCCCGCGCAGCTCACCGTCGCCGCAGACCGCGTCCAAGTGCTCACGGTGCACGCCGCGAAGGGTTTGGAGTGGCAGGTGGTGGCCGTGCCGCACCTGTCGGCCGGCGTGTTTGCCTCCACCGCGTCGACACGCACCTGGCTCACCGACCCCGCCGACCTGCCGCCGCTGCTGCGCGGCGACCGGGCGTCGGCTGGCGCACACGGCGTCCCCGTCCTGGACACGTCGGACGTCACCAACCGAAAGCAGTTGTCCGACACGATCTCCGCGCATCGCCGCCAACTCGAGCAACGCCGCGTCGACGAAGAGCGTCGGCTGCTGTATGTGGCCATCACCCGAGCCGAAGACACCCTGCTGGTATCGGGCCATCACTGGGGGGCGACCGGCATCAAACCACGCGGACCGTCGGACTTCCTCTGCGAACTCAAGGACGTCGTCGACCGGTCGGCCGCCGCCGGCGAGCCCTGCGGAGTGGTGGAACAGTGGGCCCCACCACCCGCCACGGGAGAACCGAACCCCTTGCGCGACACGGTGATTGAAGCAGTCTGGCCCGCTGACCCGCTGGGCGCGCGCCGTCGCGACGTCGAGCGGGGAGCGGCGCTGGTGGCCGCGGCGATGTCAGCGGACGCGCCGACGGGCGCCGACATCACCCAGTGGGTGGCCGACGTCGATGCCCTGCTTGCCGAGCGGACACGCGACCCGCAGCAACCCGCTGCGGCGCTGCCCAACCAGTTGTCGGTCAGCGATGTGGTGGAGCTGGGCCGCAACCCGAGCGCCGCGCGGCAGCGGCTGACCCGGCGGCTACCGGCACGGCCCGAGCCACATACCTTGCTGGGCAGCGCATTTCACGACTGGGTCCAGCGGTTCTACGGCGCTGAGCGGCTCTTCGACCTCGACGACCTGCCAGGCGCCGACACTGGCGCCGCACAGGCCGACGCCGAGGAGCTGGCTGCGTTACAGGCGGCGTTCACCCGGTCACCGTTGGCGGCGCGCACCCCGGTCGCGGTCGAAGTGCCGTTCGAAATGGCCATCGGCGAGACCGTGGTGCGTGGCCGCATCGACGCGGTGTTCGCCGACCCAGATGGTGGGGCCACCGTGGTGGACTGGAAGACCGGTGAACCACCGGACGGGCCGGAGGCCATGCGGCAGGCCGCGGTCCAGCTCGCCGTCTACCGGCTGGCGTGGGCGGGCTTGCAGGGCTGTCCGGAATCCGCGGTCCGCGCGGCCTTCCACTACGTGCGCACCGGAGTCACCGTCGAACCGGAGGTGCTGGCGGGACCGGAGGAGCTGGCCGGGCTGGTGACCGACACCTCGGTGTAGGTGTCATGGTTACATTTGTGTCGTGCGCCAGGTGATGACGGATGGCCATGGCGAAAGATAGGTTGGCCGGTCTCGATGACACGCTGACCGCCCGACCCGGGCATGCATTGGTCGGCGTGTTGCGAATTCCGGAAAGCCCTGTCAGCCCGGTGCGCATCATCGTGCGCCGGGTCGTCATCGCCGTGGTGGTATTGCTCGCCGCCGCTGTGATCGTCTATCTGGGCCGCGGCGGCTACCGCGACCTGAAGGGCGGCCCGCTGACCTTCCTGGACGCCGTGTACTACGCCACGGTGTCGCTGTCCACCACCGGTTACGGCGACATCACGCCCATCACCGAATACAGCCGCCTGGTCAACGTCGTGGTCATGACGCCGCTGCGAATCGCGTTCCTGGCCGTGTTGGTCGGCACGACGCTCGAGGTTCTCTCCGAGCGGTCGCGGCAGGGATGGAAGATCCAGCGTTGGAGGAGCAGAGTGCGCAACCACACCGTCGTCATCGGCTACGGCACCAAAGGCAAGACCGCGGTCGCCGCCATGCTCAGCGACGAAGCGGCACCCAGCGACATCGTCGTCGTCGACACCGACCAAGCCGCCCTGGACCACGCGTCGGCCGCTGGCCTGGTCACTGTGCACGGTGACGCGACCAAAGCCGATGTGCTGCGCTTAGCAGGGGCGCAGCATGCAGCCTCAATCGTCGTGGCCGCCAACCGTGACGACACCGCCGCGCTGGTCACCCTTACGGCGCGAGAGATCGCGCCGAAGGCCAAGGTCGTCGCCTCGATCCGGGAAGCCGAGAACCAGCACTTGCTGCAGCAATCAGGCGCGGACTCGGTGGTGGTGTCCTCGGAGACTGCCGGCCGATTGCTCGGCATCGCCACGACCACGCCCAGTGTCGTGGAAATGATCGAGGACCTCCTCACGCCGGAGGCGGGGTTCGCTATCGCTGAACGCGAAGTCGAGCAGAGCGAGGTGGGCGGGTCGGCGCGGCACCTGCGCGACATCGTGCTCGGCGTGGTTCGCGACGGCAATCTGCTGCGTGTCGACGCCCCCGAGGTGGACGCGATCGAGGCCACCGACCGGCTGTTGTACATCCGCAGCGCGGGTCACTAGTGGCCGACTTTCAGCTGCGCAGCGTTCCGCTGCTGTCTCGAGTGGGCGCCGACCGAGCCGATCACGTGCGCACCGACGTCCAAGCCGCCATTGCAGGTTGGGCGGAAGCCGCTGTGCTGCGGGTCGATTCACGCAATCAGGTGCTCGTCGCCAACGGCCGAGTGCTCTTCGACGCAGCAACCGCGCTGGGCGACAAGCCGCCACGCGATGCGGTGTTCCTCGGCCGCATCCACGGCGGCCGCCACGTCTGGGCGATCCGGAGCCCGCTGCAGGCGCCCGACGACGCCGACGTACGCGTGGCCGACCTGCGCCGAGGGGGGCAGCTGTTCGACGACCTCAGCGCCCAGCTGGTGTCGTGCGCCACCGCATTGCTGAATTGGCATGACAGCGCGCGCTTTTCGCCCGTGGACGGCACGCCGACCCAGCCCGCCAGGAGCGGCTGGGCCCGAATCAACCCGCTCACCGGACAAGAGGAGTTTCCGCGCATCGACCCCGCGGTGATCTGCCTCGTCCACGACGGCGGGGACCGCGCCGTGCTCGCCCGCCAGGCGGTCTGGCCGGAGCGCCGGTTTTCGTTGCTGGCCGGATTCGTCGAAGCCGGCGAGTCGTTCGAGCTCTGTGTCGTCAGAGAAGTCCGCGAGGAAATCGGGTTGACTGTGCGCGATGTGCGCTACCTGGGCAGCCAGCCGTGGCCGTTTCCGCGCTCGCTGATGGTAGGTTTCCACGCCATCGGCGACCCCGATCAATCGTTCTCGTTCAACGACGGCGAGATCGCCGAAGCCGAGTGGTTCACCCGCGACGAAGTACGCGATTCGCTGGACGCCGGTGACTGGACAAGTGCTTCGGAGTCCAAACTCCTTCTGCCGGGGTCGGTTTCGATCGCCCGCCAGATCATCGAGTCGTGGGCAGCCCGGGACTGACGAGCTAACCGCTCAGATCGGCGAGCTTGGCCTTGACCTCGCCGACACCGGGGTTGGTCAGCGTCGACCCGTCAGCGAACTTGACGGTGGGAACGGTCCGGTTGCCGCCATTGACCGAACCGACGAACTCCGCCGCTGCAGGGTCTTGTTCGATATCGACCTCGTCGTAGGAGATGCCGGCAGTCTTCAACACGGTCTTGAGCCGATGGCAGTACCCACACCACGACGTCGTATAAATCGTGAGCGGAGCCGTAAGAGCATCAGTCATAGCCGGTCCAACATAAATGAGGCCGTCGCTATTGCACCAACTCCAGACCGCGGCGTGGCGCTGCCGCCGGTTTGTCGGTGGCCGCTGCCAAGATGGACACCATGCCGGTGACTGCAGACCCGTTGATCGCCGGCCTTGACGACGAGCAACGCGAGGCAGTGCTGGCACCGCGCGGACCGGTGTGTGTGCTGGCCGGGGCCGGAACGGGCAAGACACGCACCATCACCCACCGGATCGCGCACCTGGTCGCCGACGGCCACGTCGCTGCCGGCCAGGTGCTGGCGGTCACGTTTACCCAGCGTGCCGCGGGGGAGATGCGCTCGCGGCTGCGCGCACTCGACGCCGCCGCCCAGACCGGCGCCAAGGTCGGTGCCGTGCAGGCGCTGACGTTTCACGCCGCCGCGCATCGCCAGCTGCGGTACTTCTGGCCGCGGGTCGTCGGAGACCGGGGCTGGCAGCTGCTGGACACCAAGTTCGCAGTCGTCGCCCGCGCCGCCAACCGAAGCGGGCTGCAGACCACCACCGACGACGTGCGTGACCTCGCGGGCGAAATCGAGTGGGCCAAGGCGTCGCTGATCAGCCCCGAGCAGTACCCGTCGGCGGTGGCGCAGGCCGGCCGGGACATCCCGCTGTCTGCCGCGCAAGTCGCGGCCGTGTACGAGGCCTACGAGAGCCTCAAGACCCGCGGCGACGGGGTGGCTCTGCTCGACTTCGACGACCTGCTGCTGCACACCGCGGCCGCCATCGAAAACGACGCCGCGGTCGCGGAGGAATTCCGCGACCGCTACCGCTGCTTCGTCGTCGACGAATACCAGGACGTGACGCCGCTGCAGCAGCGGGTGCTCTCAGCATGGCTGGGCGATCGCGACGACTTGACCGTCGTCGGTGACGCCAACCAGACCATCTACTCGTTCACCGGGGCCACGCCGCGCTACCTGCTCGACTTCTCGCGGCGATTCCCCGAAGCCACCGTGGTCCGACTGGAGCGGGACTATCGGTCCACCCCGCAGGTGGTGTCGCTGGCGAATCGGGTGATCGCCGCGGCCCGCGGCCGGATGGCGGGCAGCAAGCTGCATTTGACCGGGCAGCGCGACCCCGGCCCCAGCCCGTCGTTTCACGAATACCCCGACGAGGTCGCCGAGGCCGCGGCAGTGGCGGCGTCGATATCGAAGCTCATCGAGGCCGGCACGCCCGCTGCGGAGATCGCGGTGCTGTATCGCATCAACGCGCAGTCGGAGGTTTACGAGGAGGCTTTGACCGAGGCGGGCATCCCGTACCAGATTCGCGGTGGCGAAGGGTTCTTCAGCCGCCAGGAGATCAAGCAGGCGTTGCTGGCCCTGCAGCGAGCAGCGGACCGCGGCGCTGAAGGCGAGCTGCCGCAGCTGGTGCGCGGCCTGCTCGAACCACTAGGGCTCACGGCGCAGCCACCGGCCGGCACGCGGGCCCGCGAACGCTGGGAGGCCCTGACCGCGCTGGCCGAACTGGTCGACGACGAGGTGGCGCAACGCCCGCAGCTGGATCTGCCGGGTCTACTGGCCGAACTTCGCGTGCGCGCCGACGCCCGCCACCCGCCGGTGGTGCAAGGCGTCACGCTGGCGTCCCTGCACGCCGCGAAGGGACTGGAGTGGGACGCGGTGTTTTTGGTCGGTTTGACCGACGGCACCCTGCCCATCTCGCATGCGCTGGCCCACGGCGCCGATAGCGAACCGGTCGAAGAGGAACGCCGACTGTTCTACGTGGGAATCACCCGGGCGCGTGTGCATTTGGCGCTGAGCTGGGCGAGGGCCCGCAATCCCGGCGGGCGGCAGAGCCGCAAGCCGTCGCGGTTCCTCAACGGCATCGCACCGCAGACGGATGCCGACACGACGCCGGCCAAGCCGCGGCGGGCTCGCGGTGCTGCGCCGCGGTGCCGGATCTGCAATGGCGTGCTGACCACCCCGGCGGCGGTGCTGTTACGTCGTTGCGAGACATGCCCCGGCGATCTCGACGAGGCATTGCTGCAGCGGCTCAAGGACTGGAGGCTGCGCACCGCCAAGGACATGAAGGTTCCCGCTTATATCGTCTTCACCGACAACACGCTGACCGCGATCGCCGAGATGCGGCCCGCCGACGAGGCGGCGCTGGTCGCAATCCCCGGCATCGGTGCCCGCAAGCTTGAGCAGTTCGGGCCCGATGTCCTGGAGCTAGTCCGCAACGGCAGCCAATAGAATCGCCACCAAATCCCCAGCTCAGAAAATCGGTTGTCGGTTAGGCCTGCTACCGGTTAGCCTCGAGCCACACTCACGACGCTGCGCGCGTCAAGCATGCCGGAGAGGAGGGCGCCACGATGATCAACCGCGACGTGTTCGTAGTCGCGCCCGGCGCCCTGCATGCCGCCCATCCCGCCACCGCGGTCGCCGCATCAGCGGCAGCGCGCAAGCGTCGCACCGCCGCCGCGAGCGACCCGTCCGTGGGTCGGGGCTTCACGTAAGTACCCGCTAACCAGTACAGCTGGCCACGGACCCGAAAGATCCCGTGGCCATTGTCTTCTTCGCTCACCACCTGGTCCGGATCTGCCGACAAGACACCCACCTCGACCAGGAAGCAGGTGAACCCACATGTCGACCCTGACCGTCGGCGAAGAGACCCGGCCGGAGTTGCCGTGTAATCGCGACCCCGACTTGTGGTTCGCCGACAGCCCAGCCGATCTCGAGCGAGCCAAGGCGCTCTGCGCGCATTGCCCCATCCGGCGTCGGTGCCTGGCCGAGGCGCTGGAACGCGCCGAGCCGTGGGGTGTGTGGGGCGGTCAGATCCTCGAGCGCGGAACGATTGTGAGCAGCAAGCGGCCCCGCGGACGTCCGCGCAAGGAGGTCGTCGCCGCCTGACGCCGAAGCTAGACCACTGCCGTGTCCGGTTCGGCGAAGCCGGGGATCAGCTCCTCGGACAGCGCCTTCATCGGCACATGCGCGTCCAGCTGACACAGGATCGCGCCCACCGACGCGATCACCCGCATCGGGATCGCCAATTTGGCCGGCAGATCCAGCTGCCGCACCGTCTTGATCTGGGTCACCGACTGGTCGATCTGGCGTGCCGTCATCCGCTGCAGCCATTTGCGCGTGTAGTGGAAGACCTCGACCTGGATCGGTTCGACGTACTGGCGCAGCATGTCGTCGATGTCGCGCACCGACACGTGCTGACCCTTCTGTATAAAGCCGGCCTTCTCCATCGTCGGTAACAGCAGGTCGTAGTTCTTCTCGCGGGCCAACCGGATCGTCATACCCAGCTCGACGGGAAAACCACCGGGCAGCGGTGCCACCGCGCCAAAGTCGATGACACCCATCCGGTCATCGGCCAACAACATGAAATTGCCGGGGTGAGCATCGCCGTGGATCATCTCCAGGCGCCGCGGCGCGTCGAAGGTGAACTCAGCCAGCCGGGTGCCCATCAGGTCGCGTTGTTCGACTGTGCCGTTGCGGATGATCTCGGCCATCGGAATGCCGTCGATCCACTCCTGGATCACCACCTTGGGCGCGCTGGCAACGACGTGCGGCACCACGAAGTGCGGGTCGTCGTGATAGGCCTTGGCGAACGCGCGCTGGTTGTTGGCCTCCAGCCGATAGTCCAGTTCCATCTCGGTGCGCGAGATCAGCTCGTCGACGATGCCTTGAACGTCCACGCCCGGAGCAAGCTGCTTGACCACTCCGGTCATGCGCCGCAATGTCTTCAAGTCGGCCCGCAACGCTTCGTCGGCACCCGGGTACTGAATCTTGACGGCAACCTCGCGGCCGTCGTGCCACACCGCTTTGTGCACCTGCCCGATGCTGGCCGAGGCCACCGGGGTGTCGTTGAAGTCGATGAATCGCTGGCGCCACTTGGTGCCCAGCTGCGCGTCGAGCACCCGATGGACCTTGTGGGCCGGCAGCGGCGGAGCGTCCTTCTGCAGTTTGGTGAGCGCTTCGCGATACGGCTGGCCGAACTCCTCGGGGATCGCGGCTTCCATCACCGACAGCGCCTGGCCGGCCTTCATCGCGCCGCCCTTGAGCTCACCTAGCACGGTGAACAGCTGGTTGGCGGCCTTTTCCATCAACTCGGCGTTGACTTCGTCTTGCGACTTGCCGGTCAGTCGCTTGCCGAACCCGAGCGCGGTGCGGCCGGCGATGCCGACCGACAGGCCGGCCAGCCTCGCATTCCGGGCCGCGCGCCCACGTTTGATGTCTGTCACAGATCCATCATCCATGACGGGCGTCAACTCGAGGGCATCGATCTGGCAACGACGGATGTCAACAGGAACACATTGGGTGCCTGGACCAGTGCCGCGCCACAATCGAGCCGGCGTTCAGATCGAATTCCAGCGTCGCGTTCAGCGCCGCCGGTGGGCTTGGGTCGGGCGGGTCTATGCCGCGCACGGCCCCGATCACCCGGTTGACCTGGCTCAGCGCGAGCGCTGCCGTGCCCATCAGCGTTGCTGGATCGGCGGCGCCGACGGTGTCACGCAGCTGCGCGGCGACCGCTGGCCACGCGGCGTCGCGGTCACGCCGGTGTAAGTCCGCGCAACCGAGACAACTGGTCATCCCGGGTATCACCAGCGGACCGACCAGGCCCACTCCGTCGCGCACCCGGACCGGTAGATGCGGGACGCCGTCGCTGTGCAAATCGCGCAGCATCCGTGGGTCGGCGACCAGGTAGTCGGACAGCACCACCAGGTCGGTGCGCCCGGCGGTCGGCGCCGCGTGCGGCTGGCTGCTGCGCCGAATACGCGCACCCGAGCAGCGCAAACCTTCACTTAGCAGGTCCGACAGCGGCCCGCGGCCGTGCACCTGGATCGACGGCGACCGTCCCCTGCGTTGCGGGCGACGCTGCGTCGCCACGCCGGCGCCGACGAGTTGGGCGATCAACCCGGCAAGCTCGTAGGCATCCGCCAGACCGTGGTCGGCGGCTTGCCGTTGCAGCTCGGTCAGCGATATCCGCGATTGCATGGATCGCAGCAGCGCGGCGAGCCCTCCAGCCGTCAGCCCGCGCGGCGGGCGTACCAGCACTGCCCGTCGTGGGTCCCAACCCACTTGCACGGCACCGTCGGGACGCAACAGCACCGGCATCGCCGGGTCCAGCGCGTACACCGACGCCGGCGGGTTGTTCGATTGCGGCACAGCTGACTGTGTCACGCCGGGCGCTACCCGGCGCTCAGTTGTCCACAGGGCCGTCCGGGCCGTCGTGGCCCTCGTCGATGCCGCGCTCGAATTCGGCGAGCATGTCGTCGATACCGCTGGTGTCGCCGCCGATGACCCGGTCGATGAAGGCGGCCGGCTCGTCGAGATCCTCCGATGCCGGCAGCAGATCGGGGTGCTGCCATACCTTGTCGCGCGCGTCTATACCGGCGGCCTGCGTCAGACGCTCCCACAGCGCGGCAGCCTCGCGCAGCTTGCGCGGCCGCAGCTCCAGGCCGACCAGCGTCGCAAAGGTCTGTTCGGCGGGCCCGCCAGTGGCGCGACGCCGGCGCAGCGTCTCGCTGATCGCGGCGGCACCGGGAATCCGGTCGTCCAGCGCCGCGCTCACCACCGCCTGCACCCAGCCGTCGATCAACGCCAGCAGAGTCTCCAACCGCTCAAGCGCCTGCACCTGCTCCGGTGTGGTCTTGGGCTCGAAGACTCCTTGGTTGAGTAGCTGCTCGACAGCCGACGGATCGGTCAGCGAGGCCGGGTTGAAGTCGCGGGCCAACTCCTCGATCCCCGCCATGTCGATGTTCATGCCCTTGGCGTAGGCCTCGACCGCGCCGAGCAACTGACTGGCCAGCCACGGCACATGGCTGAACAACCGGTGGTGCGCGGCCTCACGCGCCGCCAGAAACGTGAGGATCTCGCTGCGCGGCCGCTCGAGGCCGTCAGCGAACGCCTCGATAGCCTCGGGCAGGAGCGCCGCGACCCCCTTCGGTCCCAGCGGCAGGCCGATATCGGTGGAGGTCAGCACTTCGCGCGACAACCGGCCCAGCGCCTGGCCCAGCTGCGAGCCGAACGCCATGCCGCCCATCTGAGACATGATCGATAGCAGCGGACCAGCCATATTCTTGGCTTCCTCGGGCAGCGCCGCCGCCCATACCGTGGAGATCTGCTGGGCCATCGGATCGCATAGCCGCTTCCACGTGTCGAGCGTGTTGTCCACCCAGTCGTTGGGCGACCAGGCGACGGCCTTGGTGGTGCCCGCCGGGATGGCGGTCACCCCGTCCAGCCACGTCTCGGCCAGATGCACCGCATCGCCGACGGCCGAGTTCGTGGCAGCCGGGATCGGCGCCACGAAACCGATCGAGCTTTTCGCGAGCTGGCGGGCCACGTCGTAGTTCACCGGGCCGGCCGCCTGGCCGGTCGTCATCACGCTGCCGGCACCGCTGAACATCTGGCCCAGGCGAGTGAAGATCTGGCCCAGGTCGGCCATGTCGAAGTTCCCGCCGAAACCGAATGGGTCAGACGAGCCGGAGCCGGATTCGGGGTCATTCTTCCCCTTGTCGCGGTCCGGGTCTTCTCCGGCGGAGAAGCCGAACGGCAGGTCAGCCATGACCTCAACGTTACTCATCGGGGACGCTCGGTGCGCGTCCGCCATCACGCTGTGAGTGAACCGCTGCCCGCCGAGAAAACAGGCCACTCAGCCGACCCCTTTAGGGTTAGCAACGTGAACAGGCGGATTCTGACGCTGATTGTGGCGCTGGTGCCGATCGTGGTGTTCGGTGTGCTCCTCGCGGTCGTGACGGTGCCCTACGTGTCACTGGGTCCCGGTCCGACCTTCGACACCCTCGGGGAAGTGGACGGCAAACAGGTGGTCGACATCGAGGGCACCCAAACGCACCCGACGTCGGGTCACTTGAACATGACGACGGTGTCCCAGCGCGACGGGCTGACCTTAGGGGAAGCGCTGACGCTGTGGTTGTCGGGACGCGAGCAACTGGTGCCGCGCGATCTCGTCTACCCACCTGGCAAGTCACGCGAAGAAGTCGACAAGGCGAACAACGCCGACTTCAAGGAATCCGAGGACAGCGCCGAGTACGCCGCACTGGGTTACCTGAAGTACCCGCAGGCCGTCACTGTTGCCGCGGTCACCGATCCCGGCCCGTCGGTGGGCAAACTCAAGGCCGGCGACGCGATCGACGCGGTCAACGGCACACCGGTGACCAGCGTGGACCAGTTCACGTCGATGCTGAAGAACACCAAACCCGGTCAGCTCGTGCTGATCGACTACCGCCGCAAGAATGAGCCTGCAGGCGTTGCGCGGATAACGTTGGGCTCCAAGCCAGGTCGCGGGTACGGCTTTTTAGGTGTCGCGGTGCTGGACGCGCCGTGGGCACCGTTTGTTATCGACTTCAACCTCGCGAACGTCGGCGGCCCTTCGGCGGGGCTGATGTTCAGCCTGGCCGTTATCGACAAGCTGACGACCGGAGACCTGGTCGACTCGAAGTTCGTCGCGGGCACCGGCACGATCACTGCCGACGGCAAGGTGGGCCCGATCGGCGGAATCGTGCACAAGATGGTGGCCGCGCGCGAGGCCGGGGCGAGCGTCTTTCTGGTGCCGGCGAAGAACTGCTACGAGGCCAATGCCGACAACCTCCCCGGCCTGCAACTGGTGAAGGTCGACACTCTGGGTCAGGCAGTGGACGCGCTGCACACCCTGGCCACGGGCGGCCAACCGCCGAGCTGCTAGCCCGGCGACGACGCGCGCGTGGGTGCGTACAGTTGTGACCATCCACCAAACCGCCGACGGCCACCGTCAACATCGAGCAGGGAGCGTAGCTAGTGGCGATGCGGCCCGCCGCGAGGATGCCAAAGCTGACCCGGCGCAGCCGGACACTCATCGCGATCGCACTTGTTGTCATCGTCTTGCTGCTGATTGGGCCGCGACTCATCGACGGGTACGTGGATTGGTTGTGGTTCGGCGAACTCGGGTACCGCTCGGTGTTCACCACCGTGCTGGTCACCCGGCTGGTGGTGTTTCTGGTCGCCGGACTATTGGTCGGCGGGATAGTGTTCGGCGGTCTGGCGCTCGCGTACCGCACCCGGCCGGTGTTTGTACCCAGCGACGGCAACGACCCGGTGGCTCGGTATCGCGCTGTGGTGATGACGCGGCTGCGGGTGCTCGCCATCGGCATCCCTGCGGTGATCGGCTTGTTGGCCGGGATCATCGCGCAGACCTACTGGGTGCGGATTCAGCTGTTCCTGCACGGCGGTGACTTCGGGATCAGAGATCCGCAGTTCGGCAAGGATCTCGGCTTCTATGCGTTCGAGCTGCCGTTCTACCGTCTGGTGCTCAGCTATTTGTTCGTCGCCGTTTTCCTCGCGTTTGTGGCGAACCTGGTGGCGCACTACGTGTTCGGCGGGATCCGGCTCGCCGGGCGTACTGGCGCGCTGAGCCGCTCGGCCCGGATCCAGCTGATGAGCCTAGTCGGGGCGCTGGTGCTGCTCAAGGCGCTGGCCTACTGGCTGGACCGCTACGAGCTGCTTTCCCATACCCGCGGCGGCAAGCCGTTCACCGGCGCGGGCTATACCGACATCAACGCGGTGCTACCGGCAAAGCTGATCATGGTGGCGATCGCACTGATATGCGCGGCCGCCGTGTTCTCGGCGATCGCGCTGCGGGACTTGCGGATCCCGGCGATCGGGCTGGCGCTCTTGCTGCTGTCCTCCCTGATCGTCGGCGCGGGCTGGCCGCTGATTGTCGAGCAGATCAGCGTCAAACCCAATGCCGCGCAAAAGGAAAGCGAATACATCAGCCGAAGTATCACCGCGACGCGGCAGGCCTACGGGCTGACCGATGACGTCGTCAGCTACCGCAACTACAGCGGCGACTCTCAGGCCACCGCCCAGCAGGTCGCGGCCGACCGGGCCACCACCTCCAACATCCGGTTGCTCGACCCAACGATCGTCAGCCCCGCGTTCACCCAGTTCCAGCAGGGCAAGAACTTCTACTACTTCCCCGACCAGCTGTCCATTGACCGCTATGTCGACCGCGACGGCAACCTGCGCGACTACGTCGTCGCTGCCCGCGAACTCAACCCGGACCGACTGATCGACAACCAGCGGGACTGGATCAACCGGCACACCGTCTACACGCACGGCAACGGGTTCATCGCGTCACCGGCCAACACGGTCCGCGGTATTGCCAATGATCCCAACCAAAACGGCGGCTACCCAGAGTTTCTCGTCAATGTCGTCGGTGCCAACGGCACCGTGCTCTCCGACGGCCCGGCTCGGCTGGACCAGCCGCGCACCTACTTCGGACCGGTGATCTCCAACACCGCAGCCGACTACGCGATCGTCGGCAAGAACGGCAAAGACCGAGAATACGACTACGAGACCAACACCGAAACCAAGAACTACACCTATACCGGCACCGGCGGAGTGCCGATCGGAAGCTGGTTGTCGCGCAGCGTGTTCGCGGCCAAGTTCGCCGAACGTAATTTCCTGTTCTCCAACGTGATCGGCTCCAACAGCAGGATCTTGTTCAACCGTGATCCCGCGCAGCGGGTAGAAGCGGTGGCGCCGTGGCTGACCGCCGACAGCAGCGTGTATCCGGCGATCGTCAACAAGCGGCTGGTGTGGATCGTCGATGGCTACACCACGCTGGACAACTACCCGTACTCGGAATTGACCTCGCTGTCCTCGGCGACCGCCGACTCCAACGAGGTGGCGTTCAACCGGCTTGCTCCCGACAAACAGGTCTCCTACATCCGCAACTCGGTGAAGGCCACCGTCGACGCCTACGACGGCACCGTCACGCTCTACGCGCAGGACGAGAAGGACCCGGTGCTCAAAGCGTGGATGAAGGTGTTCCCCGGCACCGTCAAACCCAAGAGCGAGATCACTCCAGACCTCGCCGAGCACCTGCGCTATCCCGAGGATCTGTTCAAGGTTCAGCGGATGCTGCTGGCGAAATACCACGTCAACGACCCGGTGACGTTCTTCTCCACGTCGGACTTCTGGGACGTGCCGCTGGACCCGAACCCGACCGCGAGCAGCTACCAGCCGCCCTACTACATCGTCGCGAAAAACCTTGCCAAAGGCGACAATTCGGCGTCGTATCAGCTGACCAGCGCGATGAACCGGTTCAAACGCGACTACTTGGCCGCCTACATCAGTGCCAGCTCTGATCCGGCGACCTACGGCAAGATCACCGTGCTGACCATCCCGGGACAAGTCAACGGACCCAAACTGGCTAATAACGCGATCACCACCGACACCGCGGTGTCGCAGGACCTCGGCGTGATCGGACGTGACAACCAAAACCGCATCCGCTGGGGCAATCTGCTCACCTTGCCGGTGGCCCAGGGCGGGCTGCTGTACGTCGAGCCGGTCTACGCCTCTCCGGGCGCCAGCGATGCCGCCTCGTCGTATCCGCGGCTGATCCGAGTCGCGATGATGTACAACGACAAGGTCGGCTACGGGCCTACGGTCAGCGACGCACTCACCGGGATATTCGGCCCGGGCGCAGGCGCCACCGCGACCGAAATCGCACCGGCCGACGCCGGTGCGCCGCCCAGCCCGGCAGGGGGATCCCGGGCGCCCGCCGATTCCCTTCCGACGGCCCCGCCACCACCGGCCGCGGCGGCCGTGCCCCCGTCACCCAACGGGGCCAGCACCTTATCGGCGGCCAAGGCGGCCGCGCTCAAAGAGATCCAGTCGGCGATCGGCGCGGCGCGCGACGCGCAGAAGAAGGGCGACTTCGCCGCCTACGGCGCCGCACTGCAGCGGCTCGACGACGCCATCACCAAGTTCAACAACACCAAGTAGCGAGCCGCCCCCTTTCCGCGAGCGTGCGTGTCTGCACGCCGACACGCCGTAAACCGTGGCATTGTGCGCACTCTCGCCAGGCGCGCCGACAGGCCTAGCGCGATGGATTTGGCCGCCGTGGCGGGTCTTCGGTAACCTTGCATTTACCGACGCGGGGTGGAGCAGCTCGGTAGCTCGCTGGGCTCATAACCCAGAGGTCGCAGGTTCAAATCCTGTCCCCGCTACCAAACGAAACAGCCCTCGGAGAACGCTCCGAGGGCTGTTTTCATGCCCTTCGGAGCACTCTGCCCGCCAGACCTGGCAGATCAGGCGGCCGGGGGTGTCAGTGCCACATGAGTACCGGGCCAGCCGGCTGCGTACCATGCACACTCGTCTGCTGGCGACTGGCCGCGGACTGAGCGATGTGGCGGCGCTGGCGGCGAAGATCGCGCATGATCCGGCGGTTGAGGACCCGGTCGTCGCGCTTGGTCAGTGAGCGGCTGCGCTGAACCAAACGGTCCAGCTGCTGCCAGCTGAGCCCGTCGAGGTCGCCGTCTGAGTCATGGGTGGCGACAACCACTCCGCCGCGGAGCAGCGGCACTGTTTTGGCCGTGAACCTGGTTGTCGCCAAGAGCAATTCAGTAGCACTACGGTTGGGCCGACGTTGGCACCGCTGGGTCGAGGGGGTGAACCAGAAGTCGAATTGTCCGTCGGTGCTGGTCAGACTTTCAAGGCCACAGTCGTTAACGAGATCAGCTATGTCGGCCTTGCTGAACGCACGGGTCTCAAAGGCGAGGCCCGTGGGGCTGAAGTACAGGACAGTATTCATATGGATGTTCCATTCCGCTCTTTCTTTGTTGTTGTGGAGGGCCGGCCAGGCCGACCCTGTTACTGGAGTTACCCATGCGACAGTTGGGACAAACATGCATAACAAAATTGCTACGCCAGGTTTGGGCGAAGCCCACGCAGGTTCAGACCACGCCTGGCTTGCGAAGGTAGCTGGCGGCACAGCGACGGCGACTACAACGACCTGCGTTTTCGAGGTGACCAGCCACGCGTTCGAAGACGTCAACTATGTCGCGAAGACAGCCATCAGCAATCTGTAACGACTCAACCGGATAAATGCGTCAATGCCACTGTGCGGCAGGGATCGGCGTTTCCGCCTAACTGCCTCCGTATGTGGGCCCCGGCACGCCGTCGCGGTACGTCGTGCATTGCCCCGATGCACCACCGGTGCAGCATGTCTCGATGAGAACGGGATCGGCACCCCAGTGAGGTTGTACCTGCTCCGACGTGTATTGGCCGCCGGAACTTTTACAGCTGTTCTCAATATCGGTTTGCGCGTGGGCAAGAGGTGCCGCCGAGATCATCACCGCCGCCGCGAGTGTGAAAGTGGCCGCAGGCATCGCGCTCAACACAAGATGTTTCATATTCCTTCAATATCACTTCACGCAGGGAATGTCATCGGCGGTCATCCGTGTCAGGTTGTTAGGCGTCGGTTCTCGTGTGCCGCTGCCGGTGGCGGGCACCGTGCTGACAGGCTCTGCGGAGGTTGTGGTCGGCGATGTGGATGTGTTGTTCGGGTAGTCAGAGCTGCTGAAATCCGTTCCCACGGTCAGTTGCACGGTGTCGGGGGCGACGGTGTCGGAGGCGGTAGCCGTGATGTTCAACTCGTCCGCGAGGTCGGCGGCGGCCGACTTCGCGCCGGGCCCGTAGGCGATCGAGCTTTTCTGCTTGGTGGACGGGGCGGTGCTGACCGACCCGGCCGTGAAAAGCCCTGTGGCTAATGACTTTTCCAGGTCCGCAGCCTGTCCTTCTTTTCCGGAGGCGTTGACGACGTCGAGCTTGACGCCACCCGCCGAGGGCAGCGCGGACGTGCTGTCACTTGTCGAGGCGCCCGCCGGTGGCGAATCGTTGCCCACCAGGTTGTGCACGATGGTGCGAACAGCAGAAACGTCGATGACATTGACGTCTTCACCGTCGGAGGTTTCCGTGAAATCCGTGACGGGAAGCGTGTACAGCGCGACCGGTCGACTTGGGTGCGACGACGCGTTGCGCAGGAATTCCTCAAGGTCGAAGCCCGCGTCGACGGCCACGTTTTGCTTCGCGACTTCGAAGAGTCTGTGCAGCCGCACGGGGTTGGACACCACCCCGCTGCGGCGCAGCGCGCTTACCAGCGAGGCGATGAAGGCCTGCTGGCGGCGCGTCCGATCAAGGTCGGTGAACGCCGCATTGTCGGAGTCGCGGCGTTGCCGCACGAACGCCATCGCCTGCGCCGCACTGATCTGCTGGCGGCCCCGATGAAAGTCCGCTCCGGAGTAGTAACGATCCGAGGTGTCCTGGTTCACGCACACCGTGATGGGTTCGACCACCTTGGCGATCTGAAAGAACCCCACCAGGGTGACCTCGATGAAGTGGTCGATCGGGACCTGCAGTAGACGCCTGACCGTGCTGATCTCGGCTTTGCGGCCCGCCTCACGCGCGGCTTGTTCTTTCATCGCGGGATCTTGCCTGTGCGCGCCGGGGGCGCCGGAGTGTGCGTTGGCCGAGCCATCCATGACGGCCTCGTAGGCCAGCCGGTAGGCCTCCTTGACCTTGCCCCGGCAGTCCGACCCTGAGCAGCCAGCCAGGTCGACATAGTCGTCGCGCGGGATGGAGATCGCCGTCGCCGGAGCGTCTCCGGCCGGCAAATGCAACAGGATCAGCGCATCGGTGTCGTTCTCGCCGGTATCTTCATCGCCTGCATGCAGCGCGTCGTAGATGTCTGGCGGCAAGGGTTGGCCTCGCTGGTCTCGTCGGCTATCCAGCCCCATGATCAGGATGTTTTGCTCGCTCCCCGTCGATTCCGGTGCACCGGCCAGTGCGTCGGACGTGGTGATGCCAGCTGATGCGGTGCGATAGGCGCTCCACGCGATACCCGTCACGACGATCACCACAGTCGACGTCAGCGCAGCGAGCACCCTGGCACCGACCACGACGGAGTGGCTGCGGTACCGACGATGCTGCGTCCCGGACGCCCGTGAACGAGCTTTTGCATCGCCTTGGGCGTCCGCCCGATGTGTCATGACGAAACGCAGAATAGCCAGGTCGGCTCTCTTGTAACCGCCGTTTGCCGAGGTCGGCGCCATGCTGGGAAGAGGCCCGCCGTGTCATCGAGTTTGCTGAGCGATGCGGGTCGGGTAACCGCCCCACATCAATCGCAGTCGGAGTGGAAGAGGGCGAGCGTGCCGGTGCCGACGGTGGCGGTGGGGGCCATCGAACAGCGCTGGCCTGATGTTCGGCGGATCGCTGTCCTGCGCGGCGGCGGGCTGGGCGATCTGCTGATGGCCGTGCCCGCGATGGAGGCGCTGGGGGCTGCCTATCCCGACGCCGAGCTGGTGCTGCTGTGTGCGCCGCCGCATACCGCACTGCTGACCACCCGGCCGTCGCCGGTGAGCCGGGCGCTGCCCCTGCCGCAGGTCCCTGGCATCTACGACCCCGCCAACGACGGCGGCTACCCGCCGGAGCAGGACAGGTTCTGGGACTGGATGCGACGCCACCCGATCGACTTGGGTGTCCAACTACACGGCGGCGGCGCATCGTCGAATCCTTTTGTCAAAAGCCTGCGCCCGAAATGGACGGTCGGAGCGCGTGCTGACGACGCCGAGCCACTCACCCGATGGATTCCGTACCGGCTCTATCAGCACGAGGTATTGCGCTGGCTGGAAGTCGCCGGGCTGGCCGGGGCGCCACCTGTCACGCTGGAACCGTCGATCGCGGTTACCGACGCCGACCGGCAGCGCGCCGAACAGGTCATGCCGTCGTCTTCCGGTCCGGTGGTGGCCGTTCACGCAGGCGCTCGTGATGCTCGACGCCGTTGGCCGGCAAAGCATTTCGCGACGGTAGTGAGCCAATGCGTGAACGACGGCGCCCGAGTGGTCATCGTCGGCACACCGCACGAGCAGGAGCTGATGCGCGAGATCGCCGAGCGAGCGCGCGCAACGGTGCCTTGCGCGGACGCCGATGCGGTTGTCACGCTGAGCGACCTGGACCTTTCGGCGCTGTGCGGAGTATTGGCCCGCTGCGACGTGCTGGTGGGCAACGACAGCGGAGTTCGTCACTTGGCCAAGGCTGTCGGCACAGCAACAGTGGGAATCTTCTGGCTGCCCAACGTCTTTCATTACGCGCCGTTGGGACGCTCGCGAGATCGGGTGTTGATGTCGTGGACCAGCCGCTGCACCGTGTGCGACCGAGACTGTGTGTCTGCTGCCCCGTGCAGTCACGATTCTTCGTTCGTGTCCGACATTTCACCCGATGCGGTGATGAAGGAGCTGCGCGACTTGTTGGTTTAGCAGTCGGCCGACGCCCGGATCCGCGCAATCGTCTCGGTGGTCGAATGATTGGCGACGTAACCCAATGTGCGAACCTCGCCGCCGTAGGCGCGCACTACTGGTGCCTCAGGCAGCATTTCGGCGGTGTAGTCGCCGCCCTTGACGTAGATGTCGGGCCGCAGCCGCTGGATCAGCGACGCCGGTGTGGCGTCGTCGAACACCGTCACGTAGTCCACACAACTCAACTCGCCGAGCACCGCCGCCCGGTCGATCTCGTTGTTGATCGGTCGCATCCAGCCCTTGAGTCGGCGCACGCTCTCGTCGCTGTTGATTGCCACGATCAGCACGTCGCCGGCCTGCCTGGCTTGCTTGAGATAGGCGACGTGGCCGCGGTGCAGCACGTCAAAGCAGCCATTGGTAAACACAATTCGGTCCCCTGCACTCCGGTGGCGAAGGACCCTGCGCGCCAACTCATCCGACGAAATAGGCGCACCGCTTTCGGCGACCATCCGTTCGTCGAGCTCGGCTTTGGTACACACCGACGTGCCCGGTTGCGTGGTGACGATGTCGGCGGCGCGCTGGCCGTAGTCGGTGGCGTGCTCCGCCGACATCCCTTGCAGCAGGCCGAGCGTCATGGCCGCGGCGAAAGTGTCGCCCGCGCCGGCGCAGTTCTCTTCCGGCGCACGTCGGGCGGAGGTGCGGTACGGGGGGCGATCGCCGTCGAGCAACACGACGCCCTCGCTGTCGAGGGTGACGACGACTGTGCCCGCCCCGGTCGCGTCCGCCAGCTGGCCACGGTGCGCGACGACGAAGTCGGCCCGCGACTGACCGTCCGCTTTCGCGTCGGGCAACAGGGCCATCGACTCCGCGGCGCTCGGCGTCGCCACATCGGGCCGCACCGACCGCCACGCGCCCAGCCGGTGGCCGTCGACGACCAGCAGCGGCAGGCGGTCGCGGATCGCATCGATTGCGGCGAAAACCTGGGAATGCGCGACGTCGCTGCGATAGTCGCAGATCACCAGCGCGTCCGCGGCCTCCAGCGCGGCAGTGAGCCCATTGGCCAAGGCTTCCCCAGCCGCTGCCAACGGCGGATCGCCTTGGTCGAAGCGCAGCAGCACGCGATTGGCGGCGACGACGCGGCTTTTGCTTGGCGTCGTGCGCCCGGCCGCGGTCACCGCATGCTCCGTGCCGACACCGTGGCGGTGCAGTTCGCGCCACAATGAGACGCCCACATCGTCATCGCCGATGAGCGTCACGATCTCGGTCTGGGCGCCCAGCGCGGCCAGGTTGGCCGCGGTGTTGGCTGCCGCGCCCGGACGGACACGGGATTGTTCGACGTCCACGACTGGGGCCGGTCCTTCGCGGGACAGTCGCCGACACGTCCCGGACAGCCACACGTCGAGCACGCTGTCCCCAAGGACCACCACGTGCGGCGGCGAGATCGGTGAATTGCGTGGGTGCCGCATCACATACCTCCGGCGTCTGTCGAGGCCGGTCAGCGGGCTCGGGCCCGGCGCGTCACCCGGTGTGGGTTTCCGCCACACCGCTGGGCAAAACGCATCCCTTGCCGCGGCGCGGTGTTTGGCAGCCGGTTGTTGCGGGAAGTTTCGCGTCGGCGGGTCGTTTGGTGATCTAACACCTGTCACAGCGTTACCCGGCTAAACTTCCGGCACGAGGTGCGGCAACGTCGCCGCATCCGAGGAGAGCGGCGATGAGTACTCGGCGATCGGCTCGGGGCAGCACACCCGGTGCGCTGCCTGAGGTCTTGCCGCCCAGCCGCACCGTGAACGTCCGTGCCGCCGACGGGACCCGGTTGCACACCCAGGTGTTCGGACCGCCGGACGGCTATCCGATCGTGCTGGCGCACGGCATCACCTGCGCGATCCGGGTGTGGGGATACCAGATCGCCGACCTGGCCGCCGACTACCGGGTGATCGCCTTCGACCATCGCGGCCACGGACGCAGCGGGGCCCCTCCGCGTGGCGGTTACAGCCTCAGCCACCTCGCCTCTGACGTCGAGGCGGTGCTGCAGGCCACGCTGGCGCCGGGGGAGCGTGCCGTGCTCGCCGGGCATTCGATGGGCGGTATCGCGATCGCCGCTTGGTCCGACCTCTACCGCCACAAGGTCGAGCACCGCGCCGACGCAGTTGCGTTGATCAACACCACGACCGGGGATCTGGTGCGCAAGGTGAACCTGGTTCCGTTCCCGCGACAGCTTGCGGCGGCGCGTGTGCTGGCCGGCCGCCGCCTGATCGCCACGTTCGGTGGTTTTGCGGCGCCCAGTTTGATGAGCGGTCCGATCCGCGACTTCATCGCGATGCTAGCGGTCGGCGCCGACGCCGACCCAGCGGTTGCGGCGCTGATCTACGAGTTGTTCACCGCCACCCCACCGGCAGCCAGAGGCGGCTGCGCCAGGATGCTCGCCGACACGTTGGGACGACGGCACATCAGCCTGACCGGCCTGACCGTCCCGACGCTGGTGATTGGCAGCGAGCGCGACCGGCTGACCCCGATCAGCCAGTCGCGCCGGATCGCAAGCACCGCACCGAATCTCGTCGGCCTCGTCGAACTGCCCGGCGGCCACTGCGCGATGCTCGAGCACCCCGTCGAGGTCAACCGGCAGCTGCGGACCTTGGCCGCGGCGGCCGCAAAAGCCAGCGGGGTACGGCGGATCAGCTCATAGCCGCCCGGCTACCTCGGCGGCTGCCCGCTGCCCGGAGCGCACGGCGCCGTCGAGAAACCCCGTCCACTCGTCGGCGGTCTCCGTGCCGGCCCAGTGGATACGCCCGACCGGGCGGCGTAACCACGCCCCGTAGCGAGTCCACGAACCCGGCGGCACCGCCGCAGTCGGCCCACCTGCCGCGAAATCCTCAGCGCCCCAACGATGATCGACGTAGTCAAGCGGCTCCAGCGCGGCATCGCCGAACAGCGCGGCGAACCCGGCCAGCGCGCGTCGGCGGCGCTCGTCGGCCGGCAACGGATCAAAGGTGCGGGCATCGGCGAAGCCCAACAGGATGCCCGGCCCACCGGGCTGCGGGCTGACGTCGAAGGTGATGAACACCGGGCCTTCGTCGGAGAGGGCTTGCCCGGAGCAGCCGTCGGCCCGCCAAAACGGTGTCGGGTAGGCGGCGTAGGCCTTGCTCAGCCGCCCTTGCGGCCAAGAGGTCGCCAGTTGCTGGTATTCGATGGGCAGCGAAGGAGTGAACTCGATCGTCGCCCGATGAGCGGGCGGAATCGCGAAGATGGCGAATTGCGCTGCAGCTTGGCCCTTTTCGCATGTGACCGTCACACTCGCATCGTTTTGGTCGATGCGGCGGACCGGGGCGCCCACCACGACGCGCTCGCCGAGTTCGGCGGCCGCCTTGTCGGCGATCTGCTGGGTGCCGCCCGGGAAGCGGTCCTGCTGGGCGCCGGCTTCGACGTCGAGCAGCCGGTCCAGCCCACCCGCAGCCCGGACGTAGCGGGCCGCGTGCAGCATGGACACCTCGTCGGGTTCGCAACCCCAGGTGACCCGGGACATGATGGCCAGCAAGTCACGTGCGGTGGTGCCGGCGCGCACCGAACGAAGCCAGCCGCCCAGCGACTGGGCGTCCAGCTGCGCCGCATGCTGGGCGGTCCACGGCTCGCCCAGCGGCACCGTGCGTGCCAGCCGTTCGAATTGCCAACGCACACGGCCGATGTCGACAAGTCCGGGCAGCGAGAGCTTCGGGATGGTGCCGTGATACGACCGGACCCGCCCGCGCCACCGGATCCGGTTGGCGCCGTCGTGGTAAGTGGGCACGGTCGGAATTCCGAGCTCAGCGGCCAGCGCCAGCACCGTGTCCTGGGTCGGGCCGACGAAGGTGCCACCCAGGTCGACGGGTACGCCCGCGACGGTCCCGGTGTGCGAGCGTCCGCCCACCCGATCGCGGCCCTCGAGCACCAGCACGTCGAGACCGCGACGCGTCAGCTCACGGGCCGCGGCGAGGCCGGCGAAACCAGCGCCGACCACCACGACGTCTGCATTCCACTGCGACATGTCCGCTAGTCGCGCATTCTGAGCACGACCTTGCCCCTGGCGCTGCGGTTTTCCAGCGCCGCGATCGCGTCAGCGGCTCGCTGCAGCGAGTAGACCTCCGGCTGCGGCGGCGCAATCGTGCCCGCCGCCAGCAGCGGCTGCAGCTGCGACCACTGGTGCGCGAGATAACCCGGATGCGACATCGCCCACGCGCCCCAGCCCACGCCGACCGCGTCAAGGTTGTTGAGCAGCAAGCGGTTCACCTTCACCGTCGGAATGTCGCCGCCGGTAAAGCCCACCACCAGCAGCCGGCCTCCCGGGGCCAGCGACCGCAGCGAGTCGGTGAACCGGTCACCGCCGACCGGATCGACCACGATGTCGACTCCGCTTCCAGCGGTCATGTCTCGCACCGCCTCTTTGAACCCGTCGGCCAGCACCACGTCAGTGGCCCCGGCCGCTCGGGCGATATCGGCCTTGTCCTGCGTGCTGACCACCGCGATGGTCCGCGCCGCGCCCAGTGCGGGCGCCAGCCGCAGCGCCGACGTGCCGATGCCACCGGCCGCGCCGTGCACCAACACCGTCTCGCCGTCGCTGAGCCGGCCTCGCTGGGTCAGCGCGAAGTGCACGGTGAGGTCGTTGAACAGCAGCCCGGCGCCGGCTTCGAACGACACCGTGTCCGGCAGCGGGAACACCTGCTCGGGCGGCAATGCGATGACCTGCGCCATGCCGCCGCTGAGCATGGTCAGCGCCGCCGCCCGATCACCCGCGCTGACCTGCGCTCCCGCGGGTGCGCTGCGCACGACGCCGGCCGCCTCGGCGCCGGGCACGAACGGCAGCTCCGGCTTGTGCTGGTAGAGCCCGCGGGTCAGGAGCGCGTCGGGAAACGCGACACCTGCCGCGTACACGTCGACGACGACCGCGCCGTCGCCGGCCGGCTCGTCGAGCTCGACTACCCGCACCGCCTCGGGGCCGTCGAGCCGGGAAACCTGTACTGCACGCATCGCCACCTCTTCCTGTCGAATGTGAACTTAGTCTGGTAGGTACAGACACCACTCGGGCGAGGGAGTTTCTCGATGACCGACGAGCCGTTCTTCGACGTAGTGATCATCGGTGCCGGGATCTCCGGGATTGGCGCCGCCTACCGAATCCGGGAGCGCAACCCACAGCTTCGGTTCGTGATTCTGGAGCGACGGGAGCGTCTCGGCGGGACGTGGGACCTGTTCCGCTATCCGGGGGTGCGGTCCGACAGTGACATCTACACACTGTGCTTCCCGTGGGAGCCGTGGACCCGCCCGGAGATGATCGTCGACGGTGAGCACATTTGGCAGTACCTGGACGAGACCGCCCGCAAGCATCACATCGACGAGCACATCCGCTTTAACACCTACGTGCGCTCCGCCGACTGGGATTCGAGTACCGACACCTGGGCGATCCGGACCGAACAGGACGGTGTCGAGACGACGTACCGCGGCCGGTTCGTGTTCTTCGCCACCGGCTACTACGACTACGACAACCCCTACACGCCAACATTTCCCGGCATCGAGGAGTTCACCGGCGAGGTGGTGCATCCGCAGCACTGGCCGGAGTCACTGGACTGCACCGGCAAGCGCTGCGTGGTGATCGGCAGCGGCGCCACCGCAGTCAGCCTGATTCCCGCGCTGTGCGAGCAGGCTGCTCACGTGACGATGCTGCAACGCACGCCGTCGTACATGATCTCCGCGCCCAAGGTGGAGCCGACGGCCGTCGCGATGCGAAAGTGGTTGCCACTGAGGGTTGCTCACTGGCTTGTGCGCTGGCGCAACGCGCTTGTCGCCGTGCTGCTGTGGGAGGTGTCGCGCCGCGCCCCGGAGGTCATGAAGCGACACCTTCGCCGCATTGCCGAGCGCAACCTCCCCGAGGGCTACGACATCGACACCCATTTCCGGCCGCCGTACAACCCGTGGGACCAGCGGATGTGCTTCCTGGTGGGCGCCGATTTGTACAAGTTGATCAGCGATGGTGCGGTCGACGTCGTCACCGACCACATCGACCACATGGACGCCACCGGCATCGTGCTGAAGTCCGTTCGGCACCTCGACGCGGATGTGATCATCACCGCGACGGGGCTGCAGCTGCAGGCGCTGGGCGGGATCACGCTGAGCCTCGACGGCGAAAAGATTAACCCCCACGACCGCTTCGTCTACAAGCGACACATGTTGGAGGACGTGCCCAACGCAGCCTGGTGTGTGGGCTACGTCAACGCATCCTGGACGTTAGGCGCCGACATGACTGCACAATCAGTGGCAAAGTTGTTGGAGTACATGAACTCTCACGGCTACACCCGCGCCTATCCGCACCTCGGCGACGCCGACATGCCCGAGCAGCCGACGTTGAACTTGCAGTCCGGTTACGTGCTGCGTGCTTTGGATGTGCTGCCGAAGTCGGGCACTCGCCGGCCGTGGGTGGTCAGCCACGACTTCCTGCGCGACGTGCTCGACTACCGGCTGCGCCCGGTCGACGACGACCACATGGTCTTCGGCCGCGCGGCGGCCGAGGAAGCCGCTTGAGTCAGATTGGCCGGCTCGCCCCCTTGCCGCGCTACGGCGCGACCGTCAGCCAGTCTTTGAAGCCCGACGGGTCGTGGCGGCCCAGAACCCCGTGCTCGTAAAGCCCCCAGCCCTCGACCGGTTCGCCGTCACCGTCGCGGCACAGCGCGCGACCCACATGGTCGATCACCCCGAATCCTGACCGCCCAATGATCGCCGGGTCGGTCATGTCGTAGGTGAGCCGCTCGGTGAACTTCTCGCCTTTCCACATGCCGTGCAGCCAATCCGAATCCCCGCCGTAGCCGCCACCGACGTGGATCGGCACCGGCAGTTTGGATTCGACGTCGAAGCGCACCGGTGTGCCGTCGGGGGTGCTTGCCTCGATCGTCGCCCCGGTCGGAGTCCGCGTGCCGGACCGGTACCGTGTGCTGACCCGAGGCCACCCGAGCTGTTCGACGCGGCCGTCGCGCCAGATCCGCGTGCAGTCATTGAGCGAGCGAAACCCGTTGGGTTCCTCCTGAATTATCAGCACGACGGCGAAGTCGTCGAACGCCATCGGCATGTACAGCCACCACATGCCCTCGAACGGCGGATCGGCCGGCCGGCCCGCCGGTTCCGGCTCGCCGACCGGTCGGATGCCCCACGACCGGTCGCGGCTGCCGATCCACGTCGCGGGGTCGACGGTGATCTCTTCACCGTCCACGGCGATCCGGCCGCTCCAGCTGCCCAGCTGGGCGAAGCGTTGTGCGTCAAGCGTGATCCGGTTACCGGAGCGCAGCACGTGCGGCTGTTCTTGGACCACGTCGAACAGGCCCCGCCAGGTCAGATCGACCGCGATGCCTTCGGTTTCCTCGAGAATCACCCGCAGTTGCCGCAGCGGCTCGATCACCTCGATCCGGTAGCCGCCGACGTGCTGGTTGAGCCGGTCCTGGTCGATGGCGTCGGAGAGGTGTACCGCGGTCTGGGTGTCGCCGCGACGGATCAGCACGAAGGCGTCCTTGACACCGAGGTTCGGGTAGTAGCCGATTCCGGTGATCAGAAAGATGTCGCCGGTGCGGTCGTGGGCGTTGAGGTAGGAGCGGTCGTAGAAGTTGCGGTCGGACGAACCCGGCCACGCGATCGGCTGCGGAAGCTGATGTACCGGGAACTCGTCAAGTGGTCCGAGCATCAATCGTCCTCTCCGATAAGGCGTTTCAGCAGCGAAGCGTGGTAGAACAGCGATTCGACATCGTCGGGCTTCTCGACTTCGCCGAAGTGCACCCGCCGCGCACCGGTGCGCATGAAGACACACGCCCACATCACGCCGGAATACACGTAGAACCAGTGCAGGTCGCCAAGTTCGACTCCGGTGAGCTGCTGATAGGTGGCGCGAACGTCGTCCTCCCGCAACACTTCGGGCAGACCCGGCAGCGTCGCCAAAGCGGCGAGTTCCTGAAACACCATGTGCGCGAAGGTCATCCACGCCACATCCAGCTCACGCGGGCCCAGCGTCACCATCTCCCAGTCCAGCACCGCCACCGGCCGGAAATCGCGATACAGCACGTTGCCGATCCGGGCGTCGCCCCACAGCAGCACGGTCTCGCCCCCCGCCTCGTCGGGCCAGCGCGCCTGCAGCCAATCGAAAGCGCGTTCCAGTAGCGGCGATCGGCCGATGTCGGGGACCGCGAAGTCATACCAGGAGCGCACCCAGTCGAAGTGGCGGCGCAGCGCGGTACCCTCACCGCTGGACAGGAATTCAAACGTCTTGTCTGCGATAGGAATCGAGTGCAGCTTGGCCAACACGGCGACGGTCGAGTCTTGCAGTTCGCGTTGCCGTTCGGCGGGAGCGTCGGCGAACCAGTTGTTGCCAAACGTGTACGGCATGACGTCGGGCGGCACCTGGCCCTCGACGTAGTCCATCACAAAGAAGGGTGTTCCCAGCACATCGCCGGTGGGTTCGAGCCAGCGCGCCGGCGGCACCGGGATGTCGGTGAGCTCGCCGACTTTGCGGATCACCTCGAACTGGTGGTCCAGCCGATACGACGGGAACACCGGCACGTCCGCCGCGGTGGGCGCGACCCGGGCCACCAGCTTCTGGTCGATCGGCTGGCCGTCCTGCTGCCAACGCGCGGTGAAGATGATGGTCTCCGACGACATCCCCGTCGCATCGACACCGCTCTCCACGGTGACGTCCGGCGTCACGCCGCCGGGCAGTACGGTCGACAGCCAGCGCGACAGCACCGCCGGCAGGCTGGCGATGTCGCGGCTGGAGCGTTGGAGTCGGCTGACGTTGTCGATAGCCGGTTCAGTTGGCACAGACGCCTCCTCGACGAGGCAATTACGATACGGTGGGTAGCGTTATGAAAGCAGACCCGTCCACTGTTGACAAGGCCCCCGGCGCCGGACGCCCCCGGGATCCACGTATCGACGCTGCCATATTGGCGGCTACCGCGGAACTGCTTGTGCAAATCGGCTATTCGAACCTCACGCTGGCGGCCGTGGCCGAGCGCGCCGGAACCACCAAGACAGCGCTGTATCGCCGGTGGTCCAGCAAGGCCGAACTGGTGCACGAGGCCGCGTTCCCGGCAGCGCCCACCGCGCTGGCCGCCCCGGCGGGCGATGTGGCCGCTGACGTCCGAGCGATGATTGCGGCCACGCGTGACGTGTTCACCAGCCCGGTGGTGCGTGCCGCGCTGCCCGGGCTGGTCGCCGACATGACCGCCGACGCAGAGCTCAACGCGCGGGTGATGTCGCGCTTCGCCGACCTGTTCGCAGCTGTGCGCCGACGATTGCGTGACGGCGTCGAGCGTGGCGAGGTGCACTCCGACGTCGACCCGGACCGGCTGATCGAGTTGATCGGGGGAGCGACGCTGTTGCGGCTGCTGCTGCGCCCGGACGAAGAACTCGACGACGCGTGGGTGGACCAGACGAGCGCAATCGTCGTCCACGGCGTCACAGTAGGGTCAGTCCGGTGACAGGGTGACTCGACGGGCGCGCCGCGATCATCACCGGCGCTAGCCGCGGACTGGGCCGTGCGATCGCGTTGGCGCTCGCGGCCGAGGGCGCGGCGGTCGCAGTCGTCGGGCGTACCGAGCAGGTATGGGATGGCAGGCTCGCCGGCACCATCGGTGAGACGGTCGCCGACATCGAGGCCGCCGGCGGGCGAGCGGTGCCCGTCCGCGCCGACCTGCTGGACCATGACGACATCGCCCGTCTGGTCGACCAGACCCGAGAAGCTTTGGGCCCCATCACGATTCTGGTCAACAACGCGGCATTCACCGCTCCTGGCCGGCCGCCGAAACCGGGGGAGGAGACGCGCCCCAAACCGATGCGCGCCGCTTCTGACCCAGACAAACCGGACTGGCCGCCGTTCCTTGGCACACCGCTGGGCGCGTATCGGCGGCATTTCGAGATCGCAGTGTTCGCTGCCTACGAGTTGATGCAGTTGGTGTGCCCGGACATGCTCGCCGCCGGCTTCGGCTCGATCATCAACATCACCTCTGTCGCGTCGCGGCTGCCCGGCGACGGGCCGTACGGCGACCGCAGCGGCGGCGTGCTGCCCGGCTACGGTGGATCGAAAGCCGCGCTGGAGCACCTGACCCAATGTGCGGCGTTCGACCTGCAGGACCGCAACATCGCCGTGAATGCACTCTCGCCGTCGAAACCGATCCTCACCCCCGGGCTTGCCTATTACGCCCGCGATTTCGACGAGGTGGCCTCCGCCGACGAATTCGCGCAAGCAGCGGTGCGCCTGGCGCTCGTGGATGCTCAGCAGGTCACCGGGCGGACAACCGGACATCTGCAGGTTCTCGACGGCAGCTTCCGGCCATACCGGCACAGCGTCGCCTCGGGCTGACGGCGCATCGGCGTGTGGCGGCCCAAAGGCTAAGGCGCCCGCCCACTTTTCATCGCCGTCGGGCGGGTCGGGGTCACCCCGCAGAAGTTCTTCGGGGTGGTGGGCATGGTTGATCTCCGGTGGACCGGTGCCGTCGGTCCAGCCCAGTCGGCCACTCTTGGTGACCTGCGTGCGACGCTCGCCGCGGCTTGCCATGCCGTGGTGGCAGCCGCAGCCGAAGTACAGCTTGTCGGCATCGGTCCGACCGCCCCAGTCCGGCGAATGGTGAACTTCGCAGTGATAGCCCGGTTCCAGACAGTTGGGATGAGTGCAGCCGCGGTCGCGCGCATAGCAGATCAGCCGCTGGTCGGCAGTGGCCGATCCGACTTTGCCGTCCCAGGTAAGGCGGACGTCCGGTGTGGTTGTCAAACACCGCAAGGTAGTGAATTGCCTTGGCGGCCATACGGATCAGATCGCGCATCGGCAGCCGAGAACCGCCGCCGGTGCGTGCGGGCGCCGGCATCTGGATCGACGGGTCCGCCACCGCGTGGGCGGCCCGGTCAAGTTCGGCCAGCGTGGTCGTGACGATCACAGTGACGGGATGGCCGCGGTGCGAGCCGAACTTGCCGGAGCAGATCGCGGCTTCCAGCCCGAGTTTGAGCGCGTCGTGACAGCGCTGGGCGGGGGTCCGATGATCACGCTGCTCCGGATCGGTTTCGCGTCGGTGCCGGCCGGGCCGCACCACCGCTTCGATGGCTTCGAAATAGGCGCGAGTCTGGGGATCGATCAGCCCGCTCAGCTGTGACATCCCATCCGCGCCCTGCGGGCTCAAGCGCAGCCCTCGGCGCCGGGCACGGTCGTGGTCGTCGAAGTGACCGTCCGGATTGAGGTGGTCGGCGATGCGCTGACCTAACCTGGCGACGATGCCGGCGTCGAGTTTGGCTGCATGCTGAACCAGCGTGCGCTCAGCATTTGCCGCATCAGTTGGCGAAACGCAGCTGGGCAGTTCGTCGACCGCTCGGCACACCGCGCGGATGTGGTCCTCGCCGACGGTGCCCGCCTGGATCGCGGCCTCTAACTCGGGAAGCTCCGGCGGCATTGGGGCACCGGTCAGCGAGCGGCGAGGTCGGATCCGCGCCGCGAGCCTGAAGCGGCGGGTGATTTCTTTCGGTGTGATCCGCAGCCGCGCCCACAGCATGTCGCGCACCGCCGGGACCGCGCCGGTCTCGTCTGGCGGGTCGGCGAGCTCGCCGAAGAACCGGTACGTCAGCCCGCGGTTGACGCGATGTTGGGTTTCCAACCGTTCGGCGACGTCGACGCGGAATTTGTTGCCCACCACTGTCGACGACGTGTCACGCAAAACGTCGTGGGCAGCGTCGATGACGCCGAGAGCAGGAGTGATCCGCTCCCGTGCCTGCGCGGCGCTGACCCGTCGACTCATGCCTCGAAGCTATGGAGCGCCGGGGACAAATATCCGGTGGCGGCACGTCGTCAAACAAAAGTTGTGGACAAGCCCGCAATTGTGGATAACCCGGCCGAGCCCGCGCCGTCACAGGAAGACAGAGGAAGAAGTGTCGGTACCGCAAGCTACTATCCACGACTCCCGCGCAAGCGCCCCGTGAAGCCCAGTGCTTGGATCAGGCCATGGCCGATGACGCCGAAGTGCCTCGTGTGGTGAGTGCCAGCCGCGAGATCGCCGCGGCGGCGAAAGAAATTTTCGAGTTGATCGCCGATCCGTCTCAGCAACCTCAGTGGGATGGCAACGACAACCTCGCCGAAGCCCCACCCGGACAGCGTGTCCGACGCCTAGGTGACGTATTCATCATGAAATTGACCCTCGGCAGCGTCCGCGAGAACCACGTTGTGGAGTTCGAGGAGGGCCGGCGCATCGCCTGGCGCCCTGCCGAAAAGGGCCGCCGCCCACCGGGACACCTGTGGCGCTGGGAGCTCGACCCCATCGACACAACCCATACGCGGGTTACTCACACCTACGACTGGACGCAGCTGACCGATCGCAACCGCATTCCCCGCGCCCGCCGCACAGCGCCGGATAAACTGCGGGCGTCGCTGGATCGCCTCGCCGAGATCGCCGAGCGCGGCTAGACGGCAGCCCCACCGCACCGCCCGGCAACTGCCACTATTTGCTGGCAATCCAGACAGCTGACGTGCAAGTATGGGGCAACGCCGATGCCGCAACGGCGTCAGGCAACCGGTTGAGTGGTGTGCCAATGCGTGACAAGGCGACAGGGCGCGCGGTCGCCGTGATCGTGCTCTTGATGGTCGTCGCTGCGTCGTTGCGCGGATACATCCCTGAGCATGGACGCGCGCCCCGTCAGACGAGCAGCCCGCTCAGCATGGTAATCGTGATGGCGCTGCTCACGGTGACCCTGGCGATCATGGTGATCGCCCTGATCACTCGGTTGCAGGAGCCACGCAAAACGGCAACCGGTGCCGGCGCTCTGCCGGACGCGCTCGGTGGTGGCAGGGGACGGCCGAGCTGGCGTGTGGTGCTGGTAGCGCTGGCGGTGCTCGTCGTGTGGCTGGCGATCGTTTGGGCGCTGACGCGTTTGCTCGCCGGCCACGACACCGTTCAGCTTGGCCCTCAACCTCCGCAGCCGTCGAGCACGCCAAAGCCGCCCGCCAACAGCACCATCCCACCGCCGTCGCGGCATGAGGGGGGCCGCGACGTGTTGGGCTACCTCGCAGCGTCGACGGTGACGCTGGTGGTGCTGCTCGCGGCGGCCGCGGCTTTCGGCTTTCGCAGACAACGACGCATCGCTGCGCCGTTCGTCCCGACCGAGAAGCCTCCCAAACCCGCGCCGAAGGCTGCCCAAACTCTCGCGCGCGCAGCAGAACTCGGCCTTGCTGAGATCGGAGATCTCAGCCGCGAACCGCGGGAGGCGATCATCGCCTGCTATGCCGCGATGGAAGGCGAACTTGCGCACTTCCCCGATGCGGTCCCGCAAGCATTCGACACCCCGACGGAGGTGCTGGCCCGAGCCGTCGACCACCACGCGCTGCATGCCGACAACGCCGCTCAGTTGGTAAACCTGTTCGCCGAGGCCCGGTTCAGTCCGCATGTGATGAACGAGAGGCACCGAGAGGTCGCTGTACAGGCGCTGCAGCTGGTGCTGGCAGAGTTGCGGAGCGCCGCATGAAAAAGATTGTGGTGTCGAGTATTTGCATCATCGTAGGGACAGAGCTGCTGGCCTTGGCGTTGCACGACCGACGGCTTGTGCTGTGGACGTCGGGCGCCGCTGCGGCTTTCGCCATCTTCTCTGTCCGCCGGTTCGTAGGCCGCGACATCTCACCCCGACCGGCCGAGCCCAGCGCCGACCTGTTCGGAAACTCGCTACGCAGCTGGTTGACTCGAACCGAGACCATGATTCGCTGGTCGGAATCCACCCGATTGGACTGGGATCGTCATCTTCGCCCCATCCTCGCCCGAAGATTCGAAATCGCCACTGGTCAAAGGCAAGCGAAAGATCGGGCAGCGTTTCAGGCGGCCGGCAGAATGCTTTTCGGCCCGGAACTGTGGGGATGGGTAAATCCGGACAACATCGCGCGTGCCGGGGCTAAGCAGCCCGGGCCGGGTCGTGAGACGCTGGAGGAAATTCTGCAACGCTTGGAGCAGACATGACCGGAGGGTTGGCGGGACCGGCTGCGACCACCACCGCGCACTGCGAGGCGGTGCTCGACGAAATCCAGCGAGTCGTGGTGGGAAAGCGGGCCGCACTCACGCTCATCCTCACCACAGTCCTGGCGCGTGGCCACGTCCTTATCGAAGACCTTCCCGGCCTCGGCAAGACTCTGATCGCCCGATCGTTCGCCTCTGCATTGGGACTGGCCTTCACCCGCGTACAGTTCACACCCGATCTGCTGCCGGCCGACCTTCTCGGCTCGACGATCTACGACATGCAGTCCGGTCGCTTCGAGTTCCGGCCCGGACCGATCTTCACCAATCTTCTGCTCGCCGACGAGATCAACCGAACCCCGCCCAAAACGCAGGCGGCGCTGCTGGAGGCGATGGCCGAGGGCCAGGTCAGTATCGACGGCGAAACCCACAAGCTGCCAACCCCGTTCATCGTCTTGGCCACTGACAATCCGATTGAGTACGAGGGCACCTATCCACTCCCGGAAGCGCAACTGGACCGATTCGCCATCCGGCTGGAACTTCGCTACCTCTCTGAGCACGACGAAGCCTCTATGCTGCGCCGCCGCCTTGAACGCGGGTCGGCCGAGCCGACAGTCAATCAAGTCGTCGACGCCCACGACCTCTTGGCCATGCGTGAATCCGTCGAACAGGTCACCGTGCATGACGACGTCCTGCACTATGTGGTGTCGCTGGCCAACGCCACCCGGCATCACCCGCAGGTTGCCGTCGGCGCTAGCCCACGAGCCGAACTCGATCTGGTACAACTTTCCCGTGCCCGTGCGCTTCTGTTGGGCCGCGACTACGTGATACCGGAAGACGTCAAGGCGCTCGCCGTACCTGCGATGGCACACCGGATTACGCTGCGGCCCGAAATGTGGGTGCGAAAGATCCAAGGCTCCGATGTCATCGAAGAGCTGCTGCGACGGGTGCCGGTACCGCGCGCACGCGGGACGACTGAATGACTGCACCCAATACCTGTGATGTCGAGCTGCGTTGGCGCGCATCTCCTTTGACCATAGCCATTGCCAGTTGTGCGGGCTTTGCACTGGCGGCCGCGGTAGTCGGCTCACGTTGGCAGCTGATCGCCTTCGCTGCGCCGCTGATCGGCGTGCTGTGCTCCATTAGCTGGCAGCCTCGGGTACCCAACGTCAACGCACACGCCCAACCCGGTTCACAGCGATGCTTCGAAGCCGAACAGGTACAGCTCAGTGTGTGGGTCACTGCCGAATCAAATGGCGCCACGGTGTATCTCAGCATTCTAACCATCGATGGCATGCAGCTCGACATTCTGGAAAACGCATCGAGTCAACGGAAATCTGTTGCCGTGTCGGCCAGCCGGTGGGGCAAATACCCGATCCGGGCGCGGGTCGACGTGGTGGCGCGCGGTGGGTTGCTCGCAGGCACAGCAACCGTTGATGTCGCCGAGGTAATCGTCTTCCCAGTCGCACCGCCACAATCGACCTCGATCCCGCAGACCGAGTTGCTTGATCGCCTGGGCACCCACCTTACGCGGCACATCGGCCCGGGCGTCGAGTACGCCGACATTCGCACTTATGTGCCGGGCGACCAGCTGCGCACGATCAACTGGCCGGTAAGCGCCCGCCGCCGCAGACTGCATGTGACCCAACGGTTGACCGACCGGGCCGCAGATGTTGTGGTCCTGATCGACACTTATCCGCAGCCTCCGGGACCGGCAACAGAGGCCACCGAGCGAATCGCGCGAGGCGCGGCTCAGGTCGTGCAAACCGCGCTGCGCAGCGGCGACCGCGCCGGCATCGTCGCACTCGGTGGACGCCAACCGCGCTGGCTCGGCGCCGATATCGGGCAGCGGCAGTTCTATCGTGTCCTCGACACCGTGCTGGCGGCAGGTGATGGATTCGAAACCACCAGCGGAACGTTGGCGCCGCGGGCGGCGATGCCTCCCGGTGCGATCGTCGTCGCGTTTTCGACGATGCTCGACACGGAATTCGCACTGGCGCTGATCGACTTGCGCAAGCGCGGGCACGTCGTGGTCGCCGTCGATGTCTTGCAGGGGGCGCCGTTCCAGGATCTAGATGACCCGCTGGTCGCCCGTTTGTGGGCATTGCAGCGGTCCGCCATGTATCGCGATATGGCCACGATCGGCGTCGACGTGGTGGCCTGGCGGCCGGATCAGACGTTGGATCAATCGATGCGCGCGGTGCCTGACCACCGCCGCCCGGTACGGGCCCGCTGACATGATGATCCGTATCTTCTCGACCGTCTTCGGACTGCTGATGGTGGCGGGCATTGCTGTCGGGTCGCAGGGGCCGGCGTTCGTGGCCGCGATGGCGGCGGTGGCGGCGGTGATGGCAGGCATGGTGTTCCGCCCGGCTGCGACGCTCGCGGTGTTACTCACCGTGGTGGTAGTCGCGTTCACCGAGCCATCCTCCGTAGTTGTCGCTGTGTCCGGGCTGGCAGCTGCCGCCTATCTGGTGCTGCGACACGCGCCCGGGCCAGGCGCCTCAGCGATGACAATGACACCGCCGACAATGATTGCCGCGGTGGGGTTTACGTTCGTCGGGTTGGTCGCGGTATCGTTTCCGCTTCAACTACCGTGGCTGCCCGTGTTGGCGCCGCTGGCCGTATTCGCCATCTATGTGTTGGCGACCCGGCCGTTCGTACGATAACTACGCCGGTTGTTACCGAGACGCGCCTCGAGCGCTTCATTCTGAACAAAAATTAGGTTATAGTCGGCGTGTTTTCGCGGGACTACACGCGAAATGCTTGGAGCAATCCGAATCGATCGGCAACACTGATGTTCACGCTTAGGTTCGACATGCGGGCGCCTGAGAAAGGTGCTCGGCCGAGCGATCTTTACGCCGCCGCGATCGAGATGTGCGCGTGGGCAGCAACACGCGGCGCAATTGTCGCGGTGCTCTCCGAGCATCATGGCACCGACGACGGACATCTACCCTCTCCGCTGATATTCGCCGCGGCGACCGCTGCTCGGACCGAGCGCCTAGCGATCATCCTTGTCGCCGTGCCTATCCCGTTCTGGGATCCGGTCCGGCTGGCCGAAGAGATGGCCGTGTTGGACATCATCAGCAACGGCCGCGTCACTTATGCGTTCGGTATTGGGCATCGGGCTGAAGAATACGAGCACTTCGGCGTGGACATGCGCCGACGCGGGCGGCTCGCGGGCGAGAATCTGGCCTTGCTGCTCGAACTGCTCAAGGGAGAGGCGGTGATCCACGAAGGCCGGCGTATCCACGTGACGCCGCGGTGCGCCACCAACGGCGGCCCGAATATCATGCTCGCGGGTGGCAGCCCGGCTGCCGTCAAGCGCGCCGCGAAGCACGGCCTTGGCTTCATTTCGCAGACGAATAACCCTGCACTGAAAGAGCTTTATGAGTCGCAATGCCGGGCCAACGGACACGCGCCCGGGTTTACGCAGTTCCCCGACGGCAGCGCACCGACCGCTGTGTTCGTCGCGGACGACGTGGATGGCGCGTGGAATGAGCTGGGACCGTATCTGCTTCACGATGCAATGACGGCGGCGGCATATCGGCACGGCGACGACACCGTGGCAAGCATTTCCCGGGCCCAGACTGTGGAGGAACTGCGTGCCGCACCAAGGCCTTACCGCATTTTCACGACCGATGAAGCAACCGAGTATGTGCGTGGCGGCCGCAGCTTGCCACTGCTACCGCTGTGCGGCGGCTTACCGCCCGGCCTCGCCTGGCCATACCTTGAGCGAGCCGCATCGGCAGCGGCACAAGCGCACGAGAACGCCTGAAAGCCAACAACAGAGGGAGGGAGATGGCCGTGAATCACATTCGCGTCGTGGTCTGGTCGACCGGGGGTGTCGGCTCCATCGCCATCGACGCGATTCGGCGCCGGCCGGACCTTCAGCTCGTCGGGGTCTGGGTGCATTCCCCGGCGAAGGTCGGGCGCGACGCCGGCGAGCTGGCCGGCGGCCCGGCGATCGGTGTGTCCGCGACCAACGATGCCGATGCGCTGATCGCGCTGCAGCCAGATTGCGTCGTGTATGCCGCCAGCGGCCCGCAGCGCGATGCCGACGCGGTGCCCGACTATCTGCGGTTGCTCAAGGCGGGGATCAACGTTGTGTCAACCACCTCAACAAGTCTCGTCTACCCGCCGGCATACTTTGCGGCCGAATGGCGCGACCAGCTCCAAGAAGCGGCGACGTCCGGGGAGGCCTCGTTCTACGCATCCGGAATCTTCCCGGGGTTCGGTTCGGACCAGCTGGCTCTGGTTTTGACGACACTGTCGAAGAGAATCCGCGCCGTCAAGGCGACGGAGGTGGCGCTTAACGACCACTACCCGGTGGCCAGCGTCATGATGGACGGGATGGGGTTCGGCCGGCCGCTTGATTTCGAACCGATGCTGAAGACGCCCGGGTTCATCGAAATGGCTTGGAGCGCACCGATACACCTGATCGCCGACGGCCTCGGGGTCAAAGTGCAGGAGCTACACGGCTCACTCGAGCGGCAGTTGACCGATCGGGACATCGAAGTCGCGTTCGGCACGATCAAAGCGGGGACATGTGGGGCGGTCTGCACCCGGGCTGCCGGCGTTGTCGAGGGTCGGGAGGCAATTGTGATCGAGCACATCATCCGGATGGCCCGCGACGTGGCGCCCGACTGGTTGAGCTCCGAACACGACGCCACTTACCGCGTGGACATCGAGGGTGATCCCGACATTCACTGTGCCATGACGCTCGGCGATGTCCAAGGTCACGGGGCCGGGCGGGGCGCGATGACGGCTACCGCAACGCGCGTCGTCAACGCCGTTCCCTACGTGGTGGAAGCACCAGCGGGACTGCTCAGTTCGCTCGACCTGCCGCTAACTCTGCCCCGCCACGCCGTCGAATAGGCGCACGAGAATCACGATGCGAATCGATCGTGAACTTGTGTTCGCTGCAGTCGCGGACGAGCGGCGCCAGATGGCGACGCTGCTCGACGACTTGAACGATACGCAGCTGTCGACGCCAAGCCTATGCGCAGGTTGGGACATCAAGACGGTTGGCGCACATTTGCTCAGCGTGTGCACTGACAGCTTCTGGACGTTCCAGGGAATGGCTCTGCGACGCGGGAGTCTTGATCGCGCTATCGATGAGCTGGCGCGACGGCGCGCGCAGTTACCAGCCACACGGATCGCCGCCGCACTGCGGTGCCACGCTGACCGCAGGGTCAGTCCACCGGTATTCGGACCACTTGACCCGTTGGCCGACATATTGGTGCATGGTGGCGACATCAGGATTCCGCTCGGTATGGCCTTCAATCCAGACCGGGAACGCGCAGCGCTCGCGCTTGATTTCCTGACAAAGCCATGGCGATTCGGTTTCGTGCCAATAGGCTTCCTGTGCGGGATTCGCTTGTGTGCCATTGATATCGACCGGTCTTGGGGAACGGGAGCGGAAATCCGGGGGCCGGTAGCGGCGTTGATGATGACGGTCTGCGGCCGCAGCGCGCTACTTCACCAGCTCGAGGGACCCGGCTTACAACCACTCCATGATCGTCTCGCGCGCCGATAACAGCTACGTCAGCGACACGCGCCCCATGATCAGGTCGATGATCGGCTTACCGGGCGCCCACGACCCGGTAAGCGACGACATCACGTGACCGTTGTCGACGAGAAGAGTGACGCCGCTGATGCCGCACGCGGCATCGCTGTTCAAAAAAACCATCGCGTTGGCCATCTGCTGCGGCGTGTGGATCTCGCAGCCGGTCGCATCCCGGTAGTCCTGGGCAAAGGTCAGCCAGAGATCGGCATTCGCCCGGGCAAGCGGCGTATCGGTCGGGCCCGGGCAGATCGCGTTGATGCGCACACCCTTGGCCAAGAACGGGTACGCCTTTGTCGCGACGTATGCGTTGATCGCCTGCTTACTGAAGCCGTAGTGGATGATCCCTTCCGGCTCATGGGCCTTCGCCCAGGCGTCGGCCGACTCGTAGTCGGGTGTCGCCAGGAACTCCTGCAACCGCGGCAAATCACTTTCCCAACCGATGCCGCCCACAGATGAGATAAAGCAGATCGCCGAACCGCGGGGGAGTCGGCCATCGGCCAGCATCGTCTCGATCAGATGCCGGTGCCCGATGAAGTTGATACGCATCAGCTTCGGCCCGTCCGCCACGCCGGCCGCCGAGAAGATGGCGTGGACAGGTCCGTCGACCTGCTCGAGAGCGGAGTCGATCGACGAGCGATCAGACAGGTCGACCTGCACCGTTTGCGCAACCTCGTACGGCACCGGGGCGTAGTCCATCACGACCACATGGGCGCCGAGCTCCGCCGCGGTCTGGGCTGCGGCAGCGCCCATTCCGGTGGCGCCGCCGACGACGAGCACCCGCTTGCCGTCGTATCGGAACTGATCGATGGCCGTCATGGCTCTCCTCTCTGAGGCTACTGCAGAAGCACAAAAGCACTCTACGCGGAACATATATTTGGTTTCAATAGGTTCGGCGTTCAGCCCGTGCGCTCGGCGACTCCGCGCACCACCGTGTCGCGCGCAAGGCTCAGCGCGGTCTGTTTCCCCTGGGTCCGAACGATGTTTTCGGGCATCCACAGAACGTCCATGACGCAGCGCGAGAGCATCTCGAGCGAGGGGCTGTCAATGCGGATGTCTTTAGACCTAATCCCGTCGGATAGCAACGATTTGAGTTGTCGCAGCCGCATGGTGAACAACAAGCCGGGATTGGGCGTATCCGGTGGAGACTGGCGCATCCATGCCAGCTGGATCTTCCACTCGTCCGGGAAGCGGTCCAACGCATTGATGTTGATCCAGGTCAGTGCGTCGAGCTTTTCGACGGGTGTTGCATCAGCGCGAAGGACGCTGGCAAATCCTCCGCCGGCCTTGTGGCCGAACGACTCCATGATCGACGCGAGAAGTTCGTCCTTCGAGCCGATCAGTCGGTAGACGGTGCCGGTGCCGAGTCCAGCGGCCGAAGCGATGTCTCTGATGGTGGTGACTTCGTAACCTTTGCGGCCGAATTCGGCTCGCGCGACCGCGCGGACATACGCGGCCTTGTCGTCGACCTCAGACTTAGTCTCCTCGACCCATGTCTCGATGGCTTCTTCCGCGACCGCAAACGCCTTGGAATTGTTCAATTCCTGGTCACTGGGCGGTCGGCTTGCGAGCCCCTGCAACATGATGCGGCACAATAGCGCTGCGGCCTGGTCGGCGACAGCGGTGTGCCGGATGATGTCAAGCCCGACATGCATCATCGACTGGCAAATGCGGTCGGCCAGCGTGGGCAGATCGATATCGGCTCTGATGTAGCCGCTCCACCTGCCGGCCCGCAACGTCTGCAGCATCGCCTCCTGCACGGCGGTGGGTGGCTGCCGCAGGAGTGCAACGAGTTCCCGATTGGCGCTCGGCGCCTCATAGAACGACATCTGCAGCGCGGCGCGATGCTGCACGGCACACCGCGCGATCGCCGCACCCAGCTCGACGATCTGTTCGGAGATCGGACGCGAGCCGGGGTCATCCAGTCTGTCGTGGGCGATTTCGCCGATGCGCTCCAGATCGGCGTGATATCGCCGGACCAGTTCGACCAGGATCGCTTCCTTGGACTCGAAATGGTGATACAGGCTTCCGGGAAGAATGCCCGCGGCGTCAGCGATCTCCTGCAGCGACGTCCGTAAGCCCGAAGACGCGATCAACGAAGCAGCGGTCTGGAGGATTTCGGTCCGCCGCGTCCCGTCGTCGTAGGCTCCTCCGGCATCCTTGCCGGCAGCCCCAGAGCGGGAGCGGCCAGCCCGTACCGGCACCTTGTTGTCGCGTGCCTCTAGGCGGGCAGGGTTCGCGGAGACCGTAGCCCGGGCCGGTTGCTGAAGCCCCACAACACCTCCACGGCGCCGGATTGCGTCCTGGTCGGGCCGAAACGCCGACCCAACTTTTGGTTTACGCTACCAGAGGGTAACCTCGCTGTGCGCCCGCTGAACGGGCACGCGCCGCCCGAACCCCGTAGCTATGTCGGGTTTGCTGTCAAGGCGCCTGACACGTTCATCAGTGCTACGTCTAAATGGTCGGGCCGTCCCACCCGTTGACGGCGACCACCTCCTCGAGTGGCCGTCGACGTGCCGGGTGAAACGTCTTGCCGTGGCGCAGACGGCCAACCGGAAGGAGGCACCCCTGCACGTAACTGTCCGGGATGCCGAGCAGCTCGCGGACGGCGTCCTCGTGGTGCAGGTGCAGCGTCGTCACGCAGGTCCCGTAACCGCGGGTATGCAGGGCAAGCTGGAAATTCCACACCGCCGGGAAGATCGAGCCGTACAGGGTGGCCTGGTGGAACGACTCGTCGCCGTCGATGCGTGGCAAATATGGTTCATAGCAGGGGATTACGAGCAGCGGCACTTTCGCCATGTTCTCGACGAGCCACTCGGTCGACGACATCAGACGCCCACCAGGGGTGTCGGCGGGCACCAATTCGGCGACCATCTGGCCGCCCACCCGCAGCAGGTAGGCGTCGCGGTACAGCCCGGCGATCTTCTCGCGCAGCGTGGGGTCGGTGACCACGAGCCAGCGCCAGGACTGTTGGTTGGATCCGTTGGCCGCCTGTAATCCGATGCGAAGGCAGTCACGGATGTCGCCGAGGTCGAGGGGCGCATCCAGATCGAGCGACTTTCGGGCCGACCGGGTTGCGGTCAGTAGGTGCTCGATGTCCACGAGACTGCAGTCAGTTCGACGTCGGTAGCTTCGCGGCAAGGTCCAGCACTGTCACGGTGTCCGTGCCGGTCTTCTTGAGCCGTGCGGAGGATCGGTAACCCAGGTCGACGTCTTTGGCCTGCGCCCGCAGGGCGCCGACGGTGGCCTGCTCACGTGGGATGTGTTTGAACAGGTCGAACGAGAAAAGCCGGATGGCGTTCTCGTGGGTGATCTTGTTGATCTCGTCGTCGGGCACACCGTCGAGGTAGATGGCCAGCGTCTCCGGCGCGACCGGCCAGGTGGAATCGGAATGCGGATAGTCACATTCCCACGTGATCATGTCGATGTTGAGCTTGTGGCGGCTCTCGATGCCGAAGCCGTCGTCGATGAAGCAGGTGATGATCCGCTCGTTGAACACATCGCTGGGCAACTTGTCGCCGAAATCCTGATGCGTCCAGGCCCGGTGCATCTTGTAGACGCGGTCGATGCGTTCGAGGAAGTACGGGATCCAGCCGATCCCGCCTTCGGACAACGCGAACTTCAGGTCGGGAAACTTGCGCAGCACCGGCGACCACACTAGGTCGGCGGCGGCGTTGACGATGCTCATCGGCTGCAGGGTGATCATCGTGTCGACTGGCGCCTCGATCGATGTGATGACTACTGACGACGACGAGCCGATGTGCAGGCAGACGACCGTGTTCTCGTCGTTGCAGGCCTGCCAGAACGGATCCCAATGCGGGTTGTGCAGTGAGGGATACCCGAGTTTTTCCGGGTTCTCGGAGAACGTCACCGCGTGGCAGCCCTTCTTGGCCACCCGCCGCACCTCCTCGGCCATCAACTGCGGGTCCCAGATCGGCGGCAGCGCGAGCGGAATCATGCGACCGGGGTACGTGCCGCACCACTGGTCGATGTGCCAGTCGTTGTAGGCACGCAGAACCGTCAGGCCGAGGCCCTTGTCCTTTGCGCGAGCGAAATATTGACCGCAGAACTGCGGGTAGGACGGGAAGTTCATCGCGGCGACGACACCGTTGGCGTTCATGTCGCGGATCCGCTCATGGATGTTGTAGCAGCCCTCGCGGATCTCGCTGAGTTTGGTTGGCTCGGCGCCGTACTCGTCCGGTGGGCGGCCAGCGACCGCATTCAGACCGACATTGGTCGCTTCCTGCCCTTCGAATACCCAGGCGTCCGTGCCGTCGGGTCGCTGGATCAGCTTGGGCACATCGTCCTTGTATTTCTCGGGGATGTGACCCTCGAACATGTCGGGGGGTTCGACGAGGTGGTCGTCGACGGAGACCAGGATGAAGTCGTCCATTTTCATGGTGTCTGCTCCTTGTGCGTCCGACGAGCGCGACTTTACTGTGGAACAGATATTTGGTCAACAAAGTCGGGAGATCGGGCCGTGGGCGCTGTCATCATGTTGGGCACGCTATTCGGATTGATCGTCCTGATATTCGGTCTGGTGCAACACTTCGACCCGGAAGCACGTCGTGCTCCGAGCCAAGAGCGTGATCGATGAGCGCCGAGTTGACGTCCCTGCTGAAGGCGGCGATCGGCTTCGCCTACGTCGGAGGCGTCGCGTTTGTCGCAATTGGCGTGTACCTGAGCTATCGCCAGCGCCGCCTGCACCCACTCCTGCTCCTGTGCATCTCGGCGATCTCGTTCTCGTGGATCGAGGCCCCCTACGACTGGGCGATGTACGCGCAGTTCCCCCCTGCGCTGCCTCGCATGCCGTCGTGGTGGCCATTGAACATGACGTGGGGCGGGCTGCCCTCGTCCGTGCCGATCGGCTACATCTCCTACTTCGTGCTGCCCGCCGTGATCGGCGCGACGCTCGGTCGATGGTTGAGCGCGAAGTTTCGCTGGCGCAGACCCGCCACGCTCCTTACTGTCGGGCTCGTCGTCGGGTTCTGCTGGGCCTTCCTCTTCAACGCGATCGTGGGAGCCCGGTTGGGCGTCTTCTACTACGGCCGTGTGATCCCAGGGCTGGGACTGTGGGAAGGGACCAAGCACCAGTACCCGATCTACGACTCCCTGGCGATGGGCGTGCAGATGATGGTCTTCACTTACCTGCTTGGGCGGACGGATTCCGAAGGACGAAATGTCATTGAAATGTGGGCCGACAAGAGGTCGACGAGCCGACTTCAATCGTCGGTTCTGTCCGTCATCGCCGTCGTCGTCATCGGAAACGTCCTCTACGGAGCTGTTTTCGCGCCTCATCTCGTGACCAAGCTGGCCGGTTGGGTGACCGCCGGCCCCACGGCACAGTTGTTCCCCGGTGTAGCGAACCAGCCCCGGTAGGCGATCGCAGTAACTACGTAGTGATTCCCAGCCGCTCGCAGACGCCGAAGACTTCCTCGAAAATCGATCCCGGCACGGTGAACGGTTCGGTGGCCGACACCTCGGCCAGATGCTCAGCGACGTCTTCGACGGTCGGTTTGCTTCCCGGCTCGGCGAGCCAGCCCTGGCCGAGCCCGACGAACACCCGCGCGAAGCGCCCAGCACAGGCGGAGTAATTCTGATGAGTGAGGTCACACTCGCGGCTGGCCAGGAAGACGACCATGGGGACGACCAGTTCAGGCTGGATGACTTTCAGAAAGCCCAGTTCTTCAAGCGCTTTCGCGTCGCCGACGGTTTCGGTGACCATGCGGGAAAACCCGAACGGCAGCACGGTGTTGGCCAGGATCCCGTGCTCGGCGCCTTCGATCGCGATGACGTTGGTCAGCCCGACCAGGCCGGCTTTGGCCGCGGCGTAATGCGCTTCGAGTGGCTGGCCGAACATCCCGCCGGACGAGGAGATGAACACGAACCGGCCGTAGCCCTGGGTCTTCATCACCCGATAGGCGGGCTGGCTCAGATAAAAACCGCCGTCGAGATGCACGCTGAGCATGCGTCGCCAGTCTTGAGGCGACAGCTCCTCGAACGGGATGCTGTTGAAGATGCCGGCGTTGCTCACCACCGCGTCGAGGCGGCCGAACCGGTCGAGGGCGGCGCGCACGATCGTCTCACCGCCTTCGGGGCTGTCGACCGAATCATGCGACGCCACTGCGGTGCCGCCCGCCCGCTCGATCTCCTCGACGACCTGGTCGGCGACCGTGGCGTCCGACCCCTCTCCGTGCATGGTTCCGCCGAGATCGTTGACGACCACAGCGGCGCCGCGGCGCGCCAGCTCGATCGCGTACAGCCGGCCAAGGCCTCGCCCTGCTCCGGTGACGATGGCGACCTGGTCGGTGAAGTTGATCATGCGTTGCTCCTTGCCAATTGGTGTACGAGTTGCGCACCGACCTCCTCGAGGTAGCGGTCGGGTCCGCCATGGAACGACTGCCAGTTCAGAAGGCGCTTGAGATAGAGATGGGCATCGTGCTCCCAGGTGAAGCCGATACCGCCGAAAACCTGGATCGCGGTGTCGCCGACGGAGGCCAGCTGGCAGGCGAATGCCTTGGCGCGCACGGCGGCCAAGTGCCGCTCGTGGGACTCAGCGGCGTCGGCAGCCCACAGCGCGTGCATGACACCGCCACGTACCAGCTCGACGGTTTCGAACATGTCGACGCACAGATGCTGAATCGCTTGGAACGAACCGATCGGTTGGCCGAATTGCTTGCGCACCTTGGCATATTCGACTGCTGAATCCATGACCGCATGGGCAGCGCCGAGCGCGTCGGCGGCAGAGGCGATCAGCACGTCGTCGATGAGCGCGTCGACCGTATCCGGGGAGCCGACGGCGAGACGCTGCGCCGGGGCATCGTCAAGTGCGACGCGGAACTGCTTGCGGGTCTGATCGATTCCCGGCTGCGGTGTTACAGCGACACCGGGGGAGGAGGTCTCCACTGCGAAAAGCGCTGTGCCGTCGGGGTCGTTACCCAGCACCAGCAGCACGTGTGCCGCGGCAGCGTCCGGTAGCTGGGCGATCTCGCCATGCAGCGCCACCCGACCGCCTTCCTCGCTGGCCCTCGGCAGCGATCGGTCGAAGTCCAAAGGGCCCACCGTGGCAATCGTGGCGCCGGCCGCGATCCCGGCCAAGAGCGCGGCTTCCTCAGCGCCAAATCGGGTCAGCGCACGAGTCGCCGCGACTGCGCTCGATAGCCAAGGCCCCGGGTAAAGCGCCGCACCCAGTTCCTCGAGGACGATCCCGGCTTCCACCATGCTCATGCCAGCACCGCCGTGCCGTTGCGGCACCAAAAGCCCTGTGGTTCCGAGGTCGGCAAGGCCTCGCCAGACGTCCCATGTCATGCCCGTCGGATCATCAAGTAGAGGGCGCACGTGACCGGCGATCGTGGCTTTTTCGGCAAGGAACCGCCGCACGGTGTCGCGAAGGGCCAGCTGCTCGTCGCCCATCTCGAGGTTCATTTGCGCGGCAACCCCAGGACGCGTTGCGCGGTGACGTTCTTGTTGATCTGCGTCGTGCCGCCGGCAATCGTGAGCGAGCGCGAGGCCAGCCGGCGCTCAGCCCACCGACCATTGGCGGCGACGGGCCCAAGCACGTCGAAAGCTAGTGCGGCAAGGTCTTGCCCGAGCTCGCCCCATATCGTCTTGGCCAGGCTGGCCGACGCGAAGGCGTCGCCACCGTGCAGCATCGCCGAAATCGACCGCTGGCAAAGCACTTCCAGGTACTTGGTCCGCACCGCCAGCTCTCCAAGGCGGCGCAGCGTCACGGGATCCTGCAGCGCCGGCCGGCCGTTGACCGCGATCCCCGCCAGATCGGCCACCAGATCCTCGAGCTGCACCTGCAATCCGGCGTATAGCCGCGCTGCTCCGGCACGCTCATGGCTGAGCGTGGTGGTGGCGACCTGCCAACCCTGGTTTTGCGGGCCGAGCAGCGCATCCGCCGGCACCCGCACATCGTCGAAGAACAGCTCGGCGAAATCGGCTTCTCCCGTGAGGGTCACGAGAGGCCGGGCCTGAATGCCCGGTAATGCCATGTCGACGATCAGGCATGAGATCCCCTTGTGCTTCGGCGCTTCCGGGTCGGTACGCACGTACAGCTGGCACCAATCAGCTCGGTGCCCAAGCGAAGTCCAGATCTTCTGACCGTTGACCACGAAATGGTCTCCGACCCGCACCGCTTTAGTACGCAGCGAGGCGAGATCCGATCCAGCCTCAGGTTCCGACATTCCCTGACACCAAATATCGTCGGCGCGAACCATCCGGGGAAGCAGCGTGCGTTTCTGCTCCTCGGTTCCGTACTGCATGATCGCCGGCGCGATGTTGTTGATCCCGATGACGTTGAGCGGGACAGGCATCCGTGCCCGAGTTGTCTCCTCGGCGTACACGAGCTGCTCCAGCACCGTCGCGCCGCGACCGCCGTACTCACGCGGCCAAGAAACGGCCGCCCAGCCTGCGTCCGCGATCGTCGCGTTCCATGCCCGCAGCGTCTCGAATGCAGCATCGTCGCGGCCGCCCATGCGGCCCGCGGCCACAACGTCATCGGTCAGGTTGGCAGACAGCCACGCCCGCAATTCATTGCGAAAGTGCTCCACTTCGGCAGGGTATGAAAAATCCACGGTGTCCTGTCGGCCTCACACGTTTGACTGCGGCCAAGCCGAACTCTACGGTGGAACAGATATTTGGTCAACCAGACGCCACCCTGCCGGAAGAGGGCTCCGTGGAAGAAGCAGACAGTCTGCGGCGCTTCAACCTGCTTGCCTCCGCGCTCGCAGGCCGCACGGTGCAGGTCGCAGCGGGCATGCCTGGCGAGCCGGCCTGGACCGACGGCAGCCTCATCTTCCTGGACCCGGCCACCAGCGTCCGATTCCAGCTCGAAGCGCTAGCCATCCAGGCGTCGCTGCTCGCAGCCGGAAGCCTCGAACCTGCGATCACGCGCAGGCTCAACCGGCGCTCCGCGGTGGCGCGGCGATACTTGGCCATCGAAGGCCATCGGGCGCTGACAACAAACGAGGATCTGCTGCCGTTGTCGGTGCGCCCGCTGATCGACCGGGAGCTCGCAGCGCGAACCGATTCGCCCGCCGCGTCGCTGGCCGCTGCGCGGAGCCGCGAGGCGATCGCCGACCCGCCCATGGTATTCGGAGAGATTCGTGCGCGAAAACTATTGGCTTTCAAGGAGAAATTGCACACGACCGGCCAGCACATCCCGCGTCAGCAGCGTGACCAGGTACTCGCCGAACTCGACGACGACAACGCCGGGAACGCTGTCGATATGTTCTCAAGCCCGATCGGCGGCGGCGGTGCGCTGGGCCGGTTGTTCCAGAAGATGCTCGGTGCGGTGCGCCGGCTGGGTGAGGGCGGCCAGCCCGGGGCGGATACCCCGACGCACCGGAAGCGCTCCACTCCGCGAGGTGGCGCCAGCGCCGTCGTCTCCAACCGCATGGCGCCAGCGGTGGACGGGGCCGAGGAAGAAACCGGCGGCACAAAGTATCCCGAATGGGACATCTACCGGCGCCGGTACCGGCCGGACTGGTGCACGGTGCACGAGGTGGAGCCGCTGCCTACGGGTAGCACATCGACGGGAATGTGGGGCGGTTACGGTGTGCGTCGACCGCTCGCCCGCCTCGGGCTGGGTCTGGACCGGTACCACCGACAGCCTCAAGGCGACGACATCGATATCGACGCCGCGGTCGAAGAACGCGTGGAGCTGATGGCCGGCTCCGCCCCCGACGAGGCAGTGTACGTCGACAGCCTTCGCCGCCGCCGCGACCTTGCCGCGCTGCTTTTGCTCGATGTCTCCGGCTCGGTGGCCGAGCCCGGCGCGATCGGTGAGACCGTACACACGCAACAGCGCGCGGCGGCGGCTGCGTTGACGTCTGCTCTCCATGATCTCGGTGATCGTGTGGCGCTGTATGCCTTTCACTCGCAGGGCCGCTCGGCGGTGCACCTGATGCCGGTGAAGCGCTTCGACGACAACCTCGACGCCCTGGTGATGCGGCGACTCAGCGGGCTGAAACCAGGCGCGTACTCCAGGCTGGGGGCGGCGATCCGGCACGGCGCCGCAGTGCTGGAGAGCCGGGGCGGCACGCCACGTCGGCTGCTGGTCGTGCTGTCTGACGGTCTGGCGTACGACCACGGCTATGAACGCGTGTACGGCGCCGCCGACGCGCACCGTGCGCTTGCCGAGGCCCGCCGCCGGGGCATCGGATGCCTGTGCCTGACGGTCGGCGCCAGTACGAATGTCGATGACCTGCAGCGGGTATTCGGCAGCGCCGCGCACGCGACTATTCCGCGGCTCGAGGAACTCGGTCAGGCCATCGGACCGCTGTTTCGCTCGGCGCTGGGCTCTGCTGATGTTCGACGGCGGGTGGCGTAGCGAAATGCGCGGACCGCGACCCTACTACGTACCCGTCGGCAACGAAGAGCAGATCTTCAAAGCTGCCTTCCGGCAGAGGCTTTCGATTGTGCTCAAGGGACCGACCGGGTGCGGCAAGACTCGATTCATCGAAGCCATGGCGCATGACCTGGACCGGCCGCTGATCACCGTAGCCTGCCACGACGACTTGACGACCGCGGATCTGGTCGGGCGGTTTCTGCTGAAAGGCGGCGAGACGGAGTGGGTCGACGGCCCACTGACGCGGGCCGTGCGCGAAGGCGCGATCTGCTACCTCGACGAGGTTGTCGAGGCCCGCCAAGACACCACCGTCGTCCTGCATCCCTTGGCAGATCACCGCCGTCAGCTCCCGATCGAGCGGCTCGGCATCACACTGGACGCCGCGCCGGAATTCTGCCTTGTGGTGTCGTATAACCCGGGCTACCAGAGCGTGCTCAAGGATCTCAAAGACTCAACGCGGCAACGAATGGTCGCGATCGAATTCGGCTTCCCCGCGCCGGACGTCGAGGAGAAGATCGTGGCGCACGAAGCTGGCATCGACCACGACAAGGCTGCCGAGCTGGTGCGGTTGGGCCAGGCGATCCGCCGCCTGGAAACCGCGGGGCTGCGCGAGGTGGCCTCGACGAGAGTGCTCGTTGCGGCGGGCCAGCTGGTGGCCGAAGGACTGACCCTGCGCGAAGCCGCACGCGCTGCGATCGCCGGGCCCCTCACCGACGACTCCGTGGTGTCGAGCGGGCTCGTCGAGATGATCGACGTGTACCTGAGCGACCACCCCAGTTGACGATGATTGACGGTCGCCACAGCCACCGCTAGGGTCAGAACAAATATTAGGTCGTACCGCACAGTCGTTGCGCAGACCGCCAGAGACCCGGAGGTCAGATGTCCTACGAGAGCACCGCCGAGCCGATCAAGATCGGCTACCTGATGGACTTCCGGCTGCCCGAGGGCTTTCCGGAGACGTACTTCGAGGACTTGACGCAGCCATTCGACCTGGTCTTCAAACAAGCCACCGAACACGGCCTGCTCGACCGTTCCATCGAAATCATCTACCGGGAGGTGGAAGGACTACCCAAGGGGTCGGTCAAGGCGGTCATCGATGCTTACGGCGAACTGTGCGACGAGGGCTGTCTGGCAATCTTCGGCCCGAGCATCACGGACAATGCGGTTCCCACGCGAGAGGCGATCGAGGAGCGTTTCAAGGTGCCGGCAATCAGCGTCACCGGCTCAGACGCAGCGCTTGGAGAATGGTTTTTCTCTTTCCCGATGGGATCGCTGACAGACGAGCCGATTTTCTGGTCGGATCTGCTTGCCAAAGGCGGCCACACCGAGGTCGGTGTGCTGAAGGAGCGGTCACTGGTTGGCGAGACCTACCTGGCGAACTTCCGCGAGGCCTGCAAGCGCAAGGGAATCCGCATCGTGGCGGAGGCATCGATCGCGCAGACAGGCCAAGACATTTCGGAGGCGGTACGGACACTGTACGAAGCGAAAGCACCGGCGATTGTGCACTGCGGCTTCGGATTCGGAATCGTGTTCATCAACCCTGCCCTCGAAGCGCTGGACTGGGACCCGCCTCGCTTCACCAGTACCGCGTTCCAAAACGCGTGGCTCAACCCGATCATGTGGAACGCATTCATGGGCTGGGTCGGAATCGACCAATACGACGAGGGCAACCTGGTGGGACAGAAGTTCCTCGACGAATACAACGAGGCCTACGGTCGGCGCCCGGAGTGGTGCGTGCCGGTCGTCAACCGCGACATCGCGATGACGTTAGTGCGTGCATTGAGCGACGCACATCCATTAAGCCCCAGGGGCGTAAAAGAAGCACTGGAGCGGGTGAAGATGATGCCGGCCGCCTCCGGCGCACCCGGTACCAGGGTTTCGTTTGGCAACTGGACACGACGGGCCTGGATGGGCGCCGGCTACCTGGTAGCCCGCAAACTCGACGCGGACGGCGTCACCTCCCATCTTGTCGCCCGCTTCGGTGAGGAGTGACCAATGACCACCGAGCAGGCGCAGCCGTCCACCGCGCGTCAGACCGCCGAACCGAAGAAGGGGTCCGTTTGGACCGTCTTCTGGGTCTTCGTCGCGGTTGTGGTGCTCGCCGTCGTCGCGTACTTTGCGCGCAAAGGCGCTGTCTCCGAACGAATCCGAAATCCGAACGTCATTGGCGCTCCGCGACCGGTGGAACCCCTATTCGGCTATCACCATTGGCTGGGGCTGTTTCAGATCTTCACGATCATCTCGATGTCGATCATCATCGCGGTCTACGTGGTGGCGTGGCGCAGACATCCCGCTCATCCCGTACTGCTGATGGGAATCGTGACGACGCTGATCGTCTGGCAGGACCCCATCATGAACTGGTCGCCCTACGCTGTCTACAACCCGCAACTGTGGCACTGGCCGGAAGATTGGCCCCTGGTGTCGCTGTCACCGACGGTGGAGCCGTTCCTGGTGATCGGCTACATCATGTTCTACCTCGGTCCTTACTTCCCGGCAATCTGGATCCTGCGCAAGATCCAGGCGCGTCGGCCCCTCGACTCGTTCGTCTGGCGCCACCCGCTGATCAGTCTGGCGGCGATCATCTTGCCTGTCGGGATAGTGATCGACGCGATGCTCGAGGTCACGCTGGTGCGCACCGGCTTTTACATCTATTCCCAAGTGATCCCGTTCGGCTCGGTATTCACCGGCAAGACATACCAATTCCCGTTCATCTGGGAAACCGTGATGGTGACATTCGTGATGATTCCGGCGGGTGTCTTGCTGTATCGCGACGACACCGGCCGCACAGTTGCCGAAAAGCTCGCTCAACGGGTTCGCGTCTTCGCCGGCCACCCGACGCTGGGCATGTTCGTGGTGATGTTCGTGATCATCAACATCGCCTACTTCGGCTACGGCACCGGGTTCGCCATCATCAAGTGGACCCGAACCGCCACCTCGGTCGCCTGCCCGTGGCCCTATCCAGAAGCCAAAGTCTATGATCCCCAAGGGTTTTACGAGAAAGCAGGATCGCCCGGCCCATACTCGGTGGGCATCTGGTCGACGTGGATGAGCGCACAGCCTCACGGGCGGCCGCAAGTAGAGCCGCCCGCAGGCGGCGGTCCGTGTGGGCCCGGCCATGGGTGAGCCGCCTACGGTCGTCATCACTGGCGCGTCGCGAGGCCTCGGCTTCGCGTCCGCGGTCCAACTCTACAAGCAAGGCTGGCGGGTCGTCGCAGCGATGCGCACCCCCGACGCCGGGCTCGAAAAACTACGGGCGGCAACGGGCGCACCCGCCGGTGATCCACGTTTGGTCGGCGTGCAGCTCGACCTCACCGACTCCGCATCGATCACAGCCGCGGCCAAAACGATGGAGGAGACCGTCGGGGCGCCTCATGTGCTGGTGCACAATGCCGGGATATCGGCGGCGGGAATGCTTGAGGAAACACCGATGGACCTGTGGGAGCGGATGTTTGCCACCCACGTTTTCGGACCGGTGATGCTGACCAAGGCATTGCTGCCCTCGATGCGGGCCGCCGGCCGCGGCCGGATCGTGGTGATCTCCAGCCAGGGCGGTGTCCGCGGCATGCCCTCGATCGCCGCCTACTCCGCCGCAAAGGGCGCCTTGGAGAGGTGGGCCGAATCGCTGGCCGGCGAAATCGCACCGTTCGGGTTAGGCGTCACCGTCGTGGTGGCCGGCACGTTCGACACCGACATCATCACCGACGCTGGCACTTCTGACCATCGCGATTTCGAGGGCCCGTACGGCGCGCACCATCCCAAGATCGATCGGCGCGGTCGGCTAGCAATGCGTGTCCTTGCCAACCCACCGGAACGCTTCGCGCGACGGCTCGCCAAGGTTCTCGACGAGCGCGCCCCGTTCGCGCGGCACGCGATAGGCATCGATGCGCGTATGTTGCTGATCGCCACCCGCGTGCTGCCGGGCAGGCTACTTTTTCATGTGACCCGTCTGGCGATGGGTCTCCCACGCCCCGGTGCCCTGCGCAACGCCGGAGAAAGAGAGTGAGCATCATGGCTGACACAACGAAAGTCCGCTTCGAGTCGCGAATGCTTATCGACGGCAAGCTCGTCGACGGCGAGGCCGGCACGTTCACCAACATCAACCCGGCCACCGAGGAGGTGCTCGGCGAAGTCGCCGACGCGTCGAAGGCGGACATGCACCGCGCAATCGACGCGGCGCGGCGGGCGTTTGACGAAACCGACTGGTCGACCAGCCCCGGTTTTCGCAAGGCCTGCCTCGAGCAGTTCCAGGAAGCGCTCGAGGCCGAAAAGGAAGCGTTGCGCGAAGAGCTCATCCTCGAGGTCGGCTGCCCGCGCGCGATCACCTACGGGCCACAGCTCGACGCCCCACTGGCCGATGCGCTGCGGTACCCGATCAAGCTGATCGACGAATACCCTTGGGAGACCGATCTTGGCGACGCGCTCGTGGCTGTGACCGGTCAGATGACCACCCGTAAGGTGTGGCGCGAACCAGTGGGGGTGGTAGGCGCGATCACGCCGTGGAACTTCCCGTTCGAAGTCACCATCCACAAGCTCGCCCAAGCGCTGGCCACCGGCAACACCGTCGTGCTGAAACCGGCCCCCGACACCCCGTTCAACGCGACCCGGCTCGGGCGCCTGATCGCCGAATCCACCGACATCCCCGCCGGTGTGGTCAACGTCGTCACCGCGTCGGATCACCTGGTAGGGGAGGAACTCACGCTGTCACCCAAGGTCGACCTGATCTCGTTCACCGGTTCCACCGTGGTCGGGCAGCGCATCATGGAGAAAGGCGCAGCGACGATGAAGCGCCTGTTCCTCGAACTCGGCGGCAAGTCGGCCACCATTGTGTTGGAGGACGCCGATTTCGCGATGGCATGTGCGATCGGCATCGCGCCGTGCATGCACGCCGGACAGGGCTGCGCGAACCCGACCCGGTTGTTGCTGCCACGGTCTCGGTATGACGAAGGCGTAGCCAACCTCAAGGCGATGTACGAGAACGTCTCCCCGGGAGACCCGCAGGATCCTGGAACCCTCTGCGGTCCAGTAATTTCGGACAAGCAGCGCAAGCGCGTGCTCGGCTACATCCAGAAAGGCATCGACGAGGGCGCCACCTGCCTCGTCGGCGGCACCGAGCCACCGGCCGGATTCGACAAGGGATTCTGGGTGCAGCCAACGCTTTTCGTCGACGTCGATAACAAGATGACCATCGCACAGGAAGAGATATTCGGGCCGGTGCTCTCCGTCATTCCATTCGACGACGAAGAGGACGCGATCCGCATCGCCAACGACAGCATGTACGGCCTTGCCGGCAACGTGATGTCGGGTTCGGTCGAGCACTCGTTGGCGGTGGCTCGCCGGATACGGGCCGGGTTCATCGGCGCGCAAGGCGCCGCACCCTACGGCGCCGATACACCGTTCGGCGGCTACAAGTACAGCGGCATCGGCCGCCAGAACGGCGTGGCCGGGTTCGACCAATACACGGAGATCAAATCGGTGGGCTACCCCGCCGGCTGAAGGAGACAGCAGAGTGGACCTGTTTGACGATCTCGAGGACTTTGGGAAGTTCGATGACGTGGTGTCCGGCGATGTCCGGGACCCATACACCGGGCTGGCCCTGATGCGGCGCGAACAACCCGTGCAACGCCTGGACACCTCGACGATGCCGCACGAAGAGTCCAAGCCCGTCTTCATGGTGTACCGCCACGAAGAGGTCCAGCAGATGCTGCGGGACAACGAGACGTTCTCCTCCGCGATCATCATCGACGCGTTCGGTGATGCGCTGGGTAAACATGTCATGCTCGGAATGGACGAGCCCGAGCACGGTCGCCACAGAGCTCTTGTCTCCAAAGCTTTTTCGCAGAAGGCATTGGCGCGCTGGGAGCACGAACTCGTCGGACAGGTGGCCAACCAGCTGATCGACCGGTTCGCCGATCGCGGACATGCCGATCTGAGAAGCGAATTCACCTTCCCGTACCCCACTCAAATCATTGCCGGCCTCCTGGGTTTGCCGCGCGAGGATTATCCGCAGTTTCAGCGCTGGTCCGTGGCGTTGCTCAGCATCCTGTTCGAGCGCGAGCGGGGCCTCGCTGCGTCAGAGGCATTGCGGGAGTACTTCATTCCGATCCTTGCCGATCGCAGACAGGAGCCCCGTGACGACCTGATCAGCGGCTTGGCCCAAGCCGAGATCGACGGCGAGAGGCTGTCAGACGAGGAGATCTTCTCGTTTCTGCGGCTGCTGCTGCCGGCTGGTGTCGAGACCACGTATCGCTCGCTGGGCAACCTGCTGCTTGCGCTGCTGTCCAATACAGATCAGCTCGATGCCGTCCGCTCGGATCGGTCGTTGATTCCGCAGGCGATCGAGGAGGCGATCCGTTGGGAGCCGCCACTGCTCACCATTACCCGTGTCGCGACGCGCGACACCGAGCTGGCAGGTGTGTCGATCCCCGCCGGCTCGGCGGTCATGCCCGTGCTCGGCGCGGCTAACCGGCAGGAGGACCGGTATCCCGACCCGGATCGCTTCGATATCTTCCGTCAGCCGCGGGCGCACATCGGCTTCGGCCACGGAGTCCACGTCTGTCTGGGGATGCACCTGGCGCGGCTGGAAATGCGCGTTGCGCTGAACCTGTTGTTCGATCGGTTGCCGAACCTGCGCCTCGACCCCGACGGCGACGATCCACATATCCGGGGCCAGGTGTTCCGGTCGCCGACGTCTATTCCCGTACTGTTCGACGTCGGCTAGCGCCCAATCTGGCGGCGGTTGCGCTCGCTGATCTCGGCGTAACGCGCAGCCAGCTCCGCGGTGTTCGTCTGCTGCGTGCCGGCGATAGCCTGTTCGGCCGCAAGCGCCGGGCCGGTGACAGCGGCCGAGCCGGTCGCGTAGATTTCCTTGAGCGCGGCCATGGTTGGCCCCGGCACCTCCGCAACCTGGGCAGCGAGTTCAACGGCGCGGGCGCGCAGCAGGTCGTGCGGCACCACTTCGGTCACCAGACCGATCCGCTCGGCTCGGGCCGCGTTGATCACCTCGCCGGTCATCGAGAGCCGTCGCGCCATCGCCGCGCCGACAAGCTGCGGCAGCCGGGCCGTCATCCCGCCGCCGGGCAGGATGCCGACACGCACATGGGTATCGGCGAACACCGCGCGTTCTGATGCGATCAAAAAGTCGCAGCCCAAGGCCATTTCGAGTCCTCCGGTGAAAACCGGGCCGTTGATTGCCCCGATCACCGGGGTCGCCATCTCGGCCACCTTGGTGATGCAGTTGTGCGTCTGGTAGCGCTCGAAGTACGACATGCCTTCGCGCTGGGCCTCCTTCAAGTCCACCCCGGCGCAAAAGGCGGGGTCGACGCCGGTGAGCACCACCGCGCGAATCAACGGCTCGGCGTCAGCCTCGCACAACGCCGCATCGAGCGCTTCGATCAGCCCGACATTCAACGCATTTCGCGCTTCCGGGCGGTTCATGGCCAGCAGGCGGACCGCGCCGTCGTCCTCGACGAGAACCCACTGCCGGGTCGGCATTGTCATCCCACGAACTGCGCGAACCGCTCGACCAAATCCAGCAGCGGCTGCGGGAAGATGCCCAACAGCACGGTCACCGCGGCGCACACCGCGATCGCTGCCTTGGTCCATATCCCGGGGATCACCACGTGCGGGGCTTCGGCGGGCGGATCGGTGAAGAACATCAGCACGATCACCCGCACATAGAAGTACGCCGCGACACCGCTGGCGATCACACCGATGATCACCAACGGCACCGCACCGCCTTGGGCGGCGGCTTTGAACACCGCGAACTTACTGACGAAGCCGCTGGTCAGTGGGATACCGGCGAATGCCAACAGAAACATCGAAAACAGCAGGCCGGCAATGGGGGAGCGGCGTCCGAGCCCGCCCCAGCGGGTCATGTCGGCGTCTTCGTCGCCGTCGTCGCCCCGGACCAATCCCACGACGGCGAACGCGCCCACCGTGCTGAAGCTGTACGCCACCAAGTAGAAGAGCGTCCCTGAGACACCAGATGGGACAGCGGCGATCACGCCGGTGAGGATGAATCCGACGTGCGCGACGGAGGAATACGCGAGCAGTCGCTTGACGTCGTTTTGGTTCACCGCGGTGATTGTGCCGACCGCCATCGTGAGGATCGAGATGCCCCACAGCACCGGCCGCCACTGGTCATGTAGCGGCGGCAGTGCGACATACACCACCCGCATCAGCGCGCCGAACGCGGCGACTTTGGTGGCTGCGGCCATGAATCCGGTGATCGGGGTCGGCGCGCCTTGGTAGACATCGGGAATCCACGAGTGAAACGGCACCGCGCCGACCTTGAACAGCAGGCCGACCGCCAGCAGCCCGACGCCGATCAACGCCATTGAGTTGTCGTGATGCTGGGCCAGCCCATCGCGGATACCCGCCAGGGTCAGCGTGCCGGTCGCACCGTAGAGCAGCGCCACACCGTAGAGGAAGAACGCCGACGAGAAGGCGCCGAGCAGAAAGTATTTGACCGACGCCTCCTGGGAGAGCAGGCGGCGATGCCGGGCCAGCCCGCACAGCAGATACAGCGGCAGCGAGAGCACCTCCAGCGCGACGAACATGGTCAACAGGTCGTTGGCGGCCGGGAACACCAGCATGCCGCCGACGGCCAGCATCGTCAGCGGAAATACCTCGGTCTGGGCGAACCCGGCCCGAATTGCTTGGCGCTCAGCCACGCTGTCGGGTACTGCGGATGCCTGCGGAGAGAAGAAATTCAATCCGGCACGCTGCGCAACCGTGGCCGCGCCCGGGCCGACGGGAGCGTTCGTGACGGCACTGCGCTCAGCGATGAACAGGATGGCCAATATCGCGACCAGCAGCACCGTGCCCTGCAGAACCAACGTCGGGCCGTCGATCGCCACTGCCCGCATCACCGCAGTCTCACCCGAAGCGGGAATCCTCCTGCCCACCATGACGTCCGCGACGAATGCGGCAACCAGACCGGCGAGCGCCAGCGTCACCTGGCTGGCATATCGGAAGCGTCGGGGCAGGAACGCCTCGACCAGGACACCGACCACCGCTGCACCGAAGACGATCAGCATCGGGGACAGTGCGAAGTACTCGACACTGGGCGTGGGCATACTCATCGGTGCGGTCCTTCAGCTGTTCTGTGATCGTGCACCGCCGTGACCGGAACCTTTGGGGCGGGATCGTGCTGGCCGATGGTGGCCATGGTGTGGCCGACCGCGGGGTTGATGATGTCCAGCACCGGTTTCGGATAGATTCCCAGAATAAGCAGCAGCGCGATCAGCGGTGCGACGACGACGACTTCACGCGGTACCAGGTCACGGATCCGTTCGTTCCCTTGCGCCACCGGCCCGTTCATCACCCGCTGGTAGAGCCACAACATGTAGACCGCCGAAAGCACCAGCGCGGTGGACCCGAATGCCGCCGCCAGCCAGTAGCGGTTGAAAGTTCCCAGCAGCACGAGGAATTCACTGATGAACGGCGCGAGCCCGGGCAGCGACAGCGTAGCCAGCGCCGAGACCAAGAACGTTCCCGCAAGCACCGGCGCCACCTTCTGCACACCGCCGTAGTCGGCGATCGAGCGGGTGCCACCGCGTGCGATCAGGAATCCCGCGATCAGGAATACCGCAGCGGTGGACAGACCGTGGTTAACCATGTACAGCGTCGACCCGCTTTGCCCCTGGGTGGTCATCACGAAAATGCCGAGGATGATGAACCCGAAGTGCGATATCGAGGTGTAGGCGATCAGCCGCATGATGTCGGTCTGCCCGATCGCCACGATCGCGCCGTAGACCACGCCGATCACCGATAGCACCACGATCAGCGGACGAAAATAGGTTGAGGCGTCAGGAAACAGCTGCAGGCAATAGCGCAACATGCCGAACGTGCCGACCTTGTCCATCACCGCCATCATCAACACGGCGGTGGCCGGAGGCGCCTCCACTGCGGCGTCGGGTAACCAGCGGTGGAACGGCCACAGCGGGGCTTTGACAGCGAACGCGAACATGAACCCGAGGAATAGCGCCTTGAGCACCGCAGGATCGACACCCAGGCGGCCTGAGGACACCGCGGCGACGATCGTGCGGAAGTCGAAGGTGCCGCCGATGTGTTGCGCTGTCACCACGTACAACCCGATCACCGCGGCCAGCATGATCAGGCCGCCGAACAGGTTGTACAGCAGGAACTTCACCGCGGCCCTCGAGCGCCCGGCGCCGTGACCGAACCCACCGATGAGGAAGTACATCGGGATCAGCATGGCCTCGAAGAACACGTAGAACAGCAGCACGTCCAGCGAGATCAGCGAAATCAGCACCATCGACTCGACGGTCAGCGTCAACGCGACGTAGGCGTGCACACCGCGGGAGCGTTCACTGCCCTCATGCCAGCCCGCGAGCATCAGCAGGGGCACCAGCACCGCGGTGAGCAGCACCAGCACCACCGCGATGCCGTCGACCCCGAGGGTGTAGCCGGCGCCGAAAGCCGGTATCCAGGGGTGTTTTTCCACGAACTGGTACTGCTGGCCGCCGGGTCGGAAGCCGACGGTGATGATAACCGCCAGCGCCAGCACCGCCACGGCGACAGTCAGCCCGAGCCATTTTGCGAATTGCCGCCACGCCGGCGGCACGATGATCGCCAACCCAGCGCCGACCAGCGGCACCAGCCACAGCACGCTCAGCCAGGGGAAGCTGCTGTTCACCACAGCTGCACCGCCAGGATCGCCGCGGCAACCAGTGCCGCGCCCGCGAACATCGATAGCGCGTAGTTGCGGGCAAACCCAGTTTGCAAGCCCCGCAACCCATCCGAGATCCGGCTCACCAGCGCCGCCAACCCGAGAACCGAGCCATCCACACCTCTGTTGTCGATTTCGACCAGCGCATCGGTCACGTGCCCGCCCGGGCGCATGAACACCTCCTCGTTGAAGGCGTCGCCGTAGAGGTCTCGGCGCGCGGCCATGGTCAGGGCCGACACCTTCTCGGGGGCCGCGGCCGGCACCGGACGCGTGCCGAATATCCGATAAGCCACCGCGGCGCCGACCACGACGACGATGAACGTCACAAGGCTGGTCAGCCACACCGGGACGGGGTGGCCGGCTTCATGCGCTCCGACGATCGGCTCGAGCCAATTCCGCAGGCCGCCACCGAGGACCAGCAGGCCTCCGGAGAACACCGAGCCGACGGCGAGCAGGATCATCGGCCAGGTCATCACCGCCGGCGCTTCATGTGGATGCGCGTCCGGCTCCCAACGCTTTTCGCCGAAGAACGTCATCAGCATGACCCGGGTCATGTAGAAGGCGGTGATTCCGGCGCCCAGCATCGCGGCGCCGCCGAGAATCGGGCCACGGACCGGGCCGTCGGCCAGTGCCGCGTCGATGATGGCGTCCTTGGAGAAGAAGCCCGCAAACGGTGGCACCCCGATGATGGCCAGATACGCCAGCCCGAAGGTGGCGAAGGTGACCGGAAGGGCAGCGCGCAGTGCGCCGTAGCGGCGCATGTCCTGCTCGTCGTTCATGGCGTGAATGACAGCGCCTGATCCCAAGAACAAGCCGGCCTTGAAAAAGCCGTGGGTGAGTAGATGCAGGATCGCGAACGCGTAACCGGCCGGGCCCAGGCCGGCGGCCAGCACCATGTAGCCGATCTGACTGATCGTCGACGCCGCCAGCGCCCGCTTGATGTCGTCCTTGGCGCAGCCGACGATCGCGCCGAACAACAACGTGACCGTCCCGACGATCACCACGGCCAGTTGAGCGTCGGGGGAGAGGTTGTACAGCGGATTGGACCGCACGATCAGATACACACCGGCGGTCACCATGGTGGCGGCGTGGATCAGCGCGGACACCGGGGTGGGGCCTTCCATCGCGTCAAACAACCAGGCCTGTAGCGGAACCTGTGCCGACTTGGCGCATGCGCCCAGCAGCATCAGCAGCCCGATCGCGGTTAGCACGCCTCGTCCGGCACCCGGCGCAGCGGAAAACACCCCGGTGAACGACAAGGTTCCGAAGTTGGCGAACATGGCGAACATGGCCAGCGAGAGCCCGATATCGCCGACTCGGTTCATCACGAATGCCTTTTTGGCTGCGGTGGCCGCCGACGGCCGCTGATACCAGAAGCCGATCAGCAGGTAGGACGCCAGGCCGACACCTTCCCAGCCGACATACAACCCAAGGTAGTTGTCGGCCACCACCAGCAGCAGCATCGCGGCCAGGAATAGGTTCAGGTAAGCGAAAAACCTTCTGCGGTCCGGGTCTTCGGCCATGTAGCCGATCGAGTAGATGTGGATCAGCGACCCGACGCCACTGATCAGCAGCACGAAGCAGATCGACAGTTGGTCGATCTGCAGCCCGAAGTCAATGTGGAGCGCGCCGACGGGCACCCAGCTGAACAAGTTCTGGTGGATCGCACGATCGTCACCGGGCCGGCCGAACATGTCGGCGAGCAGCGCCACACCGACCCCGAACGCCGCGACGGCGGCGGCGCAGCCCAGCAGATGGCCAAAGGGGTCGGTTCGCCTGCCGCCAAGCAGCAAGATCGCGGCACCCGCCGCCGGAAGTGCCACGAGCAGCCAGGTGAGATGTGTCATCGCGTGGCCCTACCCCTTGAGCAGATTTGCGTCGTCGACCGAAGCGGACTTGCGGGTGCGGAAGATCGTCATGATGATCGCCAAGCCGATGACGACTTCACAGGCAGCCACCACCATCGTGAAAAACGCGATCATCTGCCCGTCGAGGTGTCCGTGCATCCGGGCGAACGTGACGAAAGCAAGGTTGACGGCGTTGAGCATCAACTCGACGCACATGAACATCACGATCGCGTTCCGCCGCAACAACACACCTGCGGCGCCGATGGTGAACAGCAGCGCCGACAAGTAGAGGTAGTTCAGTGGGTTCATGACTCACCGTCCGAATCGGAACCGTCGCCCGAGCCGACCGTGCGCTGCTGAAGCACTTGGGGCACTGACAGTTTCGACGGTGAGCCGTCGGGCAACCGCGCGGCGACGTCTACCGCGTTGTGGCGGGCATAGACGCCCGGCCCTGGCAGCGGCGTGGGGTATGCGCCGGCGCGAAAACGTTCGATTGCCAGCTCCCGCTGAGTCTTGCGCCGCTCGAAGCGCTCCTTGTGCGTGAGCACCATCGCCCCGACAGCTGCGGTGATCAACAGTGCGCTGGTGAGCTCGAATGCCCACAGGTAGCGGGAAAAGATCAGCGATGCCAGGCCGTTGACGTTGCCGCCGGCGTTGGCTTTGGTCAGCCCGACGAAGGTTCGGGTCGTCGCAGCGCCGATGCCGGCGATCAGCAGGATGCCGAATCCGACACCGGCGGCTACCGCGGCGACCCGCTGACCGCGCAGCGTCTCCACGAGAGACTCCGCCGAGTCCACACCGATCAGCATCAGCACGAACAAGAACAGCATCATCACCGCGCCGGTGTAGACCACCACCTGCACCACGCCTAAGAACAACGCGTCTTGGACCATGTAGAACACCGCCAGGATGATCATGGTCATCGCCAGGAACATCGCCGAGTACACCGCGTTGGCGGCCATCACCATCCCGACTGCGCCGATGAGCGCCAGCGCGCCCAACACCCAAAAGGTCACTGCCTCACCGGTAGAGGTGCGCGTAATCGCGTCGGTGGCCAGTCCACTGGCCAGCAGCGCGGTCACCGCACCCCGCCCGTCGGCTGCTGTTGGCGCTCATTCTCCTTGTCGCGCAAGCCTTCCGCGGTCACGTTGCCCAGGTAGTAGTCGATGTCGGTGGCGCCCGGTGCCCGCGGGTGCGGCGGTGGTGTCATTCCCGGCTCCAGCGGGGCCAGCAGACGATCCTTCTCGTAGATCAGGTCGGCTCGGTTGTCGTCAGCCATCTCGTAGTCGTTGGTCATCGTCAGCGCCCGGGTCGGGCAGGCCTCTACGCACAGGCCGCAACCGATGCACCGCAGGTAGTTGATCTGATACACCCTCCCGTAGCGTTCGCCCGGGGAATACCGTTCTTGTTCGGTGTTGTCGGCGCCTTCGACGTAGATGGCGTCGGCCGGGCAGGCCCAGGCGCACAGCTCGCAACCGATGCACTTCTCCAGCCCGTCGGGATACCGGTTGAGCTGATGGCGGCCGTGGTAGCGAGGCGCCACTGGGCCGGGTTGCTCCGGATACTGTTCGGTGATCGGCCGTCTGAACATCGAGCCGAACGTGACACCGAATCCGGCGATGGCGTCCCAGAATTTAGCCATTCGAATCCTCCTGGGTCGCTGCGACCAACGCATTGCTTTCTAACGGCGGTGTCGGGAATGCCGGTTCGGTGACCGGCTTTTCGGGCGGTGCGCCGATGCGCGCCCGGTCCTGCTCGCGGGTTTCCAACCCGAACAGCGGTCTTCGTAGCAACGTCAGCAGCGCCACGGCGACGACCGCGCTGGCGATCACCAGCGTCGCGGTCCAGTGCGGATAGCCGTGGTTACGCAGGGTTCGGATGATCGCTGCGATCAGCACCCACACCAGCGACACCGGGATGAGGACCTTCCAACCCAACGCCATGAACTGGTCGTAACGCAGCCGCGGCAACGTGGCCCGCAACCAGAAATAGACGAACAGGAAGGTCCATACCTTGGCGGTGAACCACAGCACTGGCCACCAGCCGCTGTTGGCCCCATCCCACATGTTCAGCGGCCAGGGCGCGTGCCAGCCGCCGAAGAACAGGGTCGCGGCCAACGCCGACACGGTGGTCATGTTGATGTACTCGGCAAGATAGAACATCGCGAAGGTCAGCGAGGAGTACTCGGTGTGGAAGCCGGCGACGAGCTCCCCCTCGGCTTCCGGCAGATCGAATGGGGCGCGGTTAGTTTCGCCGACCATCGACACCAGGTAGACCAGGAACGACGGCAGCAGCAGGAACACGAACCACACCCGGTCTTGTGCGGCGACGATCTTCGATGTCGACATCGTCCCGGCATAGAGGAACACGGTCGCGAACGCCAGACCCATGGCGACCTCATACGAGATCACCTGCGCGGTGGAGCGCACGCCGCCCAGCAGCGGGTAGGTGGAACCCGACGACCAACCGGCGAGCACGATGCCGTACACCCCGATTGCCGACAGTGCCAGGATGAACAACACCGCCACCGGTAGATCGGTCAGCTGCAACTGTGTCCGGTGCCCGAACACCGACACCTGCGGCCCGAACGGGATGAACGCAAATGCCGTGATCGCGGGGATGGTCGAAATGATCGGTGCCAGTAGGTAGACGGGGCGGTCGACGCCGGCGGGCACGATTGCCTCCTTGAGCGCCAGCTTGATCCCGTCGGCCAGGCTCTGCAGATATCCCCATGGACCCACCCGGTTGGGTCCGTATCGCATCTGCATGCGGCCCAGCAGCTTACGTTCCAGCAGGATCGCCGCCAGCACCGTCAGCACCAGGAACACGAACACGGCGATCGCCTTGGCCAGGATCAGCCACCAGGTGTCATGCCCGAATCCGGTCATTGGCGCCGCTCCTCCTCATCGCTTCGCTCTGCATCGTCGCGGACGCGGACTTGTACGACGCTGCCCGATGTCACGCCAAGTTGCAGGTGCACCTCTGAATTCGGCGAATTCAGCGGCAACCACACCACGTGCTCGGGCATGTCTGTGATCGCGAGCGGCAGCGTGATCCCGCCGCGCTCGGTGCTGACGGTGACCAGATCCCAGTCTGCTGCGCCGATTTCGCCCGCCGTCTCCGCCGAGAGCCGCACTACCGGGATGCGAGCCGTGCCGGCCAGGTGCGGTTCGCCGTCTTGCAAGCGGCCGCGGTCCAGGAGTAACCGCCAACCGGTCAAGACAGCCTCGCCCTGGTCCGGCTGCGGTGGCTCGACGGCGGAAACGTCGGGATCGGCGGCGAATTGGCCGTCCCACGGGCCGAGCGCAACCAGTTCGTCGCGGGCCGCCTCGGCCGTCGGCAGCCCCAGGTCCACACCCATTTCGTCGGCCAGCCTGTCCAGCACCCGCAGATCCGGGATCGCCCCGGTGTTGCCCAACGCGACCGGGAAACCGCGATAGCGGCCTTCCCAGTTGACGAAGGTGCCGGACTTCTCCACGGCCGGTGCGATCGGGAACACCACGTCGGCGCGTTCGGTGACAGCGCTGTGCCGCAGCTCGAGGCTGACGACGAAACCCGCGGCATCCAGCGCGGCCAGCACGGCCTGCGGGTCGGCCAGGTCGTCGGGTTCGACACCGCCGACCAGCAGCGCGCTCAGCGTCCCGTCAGCGGCAGCGCCCAGTATCGCTTCGGTGTCGCGGCCCGGCGACGACGGCAGCTCGTCGACATGCCAGGCCGCTGCGACCTGGGACCGCGCGGTGTCGTCAGCCACCGGCCGACCACCGGGTAGCAATCCGCCCAGCGCACCGGCTTCCAGCGCACCGCGTTCGCCGGCCCGCCTCGGAATCCACGCCAACCGCGCGCCGGTCGCGTCGGCGAGCCGCGCCGCAGCGGTCAACGCACCGGGAGCGGTGGCGAGCCGTTCGCCGGCCATGATGACGGCGCCGGGCTTGCGCAGCAGCTCGCCGACTTCACCGTCGGCGAGCCCCTCCAGCACCGACTTCTCGGCACCGGGCACGGTTTTGACCAACCGGCCGGACATCTTCTGCAGTCCGCGGCTGGCGAAAGGGGCGACGGCGTATATCGGTACCCGGTTTTTGCGGGCGGCCTTGCGCAACCGCAGGAACACGATCGGCGACTCGTCCTCCGGTTCGAAGCCGACGAGCAGCACGACTGGCGCCGATTCAAGATCCGAGTAGCTGACCGTGATAGGCCGTCCGGCGATGCGGGCGGCCAGGAACTGCGCCTCTTCGCTCGAATGGGGCCGGGCGCGGAAGTCGATATCGTTGGTGCCCAACGCGATTCGCGCGAACTTGGCGTACGCGTAGGCGTCCTCCCACGTCATGCGGCCACCCACCAGGACGCCGGTGCGTCCGCGGGCCGCGCCTAGTCCCCGCACTGCCGCCTCCAGTGCCTGCGACCACGACGCGGGGACCAGCGAATCCCCTTCTCGGATCAGGGGAGTAGTGATCCGGTCCGGCTGGGTGGCGTAGGTGAATGCCCACCGTCCTTTGTCGCAGTTCCACTCCTCGTTGACCTCCGGGTCGTCGCCTGCCAGTCGGCGCATCACCTTGCCGCGGCGGTGATCGCTGCGCTGGGCGCACCCGGACGCACAGTGCTCACACACACTCGGGGTGGAGACCAGATCGAACGGGCGGGCCCGGAACCGGTAGGCGGTCCCGGTCAACGCGCCCACCGGACAGATCTGCACGGTGTTACCCGAAAAGTACGAGTCGAATGGCTCGTTGGCGTAGATGCCGACCTGCTGCAGCGCACCGCGCTCCAACATCTCGATGAAGTTGTCGCCGGCGATTTGGTCGGAAAACCGGGTGCAGCGGGCGCACAGAATGCATCGCTCGCGGTCCAGCAGCACCTGCGACGAGATGTTGATGGGCTTGGCGAACGTGCGCTTGACGTCAGTGAAGCGGGAATCGGGGCGCCCGTTGGACATCGCCTGGTTCTGCAGCGGGCACTCGCCGCCCTTGTCGCACATCGGACAGTCCAGCGGATGGTTGATCAGTAGTAGTTCCATCACCCCGTGCTGGGCTTTGTCGGCAGCTTCGGAAGTCAGCTGCGTGCGCACCACCATGTCGTCGGTGGCGACGGTGGTGCACGAGGCCATCGGCTTACGCTGGCCCTCGACCTCGACCAGGCATTGCCGGCAGGCGCCGACCGGGTCCAGCAGCGGGTGGTCGCAGAACCTGGGGATCTGGATGCCCATCAGCTCGGCGGCGCGGATCACCAACGTTCCTTTGGGGACGCTGATTTCGTTGCCGTCGATGGTCAACGTCACCATCTCGGTCTCGGCGACGGTTTTATCGGTTTCAGCGCGCGTCACGCATTCTCTCCGTTCGGCGTGAGCATCGATTCTCTCGGGTCGAAGGGGCAACCGCCGCCCTCGACGTGGGCGACGTACTCGTCGCGGAAGTACTTCAGCGACGACATCACCGGACTGGCCGCGCCATCACCCAACGCGCAGAACGACTTCCCCAAGATCGTGTCGGAGATGTCCGACAATTTGTCGAGATCCTCGTGGGTGCCCTTGCCGGTTTCGAGTCGCTTGTATATCTGCTCCAGCCAGTAGGTGCCTTCCCGGCACGGCGTGCATTTGCCGCAGGATTCGTGTTGGTAGAACTCCGTCCAGCGGCGCACCGCACGCACCACACAGGTGGTCTCGTCGAAAATCTCCAGCGCCTTGGTGCCCAGCATGGAGCCGGCCTCACCCATGCCTTCGTAATCCAGTGGCACATCGAGGTGTTCGTCGGTAAGCAGCGGCGTCGACGATCCGCCCGGTGTCCAGAACTTCAGGCGGTGCCCGGCCCGCACCCCGCCGGCGTAGCCGAGCAACTCACGCAGCGTGATGCCCAGCGGCGCCTCGTACTGCCCGGGGCGAGTCACATGACCCGACAGCGAATACAGCGTGAAGCCGGGCGATTTCTCGGTGCCCATCGACCGGAACCAGTCGACACCGTGGAGGATTATCGGCGGCACGCTGGCGATGGTTTCGACGTTGTTGATCACCGTGGGGCACGCATAGAGCCCGGATACTGCCGGAAACGGTGGGCGCAGCCGGGGCTGGCCGCGCCGGCCCTCCAGCGAGTCCAAAAGCGCAGTCTCCTCGCCGCAGATGTAGGCGCCCGCACCGGCGTGCACCACCATCTCGAGGTTGTAGCCGGAACCGGCGATGTCGCGGCCCAAGAACCCGGCGGCGTATGCCTCGGCCACGGCATTCTGCAGCCGGCGCAACACCGGAACCACTTCGCCGCGCACATAGATGAAGGCGTGGCTGGCCCGAATCGCGTACGCCGCAATGATGCTGCCCTCGATCAACACGTGCGGGGTAGTGAACATCAGCGGGATGTCTTTGCACGTACCGGGTTCGGATTCGTCGGCGTTGACCACCAGATAGTGCGGCTTGGCGGCCGGCCCTTCGTCGCCTTGCGGAATGAACGACCATTTCGTCCCGGTCGAAAAACCCGCGCCACCGCGGCCGCGCAGCCCCGAATCCTTGACGGTCTGCAGCACCGCGTCGGGTTCCATGTCGAGCGCTTTCTGCAGGGCCCGGTAGCCGTCGTGGCGGCGGTAGGTCTCCACCGTCCACGACTGCGGGTCATCCCAATAGCGGGTGAGCACCGGGGTCAACGGCGTGGAAATAGCCATCAGCGGCCGTCCCCGGAAGGCGGTGGCGGAGCCTGCATGTCGTTTTCCTTGGCCACCCGCAGACCGGCCAAGGTGGCGTCGCCGGCGCCGCCCTGACCTTCGTCGGGACGCTGGTCGGGAAAGCCGGCGAGGATGCGTTCGGTCTGCCGAAAGCGGCATAACGGAGCGCCGCGAGTGGGCGTCGGCGGTTTACCGGAGCGCAGCGCGTCGACGAGTTCGCGTGCCGACTCCGGTGTCTGGTTGTCGAAGAACTCCCAGTTGACCATTACCACCGGCGCGTAATCGCACGCGGCGTTGCATTCGACATGCTGCAGCGTGATCTTGCCGTCCGGCGTGGTCTGGTCATTGCGGACGCCGAGGTGGTTGACCAGCGTCTCGAAGATGGCGTCGCCGCCCATGATGGCGCACAAGGTGTTGGTGCACACCCCGACCAGGTAGTCGCCGGTGGGCCCGCGGCGATACATCGAGTAAAAGCTCGCCACCGCAGCCACTTCCGCGCCGGTGAGCCCCAGCTGCTCGCCGCAGAACTCCAAACCCGCCGGCGTCAGGTAGGAGTCCTCCGACTGCACCAGGTGCAGCAGCGGCAATACCGCCGAGCGCGGGTTGGGGTAGCGGCCGATGATCTCCTTGGCGTCGACCTCCAGCCGTGCCTTGACTTCCGGCGGATATGACTCGGGTGCGCCTTCCACGACGAACTGTCCGGGCTCTTCGGGTGGAGGGCCCAGCTGGAGGAACACCGGCTCGCCTTGCGGGCCGGTCACCGGTCGACCCCGCCCATCACCGGGTCGATGCTGGCGACCGCGGCGATCACGTCGGCAACCATGCCGCCCTCGCACATCGCGGCGACAGCCTGCAGGTTGGTGAACGACGGATCGCGGTAGTGCACCCGGTAGGGGCGGGTGCCGCCGTCGCTGACCATGTGCACGCCGAGCTCGCCCCGCGGCGACTCCACCGCGACATACACCTGGCCTGGCGGCACGCGGATGCCCTCGGTTACCAGCTTGAAGTGATGGATCAGCGCTTCCATCGAGCTGCCCATGATCTTGGCGATGTGCTCCGGCGAGTTGCCGAGCCCGTCGGGGCCGACTTTCAGGTCGGCGGGCCAGGCGATCTTGCGGTCCTCGACCATGATGGGTCCGGGCTTCAACTTATCCAGGCACTGCTCGATGATCTTCAACGACTCATGCATCTCTTTGACGCGAATGATGTAGCGCCCGTACGCATCACAACCATCGTCGGTTATGACGTCGAATTCATAGTTCTCGTAGCCGCAATACGGTTCGGCGCGGCGCAGGTCGTACGGCAACCCGGTGGAGCGCAGGATCGGCCCGGTGATACCCAGCGCCATGCACCCGGCCAGGTTTAGATAGCCGATGCCTTGGGTGCGGGCCTTCCAGATGTAGTTCTCGTTGAGCAGGTCCTCGAGGTCGCGCAGCCGACGCGGCATCAGGTCCAGAAACTTGCGGATCTCGTCAACGGCGTTGTCCGGAAGATCTTGGGCCAGCCCGCCCGGGCGAATGTAGCCGTGGTTCATCCGCAATCCGGTGATCAACTCGAACAGGTTGAGCACCAGTTCACGTTCCCGGAAGCCGAGGAACATCGCGGTCATCGCGCCTAGTTCCATGCCGCCGGTCGCCAATGCCACCAGGTGCGACGAGATCCGGTTGAGCTCCATCATCATCACTCGGATGACGTTGACGCGCTCCGGGATCTGATCCGTGATGCCGAGCAGCTTCTCCACACCCAGGCAGTAGGCGGTTTCATTGAAAAACGGTGACAGGTAATCCATCCGGGTCACGAACGTGACGCCCTGGGTCCAGTAGCGGTATTCCAGGTTCTTCTCGATCCCGGTGTGCAGGTAGCCGATTCCGCAGCGGGCCTCGGTGACGGTCTCGCCCTCGATTTCGAGGATCAGCCGCAGCACGCCGTGGGTGGACGGGTGCTGGGGTCCCATGTTGACGACGATGCGGTCGCCCGGATCTCCGTCGCGGGCCGCCCGGACAACCTCTTCCCAATCCTGGCCGCCGGCCATCAACACTGTCTCGGTGGGTTCGATCATCAGTTGTAGGCTCTCCGTTCGTCGGGCGGGGGGATCTTCGCGCCCTTGTACTCCACCGGGATGCCGCCGAGCGGGTAGTCCTTGCGTTGTGGATACCCGTGCCAGTCGTCGGGCATCTCGATGCGGGTCAGCGACGGGTGGCCGTCGAAGATGATTCCGAAGAAGTCGTAGGTCTCGCGCTCGTGCCAGTCGTTGGTGGGGTAAACCGAAAACAGCGACGGGATATGCGGGTCACTTTCCGGCGCAACGACTTCGAGCCGGACGCGACGGTTGTGGGTGATCGACTTGAGCGGGTAGACGGCGTGCAGTTCGCGTCCGGTCTCGTGCGGGTAGTGCACCCCGTTGACGCCCAGGCAGAGTTCGAAGCGCAGCGGGGGCTCGTCGCGCAGTCGCTGGGCGACTTGTATTAGCTTCTCCCGGCGCACGTGCAGGGTCAGCTCGCCGCGGTACACCACGACTTTCTCGATCGCGTCGGTGTATTCGACGCCGTTGCTTTTCAGCGCCGCCGACAGCACATCGACCACCTCGTCGAAGTAGCCGCCGTACGGTCGCGGGCTGCTGCCGGGCAGCGTGACCGCGCGCACCAGCCGTCCGTAACCCGAGGTGTCTGGGGTGTCGTAGACACCGAACATGCCGCGGCGCACGTCGATCACTTCTTCGTCGGCGCGGCGGATCGCCTCCTGCGGGTCTTGTTCCGGTGAGCTCATCGCAACAGCCCGCGCATCTCGATGGTGGGCTTGGCTGCCAGCGCCGCCTCTTCGGCTTCGGCGATGGCGCGCTCGCGGTCCACGCCCAACGGCATTTCCTGAATCTTGTCGTGCAGCTTGAGGATTGCGTAAAGCAGCATCTCGGGGCGCGGCGGGCAGCCGGGCAGGTAGATGTCCACCGGGACAACGTGGTCCACGCCCTGCACGACCGCGTAGTTGTTGAACATGCCCCCCGAGGATGCGCACACGCCCATGGCCAGCACCCACTTCGGCTCGGCCATCTGGTCGTAAATCTGGCGCAACACCGGCGCCATCTTCTGGCTGACCCGCCCGGCGACGATCATCAGGTCGGCCTGGCGAGGGGTCGCGGAGAACCTCTCCATGCCGAAGCGAGCGATGTCGAACCGCGGCGAGGCCGTCGACATCATCTCGATCGCGCAGCAAGCCAGCCCGAACGTCGCCGGCCACAACGAACTCTTGCGAAAGTAGCCCGCCAGCTTTTCCACGGTAGTCAGCAGGAAACCGCTGGGCAGTTTCTCTTCCAGGCCCACGTCTTACCTCAATCCCACGTCAGGCCGCCGCGGCGCCACACGTAGGCGTAGGCCACGAACACCGTCAACACGAACACCACCATCTCGACAAGCGCGAAGAGCCCCAGCGCGTCGTAGCTGACGGCCCAGGGGTACAGGAACACGATTTCGATGTCGAAGACGATGAACAACATCGCGGTCAGGTAGTACTTCACCGGGAACCGGTGACCGCTGGTGGTGCGCGCCGAAACCGATTCGGGTGGCTCGATGCCGCACTCGTATGCCTCAAGCTTCGAGCGGTTGTAGCGAGTGGGGCCGACCAGTAATGCCACGATCACCGAGAACACCGCGAAGGCTGTGGCGATCCCCCCCAGAACCAGGATGGGTGTGTAGACATTCATCCTGCGAAGTCGCTCTCCCTCGATGTTGTCTTCCTTGACACTGACTGTGAGGTCAACCACAGCCTAACGATCTTGTGCGACGCCCCGCTCAGGGGTCTGGCTGTGACCTCTGACACAACTTGCGGTAGCTGAAACGAGCAGGCTGCCCGGGGATCCGTGATTTACGCCGGCGTCAGTGGCGGGATGGCGAAACCGCAACGGCCGCAGGCGAATCGGCTACCGCGGCGCTTCAGGTCAGGCTGCCGGGGCGCGCAATAGCCCGAGCACCGTCCGCTCCAACACGATCGGGTCGATCGGGTGGGCGACGACGGCTTCCGCGCGCGACCAACTGGCCAACCAGGCGTCGTCGGCGCGTCCGATCAGCACCACGATCGGTGGACACTGCGCGACTTCGTCCTTCAGCTGTTTGGCGATTCCCATCCCGCCCTCCGGGGTGGCCTCACCGTCGAGGATGGCCAGGTCGATCCCGCCGGCGTCGATATGCCGGATCACCATCGGTGCGGTAGCGACCTCGACGTAGCTCAGCTCAGGTAGGTCAGGATGCAGCCGCTTGCCCAGCGCCAACCTCACCTTTTCGCGCGTATTGGCGTTGTCGCTGTAGACAAGGATCCGCAGGGTCCCAGTTGAAGCGGGTGTCGAAGCGGGCACGGAGCAGATGGTACTGCCCGGCGGGGATGGCGGGGGCAGTGGTCAAGGGGCCCGCACGAAGACGGCGTCGGCCGATGCCGTCGCTGCCTTGCCGATCATGCCCACCCGATTCCAGTCCATCCCGAACTGGGCCCGATCCACCTGGGTTTTCGCCGAGATCCGGACCGAGCCGTCAGCGAGCACGCTGATCGTGACCGGCAGTGGCAGCTCTGCGGTTATGCCCTTGATGGTCAAGCTGGCGCGCAGGTCGGCTGCGTTGCCGGTGGTCGGTTGCAAAGCGGTGACGACCACGCTGATCGCCGGAAAGCGCTCGGCGTCGAAGAAATCGGCCGAGCGCAGGTGCTCGTCGCGTTTGCGGATGCCGGTGCTCAGCGATGCAACTTTGATGTCCAGGCGCCCGAAGACTGCGCCCTTGCTGGTGATCTGGCCGTCTCCGCTGACATCGTTGAACCGGCCCTTGACGCTCATCAGGCCCCAGAAGTTTTTGATCTTGAAGGTGAAGGCCGACCGCTCGGGTACCAGGTTCCACACGCCGGCCGTGTCGGGATCGCTCAGCAGTGTTTCCAGAGTCGTCATGAACACCTACCTGTTATGCGCGGCCTGTTATGCGCGGCCTGAGCTCGGGTTGAATTGCCCGGCTCCTCCTCATCGCGCTTCGCGCTCTGCATCGTCGCCGAGCTCGGGTTGAATTGCCCGGCTCCTCCCCATCGCGCTTCGCGCTCTGCATCGTCGCCGAGCCTAACGCAGCAGCGGAGCGAGTTCGGCTGGGTCAAAGTACTCGTCGATGCGACTGATGAGCCCATTTGCCCCTACCTTGATCACGATGCACACCCGCATGGCAATGGACACGCCGCTGCGGCCCGCGGCATGCAGGATGTGCTGCTGGACGAACCCGCCGTCGAAGAGCACTCGGTCCAGAATCTCGTAGCGGCGCTCCGACGTCGCACCGACGAACCAGTCGATGACACGAAGCGCCCGCGCCTTGTCGCGGTCCCGGCTGGCGCCGACCCGCCAGACCGCGATGTCGTCGCTCCACAGGCGACCCACCGCTGCCGTGTCGCTGCTTTCGATCGCTGCGAACAGCTGATCGGCCACCTCGGCGATGGTGTCGGCTGCGGGCATGGCAGCTCCTAAATGTCGTCAGGGCGTGCTCGGCAGGCACGGCCGCTACGAGATCGGGGACAAAAGCTGCGCAGCATGACGCTACCCGTCGGCGAACGCGTGGCGTTATCTGACCCGGCTGGCTCGGGCATCAACGGCCAGAGGTGGCGTGGCCTCATCCTCAAAAAATTTTCACCGTTCTCCGGCAGCGGTAGGGAATATGCTCTCAGCAAGAGAGGTTTTCTGTGGTGGCAACAGCAAGATCTACGTCGGAAGCGACGAGGAGGTGATAGCCATGCTGAGGTTTGATCCACTCTTCCGTGACCTTGACCGACTGACGCAGCAACTATGGGGCAATCCGGTCGGAACCGCCACGCGTCCGGCGGTGATGCCAATGGATGTCTGGCGCGAAGGCGACAAGTTCGTCGTCGAGCTCGACCTGCCGGGCATCAAGCCAGACTCGATTGATGTCACCGTCGACCAGGGCGCGCTGACGGTGCGCGCCGAGCGCCCGTACGCAGGTGACGAGGGTCATGACTGGGTGGCCGCCGAGCGCCCGCACGGTGTGTTCAGCCGGCAGCTGTTCCTGGGTGACCAGCTGGACACCGAGCACGTCGGCGCCGACTACACCGACGGGGTGTTGCGGCTGACGGTCCCGGTGGCCGAGGCGGCCAAGCCGCGCAAGATCGCCATCCAGTCGGGCGCCGCCCAGCAGGCCATCAGCGCCTAAAGCGGCGCCTCGGCCCACGGCTTAGTGTCGCCGTCCGCGCGCAGGCGCGGACGGCCCGTCTGCTGCGGGAGGTTGGGGAGGCGATCAGTTCACAGCGCGACGAGCCGAGCCGCCGTCGGCGTTGGTGCGCTCAGCGAACCAGGGTATTGCCGGCGGCGGATTGCTCAGCGGCTCAGCTGTTTTCACCGTTTATTACCGGCCGGTCCAACAGTGGGCCGGCCGATGGTGGATCTGGGTAATGAACCATTCAGCGCGCCAACATGTTTCGGTGCGCCTTCCGCTCATTACACCGCTCGTCCGGTGAGCGCGACAGCACTGACCGCCTGCACCGCTCTGTCGGGAACGGCTTCGCGCGGCATAAGTGGGCACGGCGGCCCATCCACCGGTGGCGCTGCGCGGCGTACGTGGGCGGCCACCCTCACCCCGGAGCCGGCGTGGCAGCGGGCGCGGTATACATTGCCTCGGGCATGCCGGTGGTGCGTGCGCGGCACGCAGAGGAGATAGCCTTGGCGGTTAAACCGAGAGCGCAAATGCCTACTGTGTACATCGTCCGGATTGCGGGCATTGTGGAGGAATGACGTCCGCTTTTTCTGAGCCGGTTGTGGCTAGCGGAACATCGTCGGCGGCCCAGCTGCGCGTCGAGCCGTGCGTGTTGCTGAAGTACGGCGAGCTGGCGCTCAAGCGTGGTAATCAGCAGCGGTTCGAGCGGCATCTGGTGCGCAACTTGCGGCATGCGCTGGCTCACGGAACCGACACAGCTCCGCGCGTGCGATTACGGCGGCGCAGCGGTGTTTTGGCGGTCTCCGCGCCGCCGCTGTCTCACGCCGAAGTGGTGCAGCGGGCCCGTGATGTCATCGGCATCAGTGTCGTTCAACCGGTATGGCGAGTCGCCAAATCAGCTGCGGCGGCTGAAGCCGCGGCGGTGCGGCTGCTCCGTGAGCGCGACGCAGATCCGCCTGCACCCACTTTTGCGGTGCGCTGCAGAAGGCGCGACAGGCGTTTTGGGTTGACCTCGGAGCAGTTGGCGGCAAGCATCGGCGCGCGAGTATGCGCCGAACTGGGCTGGCGGGTCGACTTGAAGCATCCCGACGTGGAGCTCGGGGTAGAGGTCGACCGGCGGGAAATCTTCCTCGGCGTAGACCGACATCGCGGCCAAGGTGGCCTGCCTGTGGGATCCAGTGGCCGTGCGCTGGTGCTACTTTCGGGTGGATTCGATTCGCCGGTCGCAGCTTATCGGGCGATGCGCCGGGGGTTGCGCTGCGATTTCCTGCACTGCACCGGCGCGCCGTTTACCGACGCGACCTCGACCTACAAGGCGTATGCCTTGGCACGCCAGCTGAGCCGTTTCCAGCCAGGCTCCCGGTTGTACGTGGCCGCCGTGGGTCGCGCCCAGCGCACCCTGGCCACCAGTGGTGCCGGTGAAGCGCAGATCGTGGCGCAGCGTCGGCTGTACGTGCGGGTGGCGGATGCGCTGGCCCGCCGCGTCGGTGCGCAGGCTCTGGTCACCGGCGACAGCCTGGGACAGGTGTCCAGCCAGACTCTGGCTAACCTCGCCGTCGTCGAGGAAGCCGCCGGCCTGCCCGTGCTGAGACCGCTGCTTGCCTTCGACAAGGTGGAGATTCTCGACGAAGCGCGACAGATTGGCACCGCCGAAATCTCTGTCCTGCGTGACCAGGACTGCTGCCAGCTGTTTCTGCCACGCCGGGTGGCCACCTACACCACGGTCGGGCGACTCGCTGATGTTGAAGCCCGCGCTGGGATGGATACCCTCGTCGATAATGTGCTGAGCCACATCCAAGAGTTCGATCTCGATAGCTGCGAGGCCACCGCCGGCGCGCTGGCCGCGCAGGAAGCCACAACCGCGAAGGACCAGCACACGCAGCAGTGACCGACATCGACAGCAGGCAACGCGGCCGCGACCAGATCAGCGCACTGGTTGCGGCGCACGGCGCGTTCACCCAGGCCGCCGTCCAGGCATCGCAGTTGATGGCCGCCAAGGGCCGGAGTAAATTCGCTGCGCACCTCGACCGTCACCGGGCTGAGCTCAACGTCGCTATCGGCGAATTCGGCTTGTGGGCAGAGAGTTTCGGCGATTGGGCACGTGTTGACGTCGGTCCGGCGATACATCCGCCCTTGCTGAGCCGACCACCCGCCCCGGTTACCGAGGGTCGGATCGGAGCCGATTTGTTGATCTCACGCGAGAATCTGAAACAGCGCCGCGCCGGGCTGTTGTCTGAGCTTGGCAAAGCACGGTTCGTTCTCGGTACCGCCGGTCTACCGGCGGAAGAAATCTGCGCCTATCGGCGCATGGTGCGGTTATGGGCCGGTGAGGCGATCGATTTGGTGACAGGTGTGCATCGGCTGACACTAGCCGACCAGTACATCCGGCGCCTCAGCCGATTGCGCGCTGTTCCGCACGCCTCGCCGGCGGCACGTGAAACTGGTGCCGGTCTTGTTCGGCAGTGGATGGAAGATCTCGAAGAGCCTGATCGCGAAGGTGAGCTGGCGTTGGCGGAAACGTGTGGCTACGGCGACTTTGTCGAGTGCTACCGCGCAAATACCTTGCGCTGTAACTGATCTCGGCACAGGCTTGCGCCTATCCCTTCTCGTCAGGCTGGTCGTATCCAGGATGGGCGACTGCTAACCGATGCCGTACCATGGTCCGCAGACACGACAGCACGGCCTGGGGCTTTTCCTCGAGCTCACCGGCCCGGATGGCTGTGGCCAACTCGGCTTCATCGGCGAAGCCGAGTTGCGCTATCGTCGCTCGCGGAGAGTCGTCGGTGACAAGTAATTGGCGTTCGACGATGCGCAGTGCGTTCGTCGCGACCCTGGCGTGGAAGTTGACCTGCCCCGTGGTGGCTTGCCGGACATCGGTTTCGAGAAACTCGGCGACCGCGGCGACCAGCTCGGCTGCTGTGGGGCGGCCGTACAGGGTGTTCGGGGCCGGTATCGATCCGCGGGCAGCCGCTGGGGGATGGGCATCGGCGGCGCCGCTGGGGTCGAGCAGTTCGAGCAGATCCCACTCGGTCTCGCAGACCCGGCGGCCGATTGTGGCCAGCTCTACTGAGCGGACTTGACCGCTCAGGTGACGATGTGCCTGGTATCGGCAGATGACTCCCCAGCGCAGTGTGGCCAACACTAGCCACCAGTGAAAACGTCCGCGGTCGACGGGCATGCCGCTGGCCTCTTCGTAAGCCGAAAGGAAGCTTTCGATGCTGCCCAGCCCGCCGGCCCCGCGGCTTGCCGGTGCGCCGAACCGCCAGGCGCGGATACAAAACCAGGCCAGGTCCTCGTACACCTCGCCGATGTGCACTAGCTCCCAATCCAAAACGGCCGCAAGGTCGGAACCGTCGACGATAAGGTTGCCCATCCGGAAGTCGCCATGCACCAGGCGGGCAGGCGACAGCGGTGGCCGGTGGGCGGCCAGCCAGCGAAATGCCCATTCGAATGTCGCGGTGGTATCGGCCATCGCGTCGAGCCGGGCCCGCCATTCCGTGAGCTGGTCTTGCTGATCGAGGTCCGCATCGCTCGGGTGGGCTCGGTGGATGGCGGCCAGCGCGTGGGCGCATTGGCGCAGCAGCCGGGCCCGGCCAGCATCGTCGAGCTGACGATCGATGCGCCGCACAATCGTCTCGCCCTTGACCTCCTCGCAGATCAAGAACGGATTGCCCAGCGCCGCGGGTGAATCCGTGGCAGCGAGGATTCGCGGGACGGGAGCTCCGTCCGCTGCCGCGGCCGCCTGGGCTCGCGCTTCGCGCTCCATGCCGGCATGCACGTCGTCGGTCGCCCCGGTGCGCAAAATCAGCGAGCGGCGTTCGGCAGGGGTGACGGCGTCGAAAGCCCAAGTGCTCCGGCTGGCGCCACCGGTCAGTGCACGCAAGTTCTCGATCGCCACGTCAGCGCCGAGCAGAGGGCGCAGCACAGCCGGCAGGGCGGCCTGTAGCCGCTCCGCAGTGGTCACCGACGCGCCTTGTCAAACTTGAATAACCGCTGCGCCACTCGGCGGATCTGGATTTCCTCGGAACCTTCGGTGATCCGGTAGCGGCGGTGGTGGCGGTAGATGTGTTCGAACGGCTCATGGCGGCTGTAGCCGAGGCCACCGAAGATCTGCATGGCGCGGTCCGCGGCGTCGCAGCACAACCGGTTGGCGCGGTAGTTGGCCATCGACACCTTGTCCGACACCTCCAGGTGGTGGTCGCGGTCTAAGTGCCAGGCCGCGTAGTACACCAGCAGCCGCACCATCTGGGCTTCAGTGTGCAGTTCGGCCAGCGGCCACTGCACGGCCTGATGGACCGACAGCGGCTTGCCGAACACTGTTCGCCTGCCGGCGTAGTCCGCGGCGCGGTCGATGCAGTATTGTGCTGCACCCAGGCTACTGGCCGCCTGCCGAATCCGGTTCTCGTGCAAAAACGTCTGTGCCACGTCCAACCCGCGGTCGACCTCACCGAGCACAGCATCGGCGGGAATCCTGACGTCTCTGAGTTCGACTTCGCCATGATCGCTGGGCATGTTGAATGTCCACCAGTAGAACGGCACGGTGAAACCCGGTGTGTTGGTGGGCACGAGGAACGCGGTGATGCCCGTTGCCTGTCCGGGCTCACCGGAAGTGCGGGCGAAGATCAGGTCGTGCGTGGCGCGGTGCACGCCGGTGTTCCAGCGTTTGGCGCCGTTGATCACCCAGCTGTCGCCATCGCGCTCGGCCCGGGTTTCCAGCCAGGTGGCATCTGAACCGTGCTGCGGCTCGGTGAGCCCGAACGCCATCGAGCGTTCCCCGGTGATCAGCGCCTCGGACCATTCGCGGCGTTGCTCGTCGGTGCCGAACCGCTCGATCATGATCACTTGCGGGAAATTGCCGACGATCGACGATTCGTTCTGCAAGTCGTTGTGCAAGCCGAGGCCCTTGTGCGCCAAGTGTTCCCGGATGACGGCCATGTCGAGGTTGGTGCCGTCCCGGCCGCCCAGCGAGGACGGTAATGCGTAGCGCAGCCAACCGGCCTTGTCGGCGCGCCGGCGCATCTCGTCGAGAAGGTCCTCCCACGCTCGACGTGGAATGCCGCCGTTGTCGAAGTCGGTGCGGGCAAACTCCCGCCGGTGGTCGAAGTACTGCATGTGCTCGGCCTGCAGCGGAGCGATCTCGGCTTCGATGAAAGCATCGATGTCGGCTAGCAGCCGCGGAAGATGTTCGGGCAGCGTGAAATCCACTTCTGGCCTCCTCAGGCGCCGTAGAGGGTCTTTTTCCATATGGTCGACAGCGTGGCGATGGCCTCTTCGTCGCTGATTCGGAGGCCCAGGGCGGATGGGCCCACGACGACCGCGGTGAAGTTCTCGAACAGCAGCGCGATGGCGGCAGCGATGTGGTCCGGATGAAGTTCGCTGCCGTAGCCGTGTTGTTGTGCTCGTCGCACAGACGCCGCGACGATGTCCATGCCGAAGCGTCGGAACTCGTTCTGCAACACGGCGAACCGTTGCTGGGTGGCGCCCAATTGGGCGACGGCCACCATGATGCCGATGTTCTGTTTGAATATGTTCCAGTACCCGGTGACCACCGAAGTGAAAAATTCGGCGTCGTCCGGGGAGTCGGGAAGGCGCACCGAGAGCCGTGCGGGCGCCAACACGTCGTGGAGAAAGGACTCGGCTAGCGCGGCCAGCAGATCCTGTTTGTCGGTGAAGTAGCGGTAGAACACCGCCGGAGACTTTCCGGCTGCCGACGTGATGTCGGCGAGCGTCGTTCCGTGGAAGCCGCGCTCTGCGAATAGCTTGCGCGCCGCATGCTCGATCGCCTGTCGAGTTTGGCGACCTTTGGAACTCAGCGCCTCGCTGGCCATCACTGCCGCTTCCGGTCGCCGGCGTGAAGCAGTGCGCCGGGGAGGTCGTGGCCCACAAGTGATCTGGCAACGTCAGCTGCGGCGATGGCGGCGTGCAGGTCGATGTCGACATCGATACCACTATCGGTGAGCAAATAGACCAGGTCCTCGGTCGCGATATTGCCCGTGGCGCCCGGCGCGAACGGGCAACCGCCCAGCCCGCCGACCGAGGAATCCAGCCGGGTGATACCCGCTGCGACGGCCGCGTAGGCGCACGCCAACCCGGCACCGCGAGTGTTGTGGAAATGGCCGCCCAGCGGCGTGGTCCCGATCCGCGGACGCAGCGCGGCCATCAGCGAGCTGACCCGCCCCGGCGTGGTGGTGCCGATGGTGTCGGCGATCGAGATCCGGTCCACGCACTGCTCACAGGCGGTGGTGGCGATGTCGAGTACCCGCTGCAGCGCAGTGGGTCCCTCGAACGGACAGTCCCACGCGGTGGCGATGATGACTTCTGCGGTGGCGCCGGCGTCATGAGCAATCGTGACGATCTCGCCGATCTGTGCGGTGGCGTCGGCACTGCTGCGCCCGACGTTGGCGTGACTGAACGCATCCGAGGCCGCCACGACGTATTGGATCGCGTTTAGTCCGGCCGCCATAGCGCGTTTGGCGCCGTTGGGACTGGCCACTAAAGCCGAGAACTCGATGCCTGGAAAGCGGTGTAGTTCGGCGGCCAACTCCGCGGCGTCGGCCATCGACGGCACCTTCGATGGAGACACGAACGCGCAGGCTTCGATCTCGCGCGCCCCGGTGGCGGCTATCGCGTCCAGCAGCTGCAGCTTGGCGGACAACGGGATTGGCGCCTCGATCTGCAGCCCGTCTCGCAGCGCGACTTCCCGAATGGTGACATGTGGGTTCATAGCACCCCCTCGGCACGCAGTTGTTCGAGCTCCTCAGTGGTCCGGCCGAGCAGGCCCCCGTAGACGTCGTCGTTGTGGTGTCCCGGCCGTGCCGGGCCGGCGTTGCGGATGCTGCCCGGCGACTCGGAGAGCACCGGGACGATGCCGGGGCCCAAAACGGATCTCTCGACCCGTTCATCCCAGTGATCGGCAATCATTCCGCGGGCTCGCAGCTGGGGATCCTCGACCACTTCGGCGACGGTGTTGATAGGACCGGCGATAACGCCTGCTGCGCTGAGTGTTTCGATGATATCGTTCGGGTGACGCTGCCCGGCCCAGTCGCCGATGATCTTGTCGAGTTCGTCCTGGTTGCGGCCGCGGGCGCCGTGCGTGGCGAACCGGTCGTCGGTGGCCAGGTCCGGTCGCCCCATCGCCTGGCACAACCGAACGAACACGGTGTCCTGGTTGGCCGCGATCACCACCCACGTGCCGTCGGCGCTACGGTAGATGTTGGACGGCGCGATGCCCTCGAGCCGGGTGCCCGACGGCCCGCGCACCACCCCGCCGACGTCGTAGTCAGGGATGGTGGATTCCTGGATGGCCAAACAGGATTCGGTCAGTGCCACGTCGACGACCTGACCGCGACCGCTGACACTGCGACGGTACAGTGCCGCCAGCGCACCCTGCGCGCCGAACATCCCGGCCAAGCTGTCGCCCAGTGACAACGCCAGCCGCGGCGGTGGTCCATCGGGAAATCCGTTGAGGTGACGCAGCCCGCTGGCCGCCTCGGCCACCGAGGCGTAGCCGGCCTTGTGCGCCTCGGGGCCGGTCTGCCCGTAGCCGGATACTCGCACCAGGATGATGCCCGGGTTACGTTCGCATAGAACCTGATAGCCGAGGTTCCACTTCTCCAAAGTGCCGGGCCGAAAGTTCTCCACCACGATGTCGGACTTTTCGACGAGGTCGAGAAACAGCTCACGTCCGCGGTCTTTGCGTAGGTCGAGCGTCACGGCTTTCTTGTTGCGGGCGTGCACGGTCCAGAAGAAGTGGTGCCCGTCGAGTTCGGCCTGCCCCCAGGTGCGCAACGGATCGGGCGCCCCCGGTGGTTCCACCTTGATGACCTCGGCGCCCATGTCGCCGAGCAGTCGGCCGGCGAACGGTCCCGCAATCAACGTGCCGAGCTCGAGCACCCGGATGCCGTCCAGCGCGCCGGCTGGGTTCATTGGGTCTCCGCGAAGTCGTGGCGAGCTAGCCAGTCGCTGATGATGTCGACGGCCTGGCCCAGCTTGTCACGCTGGTCCGGACCCGCGTAATAGTGCGTGGCGCCCGGGATTTCGTGCATCTCCTTGTTTGGATGGCCGATCGCCTCGAAGAGCCGGCAGGTGTGGCTGGGTGTGCAGGCGTCGTCGGCAAGGTTGCCGATGACCAGCGCGGGCACGGCGATGTCACATCCGCACGTGATGCCGTCGCCGTGGGCGTCGTCGTAGCTCCACTGCGAAAGCCAGCTGCGCAGGGTGCAGAAGCGGGCCAGCCCGACCGGGCTCATGTTCACCACTTGAGGATCGCCCAGATAACAGCTTCCCGGGGTGCGTTCGTTGGGATCGACGCTCGGATCCAGCCAGCGTGGGTCGGCCATGGTGCCGTGCACGACGAAACAGAATTCGTCATCCGGGCGCCCGGCTGCCTTGAGCTCTGACAGCTTGTCTTTCACCCATGCCGTGATGCGGCGGTTGCGCTCGATCTGGGCGTGCCGGTAGCGCGCCAGGAATTCTTCGCTGTAAGGCGGTTGGTTCGGGTTATCCGGGTTGTAGAGGTCCAACTCGGGATCGCGGTTGCTCGGGTCGGATTCGTCGAGGATGGATGCATTCAGCCATTCGGTCAGCGTGCCGTGGCGGCTGATGTGAGCCGCCAGCAGCATGATGCCGTCGGCCGCGGGCAGGTCCAGTTGGGTGAGGTCGGGCCCGTCACCGGACGGGCTGCAGGTCACCGTGGGGTCCTGGGCCTGCTGCTGGTAGAACAGCGAGAGCGAGCCACCGCCGCTCCAGCCGGCCAGCACCACCTTCTGGTAGCCCAGCCGTTTCTTGGCATCCTTGATGCACTTGCCGAGGTCCTCGACCACTTTTTCCATCAGCAGCGCCGAGTCGGTGCCCCGAAACCGGCTGTTGCAGTAGATGACGTGATGTCCGGCCCGGCCCAACGCGTTGATCATCGGCAGGTAGGCGCCGCCGCCGATCGGGTGCATGAACACGATGACGGTTAGGCGGTGGGGTCGTGGCGGCGGTACAGGTTGGCGGTCCGGCCGGTGAACCCGCCGCGGCCGAGCTCGTCGTCCTTGAGGCCGTCGAGGTCGGCGTGCAGACGTCGCGGGGTGCGGCCTTTGCGCAAGTGGACGAAGGATTCCATGGACGGCTCCGGCTCGGGGCGAAAAGTAGAAGTGAAAGTGACGTTACTTTCTCTTTTGTGCACCTGCAAGGATCATCTTTCGGACTCCGCTCAAGACGCCAAGCCGAGGAACACCATGAGTGAGCGTTCGATGTCCGCCATAACCGTCGTAGGTACGCGACCGATCCGCGCACCAAGATTCGAGCGGCGAACTGTCGTGATCTTGTCGACCATGGCAAAGCTGGGCTGGGCAATTCCGGTCGACAGGGGTATCGCGACGCGCGTTATCGGCGCGTCCACCACGGTGGTGGTCAGCGAGATGACGACAACCGATTCCGTTGCAGAGAACAAGGTCATCTTGGGCAATCAGCGCCGGGCGAGGTTGGGCGGCGTAGACGCCACCAGAGGCGGTCCAGAGCTCGCCACGGTTCACTCGTCGTCGGCTAGTTCAGAGATCGCCTCGACAAACTCCATGTCGTCGCTTTGCCGGTCTGCTTCGGCAAGCGCCAGCGATTCGCGGTGTGCCTCTGCAGCAAACCGCTCCGACCGAACGTCGGGCACCCAGACTTGAACCGGCCGGTATTTGCGGTCACGCATACGACGGCGGTATTCGCCAGCCCGCTGTGTTGATGTGCCCATGCGTCAGCTGTTCCATGAAACGCTCGTTGCATGCAACAGCTGGTGCATTAAAAACCGCCGGTCACCCGCACCACTGCCCGGCCCGAGAATGTCCCCGCTCGTAGCTGGTCGAGCACACCGACCACGTCTTTGACGTCGACGTCGGTGGTGATCGCCGCGAGATGACGCGGACGCAACGAATCGCCGAGACGCGCCCACAGTTCTCGCCGCGGGCCGATCGGTAGCTGCACCGAGTCGATGCCGAGCAGCGCGATACCGCGCAGTATGAACGGCATCACCGTGGTGTGTAGCGCCGCGCCACCGGTCAGCCCACTACAGGCCACCGCGCCGTGGTAGTGCACCGCACTCAGCACGTCCGCTAGCGTCGCGCCGCCCACGCAGTCCACGCCGGCCGCCCAGCGCGCCTTGGCCAGCGGCCTCGGCTTCGCGTCGGGGTCGGCGGGCAGCCGGCCGATAACCTCTGTTGCACCAAGCTCTTTCAGCCGCTCAGCCGCATGATCCTTACCCGTCGACGCCACCACCTGATAGCCGGCGGCTGCGAGTAGATCCACGCTGATCGACCCCACCCCGCCCGACGCGCCGGTCACCACAACGGGACCCGCGTCGGTCGCGACACCCCAATCTTGCAGTGCCTGCACGCTCATCGCGGCGGTGAACCCGGCGGTCCCGATAGCGGCGCCGTCGTACGGGCTCAGCGCGCCCAACGGCACCAACTGGTCGGCGGGCAGCCGAGCATATTCGGCGTAACCGCCGTGGTGGCCGGTACCGATCTGGTACCCGTGAGCCAGAACGGCGTCGCCGACCGCGAAATCGGGTGATTGCGACTCGACGACTTCGCCAGTCAGATCGATGCCCGGCACGACGGGATACTCGCGCACCACACCGCCGCCGGGTGTCAGCGCCAATGCGTCCTTGTAGTTGACGCTGGAATACAGCACCCGGATCGTCACATCGCCGGGCGGCAACTCGGCTGCGGTGAGTGTCTCCACCGTTGTCCTAATCTGGTCGCCGTCCTTGCGTGCCATAAGCGCCTGAAATGTGTCCATGGCTCGACGCTAGCCTCATTGCATGGATTCCTTTCTGCTTGGTCGGTATTCGGTGGCCCGCATCGGTTTCGGCGCGATGCAGTTGCCGGGCCCGGGGGTGTTCGGGCCGCCGCGAGACCATGACGAGGCGCTGGCCGTGCTGCGGCGCGCGGTGCAGCTCGGCGTCGACCACATCGACACCGCGCAGTTCTATGGACCGAAAGTCGCCAACGAACTGATCCGCGAGGCGCTGTGTCCGTATCCGGAGAACCTGGCGCTGGTGAGCAAGGTGGGCGGTCGCCGTGACGACGCCGGCGCGTGGCTGCCGGTTCTCGACCCGGCCGACCTGCGCCGCGACATCGAGGCGAACCTTCGCACCCTTGCAGTCGACCGGCTGACCGTCGTGAACCTGCGCCTGATGGACAGCGAGGGCCCGGATCAGCGCCTCGACGACCAGCTTTCGGTGCTGATCGCCGCTCGCGACGAAGGCTTGATCGACGGGATCGGGCTGAGCAACGTCACCCGTGAGCATCTGCTGCACGCCTTGGAGCGCACTGACATCGCTTGTGTGCAAAACGCTTTCAACCTTGTCGACCGGTCCTCCGGCCCGGTGCTGCAGGAGTGCACCGCGCGCGGTATTGCGTTCGTGCCGTTCTTCCCACTCGGATCGGCGTTTTCGCCGGACAATCCGGTCCTCGGCCATGATCTGGTGAAGAGGGCGGGCGCCCGGCTGGGCTGCATGCCGGCTCAAGTCGCCCTGGCATGGACGCTCAACGTGGCGCCCAACGTGCTGTTGATCCCGGGCACCTCGTCGGTGCGACACCTCGAGGAGAACATGGCGGTCGCAGATATCGAGCTCGACAACGACACCGTTGCCGAGCTAAATGCGATCGCCGCCTGATGTCGGCACCCATCCGACCCGCTACGAGAAAGAGGCATGCGCTATCGCCTTGTGCTGCGACGCATCTTGGCGAGCCCGTCAATTATCAGTTCGAGTCCCAACGCGAATTCTTCGTCCAACGGCACAGGGAGATGGCCGGCCACGGTCAGGGTCGCGGGAAACGCCTGCGGGTCCAGCATGTCAATGTGGTTGGTCAGTTTGGCATCGTCGAATTCGTGACCAGCGAGCTGGATGGCGAAGCCCAACACATAGCGGGCCAGGGTTGCATATGAGCGCGCCGCGAGCTGCGGTGTGAACCCGTTGTCGAGCAGGACCGCTAACAATCGTTCGCGCTGTGCCATGGCGTTAGGGCCGATCGGCGCCTGCTCGCTCAGCAGGGGCGTCACGTTGCGGTGGCGGCGAAACATCTCGAACATGCCCTGCGCGAACGAGTCGCACGCCAGCTGCCACCCTTTTGCGGCAAGCTCTTCGGCGCTGAATTCCACCTCGCCGAACACGCGGTCCACGACCCGGGCGATCAATTCCCTCCGGTTGCCGAAGTGGCGATAGAGCGTGGCCGTCCCCGATTCGAGCCGCTGCGCAAGCGTTCTCATCGACAACGCGTCAGCGCCTTCCTCATCCACGATCTGTAGCGCCATATCAACAATCCGATCGACCGGGACCGGTGGGCGCCCGGGGGAGCGCCGAGCCTCGATGTCTTTCGGGATTACACGGTGGCGCGCGGTTGTCACGGCCCCAGTATTGCCGCTCTTGACAGCCGCCGCAATTTCGACAACGCTGTATCCATTATGTCGGGCACCCGGCGTCGCCACGCCGGCCGCGAATGAGATACAGAAAGGACCTGCTCATGCTGTTACCGCTTGCGACGGAGCCATTCACGGCTCCGACAGATCGCGAGATGCTCCCTTCGGAGCGGCGCGAATTCGTCCGCACACATCGCACGTGCGTTTTCGGCTACCGCCGCAAAAACGATGGTCCCGCCATGTCGGTCGTGTACTACATTCCCACCGACGATGACGAGTTGCTGGTGTCCACAATGGGAGGACGCGGCAAGGCTCGGGTCATCGCTCAGGACGGCAAGGTGAGTTTGTGCGTACTAGACGAACGTTGGCCCTTTGCCTACCTGCAGGTGTACGCCGACGCGGTGATCGAGCGCGACCGCGACCGGGTCGTGGATGTGATGATGGCAGTCGCCGGACGGATGTCGGGCCAGCCACTACCTGATGAAGGCCGCCCGGTCGTCGAGGCGATGGCCGAGGAGGAGGACCGCGTGGTCATTCGTTGTCGGCCCTACGCGACGTTCGCGCAGCCGCCACGGCACCTGTATCGCAATGATCAGGAAGAGCGAATCACCCACTGGATTGCAGGCACTGTGCCGTGGGGCGCGTCGGACCCGGCCTGAGGCGGCTCGCCCATGATCCGCACGTTGCTGCATGGGGCGCAGGTGGTCACCATGTCCCCGGGCAGGCCCAACGCCGAAAGTATCGATATCGTCATCGAGGGCGACCGCATTGCCGAAATCGGTAAGCAAATCGACCGGACCGATGCGGAAACCGTCGATTTGTCGGGGCGAATCGTCATTCCCGGCCTGATCAATGCACACCTGCACACCTGGCAGAGCGCCCTGCGTCTCGCGGGCGCCGACTGGACCCTGCTGGAATACCTGCACAGGATGCACGGTATCGTCGCCCAGCACTACACTCCCGACGACATCTACATCGGCAATCTCGCAGGTGCGCTCAACCAAATCAACTGCGGCACCACGACACTCGGTGACTGGTGTCATACCAACCCCACGCCCGAGCACAGCGACGCGGCGATAGAAGCCCTGCAGAAGTCCGGCATTCGCGCCGTCTTCTTCCACGGCACACCCAACCGGGACCCTGATGTCGGCCATCCGCTCGCCGAGATCGACCGACTGCTCGACGGGTCCATCCGGGCGCACAAGTTGCTAACCCTCGGGATGGCCATCGCCGGCCCGCAATACTCAACATCCGGTGTGGCAGTAGCCGATTTGGGTGCAGCACACGAGCGGGGTCTCCTCGCGTCTTTGCATCAAAGCGGCGGACAACCGGCGGCTGCGTGGGAAGCGGTGCGCGCGGCCGGACTGTTCGGACCGCATTCCAACATTGTGCACGGCGCAGGTCTAACCGACGATTGGGCGAGCGCTCTGGTGGAAGCGGGCGCCACCTTTACCACGACACCGGAAAACGAGCTCGGCCACGGCCATTGTTCGCCCATCACAGGACAACTGCTGCGCCTCGGCGCGGCACCATCGTTGGGCACCGATACCGAAACCGCAGTGTCCGGCGAAATCCTCACCGCCGCCCGGATCGCGCTGGCCCACCGGCGCGGCCTCGACCACGACCGCCATCGCCAGGCGACCGGCATGATGTCGACAACGCCGTCCATCACGTGCAAGCAGGCGCTATCGTGGGCGACCGTCGAGGGCGCAAAAGCGTTGGGCCTCACCGATCTTGTCGGCCGACTCGAGCCAGGCATGCAGGCCGACCTAGTCGCCATCGATACCCGTGCGCTCAATCTCTGGCCCGTGCACGACCCGCTCGCCGCGGGGCTACACGCCAGCATCGCTGACATCGAAGCCGTGATGATCGCAGGTCTTTGGCGCAAGCGAAACCATGCCTTGGCGGATGTAGACGTCGACGAAGTCCGAACCAGGTTAACGGAATCGGGCCAGCGGCTGCTCCGCCGCGCTGGTAGGTCGACCATCACGCGGCGCTAACACGCGTCACGGCAGTACGATCCGCAGGCGCTCCCACCCGCGGACCGTCGAGGTCGGTGCCAGCTTTGCGGCCTCGTAGTCGATGTCCCATTCCGGCCAGCGGTTGAGCAATTCGTCGAGCGCGACTCGGCCTTCCAGGCGCGCCAGGTTGGCCCCCAGGCAGTAGTGCAAACCCTTACCGAATGTCAGGTGCGCGCCCTCGTTGCGGTGGATGTTGAACGTGTCGGGCTCGCTGAACCGGCGCGGGTCGCGGTTCGCCGCGCCGAACAGCAGCAGCATCGCGCTGCCGGCCGGCACGGTGGTGTCGTAGCACTCGAAATCCCTTGCCATCCAACGTGCGACGTGCGGACCGGTCGGCTCGAAGCGCAGCGTCTCGTCCACGGCGCGCGTCAGCAATGACCGGTCTTCGTAAACGTCGCGGCGCTGGTCGGGGTGCTCGGCGAATACCTTGGCCAACCAACCGATGAGCCGGCCGGTCGTCTCGTTGCCGGCTCCGGCGACGACCTGGGTGTAGCGCAGTACTTCGTCGCGCGTCAGCTTGCGCGTCACTCCGTGCTCGTCTTCGAACTCGACGTTGAGCAGCGCGGTCATCAGGTCGTCGGAAGCGTTCTTGGCCCGCCAGTCGATGTAGTCGGCGTAAATCCGGCCGTCCGCAATCGCATCGGGGTCGGCCACTTTCATCGGCGCGCCGGGCCGGGTGCGCAGGTTGGCGTCGTTGGCATCGCGGACAGTGATCTGCTCCTCTTCGGGTATACCCAGCAGCATGCCGATCACCCGCATCGGCATCATCGAGGCCAGTTCGGCGATGATGTCGAAACTGTCCGCGCCGACCAGCGGATCCAGGCATCGCACGCAGTAGCGCCGGATCTGGTCCTCGATTGCCGCCATCCGCCGCGGGGTGAACACCCGCGACATCAGCCCACGCAACATGGTGTGCATCGGCGGGTCTTGGAACATCATCACGCCGGGCGGCATGTCGAAATCCGATTGGATGAGTTCGAGGATGTCGCCGCGGCTGTTGGAGAACGTCTCCCAGTTCGCCAGAGCCTTTTCCACGTCGGAGTGCCGGGAAAGTGCCCAAAAGTCGTAGCGCTCGTTGTAGTAGATCGGCGCTTCCTCGCGCAGCCGGGCATAGACCGGGTACGGATTGGCGACGATGTCGACGTCGTAGGGGTCGTAGTAGACCTCGGTGTCGTTGGCAATCGTCATAACGGGTTCCTCTGTCTGCGTGTTTATTTCAGGCAGCTTCCGGCGTCGACAGGCAGCGTGACGCCGGTGATGTAGCGCGATTCGTCAGAGGCCAGAAACAGCACGGCGTTGCTGATGTCCTCGGCCTGTACCCACGGGATCGGCAGGATGTGAAAGGTCTGGCAGACGGGTGCGAGGTCGTCTGGGCCGGGGTTATCCAGGTCGGGTCGAAAGCCGCGGTAGGTGCCCTCATTCAGCAGCAGCGGGGTGGCCGTATGCGTGGGATGCACCGAGTTGACCCGGATGAAGTGCGGGCCCAACTCGACTGCGAACGTGCGCATCAGGCCGACGACACCGTGTTTGGCGACGTTGTAGTGGCCCATGTAGGGGTAGGCCTTCAGGCCGGCGACCGAGCTGGTCAGGATCACCGAACCACCCCGGCCACCGGCCAGCAGATGCGGAACACCGGCCTTCACGGTCTTCCACACACTGCCGAGGTTGACGTCAATCATCTCCTGCCACAACGCTTCGTCGACCTTGTGCAGTTTGTCGCCCATGGTGCCGATGCCGGCGTTGGCGACGATGATGTCGAACTTGCCGAATTGTTCGACACCACCGTCGACAGCGTGCTTCAGGGCGTCGAAGTCGCGGGCATCGACTTGTGCGGTGACGATGCGCCGGTCCAGGTTCTTGACCATCTCGGCGGTTTCGGCGAGGTCTTCGGGCGTCGAGCCGGGTGCCGGAGAGCGGTCGAACGCCTGGCAGATGTCGACCGCAATGATGTCGGCGCCCTCCTGCGCCAACCGGACTGCGTGACTGCGTCCCTGACCGCGCGCCGCGCCGGTGACGAACGCGACTTTGCCTTCAACGCGGCCCGCCATTTTTCCTCCCACTTGTTTGGGCGATCGCCCAATTACTATGCTGACCACATGTCTAGCAGCCCAGCGGCCCGTCGGTCAAGAGTTGGCTCCCGCGATTCGGAGACCCGGCGCGCGCTGATCCGGGCGACGGCCGAGACCATCATCGAAGAGGGCTACGCCGCCGCGACGTCGCGCCGGGTGGCAGCCAAGGCGGGTGTGCGGCCGGCATTGGTGCACTACTACTTCCCGAGCATGGATGACCTGTTTGTGGCCGTGCTGCGGGCCGGGGCAGAGGCGACGCTGGAGCGTCAGCGCCAGGCATTGGCCGGCGACAAGCCGCTGCACGAGCTGTGGCGGCTCAACAGCACGCAGGGTGCCCAGTTGATGCTCGAGTTCATGGCTTTGGCCAATCATCGCAAGGCAATTCGCAGTGAGATCGCCGCGTATGCCGAGCGGTACGGGGGCTTGGAGGCCGCAGCGCTGACCGATGCCATGCGCGCGCATGGTGTCGATATGACGGAGTTCCCGCCGGTGGTGATGTCGATGATCCTGACGAGCCTCGCCCGGATCATGCTGCTCGAGCAGAGCCTCGGCATCGAGCGCGGCCATGACGAGGTTCGCGAGTTCATCGGGCGCTATCTCGACCGCTACGAAGTCTCTTCCTAACCGTCTGACGCCACACCTAACTCATTCCGATCCGAATGTTCTTGACTTGCAAGAACTCATAAAGCCCCTCCAGGCCGCCGATGCGGCCGAACCCGCTTTGCTTGTAGCCGCCGTACCGTCCCTGCGGTGAAATGTCGCTGAGCTGGTTGATCCACACCGAGCCGGCTTGCAGTTGGCGTGCGACCCGGTGGGCGCGGCCCAGATCGCGCGTCTGAACGAAGGCGTTCAGGCCGTACACGGTGTCGTTGGCGATTCGCACCGCTTCGGTTTCGTCACCGAATCTCATCACCGCGACGGCCGGTCCGAAGGTTTCGGTTTGGGCCAGCGCAGACGGGTTGTCGGCACGACCGAACACCGTCGGTTCGATGTAGTAGCCGCCGGCGAGGTCGCCGCCAATCCTCTTGCCGCGGCATACCAACTCTCCAGCTTTGTGGGCGACGGCTTCGTCGATCGCGGCAAGAATGCGATCGGCGGCGCCCTGGCTGATTACCGGCCCGAACCTGACAGCGGGATCGAACGGGTCACCGACGGTGGCGGATCGGATCACGGCGACGAACTTCTCCATGAAGGCGTCGTAGACCGATTCCTGCACGAGCACGCGGCTGGCGCACGCGCAGCTCTGCCCGGACTGAACGAGCGGGCCCTGGAAAGCTGCCCGCTGCGCCGCAACATCGAGGTCGGCATCGTCAAAACACGATGTTGGCCGATTTGCCGCCAAGCTCGGCAACCACGGGCGTCAAGTTCTCGGCTGCCGACTGGATCACCTTGCGAGCGGTCGGCCCGCGCCAGTGACGGTCTCGTGTATTTCGGCGATGGTCACATGCCGCTGTTGAGCGCGGCGTACACGTGCTGGTCCAAGGGCTCCTGGGCGTCGGCAGCTGCGACGCATGGCAGCGTGACAAAACGCCGATCCCGCCGGCTGAGCCCGGGGCGTGACCATATCTCGCCGAAGACATAATCGATGAGGCCATTGTCGGTCAGGTCGGCATCGTCGGGCGGCGGAAACGTCATCACCTCAGCGAAGTGGCGTCTGCCGCGCTCCGCGCGTTCTGTTTCGGCTGTTGTCATGTTTGCCTTTCGGCCGCTAGCGGATCGTGACGCCGGCATCGACCTTGAACTGCAGACCGGTCACATACCGCGATTCGTCGGAGATCAAAAACAGCACCGCATTGCTGATGTCCATCGGCTCCGCCATGACTGCGGGCAGGGCGTTGAGGAAGATCGGCACCAAATCGGGCCGCTCTTCGGCGAGTAGCCGATGTATCGACTCGGGCTTCATTCCCGTTGCGACACCGGTCGGGTGGGCCGTGCTGACCCGAACATTTTGCGCGGCAGGCTCATTGGCCAGCGCCAGGCTCATGCCCACGATGCCGTGCTTGGACGCGGTGTACGGCGTGTGCAGCGGCGTGCCCTTGATGCCTGCCGACGAGCTGATGTTGACGATGCTGCCGCCGCGCTCGACGAGGTGGGGGAGCACGGCCGCGCAGGTATTCCAGGTGCCCATCAGGTTGACATCTACGACGGTTCGCCACTTACAGGGCCGTTGACACCGATCCATTCGGTGCGGCGGTGGCCAGCGCCACCACGGCGACAGCAGCCGCGGCGGTCAGCACGGCGGGAAGCATGACGAAGACCGTGTCTTGCGCTTTGATGTGGTAAGCGACAGCGCCCAACATGAGACCGCACACCGCGGCGCCGATCACGACCGACAGTGCGGGAAACGCGATTGCAGCCAATAAGTCTGCTGTGGCAGCAATCTCGGCTGCTCCGATCATTCGGTGGAGGCCGACGCTCACGCCGAGATGCTCCGCACTGGCCCGAACAGCATTGAGCTGCAGTAGCTTTGATGCCCCAGCTACGGCCATCTCCAGCGCCAAGAATGCAGATATGACGGTGAATGCGACGTGCATGGGTCTCCAATCGAAGAGGTGATCGCTATGCGGCGATCAGCTTGAGCGGTAGGCGTTCGTGGCGGTGGATGATGTTGTTGATTGCCCATGTTGGCGGGCCGGTGAGCTCGATGCGGTCCACCCTCTCGATGAGCGCGCCCAGCATGGCTGTCATCTCCAAGCGCGCCAGGCCTTGACCGGCGCAGGCGTGGGCGCCGTGCCCAAAGGCGAGGTGTCGGCCCGCGTCACGGCGGATATCGAAGACGTCAGGATCATCCCACTCGCGTTCGTCGCGGTTGGCTGAGGCGTACATCACGAGGACTCGCGCGCTGGAAGCTATCCGGGCTCCGGCAATTTGGGTCGGCTGACCCACGCGGCGTGCGAATGCACGCAGCGGTGGGTCGTAGCGGATGACTTCGTTGATGGCGTTGGCCATGAGCGTCGGTTCACCTTTGAGCAGCTGCCATTGGTCGGGATACCTCGCGAACAAATACAACGCGTTGGAGATGGCGCTCATGGTGGTGTCGATCGATGGGGCAAGGTAGTCGACCATCAGCGGCGGACATTCGTCGTGCGAGAGGTTGCCTTCGTCGGCGGCGGCAATCAACTCATGTGCCATGCTGCCCGCGAGAACGCTGCGGTCGCGTACGACGCGGCGGGCGAAGCGCAGCATTCGTAACGCGCCGGGCATCGCTTTGATCGCTTGCCCGTTGAGCGGCCCGAGGACGTCGAAAGTGGCTCCACCCCAGTCGATAAGGTGACCGCGTTGATCTCGGGGCCAGCCAATGAGGTCGGGCACCACGGCCAGCGGTAGCGCGGCCGCGAGGTCGTCGACGCCGTCGATCTGGCCCTTGTCGAGCGCGGCATCGACTACCGCCGCCGCCATGGCGTCAACGCTGCCGCTGATTGCCCGCAGTGCGCGCGGCAGCATCCGGTGCGCGAGGCGCTTTCGTCGCTGATCGTGTTCGACCCCATCGCTGTTGAGCGTCGTACCGCGGGACAGGCGGTTGCTGATCGGATTCAGCGCGACCCCGGTTCCCGACAGAAAGGTCTTGTCGTCACGCAGCACGGCCTTGCACTCGGTGTAGCGCGGCAGTGCGTACACCCGCTGATGTGGCAGCCACACCACGGGTCCGATCTGGCGTAACTGCGCGTAGTGCGGGTATGGATCGGCGATGGCCTGTGGACTATAGATGTCGACGTTATATTCGGGAACTTTGCTGTCGTTCTTGCGAATTAGCACGAGCCTGTCCTTTCTGCGTTGACAGCCGGCGTGAACCGCGGCACAGCGTCGCACAGGCTCGACACTCGGCGACCGGCCTCCATCACGGTGCGATCGGGGCGGATCATCGCTGCGGTTGCACGCCCGTGCCGCAACCAGCGGCCCAACTCGCTAGCGGCATCCACGGTGAGGGCAACCGCGCCGCGTTGGTGCAGCTGTTCGCGCTGTTGCGCGGTGAACTGTGCTGTCATGATCACTGCGAAACCGGTGCCCAGCAGGGCATCTAGTCGACTGCCCTCCGGCATCAGGGGGTTGGGGCATAGCGTCCCCGCCAACTGCCGCGGTCGCCGCCCCTTGACGACGAACGCGGATCTGCGCAGGGCTGGCGTCCGGCTTTTGAGCAACCGCGTCCGCATGCCGGGAATCAGGTGCAGGCGCGGAACAACGGTGCGACGGATCGCGTCCCCTGTGCGCCCGCCCGCCGTCATGGCCCAACCCATCCCGAGGGCTAGGCCGATCAACATGCGTGCATGTGGTTTCCGCTCTTGCTCATAGGTATCCAATACCTTCTCGGGAAAATTTCCCTGGAGTACGCCCGCGAGCTTCCAGGCCAAGTTCATTGCGTCGCGAAGTCCTGCGCCCATCCCTTGGCCGATGAACGGCGGTGTCAGATGGGCTGCATCGCCGAGAAGAAAAACATTGCGGTCACGCCATCGGTTCGCCAGTTGGGCCCGGAAGGTGTACTCGGCCACTCGGACAAGCTCGAGCCCATCGTCGGGTACGTGGCCGACCCATGGTGAGATCAGGCGCCGAAGGGCGGCGCAGCTGCGGTAGTCGTCGGCTGTTTCGCCGGGGAGCAGCCGGAATTCCCACCGGTAGCGGGTCGCTCCGATTCGCATGTACGTTGCGGCACGGACTGGGCTGCATACTTGGTGCACGCCGTCCCATTGATTGAGGTCCATGTCGGTGGCCACATCGACGACCAGCCAGCGTTGCTCGAACCGCAGATCCTGCATTGCGGCTCCGATCGAGGAACGCACGACGCTGTTTGCACCATCGCAGCCCAAAACGTAAGCAGCATCGATGATGTGTCCTTTGCCGGTGGCGCGGTCGGCGTAGGTCACCCGCACCCGCCCGGACTCGGTCTGACTGATATCGGTGACTTCGGAGTGGCCTCTGATGGCGGCGGCGGGAAAGTTCTTCAGGTTCCTGCGCAGCAGCGCCTCGAAGTCCGGCTGGTCAAACATGTTGGCTTGCGGGAATCCGTGGATGCTTTCGGTCGGATCACGGTGAAATTGGGCGAGCACTCCAAGGTGGGGATCCAGTAGCCGAAGGCCCATCGCCGGACGGGATATGGCGGCGAATTCGTCATAGACGCCCAGCCGGGAAAGGATACGACAGACCTCGTCGTCGAGGTGCACAGCGCGGGGTTGCGGATAGACGTCATCCCAGCGCTCCAGGACAAGACAATGAATACCGTACTGGGCCAACAACGTTGCGGCGGTGACGCCGGTAGGGCCAGCTCCGACGATGACCACCGGCACCGATACTTCGGCGTGCTTGTACGCCGGGGAATCCGAGTCTGTGCTCATTGCACGAATCGCACAATGGTGCGCTGGGCACCGAGGTCGATGGCGCCGTCGTCAGTGGCGCTGCTTGCTTCGACGACGTCGCCGTCGTGTAAGTACTTGGGATTGTCGGTTTGCCGTTTGAAAAACGTCTTCCATTTCAGCGCGGGCGGCAGCAGCGAGGCGATGATCTGAAGCGGTTTCGCTGGTGCGCTGAGCGCGGTGCCGACCGGGGTACCGGTCAAAATCAGATCGCCGGCGTCGAGCCGCTGGAACCGGGTCAATGCTTGCAACGCCTGCAGGGGCGTATAGATCATGTCGCCGTCGACGATCATGTCTTGACGGATTTGTCCGTTGACGCGTAGTCGAAGCCGCAAGTTGCCGAATCGCTTGAGCTCGTCGGGGTCCAGCAGCACCAGCGCGGGACCGACCGGGGTAAAGGTCGGATAGGACTTGGCTTCGTAGAACTGGGTTTGCGGAAGCTGGATGTCGCGCGCCGAGACGTCGTTGGTAACCACGAGGCCGACGATGTAGTCGGAGAGGTTGGCAGCGGTGATCGTCGTGCCCACTGGAATATCGCGGCCTATCACCAAGCCGATCTCCACTTCGTAGTCGAGAAATTGGACATGGTCCGGCTTCACAATGTCGTCGAATGGCCCGGCGATCGAGCCCGAGGCTTTGCGAAAGAAGGTCAGGGGAATGGTTTTCGGGTCCATGCCGGCGTCCTTGACATGGGAGACGAAGTTGGTCATCTGGGCGACCACGCGGCACGGGCTGGTGACGGGGGAAAGCAGCTTTAGGCTTTCGAGGGGCACGGTGTCGCTGCCATGGGCAGCGGCTTCGATGGCGGAGTGCTCAGCGAGCAACTCCCTCGTCGTGGCAGCGGTGGTGTCGATCTTGGCCGCACCCTTGGCGGTTTGAACCCACCAGCCATCGGCGGTGCGCAGGATCGAAATGGTCATGAGTGTGCTGCTTTCATCAGGCCGATCAGGCGGTGGAAATCGAATTCGTTGTTTTCGCGTAGCGCCCCGATAATCGAGCGCGCTTCGTGCGGAAGGAATTTGGGGCTCATGCCGAGGAAGTCCTTGGTTGCCGCAGGCCCCCATTGGGCCAGCCCGGAGGCGGTGAACGGCGCCCAGCCCGGCTCGACCGTGCAGTCGAACATGTCACCGTCGCTGAAGTGTTCGACCAGGAAACCGTCGGGGTCGCGCCAGTAGTCGAAAATCTGGCTACCTTGGATATGCCGTCCGACACCCCAGGACCGGTGGTACCCAAGGTCTTTCAGGTACTCGCCGCCGGCCGCCAGCGCATCGACGTCACAAACCTGATACGCCGAGTGCATATAGCGGTTGGCCGGCCCCAACGCTATCGCCAAACTGTGATGGTCGGCCGGGGTCATGCCGCGGTCGCAGCGGATGAAGCTCATCGCCGGCCCACGGTCACGCTGACCCGGGAAGTACAGGAAGTCGCTGACAATCATTCCAAGGTTGTCGAGATACCAGTTGACGGCCTCGACGTACTTGTTGGTCTGCACCACGACATGACCGAGCCGCTGCACGCGTGCAGGCTCACGCGGCGGGCGCTGGGTCGCGTTGGTGCGTTGCCGCTCATACCCGAAGTTGAAGGCGTGGGCCCGCTGCCCGGGCAGCGCGTTGAGGTCATGCGTGCCGGCGACTACATGGACGGGAATTCCGCTGGGGTCGACGAGGTCCACCGCCACTCCGCCAACGGCGTCGGGCAATCGCCGGGTCGGCGCGCCTGTCGTGTTGGCCAGCCGCAGCACGTCGGCTTCGTCTTGCGCCTTGAACGCCGCCCCTACGAATCGCGACTGCGCAGCACGGCGAATGATCACGCACGGTGTGCCGGCATCGCTGCCGCGCAACTGCAGCTCGTCGAGTGTCCGTGAGACCGTGGTGAACCCGAATGCGCGCGCGAACGATTCGGCGCGTTGAAGGTTAGATTTCTCGAACTTGAGCCATGCCAGGTCGTGGACCTTGATGACAGGGTTGAGCGACCGTCCGGGGTGTTCGCCCCTTCGCGCGCCCTGCTCACTGTGCAGGGCCTTAGGGACGTCGACATGACGTGTCATCTCGGCTCCTCCTAACTGAAGCCATCTTCACTTAAGAATTAGACTTCAGTCAAGAGATTTTGAAGAGAAGTTCAGAAGTGATGTACCCTGTCGATAGTCGGCGGGAACCGCTGGGGCAGGAGGTCCACGTGGGGGAGGATGGCCGACCGCCCAATCGTCTCGAGCGGCGCAAGCAGCGCACCCGCGCCGCATTGATCCAGGCGGCACAGGACTTCATTGCCGCGGGCCGCTTCAACGTACCGGTGCAGGACATCAGCCACGCAGCCGACGTCGGCGTTGGGTCGTTCTACAACCACTTTGAAAGCAAGGAACAACTTTTCCAGGTCGCGCTCAACGAGGTTCTCGACGCGCACGGAGCGATGCTGGACGCCGTAACTGCTGCCATGGAGGACCCGGCCGAAACCTTTGCGCTGAGCTACCGGCTAACCGGTCGATTGATTCGGCGCCGTCCGGACATCAGCCGGGTCCTGCTGAACAGCGGGCTGGCGCTGATCAGCTCAGACCGAGGGTTGGCACCACGTGCCAGGCGCGACATCGCTGCCGCGACGGAGGCCGGCCGATTCCGGGTCAGCGACCCGCAGCTGGCCGTAGCTGTGGTGGGCGGAGCGCTACTCGGCTTGGCCCAACTGCTACACGATGAGCCCGAGCGTGACGACGCCGAGGCCACCGACCAGGTCACCGAAGACATCTTGCGGTTGTTGGGCCTGCCGCGGCAGCAGGCCTGCAAAATTTGCCAGCGGCCGCTGCCGAACCTTGACGAGCTGATACATCCGGGTTCGGCCGCCTGATCCGCACGACGGGCTGTCGACACAGGCCACTCAGCGTGTTGCTGACTTCAAGGAGCCTGGACATTCACAAGCCCGTCATCGCCGACCTGATCACCTCCAAGTCGTGATCGCTGATCTTGAATACCCCGAATCGGAATTTGTAGCCCCACCGAGCCTTGTCTTCGATGAACTCAAGTTGGTCGATCAGCGGCCGGATCGGTGTCTCGGTGCACTCGAGGAAGTCGACATTGCGGCGCCACGGGTGAAAGTCGGGCGTCATCTCCGCCTGATATGGCTCATCGTCGGCGACTCGGCCCATGGCGGTAAAGGCCTGAAGCGGCTCACCGTCGGGGTAGACGGTCTTCGGTGAGTAGAAGATGATCCAGTCACCACGAGCCATCTTGCGCAGCATGTGCGGTTTGCCGTGGTTGGCCTGTGTGAAGCGACCTCGCACTCCTTGTGCGACATGGTCACGGCTGACCGTGTTGATCCAGTTAGTCATGACCGCATGCTAAGTCGGACGACCGACATATCTGCTCGCCTGCCGTCGAGCTGTGGATAACCCGCGATGCAGCGGACCGAGCCCTCCGGCGCGATATCACATACGACATCAAGTTCAAGAAGGCGTCAATCCCTGCCGGAGCGACTGAAGAGATTGCTGAGCAACCTGAGGTCGGCCAGTGAGCCGCCAACAGACGCAAAAGCCCCCGATTTCAACGAAATTCGGGGACTTTTGCGTCTGCTCGCGCTATTTCAGCTCCGACGACGACAGGCCCAGCAGCCTGCGGGCGACCACCAGCTGCTGGATCTGCTGGGTGCCCTCGAAGATGTCCATGATCTTCGAGTCGCGCGCCCACTTCTCGAACAGCGTCTGCTCGGAATAGCCCGTGGTGCCGGTAAATTCGACGGCCTTGAGCGTGATGTCGCTGGCCACCCGGCCGGCCTTGGCCTTGCTCATCGACGCTTCTTTGGAGTTGGGAATGCTGTTGTCGGCCTGCCACGCCGCGCGCAGCGCCAACAAATAGCTGGCTTCCCAGTCAGCCTCCATCCGCAAAAACTCAGCGGCGGGGGCGCTTTGGGCGTGCCAGGGCTTGTCGTACGAAATCTCCACCCCGGCGTCGGTCAGGATCTTGCGCAGCTCTTCCAATGCGGCGCGGGCGATCCCGATGGCCATCGCGGCCACGATCGGGCGGGTGTTGTCGAACGTCTCCATCACACCGCCGAAGCCCTTGCTGGTATCGATCTCCGGGCTGCCCAGCAAGTTTTCTTTGGGGATGCGGACATTATCGAACCGTATGGTGGCCGTGTCGGAGCCCTTGATGCCGAGCTTCTTCTCCAGCCGCTCGACGGTGACGCCCGGATGCTCGCGCGGCACGATGAACGGCTTGATCGCAGCGCGCCCCTTCGACTTGTCCAGCGTCGCCCAGACCACGATGTGGGTGGCCCGTGAACCGGAAGTGACAAAGATCTTTTCGCCGTTGATCACGTATTCGTCGCCGTCCAGCCTCGCGGTTGTCGACACCGCGGCCGAGTCCGAGCCGAACCCGGGTTCGGTGATGGCCATCGCCGCCCAGACCTTGCCCAACCGTTGCAGCTGCTCGTCGGTGGCCAGGCCGGAGATGGTCGCGTTGCCCAGACCTTGATAGGGCATCGAGAGCATCATCGCGGCGTCGCCCCAACTGGCTTCGATGGTCTGCAGCACCGCCGCCATGTTGGGACCGTTGCGCTTTTCCTCCTTGCCTTCGCCCTCTCGGAACGCCTCGGCGCCGGTGAGCCCCAACGTGTTCGACTCGGCAGCGCCCATGAACAGCTGGGCCAGCGTGTCGAGCTCAACCGGGTAGGCGTGTTCGTTTAGGTCGTACTTGCGGGCGATCGGCCGCATCATTTCGGCGGCACCCTGATGTGCCTTGTCGATCACCGAGTGCATCTTGCGGGGGAGTTCCAGATTGATTGCCATGATTGGTCTTTCGCTCGCGAATTAGATGACGACGACGCCCTCGGCGACGCCGATGGCTCGCAGGTCGCGGTACCAGCGCTCGACGGGGTGTTCCTTTGTGTAGCCGTGGCCGCCGAGCAGCTGTACGCCGTCGAGGCCGATCTGCATGCCCTTGTCGGCGCCGAGCCGCTTGGCCAGCGCTGCTTCGCGGGTGAACGGCAGGCCCTGCTCGGCGCGTGCCGCACCGCGCCAGGTGATCATCCGCAGCCCGTCGAGCTCGATGGCGATGTTGGCGCACATGAACGCCACCGACTGCCGCCGGGCGATCGGCTCCCCGAATGCTTCGCGTTCCTTCACGTAGGGGACGACGTAGTCGAGGACGGCGTGCGAGGTGCCTACCGCCAATGCCGCCCAGCCCAGCCGGGACAGCGCGATCGCCTCCGCGTAGTCGTCGTCGGTGGCCTCATCCTCGCCCAGCCGCGCACTCAGTGGCACCGACACATGATCGAGCTCCACCTGACCCAACGCCGCCGCGCGAATGCCCATGCTCGGATCGGCCTTGACGGTCAGACCGTTGCTGGACGATTCGACGATGAATAGGGCCGGCTTTCCGCTCAGTTGCGCACCGACGATGAACAGCTCGGCATCGGCGGCTGCCGGCACCAACGACTTCACCCCGTTCAGTCGATAGCCGCTCGGGGTGCGCGTGGCGGTGGTCTTCAGATTGGTCGGGTCGAATAGTGGCTGCGGTTCGGCGATCGCGACGCAGGCTTGCGGGACGTTCTCGCCCGCGAACTCCTTGAGATAGGTGGCCTGCTGATCGGCACTGCCCCAATGGGTGAGCGCCGAAGCGACGCCGCCGGGCGCCAGAATCGGGAGCGCCAGCCCCATGTCGCCGTAAGCCAGGGCCTCAGCCACCAGGACGTTGGTCACGCTGGAGCGATGGGCGGCGATGCCCTCGAAGTCTTCGGGAACGTTGACCGCGGTGACGCCCAGCTCGGCTGCCTTCGCGATCAAGTCCGGCGGATATTTCGCGGCCTCATCGGCTTCGGCTGCGGCAGGCCGCAGGATCTCCTGAGCGAACTGCTCGACCGTTTCGACAATCAGCTTCTGGTCGTCGTCGGGGGTCAGGTCGAAGTAGTCTTTGCCGCTGGCCTTCAGCCGGGTCGGGCCGCCGCGAAGGCCTTGGACACGCTTGAACTGACGGCTGGTGGCACCCGCAACCGAAAAGCCGGTCTTGACACCATATTTCAGCGTCCGGTTGAGCGGATCACGCAGGTTGTACTTGTCCAGGAACTCCTGGCCGACAATCGGAGTAAGCAGGCCCAGCGCGATATCGATGCCGGTCCGCTTGTGCTTGTATTCGCCGACGGCGGTTTTGCGGCCGGTTTTCTTGGGCCGTGCCGGCGAGCCGTTGGTGGTGGACGTGTTGGTCATGTCAGCAGCCTCGGTCGTTGGGGCCAGTGCGATAACCCTATCTTACTCCGGAGTAAGATAGCGAGGACTGTTAACTACTTCACACCTGCGACAGGCTGGCCCAGAGGGGCAGCCGTCGCGGGCCCCAGCCTTCGGCCGGCCCGTCAAAGACGCCGGGTAACCGATAGCCGCAGGCTCGACAGTGGCCCTCATCGGTCAGCGCGTAATGCCGCATCGCATACCAGTCACGAACCACGACCGCCGCACCGCAGCCGGGACACGACGTGGTGCCGCCCTCGGCATCGTGGATATTGCCCGTGTAGACGAACTGCAGGCCTGCATCAAGCGCGATGCACCGGGCCCGACGGAGGGTGGTCGCCGGGGTCGGCGGCGTGTCGGTCATCTTGTAGTCGGGGTGGAATGCGGTGAAGTGCACCGGCACGTCGATGCCGAGGTTCTCGCGGATCCACTCGCACTCGGCGGCAATTTCGGCGTCGCCGTCATTGCGCCCGGGGATGAGCAGCGTGGTGATTTCGAACCACACATCGGTCTCGTGGCGCAGATAGAGCAGGGTGTCGAGCACGTCCTCGAGGTGCCCGACGCACACTTTGCGGTAGAAGTCCTCGGTGAACGCTTTCAGATCGACGTTGGCGGCATCGATGTGCCGATAGAACTCCGCTCGAGGCGCCGGACACATGTAGCCGGCGGTCACCGAAACAGCTTTGATGCCGCGGTCATGGCAGGCATCGGCGACATCGGCGGCGTACTCCCAGAAGATCGTCGGGTCGTTGTAGGTGAAAGCCACGCTGCGACAACCCAATTCGCCGGCGACCCGAGCGATGTCGTCGGGGGTGGCCCGGCTGGCAAGGGTGTCGACTTCGCGGGACTTGGAGATGTCCCAGTTCTGGCAGAACTTGCAGGCGAGGTTGCAACCCGCTGTGCCGAACGACAACACCGCCGAACCGGGCAGGAAATGGTTGAGCGGCTTCTTTTCCACCGGATCGACGCAGAATCCGCTGCAGCGCCCGTAGCTGGTGAGCTTGATCTGATCATCGATGCGGGCGCGGACGAAACACAGTCCCTGCTGGCCCTCGTGCAGCTTGCAGGCGCGCGGGCATACGTCGCACTGAATCCGACCGTCGTCGAGGCGGTGCCAGTGCTTCGTCGCGATCGTGAATGGGTGACTCATGGCGTGCTCAGCCGCCAGATTACGCGCGCAGTCGGTTCAGCACCTCGTCATGAAGTAAGCCGTTGGTCGCCACCGCGCTACCGCCGTGTGGGCCGGCGCTGCCGTCGAGACTGGTGAACGCGCCGCCCGCTTCGCGCACCAGGATGTCCAGGGGGGCCAGGTCCCACACCGACACCTCCGGTTCGGCCGCGACGTCGACGGCGCCTTCGGCCACCAGGCAATAGGACCAAAAGTCGCCATAGGCGCGGACTCGCCACACCGCGTCGGTCAGTGCGAGGAAACGTTCCCGCAAACCCAGCTGCGCCCATCCCGACAGGCTGGAAAACGATAGGCTTACCGCCCCCAGCTCCGCCACCGAGGACACCGACAGGCGGCGTGGCGGCGAGCCGTCGGCGGCAGCGAACGCGCCGAAACCGCGAGCTGCCCACCACCGGCGCCGCAGCGCCGGCGCGCTGATCACCCCGACCGACGGCACCCCGTCGTCGAGCAACGCGATCAACGTCGCCCACACCGGCACGCCGCGCACGAAGTTCTTGGTGCCGTCGATCGGGTCGATGATCCATTGCCGACCACTGAAAGTCGTTGCTCCGCCGAATTCTTCGCCTAGCACGCTGTCGTCAGGCCGCTGGCGTGCCAGCGCTTCTCGTAACTCGGATTCGACCGCTCGATCGGCATCAGTGACCGGCGTCAGATCTGGTTTCGTCTCAATCCGCAGATCCAGCGCGCCGAACCGGGCCAGCGTCACCGCATCGGCGCGGTCTGCCAGCGCCAACGCCACCGCCAAATCGTCGTCGGTGCGCCTCACGACAGCAGTCCTACCATGGCCATGTGGGCTGGGAAATCGGTGTGCTGTTCTTGCTGATTGCGACGTTGGCGGTGTTGCTGGCGCCGCGGTTCATGCGACGCGGCCCGGGCCAAGACGCAGTGAGCGGCACGTTGCTGGTGACTGGCGTCAGCCCGCGACCTGATGCGACCGGTGAGCAGTACGTCACGATCACCGGAGTCATCAACGGGCCGACGGTCAACGAGCACACGGTTTATCAGCGCATGGTCGTCAACGTCGCTAAGTGGCCGACGATGGGTCAACTTTTGCCCGTGGTGTACTCGCAGAGGAATCCGGACAAGTGGGCGTTCGCCCCGCCCGAACAACCCTCTGTTTAGCGCGTTTGCGGGCCGCTCCGCCGACGGTGGTCACCAGGTGGTGCAACATCGCAAGGAACGTAATCGCCCACGCCCCCAAGGCAATCCAGCTCTCGACGTCGCTGATGTGCTTGACGAGCGGCAAATGGTCGGCTCGCCCGAGGTAGTGCCCGCCGACCCCGTACATACCCAGCGGGAACACCACACTCCACAGTCCTGCTTCGTAGCGCAGCGGGATGCGGTGGATGATGTGTTTCCAGAAGCCGGCGGCAACCAGCGGCGGGAGCAGCCAGGTGCCGAACGCCCAGAAGACAACCGAGGTTCCGGCGATCAGGCCTCGGGTAGCAGCGACCATCGGCGCATTGGCCATCTCGACGATGCGCGCACCAGCGAGAACGGTAATTGCGGTGGCCCCCATCGATACCCAGTACTGCGGATTGAGGTCTTCTGGCCGCAGTGGGTAGAGCAGCATGCGGGCGGTGACCAAGACACCGGTACCGCCGTACAGGAACACACCGACCGACCAGGAAAACACTGCCAGCAGAGCCAATTCCCGGCGTTCGTTTCCGAGTGCGGGTTCCACCACGGCTGCAAGCACGGCCAGGGACTGGCTGGCGACGACGAAGATGAACCAGGTGCCGTTCGCGGCCTGCAGCACGGGCTGGTGACGATGCCGCAGCACTGCCGTCCAGGGCACCAGGTAACCCAGGACCAGCCAGCTGAGCCAGCCGACGACCAACAGTGCGAAGGCGAGCCGGTAGTGGGCGTCGACAGCGAGCCGGGTACCGAGCACGTCGGTGGCGGCGACGAAGGTGAAGAGCCCGAAAGCCCGGCCGGGATTGCCCAAATCCTCGCCAACATCTTTGCGGTAGAATGTGATTCGCACGCCATTGAGGATGACGAGGACAACATAAGCGAGGCCGGTCAGCCACAGCAGCGCAACGGAGACCGAATAGGCGCGGTGGTGATACATCGCGATCGACACCATCCCGGTGGCCATAACCAGCGCGAAATAACCGGGGTTGAGGGTCCGTACCGCCTGGCGGATACCGGCTGGTTCCGCCGCAGCCGCTGATGGTCCTTGCTCAGTACGTAACACTGATCTGCGCCAGGTAGTCCACGGGCATAGGGGTAGCACGCACCCGCGGAATAATAGTGCTTCGGAAGGTCAGCACCGTCCTCTGACCCGAACGTCACCCGTGCGCTATCCGCAATAGCTCGTCGAGGCTCGACAACTTGACCCGCGGGCGCCCGTGCGGTTCGCCGGCCGAGCGCTCGTGTTGGTCGATGGCCTGCCAGTGCGTGGCGGTGATCAGCTTCGGCTGACGTGACAGCAGCCAGTCGGCGAGCTTGTCGGCGTGGTCCTCTGGAAAGTCAGCCAACTGGGCCGCGGCCAGGTCGGCGAGCAACGTGTCGACGGTGTCTTGGGAGTCCTTCTTGTTAGTGCCGATCACCCCGGTCGGCCCGCGCTTGATCCACCCGACGACGTACTCGTTGCGGCTGCCTTCCACCCGGCCGTTGGTGTTCGGGATGGTTCCGCTGCGCTCGTCGAACGGTAGGCCGGGCGTGGGTACACCCCGATAGCCGACCGACCGAACCACCAACTGGACAGGCAATTCCTCTCGAGCGCCGGTGTCCTTGGCCACCACTCGACCGCTGTCGTCGGTCACCAGCTCGTTGCGGCCGAGCACAATGCGCTCGACCCTGCCCTCGCCCTTGATTTCGATAGGAGAGGTGAAAAACCGGAACACGAGTCGGCGGTGACCCGGGCGGTGGTCACGGCTCGCATAATCCCGCAGCACCGCGATGTTCTGCTTACACGTCTTGCCGACTGCGGCCGCGTCCTCGTCGCTGATGCCTTCCAGATCCGCGGGATCGACCACCACGTCGACGCCTTGGAGTGCCGCGAGAGTGCCCAGCTCACGCAGCTCCAGCGTCGTGAAGGCTGTCTGCAGCGGACCGCGCCGACCGATGATCACCACTTCCTCGACACCGCGTGGGCGCAGCGATTCCAGCGCGTGGTCGGCGATGTCGGTCTGCGCCAGCTCGTCGGGGTCGCTCACCAAAATGCGGGCGACGTCGAGGGCGACATTGCCGTTACCGATGACGACGGCGCGCGCACCGGACAGGTCGGGGGCCATCTGCGCGAAGTGCGGGTGGGCGTTGTACCAGCCGACGAAGTCGACGGCGGCGATGCTTCCCGGCAGATGCTCACCGGGGATGTTCAACGCTCGATCGGATTGCGCGCCGACGGCATAGATCACCGCGTCGTAGCGCTCGGCGAGCTCGGCGGCCTGGATGTGCTCGCCGATCACGACGTTGCCGAAAAACCGAAACCGCGGGTCTTCGGCCGTCTTTTCGAACTGTTTGCTGATCGACTTGATCTTCGGATGATCGGGGGCGACGCCCGAGCGCACCAGACCCCACGGCGTCGGCAACATCTCGAGCATGTCGACCGCAACGTCGATGTCCTCGGCGGAGTCGGCGGCCTTCAGCAGCGATGCCGCGGCAAAGAATCCCGAGGGGCCGGAGCCGACGATCGCGACGTGGTAGGGGCGCATACAGCCCGATGCTAAACGGCTACCCGTGCGTAGGCCCGCTAGTCGCACGTCTGATTAGGGCGCCGGTAACGTGAGCAGCTGTGGATCCTGACCGTCAAGCCGATATCGCAGCTCTCGACTCCACGCTGACCACGGTGGAGCGGGTGCTCGATGTCGACGGTCTGCGCACCCGGATCGAGAAGCTCGAGCACGAGGCGTCCGATCCCAAATTGTGGGACGACCAGACCCGCGCACAGCGGGTGACCAGTGAGTTGTCGCACGCTCAGGGCGAGCTGCGGCGTGTCGAAGAGCTCCGACGCCGCCTAGACGATCTGCCGGTGATGTACGAGCTTGCGGAAGAAGAAGGCGGCGCCGAGAACCTCGCGGAAGCCGACGCCGAGCTCAAGGCGCTGCGCGCCGACATCGAAGCCATGGAAGTTCGGACCCTGTTGTCCGGCGAATACGACGAACGTGAGGCGCTGGTCACCATCCGCTCCGGCGCCGGCGGGGTCGACGCCGCCGATTGGGCCGAGATGCTGATGCGGATGTACATCCGCTGGGCCGAGCAACACAACTACCCGGTCGAGGTGTTCGACACGTCCTACGCCGAAGAGGCGGGGATCAAAAGCGCGACCTTCGCCGTGCACGCGCCGTACGCGTACGGCACGTTGTCGGTCGAACAGGGCACCCACCGGCTGGTGCGGCTCAGCCCATTCGACAACCAGCACCGCCGGCAGACGTCGTTCGCGGAGGTCGAGGTGCTTCCGGTGGTGGAGACCACCGACCACATCGACATTCCGGAAGGCGATATCCGCGTCGACGTCTATCGCTCCAGCGGTCCCGGCGGCCAATCGGTGAACACCACTGACTCGGCCGTTCGACTTACCCACCTTCCGACCGGTATCGTCGTGACTTGCCAGAACGAAAAATCGCAGCTGCAGAACAAAGTTGCAGCGATGCGGGTGCTTCAGGCAAAGTTGTTGGAGCGCAAGCGGTTAGAAGAGCGCGCTGAGCTCGATGCGCTGAAGGGTGACGGTGGCAGCTCCTGGGGTAACCAGATGCGGTCCTATGTTCTGCACCCGTACCAGATGGTGAAGGATTTGCGCACCGAGTATGAGGTAGGCAATCCGACGGCCGTACTTGACGGGGACATCGACGGATTCCTGGAAGCGGGGATCCGGTGGCGCAACCAAAGAGGCGATGACTGATACCACACTTCTCGCGGTATCGACGGCGCAGCCCTGGCATGACTTGTGGCGGGCAGACATCCGTGACTGGATTCTCAATCAGGGTCTGCGTATCGTTCTGCTGCTGATCGGGGCTGTATTGGCGGGCCGGTTCGTGAACTGGGCGGCGCAAAAGGTGACCGAGCGCCTTGACGTCGGGTTCACCGAGAGCGACGCGCTGGTGCGGTCGGAAGCCACCAAACACCGGCAGGCAGTGGCAGCGGTGATTTCGTGGGTGGCCGTCGTGCTCATCGCGGTGGCTGTTGCTGTCCAGATCGCCGACATTCTGCAGTTATCGGTGCGCGGGCTGGTGGCCCCGGCCACGGTGCTGGGCGCTGCGCTTGGCTTCGGCGCCCAACAGCTGGTCAAAGATTTGCTGGCCGGGTTTTTCATCATCGCCGAAAAGCAGTACGGGTTCGGCGATCTGGTTGAGCTCACAATCACCGGGGCGAACACTCCCGCCAGCGGGACGGTCGAGAACGTCACATTGCGAGTGACGAAACTGCGCTCACCCGATGGCGAAGTATTCACGGTGCCGAACGGGCAGATCGTGAAGTCGGTGAATCTGTCGAAGGATTGGGCCCGTGCGGTCGTGGACATCCCGGTGCCCACCACCGCCGACCTGAACCAGGTCAACGATGTATTGCGCCAGGAGTGTGAGCACGCCTGCGATGATGCCGTGCTGGGAGAGTTGCTGCTTGACCCGCCCACGGTGATGGGAGTGGAGAGCATCGAGGTCGACACGGTGACCCTGCGCTTGGTGGCCCGCACATTGCCCGGCAAGCAGTTCCAAGCGGGCCGCGAATTACGTGTTTTGGTGGTCCGCGCGCTGGCGCGCGCCGGGATCCGAGCCGCAAACGACCCGGGGATGGTCGGCGCGATTGTTCATCCGTCGACTGCCGAAGGCGCCGAGGAGGAGACGCAGGGGGCGGTGCAGAGCCGGTGAAGTTAGCGATGCCGAGAGCTTTGAACTTCACACTGCACGCGCTCAAGCGGGCCGGCGACGAGGCGGAGCGGGGCTGGCCGGGCTACTTGTTCGGCGGTCATGTGCGCACATCCACCGTGGCTTTGGTCCTTCTGTTCCTGGCGGTGTGGTGGCTTCACGACACGTACGAGCCGACGCCGAAAAGACCTGCGCAGGTACCGGCCACGCAAGTGGTGCCGCCGGGGTTCGTGCCCGACCCGAACTACACGTGGGTGCCGCGCAGCAGGTTGCAGCAGCCGCCTTCCACCGTGACGGTGACCAAGACGCCGACCATGACGCCGACGACGACTCCGCCACCCACCACCACGACCACCCCTTCCTCGACGCCGGCGCCGCCGCCGTTCGTGCTTCCGCCGCTTTTCGGCCCGCCCACCCCGACAACCACTGCACCGCCAGGCCCCAGCCCAGCGCCCGGCCCACCGCCGCCCGGACCCGGGCCGGGGCCGGGGCCCATCCCGCTGCCGTGACCGCCCCGTCGAGTGAGCCGGGCTTGCCCGGCTGTCGCGGTGCAACTCATCGCTACACTGGCGAGCCGTGATGATCACCCTTGACCATGTCAGCAAGCAGTACAAGGCGTCGGCGCGCCCGGCGCTGGATGACATCAACGTCAAAATCGACAAGGGTGAGTTCGTCTTCCTCATCGGCCCCTCTGGCTCCGGCAAGTCGACGTTCATGCGGTTGCTGCTGGCCGAGGAGAAACCCACGACCGGCGACATCCGGGTGTCGAAGTTCCACGTCAACGCGTTGCCCGGCCGCCACGTCCCAAGCCTGCGGCAGGTGATCGGCTGCGTGTTCCAGGACTTCCGGCTACTGCAGAAGAAGACGGTGTACGAAAACGTCGCGTTCGCGTTGGAGGTGATCGGCAAGCGCCGCGAGACGATCAACCGTGTGGTGCCCGACGTGCTGGAGATGGTCGGCCTCTCCGGCAAAGCCAACCGGCTGCCCAGTGAGCTGTCCGGTGGCGAACAGCAGCGCGTCGCAATTGCGCGCGCCTTCGTCAACCGGCCGCTGGTGCTGCTGGCCGACGAGCCCACCGGCAACCTCGACCCGGAGACCAGTAAGGACATCATGGATTTGCTGGAGCGGATCAACCGCACCGGGACCACCGTGGTGATGGCCACCCACGACCATCACATCGTCGACTCGATGCGCCAGCGTGTCGTCGAGCTGTCGCTGGGCAGGTTGGTGCGAGACGAACAGCGCGGCGTATACGGGATGGATCGCTAAGTGCGATTCAGCTTCCTGTTCAACGAGGTCGTCACTGGTCTTCGTCGCAACGTCACCATGACGATCGCGATGATTTTAACGACCGCCATCTCCATCGGCCTGTTCGGCGGCGGTCTGCTGGTTGTGCAGTTAGCCAACGACTCCCGCCACATCTACCTCGATCGTGTGGAGACGCAGGTGTTCTTGACCAACGATGTCTCCGCGAACGACCCCACATGTGCCAGCCCGGCCTGTAAAGCGTTGCGGGAGAAGATAGAAGCGCGCAACGACGTCAAATCGGTGCGGTTTCTCAACCGGGACGACGCTTACGACGACGCGATCCGCAAATTCCCGCAATACAAAGATGTCGCGGGCAAGGATTCATTCCCGGCATCGTTCATCGTGAAGCTGGAGAATCCGGAGCAGCACAAGGATTTTGATGCTGCGATGCAGGGCCAACCCGGTGTGCTTTCGGTGCTCAATCAAAAGGAGCTGATCGATCGGTTGTTCGCTGTGTTGGACGGTTTGAGTAGTGCCGCGTTCGCGGTGGCGCTGGTGCAGGCGATCGGCGCAGTGTTGTTGATTGCCAACATGGTCCAAGTCGCCGCCTATACGCGACGCACGGAAGTGGGCATCATGAGGCTGGTCGGCGCCAGTCGCTGGTACACCCAGTTGCCGTTTCTGCTGGAGGCTATGGTAGCGGCGACGGTCGGCGTCGCCATTGCGGTGATTGGTTTAATTGTTGTGCGCGCATGGTTTTTGGACAATGCGCTGAGCCAGTTCTATCAAGCCAACCTCATTGCCCCCATCGACTACGCCCGGATCATCTTCATCTCGCCCTGGCTGTTCTTGGTGGGCGTGGGGATGGCCGGCGTGACGGCGTACCTCACGCTGCGGGTATATGTGCGGCGGTAGCGGTGGCCAAGAAACCCGGAGCAAAGGCAAGCGACGGCAGACAGATCATCGCCACCAACCGCAAAGCGCGGCATAATTTCTCGATTCTCGAAGTCTTCGAGGCAGGGGTCGCGCTGGTCGGCACCGAGGTGAAAAGTCTGCGGGAGGGGCACGCGTCTCTGGTCGACGCGTTCGCCACCGTCGACAACGGCGAAGTGTGGCTGCGCAACATGCATATCCCGGAGTATCACCACGGAAGCTGGACCAACCACGATCCCCGACGCAACCGCAAATTGTTGTTGCACCGCCGCCAAATCGACCATCTGGTGGGCAAGATCAGAGATGGTAACCTCGCGCTGGTGCCGCTGTCGGTGTACTTCTCCCACGGAAAAGTCAAGGTGGAACTCGCACTGGCGCGCGGCAAGAGAGCGCACGACAAACGACAGGACATGGCGCGCCGCGACGCGCAACGAGAAGTGGTGCGAGAGTTGGGTCGACACGTAAAGGGCATGAGCTGATCGGGGCCGCGTACGCCCAGCTGTCTGCGGTCAGCTTCGGCGTAAGCGACTTTGCCGGCGGAATCGCCTCACGGCGGGTAGCCGCGCTTCGCGTGGTGCTGGTGTCTTACCCGATCACCGGTGTGCTGCTTTGCGCATTGGCCGCAATCGTGGGCGGGCCCGTCCACCCCGGCGCTGTGCTGTGGGGTGTGCTCGGCGGGGTCAGCCAGGGGGTGGCCGCGTGGTGGTTCTACGCAGCGCTCGGATCGGGGCCGATCTCCGTGGTGTCTCCTCTTGCGGCGGTGCTGGATGCGGCCGTACCGGTCGGTGTCGGGATGGCGCTGGGGGAGCGGCCGGGACATGCCGCCTCGGCGGGTGTGATCCTGGCGATGCTGGCCGTGACGTTGGTGAGCAGAGAGGCTACCGACGAGGACATCCGGCCGCACCGGTTCACCACCAAAGTGGCTTGGCTGACGATCGGCTCGGGGATAGCCTTCGGGTTCAACTTCGTGTTCATCCACCAAGCGCCGGCGGAATGCCGGCTCTGGCCGTTGGTCTTCGCCCGAATATCGGCGACGGTGCTGGTGTTGGTGGTGGCCGCGATGACCCGCCACCTGCGCCTGCCGTCGGGAACACCGATGCGGCTCGCGGTGGCCGCAGCATTGTTGGACACCTGTGCCAATATCACCATGTTGCTGGCGCTGCACGGCTCGCTGCTGTCGCTGGCCAGCGTTCTGATTTCGCTGTATCCGGCGGTGACTGTTGTGTTGGCCATCATCGTCCTGCGTGAACGCGTGACCCGCTGGCAGGCGGTCGGCATGGTGTTGGCCATGTTGTCGGTGACAATGATCGCCGCCAGCTGAGGCCGTCTAGCATCAGCTTCGTGACCAGCCCTGCTCGCCCTGTCACCCAACTGGACAAGTCCGATCTGCTGTCGGGTCTCTTCGCTGCATGGGATGCGATCGATCGACTGCTGGACGGCTTGCCGGAGTCAGGTTGGCAAGCGCCGACACCGCTGCCCGGCTGGAACGTGCGTGCCGTGGTGTCGCACCTCATCGGCACCGAATCGATGCTGATGGGGATTGCCACACCTGAGGCCGACATCGACGTGGCTGCTCTGGAGCACGTCCGCAACGACTTCGGCGCGATGAACGAATGCTGGGTGCGTCATCTCAGCGGGGAATCGGGTGCTGCCCTACGGGAGCGGTTCGTGGCGGTGACCAACGATCGCCGCAAGATGCTGTCGCAGATGTCGGAGGACGACTGGAACGCGGTGACCCCAACACCGGCCGGCAAGGATAGTTACGGGCGGTTCATGCGGATCCGGACCTTCGACTGCTGGATGCATGAGCAGGACATCCGTGACGCGCTGGACCGACCGGCGTCCGATGAAGACCTTCACGGGCCGGCCGCGCGCCTGGCACTTGACGAGATGACGGCGAGCATGGGCTACGTCGTCGGCAAACTCGGCAAGGCCCCTGAGGGGTCGCGGATCCTGATCGAGCTGACCGGGCCGCTGGCGCGCACGATCCGGGTGGCGGTGAACGGGCGGGGCCAGCTGGTCGACGACTTCGGCGGCCAGCAGCCGACGGCGACGATCCGGCTCGACGGCCTTCTGTTCACCCGGCTTGCGGGAGGTCGTACCAGCAGTACCGACGGCGTCGAGTTCGGCGGCGACCAGGATGTCGCGGCGTGCGTGGTCGAGCACATCAACTACGTGATCTGAGCCACGCCTCTGTGCGGATGAATATTTGCTGGCCGGTTGTTGCACAACCTGCGTAATATTGAATGTCCTGCCGAAAGTCGGCGGGGATGCACGAAGACATGGGGCTGAACGGTTTCGACTTCGCGCATCGAATCAAGGGAAGCGTGCCGGTGCAGGCAAGAGACCACCGTAAGCGTCGTTGCAACTCAATAAGCGCCGATTCACATCAGCGCGACTACGCTCTCGCTGCCTAAGCGACAGCTAGTCCGTCAGACCGGGAACTCCCTCGACCCGGATCCTGGCGTCAGCTAGAGGGATCAACCGCTAGGTTCGGTCGCGGAACCTAGCGGGACACCAAACAGCGACTGGGATCGCCGTCCCGGCTAGTTCGCGAGACCGGGAGATCCGAGTAAGGGCAAAGCGAACTGCGCACGGAGAAGCCTTGAGGGTATGCCGTAGGACCCGGGTTCGATTCCCGGCAGCTCCACGAGAGAAGCTCCGGTCAGCGCTGGCAATGGCTGATTGGTGTTTCGGATGGCTTAGGCACCAGCAGGGGTGAATTTAGCTGACCATTCTGTTCTCAGCTTGTTTTACCGCCGCGAGCATGCGCTCACTGAGGTCGAGGCATTCCCATTCACCCACGCCCCCATTCAGGGAGAATCCGATCTGGCGGACCTGAACGGCGAATTCGCGTATGTCGTCACAGAGCTGTTTCATGGCACCCTTCTTAGCCCCTTTTCTTGAGACGCTAGCGCCACCATAGGCACCTAATTGCGCGTGGTCCAGTTGGCACTAGACTCCGCAGTTGACGGTCGGCATAGTGTGCGCAAGTAAGCCGACACTGCTTATTGGCGTTCGCTATGACAGAAACCAGTTTTCGATGACGGCGCATTCTCCAAGTGGGGGCAAAGGTGATGGCTCTCCGCCGATTCTGAGGCGCGCGATTTTATCTCTTGGTAGAGCATCTGCGCGAAAGTAAGCAGAACGTCGACGTCGGGTGTGGCGACCCTTATTTGTTCAGCTCCGTTGTTTTCCCCATCTTCAACGGCTGCGGTTAGCCTGGAATACGCGGCTGCCACAATAGGCAGGTTTGGATTGCTACTTAGCGTCCGATGAGTTTCGTCGTCGCCCCACGCTTCGCCAGCAGCGAGTAGTGCGCTCGCCAGCTCGCGGGCGTCGTTGGGAGTGAGCGCAACGTCGACGCCTGCCTCCTCAGCCTCGGCACCGGCCGTCAAGAGGACCCTGGCGTATTTGCCCCATAGAGCAGGTAGTCGCCGCGATTGGCGCAGGGCGGCCTGCGTGTCGCTGGTGCTTATTGCTGAACCAGGATGCTCAGGCATACCGGCCATCGTGTCATGCCTCATCTGCAACCATCTCGCCTTCCACCACGAACGCCAACCGGTCACAGGCGGCCAGGGTATCCACTGCCACGTCCTAGCCGACCCGTCCCCGAGTTGCTAGGCGTTCATCGAGCAATTCGTCGACGAGTCGACTAGCCGACTCCATGCCATGCTCGCGAATTGAGCGGCGCACGGCGGCCAGGAGTCGTAGTTCTGAGTCGATGGCTTCTCGATCGCGCATGACGCTGAGCGTGATGGATTGAGCTGGGGCCATGCAACCCACCTCCGTCGCCCGAGCTGGTTTTGTTACCGCCCCGTGCCCCGTCCGTGCTCACAGCTTGTACAGTTCGCCGCATTCGTCGAACAGTTCGTCTACCGGCCTGGTAAAGCAGTTGGATTGGTCCGCTGTACAGATGGCCGCTGGATGGTTCGACTCATTTGGGGCGCCCTGGTAAGAGGGGCCCCGTTCAATTCGAGCCCGGGTACGGTGGTCGTACGTCGCTGCCATGGGAGAGTGCTTTGCCAGACCTATTGCCCGGTCCTCGTCTACGCCAGGTGGCGTTGGTCGCCCATGACTGCGAGAAGACCGCCACCGCTCTCCAAAAGACGTTCAGCTGGCCAAATCCGTTCCACGATCCAGGGGTCGGAGAATTCGGCCTCGTCAACGCCGTGTTCCCCGTGGGCGACACCTTCGTGGAGGTGGTCTCTCCAGTACGACCCGACACCACTGCCGGGCGTTATCTAGCCCGTCGCGGATCCGACAGCGGCTACATGGCCATATTCCAGATGCCGTCGCTCGAAGACGCCCGCCGGCGGGTGACCGATCTGGGAGTGCGGGTCGTGTGGAAGGCCGAACTCGACGACATTGCCGGCACCCACTTGCACCCCAAGGACATCCCGGGGGCGATCGTGTCCCTCGACTGGGCGTCGCCAACCAACTCGTGGCGATGGGCGGGACCGGCATGGACCGGAACAGCGCCTGATCACCCGGCGGGCGGCATTGCCGGCATAACGGTCGAGGTGAAAGACCCGGCCGGAGCGGCCCAGCGGTGGGCACAGGTTCTTGGTCTCCACGCCGAGGTGGACGCTGGACCAGCCGAGGTCCGGCTGGATGCGGCGGACCAATCCTTAAGGTTCATTTCGACGGTCGACGGCCGGGCCGAAGGCATTACCGAAATCTGGTTGAGCCCAGGCTTGCCGGGTCTGCCGAGTGATAGCGGGCCGGTCGCCGAGATCGGCGGGGTGCGGTTCGTGGTGCGGGCACCATGACGGCTCTTGACACCGGCACCGAAGACCTCCTGGCCGAGGTGGACGACGGCGTCGCTGTGATCACCATGAATCGGCCGTCGCGGCGCAACGCCTTCTCGAACGACATGCTCGACGCGTTGGGACGCATCCTGGCCCAGGTCGAACTCAGCGACGAGGTGGGTTGCGTGGTGCTGACCGGAGCAGGCGGCGCCTTCTCGGCCGGGGGCGACGTGAAGGCCATGGCAGACCGGAGTTCTGCAGGCGCGCCGCCGGTGCCGGTCGACGTGGCGATTCACCGGCAGCGTCTGAACCAGCAGGCGACCAGCGGGAAGCTGTGGCGGATGCCAAAACCGACCATCGCGCATATTCCCGGCCCGGCTGCCGGCGCCGGCCTCGCGCTCGCCCTGGCATGCGATCTCAGGTACGCGGCCGAAACTGCCGTATTCACAACCTCTTTCGCTCGTGTTGCCTTCGCCGGCGACTATGGCGGAACCTGGCTCTTGACCCGACTGGTCGGCCCGGCGAAGGCCAAGGAGCTGTACTACTTTTCGGAGCGGCTCACCGCCGACCAGGCCGAGAAGCTGGGTTTGGTCAACGCCGTTTTCCCGGTCAATGAGCTCGAGAAAGAGGTGATGGAACGGGCCCGGAGGTTAGCCGAGGGCCCGTCGATCGCCTACCGCTATATGAAAGAGAACCTCAACCGGGCGGTCCACGGCAGCCTCGAGGAATGCATGGACCTTGAGGTCACACACCACATCCATACGGGCCTGACAGAAGATCACCGGGAAGCGGCGCGGGCGTTCGTAGAGAAGAGGGAGCCTCGGTTTCGAGGCCGCTGACGCGGCGTGCCCGATCGGTTATCACCCTGTGCGCCGGTCATTTCTAAGCCGAGGTGTATCTCGCATGTGACTTTCTCGCGACAGCGATGAAGGACGCTCGTTTCCATGACAGTGCTCGCGGTGATGTCCGCGCTGATAACAGCACTGTGCGTCGGCTACTACTTTGGCCGGCGCGCCGGCTCGACGCCTTCGACCTGGAAGAAGCGAACGAGTCGGGTGGCGCTGGGCCGACTCGCGATTAGCTTGCTCGTGTTAATGACTGCACGCCGCATCCAGCGGAGGTTCCTGGCTCGTCGCGTGTTGCTCGACGCGGTGGGCACCTGGGGGCCGAGAGTTGTTGAGCCGCTTGAGTTCCTGCGTGGTAGCACGGCGCGATTGCGGTCCTTTTGACGGGCGCCTGCCGGGGTGGGCGAATGGTTAGTTGCCCGCCTCGATAGCCGCGACTCTTGCGGCAGCATCGGGTCCGCAAAAGCGCTGGAGGTCTACCCGGCCAGCGGCAAGCAGATCGTCGATGCGGCGCTTGAGGTCGCCCGAGGAGATGTGGGCATAGAGGTTCGCACCCGGGCATGACGTCTTGGCTAGGTCTCGATGGCCCGCCAATGTATCGGTCGCGACGCCGAAGTTCTGTGCGGCCCATGCGAACGCGAGAGCTGCCCCCTGAAGCTGGGCGTCCGGCACGGCCTCTTGATCGAAGTCTCCTTCGCAGAGGACCAGGAAATGGCCTGTTGTGTCGTAGTCCGTCGCAGTGTCACCGGCAATCTCGGTGCTCCGCAGTTCGTAGATGTTGCCATTGCGGTCGACGCCGACGTGATAGGCAATATCGATCCATCCCAGCTGGTCTTGGTGGTATCGCTGATCCTTGCGCAAATGCTCTGGGGCGTTGCTGTTTTGGCCGAGGACCACGGCCTCGTGGTGCAGGGTCAAACGAGTGATGGTGTGGCGCCGTCCCCCGGCGCGGGCCGGTCGTGCGCCCCAGGCATCGCGGCATAACAACTGAACCGACGTAGTAGCCGGGGCGGATGGGGGCGACGTTACGGGGGCTAGCGGCGGACTTTGCGTTTGGCTGGCAGCGGTTGCCGTTGCAGCGTGATTCGGAGTCGAGGCTTGCATCGAGGCGCTCGTGGATGCCGAGGCAGAGTCTCTACGTGCCTGACTTGGGCAGGCGCTGACCACTGACGCCACACTGATGCCGCCGGCCAGCCGGAGGAACTGGCGGCGGTTGACGACATCCGCGCCCTCATCGGGTCGGTTTGGGCAGGGCACATCCATGGGCCTCACGATACGGACGTCATTTCCGCTCGCGTGTTGTCTTTTCAGACTGCGTGTGGTCTGGCCATTAGCCCTGGCTAGATCACTGTCGGCTCATACAAGCCGCTCGACCATTGACGGCGTCAAGAACAGAGAACGAAACGATACGCAAACGAGTAGGACTAAATGGTGGATCCGCGACGGGATGAATTGGCAGATCAGCTTGGTAGATAGGTGACGATGATATGTGGTTAACCCTGGTCGAAGTGTTGCTCGTTGTTTGGCTAATGATCGGCTTGACGACCTTGCTGATAGTGGGCTTCCGGCGATCTCGAGCCAATCGCGGTGACCCGAGCTGGTCGCGGCGAACAGACGGACAACCTGAATTCGAGGCGTCAATCCGCGGCAACATGCCGACGACCCCTCTGCTCGAATGGGTCGACTGGGACGACGACCACCGAGAGCCTGACGGCCAGCAACGCCGCAAATAGGTTTTAACAGTCGCAACAGCTAGGGCACCGGCGCACGGATCGATCTGTGCAAATTGTCCACGACTTCGTCGGTCTTGGTCGGCTGTCCTGAGACCCGAGAGAGCGTCCGGCAAATCGCCAAATCATTCCCCATGCAACCACAAGCGGACTCAGTCGCCGCCCTGCCCCCTGCCCTTGCCCTTTCCGGGATGCCGCGGCGGCGCCGGCTGTAGCGGCTCCGGGGCGAACGTCGGGGTCGTGGTCGTGGTTGTTGTGGTGGTTGTTGTCGCAACCGGTGCCGTGGTGTTGATTACCGGTGTCGGCGGCGACGACGATGGCGGGCCGAGCGCGAGGAGGATCACCGCAAGCACGAGGGCGGCGACAACTGCGCCAGCTGCCCACAGTTTGCGCGCCCGACTGGTCGCCGGAGCAGGGGTGATGAGCGGCGCGTAAGTCGGCGTGGGCGGCGGGTAGGTCGGCGGCGGCAGCGGCGCGTCAAGCACCTTAGTGGCGGGCCGCACAGGCGGCGGCGGGACGTCGGGCGGCCGCACGGGCGGCGGGACGTCGGGCGGCGGCACCGGGATGTCGCGCTGCGCCGGCGGCGCCGTCAACGGCTCACCGCCCAACAGGGCGGCGCGCATCTCCCGCGCGCTGCCGAACCGCTGTGCGGGGTCGCGTGCCATCGCGCGTTCGATCACGGCCGCCAATTCCGGCTTCACATCCGGCCGCAGCGTTGCGATCGGCGGCGGTTGCTCGGTCAGGATGGCATGCGCTAACGCGCCGATCTCTTTCTGGATGAACGGCCTGCGACCAGTCAGCGCCTCGTAGCCGACCACACCGACGGCGTAGATGTCATCAGATACGGTCGCTGACCGTCCTGACACTCGCTCAGGGCTGAGATAGGCGAGCGTGCCGACGATCTGCCCCGTCATGGTGTAAGCCGCCTCGGCGGTCTTCGCGATGCCGAAGTCGGTGACCTTCACCCCACCGGATCCGCTGAACAGAATGTTTCCCGGTTTGATGTCGCGATGCAGGATGCCGGCATCGTGTGCCAGCTCCAACCCCGCCAGGACGTCGGCGAGCACGTCACGCACGAGTGGTTGCGGCAGCGGACCTCGGGCGATCTCATCCGCCAGTGACGCACCGGGTAGTCGCTCCATCACGATGAACGGAGTGCCGTTGTGCTCGCCGCAGTCGTGCACAACCACGATGTGCGGACTGGCAAGTGCGCCGGCTGCCCGCGCCTCCGCCTCGAATCGCAGCCGTTTCTCGGACACGTCGGTCAGGGCCGGATGTAGCAGCTTGACGGCGACCACCCGCCGCAGACGGCGATCCCACGCCTCGCGGACCTCCGCCATGCCGCCGCGGCCCAGGACGCCCCGCAACTCGTAGCGGCCACCGACGACCTCGCCGGCCATCAGAGCCTGCTCAGCTTGCTGATCGTTTGAATTTCGGTGTCCCGGTAGGGCCGTCCGTCGGGCTGGACCAAGTCTTGAAACCAGGGCTTCGGGACTGTCGTGTACGGGTGATCCCAGGAGTCCCACGGAAAGTACGTTTGAGTCTTCCCGGCGACAAAACCCCAATTGATCGCAGCGACGTTGTGCCGCTTCGCAATTGGCAGAACCCCGTCGACGGTACTGCCAAGTGTGCGAGCCAGGTACTCCGTACAGAGGATTGGCCGTCCCAAAGGGGACAATTCGGCGATCCGGCCCTCGAATGCCGCTGGTTCGCCGTAGCAGTGGAAGGTGACGACGTCGGAGTTCTCCAGTTGAATGTTCGCGATTTCGCTGCGGTGCTGCGGATCTCCCCACTCACCGGTCCATACGCCACTGGTTAACGGCTGAGAGGGATCAACCGAACGCGCCCACCCGAACGCCAGGGAAAGCAGGTCGGCGACACGCTCCTGCTTGTCTTTCCGCTCGACCTTGCGATACACGCGCGCGGGATTGTCGGGCTCGTTCCACAGATCCCAGCCCAAAACCCGGTCATCCGTGCGGAATTGGTTCAACACTCCCGTGACATAGTTGAGCAGAGTGCGGCGGTAATCCAGGTCATCGAGGTGCTCGGCGCCTGGGCTTTGCACCCAACCGGAGTTGTGGATCCCGGGCTTTGGTGCACGCTGCCGCCCCGGCTTGGGGAACGGATCCCAACATGAGTCGAAGAGGACGAAGAGTGGTTTGATGCGGTGGCGCGCCGCGATCGTGACGAACTGCGCGAGACGTTTCTGGAAGCCTCGCTGGTCTTGGGCCCAGAGCTGATCGTGGAGGAAGACCCGCACAGCGTTGAGCCCGTGCATCTGGGCCCAGCCCAGCTCGGTGTCGATGCGGCGGGGGTCGAACGTGTCGGCCTGAAACATCTCGAGCTGGTTGATCGCGTTAGAGGTGACGTAGTTCGCGCCGACAAGCCAACCTTGCGCTTGGTACCAGCGGTTGGCCCGGTCAGGCGACCATCGGCTTTGCTCTGCGGCGGCGCGAGGGACTCGGGTCAGCACCGGGCCTGCCGCCAGCAGCAGCGGCACCTTGAGCACCGTTCGACGCCTCACGAAGCGACGATAGGAGATCGGCTGTGACGGCGTTGTCGAAATCGGTGCGCTCGACACTCATGCATCGTTCGTGCTGTCGGTGCGGTACCTGCGGATCAGGCGGTTTGCGATGCCGTTACGGTTGTGGCATAGAAGCAGGTAGACCGCGACCGAACGAAGAGACGGCAGATCACTCGATGTACGAACAGATCGACACCACCGCGCCGGACGCCACTGGCGTCGGTTCACGCATCGATCCGGTTCTCGCCCGGAGTTGGTTATTGGTCAACGGCGCGCATCCCGACCGGTTCGAAGACGCTGCGCGCTCTCCTGCGGACATCGTCGTGCTCGACATCGAGGATGCGGTCGCTCCCAAGGACAAGGCGGCAGCTCGCGACCACGTGGCGCGTTGGCTTCGCGCCGGAAACACCGATTGGGTTCGCATCAACGGTTTCGGCACCCCATGGTGGGCGGACGATCTCGGCATGCTGACCGACACCTCGGTCGGCGGGGTGATGCTGGCGATGGTCGAATCGGTGGACCATGTGACCGAGACAGCGAAACGACTGCCTAACGTGCCAATCGTGGCGCTGGTCGAAACAGCCCGGGGCCTGGAACGCATCACTGAGATCGCTTCCGCCAAGGGCACTTTCCGGCTTGCGTTCGGGATCGGCGATTTCCGCCGCGACACTGGTTTCGGAGAAGACCCGGCGACGCTGGCTTACGCCCGCTCACGCTTCACCATCGCCGCCAAGGCGGCCAACCTGCCCAGTGCCATCGACGGGCCGACTATCGGCTCCAACCCGCTGAAATTGATCGAGGCGACCGCTGTCTCCGCGGAGTTTGGGATGACGGGCAAGATCTGCCTCTCTCCGGACCAATGTTCCGTGGTCAATGACGGACTATCCCCATCACAGGATGAAATCGCCTGGGCCAAAGAGTTTTTCGCTGAGTTCGAACGCGACGGGGGAGAGATTCGCAACGGGTCCGATCTTCCGCGCATCGCCAGAGCCACCAAGATCCTGGATCTGGCTCGTGCCTACGGGATCGAAGCTGCTGAGTTCGAGGACGAACCGGTTCACCGGCCCGCGCCTTCGGACACCTACCACTACTGACGGCGGCTAGCGTCGAGCCCACGTTGCTGGACGCTTTTCAAGGAATGCGCACATGCCCTCTTGGGCATCGTCGGCGCGGGCGTTCATGGCCATGACCGCCTTCGTCAGATCGTAGGCCCGGTGTTCGTCGAGCTCGATCTGCGCGTAGAACGCTTCCTTGCCGATCCCTACGGTCAGCGGGCTGGATGCCACGATGGCGTCGACGATGGCGCCGAGTTCGTCGTCAATCGAGTCCGCAGGCACCACGCGATTCACCAGGCCCCACTCGTGGGCGGTCTCAGCGGAGATCGGTTGGCCGGTAAGCAACATTTCCAGGGCACGCTTCCTGCCGATCGCGCGCGACAACGGCACCATCGGGGTCGAGCAGAACAGCCCGAGCTTCACCCCCGGGGTGGCGAAACGTGCTGCGTGGGTCGCCACGGCGAGGTCGCAGGCGGCGACAAGCTGACAGCCCGCCGCTGTCGCCATTCCCTCGACCTTCGCGATCACCGGTTGGGGCAGGCGGTGAATAGTCTCCATGAGGTCGGTGCATACCTCGAACAGGCGCTGGTAAAAGGCGACGTCGCGGCCGACCATCTCGCTCAAGTCGTGCCCCGCGGAGAACACCGGCCCTACCGCGTCGATGACGATCACCCGCACGCCAGGATCTTCACTGAGCCGGCGCAGCCTGGCGATCAATTCCTCCGTCAGCTCGAGGCTGAGCGCGTTGCGTTTCTCCGGTCGGTTGAGGGTGATGCGAGCCACCTGCCCTTCCGCGCGTACCAAGACGGGTGCGTCGGTTGCGAGCCTGCTCATGCAGGGGAGCATACGTCTGGCTAATCGAGCCAGGACAGCGTCGGAGCACCGGCCGCTGCCCGAACCACTCAACTGTGTAGGTCGACGGTCGCGTCCGTTTTGGACGTGTCTTCAGCCAGCGGTCGATAGGTTCACTGTGTGTATCTGATCGTGGGGGATGCTTGGGCTTCGAGCAGAGTGAACGACCTGGTTGTCGAGCTGCTCCTGGGCAACGGTGAGCAGGTGCGGGTAGTGGTGCGTCGCCACGATGCCCGCGCCAGTCGACTTCGCGAACTCGGGGCCGAAGTCGTGGTCACAGATCTCACTAGTTCTGGGCATGTTGCCGACGCGATGCGGGGTATCAGGCGGATCTTGTTCAACACTCGCGTCTCTTTGGAGTATCTGCAGGAAACCGCGATTGTCTGCGCCGCGGCTCGCGAACTGGGCGCCGTCGAGGTGGTCATCAACATGTCCCAGATGACGGTGGCGCAGATGACACTGACGAGCACCCAGGAGTCTCGTGCGCACCGGCTGTACTGGCTCGCCGAGCAGATCATGAACTGGTCGGGCCTACCGGTTGTGCATGTGCGTCCCACCGTGTTACTGGACAGTCCGCTGTTCACGGTGCTGGCCAGGCGATCCGTGCGCGAACACGGCGTTCTTGCTCTGCCGTTCGGCGCCGGTCGCACCTCGCCGATCGCCGCCGACGACGTCGCGCGGGTGGTTGCTACCCTCCTGCTCGCCCCGCCGAAGACCGGGCAGGTCTACGGTCTGACCGGTCCGCAGGAGCTTGACATCCATGGTCTGGCCGAGCAGTACTCCCACGCGCTGGGCCGCCCGATCACGGCCGAAGACATCCCCCACGACGACTGGGTTCACCAGTACCTGCGGAACTCCGGGCTATCCGACCTGGTTCAGCAGCATCTGGCCGCCATGGCGCGTCTACATCAGGAGAACCGGTACGACCGCTCGACCGACGACGTCGAGCACATCACCGGTCAACCCGCGCAGACGGTCGAGCAGTACGTCGCCGCACACCCGGAACTCTTTGCCTAGTGTCCTGAGTCATTAATTCGTTTGCAGTAGTTGGCAACGGATTCAAGGATTTGGTCGGCGGTCTTGGTCCAGACGTAGGGCTTGGGGTCGTCGTTCCAGTTCTCGATCCACGCGCGGATGTCGGCATTGAGTTGCCGCACCGAGGTGTGGGCACCGCGGCGCAGTTTCTTGGTGGTCAGTTCGGCGAACCAGCGCTCGACCAGGTTGAGCCACGATGAGCTGGTTGGGGTGAAGTGCAGCACAAAGCGCGGATGGTTTGTCAGCCAACGCTTCACCGCGGGCGTCTTGTGGGTGGATGCGTTGTCGAGCACGACGTGGCAGTCCAGATCGGCGGGCACCTCGGCGTCGATCTTCTTGAGGAACGCCAGGAACTCCTGGGAGCGGTGGCGGGCGTGCAGTGAGCCGATGATCTTGCCGGTGGCGAGGTCCAGGGCTGCATAAAGGCTCGAGGTGCCGTGACGGACGTAGTCGTGGGTGGCGCGTGCCGGGGTGCCCGGCAGCATCGGGAAAACCGGTGCGGTGCGGTTGAGTGCCTGGATCTGGGTCTTCTCGTCCACACACAAGACCATCGCTCGTTCCGGCGGATCGAGGTACAGCCCGACGATGTCGCGGACCTTGGCGACGAAGAGCGGGTCCTGGACAGCTTCCACGAATCCTGTTTGTGCGGAGCCAATCCGAAGGCCCGCCACACCCGAGAGACCATCGACTGCGACAGGCCCAGGTGCTCGGCCATCGATCGGGTCGACCAGTGCGTGGCATCAGCTGGACTGGACTCCAACGTCGCGGTGATCAGCACCTCGATTTGCTCGTCACCCACCACCCGGGGCCGGCCCGGTCGAGGTTCGTCGAGCAGTCCGTCGCACCGCTTCTCTGCGAACCGATTGCGCCACTTGCGGATCGTGTTCCGATCCAATTCCAACCTGTCTGCAAGCTCGACATTGGATCCACCATCGGCGGCAGCCAGCACGATCCTGGCTCGAAGGGCCAACCCGGCGGCACTCTTGCGCCGCCGCACCCAGCTCTCCAACTCGGCGCGTTCATCCTTGGTCAACACGATCTGCGCGGCATGCGGTGACGGCATCACCCATACTAACAAGAACCCACGAATTAATGACTCAGGACACTAGGTCCTCGTCGCACCCCGTTGGTCGGTAACAGAATTCGCCCCGCCCAGCTCCTCACCGAAGCTGACGGGGCAAATCCTGTTCTGTTGTGCGCGAACGGTCTACTGCTGGCCCGGCGCTGGGTTCTCCGGCCCGGTCTGGCCCGGCGCTGGGTTCTGCGGGCCCTGAGCCGGGTTCTGACCCGGGTTCGTCTGGCCCGGCTGGTAGCCGGCCGGCTGACTCTGCGGATTCTGCGATCCACTTGGCGCGCAGAACACATTCATTTGCTGTCCGGCGGGCAGCCCGAGGTTCGAAGCGACGGGACCTTGCAGCGTGGCGACTTGCTGCCACGTCGCCCCGGGAGCCGCCTGGACTGGAGTGCCCTGCGCGGATGCGCCCTGGACGGGAGTCCCAGGGGCCGGAGGATTGATGCCGACGACGCAAACCGGGCCCTGTCCATTGGTACCCTGACCCGCTGGCGCAGCGGGATTCGCCGGACCCTGGTCGTTGCCCCCTGGCACAGCGGGCGGATTTGGATTAGGCGGTGGATCCGCCCACGCCGCCGCCGCGAGCGGAACTGCCATGGCGCCTGCTGCCAGAACACCCGTCAGCAACTTCTTGAGCATGGTTTCCTCTCCTGTCGTTTGTCGGAACTACGGAACCGACAGGCCCAACCTATTGCCTCGGCCGCCTGGAATGAAACAGCAGCAAATGCCATGTGTTTGCAGAATGAAAAGAGTGCGCGACCGTTACCCCTGCTGATTCGCACTAACCGCGACATTTTCGGCTCACTACTTATTTGGGCAGCAAACTGCCGAAATGGCAGCTATCGGGCCACCGGACGCTCCAAGACTAACCCCGCTACACCCAGTGCGATAAGAACTATCGTCGTGATGCAAGCGAGCGCCAAACCGTAGCCCAGAGAATAGTGCGCTGCGGCCACGTCGAAGGCGTCACCGAAAATCCTCCGTACGTTCAGCGCGGACGCCAGGCAAAGAACCGAACCGATGCTGGCTAGCAGGGCGACAGCGATAGCGGCCTCTTCGCGTGGGGGCAGCCACAGATACGCGGCGCCGGCGGCGATAATCAAGACAGCGATTATGGCCACCCACAAGCCGCCGTGACCCACCACGTGTTCAAGAGACTTCGCGGCGTACCGCTCGAACTCCGGGTCATCCTGAGGCATCGTGATCGAAACTGTTCCTGCCCCAGACACCGACGCCTGCGCGAGGCTGTGTGACTCAGCGCCGATCGCGATGCGGCCCCATTCCAGGAAGACAGACAGGATCAGAAGGAGCCCAGCGATCAGGATGGCCAGACCAACAGCGCGCTGAGGGCTTTTGCCCTTAACACCAGTTACGACGGTGTCGGGTCGCCGCCAGCGGCTAGTCACATATTCATTGTTCTGCGCGGACGATCGTCCTTACAACGGTTAACCCAGCGACACCATTGTTGGCGCGCCGACTCGCATGGTCAGGTGCCGCAGAACGTTCGGTACGCGCCGAAATCCTCTGGGGCAAGGGACGCATACCGCTCCAGGCCCGGCCGTTCGTCGTAGGGCGCGGTCACTGCGGCAAGGAGTCGGTGAACGGGATCGAGATCACCCGCCATGGCCGCGGTCAACGCCTCCTCGACGAGATGGTTGCGCGGGATATAGATCGGGTTGACGCGGTCCATCAACTCGACGTCCGGCTCGAGAGCTCGCCAGCGCGACATCCAGCCGTCGAACCTAGCCAGGTCGATGAATAGACGGCGCACGGGTTCCGCCTCGGCGCGGCCCGCTTGGCTGAGGCGACGGAAGAACGAGGTGTAGTCGACGTGGCTCTCCCGCAGCAGGTGAAGCAACTCGTCGGCCAGTGCTGCGACGACGTCGGCCTCGAGGTCCGCAGAAAAGCCCAGCTTGGCTCGCATGCCCACCGACCAGGCGGCCTGATACTGCGGGCGGAATGCGCCGAATGCCTCCTCGGCGAGGGCGAACGCCTCGTCGACGTCGTCCGAAATCAACGGGAGAAGCGCTTCAGCTAATCGGGCCAGGTTCCACGCGGCCATCTCCGGCTGGTTGCCGTAGGAGTAACGGCCCCAAAAGTCGATGGAGCTGAAGACCGTCTCGGGATCGTAGGCCTCCATGAAGGCGCAGGGCCCGTAGTCGATGGTCTCGCCGGAGATGGTCATGTTGTCGCTGTTCATGACGCCGTGGACGAACCCGACAAGCATCCATCGCGCCACCAGTGACGCCTGGGCAGCGACGACGGCTTGAAACAGTGCGAGGTAGGGACGCTCGGCTGCGGCGGCGCCCGGATGATGACGGCCGATCGCATGATCGGCCAGGCGTCGCAGCAGGTCGACGTCGCCGGTAGCCGCGGCGTACTGGAAGCTGCCCACTCGCAGATGGCTGCTGGCGACGCGGACCAGCAAGGCGCCAGGCAGTAGCGTCTCGCGCTGTACCGGACGCCCCGTGGCCACCACGGCCAGCGATCGCGTCGTCGGAACACCCAGCGCGTGCATCGCCTCGCTGACGATGTATTCGCGCAGCATCGGTCCAACGACGGCCAGGCCGTCACCGCCACGCGCGAACGGCGTCGGGCCGGACCCCTTCAGGTGGATGTCCCGAAGGCCGCCGTTGCCGTCGACCAGCTCCCCGAGAAGCAAGGCTCGACCATCGCCCAACCGCGGGGCGTAGCCGCCGAATTGATGCCCGGCGTAGGCCTGGGCTACCGGAGTGGCATCGGCGGGAAGCCGGTTGCCCACCAGGAAACGCAGCCCGTCAGGCGTTCGCAGCCAGCCCGCGTCCAGCCCGAGGTGGGCGGCCAGCGGCTCGTTGAGCACCAGCAGTTGCGCGTCGGGAGGCGTCTCGGCTTGCCAGCGCACACCCATCTCCGGCAACTCGCGGGCGAAGCGGTCCTGCAGGACGACGGTTGTATCCGGTGCAACGCTCACGTCACCAGGCTACGGGCGGCGGCTGCGTTCAACGGTCGAGCAGCCCGGACTGCGCCAGCGCATGGTCCACGAATCGCTGTACTGGCCGCGAGCGGTAGAACCAGGTATGGCCGCCGGGGTACCAACAGATCTCGGGTTTGCCCCAGTGTTGCCACAGCCGGGTCGCTTCTTCGCGTGGGTGTACCAATCTGTCGGCGATCCCGACGTAGATGAAGCGGCCCTGCTCGGGCACCAGGGGAGTCAGCGCAAGCGGAGAGATCATCCGGCCGATCGGCTTGGCCAGTTCCAGCGTTCGAGCGAGCGCGTCGTAGTGGCTGAGGCCGGTATGGCGGCTGACCAGTTCGACCAGGTCGACGGGAGGAACACCGAGAATCGCGCAAGCCAGGTCGCCATCGAGGCTGGCGACCAGCGATGTGAGGTAGGCGCCGAGGGAGATGCCGTTTAGCCCGATTGCGGCGGGTCCCTGTGACCGGATCCATGACAGCAGGCGCCGGAGATCCCAAACCGCTTGCGCCACACCGTGAACGTCGTCGAGTACGTCTGCGCTGGGGAACGAGGTGCCCTTCGGTAGGCCGCGGGCGCGCGGGCCGTGCATGGGAAGCACCGGAAGTACGACATTCAGGCCAAGGTCGGAGTACAGATGCCACGCTCGAAACAGCGTGAGGTCGAGTGCCGCCCTTCCCATTTCCGCGCCGTGCACGCAGACGAGCCATGGTCGGGGCTCGCTGTGCCGCAGCATCAAGGCGTACACGCGGTTGTTGGAGACATAGCCAAGCCAGCGTTCTCGCCCCGGTTCTCCTGGATGCGGCTCATATTCGCTGTCGAAGGCCATGCGTTCGTAGGTGCGACCGCGGCTGTTCACTGGACTGATCGACACGCGGCTGGGTGGTGCGGGTGTGGGGAAAAAGCCCTCGGGATGCTCAAGCCAGCCCTTTTGGCCATACAGGTCGAGTGCCGCGATCACCTCGCGGTGGATGCGTTCTTGTGTCGGCGCGTCGGGCGCCGACCGCAGCACGTGAAAACCCAGCAGCACGATTTCGTCGAGGAACGCCTGAGCCGCCAGCGTGATACTGGGTCGTCCCACGGGCAGCTCGCCAGGCTGACGATCCAAGTAGTCAGCCCAGGACCGCGCGTAGAAACCACCGGTCCGGGTGAACGGCCCCAGCGCCTGCCACAGCGGACCGGTAACGGCGCGCCGCTGATCCGAAAACCCCCGTCCCCGGTGACCCGAGGGAGAAGCCGACGGGATCGTGTGTTCGGCCCTCTCGTCCATCTCCACCCCCTACTGCCCGGCTTCGGCCGGGCAAGAGATCGGATGTCACCGAGCCTAATGACTATCAGCGAAACGAGTCCGCGACTTAGCGGGCCTTCAGGCGATGGCGAATTCGCGTCGGTGTCCGCTACGCGTCCCTAGGCTATGGACATGAAACGGCTTGGCAGCGCTGATGCGGCGTTCTGGTTTGCAGAAACGCCGGGCTGGCATATGCATGTCGGCGGCTTGATGATCTGCGATCCGTCGGATGCCCCGGACTTCTCTTTCGACACGGTCCGCGACCTACTGGCCAGCCGTCTGCCGGAAATGCCGCAGCTGCGCTATCGGGTGGCCGGGGCACCGCTGGGGTTAGACCGGCCATGGTTTGTTGAGGACGCCGACCTCGACATCGACTTCCACATCCGCCGCATCGCGGTACCGCCGCCGGGCGGCCGCAAAGAACTCGACGACCTGATCGGGCGGTTGATGTCCTACAAATTGGATCGCGGCCGGCCGCTATGGGAGATGTGGTTCATCGAAGGCGTCGAACACGGCCGAGTGGCCACCCTGACCAAAATGCACCACGCCCTCATCGACGGCGTCTCCGGCGCCGGGCTCAGCGAAATCATGCTTGACGCCACCCCCGAACCGCGCCCGCCCGCCGATGAGCCGAAGGACTCGCTTGTCGGTATCGGCATCCCGCGCTTCGAAATCCGCGCGGTCGGCGGGCTTTTCAACCTCGCCGTGCGGACGCCTTATCGGATGATGCGCATGGTCGAGCAGGTTGCGCGCCAGCAGCTAGCGGTGCGTGGGCTGAACAACAAGCCGCCCCGCTATTTCGACGCGCCGATCACACGCTTCAACGCCCCGGTATCGCCGCACCGGCGCATCAGCGGCAGCAGGGTGCCGCTGAACCGCGTCAAAGCGGTCAAAGACGCCTTCGCCGTGAAGGTCAACGATGTCGTGCTGGCGATCGTGTGCGGAGCCATGCGCAGCTACTTGGATGATCGAGAAGAGCTGCCAGACCGGCCGCTGCTGGCCCAGGTGCCGGTGTCCACCCGCCGCGAGAACAGCGATATCGGAAACCAGATCAGCTCGATGACGGTCAGCCTTCCGACCAATATGGCCGATCCGGGTGAGCGGATGAAAGCCATCCATGCCAGCACGCAGGGCGCCAAGTCGATGGCGAAAGCCCTTACGGCACACCAGATAATGGGTTTGACCGAGACGACTCCGCCCGGGCTGCTGGGACTGGCAGCGCGGGCATACACCGCCAGCCGGCTCGGGCGAAACGTCGCCCCGATCAACCTCGTGGTCTCCAACGTGCCAGGACCCGATTTCCCGATTTACATGGCCGGCGCCGTGGTGGAAACGCTGGTGCCGATCGGTCCCCTGGTCATGGACGTCGGGCTGAACGTCACGTGCTTCAGCTACTGCGGATCGGTGGACTTCGGTTTCGTCACCACGCCTGAGATCGCAAACGACATAGACGAATTGGCCGACGGCATCGAACCTGCGCTGCGCGAACTGGAGCACGCCGCCCGCATCGACGCGAACTGAGCGCAGCTGTGGACGGTTCGTCAGCTTTTCGGTCGGGAGCCGGCCGCTACTTTGCCGGGGTACTCGTCGTAGTAGGGGACATAGCCTTCGTCGCGACCTTCCAGCACGTACAGCGGATCGGTGAGGTCGGGGCCGTAGCCCTGTTCGCGCAGATCGGCCTTTTTCTTCTTGAACGTCGGTGTGTGCTCCAGCGAGTCAACGACTCGCACGAATAGCGGCATCGCGTAGCTGGGCAGTTGCTCGTACACCGTCTTAGCCAGCGACGCACCGTCGAACGACTGACCCTCCTTCGGCACCACCGCCGCCATCCCGGCGCGCCCGTCGGTGCCGGGCACCTGTACCCCGAAAACCGTCACTGCTTCGACGGTCGGGTCGCTCGACACTGCCGCTTCGACATCCGTCGTCGCGACGTTCTCTCCCTTCCAGCGAAACGTGTCGCCGAGCCGGTCGACGAACACGGCGTGGCGCCAACCTTGTGGACGCATCAGATCTCCCGTGTTGATCCACACGTCACCTACACGAAAGGCATTGCGCACCAGCTTCTTTTCAGTCGCCTCGGCGTCGGTGTAGCCCTCGAACGGCTGCTTCTTGGTGACCTTGCTCAGCAACAGCCCCGGCGTGCCGCCGCGGACCTTGCGCACCCGGCCCCTCTCATCGCGAACCGGGTCGCCGGTCTCCGGGTCGTACTCGACGAAAGCTACCGCTGTCGGGCAGACGCCGGCGGTCTTGGGGATGTTGAAGAGGTTCACAAAACCGGTGTTGCTCTCGCTTGCCCCGTAGAACTCGAAGACTCGAGGGATGTGGAAGCGGGTGACGAACTCCTCCCAGATGTCGGGCTGTAACCCGTTGCCGCCGATGACGCGGACCCGATGTCGGTGGTCGCTGTCCTTTTCGGGCTGGTTGAGCAGGTAGCGGCAGATTTCGCCGATGTAGAGGAACGCGGTGGCGTCGTAGCGGCGTACTTCGTCCCAAAACCGGGAAGCGGAAAACGAGCGGCCCAGCGCGAGTGTGGCGCCGGCGCTGAGCACCCCCGAGACCCCGACGGTCAGCGCACTGTTGTGGTACAGCGGCAGGCAGCAGTACAACGTGTCGCTGTTTTTCAGCCGCATGCCAAGGGCGCCGGACCCGCCGAGCGCCCGAAGCCACCGGTAGTGCGTCATCACACTGGCCTTGGGTGCGCCGGTGGTGCCGGAGGTGAAGATGTAGAAAGCCGGCTCTTCCGCACGCACCGTCGACGTCACTGCCGGATTCTCGGATGGCGCGTCGGCGGCGAGCCGTTCGAGTTCGCCGGCGCTGATGGTTTGGCCGACTTTCGCGCCGGATTCGGCGACGGCCTCGAGTAGCGTGTCGTCGCCGATCAGTGCCTTGGCCTTCAGCAGCTCGACGCTGTGGGCCAGCACGCTACCGCGGTGGTGGTAGTTCAGCATCCCGGCGATCGCGCCCAATTTCACCACCGCGAGTATCAACAGCACTGTGAGAGGGGAGTTTTCCAGGATGATGGCGACGACGTCGCCGCGCTGTACTCCCCGCGCGGCGAGCACGGCGGCGTACCGGTTGGCGGTTTCGTTGGCCTGACCGTAGGTCACGACTTCGTCTTCGAATCGAATGAAGACGTCACCGCTGTGCCGTGCCGCACGGTGCTGGAAGACCTTGCCGATCGAGGTCTTAGCCGACGGTCGAGTCAAGAAGGCAGTCAAGACGCCGCGCAGGATTACCGGCGCGTCCACCAACAGAGCCGGAATCCGGACCGCTATATCGGTCAGCCTGACCGTGTCGTTAGCCATGGGTTGCTTGGGCCTGCCGATGTTGGCGACTCAGCCTTGCCAGCTGCAGCGCGCGAATGAGGGCCACCTGCAAAAGCTAGCGTGTGTCGAGGCGGCCAGGTACCGCTATCGGCTAGCCGATGGCTTGCTGGATCACGTCACGCGCGCGGTCGAGCATCGACGCGAACGGTCCGACAGCGAGATTCAACTTCGCCGATTCGACACCGGGGTGCGGCCGCGTTGGCGCGATGGCCTCAGCGGCTCGCACCGCTGTGCCCATCCGCTTGAGGTCATCGGCGTCGAGCTTCCGCTCCAACTTCGGGAATTCCTCCGTCTCTTCGTGCTCGGCGTGCTCGAGCACTGCGTCACGCAGCTTGCTGAGCTCGTCGACGAACTCTTGTGAGGTGATGTCAAGGCTTTCGATGCTCGACAGCAGTTCCTTTGCGTCGTGCTCCTCTTGCAACCGCGCATCGACGATTGCGTCACCCTTGGTCACCTCGCGGCGCACCCGGGGATGCACCACCATTTCTTCGGCTGTTTCGTGCACAGCGAGCAACTGACGCAGTGTGATGAACGGCTTCTCACGCGCTTTCGGGTCCGAGGCATGCAGCACTTCGTCGAACATGTCCTCGATGAGGTTGTGCTGCGCTTTGAGGAACGCGATGACCTCTTCAGGCGATTGGACAATCATCTCGGCCATGCTGGTACACCTCCAGAGTCAGGAATTGACGAACGTGCTATGGGCTGCGCACCGCTCGCTGCCACCGCATACCCAGCCTTGGAAAGCGCCCAAACACCTTCCCGCGAGCGGCGGCGGATAGACAGCCCTGCAGGGATCCAACGGTCGCCGCTGATGTTTGCGAGAAGTTGCCGCAGGGTACAAGCGACGTGCGTTCGACCTTGAACTCGGGCCTTCTTTGTCGTCCGTGCCGGAAGGCCAGCCACCTGTCCGATCGATATTCCGGCACTCCTACTTACCTGTTACCTGGAGGATGTTCATGCGTAAGACCATTGCTGTCGTTTCCGCTACGGGGGCGCTGTTGTTCGGCGGTGCCGGGGTGGCAAATGCCGCCTTGCAGAGCGCGCCCGTCCCGTCGTCTACCACGACTACAGTCGCGCAACAAGACAACAATCAAAACAATCAGAAGAGTGACCACAGCGGGCTGTGGGGACTGGTCGGCCTGCTCGGATTGGGTGGGCTCGCCGGACTGATGCGGCGCAAAGAGACGGCTACCGCAGCAGGAGTTGCGGGTCCCGGCTCCCGCGGCCAAACGCCGCGTGCCTAACTGAATCCTGTAGGCCCCACTAGTGCTTTCTCAAGCGCTGGTGGGGCCTTCGAGCGGGTCCAATTCATGCCCACCCGTCGCTGCGCCCGGCGTTACGCTGGCCGCATGAGCGCCAAGAGCCGTGTTCGGGTGGCGCGGGTCTATGACGAGCCGGGCGCTGACGACGGGCAACGCGTCTTGGTCGACCGGGTGTGGCCACGAGGGTTTCGCAAGGACGATCCGCGGGTGGGTACCTGGCTCAAAGATGTCGCACCGTCGAATGAACTGCGCCGCTGGTACGGCCACAAGCCCGAACGCTTCGACGAGTTCGCTTCGCGCTACGAGAAAGAGCTGCAGGGCAGCGACGCGCTGGCGGAACTGCGCAAGCTGGCCAAGCGCGGAACCGTGACGCTGGTGACCGCCACCCGCAATCCGGAGGAGAGTCAGGCGGCGGTGCTGGCCAAGCTGCTGCGACGCCGTTGACCAGCACCGGCTTCGGTAGGCTCGCTGCTTGATATGGCCGAGACCGATCCAATCTTGCCGCGGGAACTGACCGACGACCTGCCCGACGAGGTCCGCAACCTTCCACCACCGCCGAGCACGCTCGAGCTGCCCGAACCATTCGCTATGCGCCTCGCTGATCCTGACGCCGACGCCCAGATGATCGCCGAGTGGATGAATCAACCGCTGCTGGCCGATGCATGGGAATCTGCCTGGCCTACGTCGCGTTGGTATCGCTACCTGCGTGCTCAACTCGATGGCAGCTATTCTCGGCCGTTCATCGGCAGCCTCGACGGAATAGACGGAGCTTATTTCGAAATCTATTGGGCTGCAAAAGATTCCATCGCTACGCGCTACGAAGCCGACCCCTACGATGTGGGCATACACGCCGCGGTGCCGGACGAGAGGGTCTTGAAAAAGGGAATCGTGCAATCCCTGCTGCCACACCTCGCGTTGAGCGTGCTGAAGTACGAACCACGCTGCCGCCGAATCATGTTCGACCCCGACCACCGCAACCAGATGGGGCGCCGGTTCTGTGAGCGCGCCGGCTGCGTATTCCTTGGCGAACACGACATGCGAAATCGACGGATGGCGCTGTACGCGCTGGTGCGTTCGCCCGACGACGTACCGCGGCTGCGGGCGCAGCCGAATCAGTAGTCGTAGCTCGCAAGGTGGACACCGTCGGGGCGGCGTGATCCGTCGATCGATACCACCGCCGGAACCATTTCACTCGTGACGAGTCCGTGGTTGGCCGTCAACTCGTCGACGATGTCGAAACTGCGGACGATCCACTCCGGCTTGTCGATGATGATCGTGCACACGGGCACCCGCCGGCCTAGCTGGAACAGCTTGTCGCCGTGCGGTTCATGGTCACCGTGAAATCCCCAGACGCCGCGCAGCACCGTCGCGCCACGGGCCATGCCCGACTCCAGCAGTTGGCGGACCAGTGCGCGGTGGATCGGCAAACCGCCGTGCCCGGTGGCTTCGCTGGTGTGCACCATCAGCTTCTGCCAGACGGGCCGTCCGCGCGGGTCGATCGTGGGCAGCCGATGCGGTCGCGCCAACAACGCTCCGTCGCGCTTGCACACCCGAACCCGTTCGACGGTCAGTAACGGCTTGGGCATGGTGGCGCACAGTTCGGCGACCGCGGCCGAAGCCTGAGCCGCGGTCCCGATCGAAATGATCATCAGCGGCACATTGACATTGCGGCTGAAGAACCGGGCTCGGTAGCGGTCGCCGTGCGCGGTGCCGTCGACCCCGAGAAACACTGAGGCTCCGGAGAATCCACGCCGATACAGCAGATCGCACACCGCGCGGTAGGCGGGCATCCCGGCGACTCGTTCCTGGCGACTCACATAAACGGTGAGCTTGACGGCGTCGGGTTCGTCGAAGTCATTGGCCACGTCTACGTCGCCGGTGGCGAACCGGGCACGCTCCAGGGTCACCAGTCCGCGCGCGGTCATCGCGATCACCTCGTCGACTAATTCGGTGATCTTCGACTCCACGTCGACGGCGGCGATCGTCACCGGCGGGTCTTCGGACAAGCTCAGCGATTCGTCTGTGCGCAACACATGCCGTGGCCCGAAACTGCTGATACCGCGCAACATCACACTGGTTGCCACCTCGCGGGCGCCGAAAAGATCGAGCATCGCGTCGGCGAGAAACCCGCGACGGTCGGACACGGCGCGCTGACGCTCACCGAAGTAGGTGGTCAGCTTCAGGCACGGCTCGCTCATGGCTGGTTCCCGATCCACTGTCCGAGCAGCGCCGCAGTCATGCCCAGTGCGACGCTGACGACAATGTTGGCGAGCGCGACCCAGACCTGGCGTTCTTCGCCCAGGCGCTGGGTTTCCAGCATCCATGTCGAAAACGTGGTGTAGGAGCCGATGAACGCGGTGTCGGCCAGCAGGGCCGCCTGCGGGCTCAACACCAAGCCCCCGACAATGCCCAACAACGCTGCGCCACTGATATTCACCGTCAGCGTCCCGAACGGAAACGACCGCGCGACCCGGCGCGCAACCGCCCGGTCCACCAGGAAACGCAGCACCGAGCCGACGCCGCCGACGACCAGCACGCCGGCCCAGACCGCGACCGTCATCCGCGCACCGACACCCGGCGCACCAGCGCGGTGGCCAGGTACACCGCCAGAAGTCCCAGTCCGATGCTGGCCACGCCGTAGCCGACAGCCAGCCCGTACTTGCCGTGCTCGATCATCGCCAGGATCTCGACCTGCATGGTCGAAAACGTGGTCAGCCCACCGCACAGTCCGGTGCCCAGCAGCGGGCGGCGATAACTCGACAACGGCAACCGTTCCAGCAACCGGGTCGTGAAGTAGGCCACGAGGAATGCGCCGACGATGTTCACAGCGAACGTCGGCCACGGCCACCGCGTCGGGTCTGCGGGCACCAGGGTGCTCAGCGCAGCGCGGGTCAGTGCGCCCAGCGCCCCGCCCGCAAAGATCGCCGCCAGCTCGCGGTAATCCTGGCCTGCCACTGAATGATTCCTTTCACTGGCCGAGCGTGCTGACGCCCCGGACCCTATCGCGCTACGGTGGGCAGAATTGACACCATGGTGGCTCATCCGCGCGCCGGCCAGCCGGCCCAGCCCGAAGACCTCGTCGATCTGCCGCATCTGGTGACGGCGTACTACACAAAAGAACCGGACCCAAACGACGTCGCGCAGCAGGTGGTGTTCGGGACGTCGGGGCACCGGGGGTCTGCGCTGGACGGCGCGTTCAACGAAGCCCACATTCTGGCCATCACCCAGGCCATCGTCGAGTACCGCGCCGCGCAGGGCACGACCGGGCCGTTGTTCATCGGCCGCGACACGCACGCTCTTTCCGAGCCGGCGTGGGTGTCGGCGCTGGAGGTGCTGGCCGCCAACGACGTGGTCGCGATGATCGACTCTGCCGACCGCTACACGCCGACTCCGGCGATCAGCCACGCCATCCTCAACTACAACCGCGACCGCGCCGACGGCCTGGGCGACGGGATCGTCGTGACACCGTCGCACAATCCGCCGGCCGACGGTGGCTTCAAGTACAACCCGCCCAACGGTGGCCCGGCCGAGAGCGAGGCGACCAACGCAATCGCCAAGCGCGCCAACGAGATTCTGCGCGACGGGTTGTCGGGGGTGAAGCGGGTGCCGTTGGCCCGTGCACTGCGCAGCGCGTGGCGCCACGACTATCTGGACGCCTATGTTGACGACTTGCAAAACGTGGTCGACATCCGCGCGATCCGCGACGCCGGAGTGCGGATCGGCGCCGACCCGCTGGGCGGGGCCAGCGTGGACTACTGGGAGGTGATCGCCGACCGGCACGGGCTTGACCTGACGGTGGTCAATCCGCTGGTGGATGCGACGTTTCGGTTCATGACGCTGGACAGTGACGGCAAGATCCGGATGGATTGCAGTTCGCCCGACGCGATGGCCTCGCTGATCGCCAACCGCGATTCGTACCAGGTCGCCACCGGCAACGACGCCGACGCCGACCGGCACGGCATCGTCACGCCCGACGCCGGGCTGGTGAACCCCAATCATTATCTGGCGGTGGCCATCGACTACCTCTACACCCATCGGCCGTCCTGGCCGGCCAGCCTCGCGGTCGGCAAGACCGCGGTCAGCTCGTCGATCATCGACCGGGTCGTTGCCGGGATGGGCCGGGAGCTGCTCGAAGTGCCGGTCGGGTTCAAGTGGTTCGTCGAACCCCTGCTGACAAGCGCGATCGGTTTCGGCGGCGAGGAGTCGGCGGGGGCGTCGTTTTTGCGCCGTGACGGCTCGGTGTGGACGACTGACAAGGACGGCATCATCTTGGCGCTGCTGGCAGCCGAGATGGTGGCGGTCACCGGCGCGACGTCGTCGCAGCGGTACCAAGAGTTGGCGCGCAAATACGGCGAGCCGACCTATGCGCGCATCAACGCGCCGGCCGACCGGGAGCAGAAGGCTCGGCTGGCCAAGCTCTCGGCCGATCAGGTGACCGCGACCGAGTTGGCCGGGGAGCCAATCACCGCGAAGCTGACCGCCGCGCCCGGCAATGGCGCGCCATTGGGTGGGCTGAAGGTGACGACGGCCAACGCCTGGTTTGCCGCCAGGCCCTCGGGCACCGAGGACATCTACAAGATCTACGCCGAGTCCTTCCGCGGGCCGGACCATCTGGCCGAGGTGCAGCAGGCGGCGCAGCAGGTGGTCGACAAAGTCATCGGCTGAAGTGCCGTGACCAGCGACTTTGAACGCTTGTGGGCTGTGGTGTAGCTTCGATGGGCACGACTGCACGGGGCTATGGCGCAGCTGGTAGCGCACCACACTGGCAGTGTGGGGGTCACGGGTTCGAGTCCCGTTAGCTCCACCCGAAACCTTGCAGGTTAAAGCGATAAATCGATGTCACGCATCCGTCGCCTCAGCGGCGTCCTTTTTCGCGAGCCGCACTTTTCAGAAAGTCACCGACGGGCTGTTGCTTCCGAAACAGACGGTGCTGACCTGGTTTTAGGGTGAGGATCGTCCACTCGCCGTCCTCGCTGAAGTAGGTCGTGCCTGCAACTCCCAGCATCTTGCGCCGTTTCATGACCGGATCACTTCCGCTTCTGGATGCCGCCCGTCGTCCCGGTCCTACCAGCCTCAGAGGTAGCAAGCTACTCCTTAAACTACCGGTTCGTGGCTGTCCTTTTTGGTGTAGCCGTTTGGTGGTGCTGTGCACGCGCCCGCTCGATTTTGCGACGAACGAGCTTCCCGCAGGCGGTAGATGAGCGGCAGCCTCAACAACCACCGAGCAAACCGGCGGATAACCGGTGCCTTTGTTTTTCCGCGTTGGTCCCGGGCGCGGCTTATGGTGTTGCTCAAACGCATTCCAGGGGGACAGCTCACGTGGAGGGCAGGCCGTTCGGACGTTACCGCCTCGTAGAGTTGCTGGGTCGGGGCGGTATGGGTGAGGTGTGGCGCGCCTACGACGGCGTCATTGACCGGATCGTCGCGATCAAGATGCTGCTCCCGCATTTCGCCCAGGACACGACGTTCGAGCACCGTTTCCGCCGCGAAGCCCACACGGCAGCACGTCTGGACCACCCGCACATAGTGCCCATTTATGACGTCGGTGAAATTGAGGGTCGCCTCTATGTGGCCATGAAGCTGGTCAACGGCGAGGACCTCCAGACACTGCTCAGTGACGGCCCAATAGACCCTGACCGCGCAGTCGGGATCACCGAACAGATCGCCTCGGCACTACAAGCCGCTCACAAGGTTGGGCTGGTGCACCGCGACCTCAAGCCGTCCAACATCCTGGTCGCCGAAGATGACTTTGCCTATCTCATCGATTTCGGCATCGCTCGCGCCGCGGGGGAACTGGAATAACTCCCACCGGGGTGACAATCGGCACTTGGGCTTACATGGCTCCCGAACGATTCGGTGCCGGAGAAATAAAACCGAGCTCCGACATTTACGGCCTGGCGTGCGTGCTTTATCAGTCCCTCACCGGTCAACCGCCCTTCCCCGGCGCCACCCCGGAGCAGGTTGCAATGGCGCACATGACTACCCCACCCCCGAAACCGTCGGCACAGCGTCGCGGCATACCCACAGCAATGGACGACGTGATCGCCGCTGGTATGGCCAAAGAACCCGACCGACGCTTCGCCACCGCAAAGGGCCTTGCCGAAGCGGCACGCGCCGCGCTGAGAACCAACCCAGGCGCCGCTTCGGGCGAGCCAGGCCGCACCGCTGATATCGGCGCGTCGGCGCCTCTCCCGACGGTGCCAGCTGGTCGCCGCTCTCAACCCCGGGCCACTCAACAATTCTCTCAATATTGGCCTGATCCAGAGGGAACCGGTTACACCCCATATAGAGAGGACGTCGAAGAACTTGAAACGCCCCACCCGAGAAGGGGTTTCGGGGCGGGTCGGATCGTGCTGACTGCCGCGGCCGCAGCCATGTTCACCGGGGCATTCCTGGGAGCGCTATGGCTCAGTTTCGGCGAAAACTCCGGCGGTAGTCCGAGTGGCAGCCCTGATGCCAGTACCAGCCCTGATGCCGGATCAAGCCGGTTGGCCACGCTTCCGACCTCGCCTCACGCGATTAACACCTTGCCCGATACCGACAATCTGGGTTTCATCGGCTATCCAGGTGCGCGTTGCGATCCTGGAAATGAGCCCGCCGTCATGGCCCGGACGACCCTGTCAGTGCTTGTGGTGTGTCAAATTGGTCCTGGAAACTTCTACTATCGCGCTGTGCGCGTTAGCGATGGCGCGAGCATCGAACTGGCCAATGCGGTACGTTCATCGGCTGGGTTCGACGTCACGAACCCCGCCGACGGCTCGCTCCGAGGGTTCGCGGACGAACTTGGTCGGCGTTTATTCGGTGAATATGCGCGGGAATCGGTGCGATTCAACGGGAATCAACGACAGTCAAAGATAGTCGAATTGGTTGGCGCACAGCAGATAACGGGCACTATCGCGAATCGTCAACAACAGCCAACAGCGAATCCGTTGGTCACGTGTTCGACGTCTACGCCGGGTGGCGGATCGCGCTCGACTGCGCGGCGAATCCAAGACGAGACCGAGCGGTCCTCTGCCGCGGCCGCAGCGCGTACCTGCTCCAGGAGCTCGGGTGGGAAGTGAACGGGCACGGTGGCGGTCAGCCGGCGGCGCCCTGGTCCTTGGGGTTCCTGGTTTTTCGGGCGGGCGTAGAACTCGTATTCGTCGTCGGGAATCATTTAAGAGGCGATTGGTCGGTTGTGTTCCGCAATGAACCGCTCGAGTTCGGCGACGGAAACCACCGCATTGGGCGGTGGGGTTGTCGCTTTCTCGATGACCCACTGTCGCATCAGCGTTGTCGAGGGGATGCCCAGGACCGCCGCCTGTTTGCGCACCTTGTCGACCAACGACTGGGGGAGTCGGATCGAGGTGGAGACCATCACCTCGTCGGTCGTTCGGGTGTCCAGTTCCGCGCCAGCGAACTCGCTGGCGACGTCGGTGTTGTCGTAGTAGTCGCGGAGTTCGTTCAGCTCGTCATGGTTCATGCTCATTGCCCCTTCTCGCGGAACAGGCGCTTCTCGCTGTCAGTCATGTCGCGCGCGGTGACGACGAAGTCTCGACCGTCAGCGGCCTCAGCGACGACAACCAACAGGTGCCGTCCTTCGTTGCTGGTGCCCAAGACCAACGTCGTCCCCATGCGTCCTGCGGTGCTCAACCGTGGACGGCCGTAGAGCGCCTGCTCCACTTCCGAAGGCTGGACACCGTGGCGGGCGATGTGGGCCTCGGAGTCCTCGGTCCACAGCACTTCGCCGAACACTGTTCCAGCGTACTACGCGCGTAGCACGCGGAAAGCGATGTGTGGACCAGCCTAGATTTCAGGAGGTCGCGTAACATCGCTGTCCTGACGACAGTTGTGACGACAGTCGCTCCCTCAACTACCACCGCTACAGCACCAAAATGCACCTATCGTGCCTGGTCAGCACCCCTGCCCGCTCCTGGCAGTGTGGGGGTCAGGGGTTCGAGCCCCTTAGCTCCACAGGAACCCGCAGGTAATGTCCACAGTGACCAGCCGAGCGCACTAACCAACGGTTTGCGATACCACGCCAGTTCGGGCTTCTGCACGGCCTGGGTGTCGTAATGACCGGGATTACTACTGGCCTGGAACGCCTCGCAGAGCTGGCAGGCCTGGAATGCCCTGCAGACCCGGGATGGCTTGCAGACCGGGGATGTCCTGGAGACCAGGGATGGCTTGCAGACCCGAGAGAGCATTCTGGATTGTTTGCTGTATCTCGGCCGGGCTGGCAGGTTCGTACTGTTTCGACCCGTCGATGACCGCCCTGTCGCGGATCCGATACGGCGGAGCGGATGCTTTCGGCGCAACCGGGTTGGATGGCTCGGCAGAGGGCGGGACTACAGCCGGCTGCGCACTGATGTCGGACGGCTCGGCAGAGGGCGGGACTACCGGCGGCTGCGCAACTGGATTGGACGGCTCGGCAGAGGGCGGGACTACGGTCTGCTGCGCAACCGGGTTGGACGGCTCGGCCGACGGCGGGAGTACCGTCTGCTGCGCAACCGGGTTGGACGGCTCGGCGGCCGACGGCGGGACTACCGTCTGCTGCGCCGCTGAGTCTGCGTGGTTGACCGCGAACGGCACCGCCCACACGGCGGCGGTGGCTGCGAGAGACAGTGGCAACGCCGCGAGCGTGCCGAAGCGGCGCAGCACATGCTTACATCCGTCACGCGTGACGTCGTCGGTCTCGTCGCACTGCGAACAGGTGTCGGCGCTAACCTCAGTCGTACACGCTTCAACTCCCGCGGTTTCGGACGACGCCTCCACCATGTCCGCGCGGTGGCCTAGGCGCTCGTCGAGCAACTCGTCGGCCTCTCGGCACGACGGCTGACCGCCCTGCTCACGGACAAATCGACGCGCAAGAGCGATGAACCGCAGTTCAAAGTCGATCGTGTCGCGGTCGCGCATTCACTGAGCATAGGGCGGTTCGGCAAACTGCGATACCCACTTAACTACGTCAAACGAGGGCGCGCCCGTTTGCCGGATTCTTTGCCGATCCCGAAGTCCGGCGTCGCCCGCGCCCGTGGCAGCGACGAGTTCGACGGAGCGGACCGCCTGGTCCTGGAGGCGACCGACAAGCTGCTCGCCGACGGGCGAGCCCGGGAGATGACGTGGCTGCGCCTCGTCAAAGAGCTCGGCACTCATCAGGCAACGGACGCGAAACCTCGGCTTTTCGGCGGCTTTCCATCGTCGAAGAGCTTGTACAACCGATCGGCACGGGCGCGTTCCTTGTCGGAACCGACCATCAAACCAACTCGCATCAGGCCCTCCACTCCGGGCGCATAACCGTCCCCGTCCTATAAAACGATGGGTAAAGCGGCGCGGCGAAGAGCGGTTCGACGTCGCCAACACCGCTCCAGTCATAACGCACCCCAGCCCAAATGTTGAGTACTTGACATCGCCGTGGACGGCGGCGCCGGCCGCGTGCATTCGAGCGATCTGGCGGTCGGCGGCCGCGTCGTGAGCCTAGGTTTGGTTCTTGTGACGATGGATTCTGATGGTCTTGATGTGCGGCGCAACGCGGGCTGGTTGCCGGCCGAACAGGATGACTTGGAGTCATGGCTGACCGGTCACCGGCAGCGGGTAGAGGCGCGGGGCGCAGACGCGAAGCTGCATCCCGTGATCACGGAATTTCAGGAGTTGATCGCCACCGACCCCCTGGTGCGCATGTACATCGAGCGGATGATCACCGAGGTGCCCCATGGGCGGCAGTACAGCGAGCGTCATCTGCAGAGCGTCGAACAAATGCTGCGCCTGATCAACGAGGTGCTGACGATGGCGCCGGAATTCGGCGACAGCATGGTGATGACGCCACTCGGCGCGATACTCGACTGGACGATGGGCACCCCCGCGGGGTTCGCGGCCTACCGCGATCCGCGGGTCAACGAGATGCTCAAGAAGATCCTCGACGCGTGGTGCGCATTTCTCGATAGCGCCGACTCGCTGTACGTGCTCAACGATTCGCCGTCGGGCTGGAAATGCGCCGCGGCCCAACAGGCAATCGGCATCGAGCAGTTCCAGTACGACCCGGCCGACGAGCACTGGGGCTTCGCCTCGTGGAACGACTTCTTCACCCGGCGCTTCAAGGAGGGCCAGCGTCCGGTCGCCTCGCCGGACGACGACAAGGTGGTCGTCAGCGCTTGTGAGTCCACTCCCTACCGCATCGCTATGGGCGTCAAACAACAGGATCGCTTCTGGATCAAAAGCCAGCCGTATTCGCTGCGGGACATGCTCGGCAACGACGAGTCCGTTGAGCAGTTCACCGGCGGCACCGTATACCAGGCGTTTCTGAGCGCGACCGACTATCACCGTTGGCACAGTCCGGTCGGCGGGACAGTCGTGCGGGCGTTCAACCTGCCGGGAACGTACTTCTCCGAGGCCGATACCGAAGGCAAAGAAGCGGTCAATCCGCCGGTCTCCCAAGCCTATCTGGCGCATGTCGCCGCACGCGCGATCATCCTGATCGAAGATGACGATCCGGTCATCGGGCTCATGGCGTTCGTCGGGATCGGTATGTCGGACGTTTCGTCGTGCATCATCGATGACCACGTCGCGCCGGGTCACCACCTGGCCAAAGGTGACGAACTCGGTTACTTCCAATACGGCGGTTCGACGTACTGCCTCGTCTTTCGCCCCGGCGCCATTGCCGACTTCGCCGTCGCGGCCCTTCCCCAACCGAACAATCCCAATGCGCCGCTGGTGCATGTCCGCTCGAAGCTCGCCATCGCCAACACCACGACATGAAGCGCAACGCTTCCGGATCATCGAAGCCGCTAGGCTTGGTGCTTGACGGCCTTCGCCGCCCCCGCACCTACCAGGAGCCATCACGTCAAGCACCCGACCCAACGCCCGGCAGTACATCGCATACGCGTACACGCACCGACGCCTTCCCGATTCGATGCGCGAGTGGGTCGCTCACGATCTAGCCGGTAAAGGAGCGGTCCGCCGGTTCATGGTCCGCGCAGCGATACCGCCGTTTGTGGTTCTCGCCCCGTTTTGGCTGCTGCCCGCCCAGAACGCGCTCTATGTGCACTTGGAGATGACGGTGCCGATTTATGTCTGGGCACTGCTGGTTTCGCTTGCGCTGAACAAGGTGTGGCGCCGCCACCGGCTGGCGCAGCACGGCCTGGACCCGAATCTGGTGGATGCGATCAGACGCCAGAAAGACGCAAAGATGCACGAGGACTACATCCAGCGCTACGGGCCGCGCCCACAGGAGGCCGAGTGGCAGGCGAACAGCAACCCGTTCTTCTAGATCACCGGCGGAAAGTAGACCAATCGATACCGATTGACTGCAAGTAGATTCGCGCGCACTCGGATCCTCGTTGAGCCGCTACGAACAGTTCCCTTGGATCCGAGGTGTATTTGAGATCCGCATACTGGGTGAGGGTTGTATCGCTTTGCGGGACGTGGGGTGTCTGTCCTTCGCAAACCGTTGCTTCGTAATCACTTAGGTGCAGCGTATAACTCTCGCGTTCCCCGCTTCGTTCACCGATTTTGGCGCTGACCGTTACCTCGACACCCAACTTGGTGGGTCCGATGCGACGAGCAGCTTCGATCTCCGTCTCGTTTTCCCTTAGCGTTGTTGCCGGAAATCCCCAGACCCCCGCAAGCGGTCCGTCCTCGTCGTCAGGACGTTCGACGATGAGAAGCTCGGCGTTGTCGTTCTTGATCACCAGCGCAACAGAATGCTTGTGCGGCTTCATTTTTGAGATTTTATTCGGTGATTGACCACGTCGCCATGAAAGATTAACCATCATGAAAGTCGCGATCCTCGACGACTACCAGAACGTTGCGCTGACCATGGCCGACTGGTCGGCGGTCGCGGCCGTGGCCGAGATCACCGTCTTTCACGATCACCTGGCCGATCCGGATGCCGTCGTCGAGAGACTGGCGCCATTCGACGTGGTCTGCGTCATGCGGGAGCGCACACCGTTGCCCCGCACCATCATCGAGCGGCTGCCGCGGCTGAAGATGATCGCTTCCACCGGGCCGTTCAACGCGGCCATCGACGTCTCGGCCGCCGAAGAGCGCGGCATCTATGTGAGCACCACCGGCGGCTACCTCGAGTCGACGGTCGAGCTGACCTGGGCGCTTATCCTGGCCGCCGCTCGCCGGATCGTCGACGAGACCTTGTCGGTGCGTGCCGGCGGGTGGCAGACTTCGGTTGGCCGTCAGCTCGGCGGCGCGGTGCTCGGTGTGCTCGGGCTGGGCAGGATCGGCACGCGGGTGGCGCGGGTCGGCGCTGCCTTCGGCATGGACGTGATCGCGTGGAGCACCAACTTGACACCGCACGCCGCCGAACAGGCCGGGGTGACCTACGTGTCCAAGGACCAACTGTTCAGCCGGGCCGACGTGCTCACCATCCATCTGGTGCTCAGCGAACGCACCCGCGGCCTGGTGGGCGCTGCCGAACTCGGGCTGATGAAGCCGACAGCGGTGCTAGTCAACACCTCGCGGGGGCCAATCGTCGACGAGGAGGCCTTGGTCGAGGCATTGCGGTCGGGTGTGATCGCCGCCGCGGGACTCGACGTGTTCGACATCGAACCACTGCCGCCCGGGCACCCGTTGCGCTCGCTGGACAACGTGATCGCCACTCCGCACATCGGCTACGTCGCCGACCGGGTCTACCGGACGTTCTATGGTGAGGCCGCCGCCAAGATCGCCCGCTGGCTCGTCGAATTCAGCGGCCGGGGCAGCTGAGGCTTTCGACCGGCGCGCGTCCAGCCTGCCGAATACCAGCATCACGACCGCGGCGAGCGCCCAGCCCAGCAGGATGTCGATGACGTAGTGCTCGGCCGAGTACACCAGGGCAAACGCCATGGTCACCACGTACGCCACCAGCAGCGCCCGCCATCGCCACCGGACACGGCGCCACAGGAACAACGCCACCATGGCCGAAAGTCCGGCATGCAGTGACGGAATAGCGGCTACCAGGTTCACACTGGCCTGTCCCGAGTCGATCAGCACCCCTGCCGATTGCAGATGCAGCGTGCCCCAGCCGCGGGTGGAGATTCGCTCCACGAATTGGTTGGCCCCGGGCTGGCTCAAGTGCATGGCACCTAGCAGCCCGCCATCGGGAACACCGGCCGGGTGCCGGAACATGCAGGCCGGGTAGGACGGGCCGTCGGCGACGTCGCCGGCGGTGCAGCGGGCCGCCGCCCACGGCGGCGCCGCCGGCAAGACGACATAGACGACCAGCGCAGCAAACGACAGCGTGAGAAAACGCCAGGTATACGCTTTCCAGTCGTCGCGGTCGCGCAGCCACAACAACCCGGCGACCACGTACGGCACGACGAAAAACGACATGTAGACCGTGCTGATGATCACTTCCCACCAGGGTGGCTGCGGCATCTTGAGGTGCTCCTGCAACCAGACGGTGGGCATTACCCCGAAGAACAACCATCGGTCGATCGCGGGCTGCAGCTGCCAGAGCGTAGGAGCCCCGACCAATGTCGCCGCGCCCCGACTCAAGTCGTACAGCACCAGCACGACAGCGAACGGCAGCCAGTCGCGAACCACCAGCAGCACCTTGCGGCGACGCCCGATGCTCGCGGCGATCAGTCCGGTGGCGATGTAGACCAGCAGCCACTCCCGGTTGAATGCGAGCCCGGCCGTACAGCTGCGGTACACCACAACCAGCGCCCAGGTCGCGATCGCCAGGCGACGCGCGACGGTCAGTCGACGATCTTGGGGCGTGGCGGTGTCATCGGATGGGGGCTGGGTCGATCCCGCGCGTCGACCGCTTATGTGTCGAAGGAGCCTGGCGACTACGGACTGTGATTCGCGCCTGAACTCCTCGGTTTTGCGGTCGGTCGTTAATGGCACCAAAGCAGACTTCCCACCCACGACGGAACACACGCGCGTCCATCTTGCCTTGCCCGACCGGCGCGCCGGCACCCGACATGCCGGATCGGTTCAGGCAGGGTTTGCCTGTGTGTTACCTGAGCGCGGCGTGATGGCTTGCCGGGAGAGTCGGAGTCGCGCAGGGTCAGCGGCCGTCAGCTTCCGCTCATGACACCCGATGCGCTGGTCGAGGACAGGGCGTCCCATTGCCGTTTCACCTCTCGTTCCCCAGCGGTCATGATCAGTCCCGAGGGCGCAAAAATTTTCGACACCACCGGATCGTCTTCACTCGGCGGTTTGCCGTTGCCGCGGACTGCCTTGCCCGCCATGACGACTCCGGCCACGAACACGATGATCACCACTGTCGCGAACACGATCGACAGGGTGCCCTGGATGAATGTGTTTCTGATGACCTCGGCGAGCTGGTGGGCGTTCTTCGCCGAACCGAAGGCCGTCTTGCCGGCTCGTTGAGCGGCGACGTACTGGAAATGCTGAGTCCAGTAGCCCACGGCTGGGTCAGCGGAGAAAATCTTTTGCCACGACGCGGTCAGCGTTACCGCCAGGTCCCACAGCAGCGGAGCCCCGGGTATCCACGCCCACTTCAGGTGGCCCTTCTTGATGACGACGACGGTGATCACGGTCAGTGCGATCCCAGCCAGCAACTGGTTGGCGATACCGAACAGCGGAAACAGCGTATTGATGCCGCCGAGCGGATCGGTCACCCCGATCAGCAGGATGCTGCCCCACGCCGCCACGACGGCCAGGCTGCAGATTAACGCGCCCGGGCGCCAGCTCGGATCGCGCAGCCGGGTCAGCGGACCGCCCAGGTTGCCCAGCCCGTCGGAGAGCATGAACCGCGCTACGCGGGTGCCGGCGTCGACGGTGGTCAAGATGAACAGCGCCTCGAACATGATCGCGAAGTGGTACCAGAACGCTTTCAGACCGGTGCCGCCGAATACCCGCTGCAGCACTTCGGACATGCCGAAGGCCAGCGTGGGCGCGCCCCCGGTGCGCGACACGATTGAGCGCTCACCGACACTGGCCGCGGCGTCGCTGATCTGCTCCCCGGTGGCCTGGCCTCCGGAGAGACCCAAGCTGTTGACGTAGTGGGCGGCCTTGCTCGCGGTGCCGCCGGTCTGGGCTGCGGGCGCGTTGATGGTGAAGTACAGGTGCTGGTCGAGGATCGCCGCGGTGATCAGCGCCATGACGGCGACGAACGACTCGGTGATCATGCCGCCGTAGCCGATCAGCCGCATCTGGCTTTCCTTCTCCAGCAGCTTCGGTGTCGTTCCCGATGAGATCAGCGCGTGAAATCCGGACAAGGCGCCGCACGCGATCGTGATGAACAGGAACGGAAACAGCGAGCCGGCGAACACCGGGCCGTCGCCGCGCCCCGCGAAATGCGATACCGCGGGCGCCTGCATCACCGGACGAGCGACCACGATGCCGATCGCCAGCAGCCCGATGGTGCCGACCTTCATGAACGTCGACAGGTAGTCACGCGGCGCGAGCAGCACCCACACCGGCAGCACCGAGGCCGCGAAACCGTAGAGCACAATGAACCACGACAGCGCCACCGGGGAGAGGTTCAAAAACGTTGCACCCCAGGATGTTTCGGCGATCCAGTTGCCGGAGGCGACCGCCAGCAGCAACAGCCCGAAACCGATCAGCGACACCTCCGACACCCGGCCCGGTCGCAAGAAACGCAGATACACACCCATGAAAACCGCGATGGGAATCGTCATCGCGATCGAGAACACGCCCCACGGGCTTTGCGCCAGCGCCCGCACCACCACCAGCGCGAGCACCGCGATCACGATCACCATGATCACGAGCACCCCGAGATGCGCGGCGGCCCCGCCCGTCGCGCCGAGCTCGTCGCGCGCCATCTGACCCAGCGACCGGCCGCGTCGCCGAGTGGAAAGCCACAACACCAGGTAGTCCTGCACACAACCCGCGAGCACCGCACCGACGACGATCCAGATGGCTCCGGGCAGGTAGCCCATCTGGGTGGCCAGCACCGGACCAACCAGTGGCCCCGCACCGGCGATCGCGGCGAAATGGTGACCGAACAGCACCCGCCGGTCGGTCGGCATGTAGTCGGTGGCGTTGTTGAAGATTTCGGCGGGTGTGGCGTGGTCGTCGCGCGGCTGGACGATCTTGCGTTCGATCAGCCGCGCATAGAAGCGGAAAGCAATGATGTACGTGCAGATCGCGGCGATCACGAACCAGACCGCGTTCACCGTCTCACCGCGGACGAACGCGATGAGGGCCCAGGCGATGGCCCCGACGGCGGCGATCAGCGTGAAGAGGATCTTGTGCCGGATGGTGATGGGGGAGCGGTCGATAACGGCGACGGGCGGCAGGTGGGCATGGGTGCGGACGTAGTGAAGGTGTCCGTTGTGCTTTCCGTCCGGCGGTACCGCCACGGCGCCTCCCTCGACGACACTGCAGCTTTTTGCTTCCGGTGATCTTCGCACCGGCAGGGCCGCGGAAAGTTAACGCGACTTATCCGACGAGTGACGACTCAGGTGTGCCGTTGGTGCATGGCACGGACCGTCTCGATGGTGTCGGCCTCGGCTGGGGCTTTGTCGTCGCGGTAGCGCAGCACCCGCGCAAAGCGCAGCGCCAGCCCGCCCGGATAGCGTGGCGAGGCCTGGATTCCGTCGAACGCGACCTCGACGACCTGTTCGGGCCGCAGCGGCACGACGTAACCGTCCGTGGGACCCGCTGCCAGCCGGAGGAACCGCTGGGTCTGCCACTCGAGCATGGCGTCGGTCATCCCTTTGAACGTCTTACCCAGCATCACGAAGCCACCGGTGGCCGGGTCACGCGCGCCCAGATGGATATTGGAAAGCTTTCCGCGGCGCCGCCCCGAGCCCCACTCCACCGCGAGCACGACCAGGTCGAGGGTGTGCACCGGTTTGACCTTCAGCCAGGCCGCGCCGCGGCGGCCAGCTTCGTATGGCGCGGCCGGCGACTTGGCCATCACCCCTTCGTGGCCGGCGGCCAGCGTCGCGTCCAGGAAGTCGCTGGCCGCGGACAGATCCGAGGTGACCAGCCGAGCGACCCGATGCCGCGCGGGCACGATCTCGTCGAGGGCGGTGAGCCGGTCACTGGTCGGCTCGTCGAGCAGGTCGGTGCCGTCGCAGCGCAATACGTCGAAGAAGAACACCGACAGCGGCTGCGCGGCGCGGGCGGCCGCGACGTCGACCGAGCGTCCGAATCGGGACGCCGTCACCTGGAACGGTTGTGGCCGGTTGTCGGCCCGTAGTGCGATCGCCTCGCCGTCGGCGATCAGCTCGTTGACTGGCAGCGCCAACGCCGCTTCCACCACCTCGGGCAGCCGGGCGGTGACGTCGTCGAGGCTTCGGGTGTAGACGGTGACCTCGTCGTCGGCCCGGTGGATCTGGACTCTGGCCCCGTCCAGCTTGGCCTCGAAAACCGCTGTGCTCCCGAGTCTTTCGAGCGCATCGGCAATGCCGGTCGCGGTCTGCGCGAGCATCGGGCCCACTGGCCGGCCCACTCGCAGTGTGAAGGTGTCCAGGGCTGCGGTCCCGCCGGTGAGGCCGGCTGCGGCCACCGCGGGCAGATCCCCACCCATCATCGCCGCGCGACGCACCTTCTGCGGCGGGATCCCGGTGGCGGTGGCGACGGCGTCGGCCATGATGCCGGCCAGCGCGCCCTGGCGCAGCTCACCGGACAGCAGCCGCCGCAGAAAGGTCTGCTCGGTCTCGGTCGCGGCGGCGAACAGTGCGGCGACGAGATCTGCCCGCCTCGTTTGTGATCCCTTACCGGATACCGCGCCGATCTCCGAGAACGCGGCGTCGACGTCGGCCACGGTCAATGCGGGGTGCGCTACCGGTGGCGGCAAGGAGCGCAAAGCGGCCCAGCCGACACCGATTTGGCGTTGGGGCAACTCACCGGAGAACCAGGAGACGACGATCGCGACCAGCCTGGGATCGGGTGCGGCGCGGTTGAGCAGCTCGGCGATGCGCGCGACCTTGGCGCGGCGCGCGGATGCGCCGGCCACGTCCAGCGACGTGGCTGCCACGTCGATCAGCAGCACAGCTCAGCTTTACACGGCTGGCCGACAACGTCATGCACGGCCGCGATAGCGTGCAGGAGACTGGGGCGACATCAAACAAGGAGGTTTGAATGGAGATCAACGGCAAGAAGGTGGTCGTCATCGGCGGCGCCTCCGGCATGGGGCGCGCCAGCGCCGAACTGCTGGCCGCGCGCGGCGCCAGCGTCGCGATACTCGATCGCGAGGGTTCCGACGGCAAGGAAGTTGCCACTGCGCTCGGCGGGCCGTTCTATGCGGTGGACGTCACCGACTTCGCCGGCACCGAAAAGGCGTTGCAAGCCGCGGTCGACGATCTCGGTGGGCTGCACGTGAGCGTGACGACGGCGGGCGGCGGCATCGCCAAGCGCACGCTGACCAAAGATGGTCCGCACGATCTCGAATCCTTCCGTTCGGTCGTGGATCTGAACCTCATCGCCACCTTCAACATCAGCCGGTTGGCGGCCTGGCACATGAGCAAGAACGAACCCGAGGACGAAGAACGCGGGGTGATCATCAACACCGCCTCGATCGCGGCGTTCGAGGGCCAGATCGGCCAGGTCGCCTACACCGCGGCCAAGGCCGGCATCGCCGGCATGTGCCTGACCATGGCGCGCGACCTCGGGTCGCTGGGCATCCGGGCGCTGGCGATTGCGCCGAGCCTGTTCGCGACCGGGCTGACCAAGGGCATTCCGGACGAATATGCCACCGCGCTGACCAAAGACGCCGCATTCCCCAAGCGCCTCGGCCGGCCCGAAGAGTTTGCGAAGTTGGTTGCGGCCATCGTGGAAAACCCGATGCTCAACGGACAATGCTTGCGGCTCGACGCGGGACAACGGTTCGCGCCCAAGTGATCTCGTAACCGCCGGACAGAAGCCACAGTCGTGATCATCTGCCGGATCACAGCCCTGGCTTCTGCTTCGCGGCATAACCAGCTAAGTACACTCAAACCCACGCCGCCACGAGGAGGGCCCTGATGGGTATCGCACTGACCGACGACCATCGCGAACTCGCCGAAGTGGCCCGCGGGTTCCTGACTTCCCAAAAGGCACGCTGGGCGGCGCGGGCCCTGCTCGATTCGGCCGACGAACCTCGACCGCCGTTCTGGCAGGAACTCGTCGAGCTGGGCTGGCTCGGCCTGCACATCGACGAGGAGCACGGCGGGTCCGGCTACGGGTTGCCCGAGCTGGTGGTGGTGGTCGAGGAGCTGGGCCGGGCGGTGGCACCGGGACCGTTTGTGCCGACAGTGATCACCTCGGCGGTGATCGCGCATGCCGGGAGCGCGGAGCAGAAGGCGCGGCTGCTGCCGGGACTGGTCGACGGAACGGTCACTGCCGGCGTCGGCTTGGACGGCGAGGTCGCGGTCGACGGTGGGGTCGCCAACGGCGAGGCCGGCGTCGTGTTGGGCGCGGGGCTGGCTGACCTGCTGCTGATCGCCGCCGGTGACGACGTGCTGCTGCTGGACCGCGGCCGCGACGGCGTGTCGGTGCACGTACCCAAGAACACCGATCCCACGCGGCGTTCGGGGCGGGTCACGTTGAAGGATGTCCGCATCGGAGACGACGACATTGTGGCCGGGGCCCGCGAATCGGCGCTGGCGCGTGCGCGTGCGCTGGTGGCCGCTGAGGCGGTCGGTGGGGCAGCGGATTGCGTCGACGCTGCCGTCGACTATGCGAAAGTGCGCCAGCAGTTCGGCCGCACGATTGCGACCTTCCAGGCGGTGAAGCATCACTGCGCGAACATGCTGGTGGGCGCGGAATCGGGAACCGCCGCGGTATGGGACGCGGCCCGCGCCGCGGGCGAGGACGAAGAGCAATTCCGGCTGATGGCGGCAGTGGCTGCCGCGCTGGCCTTTCCGGCCTACGCGCGCAACGCCGAACTCAATATTCAGGTGCACGGCGGGATCGGGTTCACCTGGGAGCACGACGCTCATCTGCACCTGCGCCGGGCGCTGGCCGTGCGTGCGCTGTTCGGCGGGGACGCGCCCGCGCGAGATGTCTTCGACCGCACCGCTGCTGGCGTCACCCGCGCCAACAGCCTCGACTTGCCGGCCGAAGCAGAGGAGTTGCGCAAGCAGATCCGCGCCGACGCCGCCGAAATCGCGAAGCTCGATAAAAAAGAACAGTTGGCGAAGCTCATCGAAACTGGCTACGTCATGCCGCACTGGCCAAAGCCGTGGGGACGCGCCGCCAATGCGGTGGAGCAGTTGGTGATCGAGCAGGAGTTCAGTGCGGCAGGCATCAAGCGGCCCGACTACTCGATCACCGGATGGGTGATCCTGACACTGATCCAGCACGGAACCGATTCGCAGATCGAACGATTCGCGCTTGCCGCGCTGCGCCAAGACGAGGTGTGGTGCCAGCTGTTCTCCGAGCCTGACGCCGGATCCGATGCCGCGGGCATCAAGACCCGCGGCACCCGGGTCGAGGGGGGCTGGAAGGTCAACGGGCAGAAGGTGTGGACCAGCGGCGCACAGTATTGCCGTCGCGGGTTAGCCACCGTGCGCACCGATCCGGACGCACCCAAGCATGCCGGCATCACCACGATGATCATCGACATGAAGTCGCCCGGCGTCGAAGTGCGCCCGCTGCGCCAGATCACCGGTGGGTCGGAATTCAACGAGGTGTTCTTCAACGACGTGTTCGTCCCCGACGAAGACGTTGTCGGCGAACCCAACGCCGGGTGGACCGTGGCACGGGCAACGCTCGGCAACGAGCGGGTCAGCATCGGCGGCGGCGGCTCGTTCTACGAAGGCCTCGCACCGCAGCTGGTGCAATTGGCGCAAAAGCACGCAGACCGCTTGGGGGGCGCGGCTATTCGCGTTGGCACCTTCCTGGCCGAGGATCAGGCGTTGCGGCTGTTGAACCTGCGTCGCGCTGCCCGCAGCGTCGAGGGTGCGGGTCCCGGGCCGGAAGGCAACATCACCAAGCTCAAGCTGGCCGAGCACATGGTTGAAGGTGGCGCGATCGCATCGGCGCTCTTAGGCCCGGACATCGCGCTGGCCGAAGGTGCCGGCGGGCTGATCGCGCGAATGGTGATGGGCGCCCGCGGTATGGCGATCGCCGGCGGGACTTCTGAGGTGACTCGCAATCAAATCGCCGAGCGGATTCTCGGGATGCCGCGCGACCCGCTGATCAAGTAGACGGTAGCCCCGCGAGCAGACGCAAAAGCCCCAAAAATCAGCTGTTTTCAGGTGCTTTTGCGTCTGCTCGCGCTTCGATCGGCGCGAAGACCGGCATGAACTTCGCGTCGGCGTCCGTGCCGTGTTGCTCGAATCGGACCTCGACAGGCAAACCGCACACCACCGAGTCAGGTTCGCAGTCAACAATATTGGTGGCCAGACGCAGTCCCGGCTGCTCGGCGAGCTCGACGATGGCGATCACGTACGGTGTCGGCACAGCGGGGTTGTACGGATGGAAGTTCACCGTGTAGGTGAACACCGTGCCGCGCCCAGACACCGGCCGGGCGATCAGGGTGCCGCCGCAGTGCGGGCAGTGCCCGGGGGCAGGATGGATCCAGCGCGCGCAATGCTCGCAGTACTCGATCAGCAGTTGCCCGTCGCCGTCGCGTGCCCACAAGGCGCGGTCATCAGGAAGCATGCGTGGGGGAGGCGACGATCTCGGCTCGGTCGACACGCCCAATACAGTACGCTTGATCCTTCGTGGGTTTTGGCGGGCGGAGCTGATGCGCTATTTCGAGAAGGACGCGATCCTGTCGGGCGTTGGCATCTCCCGAATCGGCCGCCGCACCGGCATTCCCGGACTTGAGCTGACGCTGGAGGCGACACGCCAAGCGATCGACGACGCGGGCTTGACGCCCCGTGACATCGACGGCATCGCCACGCTGGGCGACACGCCGGTCGGCGAGGTCAGCGCCGCGCTGAGCATCGAACCAGCCGATTGCGGAACCGGATTCGACACCGGTGGGCTGTTGAGTCCGGTGATGTCGGCGTGCCTGGCGGTCGCCGAGGGTCGGGCCCGCCACGTGCTGGTCTACCGGACGGTGCAGATGATCGGCGGCACGGTGCCCACGTCGCCGTCATCGGCGAATGCGCCGCGCCCGGCGCTGGCGCGAATCGTCGAATCGCACGGCGACGGTGATCGACCGCTCATCGGTCCGATGGACGATGTGGGCGAACTGGTTGCGGCGCATGCATATTCGGCGGCGAACTGGCTGGCGTTGAACTGCCGCCGTCACATGCAGCTGTATGGAACCACGAAGGAGCAGCTGGGTTGGCTCGCGATCAACAGCAGGCGCAACGCCGCGCTGAATCCGCGTGCGGTATACCGCGAACCAATGACGATGGACGATTATCTGGCGGCGCGGCCGGTGTCGTCGCCGTTCGGGCTGTTCGACTGTGACGTGCCCGTCGACGGCTCGATCGCCGTGGTGGTGTCAGCCGTCGAGTATGCCCGCGACTGCCCGCACCGCCCGGTGACAGTCGACGCGATCGGCGGGTCCAACGGCGCCGGTGGCTGGTTCCACCGCGACGACTATCCCAAGATGGCGTCGGCCGACGCTGCGGCGCAGATGTGGTCGCGAACCGACCTGAGGCCCTCCGACGTCAAACTCGCCGAGTTGTATGACGGGTTCACCTTTCTCACGTTTGCGTGGCTGGAAGCCCTCGGCATTTGCGCCGACGGCGAGTCCGGTCCTTTTGTCGAGGGCGCCACTCGGATCGCCCGCGACGGCGAATTGCCGTTGAACACCTACGGCGGCCAGTTATCTGCCGGGCGCATGCACGGCTATTGGGTGCTGCATGAGGCGTGTCTGCAGCTGCGCGGTGACGCCGAGCAGCGGCAGGTGCCGAGGCGCCCAGAGGTAGCCGCGGTGGCGGTGGGCGGCGGCCCGATCGCCGGTTGCATGCTGCTGACTTGCTGAGTTTGCTTGCGGCAGAGTGCTAAAGCTCTAGCCCAATGCGTCCGGGTCGCTGGCGCCGCGGCCCATCAACTCCAAACCGGCCATCGCCTGCTCGGCGCCAGCCCTGTCGGTCTTCTCGACGACGAAGCCCATGTGGATGATCACCCAGTCGCCGGGCGCGAATGTCTCCTCCGGCAGCATGCCCACATTCACCTTGCGGTTCTCGCCCGCGACATCGACCAGCGCGAGTTGGTCCCCGTACCCGTCGAGCATCCGGACGACTTGACCGGGAATCCCCAAACACATCGCCGTCAAACCTCTCGCGCCGCTGCGTCGACGAGCATCGCCACCGCCGACTCGACCGCCGCCACCGCGTCCGGCACCGCTGCCCGCACGGGCTCGCTCAGGCCCATCTCGTCCGCGACGTCGGCGACCTCACACCCCACCACGATAGTCCTCGGGGCCACCCCACCGAGGGCGTTAAGACTCGCGAACACCGCCGCGGGGTCCATGCTGTGCGCGTCGAGCCCCGGCGTGGGCGCGAGCGATCCGTGGTCGGCCTCGAAGACGTGCAGGGTGCCCGGGGAACCGCGGTTGGGCAGCGCGTCGACCAGGACCAATGCGTCCCATTCCTCCAGCAGGTCGTAGGCCAGATGCATGCCGCCGATTCCGTAGTCGGTAACCCGTACCGACTCCGACCCCAGCCGGCCCGGGAGCTGACGCAGCACCTCAGAACCGAAGCCGTCATCACCGAGGAAGATGTTGCCAATGCCGGCCACCAGGATGCGGGGTCTTCGCGGCGAGGTCGTCATGGCGAATCACCTGCCGCGAAGCGCCGCAACCAGCCGAACCAGGCCGACATGCCGTCGCCGGTGCGCGCGCTGACCGGCAGGATGGTCGCGGTCGGGTTGACCTGGTGGATGTGGGCGGTGTAGCTGTCCACGTCGACGTCCAGATAGGGAACCAAGTCGATCTTGTTGAGCAACACCACGTCCACCGCGCGGAACATCACCGGATACTTCAATGGTTTGTCGTCGCCTTCGGTGACCGAGTACACCATCGCCTTGGCGTGCTCGCCGACGTCGAACTCCGCCGGGCACACCAGGTTTCCGACGTTTTCGATGACGACCAGATCAAGGCGCGCGAGGTCCAGGCTCTGCAGGGCGCGGTTGACCATGGGGGCGTCGAGATGGCACTCGCCGCCGAACCCGTTGCTGGTGTTGAGCAGGGATATCTGCGCGCCGCGGCCGCCGAGCTTGGCCGCGTCGAGGTCGGTCGCGATGTCGCCCTCGATGACCCCGATGGCGATCTCGCCGGCGAACTCGTCGAGGGTGGCGGCCAGCACCGTCGTCTTGCCAGAGCCCGGGGAACTCATCAGGTTCAGTGCTCGAACTCCGTTGCGCTCGAACGCCTCTCGGTTGTAACCGGCGCGGATGTCGTTTTCGGCGAAGATCGACTCCAGCACCTCGATGCGCTGAGAGCCGGTTTCGTACTCGCTGTGGTCCCCGTGCTCGTGCGGGTGATCGCCATGCTCATGGGTATGCACGGTGCCGTCGTCGTGCCGGTGAAACCTACCCATGACGCGTACCTTTCACGAGACGTCCAGCGACGTCACCAGGAACTCGTCTCCGCGCAATATCTCGACGTCGGCGCTGGCGCACTGCGGGCACAACAGTGACCACCGCGACGTGATCGCGGACCGCAGTCCGCAGCCACGGCACTGCACCTCCGCGGTGACGAACTCGATCTCCAGCTCGGCGTCGGGCATGTCCTCATAGTCGCGGACCAGCGTCCAGCAAAACGACAGCGATTCGGGAACCACTTGGCGCAGCGCCCCGATCTTGACGCGCACGACGTCGACGTGGCGGCCGTCGGCATACGGCTTGACCGCCCCGGCGATCGCTTGGCACAGCGACAGCTCATGCACGGTGGGTCACCGCCGTCGTCGCCGAGCCGTGAGCGCTGACGAGGCTCATGAGCCCGTTCTACACCGCTGAGCCCATCGGGGTGGCCGAGCTGGCGCAAGACGGCGGCCCCAGCGATGTGCAGTTGGAAGCACAATGGGAGAAGAGAGGAGCCGATCATGGGCATTGCGTTATCCACCACCTTGCACACCTCGTTCGACGACGCCGTCAAACGCACCCGGGAAGCGCTGGCACACAATGGCTTTGGCGTGCTGAGCGAGATCGATGTCAAGGCCACGCTGAAAGCCAAGCTTGGCGAAGACATTGAGGACTACCTGATCCTGGGTGCCTGCAACCCGCAGTTCGCGCTCCAGGCGGTCAACCTGTACCGGCAGATCGGGGTGCTGTTGCCCTGCAATGTGGTGGTCCGCCGAGATCCCGAGTCGCCGGATACGGTCATCGTCGACGCGATGCATCCCAAGTTGATGGCCGACGTGACCAACGAGCCCAGGTTGGGGGAGATCGCCGACGCCGTCACCGGGCTCCTGCAAGAGGCTTTGCAAGAGGTGTCCGCGGCTGCAGACGGCGCGTCAAGCAACGCGTAAACCAACTTGCAGATGTCATGTCGTGGGAGCGCTTCATCGACACATTTGGCCCAAGCTCCGGTCCCCTCCGGCTGGGCCACTGGGCCTGCATCGACACCGAGCGGCCGGCCACCCGCCTGGGCCCGCAGTCCCGCAACTTCCGGGCCGTTGTCGCCGACGGCGATCGCATCAGCACGTGGACAGCCGCTGGGAGCGGTCCGGTGGCCGCGCTGACCGCGATGTTGCACGAGCGCGGCATCAGGTTGGAGATGCTGCGATTCCACCAGGTGCAGTCCGTCGAGCACACCGCAACGTTCATCTGCGGCAGCAACGGACTGCGCGCCGAGTGGGCAATGGCCTGGTCGGACGATCGCACGCAATCGGCGCTGCGGGCCGTCATCGCCTGCGCCAACCGGCTGAGCTGTGCCGAGCAGACGCAAAAGCACCCTTGAAATGGCGTTTTGGGGTGCTTTTACGTCTGTTCGCGCCTAGAGCGGCCGCAGGACGATCGGCATGCCATCCATCGGAATCGGCATGCCGCCGTAGTCCCACTTCGCCTTGTACCCCGGGCCGGGCAGCTCCAGCCGATACTGGCGCAGCAGCCGGTGCAGGATCGTCTTGATCTCCAGCTGGCCGAACACCATCCCAATGCACTTGTGCGCGCCCCCACCGAATGGCGTGAACGCATAGCGGTGCCGCTTGTGCTCGTTGCGTGGCTCGGTGAAACGGTCTGGGTCGAACTTCAGCGAGTCGGTCCAGATTTCCGGCAGACGATGGTTCATCCCGGGATAGGCGATGACGTTGGTGCCCTTGGGAAGGTAGTAGCCCACCAGCTCGGTGTCGCGCACCGTCCGGCGCATGGCCCACTGCACGGGTGTCACGATCCGGATCGACTCGTTCATCACCAGGTCGAGTGATTCGAGCTTCTCGAGCGCTTCGATGTGCAGCGGGGCGTCGCCGAGCCGATCCGACTCGTCACGGCAGCGGTCCTGCCACTCGGGGTGGGCGGCCAGGTGGTACGCCATCGTTGTGGCTGTCGACGTCGACGTGTCATGCGCGGCCATCATCAAAAAGATCATGTGGTTGACGATGTCCTCGTCGGAGAACTTGTTGCCGTCCTCGTCCTCGGTCTGGCACAACACTGACAACAGGTCGTTGCCGTTCTTCCCGCGCTGTTCCTTGACTCGCTCGCGGAAGTAATTCTCCAGCAGCTCGCGTGCCTTGAGGCCGCGCCACCAGGTGAACGGCGGCACGCTGGTGCGAATGATCGCGTTGCCTGCGCGGGTGGTGATCGTGAACGCCTTGTTCACCTTGGTCACCAGTTCCTTGTCGGTGCCCGGTTCGTGTCCCATGAACACCATCGAGGCGATGTCGAGCGTCAGCTCCTTCATCGCCGGATACAGCAAAAACCGCGCGTCATTGGCCACCCAGTCGTTGGCCACCACTTGTGACACGACCTTGTCCATCTGCTCGACATAGCTGACCAGCCGGGAGCGGACGAAAGCCTCCTGCATGATCCGCCGGTGGAACAGGTGCTCGTCGAAGTCCAGCAGCATCAGGCCGCGGCGGAAGAACGGCCCGATCACCGGGACCCAGCCCTGCTGTGAGTAGTCCTTGTTGCGGTTGGAGTAGATGGTCTGGATGGCATCGGGGCCCAGCGCCGCCACCGCCGGCAGCCACGGCGAGTCCCCGTACACGACAGGGCCTTTGGTGTTGTACAGGTGCAACAAGTAGTCCGGTCCGCCGCGCATCATCTCGATCATGTGGCCGAGAATCGGCAGTCCCGCATCACCCATGACCGGCTTGAGCCCACTGCCAGGGGGTGGGTCGGCGAGCTTCTTCTGCGGAAACTCGGTACGCAGCAGTCGGCGTTCGACGGCGCCCATGCCGGGAAAGTTGGTGATCGACGGCGTAAACCGCCGTTTGGCTTGATCGAGCAGATAATGCGGGGTGCTGATGGTCGCCATCGACGCTCCTTACCCGGTTTGTGGCAGCCGTCACTGTCACCCATCTTTTCGGCCAGACTTGACGGCTGTCAAGTTTTCTTTTGGCTCGCCGTGGTGCATCGTCGAAGAGTGAGCACCCAGCAGGACAGCCGCGCCGCGGGCTCCCGGAACCGGGGCGCGTCAACTCCACAACGGAGGGGCGACAAACAGCGACAGGCGATCCTGCAAGCGGTGCGTGAACTACTGGAGGAAAAGCCTTTCGCGGAACTGTCGGTCAGCACCATTAGCGACCGCGCCGGTGTTGCCCGCTCCGGCTTCTACTTCTATTTCGACTCCAAATACGCGGTGCTCGCCCAGATCCTGGCAGAAGCCACCCACGAGCTCGAAGAACTCACCCACTACTTCGCGCCCCGAGGGCCCGACGAGTCGCCGGCGGCTTTTGCCAAACGGATGGTCGGCAGCGCCGCTGCGGTCTACGCGAATAACGACCCGGTGATGTCGGCGTGCAACGCGGCCCGCAACACAGACGCCGAGATCCGCGAGATTCTCGATCAGCAGGTCGACTCGGTGATCGCGCAGATCATCGGCGTGGTCGAGGAGGAGATCAAAGCCGGCACCGCACATCCGATCAGCGACGATATCCCCGCCTTGGTCCGCACATTGGCGGCGACAACCGCGCTGATGCTCTCCGGCGACGCAACGTTTTTGGGGCCTGACCGCGACGTGCAGCGCGGCATCAGGGTGCTCGAGCAGCTCTGGCTCAACGCCTTGTGGGGCGGTCCGGCAGGCGACTAGCGCTTCGCCGGTATCGTCTACCGCCATGGCGCAAACAGAGCCACGCGGGTATTTCGGGGGTAAGAGGTGCTTTCTCACCGGCGCGGCCAGCGGCATCGGCCGTGCGACCGCCTTGCGGCTGGCCGCCCAGGGCGCCGAGTTGTACCTGACCGACCGCAACGCCGAGGGTCTGGCCGAAACGGTGGCCGACGCCCGCGCGCTGGGTGCGCAGGTGCCCGAACACCGCTCGCTGGATGTCGCCGACTATCACGAGGTCGCTTCGTTCGCCGCCGACATCCACACCCGGCACCCGAGCATGGATCTCGTGATGAACATCGCGGGAGTGTCGGCGTGGGGAACGGTCGACCAGCTCAGCCATGAGCAGTGGAGCAAGCTGGTCGCGATCAACCTGATGGGTCCCATCCACGTGATCGAGTCGTTCATCCCGCCGATGATGGCGGCCGGTCGCGGCGGACACCTGGTCAACGTGTCCTCGGCAGCCGGGCTGGTTGCTTTGCCCTGGCATGCCGCTTACAGCGCAAGCAAATACGGCTTGCGCGGGCTTTCCGAAGTGTTGCGCTTCGATCTGGCCCGCCACCGTATCGGCGTGTCGGTGGTGGTGCCGGGCGCGGTCAACACCCCGCTGGTCAACACGGTCGAAATCGCGGGGGTCGACCGCGACGACCCCAGAGTGAAGCGCTGGGTGGACCGCTTCAGTGGTCATGCCGTGACGCCGGAGAAAGCCGCTGAGAAGATCCTGGCCGGCGTCGCGAAAAACCGGTTCCTGATCTACACGTCCGCCGATATTCGCGCGTTGTATATGTTCAAACGGATGGCGTGGTGGCCCTACAGCGTCGCGATGCGTCAAGTGAACGTGGTCTTTACCCGCGCGCTGCGGCCATCGGCGGCTCCATAGCGCACCGAAACTGCGGTGACGGCGCGGTTTTCGCACCGTTGGTCGCCATGGGCGCAGGATGGGCGGCCTGAGCGCAGTTTCGAACGGCACTCTTACGGCGGCATCTGTAGTTCGAGGCGCACACCGAGTAACCGCACCGGCCGGTCAAGTTCGAAGAGGTCGAGCACTCGCAGCGCGGCGGCGACGATGATGTCGGCGTCGGTGGTCGGCGCATCGAGCTTGCGGATTTTGGTGCGGGTATAAAACGTCGACGTGCGCACTGTGACGGCAACTCGGGTCACGATGCGAGATTGGGCCACCACGTCAGCCAGCGCTTGCCGCGCCAATTCGGTTACAACGGAGTCCATTTCTGCTCGGGCGGTAATGTCACGCGGGAACGTGACGACGTGGCTGCGGGATCGCGGCACCCATGGCTCGGCGCTGACATCGGTGTCGCCGCCGCCCTTGGCCAGCAACAGAAGCCATAGTCCGATTCGCGGCCCGAAGGTCGAGGTGAGCAGCTCAGCGTGGGTGTTCGCAAGCTGGCCGATCGTCGTGATTCCAAGACCGGCAAGCTTTTTCGCTGTCTTAGGGCCTACACCCCAGAGCGCGTCGACTGGCCGGTCGGCCATCACGGCCATCCAATTGGCATCGGTGAGCTGGTAGATGCCGGCCGGTTTCGCGAATCCGGTAGCGACTTTGGCGCGCTGCTTGTTGTCGCTGATTCCGACAGAGCAGGAGAGCCCGGTTTCGGCCGCGATGACGGTGCGGATCTGTTCGGCGACGTCGACAGCGTCGGTGCCTGCGGGCACTCCGACGTACGCCTCATCCCAGCCCCAGACCTCGACCGGGTAGCCGAGGTCGCGCAGCAGTTCCATCACTTGATCGGAGGCCGCGTCATAGGCGGCTGGATCCGATGGCAGGAAGGTGGCGTCGGGGCAGCGCCGGGCCGCGGTGCGCAAGGGCATGCCCGCGTGCACCCCGAATTCGCGGGCCTCATACGAGGCGCAGGTGACGACCTTGCGGGGTTCGTTCGGGTCGCCGCTGCCGCCCACAATGACCGGCAGCCCGGCCAGGTCGGGATGACGACGTAACTCGACCGCTGCCAGGAACTGGTCGAGGTCGACGTGTAGCACCCAGCCCGTGCTCACCGCCCGCATAGCTTGCGCGCCAGGCTTTCCCACGCGTCGCCCAACGATGCGACGGTGTGGCCGCGATCGTTGAGCTGGTGCTCGACGTAGTCGGCGTCGAGAAGCGCCAGCAACGCGTCGGTCTGGGCATCCAGGTCGCCCGTGCTCTGAGCCGAGGCCAGCAGCATCCGGACATGGGTGTACAGCAGCAGCATTGCCGGCGCGTTGTGGCGGGTCTGCGGGTCGCGGCTGGCCGCGGAGAGCAGGGCGTGGTGGGTATGGACGAAGCGCTGCCGCTCGCGACCGAATGCGAGCAGGCGATCGAGAGGCGGCGCATCCGGGCCCAGTGGCGGCGGGCCGAACAGGAAAGCCTCCTGGAGGCGGCGCTCGTCTTCGTCAAGCAGCACCATCATCAGACGGGCGCGGCTGCCGAACCGCCGGAACACCGTGCCCTTGCCCACCCCGGCCGCAGCGGCGATGTCGTCCATGGTCACCGCGTCGGCGCCGCGTTCGGCGATCAGCCGGCGGGCCGCATCGAGCAACAGGGTGCGGTTGCGTGCCGCGTCCCCGCGCTCTTGCGGCGCGGAAACGGGCAGCTCACGCGTGTGGTCGACGAGCCTCACCTCTGCACTGTAGCGCGACCGGAATAAATCGGACCACGGTCCGGTTCGGTCGTGCAAGGATGTAGGAACAACGGAAAGGGACCACATGTCGGATCGCAAGTCGGACATCAAGGTGCTCGCACTGGTGGGAAGCCTGCGCGCGGCGTCGGTCAACCGTCAGATCGCGCAGCTGGCGAGTGAGGTCGCCCCCGAGGGCGTCACGGTCACCGTGTTCGACGGACTCGGTGAGCTGCCCTTCTACAACGAGGACATCGACAACGCCGACGTACCGGCTTCGGTGACCGCGCTGCGTGCCGCCGCTGCCGACGCCGACGCTGCCCTGGTGGTGACGCCCGAATACAACGGCAGCATTCCCGGTGTCATGAAGAACGCGATCGACTGGCTGTCGCGGCCGCTCGGCAACAGTGCGTTGAAAGACAAGCCGCTGGCGGTCATCGGCGGGTCGCTGGGTCGCTATGGCGGGGTGTGGGCGCACGACGAGACCCGCAAGTCGTTCGGGATTGCCGGGCCGCGCGTCGTCGAGGCGATCAAGCTCTCGGTGCCGTTCCAGTCGCTTGATGGCAAGCACCCGCGGGAGAACGCCGAACTGGTGTCCAACGTGCGCGATGTGGTGGGCAAGCTGGCCGCCGAAGTGAGCTAACCCGATGTGACGAAGCCGCCGGGGGGCCTCGATGGGCCCGCCGGCGGCTTTGCTGTAGCCGCGCAGGCCAGGACTTAACCACCGCCGATGTCAGTGGCAGGTGGTAAGTCTGTCGGCATGGCAATGATGCGGCCACAGTGGGCCCGAATTGTGATCTACGACACGCCGACGCGGCACCATTGACTGTGCTTACGACCAGGGAATTTCACGAATGTTGTTCAGAACATCTTGTATCTCTTCTTATTGTCACCCACTAGGTGTAGTGTTTGAGCGACCGACAGACCCCAGGCTCGCCACGCCGGTCCAGCTTGGTGAGGTTCCGGAAATCCGGTATCGGCGCGTCATAAGCGCGGCGGTGCGAGGCACCGGGATTTCGGGGTCTGACGGTCTGCCGAGTAGCCGTGCAGAGGTAGTGCCCAAGAAGTTGCCAGTCCGCCCAGTCGTTCTGCAGAGGAGCCGAACCGCCGATGACCATCACCGTGTACACCAAGCCCGCATGTGTGCAGTGCAACGCCACCTATAAGGCGCTGGACAAGCAGGGTATTGCCTACCAGACGGTCGACATCACGCTGGACTCCGAGGCGCGGGACTACGTGATGGCCCTGGGTTACCTGCAGGCGCCGGTGGTCGTGGCGGGCAACGAGCACTGGTCCGGTTTCCGTCCCGACCGCATCAAGGCGCTCGCGGGAGCCGCGCTCACCGCGTAAGGAGATTGCGGTGCCGTCGTCCAGCCTGGTGTATTTCTCCAGCGTGTCGGAGAACACCCACCGATTCGTGCAGAAGCTCGGTATCCCCGCCACGCGCATACCGCTGCATGGCCGCATCGAGGTGGATCAGCCTTACGTCTTGGTGCTGCCCACCTACGGTGGCGGTCGGGCGACCCCCAACATCAACGACGGCGGCTATGTGCCCAAGCAGGTCATCGCGTTCTTGAACAACGAGCACAACCGAGCGTTGTTGCGCGGCGTGATCGCAGCAGGCAACACCAACTTCGGTGCGGAATTCTGCTATGCGGGCGAGGTGGTCTCGCGCAAGTGCGGCGTTCCCTACCTCTACCGATTCGAACTCATGGGAACCGACGAGGACGTCCAAGCCGTCCGCGCGGGCCTGGCTGACTTCTGGAAGGACGAGACGTGTCACCGACTCTCACAGCTGCAGAGCCTGTAGCTGCTGCCGGGCGCAGCCCGGCGCAGGGCGAAACGGACTACCACGCCCTGAACGCGATGCTGAATCTGTACGACGCCGATGGCAAGATTCAGTTCGACAAGGACCGGGAAGCCGCGCACCAGTACTTCCTGCAGCACGTCAACCAGAACACGGTGTTCTTCCACAATTACGACGAAAAGCTCGACTACCTGATCCGCGAGAACTACTACGAGCGTGAGGTTCTCGACCAATACTCGCGCAACTTCGTCAAGTCCCTACTCGACCGGGCCTACGCCAAGAAGTTCCGGTTCCCGACGTTTCTGGGCGCGTTCAAGTACTACACCTCCTACACGCTGAAAACGTTCGACGGCAAGCGCTATCTGGAGCGTTTCGAGGACCGGGTGTGCATGGTGGCGCTCACCTTGGCCGCCGGCGACACCGCGCTGGCTGAGAAGCTGGTCGACGAAATCATCGACGGCCGTTTCCAGCCGGCCACCCCGACGTTCCTCAACTCGGGCAAGAAGCAGCGCGGCGAGCCAGTGAGCTGCTTTTTACTTCGCATCGAGGACAACATGGAGTCCATCGGGCGGGCCATCAACTCCGCGCTGCAGCTGTCCAAGCGTGGTGGGGGAGTTGCGTTGTTGCTCACCAACATTCGCGAGCATGGCGCGCCGATCAAGAACATCGAGAACCAGAGTTCGGGCGTCATCCCGATCATGAAGCTGCTGGAGGACTCGTTTTCCTACGCCAATCAGCTCGGCGCGCGCCAGGGTGCCGGAGCGGTGTACCTGCACGCGCATCACCCCGACATCTACCGCTTCCTGGACACCAAGCGCGAGAACGCCGACGAGAAGATCCGCATCAAGACGCTGAGCCTCGGTGTGGTGATCCCCGACATTACCTTCGAGCTGGCCAAGCGCAACGAGGACATGTACCTGTTCTCGCCGTACGACGTCGAACGGGTTTATGGTGTGCCGTTCGCCGACATCTCGGTGACCGAGAAGTACTACGAGATGGTCGACAACCCCCGCATCCGCAAGTCCAAGATCAAGGCGCGGGAGTTCTTCCAGACGCTGGCCGAGCTGCAGTTCGAGTCCGGCTATCCCTACATCATGTTCGAGGACACGGTGAATCGGGCTAATCCTATCGAGGGCAAGATCACTCACTCGAACCTGTGCTCGGAGATCCTGCAGGTGTCGACGCCGTCATACTTCAATGACGATCTGTCGTACGCCAAAGTGGGCAAAGACATTTCGTGCAACCTTGGGTCGCTGAACATCGCCAAGACGATGGACTCGCCGGATTTCGCGCAGACCATCGAGGTGGCGATCCGGGCGCTGACGGCCGTGTCGGACCAGACCCACATCTACTCGGTGCCGTCGATCGAGAAGGGCAACAACGAGTCTCACGCCATCGGGTTGGGGCAGATGAACCTGCACGGCTACCTGGCCCGCGAGCGTATCTTCTACGGGTCAGAAGAGGGCATCGATTTCACCAACATCTACTTCTACACGGTGCTCTACCACGCGCTGCGGGCGTCGAATCGTATTGCGATCGAACGCGGCACCCATTTCAAGGGGTTCGAGCGGTCGAAGTACGCGACGGGTGAGTTCTTCGACAAATACACCGACCAGGTCTGGGAACCCAAGACGCCGAAGGTGCGCCAACTCTTCGCCGACGCCGGCATCCGCATTCCGACCCAAGACGATTGGCGACGGCTGAAAGAGTCGGTGCAAGCGCACGGTATCTACAACCAGAACCTGCAGGCGGTGCCGCCGACCGGGTCGATCTCGTACATCAACCACTCCACCAGCTCGATCCACCCGATCGTGTCGAAGGTGGAGATCCGCAAGGAAGGCAAGATCGGGCGCGTCTACTACCCGGCGCCGTACATGACCAACGACAACCTGGAGTACTACCAGGACGCCTACGAGATCGGCTACGAGAAGATCATCGACACATATGCCGCGGCCACCCAGCACGTTGACCAAGGGCTGTCGCTGACGCTGTTCTTCAAGGACACCGCGACCACTCGCGACGTGAACAAGGCGCAGATCTACGCCTGGCGCAAGGGCATCAAGACGCTGTACTACATACGGCTGCGCCAGATGGCTTTGGAAGGCACCGAGGTCGAAGGCTGCGTCTCCTGCATGCTGTGACCCGCCGGCCGAGCGTGAACCTCACGGCGGTTTCACGGCGTGTCGCGTCGGCAAATTCACACTCGGGGAGCGCGTCGACGCGTCGCGAGTCCCGAAGACCAGGCAGTCTGCCCAGGTCAGCGACGGCAACGCGGTAAAGTGCTTGACGTGGTGAGAATTCCCCGACCCCACGCCCCGAGCGCGAAGCCTGGGGTGAAGGTCGACGCGCGCAGCGAACGCTGGCGCGAGCACCGCAAGAAGGTACGCGGCGAGATCGTCGAGGCGGCCTTCCGCGCCATCGACCGGTTAGGCCCCGACGTGAGCGTGCGCGAGATCGCCGAGGAGGCCGGCACCGCCAAGCCCAAGATCTACCGCCACTTCACCGACAAGTCCGATTTGTTCCAGGCGATCGGCGAACGGCTGCGCGACATGCTGTGGGCGGCGATCTTCCCCTCGGTCGACTTCTCCACCAACTCTGCCCGCGACGTCGTCCGCCGCGCGGTCGAGGAGTACGTCAACCTCGTCGACCAGCATCCCAACGTGCTGCGGTTCTTCATCCAGGGCCGCTTCCCCGAGCAGTCCGAGGCGACGATGCGGACGCTCAACGAAGGTCGTGAGATCACGCTCGCGATGGCGGAGATGTTCAACAACGAGCTTCGGGAAATGGACCTCGAGCGCGCCGCGATCGAACTGGCCGCATTCGCCGCGTTCGGATCGGCCCAGTCGGCAACCGACTGGTGGCTGGGCCCCAGCCCGGACAGCCCGCGTCGGATGCCGCGTGACGAGTTCGTGGCGCACCTGACGACGATCATGATGGGCGTGATCAGCAGCACCGCCGAGGTGCTCGGCATCACGATGGACCCTGACCTGCCGATCCACCACGTGGTGCCGCGCAACTCCGCTGCGGGGTAGCCGGCGTTGACATCGCTGCTGCGATCGGCAACACTCATCCGATACCCCGGGTACCGGGTACTTGCGTCGCAAGGCGCTTCACGCGCTCGCCGCTAACAACACCCTGAACAGGAAGACCACTCGCCATGACCGTTGCCGAGCCGATGCCACAGCCCGCCACGCAACCACCGCCTGTGCACACCCGCGCGTTGATCATCGGGACGGGATTCTCCGGTCTTGGCATGGCCATCGCGCTGCAGAAGCAGGGCGTAGATTTCCTCATCCTGGAGAAGGCCGACGATGTCGGCGGCACCTGGCGCGACAACAGCTACCCGGGTTGTGCCTGCGACGTGCCGTCGCACCTGTACTCCTTCTCGTTCGAACCGAAGGCGACCTGGAGCAAGCTGTTCTCCCCGCAACCGGAGATCCTGGACTACCTCAAGGGCGTCACCGACAAGTACGGGCTGCGCCGCTACATCCGGTTCGGTTCGCTGGTGGACCGCGCGCACTGGGATGACGGCGAATACCGCTGGCATGTATTCACCGAGTCCGGACAGGAGTACGTGGCCCAGTTCGTCATCTCGGGTGCCGGGGCGCTGCACATCCCGCGCCTCCCGGACATTGACGGCATCGACGAATTCGCCGGTGCCGCTTTCCATTCGGCGCAGTGGGATCACAGCGTCGATTTAAAGGGCAAGCGGGTCGCGGTGATCGGCACCGGTGCCAGCGCGATTCAGATCGTCCCGGCGATTGTCAACGAGGTCGCCCAGTTGCACGTGTATCAGCGCACTCCGCCGTGGGTGGTGCCAGTGCCGTTCGCTCCGCTTCCGAACGCGTTGCGCCAGGCATTCGCGACCGTCCCCGGCGTGCGTCTAGCGGTACGTTCCGGCATCTACTGGGGGCTGGAAACCGTCGGATACGCGATGACGCAGCAGCCCGGATTGCTGAGAGCTATCGAGGCGATCGGCAAGTGGAACATCCGGCGCAATGTCCACGACAAGGAATTGCGCCGCAAGCTCACGCCGCGCTACCGCGCAGGCTGCAAACGAATCCTCTACTCCGGCAATAACTATTACCGAGCGGTGGCTAACCCGAAGACGACGCTGATCACCGAACGGATCACGCGCATCAGCCCGGACGGTATCGTCACCGACGACGGCGTCGAGCACCCGGTCGATGTCATCGTGTATGCCACCGGTTTTCACGTCACCGACTCCTACACCTACGTCGACGTCAAGGGCCCCCGCGGGGAAGACCTGGTGGACCGGTGGAACCGCGAGGGTGTCGTCGCACACCGCGGGATCGCCGTCGCCGACATGCCCAACCTGTTCTTCCTGCTGGGCCCGAACACCGGTCTGGGGCACACCTCGGTGGTGTTCATGATCGAGTCGCAGATCCACTATGCCGCCGAGGCGATCGCGGCTTGCGACCGACTCGACGCGCAGGCGCTGGCACCCACCCGTGCCGCGCAGGACCGGTTCAACGAGGAGCTGCAACACAAGCTGGCCGGCTCGGTGTGGAACACCGGCGGCTGCAGCAGCTGGTACCTCGACGAGCACGGTGTCAACCGAACACTGTGGAGCGGCATGACGTGGCAGTACTGGTTAGCTACCCGCTCGCTCAAACCGGCCGAATACCAGTTCTTCGGGGTAGGCGTCGGCTCGCCGGGCGAGCGGGCGGAGCTTGCCGTCGCCGACTAGCTGTCGCGGCCGCAAAATACGCACGACACAAGGTGTTGTGCTGCAGCAAGTTGTCACACCCCAGGGGTAGTGTTTGAGGCCTGAACACAGCAGACAAATGTCCTGGTGAAGTGGGGTGCTGGTGACCGACAACGTGAAGCTGATCGACCGTGTTTCGGCGATCAACTGGAACCGGCTGCAAGACGAAAAGGACGCCGAGGTCTGGGACCGGCTGACCGGAAACTTCTGGCTGCCCGAAAAGGTGCCGGTATCCAACGACATCCCCTCGTGGAGCACGCTGACTCCCGGCGAGAAGCAGATGACCATGCGGGTGTTCACCGGGCTGACCCTGCTCGACACCATCCAAGGCACCGTCGGGGCGGTCAGCCTGATCCCCGATGCGTTGACGCCGCATGAGGAAGCCGTCTACACCAACATCGCGTTCATGGAGTCGGTGCACGCCCGCAGCTACAGCAACATCTTCTCCACACTGTGCTCGACCGCCGAGATCGACGACGCGTTCCGCTGGTCGGAGGAAAACCCCAACTTGCAGCGCAAAGCCGAGATCGTGATGCAGTACTACAAGGGTGACGAGCCGCTCAAGCGCAAAGTGGCCTCGACGCTGTTGGAAAGCTTCCTTTTCTACTCGGGCTTCTACTTGCCGATGTACTGGTCGAGCCGGGCCAAGCTGACCAACACCGCGGACATGATCCGCTTGATCATCCGTGACGAGGCCGTGCACGGCTACTACATCGGCTACAAGTACCAGCGTGGGCTGGCGCTCGAGGACGCCGCCAAGCAGGCCGAGCTGAAGGACTACACCTATGAGCTGCTGTTCGAGCTCTACGACAATGAGGTGGAGTACACCCAGGATCTCTACGACGAGGTCGGGTTGACGGAAGACGTCAAAAAGTTCTTGCGCTACAACGCCAATAAGGCATTGATGAACCTTGGTTACGAGGCGCTGTTCCCACGCGACGAGACCGACGTGAACCCGGCGATCCTGTCGGCGCTATCCCCCAACGCCGACGAGAACCACGACTTCTTCTCCGGTTCGGGATCGTCGTATGTGATCGGCAAGGCCGTCGTCACCGAAGACGAAGACTGGGACTTCTAGAACATCGCGGAGCAGCGGCATGCCGCGTCGGCTGTGAACGGCGTGTGAATTGTGCCAATTATGCACCGCCACAGTGGCGCTGGTGAGTACGCGACAGAAAACTGGTGACATGGCGAGCGAGTCGTTTTTGAGTTCGGTGTTGGAGTGGCTACAAACGGGCTATCCCGATGGCGTGCCGGGGCCCGACCGTGTACCGCTTCTGGCGCTGTTGCGCGGCACCGATCTGACCGAGGATCAGGTCCGCGAGGTGGTACAGAAAATCACCACGCCGGGATCCGCAGCACTCGCCGATGGGACGGGCGAAAGCGACGACATCGCCGAGTTTGTCTCCGACATGACGCACTATGACGCGGGCCCGGAGAACATCCGGCGCGTCGCCGGCACGCTCGCCGCCGCCGGCTGGCCGCTGCAAGGTGTCGACCTCACCCGGGCCGGCGACGACGCGGGCCGTGCCACGGCCAGCTGAACAGGCGGCCTGTCAAGCGGAAGCCTTACAGCGTTGAGGTGTCGATGACGAAGCGGTAGCGCACGTCGCTCGCCAACACGCGCTCGTAGGCTTCGTTGATGTAGTCGGCTTCTATGACCTCGATTTCGGGCCGCACGTCGTGCTCGGCGCAGAAGTTCAGCATCTCCTGAGTCTCTTCGATACCGCCGATGTTTGACCCGGCGATGCTGCGCCGCATCAGCACGAGGCCGAAGGCCGGCACCGGCATCGGGTGCTCCGGGATGCCCAGTTCGACGAGCGTGCCGTCGACGTCGAGCAGGTTCAGGTATTGGCCCAGATCGAGGTTGGCCGAAACGGTGTTCAGGATCAGGTCGAAGCTGCCACGCAGCTTGCGGAAGGTCTCACGATCGGAGGTCGCGTAGTACTCGCTGGCGCCCAGGCGCAGCCCGTCCTCCATCTTCTTCAGCGACTGCGACAGCACCGTCACCTCGGCACCCATCGCCTTGCCGAGCTTCACTCCCATGTGGCCGAGGCCCCCTAGGCCGATGACCGCCACCCGCTTGCCGGGCCGGGCGTTCCAATGCCGCAGCGGTGAGTAGAGGGTGATGCCCGCGCACAGTAGCGGCGCCGCGGCGTCGAGCGGCAGCGCGTCGGGGATGCGCAGTACGTAGTTTTCGTCGACGACGATCGCTTGGCTGTATCCGCCTTGGGTCGGTTGGCCATCCCGGCCGATGGCGTTGTAGGTCGTGGTCATTCCGGGCTTGCAGTACTGCTCCAGACCGGCGAGGCAGCTGGTGCACTCGCGGCAGGAGTCCACAAAACAACCGACGCCGACGCGGTCGCCGACCTTGTACTTCGTGACGTCAGAGCCCACAGCGCTGACCACACCGGCGATCTCGTGGCCGGGCACGACCGGGTAATTCGGTTGTCCCCATTCACCTTTGGCGGTGTGGATGTCCGAGTGGCAGATCCCGCAGAACTTGATGTCGATCACCACGTCGTGCGGGCCGGGTTCGCGGCGAGTGATCGTGGTCTTGGTCAGCGGATCGGTCGGCGACGTCGCGGCGTAGGCAGAAACAGTGCTCATGGCAAACCTCTGAGTGCGTCAATTTCAGCAATTGGTGTTTGAGGCAACGTCACCCAGAATAGCATAGGCAGGCTATGTATTCCCTGGCCGTGAGGGCAACATCACAGGCTGCGGCGCGCTCCCATCGCCACGTTACGGACCCGCCAGAACGCCGCCTGTCAGTTGATGGGCGCGTTGACCCAACGCAGGTCGTCGACGATGCCGCGGGCCGCAACGACACCCTGGCCGGTCTGCCACACCTCGTTGTTCACCACGAACACCCGGTTGTCGCGGTAGGCGGACAGCTTGCGCCACGGGTTGCTGTCGAACACGGTCGGGGCGCGGTCTTTGGCGGCCGGCGATGCAAACGACACGTAGACGATGTCGGCGTCGGCCGCCGAGAAATCCGCTGAGCCAGCGAGATCGCTTGTCCCGATTTCGATATACGGCTTGTCGGTAAACCGCTGAGACGCCGGCCGGTCGACACCGACCGCGGTGAGCACGCTGGCCGGAAAGTTGTTGGCGCCGTAGACCCGCAGCGTGCTGTCGGTCAGCTGGACGATCGACGCCTGGTAGTGAGCAGCGTCATGCGCGGCGCCGGTCTGGGCGGCGTGAGCGGCGAAGTCCTTGACGATGGTGTCGGCGGCACTCGCACGGGCCGTCGCCGCGCCGACGCCACGCAGGTTGTCCTCCCAGGCCGCGCCCGGCGGCCCCGTGAACACCGTCGGCGCGATCGCCGCCAGCGCCGGATACAAGTGCGGCGTCAGGGCGACCGAGCCGAGGATCAGGTCCGGTTTGGCCGCCGCGATGGCAGGCACGTCCGGTGCACTGCGCGGCCCCACCCCGGGCAACCGGTGCAGGCCGCCGCCCAGGTAGGAGGGCTGGCTCGAGGAGCCGTCCGGCAGCGCGGCGGCGACGATTCGCGACTGCAGCCCTAACGCGCACAACGCGTCGAGCTGGTCGCCGGAGAGCACCAGGATGCGCTGCGGGTCGGCGGGGACGTCGGCCTTCTCCGGGCTCACGCCGGCGGCGTTCGGCGCCGACCGCGTCGGGGGACCCGGATCCGCCGGCGCCGGTTGCGGCGCACATGACTGGTCGGGCCGGCGCTGGTTGCCCAGAACCCCTGCCCCGGCGATGGTGGTGGTGCTGGTGATCACGGAGCGGGTCGACGACGGATGCTGGCCGCCCAGCGACGCGGGCTTGCAGCTCGAACACAATGTCACCATGACGGCTGTCGTCACGGCAGCTGCGGTCGGCAGAACGCCGGGTCGCACAGGGCCGAACAGCACGGGCTCGACGGTAACATCCGGCTGCCCGCGCCGACCGGTTCAGTTCGGCAGCGTTGCGACGGTGGCCGGGCATTACGGCATTACGACGGTTTGTAGGACCAGTGCGGCCACGGACCTAATCGAACGCTAGGATTCCAGGGAAGATCCCAGGGGCGTCTGCCCCGGATGGATGTTTGGAGGAGCCCTTGACAGCCGAAGCGCCCCCGCTGGGAGAACTGGAGGCCAGTCGTCCGTTCCCGCCCCGGATGGGTCCCAAGGGCAACCTGGTCTACCGGCTGATCACGACGACCGATCACAAGATGATCGGCATCATGTACGTGGTCACCTGCTTCGTCTTCTTTTTCATCGGCGGCTTATTGGCGCTGTTGATGCGCACCGAGTTGGCGGCACCGGGTCTGCAGTTCCTCTCCAACGAGCAGTACAACCAGCTGTTCACCATGCACGGCACGATCATGCTGCTGTTCTACGCCACACCGATCGTGTTCGGGTTCGCCAACTTGGTACTTCCCTTACAGATCGGCGCACCCGACGTCGCGTTCCCGCGGCTCAACGCATTCTCGTATTGGCTGTTTCTCTTCGGCTCGTTGATCGCGATGGCCGGATTCATCACTCCGGGCGGGGCCGCCGACTTCGGATGGACCGCCTATACGCCGCTGACCGACGCCGTCCACTCACCGGGCGCCGGTCCCGACCTGTGGATCATGGGACTGGCAGTCGCCGGCTTGGGCACCATTCTCGGCGCGGTCAACATGATCACCACCGTGGTGTGCATGCGCGCGCCGGGCATGACGATGTTCCGGATGCCGATCTTCACGTGGAACACCCTTATCACGTCTATCCTGGTGCTCATTGCCTTTCCCCTGCTGACCGCGGCCCTGATGGGGTTGGCAGCCGACCGACACCTGGGCGCCCACATCTACGACCCGGCCAACGGCGGCGCGATCCTCTGGCAGCATTTGTTCTGGTTCTTCGGCCATCCCGAGGTCTACATCGTCGCGCTGCCGTTCTTCGGCATCGTCACCGAGATCTTCCCGGTGTTCTCCCGCAAACCGGTCTTCGGGTACACCACGCTGGTCTACGCGACGATGTCGATCGCAGCGTTGTCCGTGGCGGTGTGGGCACACCACATGTTCTCCACCGGAGCTGTTCTGCTGCCGTTCTTTTCGTTCATGACCTATCTGATCGCGGTGCCGACCGGGATCAAGTTCTTCAACTGGATCGGCACCATCTGGAAGGGTCAACTGACGTTCGAAACCCCAATGCTGTTCGCGATAGGTTTCGCGGTCACGTTTCTGCTCGGTGGGCTGACCGGTGTGCTGCTGGCCAGCCCGCCGCTGGACTTCCACGTCACCGACACCTATTTCGTGGTCGCGCACTTCCACTACGTGTTGTTCGGCACGATCGTGTTCTCCACCTTCGCCGGGATCTACTTCTGGTTCCCGAAGATGACCGGTCGGCTGCTCGACGAGCGGCTGGGCAAGCTGCACTTCTGGCTGACCCTGATCGGTTTCCACACCACGTTTTTGGTGCAGCACTGGTTGGGTGACCAAGGCATGCCGCGCCGCTACGCCGACTACCTGCCCAGCGACGGGTTTCAGCCGCTCAACGTCGTCTCGACCGTCGGGGCGTTCATCCTCGGCGCGTCGATGCTCGTGTTCACCTGGAACGTCTTCAAGAGCTGGCGCTACGGCGAACCGGTCACCGTCGACGACCCGTGGGGCTACGGCAACTCACTGGAGTGGGCCACCAGTTGCCCGCCGCCGCGGCACAACTTCTACGAGCTGCCCCGCATCCGCTCCGAGCGCCCGGCCTTCGAGCTGCACTACCCGCACATGGTGGAGCGGCTGCGTGCAGAAGCGCATATCGGCCGCAGTCACGGCCCCGAAGGCGGCGACGTCACCCGAGCCGACGACGTAAGCGTTCGCACGTAATGCGTTGCAGCGGCGGCAATCTGGGGTGAGCACACCGCCGAAGGTGTCAGTGTTGATCACTGTCACCGGTGTTGACAAGCCAGGTGTGACGTCCGCGCTGTTCGAGGTGCTTGCCGGCCACAAGGTCGAGCTGCTCAACGTCGAGCAGGTGGTGATCCGCGGCCGGTTGACGCTGGGCGTACTGGTGTCCGCCACCCTGGAAGCCGCCGAGGGCAAAGCGCTGCGGGAAGAAGTCGAGGCCGCCGTTCACGCCAAGGGTCTCGACGTCACCATCGAGCGCAGCGACGACCTGCCGGTCATCCGCGAACCGTCGACGCACACCATCGTCGTACTCGGCCGGCCCATCACCGCCGACGCGTTCGGGGCGGTGGCGCGCGAAGTGGCCGCGCTGGGAGTCAACATCGACGTGATCCGCGGAGTCTCGGACTACCCGGTGACCGGCCTGCAGCTGCGTGTCTCGGTGCCGCCCGGTGTCGGGGGCCGGCTGCAGGCGGCGCTGACGCAGGTGGCCTTCGAGCAAGGCGTCGACATCGCGGTCGAGGACTACAGCTTGGAGCGACGCGCCAAACGGTTGATCGTGTTCGACGTCGACTCGACCCTCGTCCAAGGCGAGGTCATCGAGATGCTGGCCGCTCGGGTGGGCGCTCAAGACGCGGTCGCGGCGATCACCGAGCAAGCGATGCGCGGCGAACTCGATTTTGCGGCGTCGCTGCAGCAGCGGGTCGCCACCTTGGCGGGACTGCCCGCCGAGGTGCTCGACGAAGTCGCCGAGCAGCTGGAGCTGACCCCCGGCGCACGCACCACACTGCGCACCCTGCGGCGGCTGGGCTATCACATCGGCGTGGTATCGGGGGGTTTCCGGCAGATCATCGAACCGCTCGCGCACGAGCTGATGCTGGACTTCGTCGCCGCCAACGAACTGGAGATCGCCGACGGCAAACTCACCGGCCGGCTGGTCGGCCCGATCATCGACCGGACCGGAAAAGCCAAGGCGCTGCGGGATTTTGCGCACCAGGCCGGGGTGCCGCTGGAGCAGACCGTCGCCGTCGGCGACGGCGCCAACGACATCGACATGCTGGCCACGGCCGGCCTCGGGGTGGCGTTCAACGCCAAGCCCGCACTGCGCGAGGTCGCCGACGCCTCGCTGAGCTACCCCTACCTCGACACCGTGCTGTTTCTGCTGGGCGTCACCCGCGGCGAGATCGAGGCCGCCGACGCGGTCGACGGCGTGTTGCGACGGGTCGAAATCCCGCCCGAATAGCCGGGTGACCCGGCGGATAGTTCCGCGAAAAGACGCAAAAGCCCCCATTTCCTGCGGAAATTGGGGCCTTTTGCGTCTGCTCGCCGGGGGTACGGCACGATGGTCGGGTGCCCGAAACCGGAAGCGACGCAGTCGACCCTGATCTGCTCATCGACTTCAGACGCGTTTCGCTACGCCGGGGTGGACGTGTTCTGGTGGGCCCGGTGGACTGGGCAGTCGAGCTCGACGAACGCTGGGTGATCGTCGGACCCAACGGTGCGGGCAAGACGTCGCTGCTGCGGATCGCCGCCGCAGCCGAGCACCCGTCGTCGGGTGTCGCCTACGTGCTCGGCGAACGGCTGGGGCGGGTCGACATGACCGAGCTGCGTTCTCGTGTGGGGTTGAGCTCGTCGGTGTTGGCGCAACGGATTCCCGGCGACGAAGCGGTGCGCGACCTCGTCGTCTCGGCGGGCTATGCGGTATTGGGCCGATGGCGCGAACGCTACGACGACGTCGACTACAACCGTGCCATCGACATGCTCGAGAGTCTGGGCGCCGAACACCTGGCCGACCGCACTTACGACACGCTCTCGGAAGGTGAGCGCAAGCGCGTGCTGATCGCCCGAGCGTTGATGACCGACCCCGAGCTGCTCCTGCTCGATGAGCCGGCGGCGGGACTGGACTTGGGCGGGCGGGAAGAGCTGATGGCGCGGCTGACCGACCTGGCCGCCGACCCCGACGCCCCGGCGCTCGTCCTGGTCACCCACCACGTCGAGGAGATCCCCCTCGGCTTCAGCCACTGCATGCTGCTCTCCGAAGGGCAGGTGGTCGCAGCGGGCTTGCTGCCCTACGTGCTTACCGCCGAGAATCTTTCGGCGGCGTTCGGCCAGTCGATCGCCGTGGACGTCATCGACGGCCGCTACTTCGCCCGGCGGACCCGCGCCCGCGCAGCCCACCGGAGACACTTATGACCGCACCGACGGACGAGCAGTTCGTTCCGTTGACACCGCGGCCCGCCGCGACCGTCATGCTGGTCCGTGACACCCCAGACGGCATCGCCGTCTTCCTCATGCGGCGGCACTCGGCGATGGAGTTCGCGGCCGGGGTCATGGTGTTTCCCGGCGGCGGCGTGGACGACCGCGACCGCAACGCCGACATCGCCTGGACCGGGCCGGCACCGAGCTGGTGGGCGCAGCGGTTCGGCATCGAGACCGACCTGGCCGAGGCGCTGGTATGCGCGGCCGCGCGGGAGACCTTCGAAGAATCCGGGGTGCTGTTCGCCGGGCCGGTCGACGACAAGCACGGCATCGTCAGCGACGCCTCGGTGTACGGCGAATCGCGCCGCGCGCTGGCCGACGGGACGCTGTCGTTCGCCGACTTCCTGCGACGGGAAAACCTGGTGCTGCGCGCCGATTTGCTGCGTCCGTGGGCGAACTGGGTCACCCCGGAAGCCGAACGCACCCGCCGCTACGACACCTACTTCTTCGTCGCAGCGCTACCCGAGGGGCAGCTCGCCGACGGGGAAAACACCGAATCCGACCGCGCCGGCTGGACCACGCCCGAGGCCGCCATCGTGGACTTCGCTGCCGGACGCACCTTCCTGCTACCGCCGACCTGGACCCAACTGGATTCGCTGGCCGGTCACACCGTCGCCGAGGTGCTGGCGGTCGAGCGCCGGATCGTCCCCGTACAGCCAGACCTGGCGCGCAAGGGCGACAACTGGGAAATCGAGTTCTTCGACTCCGATCGCTACAACCAGGCGCGTGGCCGGCGGTGGCCGTGAGCGAGTTCGTCAGCGTCTACCTGGGGGCTGACCATCCCGGTGTGGCCACTCTGGTGTTGTCGCGGCCGCCCACCAACGCGATGACCCGCCAGGTGTATCGGGAGATCATTGCGGCGGCTGCCGAGTTGGGCCGGCGCGACGATGTGGCGGCGGTGATCCTGTTCGGCGGCCACGAGATCTTCTCCGCAGGCGACGACATGCCCGCGCTGCGGGCGCTGAGCCCTCAGGAGGCCGAGACCTGGGCGCGGGTGCGCCACGAGGCTATCGAGGCCGTCGGCGCCATACCCAAGCCCACTGTCGCTGCGATCACCGGCTACGCGCTGGGCGCCGGCCTGACCCTCGCCTTCGCCGCCGATTGGCGGGTGAGCGGGGACAACGCGAAGTTCGGGGCGACCGAGATCCTGGCCGGCCTGATTCCCGATGGCGCGGCGATGGCGCGGCTGACCCGCACGCTTGGGCCCAGCCGTGCCAAAGAACTGGTGTACAGCGGGCGTTTCTTCGGCGCCGAAGAGGCGTTGATGCTCGGCGTGATCGACGAGATGGTGGCACCCGACGACGTCTACGACGCGGCCGCGGCGTGGGCAGGCCGGTTCGTCGAAGGCCCGGCACACGCGCTGGCGGCTGCCAAAGCCGGCGTCGACGACGTCTTCGAGCTGAGTCGCTCCGAACGGCTCGCCGCTGAGCGGCGCCGCTACCTGGAGGTGTTCGCCCGCACCTGCCACCAAGACGACGGTTAGGCTGGCGTCTCATGACGAGGAGTTCCAAAGTCGCCGGCGAACCGTCGCCCCAGCCGCACGCCACGGCCGAACAAGTAGAGGCGGCCCGCCACGACAGCAAGCTGGCCCAGGTGCTCTACCACGACTGGGAGGCCGAGAACTACGACGAGAAGTGGTCGATTTCTTACGACCAGCGCTGCGTGGACTACGCGCGGCACTGCTTCGATGCCGTCGTGCCAGAAGAGGAGATCCGCGTCCTGCCCTACGACCGGGCGCTTGAGTTAGGCTGCGGCACAGGGTTTTTCCTGCTCAACCTGATCCAGTCGGGGGTTGCCCGGCGCGGTTCGGTCACCGACCTGTCGCCGGGCATGGTCAAGGTCGCCACCCGTAACGGGCGGTCCCTGGGTTTGGAGATCGACGGCCGCGTCGCCGACGCCGAGGGCATTCCCTACGACGACAACACATTCGACTTGGTGGTGGGACACGCTGTGCTGCACCACATCCCAGAAGTCGAGCTGTCGTTGCGAGAGGCTCTCCGGGTGCTGCGGCCAGGAGGGCGGTTCGTATTCGCCGGCGAGCCGACCACCGTCGGCGACCGCTACGCTCGCACGTTATCCACGCTGACCTGGCGCATCACCACCAACGTCACCAGGTTGCCCGGCCTGGGCGGCTGGCGGCGCCCGCAAGCCGAACTCGACGAATCCTCACGCGCCGCCGCGCTGGAAGCTCTCGTCGACCTACACACCTTCACACCGGGCGAACTCGAGCGGATGGCCGTCGACGCCGGCGCCGTACAAGTTCAGACCGCCACCGAGGAGTTCAGCGCAGCGATGCTGGGCTGGCCGCTGCGCACCATCGAGGCGGCGGTGCCGCCCGGCCGGCTGGGCTGGGGTTGGGCCAAGTTCGCGTTCACCGGCTGGAAAACGCTGAGCTGGGTGGACGCCAACCTCTGGCGCCGGCTGGTGCCCAAGGGCTGGTTCTACAACGTCATGGTCACCGGGGTAAAGCCGTCCTGAAGTTCGGGCTCGACGACGTCGCCTACCTGCGATCGGAATCGGGCGCCGCGGCGCTGCAAGCGGTCGCCGGGTACGCGTTCGCCGAGGCCACCCGCGTCGCAGATATCGCCGCGGTGCGGGCCCGGTTCGGCGAGCGCGCGCTGGTGCTGGTGGAGACGACCCTGCTGCGCCGCCGGTCGACAGCCAAGCTGGCCGGGTTGTGCGACGTGTCGACCTGGCTGTTCACCGACGAGGCGCTGCAGCAGGCCACCGCGGGCCCGGTGGCGAAACACCGGGCTAGCCGGCTGGCCGGTCGCGTGGTGCACGACGTGACGTGCTCGATCGGGACGGAACTTGCTGCGCTGCGCGCCGTGGCGCCGCGGGCGGTGGGCAGCGACATCGACCCGGTACGGCTGGCGATGGCGCAGCACAACCTCGGGAACGCGGTCGACCTGTGCCGCGCCGACGCGCTACATCCGGTGACCCGCGACACCGCAGTGGTCGTCGACCCGAGCCGGCGCGACAGCGGTCGGCGGCGGTTTGACCCACGCAACTACCGGCCCCCACTCGATCAGCTGCTCGACGTCTACCGTGATCGGGATTTAGTCGTAAAGTGTTCTCCCGGAATCGATTTCGACCGCTTACAGTTCGACGGCGAGGTCGAGGTGACGTCGTATGACGGCAGCGTGCGAGAAGCCTGTCTGTGGTCGGCAGGGCTGGCCGAGTCGGGGGTGCGCCGCCGGGCCAGCATCCTTGACCGCTGCGAGCAGATCACTGATGCCGAGCCGGACGACTGCCCGGTGCGGCCCGCCGGGCGGTGGATCATCGACCCCGACGGCGCTGTGGTGCGCGCGGGCCTGGTCCGCCACTACGGCGCCCGGCACGGGCTGTGGCAACTCGACTCACAGATCGCCTATCTCTCCGGCGACCAGCTGCCTTTCGGGCACCGTGGCTTCGAGGTTCTCGAGCAGCTGCCGTTCAGCAAGAAGCGGCTGCGGCATGCGCTGGCCGCACGGGATTGCGGCCCGTTGGAGATCCTGGTGCGCGGTGTCGATCTGGACCCTGACGCGCTGCGGCGTCGGCTGCGGTTAGGCGGCAGCCAACCGCTGTCAGTGGTGGTGACCCGCATCGGCTCGGGGTCTGCGGGTAGTGCGACGGCGTTCGTTTGTCGTGCCTCGCGATAGCGCCCAGGTAGGCTGGCGGCAGTTGCTTTTCTGACGGCGCTCACGCCGTTTTGTCTTGGCGGGGATAATTCGACGCATGCGTAATTGGATAGTGGCCGCGGTGCTTGCTGCTGCGATGCTGGTGACCTGGTGCGTCGGCCCAGCGGTGCGCGCGCAGTCGCCGTGCGCAAGCCTGGGCGGAACCGTCGACGGCCAGATGTGCCAGGTGCAGGCGTCCAACCCCACCTACGCGGTCAATATGAGCTTTCCGGCCGACTATCCCGACGAGCAGGCGATGACCGATTTCCTCACCCAGAACCGTGACGGGTTCGTGAGCGTGGCGCAGACGTCAGCGCCGCGCGACGTGCCGTACCAGATGGACGTCACCTCCGAGCAGTACCAGTCCGGCCAGCCGCCGCGTACCCGCAGCGTGGTGCTCAAGGTGTTCGAGGATCTCGGGGGCCCGCGTCCGTCGACCTTCTACAAGGGGTTCAACTACGACCTGACCCGGCATCAGGCGGTGACGTTCGACACGCTGTTCGTGCCCGGGGCCAAACCGCTGGACAGCATCTATCCGATCGTGCAGCGTGAGTTGGGCCGCCAAAGCGGGCTCGGCGGGGCGGTACCACCAGGCGTGGGCCGAGACTCTTCCCACTACCAGAACTTCGCCATCACCGACGACGAGCTGATCTTCTACTTCGCACCGGGTGAACTGCTGCCACCGGCCGCCGGCGCCAGCCAGGTGCGGGTGCCGCGCAACGCGGTCCCGCCGCTGACGGTATAAGCGCTGACGATATGAGGCGGCGCTACTTCGGCGCGAAGCTGTAAACCTGGCCATCGCTGGTAGCTGTAACCACGCGGCGATCGTGGCCGATCGACACGCCCACGGGATAGCCGGTGGCTTTGGGCAGCGGATAGCTGTTGAGGGTATGGCCGTTGGCCGGATCGACGACCAGCAACGACAATCCCGGCGCGCCCGGGCCGGGAGTACCGGTGACCACCGTGTAGCCGACGCCTGCGCCGGCCAGGCTCGACGACGACAGCGGGCTGATGTCGTCGCGGCGCCACAGCGGTTGGGCGTGGTCACCGGCGTCCTTGAAAGCGGCCAGTCGGGTGTCGGGGCCGCCGCCGGACACAATCAATCCGCCCGGCGACACCGCGGGCGGTGTCTGGGCCAAAAAGTGCAGCGGCACAGACCATTTCGGTTTGCCGTCGGCGGTGTTGAGCGCCCACAGCCGCTCGTCGCGGCCATTGACGTAAACCGTCGACCCGTCAGCGGAGAGCACCGGGCTGGCCAGCACCCCGGCGGCGACTGCGTCGCTGGTCCATTCCCGGGTCAACAGCGGATTCTGCGCAGGGTGGTACTTCAGCGCCACCAGCACCGCAGCCTTAGCGCCCGGCTGCCACAGGCCGATCACCACTGTCCCGCTAGACGGGGCGAAGGCCGGCGCCGCCGCGACCGGACAGCCTGACCGAGCCGGAGCGCAATCGGTCAGCCCTCGGATCGGATCGGTCGGGTCGACGCCGTCCACCAGATCGAGCGGGCTGCCGACCACAGTGCCGCGATGCGCGTCGAACACCACGACCTGGCCGAGGTGCGTGACTACGAGCAGCCGACCTCCGTCGACAAGCCTTGGGGTAGAAGGCATCCCAATAACCGGGGCGCGCCAGCGAGTCCACTGCGTGGGCGGGAACGACAGCATCGCCCCCGGCTGACCGACGTAGACGTTGTCGAAGCCGTCGAACAAGGGGCCGGCGAAGTCGCCGCCCTGAACCAATCGGACGCACCAGCGTTGCCGGCCGTTGTCGGTGTTCTCCCACTCCATTAGCGAACAGCCGCTTGGGGTTTGCGCGTTGAGCACCAGCCAACCGCGCGTGCTGAGCGCCGGACCCGCCGCCAAGCTGCCCTTGACCGAGCGAGTCCATTGCAGCGCCAGCGTCGTGGCGCCCGCGTTCGAGGTGTAGCTGCTGTTGGCCGCATCGCCGTACTGGGCCGGCCAACCCTGGGCGGGCGCGGCGTCCACCCACGAGTCGGTGTTGCCGCACCCGGCGAGCGTGATCACCGCAAGTACCGCAACGGCCCGCGGTGCGCGGCGATTGCGCTCCCTACGGCGAAAGATGGCGTTATATGCCTCCATAACCCGCACGCTCGTCGTACGACGGCGGGGGAGTCGCCAGAACACGGTGCCGAGAGTAGCGGGTGCCGCTCTAGTCATGCCCTATTGCCCGGCTCCGCGGCGCGGATCCCTCGTCGTCATCGGGCTAGGCTTGGTGGGCCGACTCCTCCTCGGGACGCTGTGCGTCCCTCGTCGTCATCGGGCTAGGCTTTTCGGCCATGACCACCATGTGGGGAGCACCGCTGCATCGGCGCTGGCGGGGATCTATGCTGCGCGACCCACGACAGGCCAAGTTCCTGACCATGGCATCGCTGAAGTGGGTATTGACCAACCGCGCGTGGACCCCGTGGTATCTCGTGCGTTACTGGCGGCTGCTGAAATTCAAGCTGGCCAACCCGCACATCATCACCCGCGGCATGGTGTTCCTCGGGAAAGACGTCGAGATTCACTGCACCCCGGAGCTGGCACAGCTGGAGATCGGCCGCTGGGTCCACATTGGCGACAAGAACACGATCCGCGCCCACGAGGGGTCACTTCGGTTCGGCGACAAGGTGGTGCTTGGCCGCGACAACGTCATCAACACCTACCTCGATATCGAGATCGGCGATTCGGTGCTGATGGCCGACTGGTGCTACATCTGCGATTTCGACCATCGGATGGACAACATCATGATGCCGATCAAAGACCAGGGCATCGTCAAGAGCCCGGTACGGATCGGGCCGGACACCTGGGTAGCCGCGAAGGTGACCGTGCTGCGCGGCACCACGATCGGCCGCGGGTGTGTGCTCGGATCGCACGCCGTGGTCAAGGGCAACATCCCGGATTACTCGATTGCGGTCGGCGCACCGGCCAAGGTGGTCAAGAATCGGCAGCTGGCGTGGGAGACCTCGGCGGCGCAGCGTGCAGAACTGGCGACGGCGCTGGCCGACATCGAACGCAAAAAAGCTGCCCGCTAGCGGTTGAGCCGCCAGGTATGGGCGGACATGACGGTGGCGAAAGCACACCACAGCGGATACGGCAACAGCACCAGCCCGGCCCGCGGCTCGGCCTCGGCGGTGCGCTTGGTCAAGTCGGCGCTGCTGAGAGCCAGCGCAGCGGCGCCCACCGCCGACAAGCCGAGTCGGCGGTAGCGGAAAAACAACCAACTCCATCCCGCGTTGAGCAGCAAATTGACGACCAGCGCAGAGATGTAGCGGCGTGCCTTGCGAGGTTGGCCGGCGGTGCGCAACCGGTCAATGACCACCGCCGAGGTTCCCGCGATGTCGGCATACAGCGAAGTCCAGGCGATCGGGAACACACCACTTGGGGGGACGTACGCAGGCTTGGTCAGCCGCGTGTACCAGGCAGATGTATGCGTGCGGCTGGCGATGCTGCCGGCCGCTGCGGCCGCAGCGACGCCCAGCGTTGTTGCTCCCAAGGTGCGCATCGTCATGGTGCCTTTTGTTTGTGCGGCGTCTGCCCGAGGGGCTATTATTTCAGCTACTTAAGTATTAATCAACTGAATGACCTCCGGGGATGTGGAGATGTCGCACCCCGAAAGGCAGCGATTGTGATTAGCCGTCGCGTCGGTGGCAATACCACGTCAACAGGCTTCACCGAAAGAGCACCATGCACCGAGCACCAGCAACCCGACGGCGGCCCGCTGCCGCGACAAAACCGGATGCCATGACGTTTGACGAGTCCGCACTGCCCACCCGGAAGCGACGCCATATCGACGTGTGCCTCGGTGACGACGTTTCCTACCGTGGTGTCACGACCGGGCTGGAGCGCTATCAGCTGCCCTACAATGCGCTGACCCAGACCAGCCTGGCGCAGGTCGATTTGTCCACCGACTTTCTCGGTGCGCGGTTACGGGCCCCGGTACTGATCGGCGCAATGACCGGCGGCTCCGATCTGTCGGCCACGATCAACCGCAACCTGGCCGCAGCAGCGCAGCGGCTCGGAATCGGCATGATGCTCGGGTCGCAGCGGATCATGCTCGACAACGCACTCGGTGAGCAGGCCGCAGCCAGTTTCACCGTCCGCGATCTGGCACCGGATATCTTGCTGATCGGCAATATCGGCTTAGCGCAACTGACGAAGTGCGCGGTGCCGGATATCGAGAAGGCGCTCGACCGCGTTGGCGCCGATGCACTTGCCGTGCATACGAATCCGTTGCAGGAGGCGGTCCAGTACAACGGCGACACCAATTTCTCGGGATCACTCGAGAGGTTGCGCGACGTCGCCGCCGACCTCCGATTTCCGATGCTACTCAAGGAAGTTGGGCATGGGATAGGCGCCGATGCGGTGGCCCAGTTGCTGGGTCCTGCCGGGGAGCCGGCGGTGGCGGCCATCGATGTCGCCGGTGCGGGAGGCACATCATGGTCGCGGGTCGAGCAGTTCGTCCGCTACGGCGAGATCCGCTACCCCGACCTGGCCGAATGGGGTATCCCGACTGCACGCGCGATCGTGGAGGTGCGTCAAGCGCTGCCGGCTATCCCCCTTGTTGCCTCCGGCGGCATCCGCACCGGTATGGATGCTGCCAAGGCGCTCGCGTTGGGCGCAGACGTGGTGGCGGTTGCCCGGCCACTTCTTGCCCCGGCGATTGAATCTGCCGCTGCCGCAACGACTTGGTTGCATCGCTTCATCGACGAGCTTCGGATCTGCCTGCACGGCTGCGGCGCGCCGGATCTGCATGGCTTGCGCGATGTCGGTGTGACGTTGGCGCCGTCGCCACAAGCCGGGTGATCGATGGCAGTAATCCTGGCATACAGCTCACCGTCAGTCGGCCATCTCTTTCCGCTCAACGCGCTGCTGTGCGAACTCGCGCAGCGGTGCCACCAAGTCCACGTGTACACGATGGCTGACGAGGTGCGCAGGATTCGGCAAGGCGGACTGCACGCCGAGCCCGTCGATCCGCAGATCGAAGCTGTCGTCGCCCGCGACTGGCTGGCGCACAGCGCTCTTGGCGTGTTGAAAATGTCGATCGACGTGCTTTGCCGGCGTGCGGTGTTGGAAGTCGAGGATCTGCGTACTGCGATCGATCGGGTGCGGCCCGACGCGGTGATCGTCGACGCGAACTGCTGGGGCGCCATGTCCGTCGCGGAGGCAGCCGGCATCCCCTGGTTGGTGTTTTCACCGTTCACCCCTTATCTGCGGTCTCCGGGCGTACCCCCCTTCGGCCCCGGACTGCGCCCACTGCCGGGAATCATCGGTGCTGCCCGCGACGCGTCGATGCGCCCGTTCGTCAGGCACCTGTTCGACGGACCGATGTTGCCGCGTATCAACGCTGTTCGCGCGGACTTAGGCTTGGCGGCCGTCAAAACGGTTGACGAATTGATGCGGCGCGCGCCACTGGTGTTGGCTGTCGGTGGGGAACCGTTCGAGTATCCGCACCCTGGCTGGGGAGACGCGGTGCACCTGATAGGTGCGTGCGCGTTCGAGCCCACGCCGACCAGGGCGCACGACTGGGCCGCCGCCATCGATCGACCCTTGGTACTGGTTACCACGTCGTCGATCAAGCAGGCCGATACGGTGCTGGCGGAAACCGCATTGCAAGCACTGGCCGATGACCCGGTCCACGTCGTCGCGACCTTCCCCGCGGGTGTGCCAGCGCGGCTGTATCCGCCGTCCAATGCGACCGTGTGCCGATTCGTCCCGCACGGCGTGGTGCTCGATCGCGCCTGCTGCGCCATCACTCACGGGGGGATGGGTGCCACGCTCAAGGCACTGGACCGCGGTGTGCCGGTTTGCGTTGTGCCGTTTGCGCGTGATCAGGCGGAGGTTGCGCGCCGGGTGCAAGTGGCTCGGTGCGGTACCCGGCTGCCGGCGAAGAAGCTCACCGCGTCTCGGCTACGCACAGCGGTTTACGAGGCGATGACGATGCGCGACGGCGCACGGCGGGTGGCAGCCGGTTTACACGCCACCGGAGGTGTCGCTCGCGGAGCCCACTTGATCGAGCACCGCCTACTCGGCTCGACCACGCGAACGGCGGCTGCCGAATAGGGCCGTCACCGCGTGATCTTGCGACCTCTGTTGGCTTTTGGAGCGGCCCGCTGCGCGGTTGACGATCCGCGACGCTCTGCATGCAGTTCGTCTTCAAACGTCGACATCGCGGTGATCATCGCCATGAACACACGGTGCGCGGCAATCAGATCCCTGTTCGGCAACTCGGCGAGCTCGGCGCGCAGATGGGCGCCGAGCGGGCTGAAAAACTCGTGCGCCAACGCCATACCGCTGTTTTCGTAGCGAAGCAGCGACTTTCGCCGGTCCGCGGGGTCAGGTTCGCGTCGGATGTGACCCGCCTCGATCATGCGGTCGACGAGGTAGGTAATCGCCGCAGGGGTCACGTTCATGCGTTCACGCAGTTGTGCCAACGTCAAGGGTTTTCCCGCTGTTTCGGCGACCATGATGTGCAGTAACGCATGGAAGTCGCCGCCGCTTACCTCGTGTTGACGCGCGAAGTGCCGGCCTATGCGATCGGACTGCGCGGTGATCGCCCGCATATCGGCCGACATCAGCTTCTCCAGCTCAGCTCGGCCCGGCGGTGGATTGTTAGTCCCGCGCTTGGTCACCTCACCGCATCCTTTTCCGCCGATACGCCGAACAGCGTATCGGAATCCCCTGGACGACCAGCGCAGCCAGTAATTCCACACAGCATGTCGTGTCGCGATGCCATGGCGTACCTTCGCCCCGCATTTGACACCACAATCTTAACTATTAAGCTATTGAAATACATCACTCGGTGCGTATCGCAGCGCTCAATGGGGCGCGGAAGCTGCCCATGAAGGACCAACACTGACACAGCACGAAGACGGTTCAGCTCGCGGCGGTGCGCGCGGGCGTCCCGACGGCGCGGACGACGCCGCGGTCCGTGCCGCGGGCAAGGTGACGGAGGCGTTGGAGACAACCGAGCGGGCCCGCGGGCACCTCTACTCCTTTCATCAACTCACCGGCCGTGCCGACCTGCTGCTCGACGACGCCGTGCAGCTGCTGCGCGAGGCGGGCCACCCGCGGGCGGCCGAGCACATCTGCGAAGAATTGATCGGCCGCAACGTGCTTCCAGGCAGGTGGAGTTTCCAGGTCGTCGAAGACTACGACGACGCCTACTACCGGTGCTTTCGGGACATGGAAAGGCTGGTGCGGCAACAACTTACGGCTGGCCGGCGCCACGTCTTCGAAGCAGAGCTCAAAGAGCAGCGGCGCATGCACGGCCCCCGGGCACACCGCGCCGCCCCGCCCGAGTCGGTCCCCGACCCAACAGAGGAGTGAAGCGATGCGCTGCGTGATATTAGGGGCCACCGGCTACCTCGGCACCCGCCTGGTTCCCGAACTGCTGGCGGCCGGACACGAGGTGCGGGTCATGGCCCGCCAGCCGGCAAAGCTCGAACGCGTGCCGTGGCGCCGCCGCGTCGAAGTGATCGAAGGCGACGTCACCGACAGCGCTCAGGTACGACGAGCGCTCGATGGCCAACAGGTTCTCTACTATCTGGTGCACTCACTGCTGCGGCCCGACTTCGTCGACTTCGACGCGCAAGCCGCATCGACCGTCGCCAGCGTCGCCGGTCCAGCCGGACTGTCGCGCATCGTCTATGTGGGCGGCCTGATCCCCGACCAGCAGCGGCTGTCGGACCACCTGGCGTCGCGTGCCGAAGTCGGACGGCTGTTGCGGGAATCCGGAGTCCCCACCGTAGAGCTGCGGGCGGCAGCGATCATCGGCGCAGGGTCGGCGAGCTTCGAGATGTTGCGCTACCTCACCGAACGGCTGCCGCTGATGGTCACTCCGCGGTGGCTGCGCACCAGGGTTCAGCCGATCGCGGTCCGCGACGTCCTGTACTACCTGAGGGAGGCGGCCGAACTGCCGCCCGAAGTGAACCGGTCCTTCGACATCGGCGGTCCCGACACTTTCACCTACACCCAGATGATCGGCAAATACGCCGCGATCGCGGGGCTGCAGCGCCGCATCGCGCTTCCAGTACCGGTATTGACGCCGTGGTTGTCCTCGCAGTGGGTGAACCTGATAACTCCCATCCCGCGCATGCTGGCCGCGTCACTGATGGAGTCGCTGGAAAACGACGTCGTGTGCGCGGACCACGACATCGCCGAATACATTCCGGATCCGCCGGGCGGGCTGACCCACTACGAAGAGGCGGTAGAACTCGCATTGGCGTGCGTGCGCGACGGTGAGCTGCACACCCGCTGGTCTCGGCCCGACGCCGCCGAATCACCATCGCGGCCACTGCCGACCGATCCGCACTGGGCCGGCGGGTCGCTGCACACGCATCTGTGCGAACGCCGCCTCGACGCCGATCCGGCCACCCTCTGGCATGGCGTCGAATCGATCGGCACCGACCACGGTTGGCCGGCGGCGCCGTTGGCGTGGGCACTGCGAGGGTGGTTTGGCCGAGTCGCCGGCATGGCCGGGATCAGGTTGGCACGTCGCCATCCGCACCGACTGCATTCCGGTGAGGCGCTGGATTGGTGGCGCGTCGAACACGTCGACCGGCCACATCTGGTGCGGCTGCGCGCAGACGTCCCGCTGCCAGGTCGGCTATGGCTTGAGCTGTCGGTGGGCGACGACGGCAAGGGCGGAAGCATTTACCGACAGCGCGCGCTCTTCCAGCCCTACGGCCTTGGCGGCGAAGCGTTCTGGGCGGCGTCAGCACCGTTTCGTGACGTGATCTTCGGCGGTATCGCCCGCGACATCACGGCGGCCGGCGCACAGCTGAAAGACCGCGCAGAGGTGTAACGCACCGCGCAGAGGTGTAACGCACCGCGCTGCAATGCTTCTCGCCTGCGCAGAAAGGGCACCACTATGGCCGTCACAATGGCATTGTTCACCAGAGACCTGCGCGTCTATGACAATCCGGTTCTCAGTGCCGCCCACCGGGCGGGTGAGCGGATAGCCCCGGTGTTTGTGCTCGACGAAGCAATACTGTCCAGCAGCTATATGACATCCAACAAGGCCCACTTTTTGGCCGCTGCCCTCGCCGAACTCGACGGCGAGCTACGCCGCCGTGGCGGACGTCTGATCGTGCGTCGCGGATCGGTGGTGAGCGAAGTCGAGCGCCTTGTGGTGGAACACTCGATCACCGAAGTGCATGTGGCGTCCGACGTCAGCTCGTATGCTGCGCGCCGTGAACACCGGTTGCGGGAGCGGCTCGCCCGGCACAGATGCAGCCTCGAAGTGCACTCGTCGAGCGTCACCTTGTCCGAGCCGGGTGAGCTGACGCCGGCCGGGGGAGATCACTTCTCGGTTTTCACGCCGTACTACCGCAAATGGCTACATGCCGTTACGCGCCGTGTGCTGCCTGCGCCGTCGAGGCTGAAAGTCGTTGACACGCAAAGCGAGCCGCTTCCGTCCGGAGGGCAACTGTGTACCCACCCGGCATCGCCCAAATTGACTGTTGGCGGGGAAACCACTGCCAGGCGGCTGGTGAAGACATGGCTCGGGGCCCCGGTCGACGAGTATCACAGATACCACGACGACCTGGGCGCCGACGCCACGTCGCGGCTGTCGGCATATCTGCACTTCGGGTGCATCTCGCCGGTCGAGCTTGTCTATCGCAGCCGGTCTTCGACCGAGGGATGCGCGGCGTTCATCCGCCAAATCGCTTGGCGGGACTTTTATGCCCAGATGCTGGCCGCTCGGCCGGACACCGCTCGCAAAGACTACCGCGGCAATAACGACGGCTGGCAGCACAACCCCGCCCTGTTCGACGCGTGGTGTCGGGGCCAGACCGGGTATCCCATCGTTGACGCCGGGATGCGCCAACTAGCTGCGGAAGGATGGATGCACAACCGGGCTCGCCTGATCACTGCAAGCTTTCTGACCAAAACGCTGCGGTTGGATTGGCGCCTTGGCGCGCAACATTTCATGAGCCTGCTTGTCGACGGGGACGTGGCCAACAACCAACTGAACTGGCAGTGGGTGGCCGGCACCGGCACCGATACCCGTCCCTACCGCGTGCTCAACCCAGTGCGGCAAGCCGAACGCTTCGACGCCAACGGCGACTATGTGCGACGTTGGGTTCCCGAACTCGCCCACATCACCACGGCGAAAGTGCACAGGCCGTGGGAACTCGAGCCGAACGCGGCGCCGGACTATCCGTCCCGCATTGTCGATCACCGCGCGGCTGTTGCTGCCTCACGCGGCGCCAGCGGCGGGCTTTAGCACTTTCGGCGTAAGTGGCTCCAGCCGAATACGATCCACGAGACGCCGGCCGCCACGAAGGCGAGCAACTGCGCAATTCCGGTGCGGTTCGCGGGATAGCACACACCGGCGATGTAGCGGTCGACGAAACCGGACGCGGGTAAGGGATTCATGCCGGCTCGCGTGCGCGCCGACTGCTCGACCTGGGTGAGCGGACACGGGAAGCCCAAGACGACAACGCCGGCACCCCAGAGGACGGCCGGTATATGCAGCAGGATGCCGCGCGGCCAACGCAGCGCCAAGAACCCGCCGCTCGGCAGATAGATCAAGTAGGCGAAGTGGACGCCGACGGTGGCGCCGACCACGACGCAATACAGCTTGTTCATCGGTGGTCGCGCCACGGCTAGGTTGCACCGGTACGCAGCCGGTAACGCCGCTCGGCATAAGCCAAGTCGTCGTGCCAGAGCCGGGCGGCGGCACGGCGCATCAGCCACGCGATCAGCGGGCCGGCCCGGCGTGCCTGCCGAAAGCCCTGACGGTCGGAGCGTGCGATCACCGCTTCGATCACTGCGGTGCGGGAACGGCCGGTGGCGTCGGAACCGATTGGGGTGGCGTGGGTTTCGACGACACTGCCTGTTCCTTCGCCGTCCACGATGCGCATGACGATGGTGCGTGCCTCTGGGCTGGTGAATTCGGCGACGGCCGGTACGCCCAGGCGGCCGATGCGGAACGTCACTGCGACCAGGAACTGGTCGGCCTCCTCGGTCGGAGTGGTCAGCACCTTCAGCTGGGTGAACGAATACGGGTGGTACCAGGAGCCATGCCATGGATCGAGCCGGTTGGCGATGACGTCTTGCGGCTCGCAGACACCGACCACCCGTGTGACGGCGTGCAGGACGTCGCCGCTGGGCCTAGCGGGAAGCACCGGCTGCTCCAGCGGCGCCTCGCCGCCCGCGTCGTCGAGACGCACCCACGACAGCACACCGTCGTCGTAACTCGGTAAGGTCTTCCAGCCGCATCGTTCTGCGTGGGGGTCCAGCGTCAGCCCGTGCCAGCGGCAGACCAACGCGCCCTCGCGCACTGTCGCGGTGGCCAGATCGGCGCCCAAGTGCGGACAGGCCCCCGGGCCGACATGCAGCCCGTCATCGTCTCCTCGCCAGGCGACCAGTTCGACGCCGGCGACGCGAGTTCCGAACGGACGGCCGTGGCGCACTTCTCGACTTGCTGCGAACGCATACCAGTTGCCGGTCGGCCGACTCTGGGATCGGTTCAGCGCGGCGTCGATGATCGCCGGTTGGGCGTCGCCGTATGTCGGGCGCTGCGCGGCCCACTCGGACTTCGGAAGGTGTTGCACGGGCCAGTCTTTGGGCCACCGCCGGCGCATGTGACCGCCGATGTTCATCAGCTCCACCGCCTTTCCCCAGTGGCCAGCCGGCCCAGCAGCGTCGAACGTCCCCGGTTGGGAACCGTGCACAGCGGGTGGCCGGCGAGTCCCCATTGCGTCAACAACTGGTTTGCGGCCGACCATCCGGTGGTGGCCGCGCGTTCCATCAGCGCGACCGGCAGGTCGATGCGGATGCCGTCGCCGGCCAGCACCAGGCCCGGGTGCGGTGTCGTCACGCCCGGCCGGTGAGCATGGGTACCCGGCGCGAACAGCGGACAATCGCTTCGGCTCAGCACCTTTCGCCAAACCACCTGTGCGCTCACGGTTTCCGGATAGATCGCGTGCAGCTGCCGCAGCATCTTGTTGTCGGACACCGTGGATTGCACGGCGTAGGAGTGCAGCTCCACAACCGAGCCGCGATGTTGTTGTGACCAGCGGGCCGCTTCGCGCTCGTAGCGTTCCAGCACGCTGATGTTGTCCAGCGGCTCATGGCCGGCGGTCCCCAAGAAGGCAGGCCGCTGCGAAGCGACCGGCCGGTCAAGCCACAGCCGCTGCACCACAAACGGCGGCGCGGTGCGCAGTCTGCGTATCCGTGCCCGCCACACGTCGTCGCCGAGTTCGGGTGACGCCGCGACGATCTGCTGCAGACCGGACACATCGGTGGCCAGCACGACGGCGTCGGCGTCGAGGTATTCCCCGGAATCGGTATACACCCGAAAGCGGTTCTCCTGGCGGCGGCCGACGCTGGTCACCTTGGTGCCCGGGCGAAATCCTGCACCCTGCTCTGAGAGGTAGCGCTGGAGCGGCGCCCACAGGGCGGTGTCGAAGTTCGCGTTGGCGACGTCGAAAATCAGGCCCTCGCTGGAGCCGAGGAAGTAGATATGAAACATCGTCGCCAACTCGGCGGCCGACAATTGACCCGGGTCGGCGAAGAAGCTGCGCGAGAACACCTCGAAGGCCAGATGGCGTGCCGCGTCAGGAAAGTTGATGGCCTTGAGGAACGTTTCGGCGTCGAGGTGGTCGAGCCGCCGATAGATCTCCGGCACCGACACCGCGGCCAGTGGTGCCGCCGCCCGTGCGTTGAGCCGGGCCAGATTCCGCAGCCGAAAAGTGGGGCTGCGCAACGCAAATGCGATCGCATTCCAGGGAGGCGTGCGGGGCAGTCCGCGAAAGCTGTCGCGGCGGCCGGCGCCGTCGATGAGCGGATAATCGTCAACTGCGGTGAGCATGGATAGCTGCGGGTCGATGCGGCGCAGCAGCGCCCGCAAGTTGTAGTACTGGCGGAAGAAGGCGTGAAATCCGCGGTTCATCGGCCAGTGTGCGCCGTCGTGCTGCTCGGTCCAGCCGCCGACCCGTCCGCCGAGGTAGTGCTCGCGTTCGACGATGTCCACCTGGATTCCGCGTTCGGCGAGCCCGGTAGCGGCGGCCAGCCCAGCGATGCCGGCGCCGACCACGACAGCGCGTGGCCGGGCCGGCAGCGCGTCAGCACTGGTCAATCCGGGCGGCGCCGGATGAATCTGGCGACGGTGATCGGTCATTGCGCATACCCGAGGAAAGTGTGCACGATGTTGGTTTCCCAGCCGGGCATCGTTTCGCTGTGCACCGCGGTGAAGCCCGCGTCAATTAGCCTGTCGCGGAACCGAGATGCGCCATCGAAGCCCAAAACGCTGCGCCATAGATAGCGGTACAGCGCCGTGTGGCGGGTACGCCACCAGCCGGCGGGGATGATGATGCCCCAGCACACCGCATGCCATACCCACGTAGCGCGCTGGGAGTCACGCACCGAGTACTCGTGGACCGCCAAGGTGCCGCCAGCTCGCAGCAGCGTGCGGAAGGCCCGAAGTTGACTATCCGGGTCGGCCAGGTTGCGCACGAGGTATGCCGCGAAAATCGCGTCGAACGGTCCAGTGATGCCGTGTTCGGCAAGTTCTTCGACCGGCGCGTGCACGAAGCGCACGGACGGCGGCCACTGTTTCGCCCGCGCCGCGTCGAGCATGCCTTGTGACGCGTCGACCGCGACAATGTCGGCGTGCGGGGCGACGGTCAGCAGTGCTTCCGTCGATGCCCCGGTGCCGCATCCGGCGTCGAGGAGCCGTAGCCCTCGGCCGCGGTCGGGCAGCCGCAACCGTCGTGCTGAAAGGCGAAGGTGAGCATGGTATTCGGGATTGGCGTCGACGAGCCGGTCGTAGGCTGCGGCGCCCGCGTCGAACGCGGCCGGCACGTCGGCGGGGGAAAGGCGGGTGTTACCGGCGCGCACGTTGACGCTCCCAGAGCAGCAGCACGGCGGTGACGAGGGCGAAGCCGAACAGGAAATCTTCGATCGGGATGTCGAACGGGAATCGCAGGCTGGTGATGTGGCGGTCGTCGTACATGACGATCGGAGCACGAAGTTTGGTCAACCATCCGTCGACCAGGATCTGAAATCCAAAGACGATCAGCATCGACAACCAGTAGGCGCTGCGGCGGAAGATTCCGGTGTGCAGCACGGCGAATTCGAGCGTGCACACGGCGAGCACCGCGAGGACGGCGGGCGCGGTATAGCCGATCATCGCCGGTTGACCCGGTCCAGGATGGCGCTTACCGCGTTGTAGGTCAGCAGCGCGCACAGCGGAATGACGATGAAGAACAGCACCTCCTCGATCGGCACATGCACGGGGACGAAGGCGCCGAGGACGTACGTGGGATTGTACGTCCACACGTGCGCGGCCACTGCCGCCTCGTCCCACAGTAAAAACACTGCGGCGACGGGTAGCACCGCGCGGGCGACCCGACCTGGTTGGCGGTACACGCCGGGGCCGAACAGCTCCAGCGGCGCCGTGATCGCCAGACATGCGGCAAGGACGAGTAGGTATTGCCACCGATCCATCAGGAGCTGCCTGGTGGGTTAGCGCCGGCTGGTCGCAGGGCGCGAGCTTGCCACGAATGGATCAGGCCGGCGCCGGCGACCCGCAGCCGACGGGCAGTGCCGACGGTGGCGCGTCGGCTGAACACCGCGAAGTCGCTGGCCTCGATGCGGTCCAGAATCTCCGAGTACAGCGTCAATGCGGTTGCCACACAAGGTCGCGAGCGTGGCGCAAGCAACGCGACGCCGTCGGCCGCGTAGCGGTAGATCTGTCGAGTACGGTGGTGCTGGTCGGCTAGGGCGCGGCGTACCCGGGGATCGGTGCGGCGGTGGCGGTGACACCACATCAGCACCTCACGGTCGACGCCGTAGGCGGCCAGCTCGTCGGCGGGCAGGTAAACCCGTTGGCGCACAAGGTCTTCGTCGATGTCGCGCAGAAAATTGGTGAGCTGGAAAGCTGTGCCGAGCGCGGCCGCGTATGGTGCGGCCTCATCAGCCGGGACGACGGTGCCCAGGATCGGAAGTAGCTGCAGGCCAATCGCTTCCGCTGAGCCTTTGATGTAGCGGTTGAGTGCGGTGCGGTTGGGATAGTCGGTGACGGTCAGATCCATCCGCATCGAGGTCAAAAAGTCGTCGAACAGTTCAGAAGCGATGCCGTAGCGACGTGCGGTGTGGCTGACCGCAGCCAGCACCGGATGGTTTAGGTGATCGCCTCCGGTGAAGAGCTCGTCGCACAAGCCCTGCAGCCGCTGGGCCCGCGTGCTGGTGTCCAGGCCGGGGTCGAGGTCGTCGAGAATGTCGTCGGCGTAGCGGGCAAAGCCGTACAACGCGTGCACCGCCGGACGTTGATCCGGGGCCAGCAGCCGAGTGGCCAGAAAGAAAGTGCGGCCGTGTTCGGCGTTGATTTCGCGGCAGCGTCGGTATGCCTCGCGCAGCCGCGCATCACCGATACCGGCGGCATCCAGTTCGGCGCGGATCATCGCAGCGCGGCTTTCGTGATGACGCGTCGCGTCGAGTGTCCGACCGTGCCGGTGATGCGGTCGGCGGCCAGGCGCCCGGAGATCAAGGCGGTTGGCACACCAACGCCGGGGACCGTGGAGGACCCGGCCAGCACCGCATTGTCGACGCCCCGCACGACATTGGCCGGCCGGAACGGCCCGGTCTGGGAGAACGTGTGGGACAACGCAAACGGTGTTCCGGCGGCCATACCTTGACGCGCCCAATCAGCGGGGGTGACGGCGTGCAGCACATGCGCGCCGTCACACAGGCCGGGAAGCAGCCGGTCTTCCACGAGGTTGACGACGTATTGGGCGTACTCCTCACCGATGCTGGACCAGTCGATGTTGGAGTGGGTGAGATTTGGCGCCGGTGCCAGGACGTAGAACAGATCGTGACCGGCCGGAGCCAGGCTCGAGTCGCTGGCGGTGGGCCTGGTGACTAGCAGCGACGGGTCCTGCATCAGTCGACCGTCACGGACGATGTCATCGAATGTCTGCTCCCACGCGTCGCCGAACACGATGCTGTGATGCGCCGCTTCCGAATGCCTGCGCGGACAGCCCACGTGGACGACGACCGCCGACGGCGCGGGCCGCAGGTTTCCCAGGCGGCGCGGCCGATGGCCTAGCAGTGCATATGTTTGGGGCAGCTCAGTGGTCAGAACGACTGCATCGCAGTCGATCTCATGGCCCCGGTCAGTGCGGACGGCCACGACGCGGCAGTCGGTGCGTTCGAGTTCGGTGACCGTGGCACCGTAGTGGAATCGCACCCCGGCGTCGGTGGCCGCGGCGGCCAAGGCATCCGGTAGGGCCCGCATCCCGCCGCGCGGAAAGAAAACCCCGGCAACGGTATCCATGTAGGCGATGACCGCGTAGACCGCAAGAGCATGCTGCGGCGCGACACCGGCGTAGAGCGACTGGAAGGTGAACACCCGCCGCAACCGCGCATCGCTGATGTAACGCTTGACCATGGTGTCCCACTTGCGGAATCCGCCGATTGCGGCCAGCCGCGCCAGCTGCGGGGTAAGCAGCGAAAGGGGCGAGTCGAAGTTTCGGGCGATGAATCCGTCGAATTCGGTGCGGTACAGCCGGATCAGCCAGTCTCGCAGCCGGCGGTAGCCCGCTGCCTGCGTGCCGTCAGCGAATTCCGTTATGGCCGCGGCCATGTGCTCGGGATCGCTGTGCACGTCGAGGCTGCTGCCGTCGGCGAACACCGCACGGTAGGCCGGATCGAGCGGGAGCAGCTCTAGTCGCGCCGAGATGTCTTCGCCGACGGCGCCGAATGTGTCGTCGATGAGGTCGGGCATCGTCAGCACCGTGGGTCCGGTGTCGAGCCGATAGCCGTCAACATCGAGCCGGCCCGCGCGGCCCCCGGGCCAGGATTCGCGCTCGACCACGGTGACTTCACGACCGCGACCGGCGAGGTGCAGCGCGGCCGAAAGCCCCGCAAATCCCGCGCCGATCACGACCACCCGATCGCTGCGTCCGGCGACGGTGCGCATCAGCGAGCGGCTTTCGGCCGCGAACGGCTCATTGGCTGCGCTCCGTGCACTCGACGGCCATGTTGTCCAGGGCGTGGTGAACCGATTCGTCGATGTCCATGTCGCCCAGTTCTTTTCGGGCGGATTCCACCCGGCTCGTGATCATCTCCTCGACCCATTGCACCGCACCCGTCGCCACGATCAATGCCCGCCAGTGGTCGAGCGCGCTGTCGTCGATGTCGTCGCTGTTCATCAGTTCGGTGAGTTGACGACGGGTCGGTGCGTCGGCCAGTTGGTGTGCGGCCATCACAACGCTGGTCGGCTTGCGTTCGATGAGATCGCCACCGCTTGGCTTGCCTGTCGTTGACGTCAACCCGAAGACGCCAAGCACGTCGTCGCGCAACTGAAAGGCTTCACCCACCGCTGCGCCGTATCGGCCAAGCGCTGACATCGTGCGATCACCGCAGCCGGCCATTGCGGCGCCGATCTCCAACGGCCGCCGCACCGTGTAGTTGCCCGACTTGCGTCGCGCGACATCCAGGACGGCGTGCATGGTCGGCAAATCCCTGGCGTCGCTCGCCAAGTCGGCGAACTGGCCGAGCGCCAGCTCGGTGCGCATGGCGTCGTAGCGCGGCCAAGCCTGCTGCAGGCGGCGTGGCGCCACGCCGCTCTCGCGCAGCATCTGTTCCGCCCAGATCAGGCACAGGTCGCCAAGCAGAATTGCCGCCGATTCGCCGAACCGCTTCGACGATCCGGATAACCCGCTGTCGCGGTGCCACCCGCTGAACTGGATGTGCGCCGCGGGACGGCCTCTCCGCGTCGCCGATGCATCCATGACATCGTCTTGCAGCAGCGCGAACGCGTGCAGCAGTTCGAGACTGGCAGCGGCGCGCAGCGCCGGGTCGCTGCCGAACCTTCCGGCCAACCACCCCAGGTACATGAACGTGGAGCGCAGGCACTTGCCACCGGACACGAACTGGGTCAGTATGTCGCCCGCCACGTCGACGCCTGCCTCGTCCAGCTCCACGCACCGCTCAGCGACGAAATCGGCAACGTGGGTCAGCACGGCTTGGCGCACGCCGTTTCGCCACGCGCCGAAGCTGCCCGGGTCCGGCCAGCATCGTTCCGTCAGCGCTGCCGGCATGCGTTCCCGTGCAGGCGACAATTCGTAAACCTCGCCCACCGGCGCCCCTCTCCTCGGTTTGGACTGCTGCCGGCCCGAACGGCTCGAAGTCACGCTGAGTACCCCGCGGTTGCGACGCCAAACACACTGGTCCTGTGTCGAGACGCCAGGTCGGCGAGGCACGGCAGTGCGGTAGCTCCGACAGCAATACTCGTTCAGTAGTTTAACCTTTAACTTACTGAAAGATACTAGCTGTGGCTAGTGGGCGCAGCCAACTCGCGATTCACCTATCGTGAGGCCATGAACGCTGCTCAGCGCGAGCGCTCCGCGCTCGTCGACACCTTGCGAGCCGTCGGGCCCGACGCGCCGACCCTCTGCGCCGGTTGGACGGCCCGCGACCTGGCTGCTCACTTGGTGGTGAGGGAACGGCGTCTGGATGCGACCGCCGGGATCGCGCTGCCGATGCTCGCCGACTACACCGCCAAGGTGCAGGCGAAGACGGCGCAGTCGCACTCCTGGGAGGAGCTCGTCGAGATGGTGTCGTCCGGTCCGCCGCTGTATTCACCGTTCAAGCTGCTGGATCCGGTGGTCAACGTCGGCGAGATGTTCATCCATCACGAGGACGTCCGCCGCGCCGTTGACGGCTGGCAGCCACGCGCGCTGGATCAATCGATCGTCGCAGCGCTTCGCCGGCCGCTGGGCTTGATGAGCCGGATGACGCTCGGCAAAGCGCCCGCGCAGGTCCACCTTCGGACACCTGACGGGAAACGCATCGGCCGTGTCGGGCGTGGTGAGGTGGTGACGGTGACCGGCGAACCGCCGGAGCTGCTGTTGTTCGTCGCCGGCCGCGACGCCGCCCGCGTCGAGTTCGGCGGAAATCCCGACACCGTGACTGCCGTCGGGGCGGCGCGGCGGGGCCTGTAGTCGCTACTGCGCCGTGCGCGCCCGGCGCTCCCGATCTAACGATCCGGCAGCGCGTGTTCGATGATAGGAACCCGCGAAAGTGGTTGGCGCTCACGGCGTTTGGCAGCCAGGTAGACCTGCGCGGTTTCGTCGGCCACGGTGCCCCAATCGAAATCCGAGGTGAGCCGATCGCGGGCGGCTCGGGCGCGTCGCTGGGCGGCATCGGGGTCGTCGAGCGCCGTGCAAACGGCGGCGGCCAGGCGGGCGACGTCGCGCGGCGGGCACGACAGCCCGGTCTGTCCGTCGATCACCGCTTCGCCCAGGCCGCCGATGTTCGAGGTGACCAGGGGGATGCCGGCCGCGGCGGCCTCCAGCGCCGCGAGCCCGAACGGCTCGTAGTGGCTGGGCAGCACGGCGACGTCGGCGCGGTGCAGCACCTGGAGCAGCTCGTCGTGATCGAGCCGCCCGGCGAAGGTGGTCGCCTTGAGCACTCGGTGTTTGCGGGCCTGCTCGACCAGCCAATCCTGCTGTGTGCCATCACCGGCGATGGTCAACGTGGTGCCCGGATGGGTGCGCCGGATCCGCGGCAACGCGGCGATGAGGTCGTGCACGCCTTTCTCGTATTCCAGCCGGCCGACATACAGCAGTTCAGGCGGCCCGGTGCGCGGGCGCCGCGGCGCGAACGGCCAGCGATCGGCATGAATTCCGTTGGGAATGACCGCGATCTCGGCCAGGCCAGGTCCGAACAGCTCAGTGATCTCGTCGCGCATTGACGCCGAACAGGTGATCAGCGAATCGGATTCGCGCACCAGCCAGGACTCGATCGCATGCACCTGGCGGCTGATCGCGCCGGACACCCATCCGGAATGCCGACCCGCCTCTGTCGCGTGGATGGTGGAAACCATTGGCACGTCGTAGAATTCGGCTAATGCGACGGCTGGGTGGGCCACCAGCCAGTCGTGCGCGTGCACGACATCGGGGGTGAAGTCCAGAGACAGTCCGGCGCGAACCATGGCATGGCCCATAGCCAGTGTCCAGGCCATCATGTCGGTGCTGAAGCTGAACTCGTGCGGATCCTGCGCGGCCGCGACGACTCGGACGCCCTCGCTGATGTCGTCGGACGAGGGATGCGTGCTCGGGTCGGTGCCGGTGGGACGGCGCGACAACACCACAACGTCGTGGCCCGCGGCGGCCAGCGCGGTCGACAGGTGATGGACGTGCCGGCCGAGCCCGCCGATCACCACCGGCGGGTATTCCCACGACACCATGAGGACCCTCATGCGGACGCCCACTTCCGCTGCGAGCGTGCGCAAAATGCCGCCCACGACGGCGTGTCGGCGTACAGACACGCACGCTCGCGCCGCAAAACGGGCGTCATCGCGGTAGCCTTCGCGCGTCGAGCGCCCCGAACAGCCCGTCGGCGCGGTTCCAGCCGTCGGCCAGCCGCTGGGCAACCTCGCGCCGGCCGGACGCCAGGGCGCCGGCGATCTCGCGGGTGGCGTGCGCGTGCAGGTGGGCCCGGTAGCGGGCGTAGTCGGCCGCGGAGTCTTTGCTCACCATGAACGGCCAGTCGCTGGACACGGTCAGAAGGGTTTCCCGCAGGATCTGGTCGGCGATGTGATCGCGCGGGGTGGGGCCGTCCAGTGGCGCCGTCTGGGCCAGGGCCTTGTCCACAGTGGAGAGCGCGGTGTCGACCACTTCGGCGTTGAGCTGCACCAGGTCGGCCACCTTGTCGCCGGCCCACACCTGCCAGTCTTTGCCGGAACCCCAAGAGCTGGGCGGTAATTCGACCGCCGAGCCGACGAAGCCGTCGGCGATCGCGTCTGAGAGCGTGCCGACGCGCACACCGGCCGCCGGCAATGCCCGCAGCACCCGCTGCAGCCACACCGGCCCCTCGTACCACCAGTGGCCGAACAGTTCGGTGTCGAAGGCGGCGATGACGTGCGCCGGCCGGCCGATGCGCTCGGATTCGTCGATCAGTCGGCGGCGAACCACGTCGACGAAGTCGGCGACATGGGTGTCGACCGTGCGGTCGGCGCGCTCCGGATTGTAGGGCGCCTTGGCGTCCGAGGACACGTTGCGGCCTGTTACCCGTGCGGGCTTCAAGCCGGTGAGGTGGTCATAAGTGTGGAAGTCGCGGTAGGCGGCATGGCCGGGATAGCCGGATTTCGGCGACCACACCCGGTAGCTGACCTGCAGGTCGCGGCCGAACGCGACCACGTCGGTGTCACCGACCGGGCGCCCCAGCGCGGTGTCGCCGCGCAGCGACGGCCCGTCGACCATGAAATGCGTCACTCCGGCCGCCGCGTAGTCGTGTTCCATGCCTGGGGCATAAGCGCATTCGGGGGCCCAGATCCCCGCGGGCGGGTGGGCCAGTCGTTGCCCCGCGTCCGCCAACCCTTCGCGTAACGCGAATTCGCGCAGCCGGGGATGCAGCAGCGGCTGGAATGGGTGCGCCAGCGGACCGCCGAGCAATTCCACCGTGCCGGCGTCGATCAGGGCGCGCAGCAGCGGGCTGCCGCCATGGCGCCACAGAGTCGCGAAGTCGTCGAGCGCCTGGTCAGCATCGATGGACTCACGAATCCCGAAGGCACGCAACGCCTTCGGCGAACAGGCTGTCACCGGCCCTGCTGACGCACCCGGCCTCAGGCTGGCAGCCTCGGCCGCGCGCAGCCGCCAGTTCGCCAGCCAGTGGTACATGCCGTCCAGGCAGTACGGGTCGTCAAGCTGGGCGGTCACCACCGGCGTCATCCCCAGCGTGATCAGCCGGTGCCGGTCCTCCTCGGCCAGTGCGCGCAGCACCCGCAGCAGCGGCAGATAGGCCGCCGACCAGGATTGGTAGAGCCATTCCTCGCCGACCGGCCAGCGCCCGTGGTGAGCCAGCCACGGCAGATGAGTGTGCAACACCAGGGTGAACAGACCCGGCACCGGGGCAGAAGCTCGCTCGCTCACGCGCGCACCGCAATCGCGACCAAGTCGAGGCTGTCGTCGATATCCCGGTCGCCCGCCTCGACGATCTCGAAGTCAGCCGTGGTGACCGCGGCGACGTCGGCCAGCAGCTCAGCAGGCCATGGCGCGTCGGCCACCGCACGCGCGATCTGCGCGTCGATGATCGACCCGCCGTGCCGAGCATCCATTTCCTGCAGGCGCGGCCCGTGGAAGACGCCGCTCATCGTCACCCCGGAAAATCCGTTGTCAACGAGCAATTGCGTAAGCTCGCCGGCGTTGAGCTCGCGGGTGTGAAACGGGTTGATCGGGGTGTCGCGGCCCGGCGAGAACGTGATCCGATTCGGTGTGGACACCATCAGCGCCCCCGCAGGACGCAGGACTCGGGCGCACTCGCGCAGAAACTGTGGCTGATCCCACAGATGCTCGATGACCTGAAAGCTGACCACCGCGTCCACCGAACCGTCGGCCAGTGGCAGCTCGGTCAGGTTGGCATGCACCGCCTCCACCCCGGTGTAGCGGGCGCGGACGTGCGCTACCGCGGCGTGGTCGTAGTCGACTGCGATGACGCGGCGCGCCGCGCGGGCAATCAGGTCGGCGCCGTAGCCTTCGCCGCAGCCCGCCTCAAGCACCTCGAGGCCCGCGCACCCCTGCGCCAGCCGCTGGTAGACAACCTCGTGGCGGCGGAACCAGTAGTTCTCCTCCTTGAGGCCGGGCACGGTGCGCTCGCCGGTCAGCACCAACGCGGCGTCGGCCGGGGGCGGCGAGTCGACGCCGGCGGGATTCTTGATGGCGTTCATTGGAAGGCAGGCTATCCTGAAGCGCCCGATCGACGAATGGTTCACCTCCAGACAGACGTGGGAACACCCCCTCGGCAACAGGGGAGGAGCCGGGCAGTGGGTCTATCACCACCCGCTATGGTGTGAGAGCGAAACCGCACAAAAGTTACCGGCTAGTAACTTGCGGCTGCGCACACACGTATCCGAGTCTTGCCGCCGCCGGCTGCAGGACTCCTTCGAGGAGGACGAACCACAGTCATGACGAACATCGTGGTCCTGATCAAGCAGGTCCCAGACACTTGGTCGGAACGCAAGCTCCGCGACGACGATTACACCTTGGACCGCGAGTCGGCCGACGCCGTGCTGGACGAAATCAACGAGCGTGCTGTCGAAGAGGCGCTGTTGATCCGCGAAAAGGAAGCCGCCGACGGCGTCGAAGGCTCGGTGACGGTCCTGACCGCCGGCCCGGAGCGGGCCACCGAGGCCATTCGCAAGGCCCTGTCGATGGGCGCCGACAAGGCCGTGCACTTGCTCGACGACGGCATGCGCGGCTCGGATGTCATCCAGACCGGGTGGGCGCTGGCTCGCGCGCTGGGCACCATCGAAGGCACCGAACTGGTCATCGCCGGTAACGAGTCGACCGATGGCGCGGGGGGCGCGGTGCCGGCGATCATCGCCGAGTACCTCGGCCTGCCGCAGCTGACCCACTTGCGGAAAGTGACGGTCGAGGGCGGCAAGATCATCGGCGAGCGCGAGACCGACGACGGCGTGTTCACCCTCGAGGCGTCACTGCCCGCGGTCATCAGCGTGAATGAGAAGATCAACGAGCCCCGGTTCCCGTCCTTCAAGGGCATCATGGCCGCCAAGAAGAAAGAAGTCACCACGCTGACGCTGGCCGAGATCGGGGTTGAGCCCGACGAAGTTGGCCTGGCCAACGCCGGTTCGAAGGTGCTGGCCTCGAACCCCAAGCCGCCCAAGACCGCCGGTGAGAAGGTCACCGACGAAGGCGACGGCGGCACCAAGATCGCCGAGTACCTGGTCGGCCAAAAACTCATCTGACGACCCCTACACCGAAAGACACGGAAAACAAGCCATGGCTGAAGTACTGGTGCTCGTCGAGCACGCTGAAGGCGCGCTGAAGAAAGTCACCGCCGAACTGTTGACCGCCGCCCGCCGGCTGGGCGAACCCGCCGCCGTAGTGGTCGGCACACCCGGCACGGCCGAGCCGCTGATCGACGGGCTCAAGGCTGCCGGTGCCGAGAAGATCTACGTCGCAGAGTCCGACGTCGTCGACCAGTACCTGATCACTCCCCAGGTCGACGTGCTGGCCAATCTCGCCGAATCGTCCTCACCGGCGGCAGTGATTCTGGCCGCCAGCGCCGACGGCAAAGAGATCGCGGGCCGGTTGGCCGCGCGGATCGGCTCGGGACTGCTGGTCGACCTCGTCGATGTCCAGTCCGGCGGCAAGTTCGTGCACTCCATCTTCGGTGGCGCGTTCACCGTCGAGGCCGAAGCCACCGGCGACACCCCGGTGATCACCGTGCGAGCCGGTGCTATCGACGCTGAACCGGCCGAAGGTGCGGGTGAACAGGTCACCGTCGAGGTGCCCGAGCCCGCGGAAAATGCCGCCAAAGTCACCGCCCGCCAACCCGCTGTCGCCGGCGACCGCCCGGAGCTCACCGAGGCGAGCATCGTGGTGTCCGGTGGACGTGGGGTCGGCAGCGCGGAGAACTTCCGCGTGGTCGAAGAGCTGGCCGACTCGCTGGGTGCTGCCGTCGGCGCCTCGCGCGCGGCCGTCGACTCCGGCTACTACCCGGGCCAGTTCCAGGTGGGCCAGACCGGAAAGACGGTGTCGCCGCAGCTCTACATCGCGTTGGGGATCTCCGGGGCGATCCAGCACCGCGCCGGCATGCAGACCTCCAAGACCATCGTCGCGGTCAACAAGGACGAAGAAGCCCCGATCTTCGAGATCGCGGACTACGGCGTCGTCGGCGACCTGTTCAAGGTGGCCCCGCAACTCACCGAAGCGATCAAGGCCCGCAAGGGCTGACCGATTCGCTGCGGCCCCGCACCCCGCGTGCGGGGCCGTTGGCGTCTGGCGCCCGCCGGTATCCTGGGCGGGTCATGGTGTACCTAGATCACGCCGCCACCACCCCGATGTATCCCGCAGCCATCGAGGCGATGACGGCTGTCCTGGGCACCGTCGGTAACGCTTCGTCGCTGCACACCACCGGCCGCGCGGCGCGCCGCCGGATGGAGGAGTCGCGCGAGTTGATCGCCGACAAGCTGGGCGCGCGTCCCTCGGAGGTGATCTTCACCGCGGGCGGCACCGAAAGCGACAACCTTGCCGTCAAGGGCATTTACTGGGCGCGCCGCGACGCTGCGCCGCGCCATCGCCGCATCGTCGCCACCGCGGTGGAGCATCACGCAGTGCTCGACGCGGTGACCTGGCTGGCCGAACACGAAGGCGCCGAAGTGACGTGGCTGCCCACCAACTCGGATGGGTCGGTGTCGCCGGCCGCGCTGCGCGACGCACTCGACGGGTACGACGACGTGGCGCTGGTGTCGGTGATGTGGGCCAACAACGAGGTCGGCACCGTCATGCCGATCGCCGAACTAGCAGCCATCGCAGCCGAATTCGACGTGCCGATGCACAGTGACGCGATCCAGGCGGTGGGCCAGCTGCCGGTCGACTTCGCCGCCAGCGGTCTGTCGGCAATGAGTGTGGCGGCACACAAGTTCGGTGGTCCGCCTGGTGTCGGCGCGTTGCTGTTGCGCCGCGACGTCAGCTGCGTGCCGCTGACGCACGGTGGCGGCCAAGAGCGCGACATCCGTTCTGGCACACCGGACGTCGCGGGCGCCGTTGCGATGGCGGCGGCGGCGCAGATCGCGGTCGACGGGCTGGAGGCCAACAGCGCGCGGCTTCGCTCTCTGAGGGACCGGCTGATCGACGGTGTCCTCGCGTCGGTTCCCGACGCCCACCTCAACGGTGCACGAGAGCCGCGGTTGCCGGGCAACACACACTTCACATTTGACGGTTGCGAGGGCGACGCGCTGCTGATGTTGTTGGACGCCAACGGAATCGAATGCTCGACCGGCTCCGCGTGTACCGCAGGAGTCGCACAGCCGTCGCACGTGCTGCTGGCGATGGGTGCCGATGCTGTCAGTGCCCGCAGCTCGCTGCGACTGTCGCTGGGGCACACCAGCGTCGAAGCCGACGTCGACGCGGCGCTGCAGGTGCTGCCCGGTGCGGTGGCGCGCGCTCGGCAGGCCGCGCTGGCCGCCGCGGGGGTGTCGCGATGAAAGTTCTCGCCGCGATGAGCGGCGGCGTCGACTCGTCGGTGGCCGCTGCCCGGATGGTGGATGCGGGCCACGACGTGGTCGGTGTGCATCTCGCGCTGTCGAGCGCACCCGGAACGCTGCGCACCGGCTCGCGAGGGTGCTGTTCCAAGGAGGACGCCGGCGATGCCCGGCGAGTCGCCGACGTGCTGGGAATCCCGTTCTACGTATGGGATTTCGCGGAGAAGTTCGCCGAAGACGTGATCGACGACTTCGTGTCGTCCTATGCCCGCGGAGAAACCCCGAACCCCTGCGTGCGCTGCAATCAGCGGATCAAGTTCTCGGCGCTTTCGGCGCGGGCGTTGGCGTTGGGTTTCGATGCCGTGGCCACCGGCCACTACGCCCGGCTCTCCCAGGGGCGGCTGCGCCGGGCGGTCGACCGGGACAAGGACCAGTCCTACGTGTTGGCCGTGCTCACCGCCGACCAGCTGCGCCACGCGGCGTTCCCCGTCGGCGACACGCCGAAGCCACAGATTCGAGCGGAGGCCGCCCGCCGCGGCCTGGGGGTCGCGGAAAAGCCCGACAGCCATGACATCTGCTTCATTCCGTCGGGCGACACCCGGGCTTTTCTCGGCGAGCGTATCGGGGTCCGGCGCGGCAGCGTCGTCGACGCGCGCGGTACGGTGCTGGCCGAACACGAGGGTGTGCACGGGTTCACGATCGGGCAGCGCAAAGGTCTGGGCATCGCCGGCCCCGGCCCGGACGGTCGACCTCGCTACGTGACCGCGATCGACGCGGCGACCGCAACCGTGCGGGTGGGTGAGGCCGCCGACCTGGACGTGTGGACGCTGACCGGGCGCGAACCGGTGTTCACCAGCGGAACAGTGCCGCGCGAACCCGTCGAGTGTGCGGTTCAGGTCCGTGCCCACGGCGAAACTGTCTCCGCCACAGCGGAATTGAAGGGTGACACGCTCGTGGTTGCGCTGCACGATCCGTTGCGGGGCGTCGCCTGCGGGCAGATGCTGGTGCTGTATCGCCCGGACCCCGAGGGCGACGAGGTGATCGGCAGCGCCACCATCGCCGGCACCTCGTAGTTGTTGCTAGCTGGGCACTTTGGCCGTGATGTTGGTCATCACGATGCCGGGTACCGACTCGGGAAAACCGCAGAAGGTCACTTCCACCAGAACCACTGACTTGACCCGGTAATCGCGCCCGCAGGCACCCGGCCTGGTGTGCAACGAATCGTCCTCGGCGTTCCAGTCGCCGACCAACAGCCACCCCGCCGAAGTGTCCGCGCAGTGCTCCACAGTGGTGACCAGGGTGTGGAAGCTGCGGCGTGCGGTGTCGACGTCGCGATATCCGGCCGCGCCTTCGGAGATCAGCGCGCCTTTCGGCGGGTACTGGAACGTCGTCTTGTGAAACTGCTCGATATCTGTGCCGAACGTCGCGGTGTCGGCGTAGAAGAAGCGGCATTGCGGCGGAGCTGATTGAGCCAGCGAGTCCAAATCCACCGGTTGGCTGGCGTCCATGGTCGGGATGATGGTGAGGTCGTCCCCGGTGCCGGTGATCGCGCGCATCCGCGACTGATCCAGCAGCACTTCGTCGACGTCGATGCCCGAGAGGGCGCCAAGGTGTCCGAACGCCGGTACCGCTGTGCCGCCTACCACACGGGTGCAGGCTGCGGCCAACAGCGCCACGCAACACCACACCAGCAGCGGTCGCGACATAGCTCTTCGGGTCCTTCCCTGGATCGAGCGTAGTCGCGGCGCGCCAGTACGGTTGTCCGATGAGTGTTTTCGCGACGGCTACCGGCAACGGCTCGTGGCCGGGCGACTCACCGCGTCAAGCTGCCGAGGTCGTCGTCGGTGAACTGGCGGACGCGTTGGCCCACCTTGTCGAGCTGCCGGCCCGCGGAGTGGGTGCCGACATGATCGGGCGTGCGGGCGCGGTGCTGATCGACGTAGCCATCGACACGGTGCCGCGCGGTTACCGCATCGCCGCTCGGCCCGGCGCGGTGATGCGCAGGGCGGCCAGCCTGCTCGCCGAGGACATCGACGCACTGGAAGAGGCGTGGGAGAAGGCGGGACTGCGTGGCAGCGGCCGCCCGGTCAAAGTGCAGGCCCCCGGGCCGGTCACGCTGGCTGCGGAACTGGAGCTTGCCAATGGACACCGGGCGATCACCGACCACGGTGCCGTGCGCGATCTCGCCGCGTCCCTGGCCGAGGGCGTCGCTACACATCGCGCGGAGGTATCCCGCCGGCTCGACACCCCTGTCGTGGTGCAGTTCGACGAGCCGTCGCTACCGGCGGCGCTGGCCGGCCAGCTGACCGGCGTGACTGCGCTGACTCCGGTGGATCCGATCGATGAGGCACTGGCCATCGCATCGTTGGACACTTGTGTCGCCGCCGCCGGCGCTGACGTGCTGCTGCATAGTTGTGCGTGGTCATTGCCGTGGAAGACGTTGCATGCCAGCGGTTTTCATGCCGTGTCGATTGACGCCAGGATCGCACAGCACACCGCGGAACTCGACGGTATCGCGGAATTCATCGAATCGGGGCGCAGCGTGATGCTCGGCGTCGTGCCTGCCACCACACCGGCGCAGCGGCCGTCGGTAGAAGAAACCGCCGCCGCCACCGTCGCGATCACCGACCGGCTCGCTTTTGCCCGCTCGCAACTGCGTGACCGCATCGGCATCACCCCGGCATGTGGTCTGGCCGAAGCCACCCCGGAATGGGCCCGCACCGCCATCGCCCTGGCCAGGCGGACCGCCGAGGCGTTCGCCGAAGACCCCGACGCCATCTAGGCCGACGGCGTTGTCGCGTCGGTGGGACGCCGCGATCGACCGGCTGCGGGCATACGTCAAACAGTGACGGCGCTCTCGTCGGAGGCCTCCGATAGCCTGCCAAGGTGAGCTCGGCAGAGGCTGATTCGGTCGCACCGGAGGTTCGGCGGCAGTGGCAGGAACTGGCCGACGAAGTCCGCGAACACCAGTTCCGCTACTACGTGCGCGACGCGCCGATCATCTCCGATGCTGAGTTCGACAAACTGTTCGGCCAGCTCGTCGCGCTCGAAGACCGATACCCCGAGCTGCGCAAACCCGATTCGCCCACCCAGCTCGTCGGTGGTGCGGGTTTTGCCACCGACTTCATGCCGGCCGAACATCTCGAGCGGATGCTCAGCTTGGACAACGCGTTCAGCGAGGAGGAACTCGCCGCCTGGGCCGCCCGGATCCGCGCTGAAGTCGGCGACGAGGCGCACTACCTGTGCGAACTCAAGATCGACGGGGTGGCGCTGTCGCTGGTGTACCGCGGCGGCCGGCTCACTCGGGCGGCCACTCGCGGAGACGGCCGCACCGGTGAGGACGTCACGCTGAACGCCCGCACGATCGACGACGTGCCCGAGCGACTCACGGCCAGCGACGACTTCCCGATACCGGCGGTGCTCGAGGTGCGCGGCGAGGTGTTTTTCCGGCTGGCCGACTTCGAGGCGCTCAACGCCGCTTTGGTCGCCGACGGCAAATCGCCGTTCGCCAACCCGCGCAACAGCGCTGCGGGATCGCTTCGGCAAAAGGATCCGGCGGTGACCGCACGCCGCAAGTTGCGGATGATCTGTCACGGGGTAGGGCACACCGAAGGGTTCCGCCCGGCCACCTTGCACGAGGCGTACCTGGCGTTGGCTGCCTGGGGTCTGCCGGTTTCCGAGCACACCAAACGCGTCGATGATTTGGCCGGCGTGCAGCAGCAGATCGGGTACTGGGGTGAGCACCGCCACGACGTCGACCACGAAATCGACGGTATCGTCGTCAAAGTCGACGAGGTCGCCCTGCAGCGCAGGCTGGGTTCGACATCGCGGGCGCCGCGGTGGGCGATCGCCTACAAATATCCGCCCGAGGAGGCGCAGACCAAACTGCTGGACATCCGGGTCAATGTCGGTCGCACCGGGCGGGTTACGCCGTTCGCGTTCATGACACCGGTCAAGGTCGCCGGCTCCACCGTCGGGCTGGCCACCCTGCACAACGCTTCGGAAGTCAAACGCAAGGGCGTGCTGATCGGCGACACCGTGGTGATCCGCAAGGCCGGGGACGTGATCCCCGAGGTGCTGGGTCCCGTCGTCGACCTGCGCGACGGCTCGGAACGCGAATTCGTCATGCCCACAACGTGTCCCGAGTGCGGCACCACGCTGGCGCCGGCCAAGGAGGGCGACGCCGACATCCGTTGTCCCAATGCTCGATCGTGCCCGGCGCAGTTGCGGGAGCGCGTTTTTCACGTCGCCAGCCGCGGAGCACTGGACATCGAGGGGCTGGGATACGAGGCCGGTGTCGCGCTGCTGCAGGCGAAGGTCATCGCAGACGAGGGCGATCTGTTCAGCCTCACCGAAGACGACCTGTTGCGCACGGAGCTTTTCCGGACGAAAGCCGGTGCGCTCTCGGCCAACGGCAAGAGGCTGTTGGCCAACCTGCACGAGGCGAAATCCCGGCCGCTGTGGCGGGTGCTGGTGGCGCTGTCGATCCGCCACGTGGGGCCGACGGCGGCACGGGCGCTGGCTACCGAGTTCGGCAGCCTCGACGCGATCATGTCGGCGTCGACCGAGCAGTTGGCGGCGGTGGAGGGCGTCGGGCCCACAATCGCCGCCGCAGTCACCGAGTGGTTCACCGTCGACTGGCATCGCGCGATCGTCGAGAAGTGGCGGGCGGCGGGCGTGCGGATGGCCGACGAGCGCGACACCAGCGTGCCGCGCACGTTGGAGGGGCTGACCATCGTGGTTACCGGATCGCTGACCGGCTTCTCGCGCGACGACGCCAAGGAGGCCATCGTGGCCCGCGGCGGCAAGGCGGCCGGTTCGGTGTCGAAGAAAACCGACTACGTGGTCGCTGGTGATTCGCCCGGCTCGAAACACGACAAGGCCGTCGAGCTGGGTGTGCCGATTCTCGACGAGGACGGGTTCCGCAAGCTTCTGGCCAAGGGGCCGGCCGGTGTTTCAGCCGCGCAGTAGCCCTCGTTCAGCGCAGCATCGTCGCGACGATGCCGGCCAGATACCCCAGCCGCGCCACCTCCGACGGACGGAAAGCCGGTCCACCGGGCCGGCCCAGCATCACCGCGGTGTGTGGGTCGCCCAGGGGCGCCGCCACCAACGTGGTGTCCATATCGCGCCAGGCCTTCGGCACCCAGTCGTCAGCGCCGTCCAGCGCCTCGGCGCGCTGGATCGGCAGCCACGGCGCCGACTCCACCTTCGTTTCGGGTGCACCCGGACTGCCGACCATCACGTCCAGCCCGGTGCCGGTCTTGCACACCACCGTGCACCAGCCCACCCGCAGCACTCGCGGGGCTTCGTCGGCCAGCACCTTCAGCCGGGAATCGTTGTCGCCGGCCGCGGCGATGTGGTCGAGGAGCTCGAGCTCGCGGTGAGCTTCCAGTAGCCCGGTATGCGGCCGCAGGCTGTCGACCCGAATGCCCTTGAGCGCTTCGGCCGCGGTGATCAAGGTGTCGGGCATCGCCCCGGGCGGCAGCTCGACCACCAGGTCGTCGATCGCATACCCGGATACCCGGTCCACCACGTCGAGCGACAAAATGTCGGCTCCGACCGAGCCGAGCGCCACGGCCAGAGAACCGAGGCTGCCCGGTCGGTCCACCAACTGGACACGCAGCAGATACGACGGCACGCGCACACTGTGACACAGCGATGCGCCGATGGCATTTCGGCCGGGCTGCCGTCGGCTGTGTGACGGCCGCCCCGAGCTGACGACTAGGCTTTTCGGTCGTGTCCCAGATCTCCCGCATCTCCCGTCAGGAGGTCGCGCACCTGGCTCGGCTGGCCCGCCTGGCGTTGACCGACGCGGAGTTGGACAGCTACGCCAGCCAACTCGACGCCATCTTGACCCACGTCAGCGTGATCCAGGCCGTCGACGTCACCGGCGTCGAAGCGACCGACAACCCACTCAAAGACGTCAACGTCACCCGGCCCGACGAGATCACCCCGTGCCTGACCCAGCAGGAAGCGCTTGCCCAGGCGCCAGAGGCGGTCGAAGGCCGGTTCGCTGTGCCGAAGATCCTCGGCGAGCCGCAATGACGGACATCATCCGGCTGGACGCGGCGGCGCTGGCCGCCAAGATCGCCGCCAAGGAACTGTCGTCCACTGAGCTGACCCAGGCTTGCCTGGACCAAATCGAGGCAACCAACGACCGCTACAACACCTTTCTGCATGTGGCGGCCGATGAAGCGTTGGTCGCGGCGGCCGCCGTCGATAACGCACTGGCCGCGGGCGAGCCGCTGCCGTCGCCGCTGGCCGGCGTGCCGCTGGCGCTCAAGGACGTGTTCACCACCGCTGACATGCCCACCACCTGCGGATCCAAGATCCTCGAGGGCTGGCAATCGCCGTACGACGCCACCCTCACCATCCGGCTGCGTGCGGCCGGCATCCCGATCCTGGGCAAGACCAACATGGACGAGTTCGCGATGGGCTCGTCGACCGAGAACTCCGCCTACGGCCCCACCCGCAACCCGTGGGACGTCGAGCGGGTGCCCGGCGGCTCGGGCGGTGGTACGGCGGCGGCTCTGGCCGCGTTCCAGGCGCCGCTGGGCATCGGAACCGACACCGGCGGCTCCATCCGCCAGCCCGCCGCGCTGACCGCCACAGTCGGCGTCAAACCCACCTACGGAACGGTGTCGCGCTACGGGCTGGTGGCCTGCGCGTCGTCGTTGGATCAGGGCGGCCCGTGCGCGCGCACGGTGGTGGACACCGCGCTGCTGCACCAGGTGATCGCCGGGCATGACGCCAAAGACTCCACCTCCGTCGACGCGCCGGTGCCCGACGTGGTCGGGGCCGCCAAGGCGGGCGTCGACGGCGATCTGCGCGGTGTGCGCATCGGCGTTGTCCGCCAGCTACACAGCGGCGAGGGTTACCAGACCGGTGTGCTGGCATCGTTCAACGCCGCCGTCGAGCAGTTGACCGCACTCGGCGCCGAGGTGAGCGAAGTCGATTGTCCGCACTTCGATTACGCGCTGGCCGCCTACTATTTGATCCTGCCCTCGGAGGTGTCCAGCAACCTGGCTCGCTTCGACGCCATGCGCTATGGGCTGCGCGTCGGCGACGACGGCACGCACAGCGCCGAGGAGGTGATGGCCCTGACTCGGGCCGCCGGATTCGGTCCAGAAGTCAAGCGGCGCATCATGATTGGCACCTACGCGCTGTCCGCCGGATACTACGACGCGTATTACAACCAGGCGCAGAAAGTGCGCACCTTGATCGCCCGAGATCTCGACGAGGCGTACAAAACCGTCGACGTGCTGGTGTCGCCGACGACACCGACGACCGCGTTCCGGCTCGGGGAGAAGGTCGACGATCCGCTGGCGATGTACTTGTTCGACCTGTGCACGCTGCCGCTGAACCTGGCCGGCCACTGCGGCATGTCGGTGCCGTCCGGGCTGTCGCCGGACGACAACCTTCCGGTCGGGCTGCAGATCATGGCGCCCGCACTGGCCGACGATCGGCTCTACCGGGTGGGCGCGGCGTACGAGGCAGCACGCGGACCGCTGCCGTCGGCCGTCTAGCGCGAGCAGTCGCAAAAGTGCCCTGAAGCCGGGCATTTTGGGTGACTTTGCGTCTGCTCGCGCCACTGAAGCGATCCACCCGGCAAGATGAGGACATGCGGATCGGGATTCTCACCGGGGGTGGCGACTGCCCGGGGCTCAACGCCGTCATCCGGGCGGTGGTGCGCACCTGCGACGCCCGCTACGGCTCGACGGTGGTCGGCTTTCAGGACGGTTGGCGCGGGCTGTTGGAGAACCGGCGCATCCAGTTGCACAACGACGACCGCAACGACCGGCTGCTGACCAAGGGCGGAACGATGCTGGGCACCGCCCGTGTGCATCCCGACAAGCTGCGGGCCGGGTTGAACCAGATCATGCAGACCCTCGACGACAACGGCATCGACGTGCTGATCCCGATCGGCGGTGAAGGGACCTTGACGGCGGCGCACTGGCTGTCCGAGGAGAACGTTCCGGTCGTCGGGGTGCCGAAGACGATCGACAACGACATCGATTGCACTGACGTGACTTTCGGGCATGACACCGCGTTGACGGTCGCCACCGAGGCCATCGACCGGTTGCACAGCACCGCCGAATCGCACCAGCGGGTCATGCTGGTGGAGGTGATGGGCCGGCACGCCGGCTGGATCGCATTGAATGCGGGCTTGGCATCCGGTGCTCACATGACGTTGATTCCCGAACAGCCCTTCGACGTCGAAGAGGTGTGCCGGCTGGTCAAGCGACGCTTCCAGCGAGGTGACTCACATTTCATCTGCGTGGTCGCCGAGGGCGCCAAACCGGTTCCCGGATCGATGAATCTGCGGGAAGGCGGTATCGACGAGTTCGGGCATGAACGGTTCACCGGTGTGGCCGCGCAGCTGGCGAGTGAGGTGGAGAAACGTATCAACAAGGACGTGCGGGTGACGGTGCTCGGGCATGTCCAACGCGGTGGCACACCGACCGCCTTCGACCGGGTGCTGGCCACCAGGTTCGGGGTCAACGCGGCCGACGCCGCACATATCGGCGAGTACGGGATGATGGTGTCCCTGCGCGGCCAGGACATCGGCCGCGTGCCGTTGGCGGATGCGGTGCGCCAGCTCAAGCTTGTACCAGAGAGCCGCTACGACGACGCCGCCGCCTTCTTCGGGTAACGCGACCCGGTCAGCGGCCAAACGATTACGCGACCGTAGGCTGCTGTTCACCCGTATTCCATACATGTTTCATGCAATTTGCTGCGTCAAACGAGTAGCCGAGCAATCAAAACGGGTGTTACCGTCGGAAATATGAATAACCGCGGTCCGTATCGCGGTGTCATTCACCAGGGGGTGCCCTCGGCGCAGCCGTCGGGGCAGCCCGGCACGCGCCGATTCACCCGCGGGCGACCGCGGACAGCCAGCCCCGACAACGCCCAGCGGGCCTACGGCCGAGATGCACCGCCCGGTCCACCGCAGCCGGACCAGGCACTACCCGAAGCATCCACGGTCCCGGCGGCTCCTACGCCTGCGCCGGTTGAGCAGGAGCCGCAGTTAGGGTGGGACACCCTCGACCGGCTGGAACAGTTGGAGAAAATCCCGACTGACAGCATGTGGCGAAATGTGCTTTCCGGAATCTCCCGACTTAGCGTTCGTCCCGACGCTCGGCGGAAATACGAAACGAGTTTGCGCGATCGCGTCTGCGTCCCCGTTGGCAGCGAATTTCCTATCGCGGTACTGGGCCTTAAAGGCGGCGTCGGAAAAACGGCGGTGGTTGAGGCGCTTGGCTCGACATTCGCGCAGCTGCGCGACGACCGGGTGATTGCGGTGGATCTCGCCGGCGGTGACCTCGCCGGCCGGCATGGCCGCCGAAATCGGCTGAGCCTGCTCGACCTCGTCGCCGGAGCAGCGGCGGCGCGTTATATCGACAGGCGAACGCATACATGTCGGAACAGTTCGGGCCTGGAACTGCTCGGTCTTCCGGACTATGCCAACACCGATTGGCTGATGAGCCGCGACGACTTCGCCAAAGCGTTTTCCATTCTGCGCAGCCATTATTCGGTGATGTTGATCGATTGCGGCAGCGCACTGAAGTCCAGCATGATGGAGGCGGTGCTCTCGGAGTCACGGGCCCTGGTAGTGGTAACGAGCGCATCGATCGACGCCGTCCGGAAGACGAAGACGACATTGAAGTGGTTGCGCCGCAATGGATACCGGAACCTGATTGAATCAGCGGTGCTCGTGATAAACCGCACCGAAAAAGGCAGACCAAACAGGCTGGCAGCCAAGGAACTTGAGGGGTTGGCGCAGCGGTTCCCGCCGGACCGTGTCGTGACCTTGCCATTCGATCGTCATGTGCATCAGGGCAAGGAGATCACTCTGAAGCAGTTGAGCAAGCGGAGTAGGCGTCGCTACCTGGAGATGGCGGCTGCGCTGGCGGACATGTTCCCCAGTCGCGGAACGTCGCCTGCGTAACAACGCGATTGAGTGACGGCTGTCACCACTAGCAGCCCCGACGGAGCGTGCGAATGGCGCCGACGAAGGCGCCCCAACTACGATCTAGCTCATGACGGTTGCTGCGAAGGTCACCCGGGCTGAGCTGCTCGATTACGACGACGTGATCGCGCGCTACGAGCCCGTGCTGGGCCTGGAGGTACACGTCGAGCTGTCCACCGCCACCAAGATGTTCTGCGGGTGCCCCACCGCATTCGGCGCCGAACCCAACACTCAGGTGTGCCCGGTGTGTCTGGGGCTGCCGGGCTCGCTGCCGGTGCTCAACCAGGCTGCGGTGGAGTCGGCGATCAGGATCGGGCTGGCGCTCAACTGCGAGATCGTGCCGTGGTGCCGGTTCGCGCGGAAGAACTACTTCTATCCCGACATGCCGAAGAACTACCAGATCTCGCAGTACGACGAACCGATCGCGGTCAACGGCTACCTGGATGTGCCACTGGAGGACGGCACCAGCTGGCGGGTCGGCATCGAGCGCGCCCACATGGAGGAAGACACCGGCAAGCTGACCCACTTGGGCAGCGAGACCGGCCGCATCGAGGGGGCGACGACGTCGCTGATCGACTACAACCGCTCCGGTGTGCCGCTGATCGAAATCGTCACCAAACCGATCGAGGAAACTGGCGCCAGGGCGCCCGAGATCGCCCGAGCCTATGTGACGGCGCTCCGAGACTTGTTGCGTACCTTAGGTGTTTCCGATGTTCGGATGGACCAGGGTTCGATGCGCTGCGATGCCAACGTGTCGTTGAAGCCGGTCGGTGCCATCGAGTTCGGCACCCGCACCGAGACCAAGAACGTCAACTCGCTCAAGAGCGTCGAAGTCGCGGTCCGCTACGAAATGCAGCGCCAGGGCGCTGTTCTGGAATCCGGTCGCCGGGTCATCCAGGAAACCCGGCACTTCCACGAAGACGGCTACACCAGCCCCGGCCGCACCAAGGAGACCGCCGAGGATTACCGCTATTTCCCCGAACCCGACTTGGAGCCGGTGGCGCCCAGCGCTGAACTCGTCGAGCAGTTGCGCGAAACCATCCCCGAGTATCCATGGTTGCGGCGCAAGCGGATTCAGCAGGAGTGGGGGGTTTCCGACGAGGTGATGCGTGATCTGGTCAACGCCGGCGCCGTCGACCTGGTTATCGCGACCGTCGAGCAGGGCGCGCCCAGCGAGCAAGCCCGGGCCTGGTGGGGAAACTTTTTAGTGCAGAAGGCCAATGAGTCCGGCGTCCAGCTCGACGAACTTCCGATCACCCCGAGACAGGTCGCGGCCGTCATCGCGCTCGTCGGCGAGGGCAAGCTGTCGGTCAAGCTGGCTCGCCAGGTCGTCGAGGGGGTACTGGCAGGCGAGGGTGAGCCCGAACAGGTGATGAACGCTCGCGGCCTGGCGGTGGTGCGCGACGACTCGCTGATTCAGGCAGCGGTCGACGAAGCGCTGGCCGCGAACCCCGACATCGTCGAGAAGATCCGCGGCGGCAAAGTACAGGCAGCCGGCGCAATCGTGGGTGCGGTCATGAAGGCCACCAAGGGCCAAGCCGACGCCGCACGGGTCCGCGAGCTCGTCCTCGCCGCCTGCGGGCAAACCTGACGGCGCCGATCACCCGCCGGGCCACCCGAATGGGTGGTTTGTCGCGGCGCTGATTGCTGCAGCGTGTATTCCTTCTTGTCGGCGCGCCGTTGCGCACAGGCCGACGCCGGTCATGCACGTATCAGGAGGTAGCACGCGATGCCTCCGTGGCGCCTCCGCGACTTTCACGACGACGACCTCGACCAAGCGATTTCGGTCTGGGACACCAGCCGCCAGCCAGGTGAGTCATCGCCGGTGTTTCCGATCTCCGAGGTGGTCTCGTCCGCCAGGTCGGGTCAGCCCGCTGTGGTCGCCGTCGTCGGCGACGAGCTTGTCGGCATCGCCGTGGCCCAGCACCACGGTGAACGCGCGTGGGTTTCGATGGTCGGACTCAGCAACCGATGGCGCAATCGGGGCATTGGCAGCGCGCTGCTGGCCGAACTGGAACTGCGGCTGCGCTCGCTTGGTGTGCGGCGGATCGCCGCGCTGCTGCCCCCGGATGCCACGGGGACGACAGCGCTGCGCAATTCCGGGTACCACGAGCGGACCGAACTGGTGTATTTCGAGAAGGTCGACCCTGTCGGCGCGGCGGACGCAGGGCTGCTGGCCGAGCTGGGTGGGCAACAGATGCCCCGGGGACTGTGGCAGGCGATGGCCGGCATGGAGAACGAGAAACAGATCATCGAACGCCGGATTGTGCTGCCGTTGACCGAGCCGGACGTCGCCGAGCAGTACGGAGTCTCACCGCCCAAGGCGGTGATCTTGTTCGGGCCGCCCGGGACCGGCAAAACCAGCTTCGCCAAGGCCGTCGCCGGCCGACTTGGCTGGCCGTTCGTCGAGCTTTTCCCCTCTCGGTTGGCCGCCCCCGAGGTGGCCATGGCCAGCGCGCTGCGGGAAGCCTTCACGACGCTGATGGAACTGGAAGCCGTCGTGGTCTTCATCGACGAAGTCGAAGAGATCGCCGGATCCCGCTCCGGCGTGCCATCCGATCCTGCGCACGGCGCCACCAACGAGCTGCTGAAGCTGATCCCGGCGTTTCGCCAGCGAGACGAGCGGCTGCTGATCTGCGCAACGAACTCGGTGCATTTACTCGATACCGCGTTTCTGCGGCCCGGCCGATTCGACTACATCATTCCGGTCGGACCGCCGGATGCCACCGCGCGCGCCGCGATCTGGACCAGATACCTCGGCCAGTCCGCCGGCTGCGTCGATGTCGGGGCACTGGTCCAGGCCAGCGAAATGTTCACCCCGGCCGACATCGAGTTCGCCGCCCGTAAAGGGGCGCAGTGCGGCTTCGACCGCGAGATCGAGTTTCGTCGCGGCGAGCCGGCCTGCACACAGGACTATCTCGGGGCGATCAATCAGACCCGCCCATCGCTCACCGAGGCCATGCTCACCGAATTCTTCGACGATATCGAGCAGCACACCCGGCTCTGACGCGACAGCCGATCACCAAGGAGGCGGTGCGGCGCCCCTGCCGAAGCCCCAGGTCGACTGTCCCAGCCTCGGCTTCTGGCGATCTTGAGGTGGATGAGGCCGAAATTGCGCTGCCAGAATAGGTTCCGCATCGGTGCCCGCGGTCAAGGCCAGACACGGCGCGCCGAATTCACACGACTGACAATGGCGGTCGAACGTCGGGTAAATCGCCGGCGCGTTGCACATGTCGATTGCCTCGGCCGCGATCAGCATGCCGACCGCGCCGATCTCGGTGCGGCTTCGGCGAATGCGGGTTCGTCGCAGCAGGCCGGCGGTGCGCTGCTGGACGCGGCCGGGCGCGTCGGGTCGCGATGTGCGGGCGGTCAACCGCCTGTGTTGCGGGATCGACCGGCCACCACCGCTGCCCTCGCTTTGGCGGACCCGTTGTGCCGCGCCGGGATCCGGCGAGGGCAGATCGAGCGGACCGCTGAGACGTACCTCGTTGTGGATGGTGCCCGAGATCTCCATGCCCAAGTACTCCTGCTCCCAGGCCCAACATTGCGCGACGGCCGACTCGTCGCGAATCAGCATCTCCAAGTCCTGCCATTCATCATCAATCCGATGGCAAACCACCCAGTATTCGTCTGCAGCGTCGACGACGAGCAAATCGATCCGGCAGGCGTAGATCACCGCAGAGCCGTCGGTGCTTTGCAAGCCCCGTTCCGGGTCGCGCGGATCGGGCAGCAACCCTTGGACCTCGTGTTCGACCTTGACCGGCGCGAAGTCGTCGATCGTGCTCGCCCAGGCGTCGTAGGTGTCGAGCAGCGCGTCCGCGGTCGGTAGCCCGTGCGCCGCGTCAGCTTCGTCCAGAGAACGTCTGGCGGCCTTATGCACCAGCGATTGCTTCAACTCGTGGGGCCAGTCCCAGGTGCCGGGGTAGTAGTAGACGGCCAGCGCATCTTTGAGCGCGGCCGGCACGGCGGGAGCCGTGACGTGGACGGGCTCAAGACCACGGCGGTGCGGCGAGGCGAAATCCCATTGCCGCCGACACCGTTTGAATCGGGCGCGGTCGTCTGGACTGATTCGGTACTGCATGGTGCGGACCGTTGGTCAATGAAAGTGGGGCCACGGTTCGTCGACCGGCCAGCGACACCGGTCAGTGTGCGAAGCCATCGACTCCAGCTCGGCGAGCAGGTCGTCGAAAAACGCCTGCAGTTGTCCTCGATCGTCTAGCGGCCATGCCGCGGAGAATGACATCCAGGCGTCGGGCTCGGGTTTGGCCGATGGCCGTAAATCGGCGGTCTCGCTGCCGAACGGCACGATGCACCAGTCATATTCGTCGGCGCGCCGCTCGAGATACACGACGTTATCGCGACCGGGGCGTGCCGCCTCGATCGAGGCGAACAGCTCGTCACGCTTCATAGTGCGCCCCGCCGGTACAGCATAGCTCTGCGGCGTCGCCGTCCGAAAATTTCGCCTGCACATGGGCAATTCGGATCCGGTTTGGGCCGGATAGCCGGGGGTACCCGCCACTGGTGATCCGGCTGCGTGGTGTGTGCGCGGCGGGTCATGAGGAGGAGTCATGGAAGAAACCACACCTGGCGGCCAGCTGTCGGAGGAGCCGCAGTCTGAACGCGGCGAAACCGGATCGCGCGACACCGGCTCGGAGCCGAGTGGTGGACCTACCGACCGGCCGGAGGGCGCGGTACCACAAGAATCGGTCCCCTCGCACGGCGGGACGGAGGAGGCCCAAATTGGCGGCACCGGAACTCTGCCTCCCCAGGGCAGCGAGCCGGCCATGCCGCCCTATGAGGGACGACAGACCAGCGCTAAACCAACCGGTGAAGGTGCTGAAGGGGGCGTCAAACCCGTTGAATCGTCGTCATACAAGGCTTCCGCACCGGGGAGCGGCGAAGGTGGCGCAACGGCATCACCCGGCGATCACCAGCCCGCGGCGGAACAACCCGAGACGGACCTAGACGACGACCGGGTCGGCCCGGCGCACACCACAGGCACCAGTCGGGGTGAGGACCGGCTCTAAGCCGCACCGCCGGCACTTATACCGGCACTTATAACTGAGCCATCAACACCGGCGCCGTTCGAGAGCAACCGGCGTTCCGGCGCCGAAGGATGCCTGGCGACGATTTGCGGGTCCTTCACGAAACCGCGCCAGATGCAAATCGCTTGCATCACAACCAGTTGCAAGTGATTGGCAGGACGGCTGGTGCTTGGCTTACCTGCACTCGGACATGAGCGGCTGCGGTTGACGGCTCAGAATACTCTGCGGCGGGCCAAAATTGACGAAAAACGAGAAGCTTCGGAAAGGTTATCCGGATTTGCTGGCAGACCGTTGACAACGCAAGTTTGTGCGAGTAGACCCAAAAATTAGCGCCGCGTAAGCGGGCCGACGGTCGACTCCGGCGGTGTTAGGGACCCCAGCCCGGCCCCGGAAAGCTGCGGTATGCCAACGGAAGCAGCAGTCAAAGCAGAAGAAACCCTGATCCATGTGCTGTGGATCAACGCGGGCCTGAGTTGCGACGGTGATTCGGTGGCGTTGACTGCCGCCACCCAACCCAGCGTCGAAGAGATCGCGCTCGGCGCGCTCCCCGGGTTGCCCAAGATTGCCGTGCACTGGCCGCTGATCGACTTCGAATGTGGGCCAAACGGCGGCGCCGACGACTTCCTCGAGTGGTTCTTCAAGGCCGACCGGGGTGAGCTCGAACCGTTCGTGCTCGTCGTCGAGGGCTCCATTCCCAACGAGCAGATAAAAGAGGAAGGGTATTGGTGCGGGTTCGGCAATAACCCCGCGACCGGTCAGCCGATGACGACCAGTGAGTGGCTCGACCGACTCACACCGAAGGCGACCGCGGTGGTCGCGGTCGGCACCTGCGCCACGTATGGCGGCATCCACGCGATGGCCGGTAACCCGACCGGCGCGATGGGCGTCCCTGACTACCTGGGCTGGGACTGGAAAAGCAAGGCGGGAATCCCGATCGTCTGTGTTCCCGGTTGCCCCATTCATCCCGACAACCTCGCAGAAACCCTGACCTACCTGCTCTACATGGCAACCGGGCAGGCGCCGATGATTCCGCTCGACGACGCGCTTCGCCCGAAGTGGCTCTTCGGTAACACCGTGCATGAAGGCTGTGACCGCGCCGGCTACTACGAGCAGGGCGATTTCGCCACCGAGTACGGTTCGCAGAAATGCATTGTTAAGCTTGGTTGTTGGGGGCCTGTTGTCAAATGCAATGTGCCCAAGCGCGGTTGGATCAACGGTATCGGCGGTTGCCCCAACGTCGGTGGGATCTGCATTGGATGCACCATGCCGGGGTTCCCGGACAAGTTCATGCCGTTCATGGATGAGCCGCCGGGGGGCAAGGTCTCGACAACCGCGTCGGGGTTGTATGGCTCGGTCATCCGCAATCTGCGCGGAATCACCGGCCGCACCGTCGACAAGGAGCCGCGCTGGCGGCGCAAGGGAACAGAACTCACTACGGGCGCCCGCCGCACTTGGTAGTCCGGGCGTACAGACCTCACCTCAAGAGAGAGAAGTTCGATGACAACGATCATTCCCGAGCCTTCCCAGGCTAAGCGCGAACCCGGCCAGCTGGTCGAGATGGCGTGGGATCCGATCACCCGGATCGTGGGCAGCCTCGGCATCTACACCAAGATCGACTTCGACAACAAAGAAGTGGTGGAATGCCACTCCACGTCGTCGATCTTCCGCGGCTACTCGTTGTTCATGAAGGGCAAGGACCCGCGCGACGCGCACTTCATCACCAGCCGCATCTGCGGGATCTGCGGTGACAACCACGCCACCTGCTCGTGTTACACGCAGAACATGGCATACGGCGTCCAGCCGCCGCATCTGGGCGAGTGGATCGTCAACCTCGGTGAAGCTGCGGAATACATGTTCGACCACAACATCTTCCAGGAGAACCTGGTCGGAGTGGACTTCTGCGAGAAGATGGTCTCCGAGACCAATCCCGGTGTGCTGGCGAAAGCCGAGAACACCCCGGCGCCGCATGCCGACATGCACGGGTACAAGACGATCGCGGACATCATGCGATCGCTCAACCCGTTCTCCGGCGAGTTCTACCGCGAGGCATTGCAAACCAGCCGGTACACCCGGGAGATGTTCTGCCTCATGGAAGGCAGGCACGTCCATCCGTCCACGCTGTACCCGGGTGGTGTCGGCACCACCGCCACCGTTCAGTTGATGACCGACTACATGACTCGACTGATGCGCTACGTCGAGTTCATGAAGAAGGTCGTGCCCATGCACGACGACCTGTTCGACTTCTTCTACGAGGCGATCCCCGGTTACGAGAAGGTCGGTCTACGCCGCACGCTGCTGGGCTGCTGGGGTTCTTTCCAGGACCCCGAGTACTGCAACTTCTCCTACAAGGACATGGAGTCCTGGGGCCGCAAGATGTTCGTCACACCGGGTGTGGTGGTCGACGGCAAGCTGGTCACCACATCGCTGGTGGATATCAACCTGGGCATCCGAATCCTTTTGGGCAGTTCGTATTACGACGACTGGAACGACCAGGAGATGTTCGTCAAGACCGATCCGCTCGGAAACCCGGTGGACCGTCGGCACCCATGGAACCAGCACACCAACCCGCATCCGCAGAAGCGGGACATGGACGGCGGCAAGTACAGCTGGGTGATGTCACCGCGATGGTTCCACAACGGTGACCACTTGGCGCTGGACACCGGCGGCGGGCCGCTGGCCCGGCTGTGGGCGACCGCGCTGGCCGGCCTGGTCGACATCGGCTACGTCAAGTCCACCGGTCATTCCGTGCAGATCAACCTGCCCAAGACCGCGCTGAAGGGCCCGGTCGAGTTGGAGTGGAAGATTCCTCAGCACGGGTCCAACACGATCGAGCGTGACCGGGCGCGCACCTACTTCCAGGCCTACGCGGCGGCCTGCGCGTTGCACTTCGCCGAGAAGGCGCTCGCAGAGATCCGGGCCGGGCGTACCAAGACCTGGGAGAAGTTCACCGTGCCCGACGAAGCCATCGGCTGCGGCTTTACCGAGGCGGTGCGCGGCGTCTTGAGCCACCACATGGTGATTCGCGACGGCAAGATCGCCAACTACCACCCGTACCCGCCGACGCCGTGGAACGCCAATCCGCGCGACGTCTACGGCACGCCGGGACCCTACGAGGACGCGGTGCAGGGCCAGCCGATCTTCGAGGAGAACGACCGGGAGCACTTCAAGGGCATCGACATCATGCGCACGGTGCGCAGCTTCGACCCGTGCCTGCCCTGTGGTGTGCACATGTACCTGGGCAAGGGCAAGACACTGGAGCGGCTGCACTCGCCGACGCAAACCGCTACCGGGGAGTGATGCATGCAAGATCGCCCCGAGGAGCTCGAGGGGGATGCGCGATGGCGTACGGCGGGCGATCGTATCCAGACGCTGCTGGACGCCACGTCGGCGGGCGGGGCCGCCGCACGTGAGCGTGCCGAGCAGCTGGTCCGGGAGGTAGTCGAGCTCTACGGCGCGGGTTTGGCCCGGATCGTGGACATGATCGGCGATCCGGCGCTTGTCGACCGACTGGCGACCGACGACTTGGTGGCCAGCCTGCTGCTGGTGCACGGCCTGCATCCGCACGACGTCGAGCGGCGGGTCTCTGATGCGCTTGACCGGGTGCGGCCGTATCTGGGTTCGCACGGCGGCGACGTGCATCTGCTCGACATCGTCGGCGACACCGCTCGATTGCAGTTCTCCGGAAGCTGTAAGAGCTGTCCATCCTCAGCGGTGACACTGGAATTGGCCGTCGAGGACGCCGTGCGCGCTGCTGCGCCCGAGATCGTGTCGATCGAAGTCGTTGCGGCCGAGTCTGATTCATCGGCAGGCATGATTCCGGCCGAATCGCTGCTGGCCAGAGTGCACGCGAACGGGGCAGCGCCGACGGCGTGGCACCAGGTGCCCGACTTGGCCGAACTCGCCCCCGGTGAAGTCGGCGGCTTCCGCGTCGCGGACTTGCCCGTGCTGGCCTGCCGAGTCGGCGAGCAGCTCTACGCCTACCGCGACCACTGCCCGGTGTGCGCAGGATCGCTGGCCGGCACGGCGCTGCACCATTCGGCCGGCACCGGTGAACCGGTGCTGCGCTGTCCGCGATGTCACAGCCATTTCGACGTCGTGCATGCGGGCGCCGGGCTGGATGATCCAGCGGCACATCTCGATCCGATCCCGCTGCTGGTCCGCGACGGGGTGCTGTCGCTGGCGGTGCCTGTGGAACCGATGGGCGCACCGGCATGACCAATCCGTATGACGTGCTCTCGCGCATCACTAGCCGGCGCACACCCGAACCAGTGGGCCAGCGCTGCGAAATGTGCTCCGAATCCATCGCCGACACGCACCAACACGTCGTGAATGTGGCCGGCCGGCAATTGATGTGCGTGTGTCGCGGCTGCTATCTATTGTTCACCGACCAGAAGGCCGAGCTGAAGTACCGCGCGGTGCCGGACCGCTATCTGGCTTTCCCGGACTTCAAGTTGGACCGCCGCACATGGGAGGCGCTGCAGATCCCGGTCGGGATGGCGTTCTTCTTCCGCAACTCGGTGCTGGATCGCATGGTCGCGTTCTATCCCGGACCGGCGGGCGCATGCGAATCCGAACTCGATCTCGACGCCTGGACCGCCATCAGCGCTGACGAACCCCGTGTCGGCCTGCTCGCCGACGACGTCGAAGCGCTGCTGGTGCGCGTGCCCGAGATCGGTGAACCGATCTGTTACCTGGTGCCGATCGACGCCTGCTACGAGTTCGTCGGGAACCTGCGCCAACTGTGGCGCGGCTTCGACGGCGGACAGGAAGCCCGCGAGTTTATCGACGCTTTCTTCGCCACGCTCGCCGCCCGCAGTGTGGAGCGACGACCATGAGCGACTTCTCGTTCAAGGTCGCCGACGTGGTTCCAGAGCCCTACGCTGTCACCCCGACGCTGACCGCGCGGGTCGGCATCTGTGCGCCGGACGACGAACCAGTGCACGCGATCGCTCTGCGCTGCCAGGTGCGCTTCGAACCGTTGCGGCGCAGCTATTCCGACGAAGAGGCCGGCGGCCTCACCGACTTGTTCGGGCCACGGGAACGATGGGCAACCACCCAGCGCACCTTCCTGTGGCAGCACTGCGCGGCGATGGTGCCGGGATTCACCGGGGCCACGGAGGTGGCGCTTGGGCTGCCGTGCACCTACGACCTCGAGATCGCGGCGGCCAAGTATTTCCACGCATTGCGCGACGGTGCGGTGCCATTGCAGTTCCTGTTCAGCGGAACGGTATTTACGGCGGGTGAGCGCGGCTTTTCTGTGCGGCAAGTGCCGTGGGATTGCGAGGACCGCTACGACATGCCGGTCGCGGTGTGGCGGGATCTGATCAGCCGACACTACCCGAACAGTGGATGGGTGCGGTTGTCTCACGACACGGTGTCCGCGCTGGCCGCCTACAAGTCGGCGCAAGGGTTCTTGGATCTGGATGACGCGGTGTCGGCGCTGCTGGCCGCGGCTCGCGAGGAGGTTCCATGACCGCGAACTGGGACCGCGCCCGCAGCGTCGCCGACGCCGTGCTCTATGAAGGCTATCTGCTGTACCCGTACCGCGCGACGTCCGGCAAGAACCAATCCCGTTGGCAGTTCGGCGTTCTGGGGCCGCCCGGTGCGGCTGCCGCGGGGATCGGCGAAGACGACCGCATGTCGGCGCAGTTTGTCGTCGACAACGCGGACGCGGTCAAACTGGTCCTGCGCTTTCTGCAACTGCAGCATCGTAGCGCCGAGCGCGACACGGGTTGCCGACGCTACCAACCCGTCGACGAGCTGACGACCTCGGCCGGGTCGTGGCTGTCCTGGGATGAGGCGGTCGAATGCGAGGTGAGTTTCGGTCCTTTCGAGTTGGCTGAGCCGCCAGGGACGTGGACGCTGCCGGTGACCGTGGCGGCGGGCACCGACATCGAAGCGGTCGGCGGCGGCCGGCTGGTGCGCAGCAGGCAGGAGATCCATGCGTCGCTTACCGTGGGCGTCGAACACGACGACGGCCTGGACCGTGTCAGCCTCACCGTGCAGAACACCGGTGCAACGGCGGCAGACAAAGACGATGCGATCGCCAGATCCCTGATCGGTACCCATATCATTGCGGAAGCCGTTGGCGGCAAGTTCGTTTCGCTGCTCGAGCCGCCCGAACGCGCCGTCGCCGCGGTAGCACGCTGTGAACAGCACCGGTGCTTCCCGGTGCTGGCCGGCCCGCAGGGTGAACACGACCTTCTGTTGATCTCGCCCATCATTCTCTACGACCATCCGGAAGTCGCCGAGCAGAGCCAAACCGCGCTCTATGACGCTACCGAGATCGACGAGATCCTCACTCTGCGGGTGATGACCATGACCGGAGAAGAGAAGGCGCAAGCGCGCGCTACCGATCCGCTGGCAGCCCAGATCATCGACCGCTGCGACGCGATGTCACCGGAGGCGATGCAGCGCCTGCACGGTGTGCTGCGCGATCCGCACCCGGCTACCGCTGAAACGCGGCTCATCCCCGAGATACCCGAGGGCGTCGAGTGGTGGGATCCTCTGGCCGACAACGCGGTCCGCCCAGAAATTGACGCCGTTCTGGTCAACGGTGTCCGAGTGGCGCGGGGCAGCAGGGTACGGCTGCATCCGGGGCGCCGCGCCGACGCACAAGACCTCTTTTTCGCCGGCAAGACCGCTCGTGTGACGTCGGTGCACGAAGACGTCGACGGCAACCAGCATGTCGGCGTGGTTGTCGAGGAGGACCCGGCGGCAGACCTGCACGACTGGTACGGCCGCTACCTCTACTTCTCTCCTGACGAAGTAGAACCGCTGGATTCGCGACACACTGAAGAAAGGAAAGCGACATGGAGATAGTCGGTTGGATCGCCATTGCGATCGTGGCGCTTGTCGTTTTGGCGGGGGTGGTGATGGGACTCATCTCTCTTCCGGACGCGCGTCGCTACCTCAGGATTCGGCACATGTAGCAGTCTCGGCCTCGTCTCGCGTATCGCTGGCGCGACTAGGATGAGTTCAACGGGCGTGTTAGTCCGTGCCGAACGAAACGGTGTGATCCCGACGTGTGCTAATCGGTGGATGAACCCGAGCGGCAGGAAGGTCCAGCCGCCCGGCTGCCGTGTGCGAGAAGCCGCTTGGTGGTCGAAATGACCGACACGTTGCTGCGCTCGGAAACCGTTCGGCAGCGGTTCACCGTGACCGGTGTGGTCCAAGGTGTCGGGTTTCGTCCCTTCGTCCACCGGATCGCCACCGACCTGCACCTGGCCGGGTTTGTCGGGAACGACTCGGGCGCGGTCTTCGTCGAGGCGCAGGGATCGCGGCCAAGCTTGGCCGAATTCGGTCGGCGATTGCGCACCGACGCACCACCGCTGGCGAACATCAGCAACGTCGAAGTCGTCGACATCGAAGCCACAGACGACACCGGATTTCGCATCGTGGAAAGTCAGACGGTCCTCGGCGCCACCACGCCGATCCCGCCCGATATCGCGGTGTGCGACGACTGTGTCGCCGAGCTGTTCGACCCCACCGACCGCCGCTACCGGCATCCCTTCATCACCTGCACCAACTGCGGGCCGCGGTTCACCATCATCCGAGCGTTGCCGTACGACCGGCCGACAACCACGATGTCGGCGTTCGCCATGTGTGAGCGCTGCGCCGCCGAATACCACGACCCGGCCAACCGGCGATTCCATGCCCAGCCGATCGCGTGCCCTGACTGCGGGCCGTCGCTGTGGTTTTCGTCTGTCTCTGAACGAGTGGACGGACCCAATGCCGCACTGGCCGCGACGCAGCGGGCACTGGCCGCCGGTGCCGTCGTCGCGATCAAGGGAATCGGCGGCTATCACTTGGCGTGCGCCGTCGACGACGAGTCGGCGGTCATCGGCCTGCGCGCACGAAAGGCGAGGGGCGCCAAGCCCTTTGCCATGCTAGTGCGCGACCTCGGTGTCGCCCGCCGTTACGCCAGAATCGACCACACCGAGGCCGCGATCCTGTCCAGCCCGGCCCGCCCGATCGTGTTGCTGCGGCGACGCCCCGACGCACCGGTCGCCGGCGCCGTTGCACCCGGCAGTCCGCTGCTAGGGCTGATGTTGCCGTACTCGCCGATCCATCACCTGCTGCTCGCCCCGGTCCCCGGCGCGGACGAACCAGTGCCGGATGCGCTGGTGCTCACCAGCGCCAACCGCTCCGACGAGCCGATCTGCTTTACCGAAGACGATGCGGCACAACGACTCTCGCTCCTCTGCGATGCGGTGCTCGACCACGACCGGCCGATCCACGTGCCCTGCGACGACTCGGTGGTGCGCGTTGTCGACGGTCGCGAACTGCCGATCCGCCGATCCCGCGGCTACGCGCCGCTACCGGTCGACATCGGCCGACAAGGCCCGGCCGTCCTCGCCGTAGGCGGCGAACTGAAGAACACCTTCTGCCTCACCGACGGCCCGCGCGCATTCATGTCCGGCCACATCGGCGACATGGCCACCCTGGAGACGCTGCGGGCCTTCGAGCGCGCAGTCGGTCAACTCAGCGAAATTCGTGGTGCGCCAATGCGATTAGCCGCCGACCTGCATCCGGGGTATCAGACCCGCGCCTGGGCCGAGCGGCATGCCGGCGGCCGTCCGCTGGATCTCGTCCAGCACCACCATGCCCATGTCGTGTCGCTACTGGCCGAACACGGCCGCCTCGGCGAACCTCTCATCGGTGTTTCCTTCGACGGAACCGGCTACGGCACTGACGGAACCATCTGGGGCGGTGAGGTTCTAGCCATCGGGTCCGACAGCCACCGCTTTACGCGGGCCGGGCACCTGCTGCCGGTGCCACTGCCTGGCGGCGATGCCGCGGTACGCAACCCCTGGCGGATGGCGCTATCTCAGCTGTGGGCGGCTGGCATCGGCTGGACTCCCGACCTTGCCCCGGTCACCGCGGCCACCACCGCCGAATTGCGCTTGACCCGTTCGCAATTAGACAGTGGTGTTGGTTGTGTGCCGTGTTCGAGCATGGGGCGGCTATTCGACGCCGTCGCCTCGTTGCTGGGTGTGCGGCATCGCATCGACTACGAGGCGCAGGCCGCCATCGATCTCGAGGTACTGGCCGAGACGGCAGGCGAGACGGTGGCGGAGTTGCGGTTCGATGTACTGCCCGACGGGCTGATCGACCCGACCGGGATGGTGCGTGCGATGGTGTCGGCGCTGCGCGCCGGGGCAACGCCTGCTGCGTTGGCGGCGGGCTTCCACGAGGCGGTCGCGGTCGCCGTCGCCGAGGTGGTCGGTCTGGTCGCGGGCGACGTGCGCTTGGTAGGCCTCACGGGTGGGGTATTTCAGAACGTGCTGCTGGTGACTGCATGCCGGCAGCTGTTGCAGCAGGCGGGATTCGAAGTGCTGACCCACCACACGGTTCCGCCCAACGACGGTGGGCTGGCGCTCGGTCAGGCCGCGGTCTCCGTCCTGGCTGCACTGGATGGCGCGCGTAGCGAGTCTGCGGAAGGCAACGGTGTTGGTGACAAGGAGGTGGTACGGCAATGACTACCACCGCGATTGACCGCGGCCTGGGCGCCGACCTGACGGCCGATCTGGCCGCTACCGCGTTCACCTTGGCCAAACGGTTCGCAGCCGGCGCCACCATGTGGTCCATCGCGCCCGGTTGGGAGCCGCACGCCCTACATATCGCGGTCGAGTTCATCCATCCTGTGATCGTCGGCAAGCGGGCACTGCCAGCCGTGGCGATCACCGGTCCCGACGTCGTCGACGTGGTCCGGGTATCGGTGCGCCCCGGCGACATCGTCGTCGCGGTGTCTGGCGCCCACGACCATCAAGTCCGCTCGGTGATGCGCCGCTGCCCGGCATGGGGTGCCACCACCGTCTGGATCGGCAGCGGGGAGCGGCCTCGGGCCGGCATGGCCGATCATGTGCTCTGGCTTGACGATCCCGATCCGCGCGTTCCCGCGACCGGAGGTTTCGTGCTGTTCTACCACCTGCTGTGGGAGCTCACCCATGTCTGCTTCGAGCACCCCGGGTTGCTGAAGCAGGAAGGCGCCGAAGATGTTTGCGTCACCTGCAGCGACGAAGGCCGGCTCGGGGAGGTGCTCGCCCCGTCGGCGGAAGGGTTGGCCGAGGTGCGCACCGCCAAGGGGATCGAGACCGTCGCCACCACACTGGTCGAGCCGGTCGCTGTCGGTGATCTGGTGCTCGTGCACGCCGGGACTGCGATCAGCAAGCCTGACGAGGACGTGCCATGAGCGAAGAACCCACGAACTTCCTGTACCCGTTCATCGACGCCCAGGAGAACGACTCGACGTCGCTGCTGGCCGACCTGACCGCGTCAGCGCGAGCCAAGGCGGCGGAAAGCCTTGCGCTGCGCCGCTCCACGCTGGACGAAAATGTCGAACTGCTGAGCACCGCAGCCACCGAAATGGCGCGTCGCTTCGCCGAGGGTGGGCGATTGTTCACGTTCGGCAACGGCGGAAGCTGCACCGACTCCACCACACTGGCAAGGCTTTTCGCCCGCCCGCCGATCGGTACGCCGCTGCCGGCGTGGTCGTTGACCGCCGACCAGGCGATCTTGACCGCACTCGGCAACGACGTGGGCTTCGAGCTGGTGTTCGCCCGCCAGTTGATCGCCCGCGCCAAGCGGGGAGACATCGCGATCGCGATGTCGACCAGCGGCAGCTCGCCCAACCTGATGGCCGGATTGCGAGAAGCGCGCCAGCGCGACATGTACACGATCGGGTTCGCCGGATACGACGGCGGCGCGTTCGCGAAAAGCGAGGATGTCGATGCGTGCTTCGTGGTCCGGTCCCAGAGCGTGCACCGGATTCAGGAGTCACAAGCCCTGTTGGGCTACGAGCTGTGGTTAGCGGTGCACGAACAGATGGCTGGACAGCGAGCGGAGGCCTGATGAGCAAGCCGGCAAGCGAATACCTCTCGTCGGGACCACGTTTCGCCGAGGGCGAGGTGATCGAGCGCATCGAATCGTTCCGCAGGCGCCGGCCGCGGCTGCTCGACGACCACATCACGCTTGCGCACGGAGCCGGCGGAAAGGCCTCGGCTGCCCTGGTCGATGCCGTGTTTATGGAAGCCTTCCGTAATCCGCTTCTGGCGTCGCTCGGCGATGGCGCCGTGCTCAGCTTACCGAGCGGCGAGCGGCTGGTGCTGTCGACTGATTCGTTTGTGGTGCAGCCCAGGCGGTTTCCGGGCGGGTCGATCGGGGAACTGGCGGTACACGGGACCGCCAACGACTTGGCGGTGGCAGGCGCTGTGCCGCAATGGATTTCGGCGGCATTCGTCTTGGAAGAGGGTTTCCCGATCGCCGAGCTCAAGGACATTGTCGCCGACATGGCGGCGGCGGCGGCCCAGTCGGCTGTGCAGATCGTCACCGGGGACACCAAGGTGGTGCCCAACGGGGCAGCTGACGGGCTATTCATCACGACAACCGGGGCCGGCGTCATTCCATCGGGGCGGCGACTGTCTGCGCAGTCCGTTCGCCCCGGCGACAAGGTGTTGTTGTCGGGTTCCATGGGCGATCACGGTATGGCGGTGATGCTGGCCCGCGGTGATCTGGCGATCGAGGCCGATATCTGTTCGGACACCACGTCAGTGAGCCCGTTGGTGGAAGTGCTGTTGGCGGCTGCGCCGTCAACCCGCTGGCTGCGCGACCCGACCCGGGGCGGGGTGGGCACGGTGTGTAACGAACTGGCGCAGGCCTGTGGTTTGGGGGTGGTGCTCGACGAGGAGCGGCTCCCGGTGCACCCCATGGTCAGCGGCGCGTGTGAGCTGCTGGGCATCGACCCGTTGTATGTCGCCAACGAAGGCAAATTCGTCGCTGTGGTCGCGCCCGAGGAAGCGGATGTCGCGCTGTCAGCGTTGCGGTCACATCCGCTGGGGGCCGAGGCGGCCGAGATCGGGCAGATCGTCGCGGAGCCCGCGGAAACGGTGGTGGTGCGCACCGGGTTCGGCGGTACCCGCATTGTCGACATGCTGGTCGGTGACCCGTTGCCGCGGATTTGTTGAAGAACGTGGCGATCGCAAGCGCGGCGAAGCCGGGCGCAGCGGGTCGCCACAGAAAAGAAATAGGAGCTCACCATGTGTCTTGGAATTCCGGGGCGGATCGTCGAAATCACCGACGCCGACAACTACTTGGCGAAGGTCGATGTCAGCGGCGTACAGCGCACAATTAGCGTGCGGCTGCTCGAGAACGATACGCCGCAACCCGATGACTGGGTGCTGGTGCACGTCGGCTTCGCGATGGCCAAGATCGACGAAACCGAAGCACTACTCACGTTGGCGGCGGTCAAGAAGATGGGCGACGCGTACGCCACCGAGATGGAAGCTTTCGACTCAACCGCGATCGTCTGACCGGAAGGCCTTGCTATGAAATTCGTCGACGAGTTCCGTGACCCGGCGGCCGCCCGCAAACTGTTGGTCGCGATCAAGCACTTGGCTGGGGAGCGCGACCATTTCAAGTTCATGGAGGTGTGCGGCGGCCACACCCACACGATCTATCGGCATGGCATAGAACACTTGCTGCCTGAGAACGTCGAGCTGGTACACGGCCCCGGCTGCCCGGTGTGTGTGATCCCGATGGGCCGCATCGACGATGCGATGTGGCTGGCCGAGCAGCCCGACGTGATCTTCACGTGTTTCGGCGACATGATGCGGGTGCCCGGTTCGAAAGGCAGCCTGTTGGATGCAAAGGCGCGCGGTGCCGACGTGCGCTTCGTCTACTCGCCGCTCGACGCGCTGAAGATTGCGCTCGACAAGCCCGACAAGCAGGTGGTGTTCTTTGCCATCGGCTTCGAAACCACGGTTCCGTCCACCGCGGTCACTCTGGTGCGCGCCCGCGAACTCGGTTTGAAGAATTTCAGCGTGTTCTGCAACCACGTTACGATCGTGCCGCCCATCAAGGCGATCCTGGAGTCACCGGATCTGCGGCTGTCCGGCTTCATCGGGCCCGGGCATGTGTCGACGGTCGTCGGCAACCGGCCATATCGGTTCGTGCCGGAGGTGTACGGAAAACCGTTGGTGGTGTCCGGGTTCGAGCCGCTAGACATCCTGGCGTCGGTGGCGATGCTGCTGACTCAGATCCGCGAGGGCCGCTGTGAGGTGGAGAACCAGTATTCGCGGGTGGTGCCGGAAAACGGCAACCCGGCCGCGCTGAAGCTGATGAGCACAGTGTTCGCGCTGCGCCCGCACTTCGAATGGCGTGGGCTGGGCTTCATTTCGCAAAGCGCCTTGCGGCTTTCCGACGACTTCGCCGATTTCGACGCCGAACTGCTTTACGCGATGCCGGGGGTGCGAGTCGCCGACCCGAAGGCCTGCCAATGCGGTGAGGTACTCAAGGGAGTGCTGAAGCCCTGGGAATGCAAGGTTTTCGGTACCGCGTGTACTCCGGAGACGCCGATCGGCACCTGCATGGTGTCCCCGGAGGGCGCGTGCGCGGCCTACTACAATTTCGGGCGGATGCATCGCGATGCCATCAAGCTCGTGGGGTCGTCGGGACGGGCATGACAGCACCTGCGGTGGTCGCGCGCGGGGCGGAGATGTTCGCCCGCTACGCCTATGCGCCGAACGCGCTGGGCTATTGCGGCCCGCCCTTGGGAGCCACGCTGCGGGACGGCTCAGTGGACGAGGTGCGCGATGCGGCGACGAAATTCTCCGGCGCGTGGCCTTATTTGCAGGTGCTGTCGAGCATGACCGGGATCGATGACCCGCTCGACTACCGGCTGGTCGAGTCGTATTGGCTGGGTGGCGGTCTCGGCGCGGGGCTGGACCCGGCGCAGTTCGTGGATGAGCTGCTGGCAATAATCGGCCCGCAGGCGGGCCGCTACTGGTCGCATCTCGGGCCGGATTTGGTTGATGAGGCGGCAGCCAACCACTGCTTCCACGTGTTCGGCATTTATCCGTGGTCGCGGCTGCTGGGCCGCGGACTCGACGAGCACCCGTTGAGTGTCCTCGACAATTGCCGAATCACCTGGGGCACGGTGCTTTCCCGTAACGGCGACGGCATCGAGGTGTCGTGCCGGGAGCTGGCATGGGACGGTCGCGCGTTTGGGTTGTCCGAGCCGGCGGCGCGTCGACTGGAGGTGTGGGCCGACGGATACAGCGCGGTACCCGATGTGGCTGTCGGCGACGAGGTCGCGATCCACTGGGGTCGGCTGTGCGGCCGGCTGCAGCCCGACCAGATCGAGGCGTTGGCCGACAGCACGGTACGCCAACTGGATGTGACCAACCAGCGGCTCGCGCGGATGTAGACGCGCTTGGCGGCAACAATTTCTTGCCCGTCAGTCCATGATGATCGGATGGGCGACGAATCTTTCGACCGACTGGTCGCGATGCTGGACTACACCATGTACGTGGTCACCACGCAGGCCGGGGGCCATGCATCCGGGTGTCTGGTCGGCTTCGCGACCCAAACCAGCTTGCAGCCACCCCGATTTCTCGTCGGGATTTCCAAGCGCAACCACACCTTCGGGGTGGCCTGCCAATCCGACTATCTCGCCGTGCATCTCGTGGCACGCCGCCACATCGAGTTGGCTCGGCTGTTCGGAAGCCAAACCGGTGATCGGATCAACAAATTCGAGCACTGCTCCTGGTTCAGTGGGCCCGAGGACATGCCCATACTCGACGACGCGGCGGCCTGGTTTGTCGGCAAGACACTGAGCCGCATCGATCTCGGCGATCATGTCGGTCACCTGCTGGAGCCGGTCAGTGCCTATGTCTGCGAAACGTCCGAGGACCTAGTCAGTTTTTCCGACGTCGTCGACCTCGAACCCGGCCACGAAGCGTAAGGCGCGCTGTACCTGACTATCCGGCTAGGTCTTGTCGTCGTTGCTGCGCGGGAAGCCGCCGCCCTGCGGGAAGAGCGGGAACACCACATCGTCGAGCTTCTCCGCGTCACCGGCGGTCTTGTTGACCGTCGCGCCCCAAACGTTTCCGTCCGGCGCCATCCGCACCGCCCAGGCGTGGGCGTGGGTGTCCTGGCGGACGACTTCTGGTTCACCGGTGACTGCACCGGTCGCCGGAGCAAGATGCACCGCCACCGTTTGCTTCGTGTTGATCAGGTTGACCAGGACGGTGCCGTCCAGGGCCGCGCACCCGGCGACGCCGGGCCGGTTGGGCCAGGTCCACACGGTCGAAACTCGCGAGTCCCGCGAGATCCGCTGCAACCGGTCGGCGGTCGGTCCGCGGTCGAGAACGTAGAGCGAACCGTCGACGGGATCGGTGCACAGCCCGCCGCCTGAGCCGATGCCAGTGAGGGCCGTGGTCGGCGGGGCCTGGTTGAGTGTCGTCGGCTGTTCGATCCGAATCACTTTGCCGGCCAGCGACCCCGGGTCGGCGGCCGCCGCGGGGTTACCGGCATCGCCGGTCAGCACCACCAACGTGGTTTTGCTGGTGAAGTGCAGCGCGCCGGTGTTGCCGGTGGCGCCCTTCGGAATGCCGGTCAGGATGTCCTTGGGAATGTCACCGTCAGCGATGCGGATGACCCGGTTGTCGCTGGGCGTGCTGACGTAGGCGTACATCAGTCGGTCTTGGGAATACGTCGGCGACAGCACGATGTCCATCAGCCCGCCGTCGCCGGACGGGTCGACCGGGATGACGGTCTTGACCTTCGGCTCGGCGCTGACCGACACCTCCTTCACCGCACCGGTAGTGCGTTCGGCAACCAGCGCCGACTTGCTGTCCGGGAGCATGATCAGGCCGCTGGTGCTCTCCAGGCAGCCCTGCATCACGCCCGGCGCCGGACACTGCTTGGGGAACGGTTTGGCCGGCAGCGGCGGAGGCGGGGGAGGTGTCGAGGTGGCCGGCGGCCGCCGCTGCGGTTCGGTGGTGAACGGCTGCGATTGGGCGTCGTTGAACCGCGCGCAGCCGCTCGAGACCAGCAGCGCCGCGCACAGCGCGACTTGCAGCGACCGCCGTACCCGCATGATGGCCAGGTTACCGCGCCCGGCCGCACCGCCCGGTTCGTCGTGGGGCCCAGGCCGGCCGGTAGCCACGCCGTGACCACACGTCGCCGACCCGACAGGCCACATCCGGGTCCCCGGGCCATGAAGTGCTGATTAAGTCCGGCGAAAGCGCCGCTCAAATCCCAAATTCAGCGGCAAATGCCCTTACCCTGACACCCGTGACCAGTCAACCGAATGAATCGCATTGGCGACGGCCTGACGATTCCGCTGCGCAGACCCAGGTCCGTCCAGCCTCAGCAAGTCTGGTCGACCCGGAAGACGACATGCCGTCAGCCAACTACGCAGGCGATTTCGAGACCACGACGATCCCGCACTACAGCGCGAGCACCGACGCCGGCAATGCTCGTCGGGTGGGTTCCGGCTTCGGCCTCGGTGGCCAGGAACCGTTGCCATACATCGAGCCGCAATCCAGTGATCGGCACTCTTCATTCGGGGCAGACGAGGCGGCCACCGACGAGGACGACGAGCGGGTCCGCGCCGCGGGCCGGCGCGGTACCCAAAACCTCGGTCTATTGCTGTTGCGGGCGGGGCTGGGCGCGGTGCTGGCGGCCCATGGCCTGCAGAAGCTCTTTGGCTGGTGGGGCGGCGAGGGTCCGACCGGATTCAAGAACTCGCTGTCCGACGTCGGCTACCAGCATGCGGACATCTTGACCTATGTCGCTGCGGGCGGCGAGATCGTCGCGGGCGTGCTGCTGGTACTGGGTTTGTTCACGCCGCTGGCTGCCGCTGGTGCGTTGGCCTATTTGATCAACAGCCTGCTGGCGGACATATCGGCACAGTCCAACGCGAGTGCCTTCCGATTCTTCTTGCCGGGCGGACATGAGTACGAGTTGACGCTGATCGTGGTCGCCGCCGCTGTCATCCTGATCGGTCCGGGCCGCTACGGCTTCGACGCCGGTCGCGGCTGGGCCAGGCGGCCGTTCGTCGGCTCGTTCGCAGCGCTAATTGTGGGCGCCGGCGCTGGCGTCGCCGTGTGGGTGCTGCTCAACGGCGCGAATCCCCTGCAGTAAAGCCGCGCCCATCACGCATACGGGTTGGGCACCCGCCCCGCGCTGGCTTCGGTCAACAACGGCAGGGTCGCGAAGCTGACCGCGGGCAAGCGCAGGTCCTCGCCGCTCTTGAGCTGCGCCCGCGCCCACAAGCCGCGACTGAACCGCAGCCCGTCGATATCGTCCCAGGTCACCCTCCGGCTGCCCAGCAATGTTTGTGCCGTCACGCCGTCGCTGTCGGCGACCGTGCGCAGGCGCACGATCGACGCCGAAAGCAGCACCGGGATCGACAACAGCGGCGCGGTCACCGGCCATGTCAGCACCGGTATGAGCAGCCCGAGCGTGAAGAATCCGACGGCGAAGTGTGCCATCGGCGAAACCTTGATCACCACAGGCGGCGCAGGCGAGGTTTGCTCCGATGGACCGGTAGCCATACGTGCATCATCGCACCGATCGCGGGCCCTCGTTCGCATCGACTGTGGGCCCAGGGCGAGCCTGCCCGGCGTGTCCTCGCCGTCAGCGCACAGCGGATGCCTTAGCCGCACACTGGCAGTAGCGGGGGCGGATTTGACGGCTGACCTGTGCGGAGACTACCGTCGAACGCTGTGGATATGCCCGCAAAACCCAGGATGCTCGTAGTACTTGGTCGGCGCGTTGGTAGCTGACTAGGTTTCGGGCACCAACGCGCAACCCTCGTGCAGCAGCTGAGCTGGCGGGGGTTTTTTGTTGCCCATCCACCGTTCGGCATCCCGAGCACCACAGCAAAACAATGACAACAGGACCAAAGAGGACACAGTGAGCGCACCCACCACCCCGTGGGCGTCAAAGGCCGAGCCGCAGGCCGCCAACGGCGCGCCGAGCACTCGTAAATCGGCATCGCCCGGGGTTCAATCGAAAGCTGTTGCGCCGCAACAGCTTACCGGAGCACAGTCGGTGATCCGATCGTTGGAGCAACTCGACGTAGAAGTCATCTTCGGTATTCCCGGTGGTGCTGTGCTGCCGGTATACGACCCGCTGTTCGACTCGCAGAAGCTGCGCCACGTGCTGGTGCGCCACGAGCAGGGGGCAGGGCATGCCGCCAGCGGCTACGCGCACGCCACCGGCAAGGTCGGGGTGTGCATGGCCACGTCGGGTCCCGGAGCCACCAACTTGGTGACCCCGCTCGCCGATGCGCAGATGGACTCCATCCCGGTGGTCGCCATCACCGGTCAGGTGGGACGTTCGCTGATCGGCACCGACGCGTTCCAGGAGGCCGACATCTCCGGGATCACGATGCCGATTACCAAGCACAACTTTCTGGTCCGCAGCGGCGACGACATCCCGCAGGCGCTGGCTGAGGCCTTCCACATCGCGTCCACTGGGCGTCCCGGCGCGGTGCTTGTCGATATCCCCAAGGACGTACTGCAGGGCCAGTGCACGTTCAGCTGGCCGCCGCGGCTGGATCTCCCGGGCTACAAGCCGAACACCCGACCGCACAATCGGCAGGTCCGGGAAGCCGCCAAGCTGATCGCGACGGCCCGCAAGCCCGTGCTGTACATCGGCGGCGGGGTCATCCGCGGCGAGGCCTGCGAACAGTTGCGCGAGCTGGCCGAGCTGACCGGCATCCCGGTGGTCACCACGCTGATGGCGCGCGGCGCCTTCCCGGATAGCCACCGCCAGCACCTCGGTATGCCGGGCATGCACGGCACCGTCACGGCGGTGGCTGCGCTGCAGCGCAGCGACCTGCTGATCGCGTTGGGCACCCGCTTCGACGACCGGGTGACCGGAAAGCTCGACTCGTTCGCCCCCGAGGCCAAGGTCATCCACGCCGACATCGACCCGGCCGAGATCGGCAAGAACCGACACGCGGACGTGCCGATCGTCGGCGACGTCAAGGCGGTCATCACCGACTTGATCGCCGCACTGCGCCAGCAGGACATCGCCGGCGCCCTCGACCTCGACGACTGGTGGCAGTATCTGCGCGGCGTGCAGGAGACCTACCCCCTGAGCTACGGGCCGCAGAGCGACGGCAGCCTGGGCCCGGAGTACGTGATCGAAACGCTGGGCAAGATCGCCGGGCCAGACGCCGTCTACGTCGCGGGGGTGGGCCAGCACCAGATGTGGGCCGCGCAGTTCATCTCGTTCGAGAAGCCGCGCACCTGGCTCAACTCCGGAGGTCTGGGCACCATGGGCTTCGCTATCCCGGCGGCGATGGGTGCCAAGATCGCTCGCCCGGACGCCGAGGTGTGGGCGGTCGACGGCGACGGCTGCTTCCAGATGACCAATCAGGAGCTGGCCACCTGCGCGGTCGAGGGAGCGCCGATCAAGGTCGCACTGATCAACAACGGCAGCCTGGGCATGGTGCGGCAATGGCAGTCGCTGTTCTACGCCGAGCGCTACTCGCAGACCGACCTGGCCACCCACTCACACCGCATCCCGGACTTCGTCAAGCTGGCCGAGGCACTGGGATGCGTCGGATTGCGTTGCGAGCGTGAAGAAGACGTCGTCGACGTCATCAACCAGGCCCGCGCCATCAACGACCGGCCGGTGGTCATCGACTTCGTTGTCGGCGCCGACGCACAAGTGTGGCCGATGGTTGCGGCCGGCACCAGCAACGACGAGATCCAGGCTGCGCGCGGCATCCGCCCGCTCTTCGACGACCCCGACGAAGGGCACGCCTGATGAGCCCTAAGACGCATACGCTCTCGGTGCTCGTCGAAGACAAACCCGGTGTGCTCGCACGGGTTGCGGCGCTGTTCTCCCGGCGCGGCTTCAACATCGAGTCGCTGGCGGTCGGCGCCACCGAGCAGAAGAACATGTCGCGGATGACGATCGTGGTCTCCGCCGAGGACACTCCGCTCGAGCAGATCACCAAGCAACTCAACAAGTTGATCAACGTCATCAAGATCGTCGAGCAAGACGACGACAACTCGGTGGCCCGAGAGCTGGCGTTGATCAAGGTGCGAGCCGATGCCGGTACCCGCAGCCAGGTCAGCGAAGCGGCAAACCTGTTCCGCGCCAAAATAATCGACGTCTCGCCGGAGTCGCTGACCATCGAGGCCACCGGTACCCGGGGCAAACTGGAAGCGCTGCTGCGCGTGCTAGAGCCGTTCGGTATTCGCGAGATCGTCCAGTCCGGTTTGGTGTCGTTGTCCCGCGGTCCACGCGGTATAGGCGGACCCAAATAACAGTTAAGGAGAAACACGTGGCGGTGGAGATGTTCTACGACGACGACGCCGACCTGTCGATCATCGCCGGCCGCAAGGTCGGTGTCATCGGCTATGGGAGCCAAGGGCATGCGCACTCGCTGAGCCTGCGCGACTCGGGCGTCGAGGTCCGCGTCGGCTTGAAGGAAGGCTCGAAGTCGAGGGCCAAGGTCACCGAGCAAGGGCTGCAGGTCGACACCCCGGCCGGAGTCGCCAAGTGGGCCGACGTGATCATGCTGCTGGCGCCTGACACTGCACAGCCACAAATCTTCGCCGAGGACATCGAACCCAACCTGCAGCCCGGCGACGCGCTGTTCTTCGGTCACGGGCTCAACATCCATTTCGGGCTGATCAAGCCGGCGCCGGATATCACGGTCGCGATGGTGGCGCCGAAGGGTCCCGGCCATCTGGTGCGCCGGCAGTTCGTCGACGGCAAGGGGGTGCCGTGTCTGGTTGCCGTGGCGCAAGATCCGGGCGGCGACGGACTGGCGCTGGCGCTGTCGTACGCCAAGGGCATCGGCGGGACGAGGGCCGGTGTCATCAAGACCACGTTCAAAGACGAGACCGAGACCGACCTGTTCGGTGAGCAGACCGTGTTGTGCGGTGGCACAGAGGAATTGGTCAAGGCAGGCTTTGACGTGATGGTCGAAGCCGGCTATCCGCCGGAGTTGGCCTACTTCGAGGTGCTGCACGAGCTGAAGCTGATCGTCGATTTGATGTACGAGGGCGGCATCGGCCGCATGTACTACTCGGTCTCCGACACCGCTGAGTTCGGCGGCTACCTGTCGGGTCCACGAGTGATCGACGCCGGGACCAAGGAACGCATGCGCGACATCCTGCGGGAAATCCAGGACGGCAGCTTCGTGAAAAAGCTGGTCGCCGACGTCGAGAACGGCGGCAAGCAGTTGGCCGAACTGCGCAAGCAAAACGCCGAGCACCCCATCGAAGTCACCGGCAAGAAGCTGCGCGGGTTGATGAGCTGGGTGGACCGGCCGATCACCGAAACGGCTTGAGTCATTGGGCCACTGGCTTCCCCTGAGATCGACGCTTTTCGTGCGCATCCCGGCGTGTCGTCTGCACAACGTCGATGTCGCGGTTCGGGGCTTCTCTGGACCCTATTAGGCTGGCCGGGTGAGCCTTCCCGTTGTATTGATCGCCGACAAACTCGCCGAATCCACCGTGGCCGCGTTGGGCGATCAGGTCGAAGTCCGCTGGGTCGACGGTCCCGATCGGGAGAAACTGATGGCCGCTGTGCCCGAGGCCGACGCGCTGCTGGTGCGATCGGCCACCACCGTTGACGCCGAAGTGCTGGCCGCAGCGCCCAAGCTGAAGATCGTCGCGCGCGCCGGGGTGGGGCTGGACAACGTCGACGTCGAGGCCGCCACCGCACGCGGCGTCCTGGTCGTCAACGCGCCGACGTCGAACATCCACAGCGCCGCCGAGCATGCACTGGCGCTACTGCTTGCCGCGGCCCGCCAAATCCCGGCGGCCGACGCATCGCTGCGGGGCCACGAGTGGAAGCGCTCGTCGTTCTCCGGAACGGAGATCGTCGGCAAGACGGTCGGGATTGTCGGGCTCGGCCGCATCGGGCAGTTGGTCGCCCAGCGGCTGGCCGCCTTCGGCACCCAGCTGGTGGCCTACGACCCGTACGTGTCGCCGGCCCGCGCCGCCCAGCTCGGCATCGAGCTGACGAGCCTCGACGAGCTGCTGGCTCAGTCCGATTTCATCTCCGTGCATTTGCCCAAGACGCCCGAGACTGCGGGCCTGATCGACAAGGAAGCACTGGCCAAGACCAAGCCCGGCGTGATCATCGTCAACGCGGCACGCGGCGGTCTGGTCGACGAGGAGGCATTGGCCGACGCCGTGGGCAGCGGGCATGTGCGGGCGGCAGGAATCGACGTGTTCGCCAAGGAGCCGTGCACCGACAGCCCGCTGTTCGAGCTGGCGCAGGTGGTGGTCACGCCCCATCTGGGTGCGTCCACCGCAGAGGCGCAGGACCGCGCCGGCACGGATGTCGCCGAAAGCGTAAAGCTCGCGCTAGCAGGCGAATTCGTTCCCGATGCCGTCAACGTCGGCGCCGGTGCGGTCAGCGAGGAGGTGGCGCCGTGGCTGGACCTGGTGCGCAAACTTGGTGTGCTGGCTGGCGCGCTCGCCGACGAGCTGCCGGTGTCGTTGTCGGTGCAGGCCCGCGGTGAGCTGGCCAGCGAAGACGTCGAGGTACTGCGGCTGTCCGCGCTGCGTGGCTTGTTCTCCGCGGTCATCGAGGAGCCGGTGACGTTCGTCAACGCCCCGGCGATCGCCGAAGAGCGCGGCGTTGCCGCCGACATCAGCACGGCGACCGAAAGTCCCAACCATCGCAGCGTCGTCGACGTCCGAGCAGTCGGCGCCGGCGGTTCGGTCGTCAATGTCGCGGGCACCCTGTCGGGGCCGCAACTGGTCGAAAAGATCGTGCAGATCAACGGCCGCAACTTCGACCTGCGCGCCGAGGGCATCAACCTGATCATCAACTACATCGACCGGCCGGGCGCGCTCGGCAAGATCGGCACGCTGCTGGGTGCGGCGGGGGTCAACATCCACGCCGCACAACTGTCGGAGGACGCGGAAGGGCCCGGCGCGACGATCCTGTTGCGGCTGGACCGCGAGGTGCCCGACGACGTCCAGTCGGCCATCGCCGCGGCCGTCGACGCCAACAAACTGGAAGTGGTTGACCTGTCTTGAGACGCGCCGGCGACGGTGCTTAAGCGATGCGATGAGGAGGAGCGGCGCCGTGAAGTTGGCGGTCATTCCCGGCGACGGGATCGGTCCCGAGGTGGTGACCGAAGCCGTCAAGGTTCTCGACGCGGTCCTACCCGACGTGGAGAAGACCAGCTACGACTTGGGCGCCAAGCGCTTTCACGCCACCGGGGAAGTGCTGCCCGACTCGGTGCTCAAGGAATTGCGGGCGCATGACGCGATCTTGCTCGGCGCGATCGGCGATCCGTCGGTTCCCAGCGGTGTGCTGGAACGGGGTCTGCTGCTGCGGCTTCGCTTCAAGCTCGACCACCACATCAACCTGCGACCGGCCCGGCTGTACCCGGGAGTGAGCAGCCCGCTGAGCGGCAATCCCGAGATCGACTTCGTGGTGGTGCGCGAGGGCACCGAGGGCCCTTACACGGGAACCGGTGGCGCGATCCGCGTCGGTACCCCCCACGAAGTGGCCACCGAGGTCAGCGTCAACACGGCCTTCGGGGTTCGCCGGGTTGTACACAACGCGTTCGAACGCGCCCAACAGCGACGCAACCACCTGACGTTGGTGCACAAGACCAACGTGCTGACATTCGCCGGCGCGCTGTGGTCACGAACCGTGCAGGAGGTCGGCGAGAAATTTCCTGACGTGGAGGTGGCCTACCAGCACGTCGACGCGGCAACGATTCATCTGGTCGCCGACCCGGGCCGATTCGACGTCATCGTCACCGACAACCTGTTCGGCGACATCATCACCGACTTGGCGGCGGCGGTGTGCGGTGGTATCGGGTTGGCCGCCAGCGGCAATATCGACGCGACCGGCACCAACCCGTCGATGTTCGAGCCGGTGCACGGCAGCGCGCCCGATATTGCCGGGCAGGGCATTGCCGACCCGACCGCGGCGGTCATGTCGGTGGCGCTGCTGCTCGCCCATCTCGGCGAAGACGCCGCCGCGGCACGCGTGGACCGGGCTGTCGCTGCCCATCTCTCAACTCGAGGGAACGCAGTGCTCTCCACCGTCGAAGTCGGCGAACGGATTGCCGCCGCGCTCTAGTCTCCAGGCCCGGTGGCAACACGCCCACAGGCACCAGCGGCACCGCAACCAACGGGAACAGCCCACAGACCACCCACGCGAGCGGATAGCCGGCCGAAGCGATCAGTGCACCGAAGAGCGGCTGACCCGCCGCCGCGGCAAGCCGCTGAGTGGTGTTCTGCGTGCCCAGCGCCCGCCCGCTCCAGAACGGCCCGGCGAACTCGGTGATCGCCGTGGACTCCAAACCGTTGTCGAGCACCGCGATCACCGACGCGATCACCATGCAGGCCTCGGCAATTTCGGAGTTCAGGTGATCGGTGACGCCCAGCACGATCAACGTCAGGGCAGCGGCGGCGGCGATCGTACGAACCGGCCGCATCCGCGACCCGACCAGATCAGACCATCGCCCCGCCAGGATGCGGCCCGCTGCGCCGAGTAGCTGCGACACGGTGACCAGCGCACCCGCTGCCCCGATCGACCAGTGGCACTCATTGAGCAACCACACCAACATGAACGTCACGGTCACCGTCTGCGGCATCATCAGCAGCGCCGAGACCGCATGGATTCGCCACAGCACGTTCGATCCGCGATACGGGCTGGCCAGCTCCTCAGTGGTGGCCGTCGCGCGCGGCTTTCGCGGCGGGTCGAGGACACCGAGCGCGCACGCGATTCCCGACAACATGCAAATCACCGCCGCAAACGTCATCGCCGCCGCGAAGCCGTGTTCAGCCAGCTCGGGAATCACCGCGGCCCCCAACGCAATTCCCAAGGGCTGGGCGGTCTGCCGGACACCCATCGCCACGCCGCGCCGCTCGGGCGGGAACCAGCCGGTGACCAGCCGGCCGGTGGCCGAGTTGGCGCCGGCCGCGGCCATGCCGCCGAGGAACAGAAAGGCACCGATCAGCACCAGTGAATGGGTCGACGCGGCGGCGAAGGCGGCGAGCGCCGTAAGCCCCGAACCTAACCTGAGCACAATGCGCTCGCCCGCGCGATCCACCACGTAGCCCCAGGCAATGAGCGTCACCACCATGCCCCAGCTCGGCATCGACGACAACAGGCTGGCTTCGGTCAGCGTGATGTCCCGGTCGGTCTCAAGCTCCGGAATCATGAACGCGATGCCGTTGATAAAGAGGAACGACGACAACGTCGCTATCGACGCGATGACCAACATCGACCAGCGGGCTCCGGTGCTGACCGATTCCGTCGGCATTAACCCATGGTTTCACATGCGTTTCAGATGCAGCGTTTGCGAAACTCAGGGCTTTAGGCGTCAGCCTGCAGCAGCCAGCGCGTCGTGGCGGCGATAGCTGCGGTCACCGCCCGTCGCGGTGAAGCCGCGAGTGACGAAACGACGCCGCGACCATTGGCCGAGCTCCTCGCTGAGCCGCGTCGCGCCCGGCAGCAGCCGACGGAATTCCAGCACCCGGTTGAGCGCCGAGGTCGCCACCACCGCGGCCTGCAGCGGCTTGTTGTCGGGCAAGCCGAGCTGGTCGGCGTTGGACCGTCCCAGGATCAGGCGGCTGTAGGACGACAGATAGCCGCGAGCCAGCGCGGTGAGTGGGTCTTCGCCCGGCTGCCCGGAATGCAGCGCCTGGGCCAGCCGGTAGGAGTCCTCGTCGGGCTGGAACTCGGTGTCGGCTTCCAGCCAGAACAGTCGCCAGGTGTCCTCCTGGGTAGCGGGCAGCAGCTCGGGATGCACGCCCATCAGCAGCCCGACGTAGCGCCACAGATGAAAGATCGCGTCGCGTTCGGGTCGTGAGAACCGCAGACCCATCGCTTGACATCCCGCCAGGTTGGCCAGCGAGAACAGCATCAGAGTGCCGGCCAACTGCACCTGGTTGATCGGGTGATCCCACTTTTCGAAGCTCCAGTCGTCGCGTCGGCACATCGCGGCGCGCACCAGAGCATGCATGAGGCGAACCCGCAGGGTGCCGGTGAATCCTGGAGCAAAGCGGCTCAGGCCGCCGGGCGAGGTGACGTCGATGTACCAGGTCGCGGTCTCATTGAGCCGTCGGGGGGCCATTCGCCGCAGATCGCCGGTGCCGACCAGTGGTTTGTCGGCCTTCGCCGACAGGTAGCCGCCGGTGAGGGCCAACCCGGGCAGTGCCAGCGCGATGCTCCACAGCCCGGTGCGCATCGTTACCCGCACCGCCAAATCGAGCTTGGACCGATCGAGCCAGTATGGTTCGTCGTCGACCTGACCAAAGAAGGCCACCAGCTCGTCGGGCGGCCGTTCGACGGCCTCGATGCCCTGCTCGACGGCGACTTCGAACATGCGCCGGCCTTCGCCGACCGGCAGCCGTTGCATCATGGCGACCAGGTCGTCGGCCAGCGGGTCGCCGATCGTGGCGAAGCGACGGAACGACTGTCGTTGAGCGGCGGTGGCCCTGATGTCACCCGGTGCCAGCAGCCGGGTGAACACGTTGAGCGGGAAACCGGACAGGAACGGCGGGTCAGGCAGTTTCTGCTCGTCAGCCCTCATCTGCGTCCTTCCCGCAGCACCGCGGTCTATCTGGTGACAGTCTTCACCAGATAGCTGGGGGAGGTCAAGGATGCGACAATCGTGTCCGTGGCGGGTTCGGCGCGCACCTATGGCGGCGCCACCCATAGCGAGCGGCGCTCCAGACGACAGGCGCTGTTGATCGATGCCGCGTTGGATCTGATCGCCGACGGGGGCGTCGGGAACCTGACCGTGCGGGGGGTATGTGCGCAGGCGCGGCTCAACGACCGCTACTTCTACGAAAGCTTCCGCAGCGTCGACGAGCTGCTGCTGGCGCTGCTCGACGACCAGATCACCCGGGCATTCGACGCGCTGCTGCCCGCGATCGAGGCCAGCCAACCCGACCCCGTGGTTCGGGCGCGCGCAGCGATAGGCACCGGTCTGGATTTTCTCGAAGACGATCCCCGCCGCGGCCGGCTGCTTCTCGAATCGCAGGCCACCGAGGCATTGCGCGCCCGACGGCGTGACTTGATCAAAATGCTGGCGCAGGTGATGGCCGACCAAGGGCGGGTGCTGCTGGCCGGGCAGGACGCACTGGATCCCGACATCGACTTGGCCGCGCTCATCCTGGTCGCCGGCGGCTTCGAGCTGGTGACGCTGTGGCTACGCGGCGAGCTCGACGTCAGCCGCGAACACTTGGAGGACTTCCTCGTCGCGATAGTCACCGCGCGGTAGGGACGTGGCAGGCAGTTAGGCTCTCACGAATGCGCCTTGGTCGAATCGCCAGCCCCGACGGCGTCGCTTTCGTCAGCATCGAGGGTGAGATCGGCGACTCCGCTGGGATGACCGCTCGCGAAATCGCCGAACACCCTTTCGGCACACCGACCTTCACCGGACGCTCGTGGCCAGTGGCCGACGTGCGACTGCTGGCTCCCATGCTGGCCAGCAAGGTCATCTGTGTCGGCAAAAACTATGCGGCCCACGTCGCCGAGATGGGCGGCACCGCTCCGGCCGACCCGGTGATCTTCATGAAGCCCAACACCGCCATCATCGGACCGAATGTGCCAATCCGCTTGCCTGCCAACGCATCGCCCGTGCACTTCGAGGGTGAGCTAGCGGCGGTGATCAGCCGCCCGTGCAAGGACGTGCCCGCTGCCCGCGCCGCCGAGAGCATCCTGGGCTACACCATCGGCAACGACGTCACCGCCCGCGATCAGCAGCAGGCCGACGGGCAGTGGACGCGGGCCAAGGGTCACGACACCTTCTGCCCGGTGGGGCCGTGGATCGTCACCGATATCGATCCGGGCGACCTCGAGTTGCGCACCGAGGTCAACGGCGAAGTCAAACAGCGCAGCCGCACCTCCATGATGATCCACGACGTCGCCGTGATCGTGGAGTGGGTGTCGGCGGTGATGACGTTGTTGCCCGGCGATCTCATCCTGACCGGAACACCCGAAGGCGTCGGTCCCATCGAACACGGCGATACCGTCAGCATCACCATCGAAGGTATCGGCACGCTCGCCAATCCCGTTGTGCGAAAAGGAGACTCATGAACAGCGGTGTGCGGGTCCGATTCTGCCCGTCGCCCACCGGAATTCCGCACGTCGGTCTGATTCGCACTGCGCTGTTCAACTGGGCCTACGCCCGGCACACCGGCGGCACGTTCGTCTTCCGTATCGAGGACACCGATCCCGGACGCGACAGCGAGGAAAGCTACCTTGCACTGCTCGACGCGCTGCGCTGGCTCGGCCTGAACTGGGACGAGGGCCCCGAGATTGGCGGGCCCTATGGGCCGTACCGGCAATCGCAGCGTAAAGACCTCTACCGCGACGTCATCGACCGGCTGGTCGCGGCCGGGGAGGCCTACGAAGCTTTCTCGACGCCCGAAGAAGTCGAGGCCCGCCACATCGCAGCCGGCCGCAACCCAAAACTGGGCTACGACAACTTCGACCGCGATCTCACCGATGCGCAACGGTCGGCGTATCTAGCGGAGGGGCGCAAACCGGTCATTCGCCTGCGCATGCCAGACAAAGATCTCAGTTGGCAGGACCTGGTGCGTGGACCCACCACGTTCGCGGCCGGCACGGTGCCCGATTTCGCGTTGACCCGCGCCACCGGTGATCCGTTGTACACGTTGGTCAACCCGGTCGACGACGCCTTGATGAAGATCAGCCATGTGCTGCGCGGGGAGGACCTACTGCCGTCCACCCCGCGCCAGATCGCGCTGTATCAGGCACTGATCCGGATCGGGGTAGCCGAGCGGATCCCCGAGTTCGCCCATTTGCCAACGGTTCTCGGCGAGGGAACCAGGAAGCTCTCGAAGCGCGACCCGCAGTCGAATCTGTTCGCGCACCGTGACCGGGGCTTTATTCCCGAGGGGCTGCTGAATTACCTCGCGTTGTTGGGCTGGGCGATTTCGGGCGACCGTGACGTGTTCAGCCTCGAGGAGATGGTCGCGGTTTTCGACGTCGTGGACGTCAACCCCAACCCAGCCCGGTTCGACCAAAAGAAAGCCGACGCAATCAACGCCGAGCACATCCGACTGCTCGACGCCGACGATTTCACCGCGCGACTGCGCGACTACTTCGCTGTGCACGGGTATGAGACCGGCCTGGGCGATGCGGGATTCGCGGCCGCGGCTCAACTCGTGCAGACCCGGATCGTCGTGCTGGGTGATGCATGGGAGCTGTTGAGGTTTTTCAACGACGACGAGTACACCCTCGACCCCAAGGCCGCCGCCAAGGAGTTAGGCCCGGATGCCGGGGCGGTGCTCGACGCCGCGGTGGCGGCACTCGATGGCGTGACGGACTGGACCACCGCGCATATCGAGCCCGCCCTCAAGGCGGCGCTGGTGGAGAACTTGGCGCTTAAACCACGAAAAGCGTTCGGCCCCGTCCGGGTGGCCGTCACCGGAACATCGGTCAGCCCGCCGTTGTTCGAGTCCTTGGAACTGCTGGGGCGCGAGCGCAGCTTGCAGCGTCTGCGCGCAGCCCGCGACCGGTGCGGCTCAGGCGGCTAAGCTTTGGTAGTCTGCACGTCGGCCGCACCGGCCGGCGAGCGGTTGGCCGTACGACGCTAGCCGAATCCGAAAACGGGTTCTGACCAGCGCTTTTAGGCAGCCAATGGGGTATGGTGTAATTGGCAACACAGCTGATTCTGGTTCAGCCGTTCTAGGTTCGAGTCCTGGTACCCCAGCAAGATATGCCCACCACAAGCGGTTAGGCGGGCATGCCGAGTTGGGTTATGCTGACAGCTCGGATCGGTTCTGGCCCCGTCGTCTAGCGGCCTAGGACGCCGCCCTCTCACGGCGGTAGCGTGGGTTCGAATCCCATCGGGGCTACTCATCCACTGGTGTTCGCCGGGCCTCCCGGCGGCGCCGTCTACCCGGCGACGACACTCGGTGCGGTCGAGCCGCCGACCGGCATGTGGGGCAGTCCGAGCTTGCGATGATCCCAAGAGCGGGTCCGGCGTATGACGATCCGCACAGCGATCCGCTTGTGCATCATCTGGTCGACCGCTGGTTTCAACTCGTCGCTGTAAGGGCCGGTATAACGCTCCCAGACGCTGACACCGACGCGAAAGACGGCATCGGGATCCTCAACTACCTCGGCGACGCCCTCGAAGGACACCCCGCGCAGTGTGTCGTAGGTGTCGCCGTCCTCGATAAGGAAGCTCACCCGCGGGTCGCGCCGGAGGTTGACCGCCTTCTGCGACTTGGCTTTGGTCTCCAGCCAGATTTCACCGTCGACCACGCCGTACCACATTGCGGTCAGGTGCGGCTGGCCGTCGGGTCCGATGGTGGCCAGCGTGCCCGTGCGGCTGCGGGCGACAAACTCGGCGATCTCGGCCTCCGACATGACAATCTGCGCGCGCTGATTGGTTCCCATGGCGTCAGTCTGTCAGTTGGTCATTTCCGGGCCGCGGCCACACCGGCGAACTCGACTCTGCGACGACGGCATCGAGCGTGCGCTGGGGGCGAAAATTCGGCCGGGATCTAGCCGTAGAAGCACAGTCGACGACGTGCATGCACAGTCGACGCCGCTGAGAAGGCGAGCGTCAAAGCCGCGCAGTAATGGCATCGGCTGCAGCCAATAACTCGGCGGCCCAACGGGCGCCGGGCTGGCGACCCATCCGATCGATCGGTCCGGACACCGAAATAGCCGCGATCACCGCACCGCCGGCATCCCGCACCGGTGCCGAGACACTGGCCACACCCGGCTCACGTTCGGCAACGCTTTGCGCCCAGCCGCGCCTGCGCACATCCGCTAGTGCGCGTTCGTTGAACTTTGCGGTCGGCAATATGGCTTGCTGGGTTGCCGCGTCGCTGTACGCCAGCAGCACCCTGGCGCCCGACCCCGCCGTCATCGGCAACCGCGCGCCGACGGGAACCGTGTCCCGAAGGCCGGCAGGTGGTTCCAGCGCCGCGATACAAATTCGCCACATGCCGTCGCGGCGGTACAGCTGCACGCTTTCGCCGGTAATCTCGCGCAGCTGCGCCAGCACCTCGGGGCTGGCGGCCAGCAGCGGGTCGTTGACTTTGGCCGCCAATTCAGTGACCGCGGGACCGAGCCGCCAGCGGCCTTCACCATTGCGAGCCAGCAGACGATGCACTTCGAGGCCGGCCGCCAATCGGTGTGCGGTGGCCCTGGGCAGCCCAGTGCGGTCGCACAGTTCGGCCAAACCGCATGGAGATTCCGCGATCGCGTGCAATACACCCACGGCTTTGTCCAGCACTCCGATGCCGCTATCATGTCTCATATACAGATACTAGCGTCTCACATACTGAGAACACGCGGACGCAGAGAATCGAGGCGAACATGTCAGTGCCGCGCACGTTGGCGCAGAAGGTATGGGACGACCATGTTGTGGCGTCCGGTGGTGGCGACGGCCCAGACCTCATTTACATCGACCTGCATCTCGTGCACGAGGTCACCAGCCCGCAGGCCTTCGACGGACTGCGGCTGGCCGGTCGTCGGGTGCGCCGGCCCGACTTGACGCTTGCCACCGAGGATCACAACGTGCCGACTGTCGACATCGACAAGCCGATCGCCGACCCCGTCTCGCGCACCCAGGTGGAAACGCTGCGGCGCAACTGCGCCGAATTCGGTATTCGCTTACACCCGATGGGCGATATCGAGCAGGGCATCGTCCATGTGGTGGGACCACAGCTGGGCCTCACCCAGCCGGGAATGACGATCGTCTGCGGTGACAGCCACACGTCGACCCACGGCGCTTTCGGTGCGCTGGCGATGGGGATCGGCACCTCCGAGGTCGAACACGTACTGGCGACTCAAACGCTGCCGCTGCGGCCGTTCAAGACGATGGCGGTCAACGTCGATGGTGAGCTGCCTGCCGGAGTTACCGCCAAGGACGTCATTTTGGCGTTGATCGCCAAAATCGGCACCGGCGGCGGACAGGGACATGTCATCGAATACCGGGGCAGTGCCATCGAATCACTGTCCATGGAAGGCCGGATGACGATCTGCAATATGAGTATCGAAGCCGGCGCGCGTGCGGGCATGGTGGCGCCGGACGAGGTCACCTACGAATTCTTGCGCGGCCGGCCGCACGCTCCGGCGGGCACACAGTGGGATGCCGCAGTGGCGTATTGGAATCAGCTGCGCACCGACCTCGGCGCCGAGTTCGACACCGAGGTCTATCTGGACGCGGCTTCGTTGAGTCCGTTTGTCACTTGGGGAACCAACCCCGGGCAAGGGGTGCCGTTGGCCGCGGCCGTTCCGGACCCCGAGCTGATGACCGATGACAGCGAGCGCCAAGCCGCCGAGAAGGCGTTGGCGTACATGGACCTTCGGCCGGGCACGCCAATGCGCGACATTTCGGTTGATGCGGTGTTCGTCGGCTCGTGTACCAATGGCCGAATCGAGGACCTGCGCGCAGTGGCCGACATATTGCGAGGCCGCAAGGTGGCACCGGGGGTGCGAATGCTGGTCGTCCCGGGTTCGATGCGGGTGCGCGCCCAAGCGGAAGCCGAAGGGCTCGGCGAAATCTTCACCGCTGCGGGCGCCGAGTGGCGCCAGGCCGGTTGCTCAATGTGTCTCGGAATGAACCCCGATCAGCTGGCGCCGGGGGAGCGCTGTGCGGCTACCTCCAACCGCAACTTCGAAGGGCGGCAGGGCAAGGGCGGCCGCACACATTTGGTGTCGCCGGCAGTCGCGGCCGCTACCGCCGTGCGCGGCAAGCTGTCCGCACCGGCCGATTTGGACTGAGCATCGAAAAACAGGAGACGAGCATGGACGCATTTCGCACCCACACCGGAATCGGCGTACCGCTGCGGCGGTCAAATGTCGACACCGATCAGATCATTCCGGCGGTCTATTTGAAGCGGGTCACCCGAACGGGTTTCGCCGACGGATTGTTCGCGGCCTGGCGCGCGGACCCGTCTTTCGTTCTCAATCTCAGCCCATTCGACAGAGGTTCAGTACTGGTCGCCGGACCCGATTTCGGTACCGGATCATCGCGTGAGCACGCTGTGTGGGCGCTGATGGACTACGGATTCCGGGTGGTGATCTCGTCGCGGTTCGGCGACATTTTCCGGGGCAACGCGGGTAAGGCGGGGCTGTTGGCGGCCGAAGTTGCCCAAGATGGTGTCGAACTTCTCTGGAAGCTCATCGAGGGTAGCCCGGGGCTGGAAATCACTGTCAATCTTCAAGATCGAAATATCACCGCCGGAACGGTGGTGTTGCCGTTCAAGATTGACGACTACACCGCCTGGCGACTGCTGGACGGGCTTGACGATATAGCCCTTACGCTGCGAAAACTCGACGAGATCGAGTCTTTCGAAGCTGCTCGTCCCGACTGGAAGCCGCGCACAGTTCCTCACTCCTGAGGGGTCGATTCGAGCGGAATTTTGCCGCTGCGTGGGGCCTATCGGCAGCCTATTTTGAGCCCTCGCCACCGGCCAAGGGGGGCAAGCGGATTCCTAAAAAGTTCGCTAGAGCCGCCTGAAATTGCGCGTGGCTCTTGGAAATCAACCATGTGAGGGTTTACCGTGTCTTTTAGTCGGTCCAAAGAGGGCCACTGACTTCGGAGGGTTTGCATGAACAAAGCGGAGCTCATCGACGTACTCACAGAGAAAATGGGCTCAGATCGTCGATCGGCAACTGCCGCCGTCGAGAACGTCGTCGACACCATTGTGCGCGCAGTGCACAAGGGCGAAAGCGTCACTATTACCGGCTTCGGCGTATTCGAGCAGCGGCGCCGCGCAGCGCGCGTAGCTCGCAATCCGCGCACCGGCGAGACGGTCAGGGTGAAGCCAACATCGGTGCCCGCGTTCCGCCCGGGCGCCCAATTCAAAGCGGTTGTCTCTGGCGCTCAGCGCCTCCCATCGGAAGGACCGGCAGTGAAACGTGGTGTTGGCGCTGGCGGCGCCAAGAAGGCAGCGAAGAAGTCGCCGGCCAAGAAGGCCACCAAGGCGGCTCGGAAGAGCGCGACCAAGGCACCGGCCAAGAAGTCGACGGCCAAGAAGGCGCCGGCTAAGAAGGCGGCAACCAAGCGGACGCCGGCCAAGAAGGCAACCAAGTCGACTGCTAGGAAGGCGACGTCGAAGAGGACGACCTCGAAGGCTACGACCCGCAAGGCAGCGAGCAAGGCGCCCGCGAAGAAGTCGACCGCCAAGAAGGCGCCGGCCAAGAAATCCACTGCGAGACGGGGCCGCCGCTAAGCAGGCAACAACTCACAGACGCAGCACCCTTCGGAGGCAGACCCTCCGAAGGGTGTTTGCCTGTCACTTCAGCGCATTTACCGCCAGTGCGCTGCCAATGTGGTCGGCAGCAATCAGGTGACCCTCGGAGAGCGAGAGCACCCATGTGCTGCCTTTGCGGTTGCGGGACTTGTCCGGCCGCACCCCATCGCGAGCGCACCACCACGCGATGAGGTCCGGAATTACCTTGCCCTGCGTGCAGATCACCGGTGTGCGTCCGAGCGCGGCGATTTCCAGAACCCGGCGCCGGGCCTGTTTGGGGTTATCGGCGTAGGCCTCTTCGGTCAGCAGTGGTTCGTTGCAAATCACCACACCCAATTCTTCGGCGAGCGGTTCGACCGTCTGATGGCATCGCAATCGATCCGCGGCGTACACATCGGTGGCGCCGAACGCCAGTATTTGTCCGACAAGCGCCTCAGCCTGCGCACGACCCTTCTTGTCTAGCGGTCGCTTGGTGTCGTCTCCAGAAAAGCGGGACTTGCTGCCGGCGGTGCCGTGCCGGACGATCAGCACAGTGTGGGTGTCTGCCGGATGTTTGACGAACCGGCGCAAGACCTTTCGGTCTTGTGCGTAAGCGGCCTTTTTCATCGCGGCCGAAACCGGCAGCCAGACGAGTTCGTCGACTTCTCTGTTGGGTGTGAATTCTCCACCCATGCTGCGGGCTGCCCAGTAGCGCACCTTCTTGACGCCTTGCTCGATCGGGTAGCTCACCGCCGCGATGCGCCGGCCAAGGTGTGCTTCGTGACCGGTTTCTTCGAAGATTTCCCGCACCGCGGTCACCGGTTCGGTCTCACCGGGATCGAGTTTTCCCTTGGGCAGTGACCAGTCGTCATAGCGGGGACGGTGGATCAGCGCGACCTCGACCCCGGTCTCGTCGTGGCCCGGCCGCCACAGCACCGCACCAGCGGCACAAACGGCTTTACCCGACGGGCCTGTTCCGTCCGACGAGCTCTGTGTCGACAACTCAACTCCTGCAGGTCAATTCGGGCCGCACGTGACCACGTCGACGCGGCCGAGCGGTCGTGACTGATGCGGTGTGTCAGGGACTGCGGTGCCGCTCCATGAGCGATACCTGGTGGTCGCGCACCGTCCGCCCGTCCTGCGGCGACGCGATCCACTGCCCGTCCGATCCGAGTTCCCAGCACCGAGTGGCCGGATCCAATGCAGATTCAAACAACTCATCTAGTTCCGCGGTCAGCCTCGGGTCCTTGACTTGGGCCAAGACCTCGACCCGTCGATCGAGATTGCGATGCATCATGTCGGCGCTGCCGATCCAGAATTCGTCGATAGCGCGGAAATGGAAGATGCGCGAGTGCTCCAGGAAACGGCCCAAAATGGAGCGCGCCACGATGTTTTCCGAGTAGCCCTCGGCGCCGGGCCGCAGCGCACAGATACCGCGGACCACCACCTCGACGCGCACCCCAGCCTGCGACGCGCGATAGAGCGCATCGATGACCTGTTCGTCGACCAGCGCGTTGAGCTTGAGGCGGATCCGCCCGTTACCGGTTTCGCGGTGCGCCGCGACTTCCCTCTCGACACGCTCGATGATGCCGGTGCGAATGCCGTATGGCGCCACGAGCAGGTTGCGGTAGGACTCCTTGCGCGAGTAGCCAGTGAGCGAGTTGAACAAGTCGGTGAGGTCGGCACCGATATCGGGGGACGCTGTCAGCAGACCGACATCCTCGTACAGCCGTGCGGTCTTGCTGTTGTAATTGCCCGTGCCGACGTGGCAGTAGCGCCGAATGGCCGATCCTTCGCGGCGTACCACCAGCGCCGTCTTGCAATGTGTCTTCAGACCTACAAGCCCGTACACCACATGCACGCCCGCCTGCTCCAGTGTGCGCGCCCACCGGATATTGGCTTGTTCGTCGAACCGAGCCTTGATTTCGACGAGCGCCACCACCTGCTTTCCGGCCTCGGCAGCTTCGATCAGAGCGTGGACAATCGGCGAATCACCTGAAGTGCGGTACAGCGTCTGCTTGATCGCCAACACGTTGGGGTCCGCAGCGGCCTGCTCGATGAATCGCTGCACGCTGGTAGAGAACGAGTCGTAGGGATGATGCACCAACACATCACCTTCGCGCAGGGTCGCGAAAATGCTTTTCGGCGTTTCCCGCTCCGCGAACGCCGGCGGGGTCGCGGGGACAAAGGGTGGATCCTTCAGATCCGGCCGGTCCACCTCGTAGACCTGCCACAGCGACGACAGATCGAGCAGGCCGGGCACTTCGATGACGTCACCGGGATGCACGTCGAGCTCGCGCAGCAGCAACTCGAGCATGTTCTCGGTCATGTCGTCCGATACCTCAAGGCGCACCGGCGATCCGAACCGGCGACGCGCCAATTCCCGTTCCAGCGCTTGCAGCAAGTCCTCGTCGCGGTCTTCTTCGACTTCGAAGTCGGCGTTGCGGGTAATGCGGAACACGTGATGCTCGACGATCTCCAAACCCGGGAACAGCACCGGAAGAAACGCCGCGATCAGTTCCTCCATCGGCAGGAACCGCACGATCGGCTTGCCGTCAGCGTCGGTGCGCCGGGCCAGTTCGACGAATCGGTCGACATTGTTGGGCACTTTGACGCGGGCGAAGTGATGTCCGCCGTCCTCCGGGCGTTTGACGGTGACTGCCAGGTTCAGGCTTAACCCGCTGACGAACGGGAACGGGTGCGCGGGATCGACGGCCAGCGGCGTCAGGACTGGGAATACCTGTTCGTGAAAGTAGGCCGACAATTGATCGCGCTCAGAGTCGTCGAGGTCGGCCCACGTGACGATGTGGATACCTTCCTCGGCCAGTGCGGGGCGCACCGAATCCATGAACACGCGCGCGTGTCTGGTGGCGATGTGCTGGGTCTGCTCGCCGATGCGACGGAGTTGCTCGCGCGGTGTCAGGCCGTCCGCCGAGCGCACCGACAGGCCCATCTCGTCGCGGCGTTTGAGCCCGGCGACACGCACCATATAGAACTCGTCGAGATTAGAGGCGAAGATCGCCAGGAACTTGGCCCGTTCCAACAACGGCAGCGAGGCGTCGTCGGCCAGTGCGAGCACCCGCGCGTTGAAGTCCAGCCAACTCAACTCCCGGTTCAGATACCGGTCCTCGGGAAGTTCTTTCTCGAGGATGGCTGTGGTCGCAGCGGGTGGTGCCGCGGGGGCCGAGTCACCCGGATGCCACACGCTCTCTTCAGGGCGCGCCTCGGCTTCAATTTCGGTCATTTTTCGATCATTGCGCATTACGGGGCTGCGCTGCCACAACCCAGCGGACATCGGTTCACCGTTGGTGTGGTGTTCACCTTGCCGTTATGGGTCGGCGCCCGCACTGTGTAGCCGGAGACGAGGTGGTCGACTGCGCTAGCGGGCGGCCAGGGCGCGTGCGGTGGCAGGGCCGACCCCAAGCCGGCGCGCCACCGCTAAGTCGTCCGGGGTATCGATGTCGCAACGCAAACCCGGCCATGCACCCGTGAGCTCCACCGCTCCCGAACGACTATGGCGCGCTGAGGAATCCGGCCCGAATTGCGGCTGGAGTGCGACACCGAAAGCGCACAGCGCCGTTGTTCCGGTGCCGAGCCGGTCGGCGACGAAGCTTCGGGGATGGTTGCGCGCGGCGGCGATCGCCTCAGCCAGCTCCTGGGTCTGAAGCGCTGGCAGATCACCTTGCAGCACAACAAGATTCGTTACCGATTCGGCTACCATTCGCTCCGCAACGGTGATGGCGTTGTTCAGCGAATCGGGATGGTCCACGGGCGTCGGGTCGGCTAGTACGTCGGCGCCCAGCTCGGCCGCTGCGGCCGCCGCCGCGTCGTCAGGCGTGATGACGGTGATCGAACGCACCGACTCGACCGCTGCTGCCGCGGTCAAAGTATCGATCAGCATGGCCAGCACGACGGCCTCGCGGGTCTGCCTCGAAAAAATCGGCGCGAGACGGGTCTTGGCGACTGCCAGCCGCTTGACGGCCACAATCAGCCCGACGTCGCCGTGACCGTCGGCCCGGGTGCCGCTCATGCGCTCATCCTGCCAGCGGTGATTTCGGTGTGTTTCGGCGCTCGCCGCGGGCTGGGTTACTGGCACGGTCGGGGCGTTTCGTCGGCCACGGATTAGGGTGGTCGCCTGGCGCAGCATGCAGGGCATTGGGGGTGGTGGTTATGGCCGGCGCGGAGGATGCCGTAGCGGTGATGGGCGCCGGTGCATGGGGCACGGCGCTGGCCAAGGTGCTGGCCGAAGCCGGCAGCCACGTCACCTTGTGGGCGCGACGCGCAGAGGTCGCCGACGAAATCAACACCACGCGCTACAACGCCCGCTATCTGCCGGGAGCCCAGTTGCCCACGGCGATCCGAGCCACCACCGACGCCGCCGAAGCGGTGTGTGGCGCGTCGACTGTGCTCCTGGGTGTCCCCGCTCAGACCATGCGGGCCAATCTCTTGCAATGGGCCGGGTTGTTTGCCGACGGCGCGACCCTGGTCAGCCTGGCCAAGGGCATCGAGCTGGACACGTTGATGCGGATGAGCCAGGTCATCGTCGCCGTCACGGGGGTGGACCCGGACCAGGTTGCGGTGGTCTCCGGTCCCAACCTGGCCAATGAGATCGCCGAGCGCCAACCCGCCGCCACCGTCGTGGCCTGCAGCGACTCTGGGCGCGCGGTCGCCTTGCAGCGCGCGCTGAACACCGGCTACTTCCGTCCGTACACCAACGCCGACGTCATCGGTACCGAGATCGGCGGCGCATGCAAGAACGTCATCGCGTTGGCGTCTGGGATGGCGGCCGGCGTGGGGCTGGGGGAGAACACTGCGGCGGCGATCATCACCCGCGGGCTTGCTGAAATCATGCGGCTCGGGATCGCGCTCGGGGCCAAGGGCGCGACGCTGGCCGGGCTGGCGGGGGTAGGCGATTTGGTGGCGACGTGCACCTCGCGGCATTCGCGTAACCGCTCGTTCGGCGAGTGCCTGGGTCAAGGCGGGACGATGCAGTCGGCCATGCAGGCGCACGACGGCCAGGTGGTCGAAGGCGTGACGTCGTGCGAATCGGTGCTGGCGCTGGCGTCCAGCTACGACGTCGAGATGCCCCTTACCGACGCCGTGCACCGCGTCTGCCATAAGGGCCTTTCCGTCGACGAAGCAGTGGTTTTGTTGCTGGGCCGCAGCACCAAGCCGGAATGACTGGCGATCGCGCCGGTTCAGGCCCGCCGCACCCGGCGGAAAATCGCAACGGCAGTAGCCTCTCTAGGTTGTGGATGATCGCTACCCCTCCGCATCGACCGGAGGCGCCGAATCGGTGACACCGCGCGGCCGTATCCGCGTCGCCGTCGTCTACGGCGGACGCAGCAACGAACATGCGATCTCCTGCGTGTCGGCGGGCAGCATCCTGCGCAATTTGGACCCCCAACGCTTCGACGTGATCCCGGTGGGCATCACGCGCGAAGGCACCTGGGTACTGACTGACGGGCGTTCGGAAACGCTGGCGATCACCGGCGGCCAGTTGCCTGAGGTCAGCGGCGCGTCGGGCACCGCGCTGGCCCTGGCGCAGGATCCGCGGCAACGTGGTCAGCTGCTGTCGGTGAATCCGGGTAGTGAAATGAGCGCTGGCGAAGTGCTGGCTTCCGTCGACGTGGTGTTCCCGGTATTGCACGGCCCGTACGGCGAGGACGGCACGATTCAGGGTCTGCTGGAACTGGCCGGCGTGCCCTATGTCGGTGCCGGCGTGCTGGCCAGTGCGACCGGCATGGATAAGGAATTCACCAAGAAGCTGCTGGCGGCCGAAGGACTTCCGGTCGGCCCTTATGCGGTGCTGCGAGCGACGCAGACAACCCTTGACCCCGAGCACCGGCAACGTCTTGGGCTGCCCGTCTTCGTCAAACCCGCGCGCGGCGGGTCGTCGATCGGTGTCAGCCGGGTGACGAGCTGGGAGCAGCTGCCTGCGGCCGTCGCCGAGGCCCGCCAGCACGACCCCAAGGTGCTCGTCGAGGCCGCCGTCGCCGGCCGCGAATTGGAGTGCGGCGTGCTCGAATTTCCTGACGGCACTGTCCGGGCCAGTGTTGTGGGGGAGATCCGGGTGGTAGGGGTGCGGGGTCGCGAGGATCCCTTCTACGACTTCGCCAGTAAGTATCTGTACGAGGCCGCCGAACTGGATGTGCCCGCCAAAGTCGATGACGAGGTCAGCGACGCGATACGTGAGCTGGCAATCGCGGCATTTCGGGCGATCGACTGCCAAGGGCTGGCGCGGGTCGATTTCTTCCTCACCGATGACGGGCCGCTGATCAACGAAATCAACACCATGCCGGGATTCACCACCATCTCGATGTTCCCGCGGATGTGGGCAGCCAGCGGTGTCGATTACCCCACCCTGGTCGCGACCATGGTGGAAACCGCGCTGGCTCGCGGTATTGGTCTGCGCTAACTGCGCGGCGGCGCCGGGGTGACGGGTACGGCGGCGACCGTGCGGTCGATCACCTCGGACAGTTCCTGGATCGGGGTGGGCCCCGAGCCGGGCGGCAGGGTGAGCGCCACGTACACCGGCCGGTCGACCGTGTACCAGGTGCTGCGTCCCGCCTCTCCGCCCGCTTGGCCCTCCACCGTCTGGAACCACTGCACTCGGTCGACGACCTGGATCGGCGAGCCCACCACGAAGTCGGGCGGCCGGTCCAGGCCGCACCGCAGCACCACTGGCTCGGCGTTGGCGTTGGAGCGCCAGGCGGCGGCGCCGGCTGGAGCTGGCTGCGCGGCAGACGCACGCTGGTAGTCGCCGAGCCGCTGTGGCAGCGCGCCCATCAGCGCCCGGCATGCCGGATTCTCGGCCTGGGGCGCGGGCACCGCGGGGATCGCGACCGGTGGCTGGGGCGGGTGGCGGGTGGCCGCGATCGCCAACATGATCGCGATGACGGCGACAGTCAACAGCAGTGCCGCGATCAGCAATACCCGGGGCGGCCCGTCGAAACCGGTCGCCTGCTCACTTTTTGACTGCCCGTCCATCCGCATAGTCTCCGGCGCGGTCGAATCGCCCGCTTAGACTCCACGTGTCCGCCGGCGGAGGCGGCGGACCCAACTTACCGCAGGTCGCACCGGTATTCACCGGGCGTCGATAGGCCGGGAGGAAGCGACGTGAGCAGCGGCGAGCCCGGCCCTACCCTGCGCCAGCTCGGCGAGTTCGGGATGATCGACCGACTGCTGGCAGGCCGTCGACAACCGCCGACGACCGCATTAGGGCCCGGTGACGACGCGGCTCTAGTGCTGGCGGGCGACGGCCGCACCGTGGTCTCGACGGACATGCTCGTGCAGGATCGGCACTTCCGGCTGGACTGGTCCACGCCGGCGGATGTCGGGCGCAAGGCGATCGCCCAAAACGCGGCCGATATCGAGGCGATGGGCGCGCGGCCAACCGCGTTCGTCGTCGCGTTCGGCGCACCGCCCGAGACGCCGGCCGCGCGCGTAAGCGAGCTGGCGGATGCCATGTGGGACGAGGTCGGAAGGATCCGGGCCGGCATCGTCGGCGGTGACCTGGTCAACTGTCCGCAGTGGGTGCTCGCGGTGACGGTGCTGGGCGACCTGGACGGGGCTGCGCCGGTGCTTCGAGCGGGGGCGCGACCCGGCTCGATGATCGCCGCGACCGGCGAGTTGGGATATTCGGCTGCAGGATATGCTTTGTGGCGCAACGGAATCGAAGGTTTCGACGAGTTGCGGCGCCGTCATCTGGTGCCGCATCCGCCGTACGGGCAAGGTCGGGTAGCCGCCAAAGCCGGTGCGCAAGCAATGATCGACGTGTCCGACGGCCTGGTCTCCGATCTGCGCCACGTCGCCCAAGCGTCCGGGGTCGGCATCGCGTTGTCTACCGCAGCGTTGGCTGCCGACCACCAGGCCCTGACGACGGCCGGCGAGGCCGTCGGCGTTGACCCGTGGGAGTGGGTGCTCGGCGGGGGAGAAGACCACGCGCTGGTCGCCGCGTTCGCCGGTCCGGTTCCGGCGGGCTGGCGGGTGATCGGCCGGGTGCTCGACGGCCCGGCCCGGGTGCTGATCGACGGGGCGGAGTGGCGCGGATACGCAGGCTGGGAGTCATTCGGTGGCCGTTAGGGTAGCGGCGTGACGGTGTACGCGATCGCCCAACTCAGGTTCACCGACCGCGGCGCCTACAACCGCTACCAGGCGAAGTTCATGGAGGTCTTCTCCGAATACGCCGGAACCCTGCTGGCCGCCGACGAATCTCCGCAAGTCGTGGAAGGCCGATGGGACCGCGACAAGTTGGTGCTGATGTCGTTCCCCGACGAGGCCGCCTTCCGCGCTTGGGCAGAATCACCTGAATACCAACGTATTTCGCAGGATCGCCGTGCCGGCGCAGACACCGTGGTGCTATTGGCTAAGGGGCTGGCGTGACTGCGCGCCCGCTGCGCGAACTGGTCGACGACGGGTGGGCGCGCGCGCTGGAGCCGGTGGCCGAGCAGGTCGCGGCGATGGGGCAATTCTTGCGCGCTGAAATCGCCGCCGGGCGCCGCTACCTGCCCGCCGGGCCGAATGTGTTGCGCGCCTTCACCTTTCCGTTCGAAGAGGTACGGGTACTGATCGTGGGGCAAGATCCGTACCCCACGCCGGGCCACGCGGTGGGGCTGAGCTTTTCGGTGGCCCCACATGTTCGCCCGCTGCCACGCAGCCTGGAGAACATCTTCGCCGAATACGCCAACGATCTCGGCTATCCGCTGCCGTCGTGCGGCGATCTGACGCCGTGGGCGCAGCGCGGGGTGATGTTGCTGAACAGGGTGCTCACCGTGCAACCCGGCAATCCGGCGTCACACCGGGGCAAGGGCTGGGAGCCGGTCACCGAATGCGCGATCCGCGCCCTGGTGGAACGGCAGCAACCGATGGTGGCGATTTTGTGGGGTCGTGACGCGTCGACGCTCAAGCCGATGCTGGCCCAGGGCGACTGCGTCGCGATCGAGTCACCGCATCCTTCGCCGTTGTCGGCCTCGCGCGGCTTCTTCGGTTCGCGACCGTTCAGTCGCGCCAACGAACTGCTCGAGAAGATGGGTGCAGAGCCCGTCGACTGGCGGCTGCCGTAACTCCTTGGCCGAGCAGACGCAAAGTCCCCCGACACGCGGGGCAAATTGGTGCTTTTGCGTCTGTTGGCGGATTAGCCGCGGGTGACCTTGCCCGCCTTGATGCACGATGTGCACACGTTGAGCCGCTGCTTGTTGCCACCCGGACGAGTCACGGCATGCACCGTCTGGATGTTCGGATCCCACCGGCGGCTGGTCCGGCGGTGGGAGTGCGACACCGACTTGCCGAAGCCGGGGCCCTTCCCGCAGATATCGCACACGGCGGCCATTGCGAAGCTCCTCGAGTTTTCCGGGGCCAACAACCGAGCTACGGGTGACCCGACGACCTGGCCAGGATAACCGGCGCAGTGGCGAAGCGCCAAAACCATGAACAGCGCCGATACGGTATGACCAGTGCTGTCGTCGTTACTCGTTAGGCTGGCGCCACCGGAGGAGGTGGGCGAGGTGGTGTCCGATGCGGCTCAGGCGGATCGTCTTCTGGACGCATCCGCGCTGCGCGACTGGGCGCACACCGCCGTCAGCGACCTGATCTCCCACATCGACGAGATCAACCGCCTCAACGTGTTCCCCATCGCCGATGCCGACACCGGCACCAACATGCTGTTCACCATGCGCTCGGCACTGGCGGAGGCCGACACAGACGACAGCCTCGGCGACGTGGCCCGGGTGGCGGCAGCCCTGTCGGCCGGCGCTTTGCACGGCGCGCGCGGCAACTCCGGCGTGATCCTGTCGCAAATCCTGCGAGGCATCGCCGATGTCACCGCCACTGCGGCCAAAAAGGCCGGTGGTGAGCTGCGCGACATCGACGCCGACATCCTGGGGGCTGCGCTGCGGCGCGGCGTGGGCCTGGTCGTCGGCTCGATGGGCGGGCAAGAGGTCGCCGGCACCATCGTCTCGGTGCTGCAGGCCGCGGCCCGCGCGGTCGAGGAGTGCGCGAACAACGGAGAGGGCCTGGCACGGGCGGTGATGGCCGCATGTGACGCCGCGGTGGTCGCGCTGGAGAAAACTCCTGAGCAGCTGGGCGTGCTCGCCGATGCGGGGGTGGTGGACGCGGGCGGCCGGGGCCTGCTGGTGCTTCTCGACGCGCTCAGCGCGACCATCACCGGACGCGCGCCGGTTCGGACGGTGTACGAGCCGGCGCCGCGGCAGCCACCCGCCGATGTGGCCGCAGAGCCCCGGGGCCCGCAGTTCGAGGTGATGTATTTCCTGGGCGGTTGCGACGCCGCCGGCGCCGACGCGCTGCGCGATCGGCTCGGTCAACTCGGCGAATCCGTAGCCATCGCGGCCTCCGCCTCCGACGCGGTCGGCGGCTACTCGGTGCACGTGCACACCAATGACGCCGGTGCGGCCGTGGAAGCCGGTCTGGCGTTCGGTACACCGCGGCGGATCCAGATCTCGGCGCTGGCGGGCGGCGGGACCGGATTGCCGCCGGGCAGCTGGGCGCGGGAGCGCGCCGTGCTGGCCGTCGTCGACGGGGACGGCGCCGCGGAGCTTTTCACCGGCGAGGGCGCGTGCGTCCTGCGACCCGACCCGCAGGCAGCCGACCCGACCACGGCGGTCACCGCACAGCAGCTGTTGCGTGCGCTGGTGGATACCGGCGCCGCCCAGGTAATGCTGTTACCCAACGGCTATGTGGCCGCAGAAGAACTCGTGGCCGGCTGTACCGCTGCCATTGGCTGGGGCATCGACGTGGTGCCGCTGCCGACGGGATCGATGGTGCAGGGACTGGCCGCCCTCGCCGTACACGACCCCGACCGGCAGGCAGTCGACGACGGCTACACCATGGCCCGCGCAGCAGGCGCTGCTCGGCACGGCTCGGTGCGCATCGCGACCGAGCAGGCCCTGACTTTTGCCGGCCCGTGCAAGCCCGGCGACGGCCTGGGCATCGCCGGCGACGAGGTGTTGATCGTCGCCGAGGACATCGGCGCGGCGGCGACCGGCCTGGTCGATCTGTTGCTGGCCGCCGGCGGGGAACTGGTGACGGTGTTGGTCGGCGCCGACGGGGACGCCGACGCCGTCGAATCCACGCTGGAAGGCCATGTCCACGACCATCATCCGGGCAGTGAGCTGGTGAGCTACCGCACCGGGCATCGCGGCGACGCACTGTTGATCGGGGTCGAGTAGCCGTGGCGGTGTTGACCGACCGGCTCGATTTCATCCTCGGCGCCAAATCGGCCGACCCGCTCGAGGACGCATTCGGCATCCGCACCGTCGACGACCTGCTGCGCCACTATCCGCGCGGCTACGTCGAAGGTGCGACGGTGCGCGGTGTCGGCGACGAGCGGCCGCCGGAGGGCGAACACATCACGCTCGTCGACACCATCAGCGGGGCGGCGGTACGGCCGATGAAAAAGAAACCCAAAGACAAGTATCTGGTCATCACGATCGGGTCTGGCCGAAGCAGGGTGACCGCCACGTTCTTCCACGCCAAGAAGTGGTTCATCGAGCAGCTCACCGAAGGAACCCGCATCATGCTGTCCGGCGAGGTGGGCTATTTCCGCGGCACCATGCAGCTCACGCATCCGGATTTCTTGGTGCTCGATTCTGCCGATGGCAAGGACCACGGCAGCAGGTCGCTGCGCATGATCGCCGACGCCTCGAAGAAAGTCAGCGGTGAGGTGCTGCAGTCGGCGTTCGAGCGGGCCTTTTACCCGATCTATCCGGCCAGCACGAAAGTGCAAAGCTGGGACATCTACAGATGTGTGCGCCAGGTGCTCGCGGTGCTCGACCCGGTGCCGGACCCGCTGCCGGAGGCGGTGTGCGTCAGCCGCGGCCTGATCTCCGAGGATCAGGCGCTGCGAGCGATCCATCTGGCTGAAAGCGAGACAGAACGCCAACGTGCCCGTGAGCGGCTGACTTTCGACGAAGCCGTCGGTCTGCAGTGGGCACTGGTAACTCGCCGGCACGGCGAACTGTCCGAATCCGGGCCGGCAGCGCCCCATCGATCCGACGGGCTGGCCGAAAAACTCTTGCGGCAGTTGCCGTTCGAACTCACCACGGGCCAGCGTGAGGTACTCGACGTGCTGCGTGACGAGCTTGCCGCCAGCCGTCCGATGAACCGGCTGCTGCAGGGCGAAGTCGGCTCCGGCAAGACGATCGTGTCGGTGTTGGCGATGCTGCAGATGGTCGACGCCGGCTACCAGTGTGCGCTGTTGGCTCCGACAGAAGTGCTTGCGGCCCAACATGTTCGATCGATCCGCGATGTGCTCGGGCCGCTGGCGATGGGCGGGCAGTTAGGTGGTGCCGACAACGCCACCCGGGTGGCGTTGCTGACCGGTTCTATGTCGCCGGCGCAGAAGAAACAGGTGTATGCCGACATCGCTAGTGGGCAGGTGGGAATCGCCGTCGGCACGCATGCCCTGCTGCAAGGCGGGGTGGAGTTTCACCGCCTGGGCATGGTAGTAGTCGACGAACAGCACCGGTTTGGGGTAGAGCAGCGAGATCAATTGCGCGCCAAGGCTCCTGCGGGGATTACACCGCATCTATTGGTGATGACGGCGACTCCGATACCGCGAACCGTCGCGCTCACCGTCTACGGCGACTTGGAAACCTCGACCTTGCGCGAACTTCCGCGGGGCCGTCAGCCGATCGCGACGACCGCAATCTTTGTCAAGGAAAAGCCGGCATGGCTGGAGCGCGCTTGGCGGCGCATCATCGAAGAGGCATCGGCCGGACGCCAGGCCTACGTGGTCGCGCCGCGGATCGACGAGTCCGATGATCCGGGGCAGACCGAAGAGGGCGGTCGGCCCTCGGCGACCGCGGTGGACCTCTTCGCCCGGCTCCGCCGCAATGAATTGGCCGGCCTGCGGCTGGGTCTCATGCACGGGCGGCTGCCAGCTGATGAGAAGGATGCGGTCATGGCGGCGTTTCGCGCCGGCGAGATCGACGTTCTGGTGTGCACCACCGTCATCGAAGTGGGCGTCGACGTGTCCAACGCCACCGTGATGCTGGTGGTTGACGCCGACCGGTTCGGTATCAGCCAATTGCATCAACTGCGCGGCCGCATCGGTCGTGGCGCTCACTCGAGCGTGTGTCTTTTGGCGAGCTGGATGTCGCCGAATTCACGGGCAGGCGAGCGCCTGCGCGCAGTCGCGGGAACCCTCGACGGGTTCGCATTGGCTGATTTGGATCTCAAAGAGCGCAGAGAAGGAGATGTGTTGGGCCGCAGCCAGTCTGGCCGGCCGATCACATTGCGGCTGCTGTCGCTGGCCGAGCATCAGGAACTGATCGAAACCGCGCGCGACGTGTGCGAGCAAATGTATGACGAGAACCCCGGCCATCCCGGATTGACGCTGCTCGCAGCGCCGTTCACCACTACCGAACGTATCGAGTACCTGGACAAAGCATGAACAAGAAAGTATTGCTGTGGCTGTCGACACTCGCTGTGCTCGCGGTGGTGGTCGCGTACCAGGTGGTGGCATCCTCGGCGGGACAGCGCGCGGATGAGTTCGCCGCGCGCGCCGACGTTCCGACGGTGCAACCGGGCGCCGACGTGCTGGCCGGAATCACCGTGGTGCCAGCCAGAATCCATCGCTACGACTACCGTCGAGCGGCATTCGGCGACGCCTGGGACGACGACAACGACGCACCGCTCGGGCACAACGGCTGCGACACCCGCGACGACATCCTCAACCGCGACCTTGTCGACAAAACCTATGTGGCGATCAAACGCTGCCCCGACGCTGTCGCGACCGGCACGCTGCACGACCCGTACACCAACGCCACCATCAACTTTCAGCGCGGCGCCCGGGTCGGCGCGTCGGTGCAGATCGACCACATCGTCCCGCTGGCCTACGCCTGGGACATGGGGGCTTACGACTGGCCGTATCCCCAGCGGCTGCGCTTCGCCAATGATCCGGCCAATCTGCTGGCCGTCTCGGGACAGGCAAACGAAGACAAGGCCGATTCCCAACCGGCCCTCTGGATGCCGCCCAATACCGCGTTCTGGTGCCAGTACGCCGTACAGTACATCGCCGTTCTGCGCGGCTATGCGCTGCCCGTCGACCAACCATCCGCCGACACGTTGCGACGGGCTGCGGCTACCTGTCCGGCGGGATAACGCTTGTAAGCGCGAGCAGACGCAAAAGCACCCGAAAGCTGCCCCAGATAGGGGCTTTTGCGTCTGCTCGCGGGGCTACATCCCCGTGTATGTCAGCGGGTCTTCGCGCACCCGGGTGCCGTCGTTGAGCCCATTGAGGAGGTCCATGTGCTCGGCCGCCAACTCGAAGTCGAAGATGTCCAAATTGCTTGCGATGCGTTCCGGCTTGCCGGAGCGGAAGATCACCGAATTGCCCAATTGCACGTTCCACCGCAGTAACACCTGCGCCGGTGTCCGGCTGTACTCGGCGGCGATGGATGTCACCGTCGGGTTGTCCAGCAGCCGGCCCAGGGCCAGCGGACTGTAGGCCTGGGTGACCACATTGTGCTGCGCGTTGGCCTTGCGCAGCTCGTCCTGGTTGAGCAGCGGGTGCAACTCGATCTGGTTGACCGCCGGCGTGTAAAAGCTCAGGTCGATGACCGTCGACACATGCTCCTCGGTGAAGTTCGACACGCCGATCGACTTGGCGTAGCAGTCGCCGCGGACCTGGATCATGCCGCCGAAGCTGTCCACGTATTTGCCGAGCTGCGCGGCCGGCCAATGGATCAGGTAGAGGTCAACATAATCCAGGCTGAGCCGCTCCAGGCTTGCCTTGCAAGCTTCTTGCGAGCTGGTGAACCCCTGGTCCGAAGTGGCCAACTTGGTCGTGACGAAAATTTCGGCCCGGGGAATCCCGGATGCTGCAATGGCGCGCCCGACTGCAGCTTCGTTGCCGTATACCGCTGCGGTATCGATCAGCCGGCAGCCGATTTCCAGCGCCGCTGATACTGCACGCTCCGTTTCAGCGTCGGACAGTTCAGCGACCCCGAGGCCGAGCACCGGCATCGTGTTCTCGTCATTGAGTGTTATGGAAGGAACGGTGGCGCCCGACTCGCCAGTCACGTCATTCACCTGCCTGTGAAATTGAAGGTTCGTGGATCTGGGCCAAGCCGTTGTCCGTCGTCGAGCGAGGAGATCGACGCCATCTCGTCGGCACTGAGTTCAAAATCGAACACTTCGAAATTACTCGCAATCCGTTCAGGGTTCACCGACTTGGGGATCACGATATTACCGAGTTGGATATGCCACCTAATCAACACCTGGGCAGGTGTCCGGTTACAGGCTTCCGCCACTGCGGTGACCGTCGGATGAGTCAGCAACGAGCCCTGTCCGAGCGGAGCCCACGCCTCGGTGGCGATGCCGAGCTGGGCGTGCACTTCCCGCAGTGCGGTCTGAGGAAACCGCGGATGCAGCTCGACCTGATTGACAGCAGGGACGATGCCGGTGGCATCGATGAGGACTTTCAGATGCTCAGGCTCGAAGTTGCTGACCCCGATCGAGCGGATTCGGCCCTGGTCGCGCAAGTGCGCGAACGCCTTGAAGGTGTCGACGAACTTGCCCTGCGAAGGCATTGGCCAGTGGATCAGATACAGATCCAGGTAATCGACCCCGAGTCGTTCGATACTGGCGTCGAACGCCGCCAGGGTGCGGTCGTAGCCTTGGTCAGCGTTCCACAGCTTGGTAACCAGATAAATCTCGTCGCGGGGTATGCCGGATTCTGCGACCGCCAGACCGGTCTCACGTTCGTTGTTGTACATTGCCGCGGTGTCGATGTGCCGGTAGCCGGCCTGCAAGGCGGCGCGCACAGCCTGTTCGGTGTCTGCGGGTGGAACCTTGAAAACGCCGAACCCGACCAGGGGGATCGAATTACCGTCGTTCAGCGTGACTAAGGGAGCAGCCATGCCGAAAAGTCTGCCAGGCGCGCGTGACCTTCATCTGGGAGCGCTACGATCTCCGGCCCGGTGGTCGGCTCGCTTGCAGAGCACTGCCACCACTGCCGGGCTGAAGGTCATTCCGTGGATTCCCAACGGCGCCAAGCGAATACTGTCCGGGGGTCGCTCGGTCATCATCGACGGCAACACGCTCGACCCCACCCTGCAATTGCTCTTGGCCGCGCAGAGGGCCGTCGGCATCAACGGCTTGGTCGTCCACGACGATCCCCACGCCTCCCGCATCCAGGCGCGCGAGGTCGCCGTCGCTTTCGGCGGCCCGCAGATCCACGTCGCGGTGAGCGACATATCAATACCCGGACCGGCTGGCGACATTCCGGTTCGGCACTACCGCCCCGCGAGCGTCGATCCCGCGCCGTTGCTGGTCTTCTACCACGGCGGCGGCTGGGTGATCGGCGACCTGGACACCCATGACGCGCTGTGCCGGTTGACGTGCCGTGACGGCGACATCCATGTGCTGTCGATCGACTACCGGCTGGCCCCCGAACACCCCGCTCTGGCTGCCATCGACGACGCCTACGCGGCGTTTCGCTGGGCCCATGAACACGGCGCAGAACTCGGCGCGATGCCGGACAAGATTGTCGTCGGTGGTGACAGCGCGGGCGGCAACCTGGCGGCGGTCGTGTCGCAGCTGGCCCGCAATGATGGCGGCCCGATGCCTGTGCTGCAGTGGCTCATCTACCCACGCACCGACTTCACCGCCCGGACCCGTTCGATGTCCCTGTTCGCCGACGGTTTCATCCTGACCAAGCACGACATGGACTGGTTCACACAGCAATACCTGGGGGCGTCTGATGTCGAGCCGACGGATCCGCGGGTGTCGCCGTTGCTGGCCGACAACCTCTCGGACCTACCGCCCGCGTTGATCGCGATTGCGGGTTTCGATCCGCTACGCGACGAAGGCGAGCAATACGCGACCGCGCTGCGAGCTGCCGGAAACCCCGTCGACCTGCGGTGCTTCGGGTCGTTGACGCACGCCTTCGGCAACCTGTTCCCGCTCGGTGGCGGTAGCGCCGTGGCCACTGCAGAGCTGGTCTCGGCGCTGCGCGCCCACCTCAGCCGAGTCTGACCCAGACGTCGGTACTCTAGAGGCGCTATCGCCGACCATCGAGGGTGAGGATCAGCAAATCTGTGGCCAAAGCTAACCGCCCCGCGCGCTACGACTTGAAGAGCGCCGACCGCAGGCGCAATCTGCTCATCCAGATCGGGCTCACCGCAATTGTGGTGCTCTTCGCGGTCGGCCTGGTGCTCTATATCGTGATGGCCCACGGCCACAAACCTTCGTCCGGCAAGCCGGTGCGGGTGACGTCGAGCAGGCTGGTCACCAAGGACGGAACCAAAGACCCCAAAGCGGTCGTGGCCTTCTACGAGGATTTCCTGTGCCCGGCCTGCGGCAACTTCGAGCGGACGTTCGGCCCGACCGTGTCCAGACTCATCGACAGCGGCGCTATTGCCGCCGACTACTACATGGTCGGCATTCTCGACAGCGCCCGCAACGACAACTATTCGTCGCGAGCCGGTGCGGCGGCCTACTGCGTCGCCGACGAATCCATCGATGCGTTCCGGCGCTTCCACACCGCGTTGTTCACCAAGGACCTGCAGCCTTCCGAAACCGGCTCGACATTTCCCGACAACGCGAAGTTGATCGAGATCGCCCGCGAAGCCGGTGCGGCCGGCAAGGTCCCCGACTGCGTCAACAGCGGTAAGTACGTCCCGACAATCGACGGCATGGCGTCGGCCACCGGCATTCACGCCACCCCGACGATCCGCATCAACGGTCAGGACTACCAACCGTCGACGCCGCAGGCGCTGGTCGCCAAGATCAAAGAAATCGTCGGCGACGTCCCTGGCCTCGACACGGCTGCCGCTCCAGCCGCGTCGTGAGCGTCGCGGTGTCGGCGCAACCCGCACGGCCGGCCGGCGATCTGGCGAGCCCCTCGGTCTCGGTGCCGTTGCCCAGCGCGTGGTGGGTGCTGATTGCCGGGGTCATCGGCTTCGTCGCGTCGGTGACGCTGACGATTGAGAAGGTCAAGATCCTGACCAATCCGTCGTATGTACCGTCGTGCAACTTCAACCCGGTGGTGTCGTGCGGATCGGTGATGGCAACGGCTCAGGCGTCGGTGCTGGGCTTTCCGAATCCGCTGATCGGCATCGCCGCGTTTACCGTGGTGGTCGTGACCGGTGTGCTGGCTGTGACGAAAATACCTCTGCCGCAATGGTATTGGATCGGCCTAGCAGCCGGGACACTGGCCGGTGTCGTGTTCGTGCACTGGCTGATATTCCAGAGCCTGTATCGCATCGGCGCGTTGTGCCCGTATTGCATGGTGGTGTGGGCGGTCACGGTCCCCCTGTTGGTGGTGGTGGCGTCGATCGCATTTCGCGCCGCCGAGACTGCCAGCGCGGCGGGGCGCACGCTTTACCGTTGGCGGTGGTCGATCACCGTGCTGTGGTTCACCGCGGTCATCTTGCTGATCCTGGTTCGGTTCTGGGACTACTGGTCGACACTCGTCTAGCTCGACGACAAGGGCGTGGCCTGCTGGTGGTGGTGAACTGACACGCATCATTGCCGGTGCCGCCCGCGGGCGGCGTCTCGCGGTGCTGCCGCGCGGAACAAGACCGACTACTGACCGGGTGCGCGAGTCCTTGTTCAATATCTTGGCCGCGCGGCTCGATTTGACCGGCTTGTCGGTGCTCGACCTGTACGCGGGTTCCGGCGCGCTCGGGCTGGAGGCGTTATCACGTGGAGCCGCCTCGGCGCTGTTCGTCGAGTCGGATCGGCGAACGGCGGCGGTGCTCGCCCGCAACATCGAGACCGTCGGCCTGCCCGGTGCGACGCTGCACCGCAGCACCGTGGCGTCAGCCGTGGCCGCTGATGCGGACCACCCTGTGGACCTGGTGCTGGCAGATCCGCCCTATGACGTCGACACCGCTGAAATCGAGTCTGTGCTGGCTACTTTGACCGCGCATGGCTGGGCGGGTCCGGGAACCGTGGCGGCAGTCGAGCGCGCCGCCACCAGTTCGCCGCTGACATGGCCGGCCCGCTGGCTGGCCTGGCCGCACCGGATTTACGGCGACACCCGGCTGGAACTCGCCGAACTGAGCGGCGCTAAGAGCTGAGGAGCTTTTGCTACCGTCATCGGTCATGACCGCCGGCGACGATGCAAAGCGCCGTGAAGAACAGGAGCGGCGCACATGAGTGGCGCGGTATGCCCGGGATCGTTCGACCCGGTGACGCTGGGCCACATCGACATCTTCGAACGCGCCTCCGCGCAGTTCGACGAAGTGGTCGTCGCCATCCTCGTCAACCCCGCGAAAAAGAGCATGTTCGAGCTCGACGAGCGGATCGCGATGATCAACGAGTCGACGACGCACCTGCCCAATTTGCGGGTGGAAGCCGGGGAAGGCCTGGTCGTCGACTTCGTCAGGGCTCGCGGCATGACCGCCATCGTCAAAGGCCTGCGCACCGGCACCGACTTCGAATACGAGCTGCAGATGGCGCAGATGAACAAACACATCGCGGGTGTCGACACGTTTTTCGTGGCGACCACGCCGCGGTATTCGTTCGTGTCATCGTCACTGGCCAAAGAGGTGGCGATGCTCGGCGGTGACGTGTCCGAGCTGCTTCCCGAACCGGTGAACCGCCGGCTGGCCGAAAAGCTACGCGCACACAACAGCTAGCGGGGCGTCGCCAACATCGACGCCAGCGCGCAAAACGCGTGAAAGAAGCTGTGCTACAGGCCGATTTGGACGCTAGTGGCAGTGATTGTGCTGCCCGTGATCGTGTTCTGCGTCGGGAGAGCCGCCCATCATACGAAGCATCGGCACGCCGCCAGTGGTCACGAATCTCACAACCAGAATCGCGGCGATGGCGACAAACACAATGTTCAGCCACGTCGTGTAGTTCCACGATATTCCAGCATGCATCACAGTGGCATTGCGGTGATGGGGGACCAAATGCGCTGCGCTGAATAGTAATTCGACGAGGTAGCCTGCGGCGACCATCGATGCGTAAAACGTGCCCAGCAGCGTCAGCATCATCGCTGTGCCGTAGTACTTCCGGTAAATGTTCAGGATGGGCAGGATCAGCAAGTCTGCGAAGATGAATGCGACCACACCGCCGAAACTTATGCCTCCGTTCCACAGCACTGCGGCCAGTGGCACATTGCCGATCGAGCAGACAAACGATGCGATGGCCACAAAGGGTCCCACAATCGGTCCCCACAGGCCTGACAAAATCGGATGATGGGTGAAAAAGAAAGCCTGCCAGAATGATTCGGGCACCCAGGCTGCGATGGCGCCGGCGATCAACAGCCCGAGCACAAGGTCGCGCAGGATCGCCGCCCATTCCATGGCGAATACATGTGAGACCGAGGTAAAGCCCTGAGGCGAAAACAGCCGCCGCCAAAACGAACCTTCGCCTTGGACGGACATGTCCATCGCGGCATGGCCTTCCATCACACCGGCGACACCACGCTCGGCCTGCTGCCGCGCGGCGTCGATGAGCCGCGAGCGTACGAACAGCCGGAACAACACAGCCAAGATCACGATCATCAGCGGGCCGCCCACGAATTCGGCCGCGGTGAACTGCCAACCCATCAGCAGCGCCAAGATGATGCCTAATTCAGCAACGAGATTGGTAGAGCCGATTTCGAATGCCATGGCAGCGGTGAACTCTGCGCCTTTGCGGAACAGCGACCGGGCCAACGCCACTGCGGCATAAGAACACGAGGATGATGCGGCGCCCAACCCGGTGGCCACCGCCAGCGTGCGGGGGCTGGCGTCTCCGAGCAGGGCCACGATCGTGGAACGGCGCACGACCGCCTGTACCAGCGCCGACAAGAGGAACCCCAACACCAGTGCCCAGAGGATCTCCCACGTCATCGAGCCCGCCAAGGACAAGGCGTGACCGACCGCATTCAGCACTCTGTCCAACAGATCCTCCTCCTACCAGCTTCGGCCCGACACCATGCTAACCACGCCCCTTCCGGTACCCTCCCGGGGTATACACCCTGTTGCAGAAGCGCCCGGCCGTTGCCGCTGATCCCGCGAGGCCGACATAATGGCGCCGAGTGTGCAGGTGAGCGGCAGTGCTCCGGAGCGGCCAATGTCCGACACACCGGGCCCGGCAGCACAGTCACAGGTGCAACAGCAGGCACACTGGTAACAACAACGATGCCGGGAGGGTGTTGCCGTGTACCGAGTGTTTGAAGCGCTGGACGAGCTTAGCGCGATTGTCGAAGAAGCCCGCGGCGTGCCGATGACCGCCGGCTGTGTGGTGCCCCGCGGCGACGTGTTGGAGCTGATCGACGACATCAAGGATGCGATCCCCGGCGAACTCGACGACGCCCAAGATGTGCTCGATGCGCGCGATTCGATGCTGCAGGAGGCGAAGGCGCACGCCGACTCCATGGTGTCCTCGGCAACTACCGAGTCGGAGTCGATGGTGAACCACGCGCGCGCCGAGGCGGACCGGATCCTGTCCGACGCCAAGGCGCAGGCCGACCGCATGGTCAGTGAGGCCCGCCAGCACAGCGAGCGGATGGTCAGCGACGCCCGCGAAGAGGCGGTCCGCATCGCGGCCTCAGCGAAACGCGAGTACGAGGCCAGCACCAGCCGGGCCAAGGCCGAATGTGACCGGCTGGTCGAAAGCGGCAACATCTCCTACGAGAAGGCCGTGCAGGAAGGCATCAAGGAACAGCAACGGCTGGTGTCGCAGACGGAAGTCGTCCAAGCGGCCCACGCTGAGGCCACCCGCCTGATCGACGCGGCGCACGCCGAGGCCGACCGGTTGCGCGGCGAATGCGACATCTACGTCGACAGCAAGCTCGCCGAGTTCGAGGAGTACCTCAACGGCACTTTGCGCTCGGTAAGTCGCGGTCGGCACCAACTGCGCACTGCCGCCGGCACTCACGACTACGCCACCCGCTGACTCAAGCGGTGCGAGCCGGAACGGCCCCGAGGAGGAGCCGGGCACTGGCGGCCACGCGCCGTTACCCTACGGGACCGTAGGATTGGCATATGGCGAGGCAGCACAGCTCGATGGCACAGCGACCGCCGGTCTCGCCGCTGATTGTCAACATCGCGCGGCTGGGCCGGCGTCCGGGAGCGATGTTCGCGCTGCATAACACGGTGAGCAGTCCTTCCCGTATCGGGGTGGAGCTGATCGCAATCCAGCGCGGTGCGCCGCTGGAACTGGATCTGCGGGTCGAGTCAGTGTCTGAGGGGGTGCTGGTCACCGGCACGGTGGCGGCACCGACGACCGGCGAGTGTGCGCGTTGCCTGACGACAGTCAGCGGACGAGTGCAGGTGGGCCTGACTGAACTGTTCGCGTATCCGGACAGCCTGACCGACGAGACCACCGATGAGGACGAGGTCGGCCGGGTCGTCAACGACACCGTCGACTTGGAGCAGTCCATCATCGACGCGGTCGGGTTGGAATTGCCCTTCTCGCCGGTGTGCCGAGCCGATTGCCCGGGCTTGTGCCCTGAGTGCGGTATCCAGCTGGCAACCGCTGAGGTGGGTCATCACCACGACCTCATCGACCCGCGCTGGGCCAAGCTGGCTGGACTGCTCGATGCCGCTGAGGGCGACCGGTGACGCGGCCGCACCAGCCGCTGCTCGACGCACTGGGGGTCGACCTGCCCGACGAGTTGCTGTCGTTGGCGTTGACGCACCGCAGCTACGCCTACGAGCACGGGGGCCTGCCCACCAACGAGCGCCTGGAGTTTCTGGGTGACGCGGTCCTGGGCCTGACCATCACCGATGAGCTGTTCCATCGCCATCCGGACCGGTCAGAAGGCGATCTAGCCAAGCTGCGAGCCAGCGTCGTCAACACCCAGGCGTTAGCCGACGTGGCGCGCAAGTTGACCGATCAGGGTCTCGGCGCGCACATGCTGCTGGGCCGTGGTGAGGCCAACACCGGCGGAGCCGACAAGTCGAGCATCCTGGCCGACGGCATGGAATCGTTGCTCGGTGCCATCTACCTACAGCACGGCATCGACACGGCCCGCGAGGTGATTCTGCGGTTGTTCGGTCCGCTCCTGGACGCCGCGCCCACACTGGGCGCCGGGCTGGATTGGAAAACCAGCCTGCAGGAACTGACCGCGGCGCGCGGGCTGGGCGCACCGTCATACGTGGTGACCTCCACCGGCCCCGACCACGACAAGGAGTTCACCGCCGTCGTCGTCGTGATGGACACCGAATACGGCACCGGGGTAGGCCGCTCCAAGAAGGAAGCGGAGCAAAAGGCAGCGGCCGCGGCCTGGAACGCGCTCGACAGCGCCTGATCTCGATGCCCGAACTGCCTGAAGTCGAGGTGGTGCGGCGCGGCTTGCAGGCCCACGTGGTGGGAAAGACGATCACGGCGGTCCGAGTCCACCACCCCCGCGCCGTGCGTCGCCACGAGGCCGGCCCGGCCGACCTGACCGCGCGGCTGCTTGGCGCGCGGATCACCGGCACCGATCGTCGCGGCAAGTATTTGTGGCTGACATTGGATGAGGCAGACACCGCCCTGGTGGTTCATCTCGGCATGAGCGGACAGATGCTGCTGGGTGCTGTCCCGAATACCGCGCACCTGCGCATCGGGACGGTGCTCGACGACGGCACGGTATTGAGCTTCGTCGACCAGCGCACGTTCGGTGGTTGGCTGCTGGCGGATCTCGTGACGGTCGACGGCAGCGCGGTGCCGGTGCCCGTCGCGCATCTGGCCCGCGATCCGCTGGACCCGAAGTTCGACGCCGACGCGGTGGTTAAGGTGTTGCGGCGCAAGCATTCCGAGATCAAGCGTCAGTTGCTGGATCAAACCGTGGTCTCGGGCATCGGCAACATCTACGCCGACGAAGCACTGTGGCGGGCCAAGGTGCATGGCTCACGTGTGGCTGCCACGCTGTCGCGCCGGCAGCTCGCGGCGGTGCTGCAGGCCGCCGCGGAGGTGATGCGCGATGCGCTGGCCCACGGCGGCACTTCGTTCGATTCGTTGTACGTCAACGTCAACGGCGAATCCGGTTACTTCGACCGGTCGCTGGACGCCTATGGCCGCGAAGGGAAAAGCTGCCGGCGCTGCGGCGCGGTAATCCGCCGCGAGAAGTTCATGAACCGCTCGTCGTTCTACTGCCCGAGGTGCCAGCCCCGGCCGCGGCGGTGAAGTTTTCGCCCTGTGCCGAGCGTGCGTGTCTGTACAGCGACACGCCGGTAAAGGCGACCATTTGCGCACGCTCAGGGGCCCGGCTCAATCGAAGATGTCGTGTCGCACGGTCCCCGCGGGCAACGTCGGATCTATGAACCACTCGCGGGGGAAGAGCAGGCCAAACGCCTGGGTTGGCAGTCGAAGCAGCAGCTCGAATGCGCGCGCAGACAGGCCGGAGCTTGCGATTTGCGAACAGTGGGCCGCGAACGCGTCTCGCTGCTGGCGCGCGAAACGAAAGACGTCGATCCAATGGGCGATGTCGGGTCCGTAAGGTGCGGGCAGTCGCAGCAGGTGGGCGCGATGGCCGACTTGCAACAGTAACTCGCGCGGCATCGTCGCCTCGAGCACCCGCGGGGTCGCCGCAAGTTCAGCGGCGCGCTTGCCGACGTGATGCACCTGCACATGATCACGGTGGCCGTAGCCGCCGTTGTTCTGGTAGCTGATCAGCACATCCGCGGATTCTGCGCGCAGTATCTCGGCGAGCCGCTGCGCCGCCTCGTCGACGTCCGCTCGCGCGAACCTGAGCCGCCCGGGTGGATCGGGGTAGATGACCGCGCCGTAGCCGCTGTCGGCGTAGCCAAGGCATTCGACCCGATGTGCCCCGAGAATGCTTGTGCTCACACGCAATTCGTTGATCCGGGTGTCGTCTTCTTCGTTGTTCATCCGCCCGTCGGTCGCCGTGACGACGACCACGCGATGCCCGGCCGCCGACGCCCGCGCGAGTGTGCCCCCGGTGAGGATCACCTCGTCGTCCGGATGCGCGTGGAAGGCGACGACAGTGGACATGCGCCGCAGTATGCCGGGCGGTCGAAGGTGTCCGCGGTCGCGGCTGCTCACTGACGGCACGGTAAGAAAGAACTTATGACGCAACTGTGGGTGGAGCGCACCGGGGTCCGCCGCTACACCGGGTACAGCTCGCGAGGCGCGGAGGTCCTGGTCGGCTCCGAGGACGTCGACGGTGTCTTCACGCCCGGTGAGCTGCTCAAGATCGCGCTCGCTGCATGCAGCGGGATGGCCAGTGACCAGCCGCTGGCCCGCCGTCTCGGCGACGACTACAAGGCGGTGGTCAAGGTGTCCGGCGCCGCCGATCGCGAGCAGGAACGCTATCCACTGCTGGAGGAGACCCTCGAGGTCGACCTGTCCGGCTTGACCGACGCCGAAGCAGAGCGCCTGCGCGCCGTCGTCAACCGGGCCGTCGACCAGGTCTGCACGGTGGGCCGCACACTCAAGTCGGGAACCCAAGTCAGCTTCGCGGTGGCCGATGTCGGAGTCTGACGTTCGGCTCACCGCCTTGGTCCGCGGGCGGGTGCAGGGAGTGGGCTTTCGCTGGTGGACTCGCTCCCGCGCGCTGGAATTGGGATTGACCGGATACGTCGCCAACCGCCTCGACGGACGAGTGCTGGTCGTCGCTCAGGGACCGCGCGACACCTGTCAACGCCTGCTTGACCTGCTACAAAGCGGCGACACGCCCGGCCGCGTCGACGCCGTCGACGCCGAGTGGTCTGACGACACGGAAGACATCGAAGGATTCAGCGCGCGCTAACGGCATACCGATCTGGACGCCGGCAGCCCGACGACGATGCGCGGCGCGGAGCGGCGTGGGAGGAGTCGGGCAATTCGGCGGTCGCCCGACGACGATGCGCGGCGCGGAGCGGCGTGGGAGGAGTCGGGCAATTCGGCGGTCGCCCGACGACGATGCGCGGCGCGGAGCGGCGTGGGAGGAGTCGGGCAATTCGGCGGTAGTCTGGCACGTCGTGTACCTCAAGAGTCTGACGCTGAAGGGCTTCAAGTCCTTCGCCTCACCAACGACTCTGCGTTTCGAGCCGGGCATCACCGCGGTGGTGGGCCCCAACGGCTCGGGCAAATCCAATGTGGTCGACGCGCTGGCCTGGGTAATGGGCGAGCAGGGGGCCAAGACGCTGCGCGGCGGCAAAATGGAAGACGTCATCTTCGCCGGGACATCCTCGCGCCCGCCCCTGGGCCGGGCCGAAGTTACCGTCACCATCGACAACTCCGACAACGCCCTGCCGATCGAATACTCCGAGGTCTCGATCACCCGCCGGATGTTCCGCGACGGCGCCAGCGAGTACGAAATCAACGGCAGCAGTTGCCGTTTGATGGACATACAAGAGCTGCTCTCCGATTCCGGCATCGGCCGCGAGATGCATGTCATCGTCGGGCAGGGCAAGCTGGAAGAGATCTTGCAGTCGCGCCCCGAAGACCGCCGTGCGTTCATCGAGGAAGCGGCCGGGGTGCTCAAACACCGCAAGCGCAAGGAAAAGGCCGTCCGCAAACTCGACGCGATGTCAGCAAACCTGGCGCGGCTGACCGATCTGACCACCGAGCTGCGCCGTCAGCTCAAACCGTTGGGTCGCCAGGCCGAAGTGGCCCGTCGCGCGCAGACCATCCAGGCCGACCTGCGCGACGCACGGCTGCGGCTGGCCGCCGACGACATCGTCGCCCGCCAGGCCGAACTGGCAGATACCAGCCAGGCCGAGGCAGCGCTACGCCGCGAGCATGACGAGGCCTCGGCGCGGTTAGCGGTGGCCTCTGACGAGTTGGCCGCGCACGAGGTGGCATCGGCCGCACTGTCCGAACGGGCCGAAACCGCCCAGCAGACATGGTTTCGGCTGTCCGCGTTGGCCGAACGGGTCGGCGCCACCGTGCGCATCGCCAGCGAGCGTGCCCAGCACCTCGACGTGGAACCGGCCGCAACCAGCGGGCCCGACCCGGATGCGCTGGAGGCCGAAGCCGAGCAGGTGTCGGCCCAAGAGCAGCAGCTGTTGGCAGAGCTGGCCACCGCCCGCACCGGGCTGGACGCCGCCCGCGCGGAACTGGCCCAGCGTGAACGCAGCCTCGCCGACGCCGAGAAGGCGCACATGGCGGCGGTGCGGGCTGAGGCAGACCGCCGCGAGGGCCTGGCTCGGCTCGCCGGCCAGGTCGAGACCATGCGCGCGCGGGTGGAATCGATCGACGACAGCATCGCCAAGTTGTCGGAGCGCATCGAAGAGGCAGCCGCACGAACCCAGCAGGCGCACGCCGAGTTCGAAACCGTGCAGGCTCGGGTCGGCGAGTTGGATCAGGGCGAGGTCGGCCTCGACGAGCACCACGACCGGATGGTCGCCGCACTGCGGTTGGCCGACGAACGAGTCGCCGAACTACAGGCCGCTGAGCGCGGCGCCGAACGGCAAGTCGCTTCACTGCGAGCCCGCATCGACGCACTATCGGTCAGCCTCGAACGCAAGGACGGCGCCGCCTGGCTCAGTCAAAACCACAGCGCGACAGGGCTTTTCGGATCGATTGCAAAGCTGGTCAAGGTGCGCTCGGGCTACGAGCCAGCGCTGGCCGCGGTCCTCGGGGCGGCCGCCGATGCGCTCGCGGCGGACAGTGTCGGTGCGGCCCGCACAGCGATGACCGCGCTCAAGGAGGCCGACGCGGGACGGGCGGCCATCGTGCTGGGCAATTGGCCGGTGCAAGACCACACGCCAGCGGTTTCACTGCCCGACGGCGCCTTGTGGGCCCTCGACCTCGTCGAGGCACCGCCTCAGCTGCGCGGCGCGATGACCGCCATGCTCTGCGGGGTCGCGGTGGTCGGCGACTTGGCCGCAGCACTCGACCTCGTCGCCGCCCACCCGCAGCTGCGTGCGGTCACCCGCGACGGCGACCTGGTCGGTGCCGGGTGGGTCAGCGGCGGCTCGGACCGCAAGCCGTCCACGCTGGAACTCACCTCGGAGATCGACAAGGCCTGCGCCGAACTGGCTGCCGCCGAGGCCCAGGCCGACGAACTGAGCGCTGCGCTCTCTGGCGCGCTCACCGAACAGGCCGCCCGCCAAGACGCAGCCGAGCAGGCGCTGGCCGCGCTCAACGAATCCGACGCCGCGATCGCGGCCATCTATGAGCAGCTGGGCCGACTGGGCCAGGACGCCCGCAGCGCCGAAGAGGAGTGGGGCCGGCTGCTGCGTCAGCGCGAAGAATTGGAAACCGGGCGCGCGCAGACCGTCGAGGAACTCAGCGATCTCGAAACCCGGCTGCGCAATGCCCAAGAGACCCAACACGGTTCGGCGGCCGAACCTATCGACCGGGCGCAGATCGACGCCGCGCGCTGCTTGTTGGAGACCGCGCGGGCTGCCGAAGTGGACGCCCGGCTGGCGGTTCGCACCGCTGAAGAACGCGCGAATGCCGTTCGCGGACGCGCGGATTCACTACGGCGAGCTGCCGCAGCCGAACGCGAGGCCCGGCTGCGCGCTGAGCAAGCTCGTGCTGCTCGGGAACGCGCAGCCGCAGTAGCCGCGGCGGTAGCCGACTGCGGACGGCTGCTGGCTGGGCGGCTGACCCAGGTCGTGGACGCGGCCTCACGCCAGCGCGACGAGTTATCCGTTGAGCGCCAACAGCGTTCGGCCGCAATGGCCGCGGTTCGCGAGGAGGTGGACGCGCTGCGCACCCGCATCGCGGCGCTCACCGAAGCGCTTCACCGCGACGAGGTGGCCAAAGCGGAAGCAGCGCTTCGCATCGAACAGCTCGAGCAGATGGTGCTCGAGCAGTTCGGGATGGCGCCAGACGACTTGGTCGCCGAATACGGCCCCGACATCCCGCTGCCGCCGACCGAGCTCGAGCTGGCCGAGTACGAGCAGGCCCGCGACCGCGGCGAGCAGGTCACGCCGCCGGCGCCGATGCCGTTCGACCGGCCCACCCAGGAACGCCGGGCCAAACGCGCCGAACGCGAACTGGCCGAACTGGGCCGGGTGAATCCGCTGGCGCTGGAGGAGTACGCCGCGCTGGAGGAGCGCTATAACTTCCTGGCCACCCAGCTCGAAGACGTCAAGGCCGCCCGCAAGGACCTGCTCGATGTCATCGCCGACGTCGACGCGCGCATCCTGCAGGTGTTCCGCGATGCCTACGCCGACGTGGAACGCGAGTTCCGCGCGGTGTTCGCCACCTTGTTCCCCGGCGGGGAAGGCCAGCTGCGGCTCACCGATCCCGACGACATGCTGACCACCGGCATCGAGGTCGAGGCCCGGCCCCCCGGCAAGAAGGTCAAGCGGCTGTCGTTGCTCTCCGGCGGCGAGAAGGCGCTGACCGCGGTGGCGATGCTGGTGGCGATCTTCCGGGCCCGGCCGTCGCCGTTCTACATCATGGATGAGGTCGAGGCGGCGCTGGACGACGTGAACCTCCAGCGGCTGCTCAGCCTTTTCGAGCAACTGCGCGACCAGTCCCAGCTGATCATCATCACGCACCAAAAGCCGACGATGGAAGTGGCCGACGCCCTCTACGGCGTGACCATGCGTGACGACGGCATCACCGCGGTGATCTCGCAGCGCATGCGCGGCCACCGCGTGGACCAGCTCGTCGGCAGCTCACGATAGCCAGGAGTCCATCGTGTCCGACGCCTTGTGGATCGCTGTTGCGGTCGCCGCCGTACTGGTGGTCATCGCTGCGCTGACCGTTGGCCTGATGCTGTACCGACGGCGCCGGATCAGCCTGTCGGCCCGCCAGCAAGCCGGCACGCTCGACCATTCCGGCGGCTACACCACGTCGTCGGGCATCACGTTCACTCAGACCGCGGCGCCGGACCGCATCGATACCACCGGCCTGCCCGGCGTCGGCGACGACGCAGCCGTCCCGCGCGACGCCCTCAAGCGGGCGATCGCCGACGTCCAGCTGCCCGAGCCCGAGACCCAGCAGGTCGAGACACCACCGGCCGCACCCGACATCGGGGCACCGCCGGCCGCACCCGAGATCGAAGCGCCGCCGGCCGCACCCGACATCGGTGCGATCGCACCTCCTGAGGGACGCCTGGAACGCCTACGCGGCCGGCTCGCCCGGTCGCAGAACACGCTGGGCCGCAGCATGCTTGGCCTACTCGGCGGCGGCGACCTCGACGAAGATTCCTGGCAAGACGTCGAGGACACTTTGCTGGTGGCCGACCTCGGCCCGGCGGCCACTGACTCGGTGGTATCGCAGCTGCGCAGCCGGCTCGCCAGCAGCAGCGTGCGTACCGAGGCCGACGCCCGCGCGGTGCTGCGGGAGGTCCTGGTCACCGAGCTGCGGCCCGAGCTGGATCGCTCGATCCGTGCGCTGCCGCACCCCGACCACCCGTCGGTGCTGCTGGTCGTGGGCGTCAACGGCACCGGGAAAACCACAACCGTCGGCAAGCTGGCGCGTGTGCTGGTGGCCGACGGCCGGCGCGTCGTGCTGGGCGCCGCCGACACCTTCCGGGCCGCCGCGGCCGACCAGCTGGAAACCTGGGCCGCCCGCGTCGGCGCCGAGGTGGTGCGCGGCGCCGAGGGCGCCGACCCCGCCTCGGTGGCCTACGACGCCGTCGACAAGGGCATCGCCGCGGGCGCCGACGTCGTGCTCATCGACACCGCCGGCCGGCTGCATACCAAAACGGGGCTGATGGACGAACTCGGCAAAGTCAAGCGGGTGGTGAGCCGGCGGGCGGCGGTCGACGAGGTGTTGCTGGTGCTGGACGCCACAATCGGTCAGAACGGGCTGGCCCAGGCGCGGGTATTCGCCGACGTCGTCGACATCACCGGCGCAGTGCTCACGAAGTTGGACGGAACAGCCAAGGGCGGCATCGTTTTCCGCGTCCAACAAGAACTGGGCGTGCCCGTGAAACTCGTCGGGCTCGGTGAAGGGCCGGACGACCTCGCCCCGTTCGAGCCTGCGGCCTTCGTCGACGCGCTGCTGGGCTGACTCCTCTCGTTGCAGTGAGAATTACGTAACCTCCGCGAAACGTTGAGGCACTAACGCCGCAACAACCTTTGCGCATTGTCTGACAAGGTCATCGGTCATCTTTGGTGGCCGGGACTGCGCGGATGCGGAGGTGATGTCGAGTGGACCAATTCCCAACCATGGGCATTCCCAATACTGGCGACACCGCCTGGATGCTGGCGAGCTCCGCACTGGTGCTGTTGATGACGCCGGGCCTGGCGTTCTTCTACGGCGGGATGGTCCGCGCCAGAAGCGTGCTCAACATGATCATGATGAGCGTCAGCGCGATGGGCGTCGTGACGGTGCTGTGGGTGCTCTACGGTTACTCGCTGGCCTTCGGCGACGACGTCGGCAACATCGCCGGCAGGCCGACCGAATACTGGGGACTCAAAGGTCTCATCGGTGTCAACGCCGTCGCCGAGGATCCGAAGACGCACACCGCGGCGCTGCAGATCCCGTTGGCGGGCACCATGCCCCACGTCGTCTACGTCGCATTCCAGCTGATGTTCGCGATCATCACGGTCGCGCTGATCTCCGGTGCGGTGGCCGACCGGATGAAGTTCGGCGCGTGGACGGTGTTCGCCGGACTGTGGGCGACATTCGTCTACTTCCCGATCGCGCACTGGGTGTTCGCGGCCGACAAGTTCGCGGCCGCCCACGGCGGCTGGATCCTCAACAAGCTGCACGCAATCGACTTCGCCGGCGGGACCGCGGTGCACATCAATGCCGGGACGGCCGGGCTTGTGTTGGCAATCGTCGTAGGCCGGCGTCAGGGCTGGCCCAAAGCGGTGATACGACCGCACAACCTGCCGTTTGTGATGCTCGGCGCCGGACTGCTGTGGTTCGGCTGGTACGGGTTCAACGCCGGATCGGCTACCAGCGCCAACGGTGCTGCCGGGTCCACGTTCATGACCACCACGGTCGCTACTGCCGCCGCCATGCTGGCCTGGCTGCTCACCGAGCGCATCCGCGACGGGCACGCCACCTCGCTGGGAGCCGCATCCGGCATCGTCGCCGGCCTGGTCGCCATCACACCGTCGTGCTCGTCGGTCAACGCGGTGGGCGCGTTGGGAATCGGCGTGGCGGCCGGCGTGTTCTGCGCGCTGGCCGTGGGGCTGAAATACCGGTTGGGCTTTGACGATTCGCTCGACGTGGTCGGAGTGCACCTCGTCGGCGGTCTGGTGGGCACACTGTTGGTCGGCCTGCTCGCCGCCCCGCAGACCACCGCCATCGCCGGCGTCACCGGCGTGTCGCCCGGCTTATTCTACGGCGGCGGGTTAGCTCAGCTGGAACGCCAAGCAATCGGCGCTTTCAGTGTTCTCACGTATTCGGCTGTCGTCACCGCTATCTTGGCTTTGATCCTGAAATACACCATCGGGCTGCGGCTGAGCCGGGAGGACGAAGCGTCAGGCATCGATGAGGCTCAACACGCTGAGAGCGGCTACGATTTCGCGGTCGTCAGCGGTTCGGTTCTTGGTCGTCACGCCTTGGAGGAGAGTGGATATGAAGCTGATCACCGCGATCGTGAAGCCGTTCACGCTCGACGACGTCAAGACCAGCCTGGAGGAGGCGGGCGTCCTGGGGATGACGGTGAGCGAGGTCCAGGGGTACGGGCGGCAGAAGGGTCACACGGAGGTGTACCGGGGCGCTGAGTACTCCGTCGAATTCGTCCCGAAGGTTCGCATCGAGGTTGTTGTCGACGATTCGATCGTCGACAAAGTCGTCGACAGCGTGGTGCGCGCGGCGCGCACCGGCAAGATCGGCGACGGCAAAGTGTGGGTCAGCCCGGTAGAAACCGTTGTGCGGGTGCGCACGGGTGAACGCGGTCCTGATGCGCTATGACAACCAGCATGCGCGAGCAGACGCAAAAGTACCGAATTCCAAGCGGTTTAAGGGACTTTTGCGTCTGCTCGGCCAGATAGCATGAGACCACGCAGGTCCGATTCCGTCCCAAACTCTCGATGGGAGGGCCCGGCGCCTGAAAGCGCCCGCCCCGCAGTTGATTTGGTCGCGGCACGGGAACGCCTGCTTGCGCGCGGCCCGCGCGAACTCGATTCGGCTGCACTGCGAAACGCGTGGCAGGATCTGCACGAGTCCTGGTTGACCACCAAGGCAGTCGAGATCGGCATCACGACCAACAGCGGCTTCGCGATCGTCGCAACAGGTTCCCTGGGCCGAGGCGAGCTGCTGCCTCACTCCGACCTCGACCTGATGTTGGTACACAACAACATGCCCGCCAATGTCGTCGAGCAGGTCGCCGACCTGTTGTGGTATCCCTTGTGGGACGCCAACATTCGCCTCGACCACTGCGTACGAACCGTTGCCGAGGCGCTGGAAATCGCTGGCGCGGACATCTCCTCGGGCCTGGCAATGCTGGAAGCACGCCACATTGCGGGCGACGCCGCGCTGTCGGAGCAGCTTGTCGACGGCGTTCGGCGGCAGTGGAGGAGCGGAATCCGCTCTCGATTCGGCGAACTGGTCGAGGCAGCCCACTCCCGTTGGCGCCGCACCGGCGAAATCGCGCACCGTGCCGAGCCTGATCTGAAATTCGGCCGCGGCGGCCTGCGTGACATCCAGTTGCTCGACGGGCTCGCTATCGCCCAGCTCGCCGACCGCCAGGCGCTCCTCACCCCGGAGACCCTGGCCGGTTCCATGGACTGGGCTTGTCGGGCGCTGATCGATGTGCGTACCGAGCTGCATCGGGTGTCGGGCCGCGGCCATGACGTGCTGTTGGCCCAATACGCCGACGACATCAGCGACGCCCTGCAGCTCGGGGACAGGTTCGACCTGGCGCGCGTGCTGTCGGACGCGGCTCGAACCATCAGCTACCACGTCGACGCCGCCTTACGGACCGCCGCGAATTCGCTGCCGCGTCGAGGAATGTCGGCATTGCGGCGACGACGACGCCGGCCACTGGACGACGGTGTGGTCGAGTACGCCGGGGAAGTCGTGCTGGCCCGAGATGCCCGACCAGAGAACGACCCGGGTCTGTTGCTGCGAGTGGCCGCCGCGTCGGCCGTCGCGGAACTGCCCATCGCGGCCGCCACGCTGAGCCGGCTCGCCGACACCGCACCCGAGCTGTCCACCCCGTGGCCGGCCGATGCGGTGGACGATCTGTTGGTTCTGCTCAGTGCCGGGCCGGCCGCGGTCGCGACGATCGAATCCCTCGACCGGGTTGGCCTGTGGACACGGCTGCTGCCCGAGTGGGCCGCCATCCGCGATCTACCGCCCCGCGACGCGATCCACACCTGGACCGTGGATCGTCACCTCGTCGAGACCGCGGTCCGGGCAAGTGCTTTCGCGACCCGCGTGGCGCGACCTGACCTGCTGATACTGGCCGCACTGCTGCACGACATCGGCAAAGGGCGCGGCACCGATCACAGTGTGATCGGTGCGGAGCTAGCCACTGTGATCGGTGCCCGGTTGGGTATGTGGCCGGCCGACGCGGAGATGCTGTCGAAACTCGTTCGGCATCACCTGCTTTTGGCCAAGACAGCCACGCGGCGCGACCTGCACGACCCGCAGACGATTGCGGCGGTCGCCGATGCCGTCGGGGGAGACCCGGTTGTGCTCGATGTGCTGCACGCATTGACGGAGGCTGACGCGCTGGCCACTGGTCCAGGGGTGTGGAGTGAGTGGAAAGCCTCGCTGATCAGCGATCTGGTGCGCCGCTGCCATATGGTGATGGCCGGGGAGAACTTGCCCCACCCGGATCCCATTGACCCCGAATATCTTGCGCTTGCAGACGACCACGGGGTGCACGTGGAAGTCAGGCAAGGCGATGGCTCGCGGTATCACGTCGTGATGATCGCCCCCGACGAGCGGGGGCTGCTGTCGAAAGCTGCGGGCGTGTTGGCGCTGAATTCGCTACGAGTGCACTCCGCCGCAGTGAACATTCACCAAGGTGCTGCGATCAATGAGTTCGTGGTGTCGCCGTTGTTCGGGCAGCCCGCTGCGGCAGAACTTTTGCGTCAACAGTTGGTCGGTGCACTGGCCGGCGACATCAACGTTCCGGCGATGCTCGACCGGCGTCGAGAGGGCGAAGCCCATAACAGCCCCGTCGGGGACGTGCCGACCGGCGTGCCGGCCCATCGGCCGACCGCTCCGCCGCGCATTCTGTGGTTCGGCGGCACGCCCGAGCGGCTGATCGTGGAAATCCGCACGACCGACCGGACGGGCTTGCTTGCGCAGTTGACCAACGCCTTGGAACGGGCCGCTGTCGACATCGTGTGGGCGAAGGTCACCACCGTGGGCTCGATGGTCGACGACGTTTTTTCTGTGGTGCTGCCAGCCCAGGCGGCGGAGGCGTCTGAGGATGTGCAATCGGCGGTGGAACGCGAACTGTTCGCCGTGTTGGGAGACGCCGTGGTGGACAGATCTGTCGACTACGCAAGCTGAGGATCAGCGCCGCGCGGTCACTTCCGGGCTCGTCACACCAGGACTGTCTTGGGCATCACGGTGGGCTTGACTCCGTAGCGCGGAGTGCCGAAACCATAGCCCCCACGCCCAGCCGAGGCCACCGATGGCATACCGGCCGGCACGGTTGCCACCGGCGTGGTTTCCTCCGGAGCAACGGTCCAGCCTGAACCTTCGAACTCGGTAGCAACGCTGGTTTCCGGAGTCGCGGCCGACCAGCTGGCCGGCACCGACATCTTGCCCACCAGAGAGGCTTCGCCCATGCTCGCCGCGACCGGCGCCGCACCAACGCCGCCTGCCGCAGGAGCCGTCGCGCCCGCGAGGACTCCTCCGCCTAAGCCCGCCCCGAGGGGAGTGACGTCGCCGATGGTGACGCCAGCTGGGGCGTTCGAAAGAAAGTGCCCAAGAAGTGGCATCGCCGACAAAAGCATCATCACATTCCAGGAGGCTGTGACATCAGCAGTGTTGATGCTGTTGGTGACGATGCCGGTATTCAGGAGGTCGTTGAGGCCTTGCCAAACCGACGTCCCAGAACTCGCCGGAGCGGCGGCCGCCGCTGCGTTCACCGGGTTAGCCAGCGCCCCTTGTGCATTGGTGAGGCTGGACAGCACCCCGTTGAGCCCGGATGCCGTCGCATTGCTGTTCACGGCATTGGAGACCGCGGCAGCTTGCAACCCAGCCCCGGCTGGGTTGGTGTTGTCCGCCGGCGGGGTCACCGGTTGCATTTGCGCGAGGGCCGCCGATTTGGCGGCGTAGGCGTACAGTGCGGCGGCATCTTGTGCCCACATCTCGGCGTATTGAGCCTCGTTGGCCGCGATCGCCGGAGTGTTTTGCCCCAGGACGTTGGTCGCCACCAGCGTTGCGAGCTGCGCCCTGTTGGCGGCGATCAGCGGTGGCGGCACCGTGGCGGCAAATGCCGTCTCGTACGCTGCCGCCGATGCAATTGCTTGCGAGGCCGCCTTCTGTAGTTGCCCTGAGGTGGTGTTCAACCAGGTGATGTAGGGCTCGGCCGCGGCGGCCATCGCCGTCGCCGACGGACCCTGCCAGGCGGAGCCGGTGAGCTGTGAGATCACCGATTGATAGCCAGTCGCCGTTGTGCTCAGTTCAGAGGCAAGGCTGCTGAACGCCGAGGCGGCGGCCACCATCGGGCCCGCCCCGGCGCCTGCGTACATGAGGGCGGAGTTGATCTCCGGGGATCGCGCTGCAAAATCAAAAAACATTTCCTGGAATCCTGTTCTCGATCTGGTCGACTGCGTTTGGTGGTTACCGGCCAGCGCTGGCCGCTCGAATTCCTAGAGGACCGTCGGCTTGGGCATGACTTTGGGTTTGACGCCGTAGCGCGGGGCTCCGAGCCCCATGCCGCCACGGCCGGCCGAGGCCACCGACGGCATACCGGCTGGCATTGTCGCCACCGGCGCGGGCGTGTCCGGCGCCGCGGTGGCCCAGCTTTGAGCCGCCAACCGCACCGGAGTGCTTGCCGCCGAAACTTCGCCGGCCCAACTGGGCGGGACCGACATGCCGCCGATCGAGGAGGCCTGGCCGACCCCTGCCAACACCGGCGCCGCGCCGACACTGGCAGCGCCACTCACGCCGCCGGCTCCGACTGGGTCGACGATGCCGGCCAGGTCGGCCAAGCCGCCTTCGGCGGCCTCTGCGGGCAGAGCGGTGAGGAGACCGCCGCCGGCCATTCCGATCAGGTCCGAACTCGCCGACGCCCAGTTACCGACCTGGATGTTCGCCAAGTTGGCTATGGGACTGCTCAGCGGCGAATTGCCGAGCGTCTGGGCCAGGCTTTCCAGAATGTCGCCGAGCCCGGTGGACTGGGTCGCTGCCGGCGACGCGGCGGCCAGTGAGCTAATTCCCGACAACGGCGTCGAGGCGGCCGCCATCTGGTTGGCCGCCTCGGTTTCTCCGTACGAGCCGGCGCTGGTACCCAGGAGACTCACGAATTGCTGGTGAATGGCTTGAGCTTGGGAACTGGCTGTTTGGTAGAGCTGGCCATAGGTAGAAAAGATGCCCGCCTGCAACGCCGACACCTCGTCGGAGGCAGCGGGTGCGATGGCCGTGGTCGGGGTGGCGGCAGCTGCGTTCTCGGCCGCCATCGAGCTGCCGAGAGCCTCCAGTTGGGTCGCCGCCGCGGCTAGCGCCTCAGTCAGCGTCTTCACGAACGACATACATTTCTCCCGCGAAAAGATCGGCCCCGTAATGGGGCTGGGCCGACGTGACCAATGGGGCGTGCGTGTTTTCGCAACGCATCCACGGCTACACCCTCGCGTAAGGAGGGGCGGGAAACATAGTTGGTTAATTGTTTTTTAACGTCCGCGGACAAACTTTTAACAAATTGCCCGCCGCCATGTGCAGCTCGCTAAATTTTGCTGCTCAGCAGCAGCATGCCAAAGTTCGATACGATCTGCGCGTACGTAAAAGTCTCGTTAAGTAAAACTCACACTTGCCCGGTATGTAGCGGTGAGGGCGTTCGCCAGACGTCGCCGCGGCGAATGCCAACGGACAGCTAATTAGTTGAAGCCGGCCTCAGGGCCATGGCAACCCAATCGAGACGCCACAGCGACTGAAAAAGCTTGCGGGCGTACGCCCTCAGATTGGTTGTGCTGGGGCAGTGCGAGTCGCCCTTCTGCGCCACCTCCGCCACAATCTGTCGAATCGTGCGACGTCCGTCGACACGCTGCACGAAGGGCAGGTGGTCGGCGTTGGCCCGTATGCGCGCGCCCGGCCAAACGATGTCAGTGCCGGAGATACCGCAACGAGTGCGCAGCACCGGCACATAGTCGAGGGATTCAACGGTCGAGAAATCGATTGCGTAGCTTTCTTTCGGTCGGTCCCGGCGGCACGCCATGAAAAAGTGGCAACCGTTCAGCGTCTGCACACGTTCCATCACGGACCACAGCTTCCTTTCCGGCAAAGCGTTCATCGCCGAATAGAACGCGGTCTCTGGCGCAAATAAATCGTGCGGATAATACGGCGTCTTGTGGAACCATCCCTGAAATGCGAGCCCAGCCGAGGTGGCCAGATCGATACATTCTTCGACCGTATAACTCCGCTCACGCGCGGGCAGGAATGTATCGACGAGTGCGGCATCGGACTGCAAATCACGCGCAATTTTTAGATAGCTGCGAATGGGGTGTTCCGGCGGAAGCGCGGAAATGGTGTCTTTAACAATTTCGACCGACGCGTCATCTTGACCCAGACCCAGGTCGCGGAAGACGGATTGCAGCAGTTCAACCCCGATCCGGCCGTACTTCGCATAGAGCATTACCCCTAGGGCGCCATCTCTTCGCAGGCAACTGCCCAGTGCTTTCATGCCTGTGAGCGGGTCGGCCATATGGTGCAAAACACCAGTCGATACAACCAGGTCGAAGTCGAGTCCGAGTGTCGGCAGCTCGTCGACGGAAAGCAGGCGCAAGTCGAGGTTGCCAAGTCGATGCTTGTCTTTCAAATATTGCTGATGGTCCAGCGACGACTGGCTAATATCGACCGCCACTACTTTCGCCGCCGGGTTGGTGTACGCAAAAACCGCTGCCTGGTTGGTGCCGCACCCCGTAATCAGGATGTCGAGATCGGGTTTGTAGTCCCGATCAGGCCAGAAAACTCGGTGGGCATGGGAAGGGTCGAACCATTCCCAGTGGTTAGCGGTCCATACACCGAGGTCTTCGATAGGGAGTGGATACCGCCAGCGCTCGTACTGGCGGCCGACAATGTCGGCGCCCGGGTCGTTCACTTCACGGTGACCTCGTCGCGGTGAATTGTGATCGCGGATTGCCGCTGGTCGAGAGCATCCCCCGGTCACCTCTGCTACCGGGGATTATGGGTTCCCGCCCTATCAGTCGCAACCGGGCAGGACCAGGCTCGCTCCTTGCGCCGCTACGCTGGTCGGCGTGTTCGAATCACTCTCCGACCGCCTGACCGGCGCCCTGCAGGAGCTGCGCGGCAAGGGTCGGTTGACCGACGCCGACATCGACGCCACCACCCGCGAAATTCGGCTGGCGCTCCTCGAAGCCGACGTGTCCTTGCCGGTGGTGCGGGCATTCGTCAGCCGGATCAAAGACCGCGCGAAGGGCGCCGAAGTGTCGGGCGCCCTCAACCCGGCGCAGCAGGTCGTCAAGATCGTCAACGAGGAGCTCATCGGCATCCTCGGCGGCCAGACCCGACAGCTCGCGTTCGCGAAGACACCACCGACCGTCATCATGCTCGCCGGTCTGCAAGGCTCGGGTAAGACCACGCTGGCCGGAAAACTGGCCAAATGGCTTCGCGGACAAGGGCACACACCGCTTTTGGTGGCCTGCGATCTGCAGCGGCCGGCCGCGGTGAACCAGCTCCAAGTCGTCGGCGAACGGGCCGGCGTCCCGGTGTTCGCGCCCCACCCCGGCGCGTCACCCGAGGCCGGCCCCGGTGATCCCGTGGCGGTGGCCTCCCAGGGGGTGGCCGAGGCGCGAGCTAAGCTCTTCGACGTCGTCATCGTCGACACCGCCGGCCGGCTCGGCATCGACGACGAGATGATGGCCCAGGCTGCCGCCATTCGCGCGGCCATCACCCCGGACGAGGTGCTGTTCGTCCTCGACGCCATGATCGGGCAGGACGCCGTCACCACCGCCGAGGCGTTCGGCGCGGGCGTCGGGTTCACCGGGGTCGTGCTGACCAAGCTCGACGGTGATGCCCGCGGCGGCGCCGCGCTATCGGTGCGCGAAGTGACCGGTGTGCCAATCCTTTTTGCATCCACCGGCGAGAAGCTCGAGGACTTCGACGTCTTCCATCCAGACCGGATGGCCAGCCGCATTCTGGGCATGGGCGATGTGCTGAGCCTGATCGAACAGGCCGAGCAAGTCTTCGACGCCCAACAGGCCGAGGCTGCCGCCGCGAAGATCGGCACCGGCGAGCTGACCTTGGAGGACTTCCTTGAACAGATGCTCGCCATCCGCAAGATGGGGCCGATCGGCAACCTGCTGGGCATGCTGCCCGGCGCCGGCCAGATGAAAGAGGCACTGGCCGCCGTCGACGACAAACAACTCGACCGGCTGCAGGCCATCATCCGCGGCATGACACCCGAGGAGCGGGCCGACCCCAAGATCATCAACGCCTCGCGGCGGCTGCGGATCGCCAACGGCTCCGGTGTGACGGTCTCCGAGGTCAACCAGCTGGTCGACCGGTTCTTCGAGGCGCGCAAGATGATGTCGTCGATGATGGGCAGCATGGGCATGCCCGGCCTGGGCCGTAAATCGTCGCGAAAAGCCAAGGGGGGCAAGGGGAAAAAGGGCAAGAAGCGCGGTCCCACTCCGCCGAAGGCGCGCAGCCCGCTCGGCGCCGGCATGCCGGCGGGATTCCCCGATCTGTCGCACATGCCGGAAGGGCTCAACGAGTTGCCACCCGGGCTGGCGGACTTCGACTTGTCCCAACTGAAGTTCCCTGGCAAGAAGTAGGCGCGGGGTGCGACTGCACATCCGCGGCAAAGGCCTACCCGATGACGCCCCGCTGGAGCTGTGGATCATCGACGGAAAAATCTGCGTGGAGCCGGTTGTAGGCGCTGACACGGTCTTCGACGGCGGCTGGATCATCCCAGGACTGGTTGACGCCCACTGTCACGTCGGGCTGGGCGCGCACGGCGCCATCGAACTCGACGAGGCGATCAACCAGGCCGAGACGGAACGCGACGTCGGCGCGTTGCTGCTGCGCGACTGCGGCTCACCGACTGATACCCGCCCCCTGGACGATCACGCCGACCTGCCGCGCATCATCCGCGCCGGCCGACATCTCGCCAGGCCCAAGCGCTATTCGCCCGGCCTCGCAATCGAACTCGACGACGAGTCACAACTGCCGCAGCTGGTGGCCGAGCAAGCCCGACGCGGCGACGGATGGGTGAAGCTGGTCGGCGACTGGATCGACCGGAAGGTCGGCGATCTCGCGCCGCTGTGGTCCGACGACGTGCTCAAGACGGCAATCGATGCCGCGCACTCCCACCGAGCGCGGGTCACCGCGCACGTCTTCGGTGAGGGCGCGCTGCCGGGCCTGATCAACGCCGGGATCGACTGCATCGAGCACGGCACCGGCGTCACCGACGACATCATCGAGCTGATGGTCGAGCACGGCACCGCATTGGTGCCCACGCTGATCAATATCGAGAACTTCCCGGGCATCGCTGCGTCGGCGGAGAAGTACCCGACGTACGCCGCCCACATGCGCGACCTGCATGCCAAGTGTTATGCGCGGATGGCTGCGGCGCGCGATGCCGGCGTACCGGTGTATGCGGGCACGGACGCCGGCACCATAGTCGCCCACGGCCGTATCGCCGACGAGGTCGAGGCGCTCAAGGGTATCGGGATGAGTCCGACGGAGGCGCTGGGCGCAGCGTCATGGGATGCTCGACGCTGGCTGGGACGGACGAGCCTGGACCATGGCGCGTCGGCAGACCTGTTGTGCTACAACGACGATCCGCGGCAAGGCCCCGGTGTACTGAGAAGCCCGGACCTGTTGATTCTGCGAGGGCGGCTGTTCTGACAAGACGCGGGCAGCGACCGCCGATAGGATCGGTGAATGCCGTTGGCCCCTGGGTCGACCTTTGCTGGATACACCATCGTTCGGATGCTGGGCACTGGCGCCAGCGGTGAGGTCTATCTGGCTCAGCATCCGGCGCTGCCCCGCCAGGACGCGTTGAAAGTCCTTCCTCGGTCGATGACGGCGGACCGCAAGTTCCGCGAGAGGTTCCAGCGCGAGACCGAGATCGCCGCAACGCTGTATCACCCGCACATCGTGGAGGTGTACGGCCGCGGCGAGTTCGAAGGACAGCTGTGGATCGCGATGGAGTACCTCGACGGTGTCAACGCCGCGCAGCTCATGCGCGAGCACTTTCCGGCCGGGATGCCCGCCGGTGAGGCGCTGTCCATCATCGCTGCCATCGCCTGGGCACTGGATTACGCGCACCAACGCGGAATATTGCACCGCGCTGTCAAACCGGCCGACATCTTTCTGACGAATCCGGGCGGCGGTGAACCACGAATCCTGTTGGCGGACTTCGGTCTAGCACGCGAAATCGGTACCGCGCGACGGCTGGCGCGCAGGGAGCTGACCGCGGATACGCTCGCCTACGCCGCGCCCGAACAGCTGACTGGCTCGCGCATCGACTGGCGCGCCGACCAGTACGGGCTGGCCGCCAGCGCATTTCATCTGCTCACCGGTGCGCCACCGTACCAGGATGTCGACATCAGTCAACGGCTGAACGCGGCGCCACCCAAACTCGTGGACCGGCACCCGGATTTGTGGCCTCTCGACCGCGCGCTGTCGACCGCCCTTGCCGACAACCCCGCCGACCGCTTTCCCAGCTGTCGCCAGTTCGCCGACGCGCTGAGCGGGATGGCCGGCGTCTCAGCCGGTGATCGCAGCCCGGAGGCCGTTCTCACCCTCGATTACCCCGACGAAGCGACGGTCGACAGCCGAGCCGAAGCGGGCGCCTCGCCCTACAAACCTCGCAGCGGAGGCCGCCAGTCGGTAATGACGGCGCTCGCGCGGCGGCTCCCTCGACGGCGCACCACCGGGCCGCCCAGTTCAGCACCTGTCACGACGAGTCGCCGGTGGCCGTGGATCTTGCTCGGGTCGGCGGCGGGGGTGGTGCTCACCTTGATCGGCGTGCTGGCCGGCATCACACTCAGTCGCAATAACCAGGCGACGGCGCCTCAGGTCGGCATCCCGACGACAAGAACCACAGCCGCGGCCGCAGCCCCGACCAGCAAAACTCCGGCAGCGCCGCCTGCCCCGCTCGACGGCACGTACCAGGTCGACGTCAACCGAGCGCAGCAAACCTACAACGACGCGCCCGACCCTCAGCCGCCGAACGTGACCACCTGGTGGGCTTTTCGCAGCTCGTGCACGGCTGCGGGGTGTGTCGCCAGCGCAATCTTGCTCGACGACGACAACCACCAAAAGGTCAGTACGACGGCCGGCACCCACGTGCTCGTTCTGGATTTCCGCGACGGCGCCTGGCAGTCACGGCCGGAGACCGTCCAGTTCCCATGCCTCGGACCGAACGGAACGACAGCAAACGAAACCACCACGCAGGTCATCTCACTGCAACCGCAGGAGCACGGCCCGCTGCGCGGCGTGATGACCGTGACCGTCGAGACCGACGAATGCGCCCAAAAGGGAGGCCAGATCGTCATCCCCGCGGTGGCCGCGCGGGTCGGCGACGTTCCCCCGGGGCTCGTCATACCCAGCCCGCTACCCAGCACCCCACCCACTACGACCCGCACGCGCTGATCCTTCAGGTGGGTCGCGGCGACACGGCGCATAAAAAGATTGTAAGCACTTGCTAACCGTGTTACGGTCTCTGGACACCCCCGGGAGGCACCGTGAGCTACGACATAATCATCCGCGACGGCTTGTGGTTCGACGGCACCGGCCGTTCGCCGCAGCCGCGCTCGCTGGGAATCCGCAACGGCATCGTCGCAGCGGTATCCACTGAACCGCTGGATGAGACCGGCTGCCCGGAGGTGATCGACGCCGCCGGCAAGTGGGCCGTCCCGGGCTTCATCGATGTGCACACCCATTACGACGCCGAGGTGCTGCTGGACCCGGGATTGCGCGAATCGGTGCGCCACGGCGTCACCACGGTGCTGCTGGGAAACTGTTCGCTGTCAACAGTTTACGCCGACACCGCCGACGCCGCCGACCTGTTCAGCAGGGTCGAGGCGGTGCCACGCGAGTACGTGTTCGGCGCGCTACAAGCCGAGAAGACTTGGTCAACAGCCGCGGACTACGTTGCCGCACTTGAGAATCTGCCGCTGGGGCCGAACGTAGGCTCGCTCATCGGACATTCGGATCTGCGGACTGCAGTGCTCGGCCTGGGCCGGGCCACCGACCCCGACGTACGGCCGAGCGACGCCGAGTTGGAGCGGATGGCGGCCTTGCTGGACGAGGCGCTCGACGCAGGGCTATTGGGTATGTCGGGAATGGATGCGGCCATCGACAAACTCGACGGCGACCGATACCGGTCGCGCGCGCTGCCGTCGACGTTCGCAACCTGGCGTGAACGGCGCAAGCTGATCGAGGTTCTGCGCAGGCGCCGCCGGATTCTGCAGAGCGCACCCAATGTCGCCAAGCCGTCGTCGGCGCTGCTGTTCTTCTTGTCCAGCAGCCCCATGTTCGGGCGCCGTAAACCAGTGCGGATGAGCCTTCTGGTGTCAGCGGACACCAAGTCGGCGCCGGGGGCGGTGTATGTCTTCGGGCCGGGGACGCGGCTGCTCAACGCGTTGCTGGGCTCGCAGGTTCGACTGCAGCACCTGCCCGTGCCGTTCACGTTGTATTCCGATGGAATCGATTTGCCGGTCTTCGAGGAGTTCGGCGCAGGCACCGCAGCACTGCATCTGCGCGACCAGCTTCAGCGCAACAAACTGCTCGCCGACATCGACTACCGGCGCGAGTTCCGCCGCGAATTCGACCGCAAAAAGCTTGGGCCGGCCTTGTGGCATCGCGACTTTTATGACGCGGTGATCGTCGAGTGCCCGGATAAGTCGTTGATCGGCAAGAGCTTTGGGGCGATCGCCGATGAGCGCGGCGTGCATCCGTTGGATGCTTTCCTCGACGTGCTGGTCGAAAACGGTGAGCGAAATGTCCGGTGGACGACCACGGTTGCCAATCATCGGCCCAAGCAGCTCGACAAGCTTGCCGCCGAACCGAGTATCCACATGGGTTTTTCCGATGCGGGCGCGCACCTGCGCAATATGGCGTTCTACAACTATCCGCTACGGCTGCTCAGGCGCGTGCTCGACGCGCAGCGCGCGGGCAGCCCTTTCCTCAGCGTCGAGCGCGCGGTGTATCGGCTGACCGCCGAAGTGGCCGACTGGTTCGGCCTGGATGCCGGCACCCTGCGACAGGGCGACCGCGCGGATTTCGTGGTCATCGATCCGGCCGGTCTGGACGACTCGGTGGACGGCTACTACGAGGAGGCGGTTGGGTTCTACGGCGGACTGCGCCGCATGGTCAATCGCAACGATGCAGCGGTCGTCGCGACCGGTGTGGGCGGCGCGGTGGTGTGCCGACACGGGGAGTTCCGGGATGGCTACGGAAAGACGGCCAAGTCGGGCCGGTTCTTGCGGGCAGCGGGCCACCAACATCACGAGGCACACGTCTGACATGGCGAGAACTCAGCAACAACGCCGCGACGAAACGGTTGCGCGACTGCTCGACGCCAGCATCGCAACCATCGCCGAGGTCGGATACGCCCGAGCATCGGCGGCGGCGATCAGCAAGCGCGCCAACGTATCCGACGGCGCGCTGTTTCGTCACTTCGCCACCATGGGCGACTTCATGGCGGCCACGGCGACCGAGGTGTCGCGGCGCCAGCTCGACTTGTTCACCAAACAGGTCGCCGAAATACCCGCCGACAGGCCACCTTTGGAGGCGGTGCTGACCATTCTTCGCGACACCACCCGTAATTCGACAAACGCGGTGTTGTACGAACTGATGGTGGCTGCGCGCACCGACGAAAAGCTGAAGGGGACTTTGCAAAGCGTCCTCGAGCAGTACAGCTCGAAGATCTACGACGTCGCGGGGGCGCTTCCTGGCGCCGAGAGATTTCCGGAAGACATTTTTCCCGCTGTGGTGGCCATGGTCGCTAACACATTCGACGGCGCCGCGATTGTGCAAGCGGTGCTGCCCCAACCCGATATCGAAGCGCAGCGGATACCGCTGCTGGTGTCGCTGCTCGACGCCATAGCTCAAGTGCCGGCCGGCGATTGAGCTGAGCCGAGACTCAGGACAGGCCGGTCCACACCAGATGCACCCGCGTCCCGGTCTCCGAGGTGTGGATTTTCGCTTCGTCGGCGAGTGACTTCATCAATGGAATGCCGCGGCCGCGTAACCGGGAAGTTGGCGACGGATCCTCCGGATCCGCGGTCGGCCAATGCCACTTGCCGTGATCGCTCACCGTGACGGTCAGGCAGTCGGATGCACGAGTTGCGGACAACTCGACGGTGCCGGTTTCCGGTCGGCCCAGATAGGCGAACTCCACGGCGTTGGCCATCGCTTCGTAGACGGCTAACAGCACGTCGTTGACTCGCTCGTCGTCGGGCGCGAAGTGCTGCGCAAGCCAGTTTCTGAGTTCTGATCGCATCTGTGCCGCAGCGACGGGGTCAGCATCGAAGCGCACTCGGATGAAGCTTGGTGACTCCTCGACACAGCGAATTGCTGGCTGACTGGACTGGTTCATGATGACAAGCCGACCCGGACGGGGCCGCGGTCATGCATCGGCGAGTTCGCTCAGCGCATCGTCCAGAGTGCGGTACAGCGAAATGAGCTCATCGACACCGAGCAAGGTGAGCGGACGGTGAGTGGCCGCTCCGTCGGCTACCACGCCGAATCGACCCGACTGGCCGATGCTGTCGCTGGCCGCGATGAGCGCGCTAATGCCGGCAGAGGCAAGGAAGTCGACCTTGGACAGGTCGACGACGATGCCGGACGGGGCTTTGGCCAGCGCGGAGTCGATTGCCTCGGTCAAGAACGGAGCGGTCAGCATGTCGACGCAGCCGCTCACGGATATTACGGCCAGGCGATCAACCCACATTTCGTCGACGTTGATGTCGCTCTGGCCGGGTCGAGGGGCAGCAGTAACGTCCTGGTGGTTGGCCATGATGAGTCCTCGTGTTCCTGCGCGCACCTATGGCGCCTCTGAATCAGCGGAATGTCGGTAAGGGCTGTTGGCCTCAACCCACTGGAGCCGTCGACGTGTCGACGCGATGCCGGGTAAGCCGCATTCGACTACTGCAGAAGTGCATGCAACGGCATTGGCCAGAGTAGCCCAGGAGGCACTCGACCGCAGGGCCGACCCGGCGTGGATCAGCTACAGCGTGCCGATCGCCGACTGCGGGCCTTGCGCGAATCCCCAGTCGAGCAGACCGGCGGCTTGGTCCCAGTAGGTGGGTCCGCCCTCGTGCACCAGGCCATACATCATCGCGATGACCAGTCGCCGGCCATTGCGGGCAGCGGCCCCGACGAACGTCTTGCGGGCGGCGTTGGTGAACCCGGTCTTGCCGCCGATCGCTCCGGGGTACCGCTGCAGCAGCTCGTCTTGGTTGACGATCTGCCGCTCGCCGTTGTCGCCGGGAAACGGCGCCGACGGCTCGGCGGTGATCTGCGCGAACAGGGGATTGGCCATGGCCGCCCGGAAGATGGCGGCCAGGTCATGCGCAGTCGACCAGCCCGAGCCGCCTGGCCCGTCCAGACCCGACGGGGTCGCCGCCTCGGTATTGGCCGCACCGAGTGCGGCCGCCTTGGCGTTCATCTTGGCCACGGCAGCCTGTTGGCCGCCCAGCATGTGGGCCAGCGTGTTGGCCGCATCGTTTCCCGACACCAGCAGCAGGCCGTCGAGCAGCTGGCGTGCGGTGTAGGTGCGGCCGGGTTTGATTCCGACGCAGCTGCACTCCACCTGGGTATCCGCGGTGTCGGCGACGACCGTCGAGTCCATGTTCAGCTCGTCCAACGCCACTAGCGCCAACAGCACTTTGATGGTGCTGGCCGGCGGGTGGCGCACGTTCTCGTCGCGGGCGGCCAACACCTGCCCGCTGTCGAGGTCGGCGACGATCCAGGTCTGTGCCGGGCCGTCGGGAATTGCTACCGACCCGACCGGCTGCGTCCCGGCGTCGGCCGATGCCGGAGGAACCTGCCACCCGACCACGGCGGCGAACGCGACAGCGAAACATGACACAAGCTTTCGCATGGTCGCTGAGCGTAGCCGTCGCCGCGGCATCGTGTTCAATCAATTCCCATGTTGAGCCAGGCCGAAATCTCCGATCGACTAGAGATCCAGCAGCTGTTAGTGAATTACTCCGCCGCCATCGACTCGCGTCGATTCGACGACCTCGATGACGTGTTCACCCCGGATGCCTATATCGATTACAGCGCCTTCGACGGGATAGTCGGCCGCTATCCGGAGGTCAAGGCGTGGCTGGCCGAGGTGTTGCCCAACTTCGCCAACTACGCCCACATGCTGGGCCTGCCGTCGATCCAGCTTGACGGCGACACCGCCACCGCGCGTACCTTCTGTTTCAACCCGATGGTGTTCGGCGGCGAAAAGCCCAGCACCATGCTGTTGGGCCTGTGGTACGACGACGAGTTCGTGCGGACGGCGCAGGGGTGGCGGATGAGCCGGCGTGTCGAGGCCAAGTGCTTCGACCAGAGTCCCTGACGCCAGATCGTCAGCAGACGCAAACTTCCCTAATCCGTCGGCGTGCCGGGGGGCTTTGCGTCTCACTCGAAAATGAGGCGACCCCTTGCTGATGAGTCGCTGGCATTAGGTGTTAGGCGGCTTGGGTGGGTGGCTCGAGGGTGACTTTGTATCCCAGGCTCTCCAATTGCTTGATGGCTCGTGCCTTGGCTTTGCCGGGCTGGTGTCGGGTGTAGTAGTCGGGGCCGGGATCGCGGTAGAAGGCGCCGTTGGTCAGCATGTTCCAGGCGTCGGTGAGCATCTTGTGTTCGATGGAGACTAGGGCGATCTGGCCGGCGATCGACATACCGGCGGTTTTGTCTCTGCGCGATTGGGCGGCCCGGCGCCGGCCGGCGATGCGCCGGTAGCGGATGCTGTAGTAGGTGTCTTTGGTGCGAGCGGCCGACAGGGCTGCCACGCCGAGCGCGGCTTTAAGGTGACGGTTGCCCGGGCGGGTGGCGCCCGATTTGACCCGGCCTGCTGACTCGTCGCAGCCCGGCACCACCCCGGCCCACGACGCCAGGTGCGCGGCGGTGGGAAATACGCTCATGTCCGCACCGGTTTCGGCGATGAACACATCGGCCACCAGCCGCGACCAGCCCGGGATGCTCATCAGCAACTCCCGGATGGGTCGAAAGGGAGCGATCGCCTCCTCGATGCGTGCATCCAGGCGGGCGATATCGGCGGTGTGGGCATCGATGCGATCCAAATACAACCGCACCATAAAGGCGTGATGCTCGGTGAACCGTCCGCGCAGCGCCTCGGTGAGCGCTGGGATCTTTTGACGCATCCGTTGTTTGGCCAGATCAGCGAGGACCACCGAATCGCGTTGGCCGGCGATCAGCGCTTCTAGCATTGCCCGCCCGGAGACTCCGACGATGTTGGAGGCCACCGCGGAGAGTTTGATTCCGGTGTCTTCGAGCAGCTTCTCCAGCCGCTGAATCTCTTTGGTGCGCGCCCGGGTGATGGTGGTGCGAGCCCGGGTCAGATCGCGTAACACCCGAATCGGCCCCGGCGGCACAAACGAGGCGCGCAGCAGCCCGTGGGCGCCCAGATCGGCCAGCCACGCCGCATCCGAGACATCGGTCTTGCGCCCGGGCACATTGCGCGCCGCCTTGGCATTGACCAGCATCACGTTCAGCTGGCCTTCGAGTAGGTAGTAAAACGGCTTCCAGTAATCGGAGGTGGATTCGATCACCACACAGGAGACCCGCTCAGCGAGCAGATGCTCGCGTAACGCCAGGATCTCGCCGGTGGTCGACCCCCACGTACTGACCGTTGTCGACGTGCCACGCCGCCCTCGGCCCTGAACCCGAACGCAGACCTTCGCGTCTTTCTTCGACACATCAATGCCCGCGCACCGCGGATGGATCACCTCCATGGCCGATCACACCCTTTCCGTCCAGATATCTTGTGGTGGAGCGTGTTTCGGAGAGGGCGAAAACAAAACAGGAGTCTCACTCACGTGCTCACAGGCAACAATCCACCGCCCCCGCACAACCACCAGGGGGTGCCCTCCAGCCACCAAGCTGCTCGCCGTGCTCACCGGCAACACAGACGCAACGGGGTCACCGAAACACCCCTAAAGCGTCAACCCGCACCGGCCCGCGAAGCAACCACCCACCCAGCCGAACGGCCAGTGCTAATTTTCATCTTCCACCGCGGGGCGAAGCCCCCCTGGCAGCTGCTCGCGATACAGGAGTCCGGCAGATTTCGACGGGACGGCGCGTTCTGGCACAATTGGCGGCTGTCCGCCGCGTGACTTGCCTTTTTAGCTGTCGCATGGCGAGACAGACACGCGAGGCAAAACCGGACCCTGGCAGCCCGCCACGGTCGCTGAATTGCAGCGTGACACCCACAGGAGAATGTCGCTTAATCATGGCTGTGAAGATCAAGCTCACTCGGCTTGGCAAAATCCGCAATCCCCAGTACCGCATCGCCGTCGCCGATTCGCGCACCCGCCGCGACGGCCGCGCGATCGAGATCATCGGCCGCTACCACCCCAAAGAAGAGCCGAGCCTCATCGAGATCAACTCCGAGCGTGCCCAGTACTGGCTGTCCGTGGGCGCTCAGCCCACCGAGCCGGTTTTGAAGCTGCTGAAGATCACCGGTGACTGGCAGAAGTTCAAAGGACTGCCCGGTGCCGAGGGCAAGTTGAAGACCCCGGCACCCAAGCCCAGCAAGCTTGAGCTGTTCAACGCCGCGCTCGCCGCCGCCGAAGGTGGGCCCACCACCGAGGCCGCGACACCGAAGAAGAAGGCCCCGGCCAAGAAAGCCGCGGCCAAGAAAGCCGCTGAGGCCGACAAGACGACTGAGCCGGAAAAAGCCCCTGAGCCTGAGCAGGCTGAGCCGGCGACGGCCGAGCAGGCTGAGCTGCCGGCCGCGGGCGAAGCGGCGACCGAGAGTTGAGTGGCGCGATGAGCACCGTCGTCGTCGACGCGGTCGAGCACCTGGTCCGCGGCATCGTCGACAACCCCGACGATGTCCGGGTCGACATGGTGACCAATCGGCGTGGCCGGACCGTCGAAGTGCACGTGCACCCCGATGACCTCGGCAAGGTGATCGGCCGCGGAGGACGCACCGCGACCGCGTTGCGCACACTGGTCGCGGGCATCGGTGGCCGCGGCATTCGCGTCGACGTGGTGGACACCGACCAGTAGCGGAAACGCAAGGCTCATGGACCTGGTGGTCGGGCGCGTGGTCAAAGCGCACGGCGTCACCGGCGAAGTCGTCGTCGAAGTCCGCACCGACGAGCCCGATACCCGGTTCGCCCCGGGATCGGTATTGCGCGCCAAGGGATCTGACGATGAGCGCAGCTATGTTGTCGATGCAGTCCGGCCGCACGGCGGGCGACTTCTGGTGCGGCTGACCGGGGTGGCTGACCGGGATGCGGCCGACGCGCTGCGCGGCAGGCTGCTGGTGATCGACTCCGACGACCTGCCGCCGATCGACGACCCGGACGAATACTACGACCATCAACTGGAAGGTCTTCGGGTGCGCACGACGACGGGCCAGGACATCGGCACTGTGGCCGAAGTGCTCCACACCGCCGCGGGTGAACTGCTGGCGGTCAACCGCGATGACGCCGGCGAGCTGTTGGTGCCGTTCGTCAGCGCGATCGTGACGTCGGTGTCGCTGGACTCGGGAACTGTCGAGATCGACCCGCCCGACGGCCTGTTGGAGTTGGGGACCTAGTGCGTATCGACGTTGTGACGATCTTCCCCGAGTACCTCGACCCGCTGCGGCAGTCGTTGACCGGCAAGGCGATCGAATCGGGCATGGTCGAGCTGCATGTGCACGACCTGCGGCGCTGGACCCACGACGTGCACCGCTCGGTGGACGACACACCCTACGGCGGCGGGCCCGGGATGGTGATGAAGGCGCCGGTGTGGGGCGAAGCCCTGGATGAAATCTGTTCGAGACAAACGCTTCTCGTTATGCCGACGCCAGCTGGTGTGCTGTTCAACCAAGCCACCGCCCAGCGCTGGAGCACCGAGGCGCACCTTGTGTTCGCCTGCGGCCGATACGAGGGCATCGACCAGCGGGTCATGGATGACGCCGCGCGCCGGATGCGGGTCGAAGAGGTCTCGATTGGCGACTATGTGCTGCCGGGCGGGGAGTCGGCGACGCTGGTCATGATCGAGGCGGTGCTGCGGCTACTGCCCAAGGTGCTGGGCAATCCACTGTCGCACCAAGACGACTCGCATTCCCGAGGCCTGATCGAAGGGCCTAGCTATACCCGGCCCCCGAGCTGGCGTGGCCTTGACGTTCCCGAGGTGCTGCTCTCCGGTGATCACGCGCGCATCGCAGCCTGGCGCGAGCAGGCTGCACGGCAGCGCACTGCGGAGCGTCGTCCAGATCTGCTTCCGCCGAGCAGACGCGAAAGCCCCTGAAACGCCGTGGAATCGAGTGCTTTTGCGTCTCACTCGAAAATGAGGCGACCCCTTGCTGATGAGTCGCTGGCATTAGGTGTTAGGCGGCTTGGGTGGGTGGCTCGAGGGTGACTTTGTATCCCAGGCTCTCCAATTGCTTGATGGCTCGTGCCTTGGCTTTGCCGGGCTGGTGTCGGGTGTAGTAGTCGGGGCCGGGATCGCGGTAGAAGGCGCCGTTGGTCAGCATGTTCCAGGCGTCGGTGAGCATCTTGTGTTCGATGGAGACTAGGGCGATCTGGCCGGCGATCGACATACCGGCGGTTTTGTCTCTGCGCGATTGGGCGGCCCGGCGCCGGCCGGCGATGCGCCGGTAGCGGATGCTGTAGTAGGTGTCTTTGGTGCGAGCGGCCGACAGGGCTGCCACGCCGAGCGCGGCTTTAAGGTGACGGTTGCCCGGGCGGGTGGCGCCCGATTTGACCCGGCCTGCTGACTCGTCGCAGCCCGGCACCACCCCGGCCCACGACGCCAGGTGCGCGGCGGTGGGAAATACGCTCATGTCCGCACCGGTTTCGGCGATGAACACATCGGCCACCAGCCGCGACCAGCCCGGGATGCTCATCAGCAACTCCCGGATGGGTCGAAGGAGCGATCGCCTCCTCGATGCGTGCATCCAGGCGGGCGATATCGGCGGTGTGGGCATCGATGCGATCCAAATACAACCGCACCATAAAGGCGTGATGCTCGGTGAACCGTCCGCGCAGCGCCTCGGTGAGCGCTGGGATCTTTTGACGCATCCGTTGTTTGGCCAGATCAGCGAGGACCACCGAATCGCGTTGGCCGGCGATCAGCGCTTCTAGCATTGCCCGCCCGGAGACTCCGACGATGTTGGAGGCCACCGCGGAGAGTTTGATTCCGGTGTCTTCGAGCAGCTTCTCCAGCCGCTGAATCTCTTTGGTGCGCGCCCGGGTGATGGTGGTGCGAGCCCGGGTCAGATCGCGTAACACCCGAATCGGCCCCGGCGGCACAAACGAGGCGCGCAGCAGCCCGTGGGCGCCCAGATCGGCCAGCCACGCCGCATCCGAGACATCGGTCTTGCGCCCGGGCACATTGCGCGCCGCCTTGGCATTGACCAGCATCACGTTCAGCTGGCCTTCGAGTAGGTAGTAAAACGGCTTCCAGTAATCGGAGGTGGATTCGATCACCACACAGGAGACCCGCTCAGCGAGCAGATGCTCGCGTAACGCCAGGATCTCGCCGGTGGTCGACCCCCACGTACTGACCGTTGTCGACGTGCCACGCCGCCCTCGGCCCTGAACCCGAACGCAGACCTTCGCGTCTTTCTTCGACACATCAATGCCCGCGCACCGCGGATGGATCACCTCCATGGCCGATCACACCCTTTCCGTCCAGATATCTTGTGGTGGAGCGTGTTTCGGAGAGGGCGAAAACAAAACAGGAGTCTCACTCACGTGCTCACAGGCAACAATCCACCGCCCCCGCACAACCACCAGGGGGTGCCCTCCAGCCACCAAGCTGCTCGCCGTGCTCACCGGCAACACAGACGCAACGGGGTCACCGAAACACCCCTAAAGCGTCAACCCGCACCGGCCCGCGAAGCAACCACCCACCCAGCCGAACGGCCAGTGCTAATTTTCATCTTCCACCGCGGGGCGAAGCCCCCCTGGCAGCTGCTCGCGGTCAGATACGGCCGGTGGGGAACATGGTCTTGACGGCCTTGGTGATCGTGTCCCGCGCGGTGGCATCGTCAGAAGGCTGCAGCGACTCGACCACCATGACGTAGCGGCTGTCCGGGCCGACCACGCCGGTCGACAGGTGCGTCCAGTCCTCGCCGATACAGCACATCCAGCCCTGCTTGACGGCAACCGGTTCGGCATACAGACCGTCGGGGATGCCGAACCGCTGCGGGTAGCCGTCGACTCCGGTAGGCGTAGACCGGGCGAGGTCGTCAATGATGACCTTGGCCCGCTCGGGCGGCAGCCCGCCGGCGCCGTCGAGCAGCATCCGGTAGTAGCGGACCAGATCGGGTGTCGAGCTGATGGTGTTCCACCAGCGCCCGTCGCTGGGCGGTTGCGTGGAGGCCAGCCCGTAGCGGCTCGCGACCTGGGTGATGATCTGCTCGGCGCCGGCCTGGCTCCAGAACCTCTCCGCGGCGTCGTCGTCGGATGACTGCAGCATCGCGTCTAATGACCTGCGGTCGTCGGCGGACAGCGTGGTCCGGCCCTGAGCTTCTTGCAGCAACAGTTCGTCGGCGATGAACAGCTTGGCGACCGATGCTGTCGCGATGACCTCGGTATTGCCGCTGGCGATCAGCTGGTTGGTGGCGCGGTCGAGCACCGCCACCGAGAGGGTGGCGCCGTCGGCGGCGGCTTGGTCGCTGGCCTGCTGGATTCGGGCTTGCAGTCCGCCCAGCGGACCGGCATGTGCCAATGGCAGCGGGGCGATGGCCTGGACCAGCGGTGCAACAGGGGTGCTGCGCCGTGCTGGCGGCTTGGCAGCGGACGCCCCGTACACCTTGGCCTCGCAGCCGGCCAGCAACGCGATCAGCATCACCACTGTGGCGATGCGTAGCATTGGCGGCCGCGGTCGCATGCCCCTCCTCAGACGGTAGAGATCACGGAGTGAACGTGCCGCACTGCACCTGCCCGGCGGTCAAGCCGAGGCTTTCCCATTCCTGTAGTTAGGCCTCCGTAATATCTACCACCCGTGGCCGACTTTGCGGCTTAGCGACGGGCGGTGATTCCCTGTGATTTCGCTGCGGAGAGGCCCATCTGGCACAATTGACCAGTTGTCTCCAACAGCTGCCGGTGGGCCGGCTGCGCCCGCCCGTTACGAGATACGCTCAGATGCCCGAAATCATCGGCTCGGTGATCGCCTCACGTTTCGTGGGCAGTGTCCCGCAGCCGCGACCGCAAGGAAGTGCCCGTCGAAATGAACACGCTGGACTTCGTCGACAAGGCGTCGCTGCGCGACGACATCCCGGCCTTCAACCCCGGCGACACGGTCAACGTGCACGTCAAGGTGATCGAGGGCAACAAGCAGCGCATCCAGGTGTTCAAGGGCGTGGTGATCCGCCGACAGGGCGGAGGCATCCGCGAGACCTTCACCGTGCGCAAGGAAAGCTACGGCGTCGGTGTCGAACGCACATTTCCCGTGCATTCGCCCAACATCGACCACATCGAGGTGGTGACTCGCGGTGACGTTCGACGCGCCAAGCTCTACTACCTGCGCGAGCGTCGCGGCAAGAAAGCCAAGATCAAAGAGAAGCGCTGAGCGCGGCCGGCCTGGTCGTCATCCCGCCTGACGACTCGAATCGGACCACCTGCCTACGCCCCCGGTCGGCGACCCGCTGCGCCCGGCTCCGCCGCGCTTGCGATCGCCTCTAGGCTGATGTCGTGACCGAAACCGCCGACTCATCGCCTGAGCGCCAAGCCGATTCCGATCCGGCGGAGCCCCAAGTCGCTACCCGCGATCCCGCCGCCGGCGATACAGCAGCCGTCGAAGAGGGCGCGCAAGAGCCCAAACGCAATAAGCGGGCGGCGATGCGGGAAGCGGCGATCCTGGCCGCGATCGCGGTGGTGCTCTACTACGTCATGTTGACATTCGTGGCGCGGCCCTACTTGATCCCCTCGGAGTCCATGGAGCCCACCCTGCACGGGTGTTCGGGCTGTGTGGGTGACCGCATCATGGTCGACAAGATCAGCTACCGGTTCGGCTCGCCGCAACCCGGCGACGTCATCGTGTTCAAGGGACCGCCGTCGTGGAACATCGGGTACAAGTCGATCCGCTCACACAACACCGTGGTGCGCTGGGTGCAGAACGGGCTGTCGTTCGTCGGCTTCGTTCCGCCCGACGAGAACGACTTGGTCAAGCGCGTCATCGCGGTCGGGGGCCAGACCGTGCAGTGCCGGACCACCACCGGCCTGACGGTCAACGGCACCCGGTTGAAGGAGCCCTATCTGAATCCGGCGACGATGATGGCAGACCCGTCGGTGTACCCGTGTCTGGGCGGCGAGTTCGGGCCGGTCACCGTTCCACAGGGACGGCTGTGGGTGATGGGCGATAACCGCACCCACTCGGCGGACTCGCGGGCCCACTGCACCAGCGTGCCGGCGGACGCGCTGAAGGGTCTGCTCTGCACCGGCGACCCGATGTCGGCCACGGTGCCGGTCAGCAACGTCATCGGCAAGGCCCGATTCATCGTGTGGCCGCCGTCGCGCTGGGGCACAGTGAAGTCGGTGAACCCGCAACAAGGTCAGTAGCCATGGCCACCACGTGGCCGCCGCGGACGGTGATCCGCAAATCCTCCGGGTTGCGCACCCTCGAATCCGCTCTGTATCGCAGCGGCTTGGGACCGGTGGCCGGGGTCGACGAGGTGGGCCGCGGCGCCTGCGCGGGACCGCTGGTCGTGGCAGCCTGTGTGCTCGGCCCGGGACGACTGGAAAGCCTTGCCGCCCTTGATGATTCGAAAAAACTCACGGAGAAGACTCGCGAGAAGCTGTTTCCGGTGATTCGCCGATACGCGCTGGCGTACCACGTGGTGTTCATTTCGCCGGCCGAAGTCGACCGGCGGGGGGTGCACGTCGCCAACATCGAGGGCATGCGGAGAGCGGTGGCCGGTTTGCCGGTGCGCCCCGGTTATGTGCTCAGCGACGGCTTTCGGGTGCCGGGACTGCCGATGCCGTCCCTGCCGGTGATCGACGGCGACGCGACGGCGGCCTGCATCGCCGCGGCCAGCGTGCTGGCGAAGGTCAGTCGGGACCGGTTGATGGTGGCGCTGGACTCCCAGCATCCCGGCTACGGTTTTGCCGAACACAAGGGCTACTGCACGCCCGGGCACAGCGCGGCGTTGACCGCTTTGGGCCCTTGCTCGGAGCACCGCCACTCGTTCATCAACGTCCGTCGGGTGGCAACGGCATCGGGTACCCGGGTGGTGACGGAATTCAAGTCGACTACACCTGACCTACTCGGTGGAAACGGGTGGGGGAAGATGGGACCCGGGGAAATTGCCGAGGGAGAAGGACGGCTGGGCAAATGAGTGCCGAAGATCTCGAGAAGTACGAAACCGAGATGGAGCTCTCGCTGTACCGCGAATACAAGGACATCGTGGGCCAATTCAGCTACGTCGTGGAGACTGAGCGGCGCTTCTACCTGGCAAACAGCGTCGAGATGGTGCCGCGCAACGCCGACGGCGAGGTCTATTTCGAGCTGCGACTCGCCGACGCCTGGGTGTGGGACATGTACCGGCCGGCCCGGTTCGTCAAGCAGGTGCGTGTGGTGACCTTCAAAGACGTCAACATCGAGGAAGTCGAGAAACCCGAGCTGCGGCTCCCCGAGTAACGCGAGCTAAACTCCGACGGCGCGTTCCAGGTCTTTCAGCGACGTCTCCAGATATTCGAGCATGCGCTGCATGTGTGGCACATTGCCTCTGGCGGCGACCAGGCCGAAGTCGAGGTTCTTGGCGTTGTTGGCGACCGTGATGTTGATTGCCTGTCCGTCCAGGGCAATCGACAGCGGATAGTTGCCGACCAGCGGTGTACCGCGCCAATACAGCTGCTCTTGAGCGCCTGGCACATTGGAAATAACAATGTTGAACGGTGGCGGGGCGGTTCGGATGAAACCAGGAATCATCCCGAGGAACAGCCCGCCGACGACTGTTGCGGATAGTGCGAGTTGCTGCACCTGCGGCAGCTCGATGAACACCTTTTTGTTGTCGCTGATCGATTCGGTGACCACCCGCAAACGTTTCGCGGGGTCTTCGATGTGGGTGCCTAGGTTGCACAAGAGCGCGCCAACCGCGTTCCCGCCGCCGCCGTCTTCCTTGCGCAGGCTCACTGGGACCATGGCGATCAGCGGGGTGTCTGGAAGCGCGTTCTGTTCGAGCAGGTAGGCACGCAGGGCGCCCGCGGACATCGCCAGGACGACGTCATTGACGGTGATGCCGGCGGCATTCTTGACGGCTTTGATCCGGTCCAACGAATACGACTGTGCCGCTACACGTCGAGCGCCACCGATCCGGACGTTGAACATGGTCTTGGGCGCCCGGAACGGCAACGTCAACTGTTGTTCCAGCAGGGCGGCGCGTGCCAGCGACAATGTCGATGGCGCCAGTGCGGCGGCCCCACCCACGGCGCTGGTCAATTTCTGCAGCGCCGACGGACCGCCTCCGCCGCTCTTGTGTTTGCGTTGCTTGAGTGACCACGGCACTCTGACTTCGTCGTCATCGGGATCGGTGCTGAACGAGCGTTGCAGCATTTTCATCGCCGACACTCCGTCGAGCAGTGAGTGGTGGAATTTTATGTAGACCGCGTAACGGCCGTCGTTCAGGCCTTCCACTAGATGCGCCTCCCACAGCGGGCGATGGCGGTCGAGCAGGTTGCCGTGCAGCCGGGAGGTCAGCTCCAGCAGCTCACGCACTCGGCCGGGAGTGGGCAGCGCGGATCTGCGGAAGTGGTAATCGAGCTCGATCTCCTTCTCGAACGACCACGCCAGGTTGGTGACGGGTCCGAAGAACGCCGGGTGTTTGCGAAAGAGCGGCTGCACATCGGTTTGCGCCAGCATCGCTTCATAGGATTCGCGCACGAAGTCGGGACCGGCGTCCTCGGGGGGCTGGTAAAGCTGAAGGGCGCCGACGTGCATCGGGCGCTCACGCGATTCGCCAAGGAGGAACATCGAATCGGCCGGTGGCATCAGCTCCATGACTCTTCTCCCGCGCTAGTTTTCTCTTCCCTTAGTAACCACACTCAGCGTGCCTCACACCCCACCGGTCGCGTAGGGTTTCGCGCGCTGGGCTGGCGGGAAGAATTGCCGGATGGGACTCACCGTGGCCGTCACCGGCCCTACCGGAGAAATCGGTATATCAGCAGTGACAGCGTTGGAGCACGAACCCGCGGTGGAGAGAATCGTCGGGATGGCGCGTCGGCCGTTCGACCCGGTGACGCTGGGGTGGGAAAAGACCACCTACCAACAGGGCGACATCTTGGATCGCGACGCAGTCGACGCGCTGGTCGCCGACGCCGACGTGGTCATCCACTTGGCGTTCATCATCATGGGTTCGCGCGAAGAGAGCGCCCGGATCAATCTGCAGGGCACCCGCAATGTCTTCGAGGCGACGGTCGCCGCCCAGCGGCCGCGGCGCCTGGTGTACACCTCCTCAGTGGCGGCGTACGGCTATCACGCCGATAACCCCGTGCCGCTGACCGAGGACGTGCCGCCGCGCGGATCACCCGAGCACTACTACTCCGAACAGAAGGCCGCGTGTGAGGCCGCGCTCGCCGAAATCACCGAGGGCTCTTCGTTGGAGGTTTTTATCCTGCGCCCCTGCATCGTCGCCGGGCCTAAGGCTCGCGCCTTGGCCGACGCGATGCCGTGGAACCAACTGCCCGCTCCGATCCGGGCAGTGACCGGACTGGTCCCGGTGCTCAAGCCGGTGGTGCCCGATCCGGGTTTCCCGCTACAGCTCGTCCACCACGACGACGTGGCAGCCGCGATCGCGTTGGCCGCCACCGCACCGGCACCTCCCGGCGCATACAACCTCGCCGGCGATGGGACGATCACCGTCTCCGACGTGGCAAAGGCGCTGGGCGGCAGACCAGTACGCGTGCCGGCCGCCGCCGCTTCGGTGGCGTCTGCGGCGATTTCGCGGTTGCCGTTCATCCCGTCGGCGCTCGAATGGCTGCATGTCTCCCGCGTGTCGGTGGTGATGGATACCACGAAGGCGAAACGCGACCTCGGTTGGCAGCCGACGTACTCGTCGGCGGAGACGCTGACGGCGCTGGCCGCGGCGCTGTGACTCGGGCCTACACCCCTGGGGCAAGCAGGCCGTCGGTGCCGGACGGCAGCTGGCCTCGATTGTGGATGACCGCGCGAGCCACGTCGGCCAGCTTGATGTTCAAGTCCTGGGAGTGGTGCCGCAGCAGTTCGAACGCCTCCTGCTCGGAAAAGTTGTGCAGCAGCATCAGCATGCCGACGGCCTTGCCGATCTCGCGGTTGCTGAGCAGCCCGCGTCGCAGCGTGGCCGCGTCCTCGCCCTGGCGGATCGCGTTGATCGCCACGCTGGCGAACGCTGCCAGCACCACACCCTGTCCCGCTGACTCGGCGTTGAAGCTGTTCGGGGTATCGCTAAACAGGTTGAGCGCGCCGCCTTTTCGACGATCGATCAAGATCCGGAATCCCATCGCGCCGCGCACCGGTGTCTCGGCGACGAGCCGGGCCGCGAGCTGCGGCCATTGACACGGGGTGGTCAGATCCGGCTCGATCTGCGGGGTTTCCTCTTCGATGGCGTCCAGGCACGGCCCGTCGCCGACACTGCGTTCAAAGTCGTCGATTAGCATCGCGATCCGGTCACTGGCGCCGACGGTGACGTAGTGACCATTGCGGCGCACCAACAGGCTGGCGTGGTCGCATCCCGACACGGTCAGGGTGGCGGCGAGACAGATGGCCGCGTACACCTCATTGGGGTCAGAGCCCTGGTAGATGATCTCGGCAAGTGCGGCGAACACTGTCGCGGGATCTGCTGTTGCGGGACCCGGCGGTGACGTACCGGGGCCGGCGGTTAGTTCGTCCGCCAAGTCGATCCCTCATTTCAATATGCCCGGTCGGCAATTGTCGGCGGCGTTGGTCACCGGCGACGACCAGGTAGGCAGGAGTCAGTTATATAGTCTGCCCGCCCGATGGGCCTAATTTGCTCACTATGGTCACCTCGGCGCCCGGCGTCAAACGTCAATTCCGGTTGCCACCCACTTCAGGATTGCTGTGGAACAACGCGCGGCTGGGGATAACTGGCCGCTGCGGCGCGGTGGCGGCCTTGCTGCCGGCTTGTGGTGTCGGCGCTCGTGGGCAGGGTGACGGCATGACGACGTTGACCCGGGCCGAGCTGGGAGCACTTGGCGAGCAACTGGCCGTGGATCACCTGACCCGGTTGGGGCTACAGATTGTCACCCGCAATTGGCGCTGCCGGTACGGCGAGCTGGACGTGATCGCTACCGACGCGGCCACTTGCACATTGGTGTTCGTCGAGGTCAAGACGCGCACCGGCGACGGATTCGGAGGGTTGGCGCATGCGGTGACCCCGCAGAAGGCCCGTCGGCTGCGGCGCCTCGCAGCGTTATGGCTTGCCGGTCAACACCGGAGTTGGAATGCCGTGCGCATCGACGTCATCGGGGTGCGGATCGGCCGCTACCGGACCCCGGAGATCACGCACCTGCAGGGGATCGGCTGATGGCGTTGGGGCGTGCATATTCCATCGCCGTGCGCGGACTGGACGGTGAGATCGTCGAGATCGAAGCCGACATCACCTCGGGCCTGCCGGGTGTGCACCTGGTGGGTCTGCCCGATGCCGCGCTGCAGGAATCCCGCGATCGGGTGCGGGCGGCAATCACCAACTGCGGCAATCAGTGGCCGATGAGCCGGCTCACCCTCGCGTTGTCGCCGGCGACGCTGCCGAAGATGGGGTCGGTCTACGATTTGGCGCTGGCCGCTGCGGTCCTGTCGGCGCAGCGAAAAAAGCCGTGGCAGCGGCTGGCGACCACGGTGCTGTTGGGTGAGCTGGCGCTGGACGGGCGGGTGCGTCCCGTGCGCGGAGTGTTGCCGGCGGTGGTGGCGGCCAAGGCCGAGGGCTGGTCGGCCGTCGTGGTGCCGGTGGGGAACCTGGCTGAGGCCAGTTTGGTCGACGGCATCGACGTGTGGGGGGTTCGCACCCTCGGGCAGCTGCGGGCGTGGCTAAGTGGAGCGACGTCGCTGGACGAGAGGATTACCGAGGTATCGGCTGCGCCCGAGCCGTCGGCCGACCTGGCCGATGTGGTGGGGCAGGCTCAGGCCCGCTTCGCGGTGGAGGTGGCCGCCGCGGGGGCGCATCATCTCATGCTGACCGGTCCGCCGGGTGTGGGCAAAACCATGCTGGCCCAACGACTTCCGGGTTTGCTGCCGCCGCTGTCGGAAAGCGAGTCGTTGGAGGTCACCGCAATTCATTCGGTCGCCGGTCTGCTCTCGGACGCGACACCACTGATCACTAGGCCGCCGTTCGTGGCGCCGCATCACAGCTCCAGCGTTGCCGCGCTAGTCGGCGGCGGTTCTGGGATGGCGCGGCCGGGCGCGGTCAGCCGCGCGCACCGCGGAGTGTTGTTCCTCGACGAGTGCGCCGAGATCCGGGTCAGTGCGCTAGAGGCGTTGCGAACACCGTTGGAAGACGGGCAGATTCGCCTGGCCCGCCGCGACGGCGTGGCGACCTACCCGGCGCGGTTTCAGTTGGTGTTAGCGGCCAACCCATGCCCGTGCGCGCCCTCTGACCCGCGGGACTGTATGTGCGCCGCTGTGGTGAAACGCCGCTATCTGGGCAAGTTGTCGGGGCCGCTGCTCGATCGAGTCGACCTACGCGTCGAGATGCATCCGGTGCGGGCCAGCGCGTTCTCCGTTACTGAGGGGGAGTCGACGGCCCAGGTGCGCAGCCGGGTGGCGCAGGCCCGCGACGCGGCGGTCGAGCGGTGGCGGCCACACGGATTCCGCACCAACGCCGAGGTCAGCGGCTCCCTGCTGCGACGGAAATTCCGCCTGGACAGCGTGGCGATGGCGCCGCTGCGTGCCGCGCTGGACCGCGGTCTGCTCAGCATCCGCGGCGTCGACCGCACACTGCGGGTGGCATGGACATTGGCCGATTTGGCCGGCCGCACATCGCCGGGTGTCGACGAAGTTGCCACGGCACTGAGCTTTCGCCAACCGGGGGCGTCACGATGAGCCAGTCGGCCGACGACCCGACGCTGCGGGCATGGGCGTATCTGTCGCGAGTGGCCGAACCACCGTGCGCGGAACTGGCGGCGTTCGTCCGACGTGTCGGCCCGGTCGAGGCCGCCGAACGGGTCAAGCGCGGGCAAGTCGACGACGTGCTGGCGCGCAGCACTGAAGTCAGGCACGAAATCGACCAGTCCGCAACCGATGTCGAGCTGCTGTTGCGCCGCGGTGGTCGGCTGATCACCCCCGACGACGACGAGTGGCCCGCGCTTGCTTTCACCGCGTTCGACGGTTCTGCTGCCAAGGCCAAGCCACAGGCCAGGCCGCCGCTGGTGTTGTGGGCGCAGGGCCCGGTTCGGCTCGACGAAACCGCGCATCGCGCCGCCGCGGTGGTCGGGACCCGCGCTGCCACTGCCTATGGCGAGCATGTGGCTGCCGATCTTGCCGCAGGACTGACGGAAAGCGGCGTCGCGGTTGTCTCCGGCGGCGCATACGGCATCGACGGTACAGCGCACCGCGCCGCGCTGGCGTCCGACGGAGTCACCGTGGCAGTGCTCGCGGGTGGCATCGACATCCCTTATCCCGCAGGGCATTCCGCCCTGCTGCACCGTATCGGCACGCACGGCCTGCTGGTCACGGAGTACCCGCCCGGTGTGCGGCCCGCCCGCCACCGGTTCTTGACCCGCAACCGGCTGGTCGCCGCGTTCGCGGGCGCAGCGGTGGTGGTCGAGGCCGGGCTGCGCAGCGGCGCCGCGAACACCGCTGCGTGGGCTCGGACCCTGGGCCGGGTGGTGGCCGCCGTTCCCGGTCCGGTCACCTCGTCGGCGTCGGCGGGTTGTCACGCGCTGCTTCGCTCAGGCGCAGAGTTGGTCACTCGCGCCAGCGAGGTCATCGAGCTCGTCGGTCGCATTGGGGAATTGGCGCCGGATGAACCGCGGCCCGCGACCGCCTTGGACGGGCTCAGCGGCGCCGAACGCCAGGTCTACGAGGCGTTGCCCGGCCGCGGAGCCGTCACCGTCGACGAGATTGCCGTGGCGTCCGGGCTGCCGCCGGCCCAGGTGTTCGGGCCGCTGGCGATGCTGGAGGTCGCCGGTCTGATTGAGCACCGGGACGGCTGTTGGCGGATCGTCCGAGCGGGTACACAGCAGCCACCGCCGGCAGCGCGGCTCGTATAGTCGACACGATCAACTCTGGAGGGGAGGCGATGTGGCGGGTCGACCAGTCCACACCTTCGAAGTGGTGCGCCGCGAACAACTGGCGCCGCACATGGTTCGGGTAGTGCTTGGCGGAAACGGCTTCGACACATTCGTCCCCAGCCAATTCGGCGACTCCTACGTCAAGATGGTGTTCGTCCCCGACGACGTCGACGTGGCCGAGCTGCCACGGCCGTTGACCCTGGACAGCTTCGGCGGCTTGCCTGCGGAAAAGCAACCGGTGATCCGGACCATGACGGTGCGCCGTGCAGACCCCGCAGCGCGCGAGCTCACCATCGACATCGTGGTGCACGGCGAGCACGGGGTGGCCGGTCCATGGGCGGAGGCGGCCCAGCCGGGTCAGCCGATGTACCTGATGGGGCCCGGGGGAGCCTATGCGCCCGACCCGTCTGCCGACTGGCATCTACTTGCCGGCGACGAGTCGGCCCTGCCCGCCATCGCCGCTGCCCTAGAAGCGTTGCCGGACAACGCGGTTGGTAAGGCTTTCATCGAGATCGCCGGGCCCGAAGACGAAATCCCGCTCACCGCACCGGAATCCGTGCAGGTGCACTGGATCTATCGCGGCGGGCGGTCCGATCTGGTGCCCGAGGATCGGGCGGGCGATCACGCACCGTTGATCGAAGCGGTCAAGACCACCGAGTGGCTGCCGGGCCAAGTCCACGTCTTCATCCACGGCGAAGCCCAGGCCGTCATGCACAACCTGCGCCCGTACATCCGCAAGGAGCGCGAAGTCGACGCGAAATGGGCGTCGATCTCCGGTTACTGGCGGCGCGGTCGCACCGAGGAGACGTTCCGGCAGTGGAAGAAGGAGCTCGCCGAGGCGGAGGCGGCCGGGGTCGCGGACTGATCACCGCCTGGCATTCTCATTGTCGTGGCGTTCTCCGATTACCAGAACGAGATCTACCTTCGCGGCTTGGCGGGCGTTCTTCCGTCACTACCCATGGCCTTCGCGGAACTGGAGGCCAAAGCGCGAGCCGCAATGTCGCCTTCGGTGTGGTCGTACGTCGCCGGCGGCGCCGGCGACGAACGAACTCAGCGGGCCAACTGCACCGCGTTCGAGCGCTGGGGTCTGATCCCGCGAATGTTCGTCGGCGCCACCAACCGCGACCTGTCCCTCGAACTGTTCGGTCTGCGCTTGCCCTCGCCGGTGTTCATGGCGCCCATCGGAGTCATCGGGATCTGCGCCCAAGACGGCCACGGCGACCTGGCGACCGCCCGCGCCGCGGCCCGCACCGGTGTGCCCATGGTGGTGTCGACGCTGACCGCCGACCCGCTGGAGCAGGTCGCCGCCGAGTTCGGCGACACCCCAGGGCTTTTCCAGCTCTACACACCCACCGATCGGGAGCTGGCCGCCAGTTTCGTGCATCGTGCCGAAGCGGCGGGCTACAAGGGCATCGTGGTGACGCTGGACACCTGGGTGCCCGGGTGGCGACCGCGCGATCTGAGCACGGCGAACTTCCCGCAGCTGCGCGGCCACTGCCTGAGCAACTACATCAGCGACCCAGTGTTCCGCGCCAGCCTGCAACGCCCGCCGGAAGAAGACCCGCAAGGGGCTGTTCTGCGCTGGGTTCAGCTGTTCGGCAATTCGCTGACATGGGATGACCTGCCGTGGCTGCGGTCGTTGACCAAGCTGCCGCTGATCGTCAAGGGCATCTGTCACCCCGACGACGCTCGGCGCGCCAAAGACGGCGGCGTCGACGGCATCTACTGCTCCAATCACGGCGGACGCCAAGCCAACGGTGGTCTGCCCGCCCTGGACTGTTTGCCTGACGTCGTGGAGGCCGCTGACGGGTTGCCGGTGCTGTTCGACTCCGGCGTGCGCAGCGGGGCCGACATCGTCAAGGCGCTGGCCTTGGGGGCAACCGCGGTGGGCGTCGGCCGGCCCTACGCTTACGGCTTGGCGCTCGGCGGGGTCGACGGCATCGTGCATGTGCTGCGCGCGCTGCTGGCCGAAGCCGACCTGATCATGGCCGTCGATGGCTATCCACTGCTGAGCGATCTCACACCGGCGGCGCTGCGGCGCGTCACCTGAACCGCGCCGCCGGTATCTGCGACGGTAGGGGAGTGCGGCCTGAGGCCGAGGGCATCCTCGACGAGTTCGACGAGTATCTGGCGCTGCAACGCGGCCGCTCGGCCCACACGCGTCGGGCGTACCTGGGCGACTTGCGGTCGTTGTTCGCCTTTCTCGCCGAACGCGCGCCCGGCGCAGGCCTGGAGGCCCTGAGTTTGCCGGTGCTGCGGTCCTGGCTGGCGGCCGAGGCCGGCGCAGGCACCGCCCGCACCACCCTGGCCCGGCGTACCTCGGCGGTCAAGGCCTTCACGGCATGGGCGGTCAGGCGTGGTCTGCTGGATACCGATCCGGCGGTGCGGCTGCAAACACCCAAAGCGCGCCGCACGCTGCCGGCGGTGCTACGCCAAGACCAGGCGTTGGATGCGATGGCTGCCGCGAAAACCGGTACGCAGCAAAAAGATCCGCTGGCTCTGCGTGACCGTTTGGTCGTCGAGATGCTGTACGCCACCGGCATCCGGGTAAGCGAACTGTGTGGCCTGGACATCGATGATGTCGACCTCGGCCAGCGGTTGGTGCGGGTACTCGGCAAGGGCGACAAGCAGCGCACTGTCCCGTTTGGCGAGCCGGCCGCCGAGGCGCTGTGCGCGTGGCTGGCCGACGGGCGCCCCGCGCTGGCCACCGCCGAGTCCGGTCCGGCGTTGCTGCTGGGCGCGCGGGGGCGACGACTCGACGTGCGCCAGGCCCGCACCATCGTGCACCAGACCGTCGCCGCGGTCCAGGGCGCACCCGACATCGGGCCGCACGGACTGCGGCACAGCGCGGCCACCCATCTGCTCGAAGGCGGGGCAGACTTGCGCGTCGTGCAGGAATTGCTCGGACATTCCAGCCTCGCGACCACACAGCTGTACACCCACGTCTCGGTCGCCCGCTTGCGTGCCGTCCACGACCAAGCACACCCGCGCGCCTAGCGATACGCCGGCTGTGCCCCGGCACATCGACTCTGCGGCAGTGGCTTTCATCCTGCGCGTACGGCGGAATCAAGCCCGTCAACCTCGCCGTGGGTGCAGACTCGACGCCGTCAGCGCAGACTCGACATCACCGGCGCTCAGAACAGCGGCTTGAGCCGGATCGGTGTCGACGCCAGCAGCCCCAGCGGATCGACATAGTCCGCGCGGGCCGCCGGACCCCACATCGCGCCCCAGTGCAGACACGCGGCCGCCCCGCAGCCCGGGTGCCCGGCCACCAACTTGCCGATCACCGAACCCGCGTCTACCCGCTGACCGGCTCGAACACTGCCTTCCACTGGCTCGTAGCTGGTATGCAAACCACCCGGATGGGCAAGCGCCACCACTGGCCTCCCGGCCAGCGTCCCGGCGAACACCACGGTGCCCGGCGCCGCCGCATACACCGGCTGACCGGCCACACCGGCCAGATCTACCCCGCGATGCCCGCGATTCCAGTTGGGCGCCGGAGCGTCAAAACCCCGAACGACGGCCGGGCGTGGCCGCAGCGGCCAGTCCAGCCGGGCCGGGTCGCCAACCGCAGGCGCCGCACACAACACAGCCGCCACCAGCAGGAGTGCAACCGATCGCACGAGACCAGTTGACCGCGGCGTCCCGCCCGGCCACCAGCCAGGCTGTGGACAAAGCACCAGCTACCGGCGTGTAAACTCGTCGGCGCAGTCCACGTCAGTGGGCTGACTTCGCGTGTCTGCCGCCGACCAGATGCCGCGCGGTCCCTTCTGAACTACCAGTCAGATGGGTGCGGCATCCCGCAGACGCCAGGGCCCGGCTTCACCCGATGCCGGGCGACAACCGACCACAAGTAAAGGCACAGGCATGGCTGTTGTAACCATGAAACAGCTGCTTGACAGCGGCACCCACTTCGGGCATCAGACCCGTCGCTGGAACCCCAAGATGAAGCGGTTCATCTTCACCGACCGCAACGGCATCTACATCATCGACCTGCAGCAGACGCTGACCTACATCGACAAGGCGTACGAATTCGTCAAAGAAACCGTCGCCCACGGCGGCACCATCCTGTTCGTCGGCACCAAGAAGCAGGCGCAGGAATCGATCGCCGCCGAGGCCACGCGGGTCGGCATGCCGTATGTGAACCAGCGCTGGCTGGGCGGCATGCTCACCAACTTCTCCACCGTGCACAAGCGGCTGCAGCGCCTCAAAGAGCTCGAGGCGATGGAGCAGACCGGCGGCTTCGAGGGCCGCACCAAGAAGGAGATCCTGGGGCTGACCCGCGAGAAGAACAAGCTCGAGCGCAGCCTTGGCGGCATCCGCGACATGAACAAGTTGCCGTCGGCCGTCTGGGTCGTCGATACCAACAAAGAGCACATCGCCGTCGGTGAGGCGCGCAAGCTCGGCATCCCGGTGATCGCGATCCTGGACACCAACTGCGACCCGGACCTCGTCGACTACCCGATCCCGGGCAACGACGACGCGATCCGCTCGGCGGCGCTGCTGACCAAGGTGATCGCCTCGGCCGTGGCTGAAGGGTTGCAGGCCCGCGCCGGCCTGGGCCGCGGCGACGGCAAGCCGGAGGCGGAAGCCGCCGAGCCGCTAGCTGAGTGGGAGCAAGAGCTGCTGGCCGCCGCGACTGCCGGGGCCCCGGACCCGACCGCCGCCGAGGCGCAACCGGCGACAGACACCACTACCGAATCCACGGAAGGCTGATATGGCGAACTACACCGCTGCCGACGTCAAGCGCCTTCGCGAGCTGACCGGCGCCGGCATGCTCGACTGCAAGAATGCGCTGGCCGAATCCGACGGCGACTTCGACAAGGCCGTCGAGGCGCTGCGGATCAAGGGCGCCAAGGACGTCGGCAAACGCGCCGAGCGGGCGACGGCCGAAGGGCTGGTAGCCGCCAAGGACGGCGCTCTGATCGAGCTGAACTCCGAGACCGACTTCGTTGCCAAGAACGCCGAGTTCCAGAAGCTGGCCGACCAGGTCGTCGCCGCCGCCGCGGCCTCCGAGGCAACCGACGTCGACACGCTCAAAGCAGCCAAAGTCGGCGACAAGACCGTCGAGCAGGCAATCGCCGAGCTGTCGGCCAAGATCGGCGAGAAGCTCGAGCTTCGCCGAGTCGCATTCTTCGACGGCACCGTCGAAACCTACCTACACAAGCGGTCGGCCGACCTGCCCCCAGCGGTCGGCGTGCTGGTCGAATACACCGGCTCGAACAAAGAGGCCGCGCATGCAGTCGCGCTGCAGATCGCCGCGCTCAAGGCCCGCTACCTGAGCCGCGACGACGTGCCCGACGACGTCGTGGCCAACGAGCGCCGCATCGCCGAGGAAACCGCCAAGGCCGAAGGCAAGCCCGAACAAGCGCTGCCCAAGATCGTCGAGGGTCGCCTGGGCGGCTTCTTCAAGGATGTGGTGCTGCTCGACCAGCCGTCCGTGTCGGACAGCAAGAAGACCGTGAAGGCGCTGCTCGACGAGGCCGGCGTCACCGTGACGCGGTTCGTCCGGTTCGAGGTCGGCCAGCCCTGACAGCAGCGCGTTGATAGCGTCGCGTCATGCGACGAGTGCACGCGTTCGGCGACGACGCCCTAGGTGACCTCGACGCGGTCGCCATTGCTGAAGCGATCAAAACCGGGCAGCTGGCGCGCGCAGACGTCATCGAGGCGGCCATTGCCCGCACCGAAGCCGTCAACCCGGCCCTCAACGGGTTGGCCTACCAGGCGTTCGACCGGGCGCGCGCTCACCTGCCACCCGAGGATGCCTTCTTCAGCGGCGTGCCGACGTTCGTCAAGGACAACGTCGACGTCGCCGGATTACCGACCATGCGGGGCACCGACGCGTGGGTGCCGCGTCGGGCCGCCGTCGACGGCGAGTTCACCCGGGTCTACCTCGGTACCGGGCTGGTCTCCCTGGGCAAAACGCAGCTGTCGGAATACGGCTTCAGCCCATCGGCCGAGCATCCTCGACTGGGACCGGTCCGCAACCCGTGGAAAACCGAATACACCGCGGGCGCTTCGTCGTCGGGTTCGGCTGCCTTCGTCGCGGCCGGTGCGGTTCCGATCGCCCACGCCAACGACGGCGGCGGCTCGATCCGAATTCCCGCTGCCTGCAACGGATTAGTAGGCTTGAAGCCCTCGCGCGGTCGGCTGCCGGTGGATAAGGAACTGCGCCGGATGCCGATTCGCCTCGTCGCAAACGGTGTGGTAACCCGCTCGGTGCGTGACACTGCCGCCTTCTACCGGGAGGCCGAGCGCATCTGGCGATACCCCAAGCTTCCTCCCATCGGCGACGTCACACGCCCCGGTAGGCAGCGGCTGAAAATCGCGGTGATCACCCGCTCGGTCGACCGTGAATCCACCCCCGAAATCCGCGAGCTGACACTGAAATCCGCCGCGTTGCTCGGGGAACTCGGGCACCGCGTCGAACATGTCGAAAACCCGCCGGTGCCTTCGAGTTTCGGCGACGACTTCGTGCTGTATTGGGCGCTGCTGGCGGTCGGACAGATGTTCATCAGCCAACGCAGGTTCGGCGACACATTCGATCCCACGCGGTTGGACAACCTGACGCTGGGCCTGAACCGCCATGCGCGGCGCAACCTGCACCGGCTGCCCCTGGCGATCGCGCGGCTGCGCGCCATCCGCCGGCGCACGGCACAGTTCTTCGGCACGTATGACGCGGTCCTGACTCCCACGCTGGCCGAGGAGACGCCGCGCATCGGTCACCTCGATCCGACAGCCGATTACGAGCAGGTGATGGACCGGATGCGCGACTGGGTCGCGTTCACGCCGCTGCAGAACGTCACCGGCGAGCCCGCGATTTCGTTGCCGCTGGCCGAATCCGCAAGCGGTATGCCGGTCGGCATGATGCTCTCCGCCGACATCGGGCACGAAGCGCGGCTGCTGGAACTGGCCTACCAACTCGAAGAGGCGCAGCCGTGGGCCCGCATCCAAGCCGGCGCCGGCGACCATCGCGGAAAACGCTCATAGCCGAACGGCGTTACGCGAAGCTGTTTAGCAGCAGCAGGATCGGGAATCACGATCGGGCGGCCGGCACCTTGGGGGGCCCGCGACATCCGATGGAGGTGCCTGCGATGACAGATGAAGAAGAAATCGAGCTGGAGCGAGTCCTGTCCGCGATCAGCTATCCGTGCGACAAAGCCGAGTTGCTGCGCCGGGCCCGGGCCGACAGCACCGACGACGAGGTGTTGTCCCGCCTGGAACTGCTGCCGGATCGCGTCTACGAGGGCGCCGACGAGGCGCTGATGTTCGCCGACGATTCCGAGCGGTACCAGTCGGGGGACCCGCTCACCTGAACCGGTCGGGCGATCACGCCCGCAGCAATCGACCCACGTCGGCGAGATGGGCGTGCAGGTCTGCTGGATCGGCGTAGATCCCCGCCGCGCCGGCCCGTTCCAACGCCTCGCGTGCCACCCCGCCGCACAACACGCCCACAGTCGGCACACCCGCGCGTCGGCCCGCCTCCACGTCCCACACCGCATCGCCGACGAAGACCGCCCGCCCCGGCTCGAGCCCCACGCGGTCCAGTGCGGTGCTGACGATGTCCGGATCGGGCTTGCCGCGGTCGACGTCGACGCTGGAGGTTATTTCGCTAACCAGGTCGTCGACGTCGAGCACCCGGCGTAGCAACGCCAACGTCTCTTCCGATGCTGACGACGCCAACACCGTGCGCCATCCCCGCTCGGCGATGGCCTCAAGCAAATCGCGCGTGCCCGGCAGGGGGCGCAGAACCGGCTCCAACTCGCCGAAATAGCGGCTGTGCGCATCTTTTGCTTCGTCGCCGCACGCATCGGCCAGCTCATCACCGAGCAGGATGCGGACGAGTTCGGAGCCGGCGCGGCCGACAAGCCCGTGAATGCGCCAACACGGGACGTCCTGGCCGACGTCCAGAAACGCTCGATGCCAGGTCACCGCATGGTGGAAGTTCGAATCGACCAACGTGCCATCGAGGTCCAACAAAATAGCCGGTGCGTCGGCGGCAGATTCGGCCACGACAACTCGTCCTCTCTATGCGTCGGCTCATTAGGTACCCGGCCCAGTCACCCGGAAACGTGCCGGGATTGCGGGGCGCGGACTTCGGGTAACCGCCATGAGGACCGGACGCCGATGAGGGAGTGCCAGTGGCCGAATTGCGGGAAGTAACCGCCAGCGCGGCAGAACGTGCTCGGCAGGAAGCCGAGGAATACCGCGGGGACAACGAACGTCCGCTGAGCGGATATCTGGTCGTCATGGCCATCTATGGCGCCCTGGTGGCGGCGACGGGGGTCATCGCCGCAGCCACCGGACGCACGCTGCCTGAACGGTGGCATCTGCAGGACCTGATCACCGTCACGTTAGGCACCCACAAGCTTTCCCGGACTCTGGCCAAAGATGCGGTGACCAGCCCGCTGCGGGCGCCGTTCACCCACTACGCGGGCACCGGTGGCCCCTCCGAGGTGCAGGAAGAGACCCGGCACGACAGCCAGTTGCGGCACAGCCTGGGAGAACTCCTGACCTGCCCGTTCTGCCTCGACATGTGGGTGGCGACCGGGTTCGTCATCGGCTTGATCTTCGCGCCGCGGCTGACCCGCTTGGTCGCCGGCAGCTTCGCCGCACTGGCCGGCGCCGACTTCCTCCAACTCGCGTACGCGAAGGCGCAGCAAGCCGCACAGAGCTGAAGCAACGACACACCGATCGGGAGGTTCTCATGCCCAAGACAACCAAGGGAGGCAAGCCGAAAAAGAGCGAGTTGCCCAGCACGCTGAAGCGGTCCAACGCCAAGGCGCAACGAACGTTCGCCAAAGCCCACGACGCGGCGGCCGAGCAGTACGGCAGCGAGCAGCGCGCCCACCGGGTCGGCTACGCGGCGCTCAAGCACAGTTTCGAAAAAGTGGGCGATCACTGGGAGCCCAAGAAAAAAAGGGGACCGTCGGACAAAGCCGCCGAAGGCGGCGGCCCGAACAATAAGGCCCCGTCGGCGGAGGGCGTCAACGCCAACGCCAGCAAGAAGCACCTGCTTGACGTGGCCCGCCGGCTCGACGTGCGCGGGCGCTCCACGATGAGCAAGCCTGAACTCGTCGACGCGATCAAGAAGGCCAACCGCCGCGCGCGGGCACGCTGAGCGCGACGCCTACTCGAGAGTGAGCAGAGCACGGTCGACCTGGCTGACCGAGTTGCTCGACATTTTGCCGGCGACAGCGGCTAAAAATAACCGCGCCAGATCACGCACCTTGATGTTGGTTTCCTGGGAACGCCAGACCAGGACGTCGAACGCGCGCTCGGCGGAGATGCCGTAGGCGGCCATCAGCACACCTTTAGCCTGCTCGATCTGTGCGCGAGAAGCGGTGACTTCGGAGATGGCGGAGTCGATGTTCGACTGCAGTGACTCGGTGACGTCCACGTAGAACCCTGTCGTGCCGATAACCGCGCCGGCGTCGTCGCACAATACGTCACCCACGACCACCACCCAGTGGGTGCGTCCGGCGGCGTCGATGATGCGGTGACGACTGCTGAACGGCTCTCCCGTCAGAACCCGGTCCAACACCGCAGCGACTCGTGCGCGGTCGGCCGGATGCTTATGCTGCAGCAGCAGTTCAGTGGTGGGCACGACGGTTCCGGGCTCATAGCCGTGCATGCGTGCCACCGCATCCGACCACTCCCAGCGCTGGCCGTCGAGATAGAACCGAAAACGCCCGACCCGCTGTGGTTCACCCGGGGCGACGACGAGTTGGACGGCGCCGAATTGCTCCGATTCGAGGGCATCCAGTGCGGGCGGGATCTCCGCCGCTGCGTCAGCAGTTCGGTCGGATTGAGGGTCGAATTTCACGCCCATGTCCTACCCAGCCTTCCGGGCAATACCTCAACCGACGGGTCTGTCCGCAGTCGTCGGCCAGGCGCAGGACCATCCGTCTGTGCCGGGCTACCCGCATTTCAGCACGCAGAAACCCGCTGCGCTGGACGTCCGTGTTTCGCTCGAGGCGTGCCTCCAGCGTGGTGGTCGAGCGGAACCTACGGCTCACGACCGGCTCACGACGGCTGATTCGAGCTGTCCCATCCTGGGCCGAGGCCAGGCGGACGAAGCCGGCGGCTTGGCCCGGCATGTCGTTGACCGTGGACCGTGTGCGCAGCGTTGTAGGTTTGCCTGGGGCAAACCGGCTGATGAGCGACGGCTGCACCGTCACCACGCGACGTATTCGCCTCGGGATAGACGGGTAATCTCGTGAACCGCCGGATCCGACCACACCACCGTCAGCTAGCAGCACCCGCCCGTCGGAACGCCCGCGAAAATTTTTCGTTTCGAGAAGCGTTTGGGTGGGCACATCCTGCGTCATGAATGCATGTCCCCTCATCCGTTTCCTTGGTCCCGCGCTAGCAGTCACAGCCGGCGGCCTTGGCGCCTACGCCCTTTCAGCCTTGGCCGCTCCATCCGCATCCGCCCAGCCCTGCCCCGACACGGAGGTGGTGTTCGCCCGCGGCACAGGCGAACCCCCCGGTGTTGGACCCACCGGGCAGGCATTCGTCGACGCCCTACGCTCCCGCGCCGGCGGAAGGTCGATGGATGTCTATCCGGTCAACTACCCCGCCAGCGACGACTGGGCCACGTCCGGACTCGACGGTATTCGCGACGCGGGCGCTCATGTCGTTTCCACCGCGGGAAGCTGCCCGCAGACGAAGATGGTGTTGAGCGGTTATTCCCAAGGCGCGGCGGTGATGGGCTTCGTCACCTCCGCTGCAGTGCCGGAAGGCGTCGATCCGGCGACCGTACCGAAACCGCTGTCACCCGACGTCGCTAATCACGTCGCCGCCGTCGTGCTCTTCGGAATGCCGAATGTGCGGGCCATGAACTTCCTGGGGCAGCCGCCGGTCGTGATCGGCCCGGCATACCAGGCCAAGACCATCAAGGTGTGCGCTCCCGAGGACCCGGTTTGCTCCGACGGGCTGAACTTCGCCGCCCACGATATGTACGCCGACGATGCGAGCATCGTCGACAAGGGTGCCGACTTCGCCGCGAGCCGCCTTGGCGGAGGTTCACCGGCACCCGTCCCGCCGCCGACAGGGGGCTTTGGCGACTGACACCCCGCTGAGCTGAGCCGCCGGTCCGACGCCGCTAGCGGGTTCGCTTGGCGCACAGTGCCGGTCGTCCGATCCTCGTGTGCACGCCACGTGCACATCCCGATTCGGTAACAATCCGCGTACCCGGGTTTAGTTTGCGATCGCGCTGACCTGACTCACAAATATGGAAAGCGCGGTTGGATACGAGCTCGCGGCGCTGCGCTGTCAGTTCGCAGAAATGTGCGCGATGGCCGCCGAGGCAATGAACCATGCCACCCATGCACTGCTACTGGCCGACATCGACGTAGCCGAAGCCGTCATTGCCGAGCGCGACGATATCGCCGCGATGAGCGCGAGCGCCGAAGAGACCACGTTTCGTTTGCTGGCGTGGCAACGGCCCCTAGCCGGCGAGCTGCGCATGATGGCTAACGCCATCCGGATCGCCGCTGATGCGGAACGGATGGGGGAGCTAGCGCTGCAGGTAGCTGAGATCGCCCGCCGCCACTATCCGCGTCCCGCGGTGCCCGCGGAGGTCAGCGGGCGGGTGGCCGAGCTAAGCGCAATGGCGGTGCAGCTGGCCTGCGCCGCCCAGGAAGTGTTGTTGTCGCGGGAGCCACGACTCGCGGCAGATCTTCGCCGCGACGACGGCGCGGTGCACCGCCTATACCGCCAGCTGCTTGCTCTACTGATCGACCCGAACTGGCGATACGGCGTCGCCCGCGGCGTCGACGTGGCCCTGGTGAGTCTGCTCTACGAGCGTTTCGCCGACTACGCCGTGCACCTCGCTGAGCGTTACACCTTCCAAACCAACGGCTACCGTCTTCCAGTCCGTTCTCGCAAGGTCGCTCCGTTGACGAACCGTCACAGATAGCCGACCATCCTCGGCACTGGTTAGCGATTGCGTGCGCTGATAGGCGGCGCCACACGGTCAGCGTTGGAGATCACTTGAATTTCGGTGTCTTGATACGGCTGGCCGTCGGGTCGAAGCAGATCGTGAAACCAGACTGGCGGATCGTCGGCGTACGGCTGCTCCCACGAGTCCCACGGGAAGTAGGTCTGGGTCTTGCCGGCGACCAACCCCCAATTGATGGCGGCAATGTTGTATCGCTGGGCAATTGGCAGGATCGCCTCCACGCTGCTGCCCAGAGTGCGGGCCATGTACTCGGTACAGAGGATCGGCCGGCCCAGTGGCGACAGCTCAGCGATGCGGGCCTCGAACACCGCGGGCTCGCCGTAACAGTGAAAGCTGACCACGTCGGCGTTGTCGAGTTGAATGCCGGCGATGGTGCTGCGCCGCGCCGGATCAGCCCAGTCGCCGTGCCACACGCCGCTCGTTAACGGCTGACACGGATCAACCGATCGCGCCCACCGGAACACCTGCGGCAGCAGGTCTGCGACACAGTCCAGTTTGTCTGGGCGTTCGACATCTGCATACCTGCGTGCGCGATTGTCGGGCTCATTCCACAGGTCCCAGCCCAAAACACGGTCGTCGTCGCGGAATTGGGTCAACACCCCGGTGACGTAGTCGTGGAGGACGCGGATGTAGCCACGGTCGTCGACGTGTTCGGCGCCGGGGCTTTGCACCCAACGAGAGTTGTGGACCCCGGGCCTGGGTTCGGGCTGCTGACCGGGCCGGGGAAACGGATCCCAGCAAGAGTCGAACAAGACGAACAGGGGTTTGATGCCGTGACGCGCCGCGATGGCGACGAACTGCTGGAGACGCAATTGAAAGCCACGACGATCCTGGGCCCAGAGCTGGTCGTGCAGAAAAACCCGCACCGTGTTGAGCCCGCACAATCGGGCCCAACCCAGTTCTGTGTCGATGCGGCGGGGATCGTAGCTGCCGGCCTGAAACATCTCGAGCTGATTGACCGCGTTGGAGGTGATGTAGTTCGCGCCGACGAGCCGACCTTGCCCTCGATACCAGCGGTGAGCACGGTCGGGCGACCAGCGGCTTGTCTTGTCCGTCGTCGTGCGGGGCGGCGTAGCGGCAGCACGTGGAGTGCGGGCCAATGCCGCGCCGGCTGCCAGCATAATGGGCAGCTTCAGCATTGTTCGTCGGCTACGCGAAGTCGCTATGACTGCCCCCCCGGGTCGCACCGCTTAGTTGTTATCGAATCACCTTGATATCAAAGGTGATCCAACGGCCAACCAGCGGGGGTATGCGGCGCTGGACACATCGACGTAGCGACGCGTTCCAGCCACGGGGAACGCTGTGGGTAGCGGCCGCACTCGGGGGGCTTACAGGATCGGCCTACCGCCAGTCACCGCCACCCGAGCGCCGGAGATGTAGCTGGCGTCGTCGGAGGCGAGCAACACATAGATGGGCGCCAGCTCCGCGGGCTGTCCAGCGCGCCCGAGCGGCACGTTCTCGCCGAACGACTTCACCTTCTCAGCCGGCATTGTCGAGGGGATCAGCGGAGTCCATATCGGTCCTGGCGCCACACTGTTGACTCGGATACCTTTTTCACCCAGCAGCTGCGCCAGGCTGGCAGAGAAATTGGCGATCGCCGCCTTGGTCGCCGCGTACGGCGCGAGGGTGGGGTTGGGCGCGTCGGAGTTCACCGAAGAGCTGCCGATGATCGACGAGCCTGGGGGCATGTGCGGTAACGCTGCCTTCGCGAGGTAGAAGTACGCACCGACGTTGAGCTTGAACGTGTATTCCCATTCATCGTCGCTGATCTCGTCGAGGCTCTGGTGCGTCATCTGGAAAGCCGCGTTGTTTACCAGCACGTCGATGCCGCCGAATTCCTGGGCCGCTCGGTCGATGACCGCGCGGCAGTGCGCCGGCTCGGATAGGTCGCCGCGCACCAGCACACACTTGCGGCCGGCCTCCTCGACGTAGCGGGCAACGTCTTGGGCGTCTTCGTCCTCGTTGAGGTACGCAATCAGCACGTCGGCGCCTTCTCGGGCGAAGGCGATCGCAACGGCGCGGCCAATACCGCTATCGCCCCCGGTGATGACCGCTCTTTTACCCGTGAGCTTTCCGGAACCGCGATAACTCTTTTCGCCGCAATCGGGGACTGGCTCCATTTGCGACTGCACTCCGGGTACGTTTTGCTGCTGCTCGGCAAAACCCATGATCGATTCCCTCTCTGAGAGCCTGCTTGGTAAGCGCGGTAGCCGCTTCGACGGCTGTGGTGGTATTGGTCGGGCGGCGGAATTACCGGATTGGCGGCCCGGCGGTGGGAACTTCTGGGTCGTCGTCGGCCGGTGGCTCTGGGTCGCGCCATTCCTCGGCCCGACTGGAGCGATTGCCTTGAAGGGTTCCCCGCAGCTCACGCTTGAGCTGCTCGTCCTCGCGCGGGTTATGCTTCGCGCTCTCGCGTCCCATTATGAACTCCCTTTTTTATCAATGTGTTTCACAACCGCGAGTGTTGGCCTGAACGTTGTCAACGCCGGGATTCCTTCAAGGGATCGTGACCGATGGTCATCAGCCGGTGTCGCCAGTTTTCCTGGCCGGCAGTCGGCTCCAAGTCATCGCGGCGTTCGGCGTGGACCTTGTCGACCACCTTCCGCATGATCCCTTCGTCGTCCTCGGTGAGGTCGACCCGTCGCTTTTTCAGGATCTGCAGCACCCGCTGGCCCATCTGGGTACCGGCCTGGTCGGGCAGCTCTTCGGTCTGCTCGTCCGCCGAGCGTGTGCGCAGCCACTCAAGCAACTCGCGAGAAGACATGTTGACGACGCGGTGGAACTCGTCCCACAACGCGTCGTCGACCTCGACATGCCGGGTCATCACTCACCTCCCGTCGATGAATGGGCGGATCATCGCCAGCAAGGCGTCCTCCTCGTCCGGCTACCCGGCAGATAGAGGGGCTAATCCAACTGGTTGGCCAGTGGCCGGAGCCCGGACGAACCGGGGCCGACACGATGGGACACCGCCAAAAACTGCAGATAAGAGACGCCTTGCGAGTTTGCCAGGGACGGTCTTCTCGGAATTCTTTCGGAAATTGATCCGAGTTGCGTTTGAGCACGCCGCGGATCGGCTATGGGACCTTGCGTGCGGTGATAGCTCGCCTATGGCTGGGCGGACCGCTCGAACAAAAGACTCGAGTCGCATCGAGAGGAGTTAGCGTGAAGTTCACCAAGACCGCCGTTAAATCGGCAATCGGCGCTGCTGCAATAGCAACTGCCACAGTTTTCACTGCTGCAACGGCTTCTGCCGTTAACCCCACCGTGCAGAGGTTCGGTACGACCGAACAGCTGGTCGACGGTCCGCTGGTTACCGCGTACACCGTCAACAACCTGCAGCCGAGCAATGTCATGATCCCGGGCTATACCCCGGCCGGGCAGCTCTGGCAGGCCGACGTGACCGCGGCCGCGCAGAGCGGCACCGTCACGCCGCTCGTCGCGGACTTCAACGCCCGGGCGGCCAACGGCCAGAACTACCGCGTGGTCATTCCGCCGCAGCCGGCGCCGAACGGCCTCCCGGATGCGCCGCTCCCGCAGGGTCAGCAGGCCAGCGGGAAGATCTACTTCGACGTGACTGGCGCTCAGCCTAACGGCGTCGTCTACAACGACGGAGTCGAAGACGTGCTGATCTGGACCACCAACGCCTAACGGTTCAGTCGGCAGTCATGAGGCCTCCCCGCGTCATGGCGACGCGGGGAGGTTTCATTTGGGCGGCCTTGCGACTGCGTGGTTGTCGCGGAAGTGGGTAACACACGGGTATGGATGTCATCGATCATCGGCCAGCGGACGTGCGTAAACAGGCTCAACGGCATGCGGACGAAGCCCGGGCGGCGATGGCCGACCGGCGCGCCGATCAGGCCGGCGGGCTCAGCGGCTGGGTGGCCAAGCGTTCCGGCGAATGGGAGCTGAACGGACCCGACGAGGCAACCTTGCAGCGCCAGAAGTTCCTGTGGAACACGCTGGTCGACTACTGGTTCAGGATGGAGATCGACGGCTGGGAAAACATCCCCGCGCCGCCCGTCCTGCTGATCGGCATACATTCGGGCGCCCCGTTTGTCTGGGACGCCTGGACCGTCGGCCTGCAGTGGTGGCGACGCTTCGGCCAGGACCGCCCGCTGCACGGGACCGCGCACGACGCGCTGATGGCCATCCCGCTATTCGGCCGCTATTTCCGGTCCATGGGAGTACTGCCTGCAGCGCCGGACGCCATTGCGACCGCGCTGGCGGAGGGGCGCGACGTCGCGCTCTGGCCCGGTGGGGAAGTGGACTCGCTGCGGCCGTGGAAGGAGCGCGACCGTGCCAACCTCGCCGGGCGCACCGGCTTTGTGAAGATGGCGATTCGCGCAGGGGTGCCGATAGTGCCTATCGCCACCGTTGGCGGTGCCGACGCCATGCCGGTGCTGATTCGCGGCGACCAACTCTCGCGGACACTGCGGCTGGACCGACTGTTGCGGCTCAAGGTGTTTCCGCTGGCGATCTCGTTGCCATGGGGTATTGCACCGGCCGCGCTGCCGCAACTGCCACTGCCGGCGAAGATCCGTACGCGGTTCATGCCCGCCGTCGAACTCGACCACGACCCAGCACGCGCCGACGACGATGAGTACGTCGACCGCAAATACCACGAAGTCCAGGACAGTATTCAGCGGGGCATGGACGCTCTGGCGCGCAAACGGGCTTTGCCGCTATTCGGCTGACACTTCGGCGCAGCAGGCAAAGCTGATTGCCGCACTTCCGGATTCGAGTTGCTACGGCTTGTCTGGTGGCGTCAGCCGCTCGGGTGGCTCAGGCGGGGTGAGCCGCTCCGGCGTCTCGGCCGGGCTGAGTCGCTCCGGGGGCTCCTCGGGCGTGATCCGCTCGGGCGGCTCCGCGGGGGTACCCCGCTCTGGTTCTTGTGCAATGTCATTCATGGTGGTCACCATTAGCATTAGTTACTTCCGAGGTATACGTGCGCGCTGGAAATGTCGCGTACCCGCGCCTGGGTGAAGCGAAACTGCGGCAACGGTCAGCAGCGTGTGGCTGCGCGAACCCGTTGCCGTTGCTCGTCGGTGTGGCCGTCTCTGGATACGACCCGCAGGCGCGCCGCCATCCGGTCGTATTCGGACTGCGGACCGAAAGCGACGCCGTCGGTCGCCGCTGTCATGTCGACGTACGAACCTTGCATACCCCCAAACGATCCGCCCCTGTCATAAAACGGTGCGCCGCTCACCACCACGTCATGCATCCGGTTGCTGGTGTCCAGGATGCGGTGGCGCGAGCTAAAGGGACGCGGCGTGCGACGCACGGCATTCAAAGTGTCGGCCACGTGGGCGAAATCATCGGGATGAACGTGGGAGAGCACCAGTTCCGTTCCTGGTGACACCGTTCCGGGTCGATAACCGTGCATGTGCTCCACCTGCGGCGACCACACCCACCGGGCGTCGTCGAAATGAAAGCAGAACCAGCCGAGATGCTCGGACCATCCGCCGGTGAACGGTTGCGCCCGGTCGGTTTCTACGCCGCTGTGCGCTAGGCGCATAAAGCTTGTTGGTGTATCCATGATGACCTCATATCTCATCGGTACGACACGCCACATTGCGATGAACTGATCCACTCGGCGCGAAAACTGAGCGCGGCTACACCGCCGCTGAATCCGCTATTTCCTTAGCGGCCGGTTGACGGGCACCTTTTTGCCTGGTGTTCTGTCTGCAGAATATTTCTGCCGGTAATTGGCCCAAGCACAAGGTAATTGAACAATGCGATTGTGAACCGATCATGAACCGACACGGTGACCTTCGCCACAGCGTCGGTGAGGCCTGCATAGTCGACAGGCCCGGTCCGTTGCCAGACCGGGCCCGTCCTTTCTATCGAGCTATTGCTGGTGCGTTTGCTGCTTCTTCTCTGCAGACTCCGCGCCACCGCGGGCCGCTTCGGCTTGCGCTTCCTTCTTGGCTGCGTCGCGCTGAGCTTCGGCCTTCTCCTGCTGGGCATGGCCCTCACGAGCCAGCTCGTCTTGGCCGGTGATGTTGCCGACCGCTTCCTTAGCCTTGCCCTTGACGTCTTCGACGACGCCGCGCACGCCCTCTGCGGGTCCGCTCTTGTCCTTGTCTTCCGCCATGGACTTCCTCCTCGTTGGCTGCTATCACTGAGCCCTCCAGCTCAGCACCGATCCGATATCGGCGCCGCGAGGCCATGTCTTGGAGCTCATGGATCTCCCCGCCGCGTGTCGCCGGATTCCCAGGCTGCCGAGGCCTCAAACATGCGCTGTCGACACAGATATCCGGCGGACCTTTCCCGGCAGTGTCTGGCCTGGTGAAACGCGGTTAAGCCGCAATTGTGACGCTGCCCACGCGTGCGCCCCCGTCCGGCGGCGAGTTTGGTGGCGACCACGTCGGGTATGTGCGAGCGATGACGTCGCTGTGGTTGTCCCAAAGGCGCGAACACGTGCTATCGGCAGAGCACCTCGATGAGCAGATGCGCTCCGCTGAGGTGGCGGTGGTCGGTGCCGGCATCACCGGCCTGATCACCGCCGTGCTGCTCGCCAGGGCGGGCATGGACGTGCTCGTATTGGAAGCTCGCAGTCCCGGCGCGGTGACCACTGGCAATACCACCGGGAAGATCAGCCTGCTTCAGGGCACCTCGTTGACCAAGATCGTGGCCCGCCACGGGGCGGACATCGCCCGCGACTACGTGCGAGGCAGTCGGGAGGGCCAAGGGTGGCTACTGCGCTATTGCGAGGACAACGACGTTGCGGTGCAGCGCGAGGCTGACTACACCTACGCCCAGTCCGCCAAAGAAGTGCCGTCGGCGCGCGCGGAGCTGACGGCGTGCCGGCTTGCTGGGCTGGACGCCGAGTGGGACGACGATGCTGGTGTCCCTTTCCCGTTCCACGGCGGTGTGCGACTGGACGATCAGGCACAGTTCGATCCAATGCCGTTGCTGGACAAGCTCGTTGACGAGCTCACCAGTCGTGGTGGCAGGCTGGTGGAAAATGCCCGCGTCCGCGGGTTGTCGCATAACCGCGACCGACTGCGGCTCAAAGTCCAGACGAACCAGGGGGAGGTGGACGTGGACGCTGGGCAGTGTGTGCTGGCCACCGGCATTCCGATCCTGGATCGGGGCGGATTCTTCGCAAGGCTCAAACCCAGCAGGTCCTACGCCTTTGCGTTCGAGGTGCCCGGTGAGATCACCCGGCCGATGTTTATCTCTGCCGGTTCGCCGACCAGGTCCGTGCGGTATGCCCCGGTCGGCGACGGCGAGCGACTCATTGTCGCGGGCGCTGGACACACCGTGGGACGTAAGAGTCCCACTGCCGAGTTGGACGAGTTGTCGTCGTGGGCGCAGACCCATTTTCCGGGTGCTGTTCCCACCCATCAGTGGTCGGCGCAGGACTACACGCCCGTCGACCACTTGCCGTATGTCGGCCCGATTTTGCCCGGCAATGAAAAGATCTTTGTCGCAACGGGATTCAATAAATGGGGCCTCACCGGAGGCACCGCTGCGGCGCTTGTTCTCAGTGCACGGATCCTGGGCGGTCGGATGGACTGGGCGCGCGCGTTCTCGGCGTGGAGCCCGCACGAGCTCACCGGCATCACCACGGCCGTACAAGCCAATCTGGAGGTCGGCTTCCACATGGCGAAAGGCTGGCTGACGCCGGCCGTCCGACGCGGCGCGCCAAGCGAGGGTGGTGCGGTGAGCGGTCCGCCGTGGCATCTGCAAGCGCGCTGCAAGATCGATGGTGTGGAACACAGGCTTTCACCGGTATGCCCACATTTGGGCGGCATCGTGGCATGGAACGACGCCAGCAAATCGTGGGAATGCCCTTTGCACGGATCAAGATTCGCGCCTGACGGTACGTTGCTGGAGGGCCCGGCCACCCGTGGGCTGACAGCCTCGTCGTAACGCTCGCTCGACGTCTAGCACCCGGTCGACGGTCCCGGTGCGAGCCTCAACATATGGCGCGGCGCCGCGCAGGTGACTCAAACAGCAGGTCACGGCCGTCGTCTCGATGCACCAGCGCCGCTCAAATTGGGCAATGTTTGGCGGTCAAAGAGTGAGGGAAGTACTTCCCGATGCCGACAGCGACGGCGAGAAGCGTTTTGCTCTGGCATGTCCACGGCTCGTGGACCGAGGCGTTCGTGCGGGGTCGGCACCGGTATATCGTTCCGGTCAACGCTGCCAAGGATGCCGACGGTCGGGGACTTAGCGGTCGATGCTGGCCGCGGGCGCGCGAAGTAGAAATCGATCGGCTGGCCGATGAGCCCATCGATGTCGCGGTGATACAACGCCCGCACGAGCTGGAGCTGATGGCGGCATGGTCGGGCCGGCGCCCGGGTGTCGATGTCCCAACGGTTTACGTCGAACACAATGCGCCGCGGCCGTCGCCGGCCGAAAGCCGGCACCCGGTCGCCGACCGCAGGGATATCACGCTCGTGCACGTCACCGACTTCAACCGGCTGATGTGGGACAACGGAGTTGCGCCGACCGCGGTCATCACCCACGGCATCGTCGATCCCGGCGACCTGTACACCGGCGAGCTGTCGGCCGCGGCGACCATGATCAACGAGCCGGCCCGACGCTGCCGGATCGTGGGCGCCGATTTGCTGGCGCCGTTGTCGGCCGACGTTCCGATCGAGGTTTGGGGAATCGGCACGCCAGAGCTGAACGACCCGGGCTGGGGTCCACGTGTTCGCGGTCGGGGCGATGTGTTGCCGCCGGCACTGTACCAGGAGGTGGCACGTCGGCGGGTGTATGTGCACACCGCGCGGTGGACGTCGCTGGGGCTCTCGCTGCTGGAGGCGATGCATCTCGGGATGCCTGTTGTTGCTGTGGGATCGACCATGGCTCCGCTAGCCGTGCCGAGTGAGGCTGGTGTGGTCAGCGCCGACGTCGACACGCTCGCCGACGCGCTGCGGCGCTACGTCGAGGATCCCGAGGCGGCGCGCGCAGCCGGAAAGTCGGCGCGCCAGTTCGCATTACACCACTTTGGCCTCGACCGGTTTCTGCGCGACTGGGACCAGCTCATCGAGGACGCGTGCGCATGAGTGCACCTGACAACCGCCGAAGCGCCAGGAAGGCAAGCCGCATGAGGATCGCCATGGTGTCCGAACATGCGAGCCCGCTAGCGGCGCTGGGCGGCGTCGACGCGGGTGGCCAGAACGTGCATGTCGCCGAACTGTCGGCCGCGATGGCCCGGCGCGGGCACGAGGTGCTCGTCTATACCCGCCGCGACAACCCCGACCTGCCGGAGCGGGTCCAGACCGACGACGGCTACACCGTGGTTCACGTGCCGGCCGGACCACCTCAGATGCTGCCCAAGGACGAATTGCTCGAACACATGCCGGCTTTCGGGCGTTTCTTAGCGGACCAGTGGCGCGACGAGCGGCCCGACGTCGCCCACGCGCATTTCTGGATGTCCGGTATCGCCACCTTGCGGGCGGCCCGCCGGCGTCGGGTGCCGACGGTTCAGACCTTCCACGCGCTCGGTGTGGTCAAACGGCGCCATCAAGGTGTGCAGGACACGAGCCCGCCGGCCCGGCTGCGGCTGGAGCAATCGGTGGCGCGGCGGGTGGATTGGGTGACGGCCACCTGCACCGACGAAGTCTTCGAGCTGGTGCGGCTGGGACGGCCGCGCTCACGGATTTCGGTGGTTCCCTGCGGTGTCGACCTGGCCCGGTTCTGCCTGGATGGTGTCCGCGGCGCCCACCCCGGGCCGCGGCGCGTCGTGTCGGTGGGCCGGCTGGTACCCCGGAAGGGCTTCGACATCTTGATCCGGGCTTTTGCCCAGGTCCCGGATGCCGAGCTGCGCATCGTCGGCGGCCCCGATGTCAGCGGACTGGCCGCTGATCCTGAAGCGCAGCGGTTAGCCGCGCTGGCCGCCGAGTTGGGTGTCTCCGAGCGGGTCCGGTTATGCGGATCGGTGTCGCGCAGCGAGATGCCGGCTGTGCTGCGGTGGGCTGATGTGGTGGCCTGCACGCCGTGGTACGAGCCGTTCGGCATCGTTCCGGTGGAGGCGATGGCGTGCGGCGTGCCGGTGCTGGCCGCCGCGGTGGGCGGCATGCTCGACACCGTGGTCGACGGGCGGACCGGCGTGCTGGTTCCCCCGAAAGACCCGCAGGCCTGCGCGCGCGCGCTCAACTCGATGCTGGGCGACCAGGCGCGGCTTGCAGATTGGGGTGCTGCCGGACGGCAGCGAGCAGAGTCGCGCTACTCGTGGGACCGGATCGCCGCGGACACGTTGAAGGTGTACCAGCGGGTGTTGCCGGCGCAGCGGCCGGCGACGGTAACCGCTCACGGTTAGCTGCCGAGCAGACGTAAAATCCCCCATTTTCCCGCCGAAATGGGGGATTTTACGTCTGCTCGCGGGGTGGGAGTTTCCAGCATCCGCAGCTGCTCTTCCAACTGCGGCGGCAGCGCGCGGCGGTTGGCCAGCGCCGCAGGCAGCCGTGCCAGCGCCTCTGCTGCCGCGCGCACGTACGCGGTGTCACGGGTGGCGGCGCGGAGCAATGCCGCGCCCGTCGCCAGGCACACCGGCAGCGGTCGCCGCATGCACGACGTCAGAAAATCGTTGCGCAGCACCCGCGCCCGCTGCGCGGCCGGAGCCGAGCGCCTCGGCGACGGCCGGTGAAAGGCGACCATGCGGTCGCAGTAGCACAGCTGCCAGCCCGCCGCCGCCAAATCCACTGCGAGCAACTGTTCTTCGCCGCGGAAATGCAGCACCCGAGAAAAGCCACCCACCGATTCGAATGCGGTCTTGCGGACCATCGCGGCACAGGACTGGAATCCCAGGATCGACGGTCCCGGAAGCCTGTCGACGTGGCCGAGTGCGCTGCCCGCCAGCTCGTCGCAAAACGGGTCGGTTCGGCCACCGGGCTCCACGACGGTTCGCGCTGCCAGCACCGCCAAATCGGGGTGCTGGTCGAACTCGCTCTCGCCGATCGCGACCGACTCGGGTTGCCACCACGAGTCGTCGTCGCAGAACGCGACATAGGGGGTGCGGCAAGCGGCGACGCCGATATTGCGGGCCACCGCGCCGCGGTTGCTGCTCAACGCCAGCAACACCACACGACTGGGATAGCGACCGGAAAGCTCGGCGGTGACGTCGCGAGTCTGATCGTGAGAACAGTTGTCCACCACAATGATTGGACACGGCGTGGTGTTCAGGAGCCGGGTCAGCGTCTCGGTCAGATCGTCGGCGCGGTCCCTGGTCGCGATGACGAAGGAGGTTCGCGGCGATTGATCCATGCCCGCAAAGCTACCCCGGCACGACAGGCGGAAAACGTTTGCCGGATGGTCATGCGGGTATCCGCGTCAGGTGCGTCAGCCAAGTCGCGTCCTGGTCACCGGAGGCGCCGGTTTTCTCGGCACCCACTTGTGCGAATGGCTGCTGCGGGCCGGCGCCCGCGTGGTATGCGTCGACGACCTGTGCACCAGCGCGGCGGCCAATGTCAGCGATCTGCAGGGTTGGCCCGGGCTCGATTTCATCGAACATGACATCACCGAGCCGCCGACCGACCAACGGCTGCGGGGACCGTTCGACATTGTGTTCCACCTGGCCTCACCGGCCTCACCTCCGGACTACATGAAGCTTCCGGTGCAGACCTTGAAGGTCGGTTCACAGGGCACCACGGTGGCACTCGACATCGCCGAGCGGTGCGGAGCCCGTTTCGTGCTGGCATCTACCAGTGAGGTCTACGGCGATCCGCTGGCCCATCCCCAGCCCGAATCCTATTGGGGCAACGTCAATCCGATCGGGCCGCGCAGCGTCTACGACGAGGCCAAGCGTTTCGCAGAGGCGCTCGTCTTCGCTCACCACCGTTCCCGCGGGGCCGATGTGGCGGTGGCGCGGATCTTTAACACCTACGGCCCGCGGATGCGTCCCGACGACGGCCGGATGGTTCCGACGTTCTGCCGGCAGGCGCTGCAGGGCGAGCCGATCACGGTCGCGGGCAGCGGCCACCAGACGCGCTCGCTGTGCCATGTCGACGACACAGTGGCAGCGCTGCTGGCGTTGGCCGCCAGCGACATCACCGGTCCGGTCAACATCGGCAACCCGACCGAGCTCACCGTGCTGCGGGTTGCCGAGCTCATCCGGGCCCACGCCGGCAGCACGTCCCCGATTCACTACGTGCCCGCGGCACAAGACGATCCGCAACGGCGCTGCCCGGACATCCGCGTCGCACGCGAGCAATTGGGATGGGAACCGAAGGTCGGTGCTGAAGAGGGCCTGGCGGAAACCGTCGACTGGTTCCGCACCCAGATCGTGCCGCCTGTCGCTGTTTAGCACTCGTTTAGCGCGAACAAGCTTGGGTACCGCTTACGGGAAGGTAACCACACATGTGCCACTTCGGCGGCGAGGGGAGACTTCGTGCGAATTCTCGGCGTCAACGCGGTCTTCCACGATCCGGCGGCCGCACTCGTCGTCGACGGACAGATCGTCGCCGCCGCCGAAGAAGAGCGGTTCTCCCGACGCAAGCACGGCAAGCAGGCGGTGGCGTTCTCCACCTGGGAACTGCCCACCGCGGCAGCGAGATGGTGCCTGCAGCAGGGCGGCATCACCGCCGCCGACCTCGACGCCGTCGGCTACTCCTACGATCCGGCGCTCGCCGAGGTACCCGGCGGGGTGCTCGACGGCCAAGACCGCGACTGGGAGCACCTACGCACCCTGTATGCGCGCCGCGCGCCGCAGTTTTTGTCGACCGCGTTGCCCGGTCTGGACCCGGGCATCGTGCGCCATGTCCGCCACCACGTCGCGCACGCGGCGTCGGCTTCGCTGGCCTCTCCGCAGCCGGACAGCGCGGTGCTCGTCGTCGACGGCCGCGGTGAAGCCACCTCCATGCTGGCTGGCGAATACCGCGACGGCAAACTCGACATCCTTGCCTCCCAACGACTTCCGCATTCGCTGGGGCTGCTGTATGAAAGCCTGACCGAGCACCTGGGGTTCAAGCGGTCCAGCGACGAATACAAAGTGATGGCGATGGCCTCCTACGGGAAGCCCAGCTACGCCGAGCGTCTGCGCGAGCTGGTGTATGCCTGCGGCGACGGCACATTTCGCACTGAGCCGGTCGACTGGACCGCGTTCGCCCCGCCACGGGATCCCGCCGAGACCGCGCTGGATTCCGCGCATGCGGATCTGGCGTGCAGCGTGCAGCGGGTGCTCGAGGAGGTGCTGCTCGAGCTGGTGTCGTGGCTGGCCGGGCGAACCAGCTCCGACACCCTGTGCCTGGCCGGCGGGGTGGCGCTGAACTGCGTGGCCAACACCGTGCTGTTCGACCGCGGCGGCTTTCATGACGTTTGGGTCCAGCCCGCGTCCGGAGACGCCGGTACCGCGCTCGGGGCGGCACTGGCGCTGGCCGCGGAGCACCGCGAGCCGATCGCCCCGATGCCCTCGGCATCGCTGGGCCGCGGCTGGTCCGACGACGAGGTGGCCGCGGTGCTGCACGACGCCGACATCTGCTACGAGCGTCCCGCCGATATCGCGGTCGCCGTGGCCGACGCCCTGGCCGACAACCTGCTGGTCGGATGGTTCCAGGGCCGCTCGGAATTCGGGCCGAGAGCGTTGGGCAACAGGTCGCTCTTGGCCGACCCCGGCGATCCGGCCAACGTCGAGCGGCTAAACCGGGTCAAGGGGCGCGAGCAGTTCCGCCCGGTGGCGCCGATGGTGCTGGCCGAGCATGCGTCGCAAATCTTTTCGCGCGGACCGCTGCCCAGCCCTTACATGCTTTTCATCCACGACGTGGCCGAAAAGTGGCGGGCGCGTATTCCGGCGGCCACCCACGTCGACGGGACGGCGCGGATCCAAACCGTCGACACCGACCAGCCGCTGCTGTACCGGATGATCAGCGAGTTCGCCGCCAAAACCGGTGTGCCGGTTGTCGTCAACACCAGCTTCAACACGGCGGGGCGTCCGATAATCGACAGCCCGCGAGATGCCCTGGAGTGCTTCGGCAGCGCACCGCTGGACGTCTTGGCCTTGGGCCCGTTCATGATTCGGCGGCACAACCAATGAGCCTCGGCTACGCCGTGGTGATCCCGACGATCGGTCGCCCGTCGTTGGGGCGACTGCTTGCCGCCCTGGACGCCGCGGCCGGCCCGCCACCGGCGGCGGTGATCGTGGTCGACGACCGGCCCGGCGCGGGCCAACTGGTGGAACTGCCGGCTACCGCTTTGCCGATCACCCTGCTGCGGTCCGGTGGCCGCGGGCCCGCGGCGGCCCGCAACGTCGGCTGGCGACACAGCAGCGCCGAGTGGGTCTGCTTTCTCGACGACGACGTGGTGCCCGGCCCGAACTGGTGCGCCCAACTGCTCACCGACCTGAACGGGGCCGACGACTCGGTGGTGGGCTCACAGGGCACAATCACCGTCCCCGCACCGACGGGACGACGACCGACTGACGACGAGCGGCGCACGCTCGGGCTGGCGAACGCGCAATGGATCACCGCTGATATGGCCTACCGACGCTCGGCGCTCGTGCGCTGCGGCGGCTTCGACGAACGTTTCCCCCGCGCCTACCGCGAAGACGCCGACATCGCGCTGCGCCTGACCCGGGCCGGGGGACGGATCATCCAGGGCGCGAGAAAAACTGAGCACCCGGTCGCAGCGGCGCAGCCCTCGGTCTGGAGCAGCGTGCGCGCGCAGCGCGGCAACCGCGACGACGCGCTGATGCGTCGCAAGCACGGCCGCAACTGGCGAACCGCGATCGGTGAGGGCCGTGGCCGGCTGCCGATCCATCTGCTGACCACGGGCTTGCTCCTGGTCGCGGTGGCGGGGGCCTTGGCACGGCTGCGCCGGGTGGCTTATGTCGGCGCGTTGTGCTGGCTGGGCCTGACCGTCGAGTTCACGCTGCGCCGAATCGCCGCCGGCCCGCGCACCCCCCGCGAGGCGGGCGCGATGGCGGCATCGAGCGTGCTCATTCCGCCGGTAGGTGTTGCTCAAAGAGCGTGGGGAACATGGCTTTTCCGCAATGCAACACCGGAGCCGCCGTTGGCGGTGCTGCTCGACCGCGACGATACGCTGATCAAAGACGGGCCGTATCTCAACGATCCCGACGGCGTGGTGCCGATGCCGACCGCGCGGCGGGCTTTGGACCGGCTGCGCAAGCACGGTCTGCTGCTGGCCGTGGTGACTAACCAGTCCGGGGTGGCCAAGGGCCTGATCAGCCCCGAACAGCTGGCCGCGGTGAACGCTAGGGTGGAGGAAGTATTCGGCCCGTTCGACTGCTGGCAGGTCTGTGTCCACGACAACGGGTGCGCCTGCCGAAAACCACAGCCGGGCATGGTGATTGCGGCTGCCGACGCGCTCGGCGTGCATCCCGACCGGTGTGTGATGATCGGCGACACCGGCGGCGACGTCGCTGCCGCGCGCGCCGCGCAGGCCAAGGCCATCCTGGTGCCGACCCAGCGAACGCGACGGTCGGAGATCACCGACGCCCATCCTTATGTCGCCAACTCGCTCGACGAGGCTGTGTCATTGGTGCTCAAGGAGTTTCGATGACCGCCTTGGTGGCCAGGCTGGACAGCTTGGGCGACGTGCTGGTCACCGGCCCCGCCGTGCGCGCCGTCGCCGACACCTACGACCGGGTGGTCTTCCTGGCCGGTCCCCGCGGCAGTGCGGCCGCGCGGATGTTGCCCGGCGTCGAGCGGGTGGTCGAGTGGGCGGCGGCCTGGGTGGACTTCGACGCGCCGCCGGTGACCGCCGACGCGGTGGCGTCGCTGGTCGACACGATCGCCGACGAAAAGCCCGATGCCGTCTTAATTTTCACGTCATTTCACCAGTCCCCGCTGCCGCTGGCGCTCATCTGCCGCATGGCCGGCGTGCCGTGGATCGGCGCGATCTGCGAGGACTATCCGGGGACGTTGCTGGACCTGCGCCACCACGTCGACGACGACATCCCCGAACCGCTGCGGGCGTTGTCGCTGGCGCAAGCCGCGGGCTATCGGCTGCCTGGCGGCGACGACGGCCGGTTGCGGGTCAAGCGCTTGCCGCAACTGGCCCCGCCGCTGCGTGCCGCGCTCAACGCGCATGAGTACGTGGCGTTTCACCCGGCGGCCGCCGTGCCGGCGCGACGGCCGTCCGCTCGCAAGTGCGCGGAGATGGTCCGCGCGCTCGCATCGGCCGGACACCGCGTCGTGGTCACCGGCGCCGAGGCCGAGCGGGAACTGACCGCACAGGTCGCCGGGGAAGTGGCGCTGGATTTGGCCGGGCAGACCACGCTGGCCGAACTCGGTTCGGTCTTCGCCGGCGCCCGCGCCGTGGTAGCGCCCAACACCGGGCCCGCGCACTTGGCCGCGGCGGTCGGGGCGCCGGTGGTGTCCCTGTTCGCGCCCGTGGTTCCAGCCTCCCGCTGGCTGCCGTACGGGACAACGGTGGCGGTGCTGGGTGACCAGGATGCCCCCTGCCGGGGCACGCGGGCGCGCGACTGCCCGGTTGCCGGACATCCCTGCCTGGACGGCATCAGCGCCACGGACGTCGTCGCGGCCGTCGCGGAGGTAGCGAGTCGAGGTGCAGCATGATCGAACGTCATTTCGCCGATCTGGTTGCCGCGGTGGCGCGGGTGCGGCCCGCCGCCGCCCAGCTGTCGGACTGGGGCACGCATCTGGCGGGTGTGCTCACCGGTGGTGGCCGCCTGCTGGCATGCGGCAACGGCGGCAGCGCGGCCGAAGCGCAGCATTTGACCGCCGAACTGGTCGGCCGCTTCAAGAACGAGCGAGACCCGTTGTCCGCCATTGCTTTACACGCGGATACCTCGGCGTCGACGGCGATCGTCAATGACTACGGCCCTGAGGAGATGTTCGCCCGCGGGGTCCGGGCGCATGGCCGGCCCGGCGATGTGCTGGTCGCGTTGTCCACCAGCGGCACCAGCCCCAACGTGCTCGCCGCGGTCAAAGCGGCGCAGGAGATCGGGGTGACCACGTGGGCATTGACGGGTCCGGCGCCGAATCCGTTGCTGGCCATGAGCGACGACGCAATCTGCGTGGACGCCGATTCGACGGCCACCGTGCAGGAGATTCATCTGGTGCTTGTGCACGGCTTGTGCATGGCGCTCGACGACGCGCTGCTCAGCCCCAGGAGCAAAGCCATATGAAACCACTTGTCATCGTTGGCGATTCGATTCTCGACATCGACGTCGAAGGCTCGGCCAGCCGGCTCTCGCCGGAGGCACCGGTCCCCGTGGTGGAACCGGAGCGGATCTGGCAGCGGCCCGGGGGTGCCGGGCTGGCGGCCGTGCTGGCCGCCCGCGTGCACCCTGCAGTGGTGCTGGTGACCGCGACCGCGGACGATCCGACCGGCCGCACACTGGCCGGGCTGTTCGCCGCCGACTATCCGGGCATCCGGGTCGTTGGGATTCCGCTCTCTGGTGCCACCGCCACCAAGGTCCGGATCCGGGCGGGCGGCCAATCGGTGGTCCGCGTCGACCACGGCGACGGTTACGCGGCTGACAACGCGCTCCCGCCGGAGGTGGCGGCGGTTGTGGAGCAGGCGGCGGCGGTCTGTGTAGCCGACTACGGCCGCGGCGTAGCCGCGCACCCGCAACTGCGAACGATCCTCAAGGCGGCCGCGGGCCGTCTTCCCGTGGTCTGGGATCCGCACCCACGCGGACCCAAACCGATCCGCGGCTGCACGATCGTCACACCGAATCAGGCTGAGGCCAAGCAGTTTTCGCGCGGCACTTTCAGCCCAGGCCAGCTGGCCGGCGCGCTGCGTACCCAGTGGGGCGCACGGGCAGTCAGCGTGACGCTCGGTGCACGCGGAGCGATGTTCGCCGACCGCCGCCACGCCGGGCACCACATTCTCCCGCCGGACACCGCCGGCAGTTCCCGCAGCGACACCTGCGGTGCCGGTGACCGTTTTGCGGTGGCCGCGGCGACCGCGCTGGCGGACGGCGCCGATCCGCTGGCGGCGGCCACCGCGGCGGTGGACGCCGCCTCCCGCTTCGTCGCAGCGGGCGGTGCCGCCGGAGTATCCAGCGTGATGCCGATGCCCGACCTGTCTGCTCCGACCGGCGCGGTGACGGGAATGGACGCCGTGCTGACGCTGGCCGAGCGGGTGCGGCGCCGCGGCGGCACGGTGGTGGCCACCGGCGGCTGCTTCGATTTGCTGCACACCGGTCATGTGCGATTGCTGCGGCGCGCCCGCGATTTGGGCGATGCGCTGGTGGTGCTCATCAACGCCGACGAATCGGTGCGGGCCATCAAGGGTGCCGGCCGTCCCGTGGTGCCGGCCGAGGACCGCGCCCGGGTGCTGGCGGCGCTGGGCTGCGTCGACGGGGTGGCGATCTTCCACGAGACCTCACCGGCGGCGGCGCTGGAGCGATTGCAGCCGGACATCTGGGTGAAAGGCGGCGACTACACCGGGGTTGAGCTGCCCGAAGCCGATGTGGTGCACCGGCACGGCGGCGAAGTCGTGCTGCTGCCCACCGTGCCGGGGTATTCGTCGTCGAAGCTCATCGCTGCGACGCACTAAGCGACTGCGCCGAAACAGAAAGGCAGACAATGATATTGGGCAACATTTTGGTCGCGGGCGGCGCATCGGGCCTGGGCGCGGCCGCGGTTCGGGCCGTGCAACGCCACGGCGGCACACCGCTGGTGATCGACATCGCCAAACCACAGGACGGGGTGCGTTACGCGAGTGCGGACCTTGCCGACACCGCAAGTGTCGACGACGCCGTACGCGAATTGGCCGACGGCGTCGACGGCCAGCTGCACGGTGTGTTCACCCCCGCCGGCATCGACAGCTGCGGCCCGCTGGACAAGGTATCCGCCAAAGAGTGGGAACGGGTGGTGCATGTCAACCTGCTCGGCACCGCCGCGGTGATCAGATCCGCACTGCCCTACCTGAAAGCCATGCACGGACGGGTCGTCACCTGCGCATCGACGCTGGGCATCAAGGCGGTCAGCGACGCCACCGCCTACTGCGCCTCGAAATTCGGCGTCGTCGGATTCACCCGGGCGCTGGCCGCCGAGCTGGCCGGAACCGTCGGCGTGACGCTGCTGATCCCCGGCGGCATGCGCACCCCGTTCTTCGACAACCGCGAAGAACAGTACAAACCACCGCCGAACGCCAAGCTCAACGACCCCGACATCGTCGCCGAGACAGTCATATTCGCGCTGAGCCAGCCGCCCGGCAGTGAGGTCCGCGAAATGGTGGTGTGCGCCTCGGAGGAGTCCTCGTGGCCTTGACAAGCCCGGACGGCACAGTGCTGGTGCTGCGCGCGCTCGGACTGGGTGACTTGCTCACCGGCGTCCCGGCGCTGCGCGGGCTGCGCCGGGCTTACCCGTCGGCCCGCATCGTGCTGGCGACGCCAAAGCCGTTGGGCCCGTTGGCGCTGTTCTGCGGCGCTGTCGACGAGGTGCTGCCCACCGGTGGACTCGGCGAGCTGCATTGGCCCGGGCCGCCGCCCGATGTGGCAGTCAACCTGCATGGCCGCGGCCCGGAAAGCATTGCCGATCTGTTGAGCAGTGATCCGAAAACGCTGATATCGCACCGCAATCCGCGCTACCCATCGCTGATCGGCCCGCCGTGGCGTGCCGAAATCCACGAAGTGGACCGCTGGTGTGCGCTGCTGGGGGCTTCAGGTATCGCCTGCGATCCGGAGGACTTGGCGATCGGTCGTCCGGACGGATACCCGCACCGTGACGGCGTCGTCGTCATCCACCCGGGAGCGGCGGCACCATCACGGCGTTGGCCCGCTGACCGGTTCGCTACCGTAGCCGCGGCGCTCACCGCCGCCGGGCACCGCGTTGTCGTGACCGGATCGGCCGCCGAGAGATCGCTCGCGGAAAGCGTTGCCGCACAAGCCGATCTGGGCGCGTCAGCGGTGCTGGCCGGACAACTCGATGTGCTTGGCATGGTGGGACTGATCAGTGACTGCCAGTTACTGGTATGCGGGGACACCGGTGTCGGCCACATCGCTACCGCTACCGGGACACCGTCGGTGCTGCTGTTCGGGCCCACTCCGCCGAGCCGGTGGGGGCCGCGCGGTGCGGGACGGCACATCACGGTATGGGCAGGCGACTGCGGCGACCCGCATGGGGATCGCCCGCATCGCGGACTGCTGCTGATCACGCCGTCGCGGGTGATCGACGCCACCCGCCAACTGCTTGCGGAGTGCGCATGAGCATCCAGCCCGCCACCGCTGCCGCCAAGCGCATCAAAGTCGGCGTCATCGGCGCCGGCTACGTCGGCTTGACCACCGCGGTTTGCCTGGCCGCCAAGGGAATCGACACCGTATGCGTCGACAATGATGCTGCCCGGGTCGACCAACTGCGCCAGGGCGGGTCGGTGATCGACGAACCGGACCTCGACGAGCTGTTGTGCAGCGGCCTGCGGCGTGGCGACCTTCGCTTCACCTGTCACTACGACGATTTGCGCGATCGCGACGTCACGTTCGTATGCGTTCCGACTCCGACCAACGAGGACGGCGGCGCCGACCTGCGCGCGGTCGAGCGCGCGGTCGCCGAACTGGCCGACGTGCTGCGGCCGGGCTCGGTGGTCGCGGTGAAATCGACTGTGCCCGTGGGCACGTGCCGCCGACTAGCCGAACTGCTCAAGACCCGCGGCGTCCACACCGTCGCCAATCCGGAATTCCTGCGTGAAGGTCGTGCCGTGCATGACTTCTGCCATCCCGAGCGGGTGGTGGTGGGCGCCGCCGACGACGCGCAGCGCCATGACGCCGCTGCGCGAGTCGCTGAGTTGTACGTAGGGGACACCGACACGGTGTTGCGGATGAGCCTGGAAAGCGCGGAGCTGGCCAAGTACGCCAGCAACGCTTTTCTGGCGGTCAAACTGTCATTCGTCAACTCGCTGGCCGAGTTGTGCGGCCGTGTCGGCGCCGACATCGGGGATGTCACTGGCTGCATGGGCGCCGATGAGCGGATCGGCCGCCACTTTCTGGCGCCCGGGCCGGGCTGGGGCGGCTCGTGCCTGCCGAAGGACACCGCGGCGCTGCTGCACACCGGCCGCGCGCACAATGTTGCGCTGAACGAGGTGGACTCGGCGCGGCGCACCAACGTCGCTCAGGCCGAGCGCATCGCGACCTCGGTGCGGCGCCTGTTGCAGCGTCCGCTCGGTGAACTGAAGATCACCGCGCTCGGCTTGACGTTCAAGGCCGGCACCAGCGACGTCCGCGACTCGCCGGCGGTCGCGATCTGTACCGTGCTGCACCGGGCCGGGGCGCAGGTCACCGCCTACGATCCCCGGCTGGACAGCATCGACAGCGCCCAGCTGCCGGTCGCCATCGCCCGCGATCCGTACGTCGCTGCAAAAGACGCCGACGCCATCCTGGTGTTGACCGAGTGGCCGGAGTTCAGCGAGTTGGACTGGGACTCGATTGCGCGGTGCGCGGCCGGCGGCGCCGTCGTACTCGACACTCGCAACATCCTCGACCGCGACGCGGTGAACACCTCAGCGCTGGTCTGCCTCGGCAACGGCACCGCCTACGGGTACTAAGTTGGACGCCGAGCGGGCAGCCACGGCGAAATATCGGCACATTTTTCGCCCTGGTTTCACGTTCGGCGCAGGCGTTTGGACTAAAGAATTATCCCGGGTCACGCGGGGTGCCCTTATGCGAGGAGTTTGATGAGCGAGCCGCAGCCGCCGGGCAGTCACGGCGCACCGGACGACGGCCAGCCGTCGAGCCGGTCGAAATACTCGCGGGTGTTGCTCAAGCTCGGTGGCGAGATGTTCGGCGGCGGCCAGGTGGGCCTGGATCCCGACGTGGTGGCGCAGGTCGCTCGTCAGATCGCCGAAGTGGTCCGCGACGGCGTGCAGGTCGCGGTGGTCATCGGCGGCGGCAACTTCTTCCGCGGTGCGCAGTTGCAGCAGCGCGGCATGGAACGCAGCCGATCCGACTACATGGGGATGCTCGGTACCGTCATGAACAGCCTTGCGCTGCAAGACTTTCTGGAGAAGGAAGGCATCGTCACCCGGGTGCAGACGGCCATCACCATGGGTCAGGTCGCCGAGCCCTACATCCCGCTGCGAGCGCGCCGGCACCTGGAGAAAGGCCGAGTGGTGATCTTCGGGGCCGGCATGGGGTTGCCGTATTTTTCCACCGACACGACGGCCGCGCAGCGGGCGCTGGAGATCGGCGCGGACGTGGTGCTGATGGCCAAAGCGGTCGACGGAGTTTTTGCCGAGGACCCGCGGGTCAACCCGAACGCCGAACTGCTCACCGCGATCAGCCACCGCGAGGTCATCGACCGTGGGCTGCGGGTGGCCGATGCCACCGCGTTCAGCCTCTGTATGGACAATGGCATGCCGATTCTGGTGTTCAACCTGCTGACTGACGGCAATATCGCCCGCGCAGTCGCGGGTGAGAAGATCGGAACACTGGTCACCACGTAACGGGGGCCCGCGCCGGCGACGATGCAGAGCGTAGCGATGAGGAGGAGCGGCGCAAATGATCCCCGCCGGCGACGATGCAGAGCGCGGGGGTCCCCAGCCTGCGAGGGGACGACGAGGAGGAGCGGCGCAGATGATAGAAGAGGCTCTTTTCGACGCCGAGGAGAAAATGGAAAAGGCGGTTTCGGTGGCCCGTGACGACCTGGCGACCATCCGCACCGGCCGGGCCAACCCGGGCATGTTCTCCCGCATCACGATCGACTACTACGGCGCAAGCACCCCGATCACCCAGTTGGCCAGCATCAACGTGCCCGAGGCCCGGCTCGTCGTCATCAAGCCGTACGAGGCCAACCAGCTGCATGCGATCGAGACGGCCATCCGCAACTCCGACCTGGGCGTGAACCCCACCAACGACGGCACCCTCATCCGGGTGGCCGTCCCGCAGCTGACCGAAGAGCGCCGCCGGGAGCTGGTCAAGCAGGCCAGGCACAAAGGCGAGGAAGCCCGGGTGTCGGTGCGCAACATCCGCCGCAAAGCCATGGAGGAACTGCACCGCATCCGCAAGCAGGGCGAGGCCGGCGAGGATGAGGTGATCCGTGCCGAGAAGGATCTCGAAAAGACCACCCATCAGTACGTCGAGCAGATCGACGACCTGGTCAAACACAAAGAAGGCGAGCTGCTGGAGGTCTAGCGGCCGCTCAGCAACCCATGTCCGTGACAGACACTGATACCGGCGCCGGCGGCCCGCACGACAAGACCTCCCGGGCCGGCCGCAACCTGCCCGTTGCGATCCTGGTGGGGGCAGCGCTCGGCGGCGGCGTCATCGCCAGCTTGGTATACGCGCGATATGCGTTCGTCGGCATCCTCTCTGCCGGCGTGCTATTCGGGACGCTCGAGGTCTACCAACGGGTGCGGACCGCCGGGTACGTGATCCCCGTCGTTCCATTGCTAGTCGGCGGCCAAGCCACGCTGTGGCTGACCTGGCCCTTCAGCACATCCGGCGCTCTGGCCGGTTTCGGTGGCACAGTCGTGGTCTGCATGATGTGGCGGTTGCTGAGCCCGCACGGCCGAACCGCGGCCACCGAAGCCGAGCCCCCTCCGGCGAACTATCTGCGCGACGTGTCCGTCACCGTCTTCCTGGGTGCCTGGCTTGCGCTGTTCGCGTCGTTCGCGGCGCTGCTGGTCTACCAGCACGACGGCGCGGGGCGGGTCTTTTCCCTGGCGGTCGGAGTGGTCAGCTCCGACGTCGGCGGGTACGCCGCCGGCGTGCTGTTCGGCAGGCATCCGATGGTGCCGGCGATCAGCCCGAAGAAAACCTGGGAAGGCCTGGTCGGTTCGCTGGTTTTAGGGGTGGCAGCGACGACCTTGAGCGTGACGTACCTGGCCGGCAAGCCGTGGTGGATCGGGGCGCTGCTGGGACTGGCCTTGGTCGTCACCGACACGCTGGGCGACCTGGTGGAATCTCAGGTGAAGCGCGATCTGGGCATCAAGGACATGGGCAGGCTGCTGCCCGGTCACGGGGGAGTGCTGGACCGGTTCGACGGATTCCTGCCGTCCGCAGTCGTGGCCTGGATCGTGCTGACGCTGCTGCCCTGAGACAGAGCCCGTCCGCCGGGACGTCACACTGGACAGTGATCATGACGCAGCAATTGGTGTTCGATGCGCCCCGGCGCGGACTGCCGCCACGGCATTTTGCCGATCTCGACGCGGCCGGGCGTGTCGCCGCCGTCGCGGAGCTCGGCCTGCCGGCCTATCGCGCCAGACAGCTGGCCCACCAGTACTACGGCCGGCTGATCGCCGACCCGCATCAGATGACCGATCTGCCCGCAGCCGTTCGCGAGCTGGTCGCCACCGCCATGTTCCCCGACCTGCTCACCGCGGTCCGCGACATCGCGTGCGACGGCGGCCAGACCCGTAAGACCTTGTGGCGGGCCGGCGACGGCACCACGTTCGAGTCGGTGTTGATGCGCTACCCGCAACGCAACACGGTGTGCATTTCCTCGCAAGCGGGCTGCGGTATGGCGTGTCCGTTCTGCGCGACCGGGCAGGGCGGGCTGACCCGAAATCTGTCGACCGCTGAGATTCTCGAGCAGGTGCGCGCCGCGGCGGCGGCGCTGCGCGACGACTTCGGTGACCGGTTGTCGAATGTGGTGTTCATGGGCATGGGCGAGCCGCTGGCCAATTACGCGCGGGTGGTGGCCGCGGTGCGCCGCATCACGGAGCCGTCCGGTTTCGGAATCTCGGCGCGGGCGGTGACGGTGTCGACGGTCGGTCTGGCGCCGGCGATCCGCAGGCTCGCCGACGAGCGCCTGGCGGTGACGCTGGCGCTGTCGCTGCACGCGCCCGACGACGAGCTGCGCCACACACTGGTTCCGGTCAACACCCGATGGGACGTAGGCGAGGCGCTAGAGGCGGTCCGCTATTACGCCGACGTGACCGGCAGGCGGGTATCGATCGAATACGCATTGATCCGCGACGTCAACGACCAGCCGTGGCGGGCAGATTTGCTGGGCGAGCGGCTGCATCGGGCCCTGGGCCGGCTGGCACACGTCAACCTGATCCCGCTCAACCCGACACCGGGCAGCGTCTGGGACGCGAGCCCCAAATCCGTGCAGCAGGAATTCGTACGGCGGGTGCGCAGCAAGGGCATTTCTTGCACGGTGCGCGATACCCGAGGCCGCGAAATCAGCGCCGCCTGTGGCCAATTGGCCGCGGAGGGCTGAGCGCTTAGCGCAGCCAGCCCCGCCGGCGTCCCCACCAGTCGCGCACCAGGACGAAAAGCGTCAGTGCCGCGAACGCGATCAGGAACCAGTCCTCGATGTGGCCGACGTGGTTGCCCCGCAGCATGGCCAGCAGGAACACGACGATGACCAGGCCGGTGATGTGCCATGTCCGGTGGTTGATCTTGCTCCAGCCCCACGCCGCGGATGGCACCTCGGCAGTGTCGACCTCGATGCGACGCTCCACCTCGGTACGACGCTCGACCTCGGTACGACGCTCGACCTCGGTACTGACCACGTTGACTCCTCAGGGTCGGCGGTTGTTAGCGGAAATTCTGGCATATCCCGGATCGACCAAGGATGCGCTAGGCGCTACACCAAATGACGCTTGATACGACATCAGAATGATGTCACCATGACACTATGCATTTGCAGTCGTATGTCGACGCCGTACGGCACGAGCTCGACGTCGCCGCTGCGGCCGCCGGGCCAGAGGCGCAGACCCTCGCGGGTCGGCTCAGCACTGCACTGGAGCCGGCGATGCGGCTGGCGCTGCTGGAGGCCCTGTCGGCGGCTGCCGAAGAGATCACGCGCGAGCTGGCCCCGCGTTCGGTGGAGGTCCGGCTGCGTGGCCGCGAACCCGAGTTCATCGTCACCGCCCCGCTCGACGAGCCCGCCGAGGACCCGTTCCTCACGGTCGACGGCGGCGGCGGCGGCACCTGGCGGGTGACCCTGCGGTTGCCGGAAGGCCTGCGGGCGGCTGTCGAATCCGCCGCTCGCCGCGACGGCTCGTCGCTGAACAGCTGGCTGGTCCGCGCCGCAGCTGCCGCGCTGCAATCCACCCGCCAACCCTCGACCGCCACTCGTCACCACGTCACCGGCTGGGTGCGCTGACGCCGAACAAAGGAGAACTGATGCCGACATTTCATACCCCGCAACCGATCACGGCGAGCATTCAAGCCGCTGCTGGTTCAGTCCGGCTCGTCGCGACCGACCGCGACGACACGGTCGCCGAGGTTCGCCCCCATGACCCGTCCCGCCAAGCCGACGTCCGCTCCGCCGAGGAGGCCCGGATCTCTTATGCCAACGGCAAACTCGCCGTGGCACCGGCTAAACACGGCTTTCTCGGCTACCGCATGGGTGCGGTCGACATCGTCGTGGAACTCCCGTCGCACTCCAGCGCACAGGTGTCCGTGGCATCCGCCGACGTGCATTCCGACGGCGACCTCGCCGAGTTCCGGTTTGCCTCGGCCAGCGGCAATCTCGCGTTGCAGTCGATCAGCGGACGGCTCAAGGCGGCCACCTCGTCAGGCAATGTCGACGTCGGCGTCCTCGACGGCGACACCAAGTTCCAGGCCGCCAGCGGCGCGTTGAGCATCGGCCACCTGCGCGGCCACCTGAAGTCGCAGACCTCGTCCGGCTCGGTCAGCATCGCCGCCGCCGTCAGCGGAGCCGCACTGGCCCACACCAGCAGCGGCGCCGTGCAGATCGGCATCCCCGAGGGCACCGCGGCCCAGCTCGACGTCATGACCGGGTCCGGCACCGTCACCAACCGCCTCGAGCCGTCCGACGGGCCCAAAGAGGGCGAGGAGACACTGCTGGTGCGGGTGCGCACCGGCTCCGGCGACGTCGACATCCACCGGGCGGTGCAGGCACACGGCACAATAAATGGGTGAGCAGCCGCCGCATCAAAGTCCTGGTGCTGGGCAGCACCGGCTCGATCGGCACCCAGGCGCTGGAGGTCATCGCCGCTAACCCGGACCGCTTCGAGGTGGTCGGGCTGGCGGCGGGCGGCGGGCGTCCGGAGCTGCTCGCACAACAGCGCGCCGAGACCGGGGTGACCAACATCGCCGTCACCGACGATCAAGCGGCGCAGGCTCTCGGCGACGTCGCCTACCGGGGACCCGATGCGGTCACCCGGCTGATCGACGCCACCGAGGCCGACGTCGTGCTCAACGCCTTGGTCGGGGCGCTCGGGCTAAAGCCCACGCTGGCCGCGCTTGCCACCGGGGCTCGGCTGGCCTTGGCCAACAAGGAATCCCTGGTCGCCGGCGGTCCGCTGGTGCTCAAGGCAGCCAAGCCCGGACAGATCGTGCCCGTCGACTCAGAGCACTCCGCGATGGCGCAGTGCCTACGCAGCGGCGCACCCGACGAGGTCGCCAAGATCGTGCTCACCGCCTCCGGTGGACCGTTCCGCGGCTGGTCGGCCGCCGAGCTGGAGCACGTCACGCCGCAGCAAGCCGGGGTGCATCCGACCTGGTCGATGGGACCGATGAACACGCTGAACTCCGCGTCGCTGGTCAACAAAGGCCTTGAGCTGATCGAAACCCATCTGCTGTTCGGCGTTGCCTACGAGCGCATCGAGGTCGTCGTCCACCCGCAGTCCATCGTGCATTCGATGGTCACGTTCACCGACGGCTCGACCATCGCGCAGGCCAGCCCCCCGGACATGAAGCTGCCGATCGCCTTGGCACTGGGCTGGCCCGACCGGGTGCCCGGCGCTGCCGCGGCCTGCGACTTCTCCACCGCCTCGCGCTGGGAATTCGAGCCGCTGGACAGCGACGTTTTCCCGGCCGTCGAGCTTGCCCGCCGGGCCGGCCGGGCCGGCGGCTGCCTGACCGCGGTCTACAACGCGGCCAACGAAGAAGCCGCGGCGGCCTTCCTGGCCGGGCGGATCAGCTTTCCCGCGGTCGTGCGCACCATCGCCGACGTGCTGGCCGACGCCGACGAGTGGGCCGCCGAACCCGCTACCGTGGATGACGTACTCGACGCGCAGCGCTGGGCCCGGCAACGGGCGCTACGTGCGGTCTCGACGAGCGGTTTAAAGGAGGCGGAGCCCACCCGATGATGTTCGTGATCGGCATCGTGGCATTCGCCGTCGCCATCTTGATCTCGGTGGCACTGCACGAGTGCGGCCACATGTGGGCGGCGCGCGCCACCGGCATGAAGGTCCGCCGCTATTTCGTCGGCTTCGGCCCCACTCTGTGGTCGACTCGGCGCGGCGAGACCGAATACGGCCTCAAGGCCATTCCGGCCGGCGGCTTCTGCGACATCGCCGGGATGACTGCGGTCGAAGAACTCGCGCCCGACGAACGCGACCGCGCCATGTACAAGCAGAAGACCTGGAAGCGCAGCGCGGTGTTGCTGGCCGGCCCCGGGATGAACTTCCTCATCGGGCTGCTGCTGATCTACGTCATCGCTGTGGCATGGGGCCTGCCCAACCTGCATCCGTCAACCGCGGCGGTGGTCGGCGAAACTGCTTGTGTCCCACCAGAATTGAGCAAGAGCCAGTTCGGACAGTGCACCGATCCCGGCCCGGCGGCCGCGGCCGGCATCCGCGCCGGCGATGTGGTCGTCAAAGTCGGCAACACCGACGTGCACACGTTCGACGAGATGGCGGCTGCGGTGCGCAAGGTGAACGGCACGGTTCCGTTCGTCATCGAGCGCGGTGGCAAGACGCTCACCGTGCCCGTGACCGTCGTCCCCACGCAGCGCTGGGTCGACGGCAAGCCGTCGAAAGTTGGCATGATCGGTGTGGCGCCGAAGACCTACCCGCCCATGCAGTACAACCCGTTGACTGCCGTGCCCGCGACCTTCGTCTTCACCGGGGACCTGTCCGTCGAGCTGGGCAAGGCGCTGGCCGCGATCCCGACCAAGGTCGGGGCGTTGGTGCATGCCATCGGCGGTGGCCAGCGCGACCCCGAGACACCGATCAGCGTGGTCGGCGCCACGATCATCGGTGGCGACACCGTCAACCACGGGCTGTGGGTGGCGTTCTGGTTCTTCCTTGCCCAGCTGAACTTCATCCTGGGCGCGGTCAACCTGGTGCCGTTGCTGCCGTTCGACGGCGGGCACATCGCGATCGCGGTTTACGAGAAGATCCGCAACATGATCCGCTCGGCGCGCGGAATGGTCGCGGCAGCGCCGGTGAACTATCTCAAACTCATGCCGGCAACCTACGTAGTGTTGGTGCTGGTCGTCGGCTACATGTTGCTGACCGTGACCGCCGATCTGGTCAATCCGATCAGGCTGTTCCAGTAGGAGATTGTGATGACCACCAGCCTAGGGATGCCGGCGTCGCCGCCGCCGACGCTGTCGCCGCGGCGCAAGACCCGCCAGCTGATGGTCGGCGATGTCGGGGTGGGCAGCGACTACCCGATTTCGGTGCAGTCCATGTGCACCACGAAAACCCACGACATCAACGCCACCTTGCAGCAGATCGCCGAGCTGACCGCGGCCGGCTGCGACATCGTCCGGGTGGCCTGCCCCCGCCAGGAGGACGCCGACGCGCTGGCCGAGATCGCGCGGCACAGCCAGATTCCGGTGATCGCCGACATCCACTTTCAGCCGCGCTACATCTTCGCCGCGATCGAGGCGGGGTGCGCGGCGGTTCGCGTCAACCCGGGCAACATCAAGGAGTTCGACGGCCGGGTCGCTGAAGTTGCGAAGGCTGCCGGCGACGCCGGCGTTCCGATCCGCATCGGCGTCAACGCCGGGTCGCTCGACAAGCGGTTTCTGGAGAAGCACGGCAAGGCCACACCCGAAGCGCTGGTCGAGTCGGCGCTCTGGGAAGCCTCGCTGTTCGAAGAACACGGCTTCGGCAACATCAAGATCAGCGTCAAGCACACCGACCCGGTGGTGATGGTTGCGGCCTACGAGTTGCTGGCCGCCCAGTGCGACTACCCGCTGCATCTGGGTGTCACCGAGGCCGGGCCCGCGTTTCAGGGCACGATCAAATCCGCGGTGGCCTTCGGCGCGTTGCTGAGCAAGGGGATCGGCGACACGATCCGGGTGTCGCTGTCCGCGCCGCCGGTCGAGGAAGTCAAGGTCGGCAACCAAATCCTCGAGTCGCTGAACCTGCGGCCGCGTTCGCTGGAGATTGTGTCCTGCCCGTCGTGCGGTCGCGCACAGGTCGACGTCTACACGCTGGCCAACGAAGTCAGCGCGGGCCTAGAGGGCCTGGAGGTGCCGCTTCGGGTGGCGGTGATGGGCTGCGTCGTCAACGGACCGGGGGAGGCCCGCGAGGCTGATCTTGGTGTGGCGTCCGGCAACGGCAAAGGTCAGATCTTCGTGCGCGGCGAGGTGATCAAGACCGTGCCGGAGTCGCAGATCGTCGAGACGCTGATCGAAGAAGCCATGCGGCTCGCGTCGCAAATGGACTCCCACGCGGAAACAACTACGAGCGGTTCACCTGTTGTGACCGTAAGCTGATAACGGCCATTCGGGCCACCTGGCGCCACAGAAAGACTCACCATGTCGGCTCCGCCCATCTTTCGCCTGGTCGGCGAGCGACGGGTGTCAGTGGTGCGCGACGCCGCCGCCGTCGCCCGGGTGCTTGCCCAGGATCCCGTCGGATCGTGCATGGTCGCCGCGCGTGTCGCCGACCACGGCATTGACCCCCACTCGATCGGCGGCGAACTATGGACGCGGCGCGGAGCCGACGAATCGCTGTGCTACGCAGGCGCCAACCTGATTCCGCTGCGCGGCGGACCGGCCGATTTGCACGCCTTCGCCGACGAGGCGATGAGTGCCTCGCGGCGTTGCTCGTCGCTGGTCGGACGGGCCGAACTGGTGATGCCGATGTGGCAGCGACTCGAAGGCGCATGGGGCCCGGCCCGCGACGTGCGTGACCGCCAGCCCTTGATGGCCCTGAGCACGATGCCCAGCTGCGCGATCGATCCTGAGGTCCGCCAGGTGCGGCCGGACGAGCTCGACACGTACCTCGTGGCGGCCGTCGACATGTTCATCGGTGAGGTCGGTGTCGACCCGCGACTCGGCGACGGCGGTCGTGGGTATCGGCGCCGAGTGGCCAGCCTGATCTCGGCGGGCCGCGCGTGGGCACGCTTCGAGCACGGCGAGGTGATCTTCAAGGCTGAAGTCGGCTCGCAGTCGCCGGCGGTGGGCCAGATCCAGGGTGTCTGGGTTCACCCCGAGCGCCGCGGCCGGGGGCTGGGCACCGCAGGCACCGCGACCTTAGCGGCGGTGATCGTCGGCACCGGCCGTATCGCCAGCCTCTACGTCAACGACTTCAACACCGTGGCCCGCGCCGCGTACGCCCGCGTCGGCTTCCGGGAAGTGGGCACCTTCGCCACCGTGCTGCTGGACTAGAGCTCCTGCGCCGAGATCGACGTTTAGCCGCTCAGCACTCGCACTTCCTCTGCAAATCGTCGATCTCGGTGAAGAAGCAGGCGGTCCGGCCACCGGGGCGACGTGTCGGCCCGGTAAAGATCGGGTCTCGGTGTGGCACCGCCAGTCTGCCCGCCACAGCTCTTAACATCAGCCACAATGGCAACGTCAACCACATTTGCATCAGCGATCGCAAGTCTGGGGCTGGTCGCCGTGGTCGCCGTGCCGGGGTGTACCCCGCGCCCCGACGGCCCGGGGCCGGCCGCGGAGCACTTCTTTTCCGCCATGTCCAGCGGCGATACCGCGACCGCCTCGCAGCTCACTGACGATCCCAGCGACGCCCGCGCAGCGCTCAACGCCGCCTGGGCCGGGCTGCAAGCCACGCACTTGGACGCGCAGGTGCTCGGCGCCAAGTACACCGAGGACACCGGGACGGTGGCCTACCGCTACACCTGGCACCTGCCCAAGAACCGGACCTGGACCTACGACGGCCAGCTCAAGATGGCGCGCGACGAAGGCCGTTGGCAGGTCCGCTGGACCACCACCGGGTTGCATCCCAAGCTGGGGGAACACCAGACGTTCGCGCTGCGCGCCGACCCGCCGCGGCGCGCCTCGGTCAACGAGGCAGGCGGCACCGACGTGCTGGCGCCCGGCTACCTCTACCACTACACGCTGGACGCGAGCCGGGCTGGCACCGAGTTGATCAGCACAGCCCGCGCCGTCGCCGACGCACTGCGGCCGTTCGACGACACGCTGGACCCTCAGATCCTCGCCGAGCAGGCCAGCTCGTCGCCCAAGCCGCTGGATCTGATCACGCTGCGGGTCGACGACAACAACCGCGTCGCACCTGCCATCGGCAACCTGCCCGGCGTAGTGATCACCCCACAGGCCGAACTACTGCCGACCGATGACCGGTTCGCCCCGGCGATCATCAACGAGGTCAAGAAAGCCGTCATCGACGAACTCGACGGCCAAGCGGGCTGGCGGGTGGTCAGCGTCAACCAGAACGGCGTCGACGTCGCCGTGCTGCACGAGGTCGAACCCTCGCCGGCGCCGTCGATCACGATCAGCCTGGACCGTGCGGTGCAGAACGCCGCCCAGCACGCGGTCGACAACCAGGGCCGCAAGGCGATGATCGTGGTGATCAAGCCGTCGACCGGGGAAATCCTCGCCGTCGCACAGAACGGAGCCGCCGACGCCGACGGCCCGGTCGCCACCACCGGCCTGTACCCGCCCGGGTCGACCTTCAAGATGGTGACCGCCGGTGCGGCGCTCGAGCGCGACATGGCCACCCCCAACACGATGTTGGGCTGCCCGGGCGAGGTCGACATCGGGCATCGCACCATTCCCAACTACGGCGGATTCGATCTGGGCGTGGTGCCGATGTCACGGGCGTTCGCCAGTTCGTGCAACACCACGTTCGCCGAGCTGGCCAGCCGGATGCCGCCGCGTGGGCTGACGCATACGGCCGCCCAGTACGGCTTGGGGCTCGACTACGACGTCGACGGCATCCCCACGGTGACCGGCTCGGTTCCGCCGACCGTCGATCTGGCCGAACGCACGGAAGACGGATTCGGCCAGGGCAAGGTGCTGACCAGCCCATTCGGCATGGCCCTGGTCGCAGCCACGGTGGCGGCCGGGAAAACGCCGCTGCCACAACTCATCGAGGGCCGGCCGACGAAGGTCACCGGCGACAGCACGCCGATCACGCCCAAGATGCTCGACGGTCTGCGGCCGATGATGCGGCTGGTGGTGACCAACGGCACCGCGACCGACATCTCCGGCAGCGGTGCGGTTTTCGGCAAGACGGGGGAAGCCGAGTTCCCGGGCGGATCGCATTCCTGGTTCGCCGGCTACCGCGGCGACATGGCGTTCGCGTCGCTGATCGTCGGGGGTGGTAGCTCGGAGTACGCGGTGCGGATGACCAAGTTCATGTTCGACCAGTTGCCCGCCGACTACCTGACCTGACGATTCACAACTTTGCGCCATCACCGATACACGCCTGCGGCGGTACATTGAAACCGCTATGGCCCGCCCGGACGAACTGGCAGAACTGCGGATCTCGGACGCCGACCGTAACGGCACGCTGCGTCGGCTGCACAACGCCGTTGCGCTCGGCCTGATCGATATCAACGAGTTCGAGCAACGCTCCTCGCAGGTGTCCTACGCGCGCACCCGCGGCGAGCTCGACAGCCTCGTCGGCGACCTGCCCGGTCCCGGGGCGATCGTCACGTCCGCGGCCGATCGGGTCGAGCTGCGCGGCTGGCTGGGCTCGCTCAAACGTCACGGGGAATGGATGGTGCCGACCCGGCTGGCGCTGGTGCGCCGCCTCGGCCCGGTCGAACTTGACCTGGTCAAGGCGCGCTTCGCGGGACCGGTCGTGGTCATCGAACTCGACATGAAATTCGGCGGCGTTGACATTCGGCTGCCCGACGGCGCCAGCGCCTCGATCGACGACGTCGAGGTCTATGGAGGCAGCGCCGTCGACCGTCGCAAGACCGCGCCGGCCGAGGGCAATCCGCATGTGGTGCTGACCGGTCGGGTGGTATGCGGATCGGTCGTCATCCGCGGTCCGCGCAAGTCGCTGCTGCGTCGCCGTCGAGGTTGATCGCCCGCTACGCTGGCGACATGCCTGTTCGCACCGCGCTGTCGCCCGGCGTGCTGTCTGGAACACTGCCGGTGCCCAAGTCGATCCCACGCCCGGAATATGTGGGCAAGCCGACCGCGCGCGAGGGCAGCGAGCCATGGGTGCAAACACCCGAGGTGATCGAGAAGATGCGGATCGCCGGCCGGATCGCGGCCGGCGCGCTCGCTGAGGCGGGCAAAGCAGTCGCCCCCGGGGTGACGACCGACGAACTGGACCGGATCGCCCACGACTACATGGTCGACCACGGCGCCTACCCGTCAACCTTGGGCTACAAGGGTTTCCCGAAATCGTGCTGTACGTCGCTGAACGAAGTGATCTGCCACGGCATTCCGGACTCGACGGTGATCGAAGACGGCGACATCGTCAACATCGACGTCACCGCCTACATCAACGGCGTGCACGGTGATACTAACGCGACGTTTTTGGCCGGCGACGTCTCCGAGGAGCACCGACTGCTGGTCGAGCGCACCCGCGAGGCGACGATGCGCGCTATCAAGGCCGTCAAACCCGGCCGTTCACTTTCCGTTATCGGTCGCGTCATCGAATCGTATGCAAACCGGTTCGGCTACAACGTCGTTCGTGACTTCACCGGTCACGGTATCGGCACCACCTTCCACAACGGCCTGGTGGTGCTGCACTACGACCAGCCCGCTGTGACCACCGTCATCGAGCCCGGGATGACGTTCACCATCGAGCCGATGATCAACCTCGGCGGGTTGGACTACGAAATCTGGGACGACGGATGGACCGTGGTCACCAAAGACCGCAAGTGGAGTGCGCAGTTCGAGCACACGCTGCTGGTCACCGACACCGGCGCCGAAATCCTGACATGCCTTTAGCCCGAGCAGACGCAAAAGCCCCCATTTCGTGCCGAAATAAGGGGCTTTTGCGTCTGCTCGGCACACAACAGTGAGCGGTGCCCTGCTGGTGGCCGGCACCAGCAGTGACGCCGGCAAATCCATCGTCGTCGCCGGCCTGTGCCGGTTACTGGCCCGCAAAGGGGTTCGCGTCGCGCCGTTCAAGGCGCAGAACATGTCCAACAACTCCGTGGTCACCGTCGAAGGCGGCGAGATCGGCCGAGCACAGGCGATGCAAGCCCGAGCCGCCGGCCTGCAACCCAGCGTCAGGTTCAACCCGATCCTGCTCAAACCTGGCAGTGAGCGCACCTCACAGCTGGTGATCCGGGGACAGGTGGCCGACTCCGTCACCGCGGCCGGCTATATCGCGCACCGCGACCGGCTGCTGAGCATCGTGGTCGACGACTTGTCCAGCCTGCGGGCCGAATTCGACGCGGTGATCTGCGAGGGCGCCGGCTCACCCGCCGAAATCAACCTGCGCGCAACCGATTTGGCTAACCTCGGGCTCGCCCGGGCGGCAAACCTGCCGGTGGTCCTGGTCGGTGACATCGACCGCGGCGGACTGCTCGCCCACCTGTTCGGCACGGTGGCGGTGCTCGACGCGCAAGACCAGGCCCTGGTCGCCGGGTTCATCGTGAACAAGTTCCGTGGCGACCCGGCGCTGCTGGAGCCAGGCCTGCGGCAATTGGCAGAGCTGACCGGCCGGCCCACCTTCGGCGTGCTGCCATACGCCGACGAGCTCTGGCTCGACGCCGAAGACTCCGTGTCGGTGCAGACCAACCGGGTGCTGGGCATCCCGCAACCGCCGCGCGGGAGCCAATGTTTGCGGGTCGCCGCGCTGCGCCTACCCCGGATCTCCAACTCCACCGACGTCGAGGCGCTGGCCTGCGAACCCGGCGTGCTGGTGCACTGGGCCACCGACCCTGCGGACCTGGCCGACGTCGACGTGATCGTGGTGCCGGGCAGCAAGGCCACTGTGGCCGATCTGCGCTGGTTGAACGACCGCGGGCTGGCCGACACTGTGATCGCCCACGCGCAGTCCGGCCGCGTGGTTCTGGGGATCTGCGGCGGTTTCCAGATGTTGTGCCGGACCATCGACGATCCGGTGGAAACGAAATCGGGGCGAGTCGAGGGCCTGGGACTGCTCGACGCCGACATCGTGTTCGGGGCGGACAAGGTCCTGCGCCGCTGGGAATTCCCGCTCACCGGGTACGAAATCCACCACGGCCGGGTGCAGCGTTGCCCGGAGCCGGCATGGTTCGACGCAGACGGATGCGCGCAGGGCTATCGGCGCGATCACGTGTTCGGTACCCACTGGCACGGTCTGCTGGACAACGACGCCTTCCGCCGACAGTGGTTGACGACCGCCGCGATTCTCGTCGGACGCGACGGTTTCGCGGTCGCCGACGATGTCGACGTCGCGGCGCGCCGGGACGCGCAGCTGGATCTGATGGCCGACCTTTTGGCCGCACACCTCGACATCGATGCGATCACCGGTCTGCTCGATGATGGGGCACCGCGGCGCCCACGCATCGTTTCAGGCGTGGTCGAATAGCCTTGCGCTGTTTGCCAATACGCCAGTGCCGCATAGGCATATGATAGTTCCACTCAAATCGGGATTCTGATATTGCCCTGAGAGACCCGGGAGAAACGGCCCGCGGACGACCCGAATGACGTAACTTGCTTCAAGTGCCCTCGATGATGATGACCACCATCGACGGCTTCCCCATCCCGGTCAGCGTGACCGGTCCAGACAAGGGTTCCGTCGTGGTGTTGCTTGGTGCCGCGCAACGCGCGGTCGCCGCATACGACGCGGTATGCGAGCGCTTGCATACCGCCTCGCTGCGAACCGTTGTCGTTGGCCCTGACTCCAGGCTCACGCCCAAGTCGGTGGTTGGTCTCCTCGATGCGCTCGACATCCAGTGGGGCGTGGTGGTCGGGGACCGCACCGGCGGGGAAGTCGCGTGGGAGCTGGCGGCGACCCGACTGGACCGCTTCACCGGTTTGGTGGCCATCGATCGCGGACATCCACGCGTGGCTGATCTGAACGGCGTCATCCGCGACGAGCACTGCCCGCCTGTGGAAATCAACACCACCGCCCTGGTCAGCACCCCGGCGGCACATTCGGTAGCGAAGGCCAGCCAGCGGTATGTCTACGCCGATTACCGCATCGTCGAACTCCTGGGCCGCCGCAATGCTCACGAGGCAACGGCGCAACTGACAGCCGAAATCGTGCTGCGAACGCACACCTTCTGAACACCCGACCGCAACGAGAACGTCGGTCTCGGTTCCCGCACGGCAAGAGGCCTGCGCTTCAGCGCAATACGATGAGAGCGCGGACGTCGTGACGTCGAAGCGGTTGAAGACACGAAAGAGGGTGCGCGGTTTTGAACGTCTCGAGATTGCCCAGTCCGGTGGTCGGCTTGACGACCTATCTGGACCGGGCGCAGACCGGGGTGTGGGACGTTAGCGCCGGATTTCTGCCCGCCGCATACTTCCAAGGCGTCACGTTGGCGGGCGGCGTGGCGGTGTTGTTGCCGCCGCAGCCAGTCGACGCCCAGATCGCCGATCGTGTGCTCGACGGCCTGGACGCTCTTGTGATCACCGGCGGGAAGGACATCGATCCAGGTGTGTACGGCCAGGTGCGGCATCCGGCTACCGAGGAGCCGGGTCGCGACCGCGACGCTTGGGAGCTCGCGCTGGTCGAGGCGGCGCTGCGGCGAGGGCTGCCGGTGTTGGGGATCTGCCGTGGTGCCCAGGTGCTCAACGTCGCGTTCGGCGGAACCCTGCATCAGCACCTGCCCGACGTCATCGGGCACAGCGGGCATCGGGCCGGCAACGCGGTGTTCACGACCTTGCCGGTGCGCACTGTGCCCGGCACCAGGCTGGCGGCCCTGTTGGGTGAGTCCTGCGATGCGCGGTGCTACCACCATCAGGCCATTGCCGAAGTCGGCAGGGGACTGGTGGTCAGCGCGTGGGACGCCGACGGCGTGGTGGAGGGGCTCGAGCTACCTGGTGACAATTTCGTGGTGGCCGTGCAGTGGCATCCGGAGGAGAGCCTCGATGACCTGCGGCTGTTCGCGGCGGTGGTGGACGCGGCGCGGGCCTATGCCGACGCACGGGTGAGCACGGTCGGAGGCAACTGAGCCAGTGAAAAGCACGCTGCTGCACGGCATTTCATCGATGATCATTGCGACCTTCCTGCCAGACGCCAGCATCGGCGCGGCCGACGTCACGCCGCTCTAAACGAGTCACGGGTCGCTGAATGTCGCTAGATCGGCGCGGTTTTCTCAAATACGGCGGGGTGGCGCTGGCGGCTGCGGTGGGCTCGGCGTGTACTGCACCATGGCAGCCCCGGCCCAGCGGCAAACCCGACTACACGCTGCGGATCGGCGCCGGCACAGTCGAACTCGGTCCGGGCCGGGTAGTGACGACCACAACCTACAACGGGCAGTTTCCCGGTCCGCTGGTGCGTTTCACCGAAGGCAAGCCGACCGTTGTCGATGTCTACAACGACACCGGCACCCCAGAACAGCTGCACTGGCACGGACAGACCGTGCCCGTCGACGTGGACGGTGCCGCCGAAGAGGGCACACCCTATATCCCCGCTCATGGCATGCGGCGGCTGGCGTTCACGCCCGGACCGGCGGGTTTTCGCTTCTACCACACCCACCTGACTCCGGGCGCGGACCTGGCCGGCGGACAGTACTCCGGTCAGGTCGGGCCGGTCTACATCGAACCACGCCAGCATCCGGGAGCCTACGACCAGGAAGTGTTCCTCACGCTCAAGGAATTTCAGCCCACCCTGACCCGCGGCGAAGAAATGGAGCAGAGCTTCCTGGCCGGCGAAGAGGATGCCCAGCTTCGCGAAATCGGCGAGGCGGCAATGGCGCGATCGCTGGGCCGCGGAATGCCACCGGGATACGAAGTGGGCTATGACGCGTTCAGCGTCAACGGGCGGATGCTGGGTGCAGGTGAACCGATCCGCGTCAAGGCCGGTGAGCGTGTCCTGCTGCATGTTCTCAACGGCAGCGCCACCGAAGAGCGCAGTCTGGCGCTGCCCGGGCACACCTTCACGGTCGTGGCGCTCGACGGCAACCCGGTGCCGAAACCCGTTGCCGTGCCGGTGTTGTGGCTCGGCGCCGCTGAACGAATCTCGGCCATGGTGACGATGAGCCAGCCCGGCGTGTGGATACTCGGCGATCTTCTCGACGACGACCGCCACGGCGGCATGGGCATCGTGGTGGAATACGCCCGACAGACCGGTGCGCCGCAGTGGGCGCCGCCGTCCCCGTTTCAGTGGGACTACCGGCTGTTCGCACAACCAGGGGCCCGCGCCGCCGCACCCGATCACGTGATCGACATGCTCGTCGAAAAGCAAAACGCCGCCGACAACGGCTTCAACGTATGGACGGTCAACGGTCAACGCTTCGCCATGGCGTCGAAGCAACCGCCGATCGAACTGCAGCACGGCAAGCGCTACCGGTTACACGTACGCAACGCCAGCGACGACGTCCACCCAATCCATGTGCACCGGCACACATTTGAAATCACCCACGTCGCCGGCACGCCAACAGCCGGTGTGCGCAAAGACGTCGCGATGCTGGGCGGCTACCAGAGCATCGACGTCGACTTCGTCGCCGACCAACCCGGCTTGTCGCTGTTTCACTGTCACCAGCAACTGCACATGGATTTCGGCTTCATGGCGCTGTTCCACTGCAGCTGATCCGGCGGCCTGGCCGTCATCCCGTCGACGGCGAACGCGGAATCACCGTGGGCCGCAGGACATATTGGGATGGAGGTGCGTTGAAGCTACGCGCGGCCATGCCTCCTATCGGCATCACGAGACGCGGTTATGAGCCTGCAGCCTCCTCGCTCAGGGACGGCGTCCTGAGCGCAATCAGGACTCGCGCGATCAAGTTGACGGCGTGGTAGCCGACCACCGCGGCGATGGTGAGCGCCACGGCGGGATCGAGCCAGTCCCAGCCGCCGGTAAATAGGATCACCGCGCCGCTGACCGCTACCCCGGCGGCGGCCGCCGCATCGGCGGCAATATCGAGCCGGACGGCTTTGACGTTGAGGTCCTCGCGGCCGTTGCCATCGTCGACGTCGACACCGACGATGACCGTGGCGATCAGCATGACGACCGCGGCCACCGCGCCCACGATCAGCACCGGCGCGCCGCGGACGCCGACGGCGCCCGAGGCGAGCCGCTGCGCAGCGGCGACCACAATGCCGACATTGAGGATTAGCAGCCATCCGGCATTGACCAATGCCGCAAGGTGGGTAGGGCTGGGATATCGGTTTTGACCCTCACGGTCGGCCCGGCGTGCCAGGCGGATGGCGAATAGCGACAGGGCGATCGCGGCCCCGTCGGCCAGATAGTCCACGCCCGCGGCCAGCACGCTCAGCGAGTGGGCCATGATGCCCACGATGATCAGCGCTGCGACAAGCAGCAGGTCAAGCAGCAGCGCCAGCGCCAGCCGCCCAACCGTGGACATTTGCCGATGATAGAACCAGTGAACTGTGGCGCCCGCGATACCGTCCAATTGGTCGCGCTTTGGTGCTGTTTCAAGGCGGCTCGTGTCTGTCAGGCGCCGGGGTCAGCCGGCATGCTCCACTTCTCTTCGATGCGGCCATAGCGCCAAACCAACAGCGCGACAGCCCAAGTCAGCACAAACAAGGCGACAATGACGAAGCCGATCACGTTGAGGTCGATGCCGCCGATGCACTCCCACAGTCCGCCCCTCCAACCGAGCTGATCGGCCAATAGCCCGAGGAGCTCGACGCTGCCCACCAGGAGCGCAACCGCGACCGATAACCCGGTGATCGTGATGTTGTAGTAGACCTTTCGGACCGGGTTGGAAAACGCCCAACCGTAGGCGAAGTTCATGAACGAGCCGTCGATGGTGTCCAGCACGCACATCCCCGCGGTGAACAGCACGGGCAGACACAGGATGGCGTACCACGGCACGCCGGCCGCAGCGCTGCTGCCCGCCAAGACCAGCAGCGCGACTTCGGTGGCGGTGTCGAATCCGAGTCCGAACAGCAGCCCGACCGGGTACATGTGCCATGACTTGGTGACCGATTTGGTGAAGCGACCAAGCAACCGGTTGAGCAACCCGCGGCTGTTCAACTGTTCTTCCAATTCGGCCTCGTCATAGTGGCCGCGCCGCATCCGCGCGAATACGCGCAGAATCTCGACCAAGATGACGACGTTGATGATCGCGATCAAATAGAGGAACGCTCCTGAGACGCTGGTGCCGATCAAGCTGGTGTAGTGGTGCAGCGCCGACGAGCCCTGCCTGACCGGCCCGATAATCGCCTTCACTCCCAGCGCCAGCAGCACCGCCAACCCGAAGACGACCGACGAATGACCCAGTGAAAAGAAGAAGCCGACGCCCAGCGGCCGCTGCCCGTCATTCATCAGCTTGCGGGTGGTGTTGTCGATGGCGGCGATATGGTCGGCGTCGAACGCGTGCCGCAGTCCCAATGTGTAGGCCGTCAGCCCGATGCCGATGCCAAACACCTTGTCGCCAAGGCTGAAATGCGCGGGCGCAACGACCACTACGAGGGTCAGCCAGCCGATCAAGTGCAATGCGACGATCACCGCGAACATTCCCGCCAAGCGGCCCCGTTCCGCTGGCGTCAGCGCACTGCGCGCCCGAGATGACAACGACTGGCGCTCAGCGCCCTCCACCATGTCGCGTCCCCCACAGTGCATAGAAATCCCGGCCGGGCAAACGGTAGGCGACTGACGAGCACCATGCAGGCGATTCGCGGGATTGTTGCAAGTTCTTCGCAGGTAGCCGCTGCGCTCAACCGCGGAAGGCGATGAGCGGAATCGCCATCTCCGCCGGGGTGGCCGCGCCGTGCAAACCGACGAGGTTGGCCACCTCGGGCGGCTCGTGGGCGGTCGCCACCACCGCTGTGTCGCCGGTGCAGGTGACGACGACGTCGCCGATGCGGGCCAGGTGCTCGGGGCGCACTGGACCGAACAGCCCGGCCGCCACCGCTTCGTCGCGGCTGCACACCTCGGCCAGCCCAGCCAGCGTCTCGCTCCACGCCGCCAGCACATCGGCGGCCGCCGCGGGTTGCGTGTAGAGGTAACGCACCCGCGGATCACCGGCGATCACCTGCACTCCTGCCGCCAGCCGCGGGTCGGCGTCGAGGTCGACCCGTGCCTGTGGCCCGACGTTCACCCCGCCGTGGTCGGCGGTGACCAGCAGCGCCGCATCGGACGGCAACTGCTCGACCAACCGCGCGAGCAGCGCGTCGACATCTGCCGCCGCGGTGTGCCATTGCGGCGAGCCGACACCGAACAGGTGCGCCGCGGTGTCCAGTGCGGCGGTATAGCCGTAGATCAGCCCCGGCGCCGCGCGGATTTCCTGGGCCAACTGCCCGGCGTAGTCGTCGTCGCTACCTACCGGGCAGAACAGCGCACCACGATATGCCGCTTCGGTCAGCCCGCTTCCGACAAACGATGCCGGCAGCACGGCCCGCGCGCTGACCCCCGCGCGGGCCAGCCGCTCGAACCACGTTGGCACTGGCTGCCATTGGGCAGGGGAAGGGTCGTCGCGCCACGAGATGTGGTTGAGCACCCGGTCGGTGTGTGGCAGCTTGAGCGTGAAGCCAAGCACGCCGTGCTCACCGGGTTGTACGCCGGTGGCAAGCGACACCAGGCTCGTCGGTGTCGTCGAGGGAAAGGTGCAGACCAGTTCATCCAGCCGACCGGCGCTGCCCGCCAGCACCGAGGCGAGCAGCGGCGCGTCCGCGGCCAGTTCGCGCAGCAGATGCCAGCCCATTCCGTCGACCAGCACCACCGCGACGCGACGCACTTCGCCAACCGACTCCGACAGCCCCAGCCCATCGACCGCGCCGTCGACCCCGAGCAGCGCCGCCGCTGCGGGCAGCACGTCGCAGATCGAACCCACCACGCCGCCAGTGTGGCAGCTATTCCAACCGATCCGGTCTTTGGCTGCGCTTCGGCAATCCGATGCGTGATACTGAAGGAGTGACCAGGCCATCGGCCCTGGACCCGGCCGACACCGAACGGATCGGCGAGTTGCTGCGCTCCCACGGGCTGCGGCGGATGGCGTCACGCATCGCGGTGCTGGCGGTCCTCGAGCCGGTCAACGGTCATCTCTCGGTCGCAGAAATCCACCACCGGCTACGCGAGGCGGCTCCTGCGGGCTTCACCCCGCCCGACTTGGCGACGATTTACCGGACGGTGACCACACTGGTCGACCAGGGTGTGCTGCACGCGCTGACGCTCGAGAACGGCGTCACCACGTTCGGGTTAGCGGCCGACCCTCACCATCACGCGGTGTGCACACAGTGCGGCTCGATCATCGAAGTGCCCGCGCGCCAGCTGAGTTCAGCGCTCGAACAGGCGATGGCGGGCAGCTCCTTCGCGCTGTCCGAGCGGGCGGGGTTGACCCTGCACGGCCTGTGCCCGCGGTGCCAGGGGCGGGGCCCAGCGGACGGAGCGCGCTGAATCAGCAGAGATTCAGTAGCGCGTTTTCCACGACCTCCGGCAGCGCCGGATGAATCCAGTACTGGCCGCGCGCCATCTTATGTGCGGTCAACCCGAAGCTCATCGCCTGGATAAGCGGCTGAATGATCGACGAGGCCTGGTAGCCCATGATGTGCGCGCCCAGCAGCCGGCCGCTGCCCCGCTCGGCGATGATCTTGACGATCCCGCTGGTGTCCTCCATCGCCCAACCGTAGGCGACGTCGCCGTAGTCCTGGATCGCGCACGAGATATCGAAACCCTTTGCAACAGCTTCATTTTCGGTCAAGCCGACGCTGGCGAGCTGCGGATCGGTGAACACCGCCGACGGCACGAACCGGTGGTCGGTCATCATCATCGAGTCGGTGTCGTCCCAGTCGCATAGCAGATTATGCTGCACGACGCGCGCTTCGTGGTTGGCCACGTGTTTGAGCTCGTAGGGTGAGGAGACGTCGCCGAGCGCGAAAACCCCTGGGGCAGAGGTTCGTTGGTATTCGTCTACCACCACTCGGGTTCGGTTGAGCTCGATACCGGCCTGCTCGGCGTCCAGCAGGTCGCCGTTGGGTATCCGGCCGGTGGCCACCAGCACAGTGTCGGCGTGCAAGGTGGAGCCGTCGTCGAGGTCCAGCGCGATCTGCGAACCGTCACGGTGGCCGCCGACGACGTTGCGGTGCGTCCGCAGCCCCCATTTCGACGAGGCGATGCGGGTGAAGCGCTCGGACATCGTGTCGTCGGAATGCCGAAGCAGTGTGCCGCCGCGGACCACCAAGGTGATCCCGACGCCCAACGCGGAGAAGATGTGTGCGAATTCGGCTGCCACGAACCCGCCGCCGATGATCACCAGGTGTTCGGGTAGCTCGGCGATCCGCATGACGGTGTCGCTCGTGTGGTAGTCGACGCCGCAGGCGAGGATGGCCGGCGGAATCACTGGGCGCGACCCGGCGGCGATGACCACCTGCTCGGCGGTGAACTCGTCGCCGAGGTCGGTGCGCAGCAGGTAACGCCCGTCGGCCTGGACCGGCCCGAAGCGGGCGTGCTGGCCGTACACGTCGATGTTGGGGGAGGAGCGGCGGTAGTCTTCGCCGCTGATCGCGATCGGGTCGATGCGGCCGAAGATGCGGGAGACGATGTCGTCCCAGCGCACACCGTCGATGTGCGCGTCGACACCGTAGCGGGCCGCGTGACGCACGGTTTGAGCCACCTCGGCCGCGTAGACGAACATCTTGGTGGGAATGCACCCTACATTGAGGCAAGTGCCGCCGAACGTGCCCTGTTCGCAGATCGCCACCCGCTTGCCCGCATAGCGTTCGTCGAGAATGCTGTTGCCCGAACCGGTTCCGATGATCGCAAGATCGTAGGTTTCCACGCGGCTCACCCGTCCCCGGCCGATACAGCCGCCTCGGCGTCGGCGACGCGGCACAGGTACTCGCTCAACCAGGCGTCCAGTTCGTTATAGGCCACCTGTCGCGGCGCCGGCATGGACAGGAACACATCGTGTTTGGCGTCTTTGACCGGAACAACGGTGGTGCGGCTGCCGATGCAACCTGCCCACCGGGCGATCTGTGCGACGTCGAGGACCGCGTCACCGCACTGCAGCGCGATCTCGTCGGCGGTGTCCGAGACGCTGTGATCCGACCGCAGGATCAGGTTGGGCACCCCCACGTCGAGCCCACGATGCAGCCGCGCTTGACCGCGGCGGACCGTATGCAGCCAGCCGAAGGTGATCGGGAAGCCGCCCAGCGGTTTCCACTGCAAGTTGTAGTCGAACTCGCCGTGGTAAGCCCGATGCAGGCTGGCGCCGTAGCCGCCCGCGCCGGGCGCACGGGCCACCCCCTTCTTGTACACCCGCGCGACGGCAGCAACCATCGCCGAGGTCACCGCCCACCGCAGCGGCGCCGGCCCCGGCAAGTCCAAAAGTGGGCTGTTGAGAACCAGGCCGCCGACACCTGCTCGCGCGGTCGCGCCTCGTCGTCGCAGCCGGTCCAGCCACAGCGACACGATCAGCCCGCCGGCGGAGTGGCCGTAGACCAGCACCGAGTGAGCCTGCGCCCGGATCACGGCAAGGGCTTCTTCGAGTTCGCGGTCGTAGCGGGCCAGGTCGGTGGTGAAATGCGGGGTCTGGCCGGCGCGCCAGGATCGCCCGCATTTGGACAAGTCCAGCGCATAAAACGCGAAGCCACGGCCGACAAAGTGATCAGCGAGCTCAATGTTGAAGAAGTAGTCGGTGTATCCGTGCACCGCCAACACGGCGTGGTCGGCTCCCGCGGGGTCGCCGCGACGCACCAATGTCGCGACGATGTCGCCCTCACCGTCGGGATCGGGACCCAGCGGGATCGTGCGCTGCCAACAGCCGGGCAGGACGTCGGGCACCCAGCCACTCACGCTCGCCAGCTTAGAGCCTGCGAAGTGCCGGTAGGTCCAGCACGCTGGGTGCGGGCTAACCTGAGGACGCCCGCAGCGCAGGTAAGTAAGGAAGAGCGATCTGGTGTCAGAGCCGAACGTCGCCAAGTCCGACGTCGTGCTGGTCGGCGCGGGCATCATGAGCGCCACCCTCGGCGCGCTGTTGCGGCGGCTGGAGCCCGACTGGTCGATCACCCTGGTCGAACGTCTGGGCGGCGTCGCCGCCGAAAGCAGCGACCCGTGGAACAACGCCGGAACCGGGCACTCCGCGCTGTGCGAGCTGTTCTACACGCCGGCCCGTGACGGCTCCATCGACATCGCCAAAGCCGTCCGGGTCAGCGAGCAGTTCCAGGTGACCCGGCAGTTCTGGGCGTATGCGGCCGACAACGGGATCCTGACCGACGTGCGCGGCTTCCTCAACGCGGTGCCGCACGCGGCCTTCGTGCAGGGGGCCGGGCGCGTCGACTATCTGCGGCGGCGCCATCAGGCGTTGGCCGCCAACCCGCTGTTCGCCCGCACCGAGTTCATCGACGACGCCGAGGAGTTCGCCCGCCGGCTACCGTTCATGGCCGCCGAGCGTGACCTCGCGGAACCGGTTGCCTTCACCTGGTCAGCCGACGGGACCGATGTCGACTTCGGCGCGCTGACCAAACAGCTCGTCGGTTTCTGTGTGCGCACCGGCACCGCCGCATGGTTCGGCCACGAGGTGCGCAGCCTGACCCGTCAGCGCGACGGCAGCTGGACGTTGACGATCCGCAACCGCCGTGGCGGAGAAAACCAGAAACTCAACGCGAAATTCGTGTTCGTCGGGGCCGGGGGCCATGCGCTGCCGCTGTTGCAGAAGTCGGGCATCAAAGAGGTGAAGGGCTTCGGCGGGTTCCCGGTCGGTGGGAAGTTTCTGCGCAGCGGCAACCCAGCGCTCACCGCCGCGCATCGGGCCAAGGTATACGGGTTGCCCGCACCCGGGGCGCCGGCGATGACGGCGCCGCACCTGGATCTGCGGATCATCAATAGAAAGCCCTGGCTGCTCTTCGGGCCGTTCGCCGGTTGGTCGCCGAGATTCCTCAAGCACGGCCGCCTCAGCGACCTCGCGCGCTCGGTCAAGCCGGACAACGCGTTGTCGATGCTGCGCGTCGGTGTCGGCCAGCGGCGGCTGGTCAACTATCTGCTCGGCCAACTGGCGTTGTCGCAGCACGCGCGCGTTAATGCCCTGCGCGAATTCGCCCCCAGCGCGGTCGACTCCGACTGGCACACAACGGCCGCCGGGCAGAGGGTGCAGGTGATCCGGCGGGGGAGGCTCGAATTCGACACCACGGTCATCAGCGCCGCCGACGGCAGCATCGCGGGTCTGCTCGGCGCCTCCCCGGGGGCGTCGATCGCGGTGTCGGCGATGCTGGACGTGCTGCAGCGCTGCTTTTCCGACCGGTACCAGTCATGGCTGCCCACGCTCAAGGAGATGGTGCCTTCGCTGGGCACTGAATTGTCCGCTGAGCCAGCGCTTTTCGAGGAGGTATGGTCATGGAGCACCAAGGTGCTACAGCTGGCAACGGCAGCGGGCTCATGACGACCGCACTGCGTCGCGCCTGGGCGAAAGACCTTGACGCGCCGACACTTTACGAACTGCTCAAGCTGAGGGTGGAGGTCTTCGTCGTCGAGCAGGCCTGCCCCTATCCCGAGCTGGACGGTCGCGACCTGCTGGCCGAAACCCGGCACTTCTGGCTGGAAAAGCCCGACGGCGAGGTCATCTCCACACTGCGGCTGATGGAGGAGCACGCCGGGGGAGAAAAGGCGTTCCGCATCGGCCGGCTCTGCACCAAACGCAACGCCCGCGGCCAAGGCCACACCACTCGGCTGCTGCGTGCTGCGCTGGCCGAGGTGGGCGACTATCCGTGCCGGATCAACGCGCAGGCCTACTTGACGGAGATGTATGCGCAGCACGGGTTTGTCCGCGACGGCGACGACTTCGTCGAGGACGGCATCCCTCATGTGCCGATGGTGCGGCCGGGCACCGGGGTGGAGGCCCAGCCGTGAAGCCGTATCCGTTCAGCGCGATCGTCGGGCACGACCAGCTGCGGCTCGCGCTGATCCTGTGCGCCGTGCGCCCGGAAATCGGCGGCGTGCTCATCCGCGGCGAGAAGGGCACCGCCAAGTCGACGGCTGTGCGCGGTTTAGCCGCGTTGCTCTCCGCCGCTTCCGAGGATGCGCGGCTTGTCGAGTTGCCGATCGGCGCCACCGAGGACCGGGTGATCGGCTCACTGGATCTGCAGCGCGTGCTGCGCGACGGCGAGCACGCCTTCTCGCCGGGGCTGCTCGCCCGCGCCCACGGCGGCGTGCTCTACGTGGACGAGGTGAACTTGCTGCACGATCACCTGGTCGACCTGCTGCTCGACGCCGCAGCGATGGGACGGGTGCACATCGAACGCGACGGGATCTCGCATTCGCACGAGGCCCGCTTCCTGCTGATCGGCACAATGAACCCCGAAGAAGGCGAACTGCGTCCGCAACTGCTTGACCGCTTCGGGCTCACCGTCGACGTGCACGCGTCGCGTGACGTCGAGGTGCGCGCCCAGGTCATTCGACAGCGGATGGCCTACGAAGCCGACCCGGACGCTTTCGCCGCGCGCTATGCCGCCGCCGACGCCGAACTGGCTCGCCGCATCGCCACCGCCCGCAAGCTGGTTGCCGGGGTTGTATTGCCGGACAACGAATTACGCCGGATCGCCGCACTGTGCGCGGCTTTCGACGTCGACGGTATGCGCGCCGATTTGGTGGTGGCCCGCACCGCCGCTGCGCATGCTGCCTGGCGCGGCTCCGACACGGTCGACGAACAGGACATCCGAGTGGCGGCCGAGCTGGCGTTACCGCACCGGCGCCGCCGCGACCCGTTCGACGATCCCGGGCTGGACCGTGACCAGCTCGACGCGGCGCTGGCCCAAGCTGGCGCCGACGACCCGGAACCGGATCCCGACCCTGATCCGCCGGGCGGCGGGCAGAGCGTCGACGACCCATTTCCGCAAGGGGATTCGTCTCACTCAGCGCCGCAACACCCGAGACCCAGCGCACCGCCGTCGGCGACCTTTCGTACTCGTGCGCTGACCGTGCCTGGCGTCGGCGCCGGCGCACCGGGGCGTCGTTCCCGAGCCCGGAACGTCTCTGGCGCGGTGGTGGCCGCCACCGACAGCGCTGACGGGCATGGCTTGCACCTCTTCGGCACCGTGCTGGCCGCCGCCGAGCATGCCGGGCGTTCGGGCCAGCTGCGCCCGCAACCTGGCGACGTCCGCCGCGCGATACGCGAAGGCCGCGAAGGCAATTTGGTGATCTTCGTCGTCGACGCATCCGGCTCGATGGCAGCCCGCGACCGGATGGCCGCGGTCAGCGGCGCCACCCTGTCGCTGCTGCGCGACGCCTACCAGCGCCGCGACAAGGTCGCGGTCATCACCTTCCGCGAGCACGGTGCACAGCTGCTGTTGCCGCCGACTTCCTCGGCGCACATCGCCGGTCGACGGTTGGCGCGTTTCGACACCGGCGGCAAAACCCCGCTGGCCGAAGGCTTGCTGGCCGCCCGCGAGCTGGTGGTGCGCGAGAAGGTGCGCGACAGGGCGCGCCGGCCGCTGGTCGTGGTGCTCACCGACGGACGGGCCACCGCCGGAGTGGATCCGTTGGGCCGCAGCCGGTTAGCGGCGGCGCGTCTGGTCGCCGAGGGTGCATCGGCGGTGGTCGTCGACTGTGAGACGTCCTACGTGCGGTTAGGGCTCGCCGAGCAACTAGCTTGGCAGCTTGGAGCGCCCGCGATTCGGCTGGAGCAGTTGCGCGCCGATCATTTGACCCATGCCGTGCGCCGTGTTGCCTGAGCCGGTGGAGTAAACGCTTATGCCACAAGGTCGTCCAGTGCATGTTCCCGGCGACGGGCTGACCACCCGGGCGCGGCGCAACATGCCGGTGCTCGCCGTGCACACCGGCGCCGGCAAAGGAAAGTCGACCGCCGCGTTCGGGATGGCGCTGCGAGCGTGGAACGCCGGTCTGGATATTGCGGTGTTCCAGTTCGTCAAGAGCGCGAAATGGAAAGTCGGCGAGGAGGAGGCGTTTCGCCAACTTGGCCGAGTGCACGACGAACAGGGCATCGGCGGGCCGGTGCAGTGGCACAAGATGGGCGCCGGCTGGTCCTGGTCGCGCAAACCCGGCAGCGTCGACGACCACGCCGCCGCGGCCGCCGACGGCTGGGCCGAGATCGCGCGCCGACTCGCCGCGCAGCAGCACGACTTCTACGTGCTCGACGAATTCACCTATCCGCTCAAGTGGGGGTGGGTCGACGTCGACGATGTGGTCGACACCCTGTTGGCCCGCCCCGGCCGACAGCATGTGGTGATCACCGGCCGTGACGCCCCGCCGCGACTTGTCGAGGCCGCCGATCTGGTGACCGAGATGACCAAGGTCAAGCACCCGATGGATGCCGGCCGCAAAGGCCAGAAGGGCATCGAGTGGTGAGCGTTCCCGCCGTTGTCGTCGCTGCGCCGGCGTCGGGCAGCGGAAAGACCACTGTCGCAACGGGTTTGATCGGGGCGTTGCGTCAGGCGGGCCACCGGGTCGCGGGATTCAAGGTCGGCCCGGACTTCATCGACCCGGGCTATCACGCGCTGGCCTCCGGTCGGGCCGGACGCAACCTGGACCCGGTTCTGGTGGATGAGCAGCTGATCGGCCCGCTGTACGCCCACGGCGCCGCCGGCGCCGACATCGCGGTGGTCGAAGGCGTGATGGGTCTTTTCGACGGTCGCATCGGCCCCGATCCGGCCACACCGGCAGCCGGCTCAACCGCCCACGTCGCCGCCCTACTGGGCGCCCCGGTGATCCTGGTGGTCGACGCGCGGGGCCAAAGTCACAGCATCGCCGCCCTGCTGCATGGCTTTTCGACTTTCGACGCCGCCACCCGTATCGCGGGCGTCGTGCTCAACCGCGTCGGATCGCCCAGGCACGAACAGGTGCTGCGACAGGCTTGCGGGCACGCCGGCATCACGGTATTGGGCGCCATCCCCCGCACCGACCAAATCGAGGTGCCTACTCGGTATCTGGGGCTCGTCACCGCTGCCGAATACGGTCGCCGCGCGCATCAGGCAGTCGAAGCGATGACGGCTTTGATCGCCCGCCATGTCGATGTCGCCGCTGTGGCCGTGGCCGCCGCCAGCCGGGTCGCGGATCCGCCGTGGGACCCCGCGGCCACAATCGGGGCGGTCCAGCACACACCCGTCACCGTCGCCCTGGCAGCGGGAAGGGCGTTCACATTCGGATACGCCGAGCACGCCGAACTGTTGCGGGCCACTGGCGCCGAGGTCGTCGAATTCGACCCGTGCACCGACCCGCTGCCCGAAAACACTGGCGCAGTGGTTATCCCCGGAGGCTTCCCGGAGCAGTTCGCCGCCGAGCTGTCGGCGAACGACGTTGCGCGCCAACAGATCAACATGCTGGCCGCTGCGGGCGTGCCCGTGCATGCCGAATGCGCCGGGCTGACGTATCTGCTCTCCCGCCTCGATGGCTACCCGATGTGCGGCGTGCTGGCCGGGTCGGCGCGGTTCACCGAGCACTTGACGTTGGGTTATCGGGACGCGCTCGCGGTGGCCGATTCGCCATTGTATCGCGCCGGGCAGGTCGTCGTGGGCCACGAATTCCACCGCACCGCAGTCACTTTCACCGGCGGCTACCCGCCGGCGTGGGTGTACCGCGGCAGCGGCGCGGATGCGCCGCAAGACGGGGCCGTGCATGCCGGGGTGCACGCATCGTATCTGCACACCCACCCGGCGGGCACGCTAACCGCGGTGGCCCGCTTCGTCGCGCACGCCGCCCAGCGGAGGCTTTAGATTTAGAGCCCGATGGTGGGGATCCCGCCGCCAAAATCGACGTCGCCACTGACCCGAGTCGGCGGGACCTTGACCTCACGAACCCGGAAACCAGGCCGCTTGCGGCACAGCCGACGACGCAAACCAACAATCGCCCGAACGCCGGACGCCGCTAACAGGCAGGCGCGTAGGCCGAGGTTGGCAGGGGTTCAACTATCGCCGCTAGGGTGGGTTGATCCCAACTCCTTTCCGTTGCAAGGGGGACTGCTGTGTCGACTGATGGTCGTGCCGAATGGCTTGCCCGCCGCGTCGAAGAGCTTTCCGCCACTGACCCACAATTTGCCGCGGCGCAGCCCTCCTCCTCAGTGGCCACGGCCCTAGAGCAGGCGGGGCTGCGCCTGCCGCAGGTCATCCGGACCGTGTTGCAGGGGTACGCAGACCGGCCGGCACTGGGGCAGCGGGTGGTGCAGTTCGTCGAGGATTCCAAGACGGGACGCACTGTGCTCGAACTGCTCCCGCGCTTTGAGACCATCACCTACCGTGTGTTGGGCGAGCGGGTCGACGCGCTGGCGCGCGCCCTGACCGAAGACTTGGTGCAGGTCGGCGACCGGGTCTGCGTGCTGGGCTTTACCAGCGTCGACTACACGACGATCGATGTGGCGCTGGGCCTGATCGGCGCGGTGTCGGTGCCGCTGCAAACCAGCGCGCCGATCACCCAGCTGCAATCGATCGTCGCCGAAACCGAACCCAGCGTGATCGCGGCGAGCGTGGAGTACCTGCCTGATGCCGCCGAGCTGGCTTGCAGCGGGCCCGCGCCGGCCAAGCTGGTGGTGTTTGATTACCGCCCGGAGGTGGACGACCAGTGCGAAACCGTGGAAGCCGTCCGCGAGCGGCTGGCTAATACCGCGGTGCTTGTCGAGACGCTGGCCGATGTGCTGAAGCGCGGAAAGGCGCTGCCGGCCAAGCCGGGAGGCGCACCGAACTCCAGCGACGATGACCCATTGGCGTTGCTGATCTACACCTCTGGTAGCACGGGGGAGCCCAAGGGGGCGATGTACCCGCAAAGCCACGTGGCCAAGATGTGGCGCAGGCGCACGTCGAGCACGAACTGGTTCGGGTTCAGGGCAGGTGCCGCCTCGATCACGTTGAACTTCCTGCCGATGAGCCACGCTTTGGGGCGCGGAACCCTCTACGGCACCCTCGGGAACGGAGGCACCGCCTATTTCGCGGCCAGGAGCGACCTCTCGACGCTGCTGGAGGACCTGCGCCTGGTGCGGCCCACCGAACTGACGTTCGTCCCCCGCATTTGGGAGATGTTGTACGGCGAATACGTCAGCGAGGTGGACCGGCGGGTAGCCGAGGGAGCTGACCGGGAAACCGTCGAAGCTCAAGTGCTGCGCGAGGTGCGCCAGGAGGTGCTGGGCGGGCGGTACGTCTTCGCGATGACCGGCTCGGCGCCCATCTCCAAGGAGCTCAAGGCTTGGGTCGAATCGCTGCTGGAGACGCCGTTGACGGACGGCTACGCCTCCACCGAGAGCGGCATGATTCTGCGGGACGGCCAGGTGCAGCGCCCTCCGGTCATCGACTACAAATTGGTCGACGTCCCAGAGCTGGGCTATTTCAGCACTGACCGACCCTACCCGCGCGGTGAGCTGCTGGTTAAGACCGAGAACATGTTTCCCGGTTACTACAAGCGCCCCGATATCACCGCCAGCGTTTTCGACGCCGACGGCTACTACCGTACCGGCGACGTGTTCGCCCAAGTGGGCCGCGACCGGCTGGTGTATGTGGACCGCCGCAACAACGTGATCAAGCTGGCCCAAGGGGAGTTCGTCACGTTGGCAAAGCTCGAGGCGGTGTTCGACACCAGCCCGCTGGTGCACCAGATCTACGTCTACGGCAACAGCGCCCATCGCTACCTGTTAGCGGTCGTGGTGCCGACCCGAGACGCACTGGCGCGCTTCGACGATCCGTCGACGCTTAGGGCCCGCATCGCTGATTCGCTGCAGGAGGTCGCCAAAACTGCCGGGCTGCAATCCTACGAGGTCCCCCGCGACTTCCTCATCGAAACCACACCGTTTAGCGTGGAGAACGGGTTGCTGACCGGAATCGGCAAGCTGGCCTGGCCCAAGCTCAAGGAGCGCTACGGTGAACGGCTGGAGCAGCTCTACGCCGAGCTGGACCAAGGGCAGGCCAACGAGTTGGCCGAGCTGCGGCGCAGCGGCGCCGACCGGCCGGTGCTGCAAACCATTAGCCGGGCCGCGGCCGCGCTGCTGGGCACCGCCAGGGTGGAGGTGTCCCCTGATGCGCACTTCACCGACCTGGGTGGCGACTCACTGGCGGCGTTGACGTTCGCCAACCTGCTGCGCGAGATCTTCGGCGTCGACGTGCCGGTGGGGGTCATCGTCAGCCCGGCCACCGACCTGCAGGCGATCGCCGACTACATCCAGGCCGAGCGCCAGGGCGTCAAACGGCCCACATTTGTCGCCGTGCATGGTCGCAGCGCGACGAAGGTGCACGCGGGTGATCTGACGCTGGACACGTTCCTCGATGGGGCCACGCTGAGCGCGGCGACGAACCTGCCGAAGCCCACCACCGAGGTGCGCACCGTGTTACTGACCGGCGCGACCGGCTTTTTGGGCCGCTACCTGGCGCTGGAATGGCTTGAGCGGATGGACTTGGTCGACGGCACGGTGACAGCTCTGGTGCGCGCGAAATCCGACGAGGAGGCCCGGGCCCGGCTCGACAAAACCTTCGACAGCGGCGACCCCAGGCTACTGGCGCGCTACCAAGAGTTAGCCGCCGAGCACCTGGAGGTCATCGCCGGCGACAAGGGCGAGCCAAACGTGGGCCTGGACCGGCAGACCTGGCAGCGGCTGGCCGACACGGTCGACGTGATCGCGGACCCCGCGGCGCTGGTCAACCATGTGCTGCCTTACAGCGAGCTGTTCGGTCCCAACACCCTCGGTACCGCCGAGCTGATCAGGCTCGCGCTGACGACCAAGCTCAAGCCGTACACCTACGTGTCGACGATCGGGGTGGGCGATCAGGTCGAGCCCGCGAAGTTCACTGAGGACGCCGACATCCGGAAGATCAGCCCGACTCGCGAGATCAACGACAGCTACGCCAACGGCTACGGCATCAGCAAGTGGGCCGGCGAAGTGTTGCTGCGCGAGGCTCATGATCTGTGCGGCTTGCCGGTCACGGTGTTCCGCTGCTCCATGATCATGGCCGACACAACCTACAAGGGACAACTCAACCTGCCTGACATGTTCACCCGGCTGATGCTGAGCCTGGCCGCCACCGGCATCGCACCATTCTCGTTCTACGAGCTCGACGCCGACGGCAACCGGCAACGTGCCCACTACGACGGCCTGCCGGTGGAGTTCATCGCCGAGGCCATCGCCACGCTGGGTGCTCAGAACGTGGAAACGTTTCAGACCTACCATGTGATGAACCCGCACGACGACGGCATCGGGCTCGATGAATTCGTCGACTGGCTCATCGACGCCGGCTATCCCCTTCAGCGCATAGGTGACTACGCCGAGTGGCTGCACCGCTTCGAAACCGTGCTGCGCGGATTGCCCGATCGGCAGCGCCAATACTCCTTACTGCCGCTGCTGCACAACTACCAAAAACCTCAAACACCGCTACGCGGATCAATGGCACCCACCGACCGCTTCCGCGCCGCAGTGCAAGAAGCGAAAATCGGCCCAGCCAAAGACATCCCACACATCTCGCCGGCGATCATCGTCAAATACGTCACCGACCTACAGCTACTCGGACTGCTCTAAATCTAAACACCGGTCAGGGGGCCGATCATCCTCGACTCAAGAAAGCGTCGTCCCCATCCAGCGCCGCAGATCCAGCAGTTGCGGGCAAGCTGGTCCATCGAATACGCCCAATTACAATGGTGTCACCGTCGGCAACTAACCGGATAAGGTCGTGGGTGCAGGGCCGCGTGGATGGGCAGCACATTGACTGCGCACGCAAGCGACCGGACGTCAGGATGAAACGTCACATTGAGTTCCTATTCGACTTCGGCGCTCAGCCGGTGAGTGTCGGTGTCCGCTGCGCCGCGCTTGCGATCGCCACTAAACTCGCCGGGTGACGACCCCCGAGAACGCCTACCTGGTCGGTTTGCGGCTGGCTGGCAAGAAGGTCGTCGTCGTCGGCGGCGGCACCGTTGCTCAACGCCGCCTTCCCCTGCTCATCGCCAGCGGTGCCAACGTGCACGTCATCACCCGCAGCGCCACCCGCGCCGTCGAAGCGATGAGTGGAATCACCTTGGCGCTTCGCGATTATCGCGACGGCGACCTCGACGGAGCCTGGTACGCGATCGCGGCCACCGATGACCCGGCCGTCAACGCCGCCGTCGTTGCCGAGGCTGAGCGCCGGCACATCTTCTGTGTGCGCGCCGACATCGCCGTCGAAGGCACCGCAGTCACGCCGGCGACATTCGAATACGCCGGCCTGTCGGTGGGCGTCTTGGCCGGAGGTGAGCACCGCCGCTCGGCAGCGATCCGCTCGGCCATCCGCGAAGCCCTGCAACAGGGCATCATCACCGCCGACACCGACGACGTCGTGCCGGGCGGAGTGGCGCTGGTCGGTGGTGGGCCCGGCGACCCGGAACTGATCACCGTGCGCGGCCGGCGCCTGCTCGCCCAAGCCGACGTGGTCGTCGCCGACCGGCTGGCGCCGCCGGAGCTACTTGCCGAGCTGCCCCCGCACGTGGAGGTGATCGACGCCGCCAAGATCCCGTACGGGCGGGCCATGGCCCAAGACGCGATCAACGCCGTCATGATCGAGCGGGCCAAGGCCGGCCACTTTGTCGTGCGCCTCAAAGGCGGTGACCCGTTCGTCTTCGCCCGCGGCTACGAAGAACTGCTGGCGTGCGCCGACGCCGGAATCCCGGTGACGGTGGTGCCGGGTGTGACAAGTGCCACAGCGGTTCCGGCGCTGGCGGGCGTTCCGGTCACCCACCGGGCCGTCTGCCACGAATTTGTCGTGGTCAGCGGCCATATTGAGCCCGGGCATCCCGAATCGTTAGTGAATTGGGATGCATTAGCGGCCATGACGGGCACCATTGTTTTGCTGATGGCGGTGGAGCGCGTCGAGCAATTCAGCGACGTCCTATTAAAAGGCGGCCGACCAGCGGATACGCCGGTGCTGGTGGTTCAGCACGGCACGACGGCCGCGCAGCGGACGTTGCGGGCGACATTGGCCGACGCGCCGGAGAAGATTCGCGCCGAGGGAATTCGCCCTCCGGCAGTGATCGTCATCGGTGCAGTGGCGGCTTTCGGCGCTTAAGCGATTCTTAAGAATACTGTAGGGTAGCTCCTTATGACGGCTCTCAACGATGCAGAGCGGGCAGTCCGGCACGCCATGACAGAAGTCCCGAAACGGGTGGTGCCGATGCGCTCCGGACAGGAAGCTTTGGACCGTACGAGCAGGTATTCCCCGATGTGGTCGCCGTCGTGGCGGTTCGTCGCCGCGGTTATCGCGATCGGCGGCATGCAGTTGATGGCGACCATGGACGGCACCATCGCGATCGTCGCGCTTCCCAAGATTCAGAACGACCTGAGCCTGTCCGACGCCGGGCGAAGTTGGGTGATCACCGCCTATGTGCTGACCTTCGGCGGGTTGATGCTGCTTGGTGGTCGTCTCGGCGACACCATAGGCCGCAAGCGCACCTTCCTCGTCGGTGTCGCGCTGTTCACGATCGCCTCGGCGTTGTGCGGCATCGCCTGGGACGAGGCGACCTTGGTCATCGCCCGGCTGTTGCAAGGCATCGGCGCGGCCATCGCCTCGCCGACCGCTCTGGCGCTTATCGCCACCACCTTCCCGAAGGGCCCGTCACGCAACGCCGCGACCGCGGTGTTCGGCGCGATGACCGGCGTCGGCTCGGTGATGGGCTTGGTCGTCGGTGGGGCGCTCACCGAGGTGTCGTGGCGACTGGCGTTTTTGGTCAACGTGCCGATCGGGCTGGTCATGCTCTACCTGGCCCGCATCACGCTGCGGGAAACCTCGAAGGAGCGGATGAAGCTCGACGCGATGGGAGCCGTGCTGGCCACGGTGGTGTGCACCGCAGCGGTGTTCGGGTTCTCGATGGGCCCCGAAAAGGGCTGGATTTCCACAATCACCATCGGTTCCGGTGTGGTGGCGGTGGCCGCGTTCATCGCGTTCGCCATCGTCGAGCGCACGGCCGAGAACCCGATAGTGCCTTTCGACCTGTTCTTCGACCGCAACCGGCTGGCCACCTTTGCGGCCATCTTCCTGGCCGGTGGCGTGCTGTTCACGCTGACCGTGCTGATCGGCCTGTATGTGCAGGACATCATGGGCTACAGCGCCCTTCGCGCCGGCATCGGCTTCATCCCGTTCGCCATCGCGATGGGCATCGGCTTGGGCGCGTCGTCGCAGCTGGTGTCGTGGTTCCCGCCCCGCGTGGTGGTCATCGCCGGCGGTGTGCTGGTCCTCGGGGCGATGCTTTACGGCTCGACCATGAGCGGGAACATGCCGTACTTCCCCAATCTCGTGATGCCGATCGTCGTCGGCGGGATCGGGATCGGCCTGATCGTCGTCCCGCTGGCGTTGTCGGCGATCGCCGGCGTCGGGTTCGACCGTATCGGGCCCACCTCGGCGATCGTGCTGATGCTGCAGAACTTGGGCGGGCCCGTGGTGCTGGCGATCATCCAGGCCGTCATCACGTCTCGCACCCTGTACCTGGGCGGCACCACCGGCCCGGTGAAGTACATGAACGCCGCGCAATTGCATGCGCTTGACCATGGCTACACCTACGGGCTGCTGTGGGTGGCCGGGGTGGCGGTCATCGTCGGCGGCGCGGCTCTGCTGATCGGCTACTCCGCCGCACAGGTAGCGCACGCGCAAGAGGTCAAAGACGCCCTGGAGGCCGGAGAGCTGTAAGCCGACGGCTGACGTAGTCCCATCGAGACTGCGCTCACGGCGCGCTTGAGGGCGAAATCCACGCAGTCACCGCCGTCTCGGCGCTATGGCCGCAGTCTGGCTGGGGGCGCCGTCAGCCGACGTCCGCTAGGCACCGCCGGGAAGCGCCCCAAGCTTGGCTAGGCTTGCGCGCTGTGATCACCCGGATGTCCGAGCTGTTCTTGCGCACGCTGCGTGACGATCCCGCTGACGCCGAAGTCCCCAGCCACAAGCTGCTGATCCGCGCCGGCTACATCCGGCCGGTCGGCCCCGGCCTGTACAGCTGGCTGCCGCTGGGCCTACGGGTGCTGCGCAAGATCGAGTGTGTCGTCCGCGAAGAGATGAACGCGATCGGCGGCCAGGAGATCCTGTTCCCCGCGCTGCTGCCGCGAGCCCCATACGAGGCGACAAACCGGTGGACCGAGTACGGGGACAGCGTGTTTCGCCTCAAAGACCGCCGCGGCAACGACTATCTGCTCGGCCCGACGCACGAAGAGCTGTTCACGCTGACGGTCAAAGGCGAATACAGCTCCTACAAAGACTTCCCGTTGGTGCTCTACCAGATCCAGAACAAGTACCGCGACGAGCCCCGCCCTCGCGCCGGCATCCTGCGCGTCCGCGAGTTTCTGATGAAAGACTCCTACTCCTTCGACACCGACGACGCCGGACTCAAGGCCGCCTACCACGCGCACCGCGAGGCCTACCGGCGCATGTTCGACCGGTTGCGGGTGCGCTACGTCATCGTGTCGGCGGTATCAGGAGCGATGGGCGGCAGCGCGTCGGAGGAGTTTTTGGCCGAAAGCCCCGTCGGCGAGGACACGTTCGTGCGCTGCCTGGAATCCGGGTACGCCGCCAACGTCGAGGCCGTGGTCACCGCGCGCCCGGAATCGTTGCCCATCGACGGGCTGCCCGAGGCGGTGGTCTACGACACCGGCGATACCCCGACCATCGCCACCCTGGTCAAGTGGGCCAACGGCGCCGACCTGGGCCGCACCGTCACCGCCGCCGACACCCTGAAAAACGTGATGCTCAAGGTGCGCGAGCCGGGCGGGGATTGGGAGCTGCTGGGCATCGGGCTGCCCGGTGACCGCGAGGTCGACGACCGCCGGCTGGGCGCTGCGCTGGACCCGGCAGAATACAAGCTGCTCGACGACGACGACTTCGCGAAGTACCCCTTTCTGGTGAAGGGCTATATCGGGCCGAAAGCATTGCGCGACAATGGGATTCGCTATCTCGTCGACCCCCGCATCGTTGACGGCACCAGTTGGATCACCGGAGCCGACGAGCTCGGCAAGCATGTCGTCGGACTGGTGGCCGGCCGTGACTTCACCGCCGACGGCACCATCGAGGCCGCCGAGGTGCGCGACGGCGATCCGTCTCCCGACGGCGCCGGGCCGCTGGTGTCCGCGCGCGGCATCGAGATCGGCCACATCTTCCAGCTCGGCCGCAAATACACCGACGCGTTCACGGCCGATGTGCTCGGCGAAGACGGCAAGCCCGTGCGGCTGACCATGGGCTCCTATGGCGTCGGGGTGTCCCGGCTCGTGGCCGTCATCGCCGAACAGCACCACGACGAGCTGGGCCTGCGCTGGCCCTCCAGCGTTTCGCCCTTCGGCGTGCACCTGGTGATCGCCAACAAGGATGCCGAGGCCCGCGCGGGAGCGACGAGCCTGGCCGCTGACCTTGACCGGTTGGGCGTCGAAGTGCTGCTCGACGACCGCCAGGCGTCGCCCGGCGTGAAATTCAAGGACGCCGAACTGCTCGGCGTGCCATGGATCGTGGTGGTGGGCCGAGGGTGGGCCGATGGCGTGGTGGAGCTGCGCAACCGCTTCAGCGGCCAAACCCGCGAGCTCGCGGTGGGTGTCTCGCTGGCCACCGAAATCACCGCGGCGATATCCGGCTGACCGCGGCGCGTCGTCGAGTCTGCGGCTGTGGCTCCGAGCCTGCGTCTGTGGCGGGTTAGCGGCGGCGGCCCGCGCCATAGCCGCAGTTTCGACGCCGTGAGCGCACTCGATGCAGTAAACGCAGACTCGATGCAGTGAGCGCGGGCTCCGTGGCTAGCCCGCCTACTCGCTGCCACCAGGGAATGCCATGGTCATCGGCCAGGCGCCCAGCACGCGGTTCCACCGGGCAGCCATCACCGCGCTTTGCGTCAGCGCCGTCACAGCGAATGACCGGCGATCCGGCGCTTTCGCCTGCTCGACCACAGCGCGCCATGCGACCGCGGCATCGTTTTCCATCCGCACCGCCAAGCGCGCGGCATCATTCGCGTTGTTCACCGGGAAGGGCAGCTGATAGCCGGCAGCGGCGACAGGACCGGTGACCGAACGGGCCGCCAGCATCGCGATCACCGCATCGCGACGGCGGCGATGCTGGCTCAGCGCCTCCGCGACCATCGCGTTGAGATCCGGCATGGTATGCGCCGACACGATGCCGTAGCCGTACACGACCGAATGCTCGGTGACCAGCGCGTCGCACAGGGCGGCGTCCTCGGGGTCGCCCGGCCGGGCCGATGTGGTCGGGGTCGGTTCGGTCGAGGTCACGGCGTCGACCCTTTCGGCACCAGCGCCACGGTATAGGCCGCGGTACATGCGGCGGCGATCGATGCCAGCAGCCCGGCACGATAACCCGACGACGCGATCGCCAGTCCGGTGGCGGAATCGGCGGATGTCCGCAGCGAGTTGACCACGTCGGCCAGCGACGGCGGCGGCGCCGCAGCCGCGCTGGGAGTCGGGCTGGCGGAAGTGCTCGAGGTGCTCGAGGTGGTCGAGGTCCGCCCGGTGACCCGCTGGATCTCGGTGTCCAGCTCCACCGCATGCCGGGAACGCTCCGCCGCGACTTCTTGCAGCGCGGCAGTCATTTGCGGCGATTCACCCCCGGCGGCCGCTGCGGCGGCCAACTCGCTGTCGTGCCGCGCCAGCTTCAACTGCGATTCCAGATCATCGACATTAGGAGGTGGCGGTGGGGAACTGCACGCCGACCCAACCAGTGCGACCGCGGCAAGAGCGGCGCCGCCAACCAAGACGCGTCTCCTGGTGACGTCCGGGGCTGCGCTTGGCACAGCAACATCCTGCCATTGCTCGTCGTTCGCGAAGACGCCGGAGGAGTCGTGGTCCGGCGGCTGCGATCGCGGCTGAGATGCGTTTCCTGGCGTATCGTTGGTGCTGATTCCCCAGGAACGCCAACTGAAGCGCGCCGGAGGGTCGCCGGAGCTGTCCCACCGGTGACATCCAGCCGATGGCCGGACAACTCAAGATGAGGAGCTCGCCGTGACCACGGGGCTGCCTTCGCAGAATGAGGTGATCGAGCTACTCGATGGAGAGTTCGCGCGCGCCGGTTACGAAATCGAAGACGTGCTCATCGACGCGCGACGCCGCCCGCCCCGGATCGCGATCATCGCCGACGGCGACAAACCGCTTGACCTGGACACGATCACTTCGCTGTCGCAGACCGCATCGAGGTTGCTGGACGGGGTCCAAAGCATCCGAGGTCAGTACGTCCTCGAGGTCAGTTCGCCCGGTGTCGAACGGCCGCTGACCAGCGAGAAACACTTCCGGCGCGCGCGGGGCCGCAAGGTTCAGGTGGCCTTGACAGACGGCTCGCAGTTGCTCGGGCGGGTCGGCGAGACGCAGGACGGCACGGTCATGCTCGTGGTCCGCGACGACCGGGGCCGCGACTGGACGGTGCGCGACGTTCCACTGAATGAGATCGCGAAAGCCGTTGTGCAGGTTGAGTTTTCGCCGCCCACCCAACGAGAGTTGGAGCTGGCGACTTCGGGCGCGGGAACGGAGGCCGGGACATGAACCGCGCCAGCGACGATGCAGAGCGCGGCCATGAGGAGGAGCGGCGCTGATGAACATCGACATGGCCGCGCTGCACGCGATCGAGGCGGACAAGGGCATCTCGGTGGACGTCGTGGTCGACACCATCAAATCCGCGCTGCTCACCGCCTACCGGCACACCGAAGGGCACCAGCCCGACGCGCGCATCGACATCGACCGCAAAACCGGTGTGGTGCGGGTAATCGCCCGCGAGACCGACGAGGACGGCAACGTCATCAGCGAATGGGACGACACGCCTGAGGGATTCGGGCGGATCGCGGCGACCACCGCCCGCCAGGTCATTCTGCAACGGCTGCGTGACGCCGAGAACGAGCGCAACTATGGCGAGTTCTCCACCCGAGAAGGTGAGATCGTCGCCGGCGTGATTCAGCGCGACAGTCGCGCCAATGCTCGCGGTCTGGTCGTGGTGCGGCTAGGCAGTGAAACCAAGGGCTCTGAGGGTGTCATCCCGGCCGCCGAACAGGTTCCCGGCGAGACCTACGAGCACGGCAACCGGCTGCGCTGCTATGTGGTCGGGGTGGCCCGGGGGGCCCGCGAGCCGGTGATCACGTTGTCGCGCACCCACCCCAACCTGGTGCGCAAGCTGTTCTCGCTGGAAGTTCCCGAAATCGCCGACGGGTCGGTGGAGATTGTCGCGGTCGCCCGTGAAGCCGGCCACCGCTCGAAGATCGCCGTGCGGTCGAACGTTCCGGGGCTGAACGCCAAGGGCGCCTGCATCGGCCCGATGGGCCAGCGGGTGCGCAATGTGATGAGCGAGCTGTCCGGGGAAAAGATCGACATCATCGACTACGACGAGGATCCGGCCCGTTTCGTCGCCAATGCGTTGTCGCCGGCGAAGGTGGTCTCGGTGTCGGTGATCGACGAGGCAGCGCGGGCCGCCCGAGTGGTGGTGCCCGATTTTCAGTTGTCGCTGGCGATCGGCAAGGAAGGGCAAAACGCCAGGCTGGCGGCGCGGCTCACCGGCTGGCGAATCGACATCCGCGGCGACACGCCGGCGCATCCGGCAAGTCAGCCCGACCACGGCGCCACTCACGGGATGGCGCACGACCGCTGAGCCCGATCGCCGTCCGGGTTGATCTCCCGGGTGGTTCAGAGCCTGCCCGCGGTGGCGGTAGACTGTGTCGTGATCCAGCGCGAGACTTCGGGGACAGATGCACGTGCGCATCGGCGCACCGATGGACCGGTGCGCACATGCGTCGGTTGCCGAAAGCGAGAGTTGGCCGTCGAACTGCTTCGCGTGGTAGCTGTGACGGACGGGAACGGCAAATACGCCGTGATCGTTGACCCAGCAGGTACCTTTCCGGGGCGAGGTGCGTGGCTGCATCCCGTTCCGCAATGCGCGCGGGAAGCGATCCGGCGGCGAGCTTTCGCCCGAGCGCTGCGCATCGCCGGTTCACCGGACACCTCCGCGGTGGTCGAGTATTTCGAGTCGCTCGACACACCCGGCAACAGAACAGGTAGCAAAGAACATGAGTACACCGTGAAGTCCCGATGACCATGCGTCGTAGCTAAACCCGAGGCGCGGCCCACCACCGCTGTCGCCTCATGGACAGGAGAAGTAGTGGCAGGTAAGGCCCGCGTACACGAGTTGGCCAAGGAACTCGGTGTTACCAGTAAGGAAGTTCTCGCCCGGCTAAGCGAGCAGGGCGAATTCGTCAAATCAGCGTCGTCGACGGTGGAAGCGCCCGTCGCGCGTCGGCTGCGTGAATCGTTCGGCGGCGGGAAAGCCGCAGCGGCGAAGGCCGCAGATGGTGCCGCCAAGGCCGGTGGCAACGGCGAAGCGACCGCTGCCAAGCGCGCTGGCTCCGACGGCGCAGTGGCCACGGAGGCCAAAACCGCCGCACCCAAGCCGGCCGAGCCGGCCGCCGCCGAGCCGCCCGCAGCCCCCGCAGCGTCTGCGGCGCCGCCCGTCGAGCAGCCGCCCGCCCCGACGCGTCCCGGGCCGACCCCGGGCCCGCGCCCCAGCCCCGGCCCGAAGCCCGGCATCCGCACGCCACGCGTCGGCAACAACCCGTTCTCGACGGCACAACCCGTCGAGCGTCCGATCCCGCGTCCGCAGGTTCCCCGTCCCGGCATCCCGCGGCCAGGAGCACCGCGTCCCGGCATGTCGCCGGGCAGCATGCCCCCACGCCCCGGTGGTCCCGCTGGCCCTGCTGGTGTACAGGGCCGTCCGCCCCGTCCGGGCGCGCCGCGGCCCGCGCCGGGTGGTCGCCCGGGTGCTCCGACCGGTGGCCGTGCCGGCGGGGGCGGCGGCCCGTACCGCGGCGGCGGCGGTGGGGTCGGTGCCCCGCCTGCCGGCGGCTTCCGTGGCCGTCCGGGCGGTGGTGGCCGGCCCGGGCAGCGCGGCGGTGCTGCCGGCGCGTTCGGTCGTCCCGGTGGCGCCCCCAAGCGTGGCCGCAAGTCGAAGCGGCAGAAGCGCCAGGAATACGACTCGATGCAGGCGCCGGTCGTCGGCGGCGTGCGGCTGCCGCACGGCAACGGTGAGACGATCCGGCTGGCCCGCGGGGCGTCGCTGTCCGATTTCGCCGAGAAGATCGACGCGAACCCGGCAGCGCTGGTGCAGGCGCTGTTCAACCTCGGTGAGATGGTGACGGCCACCCAGTCGGTCGGCGACGAGACGCTGGAGCTCCTGGGCAGCGAGATGAACTACAACGTCCAGGTTGTCAGCCCCGAGGACGAAGACCGGGAGCTGTTGGAGTCCTTCGACCTGACCTACGGCGAGGACGAAGGCACCGAGGAAGACCTGCAGATCCGCCCGCCGGTCGTCACGGTCATGGGCCATGTCGACCACGGGAAAACCCGACTGCTGGACACCATCCGCCAGACCAACGTCCGCGAGGCCGAGGCCGGCGGCATCACCCAGCACATCGGTGCCTACCAGGTCGCCGTCGAGCACGACGGCATCGAGCGGCCGATCACCTTCATCGACACCCCCGGTCACGAGGCGTTCACCGCCATGCGTGCCCGCGGTGCCAAGGCCACCGACATCGCGATCCTTGTGGTCGCCGCGGACGACGGCGTGATGCCGCAGACGGTGGAGGCGATCAACCACGCGCAGGCCGCCGACGTGCCGATCGTGGTGGCGGTCAACAAGATCGACAAGGAGGGCGCGGACCCAGCCAAGATCCGCGGTCAGCTCACCGAATATGGTTTGGTGCCAGAGGAATTCGGCGGCGACACCATGTTCGTCGACATCTCCGCGAAGCAGGGCACCAACATCGAGCAGCTGCTCGAGGCGGTGCTGCTGACCGCCGACGCCGCCCTGGACCTGCGCGCCAACCCCGAGATGGAAGCCCAGGGTGTGGTGATCGAGGCGCAGCTGGACCGCGGCCGCGGGCCGGTGGCCACCGTGCTGGTGCAGCGCGGCACGCTGCACGTCGGCGACTCCGTGGTCGCCGGCGACGCCTACGGCCGAGTGCGCCGCATGGTCGACGAGCACGGCGAGGACGTCGAGGCGGCGCTGCCGTCGCGGCCGGTGCAGGTCATCGGGTTCACGTCGGTGCCCGGCGCCGGTGACAACTTCCTCGTCGTCGACGAGGACCGCATCGCCCGCCAGATCGCTGACCGCCGCAGCGCCCGCAAGCGCAACGCGCTGGCCGCGCGGACCCGCAAGCGGATCAGCCTGGAAGACCTGGACTCGGCGCTGAAGGAAACCAGCCAGCTGAACCTGATCCTCAAGGGCGACAACGCCGGTACCGTCGAAGCGCTGGAAGAGGCGCTGATGGGCATCCAGGTCGACGACGAGGTGGCGCTGCGGGTCATCGACCGTGGTGTCGGTGCGATCACCGAGACCAACGTCAACCTGGCCTCGGCGTCGGATGCGATCATCATCGGCTTCAACGTGCGCGCCGAGGGCAAGGCCACCGAGCTGGCCAACCGCGAAGGCGTCGAGATTCGCTACTACTCAGTGATCTACCAGGCAATCGACGACATCGAGAAGGCGCTGCGCGGGCTGCTCAAGCCGATCTACGAAGAGGTCCAGCTGGGCCGGGCCGAAGTGCGGGCGTTGTTCCGTAGCTCGAAGGTCGGGCTTATTGCCGGTTGCCTGGTCACGTCGGGCAGCGTGCGCCGCAACAGCAAGGCCCGGTTGCTGCGCGACAACATCGTCGTCACCGAGAACCTCACGATCCAGTCGCTGCGGCGGGAGAAAGACGACGTCACCGAAGTCCGCGACGGCTACGAATGCGGTCTGACCCTGGGCTACGCCGACATCAAGGAAGGCGACGTCATCGAAACCTACGAACTGGTCCAAAAAGAACGGGGGTAGGAACGTCCTATGCCTGATCCGGCCCGGGCGCGCCGGTTGGCCAAGCGGATCGTCACGATCGTCGCCTCGGCGATCGAGCACGAGATCAAGGATCCGCGGCTGGCCGGGGTGACCATCGTCGACGCCAAGCTGACGGGCGACCTGCACGACGCCACGCTGTACTACACGGTGATGGGTCGCACGCTCGACGAGGAACCGGACTACGCCGGCGCCGCGGCGGCGCTGGAGCGGGCCAAGGGCGTGCTACGCACGAAGGTCGGGGCCGGCACCGGCGTACGGTTCACGCCCACCCTGACGTTTGTCCGCGACACGGTGTCCGACGCTGCGCAGCGGATGGAGGAGCTGTTGGCGCGGGCGCGCGCGGCCGACGCCGATCTGGCTCGGGTGCGCTCAGGTGCTAAACCGGCGGGGGAGGCCCACCCGTACCGGACCACGCCCGCCGACGATGAGGCTGAGGACACCGGTGACGACGACCGATACGACGACTGACCTCGCCTCCGACGCCCGACGTGTCGACGCCGCCGGCGCCGCCCAACTGCTCACCGAGGCCGCCACGGTCGGTGTCGTCTGCCACGTCTATCCCGATGCCGATACGATCGGCGCCGGGTTAGCGCTGGCCTTGGTGCTCGACCGGTGCGGCAAGCAGGTCCAGGTCAGCTTTGCCGCACCGGCGGCATTGCCGGAGTCGCTGTGCTCGCTGCCCGGTGGTTGGCTGATGGTCGGCCCGGACAGTATGCGCCGTGACGTGGATGTCGCTGTGACAGTCGATATTCCGAGCATCAACCGGCTCGGCGGCCTGAGCGATCTGGCCAGTGCCGGTCGCGAGCTGCTGGTGATCGATCATCACGCGTCGAACCAGCTGTTCGGCACCGCGAACTTCGTCGACCCGTCGGCGGATTCCACCACGATGCTGGTCGCCGAGCTTCTGGATGCGTGGGGGGAACCGATCGACATCGACGTGGCGCACTGCCTGTACGCGGGGCTGACCACCGATACCGGGTCGTTTCGGTGGGCCAGCGCCCAGGCTCATCGGTTGGCGGCGCGGCTGGTCGACCTCGGCGTCGACAACGCCGCGATCAGCCGGATGCTGCTCGATACGCATCCGTTCGCCTGGCTGATGATGCTGTCGCGGGTGCTGAAGTCGGCACAGCTGCTGCCCGACGCTGCCGATGGCCGCGGGCTGGTCTACGCGGTCGTCGAGCACCAGGAGTGGATCGCCGCGCGCCCGGAAGAGGTCGAAAGCATCGTCGACATCGTGCGCACGACACAAGAAGCCGAGGTGGCAGCCGTCCTGAAAGAGGTTGCGCCGCAGCAGTGGTCGGTGTCCATGCGGGCGAAAGCGGCGGTAGATCTGGCGGCGGTGGCCTCGACGTTCGGCGGCGGCGGACACAAGCTGGCAGCCGGGTACTCGACGGTCGGCTCGGTGGCCGAGGTCGTCGCGTCGCTGCGCGCCGCGCTTGGTTGACGAGCATCCGGCCGCCGGTGGCCGACAAATCGCCGGCTTGGCGCTGCCGGCGCTGGGTGTGCTCGCCGCCGAACCGCTCTACCTGTTGTTCGACACCGTGGTCGTCGGCCGGCTGGGCGCACTGAGCCTGGCCGGGCTGGCGATCGGCGCGCTGATACTTGGGCTGGTCGGCTCCCAGCTTACGTTTCTGTCGTATGGGACTACCGCCCGCTCGGCGCGCTACTTCGGAGCCGAAAACCGGGAGTCGGCGGTTGTCGAGGGTGTGCAGGCGACCTGGTTGGCCGTTGCGCTAGGCGTGGTGATCATCGTCGTGGTGCAAGCCGTGGCGGTGCCAGTGGTCTCGGCCATCGCATCGCGCGCCGACATTGCCAGGGCGGCTCTGCCGTGGCTGCGGATCGCGATCCTGGGTGCGCCGGCGATTCTCGTGTCGATGGCCGGCAACGGCTGGCTGCGCGGGGTGCAGGACACCATGCGGCCGCTGCGATATGTGGTTGTGGGCTTTGGGCTTTCGGTCCTGCTGTGCCCGCTGCTGGTCTACGGCTGGCTGGGGATGCCGCGAATAGGACTGGCCGGTTCCGCGGTCGCGAATCTGGTTGGACAGTGGCTGGCTGCGCTGCTGTTCGGGCGCGCATTGCAGGTTGAAGCAGTGCCGCTGGGTCTCGATCGCAACGTGCTAAGGGCCCAGGTAGTGATGGGACGTGACCTGGTGGTGCGAACATTGGCCTTCCAGGCGTGTTTTATCTCGGCGGCAGCGGTGGCAGCTCGGTTCGGCGCTGCGGCGTTGGCCGCTCATCAGGTCGTGCTGCAGTTGTGGAATTTCCTTGCGCTGGTGCTTGATTCGTTGGCTATCGCGGCGCAAGCGCTGGTCGGGGCCGCGCTCGGCGCGTGCCGCATAGCGCATGCTAAATCGGTTGCTCGCCGCGTGACGGTGTTTTCCGCGATCGCGGCCGCCGCGTTGGCCGCAGTGTTGGCGTTCGGAGCCTCGGTGCTGCCTAAGCTGTTCACCGGCGACTCGTCGGTGCTGGCGGTCATCGGTGTGCCGTGGTGGTTTCTCGTGGTCCAATTGCCGGTGGCCGGAGTCGTTTTCGCGCTCGACGGGGTGTTGCTGGGCGCCGGCGATGCGGCGTTCATGCGCACCGCCACCGTGGTCAGCGCGCTGGTGGGCTTTCTGCCGCTGGTTTGGTTGTCGCTGGTGTTCGGTTGGGGGCTGGCCGGTATCTGGGCGGGGCTGACGACATTCGTGGCGCTGCGGCTGGCGTTCGTCGGCTGGCGGGCGGCTTCGGGCCGCTGGGCGGTGCCAGGGGACGTGCGCAGAAGCGATGGCTGACCAGCCCTGATCAGCGCCGGGACCTGATAGCACGAGTGATCTGGGCTGAGAGTTCGCGGTTTGTCAGTAATTGGTCGATGAGCACGCTTAAGACCTCCTGCCCGGTCACGCGCGAGACTCCGAGGCGGTCGGCTGCTTCGCGTTGCCATATGTCGAGGGCCCGATGCTGGGCAGGCGTGAGGTCTACTGTTCGTCGTGTTCGCCGGACGCGGCCTTTTCGGATGGCGGTGAGGCGTTCGGTCACTGCGGCGGCGTCCAGGGACGCCGGTTGCGGCGCCACGGGGGTGCGGAACCGTTCGGCCTCGAAGCCGTCAGCGGCAGTGCTCATTATTCAGACCTCCGGCGGCACGTCAGGTTAGTAAGCCGACCTAGCGAAGTCAGCATATCCGTATGCCCTCACCGCTTCGGCGGCCGCGGTGACGTGAGCCCGTCGGTTGAGAGCACCCACCGCAAATGTGCCTACTCACGCCTTCATTAACACTTCATATTTGATTGCTGCAGACTAGGACGTGGTAAACAAATCAGTTGGAGAAATCGTTCGCAGGGGCGTCCGTTCTAGTTGTGTGGATAAAACAATCCCGGAAAAATGTCTTCCGGTCGCACCGTGGAGCCGTGGCGGTGATCGACAGTACTTCCTGATCAGCGTGCTTACGGAGATACTGAAGTACTGGTCAACAGTAGCTACTGAAGTCAGGAAGACGGGCAAAGAGGAAAGGCGTTTTAGAACTTTCCGGCTTATATGGATTGTGAGGTAGATAATAAACTTTCTAGTAAGTTGCTGAATGCGGACGGCGCGTTTATCTTTTTATCGAATAGTAGTAACAAGCCTGACGAAGGAGGTTGTTATGTCGATCGCAGGATCGGCGCGGCGGGTGGCGGTTGGCGCCGTCGGCGCGGGCGTAGTCACCGCCGGGATGATCTTTGGCGCCCCCCCGGCAGCGCAGGCCGTCCCGGCGTATCAACCCGACCAGGTCCCGACGACCAGTGTCGCCGCGGCAGGGCTACATGACGCACCCATGCCCCAGTGGTGGGGGCGCCACCGCGGCTGGTGGCACCACTGGTGGTGGTGGTGGTGACCGGGTGACGGTTAGCGCCCAAGGTTGCGCTAGGCCTGCTGGAGGCCGGGCATCTTGGCTCGGCCTCCAGCACTCGGCGCAGTGCAACACCGTCGTTCAGTGCTGATCGAAAAAGCGTCGCCATCAACGGCTTTGCACCCACCCACCAATGCTTAGGCACATTGTCATGACTTCTTCGCGACGTACCATTCGGCAAGTCACGTCGGTGCTGGCGGCACTGGCCGTCGGCGTCACACTCGTCGCGTGTGACCAGTCCGCCGAGCGCAAGCCGGCGGGCTCCTCGCCGGCCGGGCCAAAACCGTCGTCCGCGACCAGCGCCGCGGCATCAGCGCATGCCGCTTACGACATTTCCCGCGTCGACAACGTCAAGGACGACTTTCCTCCGGGCTTTCCGGCACAACCTCAGCCGTCAAAGACGTTGAGCCAGCAAGACATCGACAGCTCTGGCATCACCGCGTTTACGGGGGCTCGGGTCGACCCGCCGCAATGCCGCTCGGTCCTCGTCCCGCCGAACGCCGAACCTGCCGTCGGCGCGCAGGCAGCAGGTATCCGAGGGGAAGGGGATCAGGGCAGCATCTACGTCGTCGCACTCCGGTTGCCCCGGCCGGTCCCGGCCAGTCAGCCGGCGGCAGGCTGTGATCGGGTTTCGGTGTCCGGCGCCGCCCAGGCAAGCGGAACTGCCGAACGCATTCCGGCGCCCAGCATCGCCGGGGCCACCACTACTGGCGCCAAGCTGAGCGCCGATGCCGCAGAAGATCCCGACTATGTCTTCACAGCGGCGCTCGACGACCGAACCTCTGTGATCGTCATGGGTAGCACCGACGCGCAACTCAACCCGCAACAGTTGCTGTCGGACCTGCTGGTCAAAGCCGCCGCAGCCGTCCGCGGTCAGTAGAGCCGTCAGCGCACCTGTGCGCGTCCGCGCTGAAGCACCGCTTCCCGGTTGGCGGCGATGTCCTCGCCGCTGGTCCGAAATTCCCGTGCCGCAGCGGCTTCCAGCCACAGTCCCGCGCTGATCTGAGCGCCACCGTGGTCAGCGCGCCGGTGGGCTTCCTGCCGCTGATCTGGTTGTCGCTGGTGTCGGTTGGGGGCTGGGCAGGGCTCACGACATTTATGGCGCTGCGGTTGGCGTTCGTCGGTTGGCGGGCGATTTCGGGTCGATGGGCGGTCACCGGAATGTGAGGCGAGCCATGTCTAATCAGCGCGAACGAATGCTCGGGGGGAGCGCTTTATCCGTTGGAAAGTTCGGAATGTCAGCAGCCACGACGGCGCTACTTCTTTATATCCTTCCCAACGATCTTCGCGAGTTCATCACGATCGGTGACGTCTAGTTTGATGCAGGCGCGGTAGATGTGGCCCTCAACAGTGCGAACTGACACTGTCAGCCGCTCTGCAATCTCCCGGTTGGAGAGGCCGTCAGCAACTAAGGCCGCAATCTCGCGCTCGCGGGAGGTCACCGGCAGAGGGCGAGCCGCGCACCTGATCGCCGGTGTGGTCGCTCCGCCGCATTGAGCGGCCAGTTTAAGCGCCCGCGCCGACGACTCTGCGCTTTTGCGTCGCTGACCGGCGCGATCATGCAGCGGTGCGGCTTGTGCGGCCGAGTCTGCTGCGGACAGGATCAACCCCGCGGCTTCAAGTTCGCTGCTCACGGCATCCAGGGCCACAGCGTCGGCGGCGGCCACGGCCGCTGCGTGACGAGCCTGGAGCGTCACCATTCGGCCTCGAACTTTCTCAGTCAATGCCGCCAGCCGCTGCGTGACAGTGCGGTCACCGAACCTCGCGGCGTGGTGCAGTGCCTCGGCCTCGACGGCATACTGGCCAGCCTGGTGTGCAAGATCGGCTGCCGCGCGGGTCAATTCGACCGCACGTCGGTCCATCCCTTTTGCCGCGGCATGCCACGATTTTGCGACCATCATCTGCGGCGAGTGCAGCGCCAAATGCGGCCCAGCATGCTCTGCGGAGTCGGCGAATACCCGCTCGGCTTCCTCTGCCCGGCCCAGGGCCGAATAGGCTTTCGCCAGCAGGATCCGTGCGGGCAACCTCCATGGCATGGAGACTTCGGCGGCTTGTGCCGCAACGGCCTGCTCTAGTGCCGAGATGGCGTCGGGGAACTTGCCGCGGTAGACGGCGACCAGCCCGCCGCAACCTTCGCGACAGCCCACGCCAGACGCTGTCCCGCAGAGGAAAACTCGGCATAGTCCGCTGCCTGTTTGTCGGCCGCATCTAATTCGCCGATGGACGTGAGCGCGAGCACGTCGCAATAGCGCACCATGACCCGGATCATGCCCTCGGTGGCCTTCTGCTGGGCGCGGCACCTGGCGGCGATCGGTTCAAAGTCGGCGCCCCGGCCGGCGACCGGCATGGCCAGACCGGCCGCGAATGCGGCCCAATCGATCGCCTGTTTGGGGACATTTGGGTCGGCCAGCACGCGCTCAGCCTCGGCGATTCCCTCGGCAATCCTGTTCTCGTGCACCGCCATTGCCGCTCCCGTTGCTTGCAGCACAAGCTTTAGGCTCGGATGTTGGATACGTTGCTGCAACAACATCAAGACGTGATTGGCCTGTGCCACATCGCCCATCGACCAGAACAGGATCGACAGGTGGGGAATGCCCCACTGGACAAGCTCCAGCTCGTCCAGGTTGTCGGGGTCGAACCGCCTGAGGACCTCGTCGGCCTGCACTGGATGTCCTTGCCACAGCAGAGCGCGCGACAAAAGCTCGGCTTCCCGCACACCACCGCCGCGCTCGAAGGCCGCACGCGCGATCCGTTCGCCAAGCGGAAGGTTTGACAGAAACATGGCGTCCTTAGCCGCGGCGACGAGCAGCTCGTTATCGACAGGTTGGTCGCTATCGACGCATAACTGGGCGAGCCGGATACGCCCAGCGGCCGAGTCGAGGTCGCGGTCGCGCAGAACCTGTACTAGACGGCCCCTCAACTTCCGCGCCGACGCTGTCCCGAGGCGGCGGCGGACGACATCACCGAAGAGTGGATGGCTGAATCGCGCATTGACTTGAGGGCCGTCGTGAACGATCCGGACCAAGCCGTGTAGCTCAGCCGCGTCGACGGCGTCCTCGCCGGCCAGTTCGCAGAGCATGTCCACGCCGAGCGGTTCACATAGCGCTAGCAATTTCAATGCATTAACGACATCGGCGCCCGCGTGATCGAGGCGGTCTTGCAGCAGTGCGGCCAACCCGGATGGAACCACGGTCGGGCCACGCAGCTGCCACACCCCGTTTACCTCGGTTAAGGTTCCCGCCTCGAGTGCACCCTCGACCATGTGCCGAAGGAACAGCGGGTTCCCGCCAGATGACTCCCACATGACATCGGCGCTCAGACCCTCGAGCGTCCCGCCGAGAACCCGTTCAACGAGCGCAATCGTCTGCTGTTTAGTGAACGGATGAAGCTCGAAGCGCTGTAGGTAACCGTCCTTCCATAACGAGGTGACGGCGTGGGGGACCGGCTCGCCGCTACGAACCGTGGCCAGAATATGTCCCGCCCGCTCCACCGCGATTTGGTGCAGCAACGTGGCGGAGAGTTGATCCAGCAAATGAGCATCGTCGATGCCGACGACCGTATTTTCGTCGGCGAGAATCGACTCGCGCGCCGAGGCAATGAGGGCGACCGGATCGCGTAAAGCCGACGAACTCACCCAATGTGCGAAAGCACCGAGCGGGATGCTGCGTGAGGACTCCGTGCATGCAGCCCAGCGCACCTTGGAACGTGGGGACGCGATGACGTTGCGGGCCAACGTTGTCTTACCGACGCCTGCAGCGCCGACCAATATCACACCGCAGCTTTCGGCGCCGCCCAATGCCGATCGAATCGCCTCCTGCTCGACTGGGCGGTCGAGCAGTTGCCAACGGCGGCTCATGGAGTCCGAGTGTAAGTCTATATATCGGTTAAGTAAGCCATATCGGGGGAGCGCGGCAAAGATCCGGTCAGCTCGCCGCTTTATGTCATGAGAAGTTGGTAAGGCTGGGAGGCCGAAGGCATGCCTCTGGGCAAATTCCGGCCCAGTCGTGCAGGCGCGCCGTCGGTGGGAAGACGACGTCAATTCGCCGCTGGCCTCGACGCGCCGTGGCATCGCGGCCTGGCACTACGTTGTCGGTTTTTGGGGATGGCTTCCAGAGCGGCCCGATCCGACAGCGAACACAGGGTCGTAATTGGGCAACTGCGCAATATCGGTTGGTTCCACAGCGGGCACGTTGTTCATCTCGTGCCGAAACTGGCTTGATGCCTTGTATACCCGCAGCTTGAGGCGGTTGATGGATCCGAGTGGACGGTGAACGTCCAGCGCCCGCCATGAGTTGAAAGACAGCACGTCGTCGCCGAATTCCCGCCGCGCGTCACTATACGGGTTCTGAGGTGGGAAAGTTATTGTCGCAACGCGGCGGTGCGGGGAGGCCGTTTCGGACCATGGCACCTTCGCATTCTCGATTGGCATGGCTTCCGTATTGGTGCACAGCTGTACGCGTAGTTCATAAACGGCGGTGTTCGTTTTGAAGAACTTTTTGACCGCGTCGGTATGTGCGTTCTCGCCCGCGGCAGCGTCGATTTCTTTGTTCTGGAGCTGTTTCACCGAATCTGATGACGGCACCAGCGCCAGCTTGGCGACGTACTTCCCGAAGCGCAGCGGAGCGGACGAATAGAACGTCTCGCCGAGGATGGGCCTGTTGGGTGTGACGAACAACGCGACAGTGGTGGGTAACGGCAAGTGGAGCCGATCGGCCAAGACGGCCAGATCGATGAAGCGCGCGAGTACAAGATCCGGTACTCGCGCGAGCAACCGGGCCAGTGGCATTCCCTTCTTGTAGTACTCATGGGCGTCGGCGAACGGGAATTCCCGGTGGGTCACGAGCAGGAAGTCCTGCGTGCGGGCGTGGTCTCCGGCCAGTGCCCGCTTCCTCTCCTCCACGCCCAGAGCCTTGTCATCCACGCCCAGGACCTTGATCGCGAGGCCACGGACACCGCGCAGCTGATCGCTGCGAATCGCGCCCGCCGTGCTGGAGAACCGGGCAATCACGTCGTACCTCGCTCCCTTTTTGAATAGACCCTGCTCCAAGTCGTCGCCATCGAGCTCGACGGTGAGTTTGCCCTGGAGGATGCCGTGACTCTTGGCGTGCGCGTCCCGGATAGCGTGCTTGTTGTTTCGCTTGTAGGTCCACTCGTTGTTCTTGTGGAGCACGTCGATGATCTTGGTGATCACCTCATCCTCGTCAGGCGGTCGCCGCTCAAGTCTCTCGCTCCACTCGACGTACGTCGGTGTAGCCGGGGGCTCGTCCAGAGTCTGGTCATTGACCGCCGCCCATGGAGTAAACGGGTTCTTGACCCCGCGCAGGGCCGGCTCGAGCGATTTGAAGTGCCGCAACAGCACCGTACGCATTGAGTTCTGACTGATCCAATCCATGCCGGCCGGCGTATAAACCTCAGGGGTGAAGTCGCGGGTGAAGAACCGGTCGCTCTCCAACCGTCGCGATGCCATCAGGATGAATACGCGAAATGCGGTGTCGCTAAAGCCGAATCCCGGCGGTTTGGGTTCGGCATGTAGCCCCACCATCAGGTCCACCTGCTCCACGTCGCGGTATATCTTCCGCAACTCCTCGGCTATGGCCAAGTCTCCGGTCAGTTCCTCGAATGTGGATGCCGCCTTCAGGCGGAACAACCGGCGAAACTCGTTGTAGCGGGGAATACCCCGTTCGCGGTCCCGCAGGATGTCGATCGCGGCGAGATCCATGTGGACGCCGTCGGCGTGCTTGAAGTCTCGCAGCGTGTGCGGATAGTTGTGCAGTGTGACGGCGCCGGGATGAGCGAGGCCAAAACTATAGAAGATGTCCTCCATCCCTTTGAAGTCGCGCAGCGCCTGGCGTACATTGCCGATCTCTTGCCCTTCGATCTTGCCCATGGTCAGGTCGCATAGTTTGCGCTTGCCGATGTATTCGCCGGTCTTGACCGAATAGAAGTCGAAGTCGTCTGGAAGCAGGGAGTGCATCCGGTAGACGGCAATGAAGTCGTCGGTGAGGGAGTACGGAACTCCGTGGTGGTTGGTCGGTGATCCGGGTATTCCTTTCAGGATTTCACTGGTTGTGACCCGCCCGAACCAGCGCTTGAATCGTTCGCCGAACAGACCGAACCAGTTCGCGCGCATTGCGAAGACGGTGGTGGGGTGAGCGATGATGGCAGGTGTCCACTCGATGGTGTGGATCTTGGCCATCAAGGCGACATTGATCAGACGTGCCTTTTGGTACACGTCGTCGGGAGTCATGTCCGGATATTCGGCGGTGAGCCGCTCGCATATGGCGTTGTGTTCTCGCATGAAGAGCGAGTGCAGGAGGGCCAGACCTACCCAGAAATTGCCGTCCTGACCGTCATATCCGAGCTTTTGATCAACCTTTTCGCGGGGTGCAAGCCCGTCCTCGTCGATGTTGAGCATGCCCGTGCCCTGCTTACGCAGCGCCTCAGCGTATTCTTTTGTAGTTCCATAGATTTGAGATCCATCCCACCAATGCGAATTCTGGTTTACAAAGGTGCGCGGACCGTGTACATCTTGGCTGGGGTCGGGCGCAGTCCGTTTGATTCGCATCTTGCCGTCGGCGGGCCGTTCTCCTATCTTTTGGCCCCAGTCATCTTCTGCGTCAAGTTCGATCTTCCAGGGCTCCGGTTTGTCGACGACGGCGTGTTGGACCCAGTCGTGCACTTCAAACTGGATCCATGCGGCGGCGAGCAGGTTCAGCGTGGTAGCCGGCTGAAAATCCGTTCGCGCGAGAAGCTCCCGGCTAATCCGCCGAGGATCTGGTGGCCGGATTGGGGGGTCCTCGGGCTTGACATACCTGAGCGGGACATTGCGGCCGAATCTGCTTTTCACCGACCCCATGAGCGGGTCATCGAGGTCGTTATAGCTGCCGTTCAGGGTGCGGGCGGTAAGGTGCTCGTTTATATACGGGTCATCGCTGTCCGGCCTGTCGTCCTTCCCCCGGCCGGTGCCGTAGAGATTGTGCGCGCGTAGCTGCTCGCGCAGTCCGATCAAAACGGCTACTCCCAGGGGCAAAGGCAACCGCCACCATCCGATCCATCGATCGAGCCTCTCAGCGATCCAGAGCAGGAGCCGCGGTGTTCTTCCCGTCATGACGGTTCCTTTCCGTCGACTGCCATAATCAATGAAGCAGATAACCGCTCCGACAGCCTGATTGCCAAGGGACACTCGCTTTCAAGCGGCGATTTCGGACATTAGCAATACTGATCCGATGGCGCGGCGAAATTATGCGCGGTTCACTACGCGTGCAGCAGCCGCCGGCGATGTCCACTACACGGAGACGTCTTGGCGCAGGAGCTGTGCAAGTTCGTCGCGATTGGCGGCATCCAGTTTGAAGCAGGCACGGTACACGTGGCCTTCCACCGTACGAACCGACATCGTCAGCCGCTCGGCGATTTGCCGGTTCGACAGTCCCTCAGTGACGAGGGCGGCGATTTCGCGCTCCCGGGGAGTCACCGGCAGAGGTCGTGCCGCGGATCTGATCGCCGGCGTCGTCGCTCCACCGCATCGAATTGCCAGACGCTGCGCACGTACCGCCGACTCCACGCTGGCCCGTCGCCGGCCGGCGCGATCGTGCACCGGTACGGCCTGGGCAGCTGCGTCAGCGGCCGAAAGGATCAGCCAGTGCTTTCGAATTCCGCGCTCACCGCGTCAAGCGCCCGCGCATCGCCGACGGCGACAGCTGTGGCGTGGCGCGCATGAAGTGTCACCATCCGTCCTTCCACCTGTTTGGTGAGTCCGGCCAGCCGCCGGGCAACGGTGCGGGAGCCGAACCGCGCGGCGTGGTGCAGTGCCTCAGCTTCAGCGGCGTACTGACCTGAATTGTGTGCGACATCTGCTGCTGCGCAGGCCAATTCGACCGCGCGTTGCTCCAGCCCCTTTGCTGCGGCGTACCAGGATTTGGCGATCAACAGCTCGGGGGACCACAGCGCCTCGTGTTGCCCGCTGTGTCCCTCGGCTTCTACGAGCACCCGCTCGGCGTGGTCAACTTGGCCCAGGGCCGCGTACGCCTTCGCCAGCAGCACCCTTGCGGGCAACCGCCACGGCAGGACAACTTCGGCAGCCTGCGCCGCGATCACCTGTTCTAGCGCTGAGATGGCGTCGGGAAACTTGCCACGGTAGACGGCGACAAGACCGGCCATGCCTTTTGCGATCGCCCATGCTAGACGCTGTCCCACACAGGAGAATTCGCTGTAATCCGCTGTACGTTCGTCAGCCAGATCTAATTCTCCGATAGCGGTGAGCGCGAGCACGTCGCAATAGCGCACCAGCACCCGGATCATGCCCTCGGTGGCCTTCTGCTGGGCGCGGCACCTGCTGGCGATCGGTGCGAAGCCGCCGCCGCGGCCAGCAACCGGCATCGCCTGACCCGCGGCGAAAGCGGCGAAGTCGATGGCCTGTGTCGGGGCATGCGGGTCCGCCAACACGCGCTCGGCTTCAGAGATTCCCTCGGCGATCTTGTTCTCGTGTACTGCCATCGCCGAGCCGGTCGCGTCGACGATCAGCTTCAGGCTGGGGCGTTGTACCCGTTGGCGCAACAATGCCAAGAGCTGATGGGCGCGGGCGACGTCACCCAGCGACCAGAACAGGATCGACAGGTGGGGAATGCCCCACTGGACAAGCTGCAACTCGTCAAGATCCTCGGGTGCAAACCGCGTGAGTATCTCGTCGGCCTGCGCCGGATGTCCTTGCCACAACAGTGCACGCGACAAAAGCTCAGCTTCCCGCAGGCCTCCGCTACACTCAAATGCCGCACGGGAGATTTGTTCAGCGAGCGGAAGATTCGACAGAAACATTGCGTCCTTGGCCGCGGCGATGAACAGCTCGGTATCGACGGCTTGGTCACTGTCGACGCACAGCTGCGCCAGCCGGATCCGACTAGCGGCCGAGTTGAGCTCACGACCACGAAGGGCCCGTACGATACTGCCTCTTAGCTTCCGCGCCGACACCGTCCCGATGCGGCGGCGGACGACATCACCGTAGAGTGGGTGGTTGAACCAGGCGGTGATGTGAGGGCCGTCATGCATAACCCGGATCAACCCTCGCACCTCTGCCGCGTCGACGGCTTCCTCACCGGCCAGCTCGCAGAGTGTGTCGACGTCGAGCGGTTCGCACAGCGCCAGCAGCTTCAACACGCCTAGGACTTCGTTGCCAGCGTCATCGAGACGGTCTTGCAGCAGAGCAGCCAATCCGGACGGGACAACAGTGGGACCACGCAGCTGCCATACCCCGTTGACCTCGGTTAGGGTTCCGGCGTCGAGCGACCCCTCGACCATATGCCGCAGGAATAGCGCGTTACCGCCCGATGATTTCCACATCAGATCGACGCTAAGACCCTCAAGGGTCCCGCCCAGGAACGATTCGACCAGCGCGATGGTCTGCTCTTTGCTGAACGGCTGAAGCTCCAAACGCAGCGCGTAGCCGTCCTTCCACAACGCGGTGACGGCGTCGGGCACCGGTTCGCCGCTGCGAATTGTGACTAGAATGTGTCCGGTCCGGTCGACCGCTATTTGGTGTAACAGCGTTGCGGACAGCTCGTCCAGCAAGTGCGCATCGTCCACGGCAACAATGGTGTCCTCCTCGCTGGTAAGTGATTCTCGGGCCGCAGCCATCAGCGCGACTGGGTCGCGTAAGGCCGAAACACCGACCAGAGGGGCTACAACGCCGAGCGGGATGCTGCGCGACGTCTCCGTGCACGCCACCCAGCGCACCCGGGAACGCAACGACGCGGTGACGGCGCGGGCAAGCGTCGTCTTACCCACGCCGGCGGCACCGACGAGTACCACGCCCCGGCTTTCATGGCCGGTGAATGCCTCTTCAATCGCACCGAACTCCGCAGCGCGGTCGATGAACTGCCAACGGCTAGCCATGGTCTGAGCTTCAGCACCTTTACCCGGCTTGGCGTCCATCCGCACGAGCGACGCTTGGTGGAGCCGGTGATGCCGGGTGCTCATGGTGCCGGAGAACCCGGAGACGGTAGCCATCGCCGTTTTTGAAAGCATTGGTCCGATCCGTTGCTGTGTGGGTTTACTTTTGTGGGCAAACTCAGCGTCGGATCTGCGTACCGGCGCGGAAAGCGTAGTCGATTACTCGGATCGCATCATGCGATATTGCCGCTGCTGGCTGCGTGATGGATGGACCGCTACCCGTGGTGGACTGCCCGGGGTGCACGAGTTCAGGCAACACTCCGGATTCGGTGATACCGAAACGCCGATGCAGCCGCGCGAGAAAGCCAGGCGCCCACCAGTTCAGCGGACCGAGTACGCGCATGAATGCCGGCACCAGCAGCATCCGAACCAGGGTGGCGTCCATCAGGACTGCCAACGTCACGCCGACACCGAAGATGCACATGATTGACACCTTCGCGGCGGTCAGCGAAGCGAATGTGACTGCCATCAGCATCGCCGCAGCCGTCACCACGCGGCCAGTGCGAGCCAGGCCTAACGCGACGCTTTCGGTATTGTCTTCCCGGGTCTTTCGTGATGTCAGCCAGTATTCGCGGATCCGCGAGATCAAGAAAACCTCGTAGTCCATCGACAGCCCGAAAGCAAGGCAGAACAACAGCACAGGGACGCTTGTCACCAGTGTGCCGGTTGCCGTCGTGCCGAGCCCATCGAGGTGGCCCTGCTGGAAGATCCATACCAGCGCGCCAAATGCGGCGGTCAACGACAACATGTTGAGCAACAGCGCCTTTAGTGGTAGGACAACGCTGCCAGTCAGCAAAAACAGCAGCACGAACGTGATCGCCGCCATCACCGACAACACCAGCGGTAGTCGTGAGGTGACTGCTTTCGAGCTGTCGTGGTTGATCTGTGCCCAGCCTGTCACCTGAACATCTGTGCCATGGGGAGTTGCCACCGCGTGCAGCCGATCCAGTTGCATCTCTGATGCCCGCGAGTACAGCGGCGCGACGGAGTTCACAGTGATGAAGGCACTGCCGGCTTTCCATCCGGCTGGGGCAGAGGGCGGCCCGATCAAGGTGCCGCGGGCGTAACTGCCCACAGGTGACGACACCGACGACACATCCGCCACCCGTGATAGCTCGCTCGCATACAGGCTGAGTTCGCGTGTTGTCACTGCGGCCATATCGGGAATCACGACGACCACATCAGTCAGCGAGTTGACTGCGAAATCGGAACGCAACTCGTCACCGACCTGCCGTGCGGACGCCGAGCCGGGCAGCACCCGATCATCGGGGTAACCCCACTTGACCCCCAAGAAAGGTGCGCCCAGTAGAAGCAACACTGCGATGATTGCCAGGCCGACTGAAACGGCCCGCCGCATCGTAGCTTTCGTCCAGCCATACCAGAACGTCTCCTGGATCGGCCGTTGGGCCGGCTGACGCCGGGCCAACATTCGACGGATTCCACGGCGCAGGTCCAAGGAGTCAAGCCGGTCGTCGAGGAGCATGATCGCCGCCGGAGTCACGGTGACCGAGGCGACGGCCGCCAAAGCGACCACGGCGATACCCGCATACGCGAACGACTTCAGAAAGTACATCGGAAACAGCGCCATCGCGATCATTGACAGCGCGACCGTAGTCGCCGAGAACAGCACGGTCCGGCCCGCTGTCGCCATTGTGCGAACCAATGCCTCTTTGCGCTGTGCGCCGTCGGCCAACTCGTCGCGGTACCGGCTGATGATCAGCAGCGTGTAGTCGATGGCTAACGCCAGTCCCATCGCCAGGGTCAGGTTCAGCGCGAAGACCGATACGTCGGTGGCGAACGTGATGGTGCGCATCACCGCCATGGAGCCGATGATGGCGAAAACGCCGACGGCCAACGGAAGCGCCGCTGCTAAGAGTCCGCCGAAAACCCATACCAGCACGACGAAACTCAGCGGGAAGGCGATGGCTTCCATGACCAGCAAGTCTTTCCGCGTTTGTCCGATGATTTGGACGTAGGAGGTGACCTCACCGCCTGCTTTGACCGCGACGCCGTTGAAGTGGGGCAGCCGATCGAGCAGCTGCGACGTGTGCTGTTGTGCGCCGGTCTCACCACCGGTGATGCCGGCGACGATCAATCCGGTCTTGCCGTCTTTACTGACCAGCGAGCGGGCGGCCTCGGGTGGTGCTGTCCACGCGGATTTGACGTCGGTTACGTACGGCAAGCTCTTCAACAGCGTGACCAGTTCGTCACCCGCAGCACGTGCCGCCTCGCTGTGCGCGCCCGCGACAGATGTCACAGCGAGGACCAGCTGCATGTCGCCCATACCGAACTTGTCGGCCAGCAGCTGCGACGCGTGTGAGGACTGCGAAGTGGGGTCGCGAAAACCACCCGTCGACAGGCTCTTGCTCACTGGAATGCCGAAGACAGCCGCGCCGACCATGATCAGCAGTGCGGCGGCGATGAGTCGCCTCGGGGCGGCGATGGTCGATCTGGCGATTTTCTGCAGCACGACAGCACCTTTCGACTAGACAGGGAGGTTCTCGGCAAGTTCTTCGAACAACCGCTCGGGTGTGCGATGGCCAAGCTCGCGGGTTATCTCCGTCACCGCTGGACGGTGCGGCTCAAGGACCGGCGCGCTGACAGCGACCGCAGGAGCTACAAGTCCGAATTTGACCCGAAGATCGTCGGGCATGGCGGGCGCTTCAAAGTCATGACCGAGCGCCATCCGGACCACCTCGGCGGGCGCCACCTGCCCGGACCGGGAGCAGAAGATTGTCTTCACATAGGCGGTCGCGGCAATCCTGTTGGGGGACTGGCGGGTACGGAATGTCTGCCGCATATAGAACCAGCGGTGGTTCCAAGACAGCACCTGCGTTCCGATCTCGAATTTCTGGAACGGTTTAAGCGGACGATGGAAGTCGACCTGCGCCGTCGCCACCGGAACGACCCATCTGCGCCTTAATGCTGCATTCATCAGCCCCATGCGGGCGAGGTAGTCCAGCCGAGCGAAGTCCATCAGCATCAGGTAGCGGCTGTTGTTCATGTGCCCGAATAGATCGAGATCGCCGGGCATTACGCGCCAGCGCGTCACGGTCTCGGCATGCGGATTATCGGCGCTGGGCCGTGTGGCGGGATCCCACTTTCCCTTCCACGTGGCAGCGGTCAGCACCTTGAGCAGACGAATCGACGGCTTCATGCGGTTTCCTCACGGGTTGGTCGAGTCCGAACCGCCCCTCTACGGTTCGGGCAATTCGGCATGGCTAGCGACATGGACGCAACATAGAAATGGCCGGTAGGCCATGGCATGCGTAGTCCACTACCTGTGTTTGCGCGTCCCCGTGGCGGCCCGCAGACTCCACCGCGCCGCGCCGACGTGGATCTCCAAGGCATCCGACGACGGCAACTACGTCGAAAGTCCTTGCGCGCTGTCCGAAACCAATCGCCACATCGCGGCTGGCGCCAACTTCAATACGCTCTTCGCCGCGGCGCTTGCATCGGCGATGCGTCGCTCAACCTTGGCATGGCAATTGGCACTGCAGGGTGCCGGAAGGTGTGCACGACGGGTGATGTAGAGCCGTTCGTCGTCTTACGCATGCTGCGCTGGGCCGGTCATGTCTGCTCTAAAGGCCAGCTCTGACACCATTTTGCATCGCACAGGCGACCCGTTAACAGTTGGTGGTACAGCGGCGCCTGCGTAGATACTCCGCAGAAGTCAAATAGACAGGTAGCCACTACGCGTGTGCCGTCTTGCCGACCGATCGTACGTTCCTCCCGTACGGAGATCGGTTCAACCGGTCACAACGCCAAACACCACGGAGGAAACCTGAGATGTCCCAGTTACCGACTGCAACGCCGCTGCCATTTGACGACGACATCGAGCCCACACCCCACGCGGAGGTGGTCCTCGAGACGCCGGCCTCGCTAGCTGAGGTTAAGGAGAAGCCAGCCCCGACGCTCATCACCGAACAAGAGGTTCTCATGGGCACCGCGGCCGCCCTGGCACCGCCATCGACTCGCTGGTGGATGCGAGCGGTTCGTGTATTCGCCGCGCCTGCTCGCGTGTTCGCGACGACAGAGCCGGATTCGCGCCCGAAGCCTCGACACTATCCGCCGCGCTTGGACTTCATGGAAGACTCGCGCATGGCGCGCGAAATGCTTCGAGGATTCTGAAGTGAGCTGCGGGATAGTCGGTTGATATAGGCCGCGAGGGCCGCAACACCAACACGCTGGGCCGGTTCTTCGACCAGCTGACGTACTTGCCCAAAGAGCGACTCCCCGAAGCGTTTTCGATAGAAGGCGGTAGGGCGTGATGCCGCTGCCCTTGGAGAGGAGCAGCCGTGAAAACCACTGGTGGGGCTTTGGTTGCCCCGATTGACCACGGCACTGGCGGACACGCTGTAGACGATCGGACGATGGCTCGAGGGCATCTTCAGACTGGGGCCCTGGTAGCTATTGGTACCGATGTGGCCGCGGCTCACCGGGGAAGGCCGATCATGTTCGCCCGGCGGGGCACGGGGATGGTCCACCAGGTCGTGGAAGGTGATCCGAGCGTCGGCGGCCGCCTTGCCTGGCTCGCCGCTCGCCTCACCATCCGCCCAACTCTGGCTCTTGGTAGCTACGTGGCGAACGTGCCATGGCCATGGGGCCTCATCGACGTCGCCGCCGGCGCTCTGACACCTGCACCGGGTTGTATTCGCGCCACGATTCGGTTGCCGCGGTGTAGCGCCCGGTTGGTCCGTGCGGCCGGTGTGCTGCCTGCCGACGGGACTCGCCGAGTCGTGTTGTACATGCACGGCGGCGCCTTTGTGACCTGTGGCGCCAACACGCACGACCGGCTCGTCACCACGCTGTCGAACTATGCCGATAGTCCAGTGCTGGTGGTGAACTACCGGCTGCTGCCCAAGCATTCGATCGGTGCAGCCATCGATGATTGCTATGACGCGTACCGGTGGCTGCGCGGCCGGGGTTACCGTCCCCAGCAGATCGTTTTGGCCGGTGATTCCGCCGGAGGCTACCTGTCGTTGGCGCTGGCCCAGCGGCTGCTCGGCGAAGGCGAGAAACCCGCCGCCATCGTCGCGATGTCACCGCTGATGCAGCTCGCCAAGTCGCCCAAGCAAGCACATCCCAATATGCGCAGCGATGCGCTGTTCTGCGCCAAGGCCTTTGACGCATTCACCGACTGGATCACCAGGGCAGCGCAACGCACCATCCCTGCGGAGGAGATCTACGAGCCGCTCGACCACATTCGCCCCGGTCTGCCCCCCACGGTGATCCATGTGTCCGGTTGTGAAGTCTTGCTGCATGACGCTCGGCTGGCCGCGCGGCGGCTGACCGCGGTGGGAGTACCGGTTCAGCTGCGGGTGTGGCCCGGCCAGATGCACGTGTTTCAGATCGCGGCGTCGATGGTGCCGGAGGCCAACCGGTCGTTGCGCCAGATCGGCGACTACGTCCGTGCGGCAACCGACCGACACGACGTGCACGTCGGCGGTTATCACCGCTCCAACCTCTCATCTGCTAGCCACCGTCCGGTGACCAAACGGCACAATGAGATTCACGCCGACGCGGTTGCCGGCCGCGGCCGCTGCGTCGCAGTCGGGTCCTGCTGACCGAGGACCAACCACTGTTGGAAACCGGTGTTCGCGACCACCTCATAAGACGACGGTCTTGTTGTCGTATCGGATGACGCGGTCCTCGCAGTGCCACAGCACCGCACGGGACAACGTGACGCGTTCGACGTCGGCGCCGAGGCGCGCCAGATCCTCGACGGTGTGACAGTGATCTACCCGGACGGCGTCCTGCTCGATAATCGGCCCGTCAGCGAGCTGTTGGGTCACGTAGTGAGCGGTGGCGCAGACGAGCTGGACCCCGCGCTCCTTGGCCAGCCGGTATGGGGCTGCGCCGATGAACGCGGGAAGGAAGGAGTGGTAGATGCTGATCACCGGACAACCGACCTCTTCGAGGAAGTGCGGGCTGAGGATCTGCATGTAGCGCGCCAACACCACGAGGTCCACATTGCCGCGCAACAATTCAAGCTGGCGTCGTTCGGCCTCGGCGCGGATCTGCTTATGAGCGGGAGTATGAATGAACGGCGTCCCGAACGGGCGGACCCGGTCAGCCAGGTCGGGATGGTTGGCGATCACCATCACCACCGACATGTCCAGGTCACCGCGTTGGTTGCGCCACAACAAGTCCAGCAGACAATGGTCTTCCTTGGAGGCCATGATGGCGACCCGTTTGGGCTTGGCTGCCTCAGTGAGCGAAAATTCCATATCGAACTTCTCGGCCACATGTTCGGCGAATTCGCGAGCCAAAGCGTCGCGCGCGGCCGTCAAACCGGACAGGTGAAAGACCGTGCGCTGCATGAATGTTCCGCCGGTCTGCTCGGTCGAATGCTGGTCCAACGAAATGATGTTTGCGCCTGCCTGAGCCAGGAACGAGCTCACCGCTGCCACCAGTCCGGGTTGGTCGGCGCAACGTAGCAACAGCCGGCCGATGTCCTTGACCGGCAACACATCGCCGCCCGCGGGGGCAAACCTTTCGCCGGCGGCGGACCCGTGGCCTTCGCCATTGAGTCGGATGGACATCTTTCGCACGCTCCCGTCGGCCGCTGTTTGGCGACTCGCGGCGGGCCGGATGGTTGGCTCTCGACCGCGCAACACATTTGGTTCAGCAAGGCGCTAGTCTTCAGCGTGGTGTTCGTAGTCCCATCGCTCGAGTCGCGCCTGCAACTTCAGCAGCCCAAGTCCGGCGAGTAGCGCGCCCACTGACACGCAGACCGCGAACAACGGACTCACACACGACAAATCGGTGTCCGTCCAGGCGGTACCCGCTGCGGCCGTGGAATCGCCGAGGCAACCATGATCGAGGCCGACCGATAGGCTGTCGCCACCGAAATCAGGTTTGCGGCTGGGCCACTCCAGGCGCTCGCGGCGAGCATGGGCCCAGACGCTGAGCCCACGTATATGCTCGCGGAATTGGACTCCGGATGAAATAACGCGTACTCGGGAATCAACCTTGCCCCTTATCCAACAGGCTATTCACTATGTCATTCACCGGATCTTCTAGGCAGCTGACTTTTCCGAGGACGGTATCCTGCTCTGATCGCGTGCATCGGGTGAAGTGGTGGAAGTCATTGCCGGGCATTTGAATACAACTGCCATTTTCGGCATCCCACATACAGGACGGTGTCGCGGGCTCTGCGATAGCTGTGCCAGGGGCAACCGAGATGGCCACCGCCGCCAGCAACGCGCCCAACATAAGGCGCTTATTCATTAGGATTTCCTTTCTTTCTCAGGGCAATACCGGCAAGTGGAGAGGAACCATAACGGGTGCGCGCGACGGCAGAGAGGCAGCCTGCGGACTCGTTACCCGCCGAGTGTGATCAGCCCAGCCGCTCGTACTCACAACACCGACGCGGCTGGGCTGTCACGATTTACCACTCGCCTCAGGGCAGCAGCGGCATGTGGATCGGCATCATTGGTGTCACCGGAGCAACATGCACCGGAGCGGTTGGGGCCACATATGTGCTGGCACCGGGACCGCTGACGGTGGTGGCACCCGGCGGGTCGTTCACCGTGGTGTTGCTCGTGGTGATATCAACTTGCCCGCCGCCGGTCGCGGTGGCGTGGCTATTGGTGATGTAGCCACCCGGAATGTTCTGGCCTTCCACCTTGGCCGTCGACCCTTGGAACGTGTTGGGGTCTTCACCGCTGGCATTGGCCGAGCTGTTGGTGGCGAACTCCACCAACGCACCACCCGACGCGCCTGTGTTCGACGCCGACGCGGTGCTATTGGCCGCATCCACCACACCAGCGGGCGTGAGCTGCACGTTGGTGTTCTGTGTGGCGGTCGCGTGGTCACCCGTCACATTGACGAGGCTGTACCCATCGTTGCCGACCGTCGCAATGGCACCACCGCTAGCGTTGGCGGTGTTGAAATCCACCGACTTGGTGCTCGGGCCGGGATCGTTAACAACACCCGCCGTAGAAGGCTCGCCGTGGAATTGCCCGGTCGCCGTAGCGGAGTTGCCGATCAAGTTCCCCGAGTTGTCATTCACGACTTCCGTGACTCCACCGTTGTTGGCGTTCGCGCTGTTAGCAGTGGTGGCACCGCCAGCCGCGCCGATGATCACCGATTCCGTCGGGTTGGCGGTGTTGTTGGTAGCAACTGCATTGTTGAACGTGACAGGACCGCTGCCACCCTCGCCAGCCACTGCCGCCACCGTCGGGGCACCGTCAGTGCTCGTCGCCTTGGCCGTATCGAACGCCACCCTGCCCGTTCCGCCGTCATTGAGAACCGCGGCGACAGCACCAGCACCGTTGGCTGTCGCAGCATCATTGGTGACGGTGTTAGGGCTGGAACCATTGACAGTGCCAACCTCCGCGGTCCCACCGTTGTATGCGGTGGCTGTGCTGTTCACCGCACCACCCAAAGTCGTGCCGTTCACGGTGCCGCCGACCGCTGCGGTGCTGTTCGCGCCTTGAGCGTAGGCAATGTCGTTCTTGTCACCGGGCGCATTGTCGGTAGCAGTGATAGTAGAACCAGCTGAGTTAGGGCCAACCGCCGTGGCCAGGTCGTTCTGCGTACCTGATGCCACATTGGGCTGATTATTGGCCCCTGTGAATGTGTCAATGATCGTGCGACCGTCATACGACACATCGATGGAATCCCCCCAGGCGGTACCCGCTGCGGCTATCGGTATCGCCGCGCCGGCCAGGAAAGTACCTACGGCCATGACGCGACGACGGCGTGATTTGTTGCTCATTGGTAATCCTCACTCTCGTTGTGTTTTTGTGTGCGGGCGGTGGCCCACAGTTGAAGTTGCAGCGATGCACCCCCTTTCGCCGTTGGAGCGGTGATCGGCGCGGTCAGGCCCAGCTGGATCCGACCGCGCAATCGGTGTCGAACATGTTGGAACCGGCGGTTCGCACCTTGGAGCCATGGGTGTTGGCCTGCTGGTAGATCACCTGGAAGTTGCGGCCCAACTCGGTGATGAACTGCTGGCATGCCGTCGAGCCGGCGCCACCCCAAAAGTCGCCGGCGGCAAGCACATCGCGCACGATGGCTTGATGCTCGGCCTCCATTGCCAGGGCTTGGGCGCGGATCAGCGCGCCGTGGGCGTCGACGTCGCCGAACTGGTAGTTAATCGTCATCAGTGTCTCCTCACGTGAAAATGTTTGTTCTGCAGTGGCTTAGCTGTTCAGGAGCTGCCGGGAGGCCTGCTCTTGGGCTTCGTAGTTGTTGGCGTCGCGGATCAGCCCGTCACGCACACCCTGCAGCATGTTCACGATGTTGCGGAACGCCTGATTCATCTGGCCCATGGTGTCGTAGGAGCTCATCTGGGCGGTGCCGCTCCAGCCGGCACCGGCGATGTTTTGCGAGGATGCCCACATCTGGCGGGCCTCGTCCTCCACGGTTTGGGCGTGCACGTCGAAACGGCCTGCCATCGCCCGCATTTGATCAGGATCGGTCATAAAACGCGTAGGCACTTCAATGTCTCCTTACGTGCGGTCATCCGAAAGCTGGGGTCGCTGCGGAAACAGCCCGTAGTCGAGATAAGCCCTGCTCTTATCCAAGAGGTTGTTCAACGGGCCGTCTTCGAGGCAGACCGGGATGAGAAGGCCCTCAGTTCGCCAACACCGGGTGAAATGATGGAAGTCGTTAAGAGGCGTTTGGAGACAATTGCCGCCGCCGTCGTCGTAGGCGCCTGGTGGGCAGTCGGGGCTTGCTATAGCGCTGGGATGGGCTGTGACCGAGATGGCCGCACCCGCCAGCAACGCTCCCAACCCAAGTCGTACCGGGCGCGTAGTTAATGTCACTTTCTGTTCCTTTGGCCCGTGGTGGCGTAAGAGCTCATGTGGGCGGTGCCGCTCCAGCCGGCACCGGCGATGTTTTGCGAGGATGCCCACATCTGGCGGGCCTCGTCCTCTACGGTTTGGGCGTGCACGTCGAACGGCCTGCCATCGCCCGCATTTGATCAGGATCGGTCATAAAACGCGTAGGCACTTGCATGTCTCCTTACTTCAATTTGTTCTGATTGGCTTGTCTTAAAGCAGTGGGGCGGGACGCCTTCCCCTGCGCTCGCTACCCGGCGGGTTTTTAAAAGCCAGGCGTATGTCGGCCAGGCTGATTGTCCGGTTGCCCGGCTTGTTCCAGTCGATCCGGTGGGGCAGAGGCGCAGCCGGCACATACGTGTAGCGCCACCACGCGACCCTCCAACGCCACCGCGCGCGAAGTTCTCGCTGGACCGCGATGACCGGCGACACCACCGTGCGCAGGGCAATGCCCTCTGTCGTGGTCCACACAAATTTCACGCCGTTGGCGATCGACACCACGATGTGTACCGCCGCCTTGGACGCCCACGCCACGCAGGCGGTAAGCCGTGCCGCGAGCGTGGCCAACGCGGCGCGCAGCGTCGAGAGCCACGGCTTTACTCGCGCGGCAACGGATCCATATCGGCCTCGGTGCGCAAAATGAGTCCAGTGCTTACGCAGCTGTGAGATCACGGGCGCCATATCAGCGTCGGCTGATAGCAAGGAATTGCTCATCACAACCACCTCTCTAAAACGTGAAGTGCTGTGTCACAAGCGCAGTGGCAGCCACCGCCGTAACCGTCGGCCTTAATCGCGCATACCATGGCCGTTGGCACACGTTCAGGCCCAGCTGGATCCGACCGCGCAATCGGTGTCGAACATGTTGGAACCGGCGGTTCGCACCTTAGAGCCATGGGTGTTGGCCTGCTGGTAGATCACCTGGAAGTTGCGGCCCAACTCGGTGATGAACTGCTGACACGCCGCCGAGCCGGCGCCACCCCAAAAGTCGCCGGCGGCAAGCACATCGCGCACGATGGCCTGATGCTCGGCCTCCATTGCCAGGGCTTGGGCGCGGATCAACGCACCGTGGGCGTCGACGTCACCGAACTGGTAGTTAATCGTCATCAGTGTTTCTCCTAACGTGGAAGTGGTTGCGCTGCAGCTGTCTTAGCTGCTCAGGAGCTGCCGGGAGGCCTGCTCTTGGGCTTCGTAGTTGTTGGCGTCGCGGATCAGCCCGTCGCGCACACCCTGCAGCATGTTCACGATGTTGCGGAACGCCTGATTCATCTGGCCCATGGTGTCGTAGGAGCTCATCTGGGCGGTTCCGCTCCAGCCGGCACCGGCGATGTTTTGCGAGGATGCCCACATCTGGCGGGCCTCGTCCTCTACGGTTTGGGCGTGCACGTCGAAACGGCCTGCCATCGCCCGCATTTGATCAGGATCGGTCATAAAACGCGTAGGCACTTCAATGTCTCCTTAGTGGGATTGATCGGAAAAATGTGGTCGCTGCATCTCGAAAGGAAATGAATGGCCCTCCTTCCCGTCACACGTCGGCCAGCGCGTCAACCGGCGCATGTCCGTTGGTCGGCAGCTGCGCATGTCCGTTGGTGGGCAGGTACACGATGGCCGGCCGATATCCGGGAACCGCTGGCGGAAGTCCGGCAGCAGGAGTTGGCGGAGATTCCGGCAGCGGGGGGTATCCGGCGGCCGGTGGCCGCGCCACCACGCTGCTAGCGCGCGCCCCGTATTTAGACCCGCCGGTACCCCCTGCGCCCGCGGCCGCGGCCCGCGGCAGCCCCCCGAACAGCATGGGGTAGCCTGATCCGGCGCCAAACTCGGTGGCCGCCAACGCCGACGGCGACGCCAACGGCACACCGCCCAGCATCGGCGCGGGAACCGTTGTGGCCGCGGTCCAGCTCTGCGGCACCGAAAGCGCCCCCAGCGAGTTGGCCTGACCCATCCCTGCGGCCACTGCCGGGGCCGCCGACGGCCCGAGCCCACCTAGTCGGGGCAGCATCAGTTGCAACGGCTTGGCAGCATTGGCGCCAATACCGCCGACTATCGGCGCCGCCACGCCCGTGTGTGCCATCTGCCAGAACGTGCCCATCATCTGGGTGGGCAGCATCAAGCCGTAGGTGGCCGGATAAATCAACAGGGAAAGAGTCGCGGGGTTCGCCCATTGCAGCAGCAGGGACTGCGCCATAGACGACGAAAGCAGGCCGCCCAATACCCCGGTCCCCGACGAGCTCGACGCCGCGGGTGATGCCGCTGACTGCAAAGCCTGGGGCACCGCGGAGAGCACCTGCGAGCCCATCGCGATGGTCTGCGCATGGGTGCCGGCGGCGCCGACGGCGGCTCCTGCCGCCGCGGCGTGCTGGGCGGCCAGCCCACCCAGGTTGGTGTTCTGCGTCGCCGGCAGCCACGGCGTCACCTTCGCTGTGATTGCCGCCGATGTCGCGGCGTAGGTGAACATCGCCGCGGCGTCCTGGGCCCACATTTCCATGTAGTGGGCCTCTGTGGCCATGATCGCCGGGGTGTTTTGCCCGAGGAAGTTCGTCGCCACCAACGCCATCAACAGGGCACGGTTGGCGGCGATCACCGGCGGGGGCACCGTTGCCGCATGCGCCGCCTCAAACGCAGACGCGGCCATCATGGCGTGGCCGCCGGTCTCTGCAGCCTGCGCCGCGGTGGCGTGCATCCACCCGACATAGATGGCGGCCGCGCCCGCCATCGCTATCGACGACGGGCCCAGCCACGGCCCGGCGGTAAGCCCCGAGACCACCGACTGATACGAGCTGGCCGCCATCTCCAACTCGGCGGCCAACCCATTCCAGGCGGCCGCGGCGGCGAGCATCGACCCCGAGCCCTGACCGGCATACATCCGCGCGGAGTTGAACTCCGGCGGAAACATCATCCAGTCCATCGCTAAAACCGCTTCTCGTTAGCCGGTCGCGTTAGCGACGTCGGTGGCCGCATAGGAGGTGGCGCTGGTTCCCAGCGTGGTGACGAACATCTGGTGAATCGCCGCCGCCTGTGCGCTGACGGCCTGATACATCTGGGCGTGCGCGACGAACTGCGTCGCGGTCAGCGCCGAGACCTCATCGGCAGCCGCGGGAACCACCCCCGTGGTCGGGGCTGCCACCGCGGCATTACTGGCCGCCATCTGTGCACCGACGCCCTGCAAATCCAGGGCCGCCGCCGTCATCATTTCTGGGTGCGTGGTCACAAACGACATGTGCTTTCCTCCTCACTGACCCGCTCACTAGGACATTCATTGCGATAGGCGAGCCAAGCCCGGCCGCGGTTTGCGCGACCGGGCCCGCTCGTAATCGCCAAGGCAGACGTCTGCGTCCCAAAAGTCCGGGGAACCATCCCCGGCTTGCCCGACAGGTCGTGGACCTGCGCTGCCATGGCGCTCGTCACCCGATTGATGACGGCATGCGCAGAAAATTGCGCCACCGTCAACACCGGCACCTCATTTGCCGCCGCCCGAATGGCCTCCGTCGTCGATGCTGTTGTAGACGAATTCCGGCTAGCAATCGCGCATGCAGTACGAAGCAAATTGCTTCTGCGCATCGACAGACTCTCCAGAACGACAGCTCGAGACGGCATTGGCTCACTCCTTCAAAGGATCAACAGCAATCGGCATTACTGAGTTGTTCCCCTTATCCAGGTTTTATCCGAAGTCGCAGCATCGGTCGGCTGCGCCAGACCGGCGAACCGAAATTGGCTGGGCCGGCCGCGAGGATGGCATGCCCGAGCACCCTGATACCTCTCGCTGACCTGCGAGGCAGGCAGCTTGCCATCGCCATCCTCAGCATCAGCCGCCCATCGGCAGCGGTCGCTGCTACGGTCGTCGCGTTTGTTCTGGCTCACATCCGCCTCCAGTCATTAGGCGACCTGTTCAGTCTGAATGGCGGAATGCTAGATCCCGGAATACGGATATGTCAACACGGTAAAGAGCCGCTGTAACAGGAGTCGCAAAGTTTCCGCAGCCAATAAGCGGAGCAAACGCTATAGCAAAACGAACATCGATTAGTACCGATGTGAGTTACTGGTCCATTATCGTGTAATTTTGTGATTGATCAGGTACGGCAATCGTTTGCAACAAATAACCGTTCCTGAACCATTCGGTATGAGATGATCAGCAGGTGAGGGCGCTATCCGTACCCGACTACAGCCAGAGCGTGGGCTTCCTATTGCGGCAACTCGGCTGCTACTCCAGCACGGTCTTCGCCGAACAGCTCGCGACCATCCACTTGACCGCGGCACATGCCGGCATGCTGCGTGCCATCGCGGCACAGCCGGGCCGCAGCCAGCATGACCTCAGCGCCTTCCTCGGCCTAGTGCCCGGCCGCCTGGTGGGCTACCTCGACGACCTCGAGGAGCGTGGGTATATCGAGCGTCGTCGCAGCACCGGTGACCGTCGCCGGAACGCCCTCCACGTCACCGAGGCGGGAAGGAAGCTGATGCGCAAGGTTGCGGGTCTGGCACGCGAGCACGACGACCAGCTCACCGCAGGACTCGACCCGGAAAAATGCTGCGCATTTCGCGATCTGCTTTCGACGGTAGCCCAGCAGCTGGGCCTTACGCCGCATACCGACCCTGGTTACCACGCCCTGGATAGGTGGGTGACGCACGCACGCCGGTGAACTCTACGAGCGACGTGGAACAGTTGCCTTCTTCCCGAAGCGGAGGCCTTTCAACGTCCGGTAGTGCGGCGCTGGCTCTCGTGTGACGTCATGGCTGTCGCGCTCGGTGACGTCGACCATGGGCGCCGGGACGCGGGACTGCTTTGACGCCAGGATGACCTTCGCCAGATCGTGGTCACGAGATCCATGCATTGCAAATGGCTTGCGGCCGAAGCGCTTAATTGAACCGGTGTCGAATTAACGGCTTGCCAAATTTTGCTAGCAGTTTTGAATTCTGGGCAAACCGTACGCGGAGTCGAGGTAGCGTCTGCCCAGAGACGGGGAGGTTCGACGTTCGGGTGCAACCGCGCAGCAGCGGGTCGGGGTGGCCGCTGGTGGGCCGCGATGACGAGGTCCGCCAGGCGTTGGCGGCGCTCGAGGATGACGCGGAATTTGACCGCGTCTTGTTGGTCGGCGAGGCCGGGACCGGCAAATCGACACTAGCTCGTGCGCTCGCCGAGGCTGGGGTCTGCTGCACGGATAGGTGATAACTGAGATGGCTTGCCCACATGGGCGGGCTGGAAGGATCTCACCATGGCAAGGCCCTATCCCAAGGAGTTTCGCGACGATGTTGTCCGGGTCGCCCGCAACCGCGAAGACGGGGTGACGATCGAGCAGATCGCCACTGATTGCGGGGTGTACCCGATGACACTGTGGAAATGGCTGCGCCAAGCCGATATCGACGACGGGGCCACACCGGGGCAAGACGACTGGGGAGTCGGCTGAGCTACGCGAGCTGCGTCGCCGGGACCGGCTGTTGGAGCGGGAAGATGAGGTCCTACGCCGGGCAGCGGCATATTTGTCGCAGTCGAACCTGCCGGGAAAAGGCTTTACCCGGTCGTGAAAGAGCTCGCCGCCGACGGAATCCCCGTCGCGGTGACGTGCCGGGTTCTCAAGGTCGCCCGCCAGCCCTACTACCGCGGGCTGGCCAACCCCGTGACCGGCGCCGGTTACCTCGAGGCGCATCGGGCCAACGCTCTGTTTGACGCCCACCGCGACGATCCGGAGTTCGGCTACCGCTTTCTGCTCGCCGAGGCCCGCGACGCCGGGCAGCCGATGGCCGAGCGCACCGCCTGGCGGATCTGCTCGAACAACGGCTGGTGGAGTGTGTTCGGTAAGCGCAAACGCGGCAAGAACTGCAAAGTCGGCCCGCCGGTGCATGATGATCTGGTGGGTCGGGATTTCACCGCGGATGCACCAAATCAGTTGTGGCTGGCTGATATTACCGAACACCGCACCGACGAAGGCAATCTGTACGTGTGTGCGATCAAGGACGTGTTTTCCACCCGCATCGTCGGCTACAGCATCGATTCTCGGATGAAGTCACGACTGGCCACCACGGCCCTCAATAGTGCGGTGGCACGGCGCGGCGATGTCGCTGGCTGCGTGGTGCATAGCGACCGCGGGTCGCAATTTCGCAGCCGAAAGTTCGTTCGCGCCCTAGGCCGCCACGACATGGTCGGATCGATGGGCCGTGTCGGGGCTGCCGGTGACAACGCGGCCATGGAATCCTTCTTCGCCTGCTGCAGAAGAACGTCTTGGACCGTCGACGCTGGGACACACGCGAGCAGCTGCGCATCGCCATCGTCACCTGGATCGAACGCACCTACCACCGCCGACGCCGGCAGGTCGGTCTGGGCCGATTGACCCCCGTCGAATTCGAGGCAATCATGACCACACCGGTCCGTCAGGCCGCCTAACCGAAACTGTCACCCGTTTGTGCAGCAGACCCGTTGGTTGTCTCGTGGCGGACGGTGGAGGGACACCTTTACCGCATCTTCGTCAAACTCAGCATCAACCATCGCGACCAGCTCATCCACCTACTTAGCCTGGAGCGGTCAGGGATATAAAACGTTGTTACTACGTCGCGACGAGCGTTCGGCAACGAGTCTTGGCCATCCCGGAGCTGGCCAACTGACACGCGTTAGAGACAGGGCGCAGCAGACCGAAAACGCACTGGTATAAACGAAATTCCCGTGCAGCAGTTTTCCATTGGCCGATTTGTTCACCGTAGAGGCACTTGCGAAAAGCTTGCAAGCATGTTTCCTCGGCTACTTCGCCGACACCAGGCGATGGGCAGTCATCGACCTCGTGCGCAAGAACTAGTGCGCGAAGCGGATTGCGAAGCTTCTCGAAACTGCTGGCTGAGCCCACTACTCTATCTGGGCGTCCCCACCACTCGACCCGTGTCTAATCTGCTGACACTAGCTCAAGGGGTCATAAAGTCCCGATGCATAACACGTAGTTGAGGTGGCCAGGCGGGCCGAAGATAGGTAGTGCACTACTCGTGCACATCCCGGCATTAAAAGCGGAACCTGACCCTGAGGGAAACGGGAGGTGATGGTTCCACAATGGCTGAATCTTCTCTGGCGCAGACGGATGGTGTGGGTTTTCTTCTGGCACAACTCGGCCATCACGCCGCCACTCTGTTCGCCGACCAGATGGCAACGATCGAACTGACAATGACGCAGGCGGGCATCTTGCGCGCCATCGCCGCAATGCCGGGCCGCAGCCAGCATGCCCTTAGCGCCCACCTTGGCGTGCTGCCCGGTCGTCTCGTCGCCTACGTCGACGAGCTCGAGGAGCGCGGGTACGTCGAGCGCCGCCGCAACCCCGGTGACCGCCGCCTGCACGCCCTCTACCTCACGGATGAGGGAAAGAAGGTGATGCGCAAGCTTTCCGGGCTTAGGCGACAGCACGAAAGCCAGCTCACCGCCGGCCTTGGCCCCGAAGAGCGCAGTATGCTACGGGATCTTCTTGCTACGGTGGCTCGACAACGGGGCCTGACGCCGCACGGCCACAACGGTTACCGCGCCCTGGCGGTACTTACCCCAGTCGGGTGATCGCTACCACTGCGATCTATCGGCAGCGGCCTTGACCCAGTGGTGCCTCCCCAGCGCCACGCTGTCGTTTTCGATCTCGACCGTGCGCGACACTGGCTGTCCTATTTGCGAAGTCGGGTAGCGCACTACTCGTGATAAGGCGCCGGTTTCCTCGAAGGATGCCTTTATGACTACTACCGCAGGCGGGTCGCCCACTACGGCTACCGAGCACTATGAAAAATTCGGTGTTGCCCGATCGGTCTACGGCTGGTCCAAGTCGTCCTTCAGGAAGAAGATGAGCCGTGGCCGGCGGGCAGGCCGTCCGACGCCGGTTTCTATGAGACTCGCCATCACGTCGGGCGGCCGCATAGGGCTTGATGCGCAAGGCAAGTCGCAGGCGGGCGGAAAGCGAACGGCGACTGTCTACCAGTTGACCGATCGTTTGCATGATGGGCACACAGTGCAAGTGTCGGAAGATGACATAGTGACAACGTTGTCTGCGTGGTTGGCTGAGCTCGGCGCCAGCAGCCCATTAGTAGAAGCCCTGGCTCAAGCGGTACGTGTCGGCGATTGGCCGAAGGCATATGTCCTCGGGGATTGTTTGTCAGTGGAAATAACTGTGGTCGCATGAGTTAATAGCCCCTGCCCCGGCAACAGTAGTCCGACGTATCTACCGCACCTGTGCGCGTCCGCGCTGAAGCACCGCTTCCCGGTTGGCGGCGATGTCGTCGCCGCTGGTCCGAAACTCCCGTGCCGCAGCGGCTTCCAGCCATAGTCCTGCGCTGGTCTGCGATTCGTCGATGCGGTGATACGACGCCAGCAATGCCCGCACTGCTTGTTGGTTGTTGCCGACGATCGATGCCGCGACCTCACGGGCGGCGGGCAGCAGCCGCTCGTGCGGCACCACCTCGGTGACCAGGCCGGCCCGCAGCGCGTGGTCGGCGGACAGGTAGTCGCCGGTGAGGCTCATCCGGCGCGCGAGCCCGACGCCTACCTTCTGTGGAAGCCGCACGCTCAGTCCCCAGGTCGGAAGCAGCCCTACTCGGGCATGCGTGTCGGCGAACCGGGCTTGTTCCGAGGCGATCAGGATGTCGCAGTACAGCGCCAGCTCCAGCCCACCGGTGACCGCGGCACCGTTGATAGCTCCGATCACCGGCTTGGTCATCGCCGGCCAGCGCGGCGAGATGTCGGGCAGCGCCGACTGCCCACCGAGCTCTTTGAGGTCCAGCCCCGCACAGAACACCGGGTCGGCGCCGGTGAGGATGACGACGTCAACGTCATCGTCGGTCTCGGCCTCAGCCAAGGCGGCGAAGAACCGGTCGCGCAGCGCCGCCGAGAGCGCATTGCGCGATTCGGGTCGATTCAGGGTCAGGGTGCGGACCCGCTCGTCGGTGTCGATCAGCAGCATGTTGCTCATCGCATCACCGTAGCCGCCGGTTGGCGACCACTACCATGCGCGCGGTTGCGGACCGGTATTCTGTCTATATGACCAGGATTATGACCGCTACCGAAGTGAAGGCGAAGATCCTTGCCTTGCTCGACGAGGTGGCGGGAGGCGAAGAAATCGAAATCACCAAGCACGGCCGTACGGTGGCTCGGCTGATAGGAGCGACCGGTTCTCACGCGCTCAAGGGCCGGTTATCCAATGTGGCGATGACGGCCGTCGACGAAGAGGCGCTCTTCAGTACCGGGGTGTCCTGGAACCTGCCATGACCACGATTCTGCTCGATTCCCATGTGGTGCATTGGTGGTCGGCCGAGCCCCGGCGTCTGAGTCAGGCTGCAAGCGGGGCCATCGAACAGGCCAATGAGCTTGCGGTTGCCGCCATTACGTGGTTCGAACTGGCGTGGCTTGCCGAACACGAACGCATCCAACTGACGATTCCGGTGACATCCTGGCTTCAGCAGCTCGCCGATCACGTCCGCACCGTGGGCATCACTCCAGCCGTCGCTGCCACCGCGGTGGCGCTGCCCTCGTCGTTTCCTGGCGATCCTGCAGACCGGTTAATTTATGCCACGGCTATTGAACATGGCTGGCGTCTAGTAACCAAGGACCGGCGGCTGCGGAGCCACCGCCATCCGCGCCAGGTCACGGTGTGGTAGCCGCGCACCTATCGTTGAGGCATGTGCAGGAACATCACCGAATTACGCGGACTCGAGCCGCCGGCCACAGCCGTGGAGATCGAAGCGGCCGCGCGCCAATATGTGCGCAAGATCAGCGGCATCACCCACCCGTCACCCGCCAACACTGAGGTGTTCGAGGCTGCGGTCGCCGAGGTCGCCGCGGTGACGACCCGGTTGCTGGAGGCCCTGCCACCGCGGCGCCAGCCCCCGAAAACCATTCCACCGCTGCGCCGCCCGGACATCGCAGCCCGGCTCGCGGCGCGATGACCCAGACCGCGACCGTCCCCGCGCTCAAGGAATGGAGCGCGGTGGTGCATGCGCTGCTCGACGGTCGCCAAACCGTGCTGCTGCGTAAAGGCGGCATTCACGAAAAGCGCTTCGAAGTAGCGGCCCGGGAGTTCCTGCTGTTCCCGACCGTCGCGCACAGCCACGCCGAGCGCGTCCGCCCCGAACACCAAGACCTGCTTGCGCTCGCAGCCGCCGACAGCACCGATGACCACGTCGTGGTGCGGGCCGCAGCGAAAGTCGTTGCAGTACTGCAGGTTAACCGGCCGGAGAACATCGACGCCATCGCCGACCTGCACATCTGGACGGCCGAATCGGTGCGCGCAGATCGGCTCGACTTCCGGCCCAAGCACCGGCTGGCGGTGCTGGTGGTATCGGCCACGCCACTGGCTGAGCCGGTGTCGCTGCTTCGCACACCCGACTACGCGGGCTGCAGCAGCTGGGTGCAGCTAGCGGTGACGCCGAAGCTGGCCGCCCCGGTGCACGACGATGCCGCGCTAGAGGAGGTTGTCGGCCGCGTCCGCGATGCCGTCGGCTGACCCCGCTGGCTAGGAGACTGGAAGCACAATCCGGGAGGTGCCGAAGTGCACCATGTGGGTGGCGTGCTTGAGTTGTCGGCCCGTCAGCGGCGGCTCGCCGGTGCCGAGGTTGCGCGCATAGCGGGGATGGCAGCCGCCGGCCACCAGCACGCGAATGCGCGAGCCCGCGCGGAACCGGTGGGCAATGGGGTCCAGTTCGATGCGGACCGTATTCGCTCCGTCGGAGAGCCGCCGGTAGCCGTCGCTGACGTTGACTGATCGGCCCCGGGCGTCGACCTCGCTCACCCTTACGAAGACGTCGACGTGCGGATTGTCCGAGGTATGCCCCAACTCGATGACGGGAACGCCGTGCACGCACAGATCAGCGGTGAGCGGGTCGCCGGTGAAGCTGAGCACATCGCCGCGGCGCGCCAACCGGTTGTCGTTGCGGTATCCGCCATCCCGTGACAGCAGCCGACCGCCGATAGTCGGCGTCGGGTCGGCCGGGTCGTACCGGAACGACGCCGGCGGTGCCGTCGTCGAAGGTGGCGTCGCCCTCAGACCGCCGCCGGGCTGTAGATACAGCGTGTGCTCGGTAGTCGTCGGCGGCCAGTCCTGCAGGTTGAGCCAGCCTTGACCGGTGACGAACACCCGGACCCGGCTAGGCCGCGGTTGTGCGCTCGTGCCGCGAAGGTGGCAATCCAGCCAGCTCAGCGACTCGCGGGTGACGGTGGCAAGCGCCTTGGTGAGCAGTTGGGTGTGGGTCCACGGCCCGACCGTCAGCGCCACGTGGACACCTCGCCGATCCAGGTGGCGGTACTGCTCCAGCGTCTGCCGAATGAAGATGTCTTGCCAGCCACCGATCAGGAGCACCGGGACCTGCACGCGGTCCAGCGCCGCGTTGAAACGCAGCGGCTCCCAGAACGGGTCGTCGGGTTCGGTGTGCTCCAGCCAGGACTCATACCAGGGTGCCGCTTCGCCCAGCAGCGCGCGGGCCGCCTCGCCCATGGGCAACCCGCCCGCCGCGCGCGACACCCGCCGATAAGCAAGCAGCTGGCGGACGGCGATCCGAAGCCGCACCCGATCTTCCTGGTGGGCAATCAGATCGCTCCAGCCCAGGAAGTCGGCGACCGCGAACGACCCGGTGCCCCACACCGATGCGTTGAAGTCGTGCGGGCCGGCCGTAATGACGGCCGCGGCCAACTCAGCCGGCGGATCACGCAGCAGCGCCCACTGGGTGAATCCCAGGTACGACAAACCGATGGTGGCGAACCGACCGGTGAACCAGGGCTGCTGACGCAGCCAGGCGACAGTGTCCGCAGCATCGCTGGCTTCGTGGATCATCGGCTCGAAAACACCCGCCGAGCCGAACGTTCCGCGGACACTCTGCAGAATTACGTGGTAGCCGCGGGCCGCGTACGTCGCGGCGTATACCAGCGAGAACGGAAACCCGCGGCCATAGGGTCCGCGCACCAACAAGGTGCCAGCGGGCTCTGACGTGGGTGCATAGTGGTCGGCCAGCAGCTCGACTCCGTCGCGCATCGGGATCCGTACGGTGCTGACCGTGTATCCGCAGGTGGGCTCAGGCAGGCGCAACAGCCGGCCGAGTGCATGGCCGGCGATCCGATTCGCCCGCCCGCGCAGCATCCGACTGGCACGTCCGGCGGGTGTGGAACTCACCACCTCAGGTTATGGGGCTAGCACAACGACGCCGGTACATGGCTGTGCGCGGGTGGCGTCAGAAGACGTAGTAAGGCGAAAGATCTTGTGCGCGCTGCAGATTCGTCGATGGACAATCGACATCCGGCGAGGAGTACACGGTCGAATAGAACAGCGACTGCTGAATAACCCCGTAGCTGGTCTTGAACGTCACCATGCAGGAGATGTACCAGTAGCTGTTGCGCCAGGTCGGCTTCAACACCCAGTACTGGGCGGCGCTGGCGGCGCGCTCTGCCACACAAGACCACGGCGGTGAGCAGCGCACCCAGCGCGAGCAGACCCAGCTTGGTGACCATCACATCCCCTGACTCGATCTGATTGTCGGGGTGTACAAGCCGGGTCGATGCAGGCACAGCGGAAACAAGAACCTGTTCTAGTTCTAGGGACGACGTGGCCGAGGGTATGGCCGGCGGACCGTTAGGCTGGGGAGTCGTGGCATCCCGGGACCAGACAAACGGCGGCCAGCCGACGCTTTGGGCGGTCTCCGACCTGCACACCGGCCACCTCGGGAACAAGCCCATCACCGAGTCGCTGCATCCCTCGTCGCCGGACGACTGGCTGATCGTGGCCGGCGACGTTGCCGAACGCACCGACGAAATCCGCTGGGCACTCGATGTGCTGCGCCGACGATTCGCCAAAGTGATCTGGGTGCCCGGCAACCACGAGTTGTGGACCACTGGTCGGGATCCGATGCAGGTGTTCGGCCGTGATCGCTACGACTACCTGGTCAACATGTGCGACGAGATGGGCATCGTCACACCCGAGCATCCCTTCCCGCTGTGGACCGAGCGGGGCGGACCGGCCACCATCGTGCCGATGTTTTTGCTCTACGACTACACGTTCTTGCCGGAGGGGGCGGCCAGCAAAGCCGAGGGCCTGGCGATCGCCCGGGAACGCAACGTGGTGGCCACCGACGAATTCCTGCTCTCACCCGAACCGTACCCCACCCGGGAGGCGTGGTGCCGCGAGCGGCTGGCCACCACCCGCGCCCGGCTCGAACAGTTGGACTGGATGACGCCGACTGTGCTGGTCAACCACTTTCCGCTGGTGCGTGAGCCTTGCGACGCGCTGTTCTACCCGGAGTTTTCGCTGTGGTGCGGAACCACGGAAACCGCCGACTGGCACACCCGCTACAACGCGACCTGCTCGGTGTACGGACACCTGCACATTCCCCGCACCACCTGGTATGACGGGGTGCGCTTCGAAGAGGTGTCGGTCGGTTACCCGCGAGAGTGGCGCCGCCGCAAGCCGTATGCCTGGCTGCGCCAAGTGCTGCCGGATCCGCAGTACGCGCCCGGCTATCTCAACGAGTTCGGCGGGCATTTTGTGATCACTCCGGAGATGCGAGCCCGGGCCGAGCGGTTCCAGGAACGGCTGCGGCAACGGCGATGACCGAGCCAACCGTGTTGTCGTCGGTATTGCCCGGCGATGCCGACAACCTCGCGTTCGAGGAGGTCTACTCCGACCCACCGGGTCTGGCGCCGCTGCCCGAGGAAGAACCGCTGATAGCGCGTTCAGTTGCCAAGCGGCGCAACGAGTTCATCACCGCACGTCATTGCGCCCGAATTGCGCTCGGCAAACTCGGCCTGCCGCCGGTACCAATCCTCAAGGGCGACAAGGGCGAACCATGCTGGCCCGAAGGCGTGGTGGGCAGCCTGACCCACTGCACCGGCTACCGCGGCGCCGTGGTGGGTCGCAGTCCCGCGGTTCGTTCCGTGGGCATCGACGCCGAACCGCACGACGTCCTGCCGGACGGTGTGCTCGACGCGATCACGCTCGATGAGGAACGCCACGAAATCGCTGCGCTGCCCGAAGGCCTGCACTGGGACCGAATCCTGTTCTGCGCCAAGGAGGCTACCTACAAGGCGTGGTTTCCGCTGACGCGGCGCTGGCTGGGTTTCGAAGATGCCCACATCGTCTTCGACGTCGATCCCGAAGGCAGCACCGGCGTGTTCGTCTCCAAGGTTCTCATCGACGGCGCCGCCCTGTCGGGGCCACCGCTGACGGCGCTGCGCGGACGGTGGTTAGTAAGAAACGGCTTGGTGCTCACCGCGATCCTGCTATGAGCGCGGGCATCGTCGTCGTCGACAAGCCGGCCGGGATGACCAGCCACGATGTGGTCGGGCGCTGTCGACGCATCTTCGCCACCCGCAAGGTGGGCCACGCCGGGACGCTGGATCCGATGGCCACCGGTGTGCTGGTGATCGGAATCGAGCGGGCCACCAAGATTCTCGGTCTGCTCTCGGGCGCTTCCAAGTCGTATGCGGCGACGATCCGACTGGGCCAGTCAACGTCGACCGATGACGCGGATGGTCAACTGGTGCAAGAGGTTTCAGCCGGGCACGTTACCGATGCCGCGATCGTCGCGGCGATGACAGGGCTGCGTGGCGACATCATGCAGGTGCCGTCGGTGGTCAGCGCCGTCAAGGTCAGCGGCCAGCGAGCCTACCGGCTAGCCCGAGAAGGCCAGCCCGTCGACCTGCCCGCCCGCCCGGTGCATGTCGACCGGTTCGAGCTGATTGCCACCCGCCGCCACGGCAAGCTGGTCGACATCGACGTCGAGGTGGACTGCTCGTCGGGAACCTACATCCGCGCTCTGGCCCGCGACCTCGGCGACGCACTCGGCGTCGGCGGGCACTTGACTGCGCTGCGGCGCACCCGCGTCGGCCGTTTCGGGATCGAGCACGCGCTTTCGCTCGACGAGCTCGCCGAGCGGCCGCGGCTCAGCCACACGCTCGATGAGACGTGTCTGCTGGTGTTTCCGCGGCGCGAGCTCTCCGCCGAGGAGGCCGATGCGGTCAGCCACGGGCGCCCCCTTTCGGCCGCCGGGATCGACGGCGTGTACGCCGCCGCGGCTGGTGATCGGGTGATCGCGCTGCTGTGCGACGACGGGCCGCGGACGAAGTCAGTGGTTGTGCTCCGCCCGGCTAACCTATAGACACCCGCCGTACGCTAGGGCAATGGCAAACAAGGTGTACGTGGTCGGCGTCGGTATGACGAAGTTCGAGAAACCCGGCCGTCGTGAGGGCTGGGACTACCCCGACATGGCGCGCGAGTCTGGGACCAAGGCGCTCGAGGACGCCGGCATCGACTACACCGAGGTCGAGCAGGGCTACGTCGGCTATGTCGCCGGCGATTCGACGTCCGGGCAACGGGCGCTCTACGAGCTGGGCATGACCGGGATTCCGATCATCAACGTCAACAACAACTGTTCGACCGGCTCTACGGCGCTTTTCCTGGCGGCGCAGGCCATCCGCGGCGGGCTCGCCGACTGCACCATCGCGCTCGGCTTCGAGAAGATGCAACCAGGCTCGCTGTCCGGTGGCGCCCAGGACCGCGAGTCGCCGATGGGCCGACACGTCAAGGCGATGGCCGAGATCGACGAGTTCGCGATGCCCGTCGCACCCTGGATGTTCGGCGCCGCCGGTCGCGAACACATGCGCCAATACGGCAGCACCGCTGAGCATTTCGCGAAGATCGGCTTCAAGAACCACAAGCACTCGGTGAACAACCCGTACGCGCAGTTCCAGGAGTCCTACACACTCGACGACATCCTGGCCGCGCGGATGATCTCCGATCCGCTGACCAAGCTGCAGTGTTCTCCGACGTCGGACGGTTCCGGCGCGGCGATCCTGGCCAGCGAGTCGTTCGTCGACAAGCACGGGCTGGCGGGCCAGGCGACCGAGATTGTCGGTCAGGCGATGACGACCGACTTCGCCTCGACCTTCGACGGCTCCGCCAAGAACCTCATCGGTTACGACATGAATGTGCAGGCCGCGCAACGGGTCTACGAACAGTGCGGCCTTGGGCCGCAGGACTTCCAGGTGATCGAGCTGCACGACTGCTTTTCGGCCAACGAGTTGCTGCTCTACGAAGCGCTCGGATTGTGCGGAGAGGGAGAGGCCCCCAAGCTCATCGACAACGGCGACACCACCTACGGCGGGCGCTGGGTGGTCAACCCCTCAGGCGGCCTGATCTCCAAAGGACACCCGCTCGGTGCCACCGGCCTGGCGCAGTGCGCCGAACTGACCTGGCAGCTGCGCGGCGCCGCCGACAAGCGGCAAGTCGACAACGTGAAAGCGGCGCTGCAACACAACATCGGGCTCGGCGGCGCCGCCGTCGTCACCGCGTATCAGCGCGCCGAGCGCTGATCTAGCTGGACACCACCCAGATCGCGCGGGCGGCCGGGCTGCCCAAATCGACAGTGCTGGCCGCGCCCTCGGGTGATTCACCCGATTCAATGGCCACCGAGATCATCCCGGCGAACTCGCGGCGGGCCAGCACCCGCAGCCGCGAATCCAAGCTGATCCCGATGCTGTCGAAATACCGCAGCATCTCCGGATCGGCATCTGAAATCCGGGCCACCGTGCCGGCGTCGCCGTCGCGGCAGGCCCATAGCTGACGCGCCGGCGGCGTCGGCACTTGTCCGTCGGTGGCCGGTATCGGGTCGCCATGCGGATCACGCTGCGGGAAGCCGAGCTTGGCGTCGATGCGGGCCACCAGCCGGTCGGAGACCGCGTGCTCGAGGACCTCGGCCTCGTCGTGCACCTCGTCCCAGCTGTAGCCGAGCTCCTTGACCAGAAAAGTCTCCAGCAGCCGGTGTCGGCGCACCATCGCCAGCGCCGCACGCCGCCCCGATTCCGTCAGCGTCACCGCGCCGTATTTCTCATGGTTGACCAGACCCTGCTCGGCGAGTTTGCGGATGGACTCCGATGCGGTGCTAGCCGACACCCCGATCTTCTCGGCCAGCATCTTGGTGCTGACCTTGTCGACCGACCACTCCTGCGCGTTCCAGATGACCTTCAGGTAGTCCTGGGCAACCGCGGTGAGCTCGCCAGGCTCGTTGTCGGGGCGCACAACAGGAAGTTTAAGCAACGCCGGCCTCATACGGGGCCGTCGCGCGGCTGCATCGAAACTGCGGTGGTGGCGTGCTTAAGCGGCCGGATCGCGACATGTGCGCAGAGTCGACGCGCTGGACGCAGGCGCGGCGCACGCACTCCCAGGCGCCGCCGCACACTGCCCAGAGCCGTAGGCTTGCGATTGTGCAACGGTGGCGGGGACAAGACGAGATCCCCACGGACTGGGGCAGATGCGTACTCACGATCGGCGTGTTCGACGGGGTGCACCGCGGACACGCCGAACTGATCGCGCACGCGGTCAAAGCCGGCCGGACACGCGGGGTGCCGACAGTGCTGATGACCTTCGACCCGCACCCGATGGAAGTGGTCTTCCCCGGCAGCCATCCGGCGCAGTTGACGACACTGGCCCGCCGCGCCGAGCTGGTCGAGGAGCTCGGTATCGACGTATTTCTGGTGATGCCCTTCACCGCCGATTTCATGAAGCTGACCCCTGAGCGCTACGTCCACGAGCTGCTGGTCGAGCACCTGCACGTGGTGGAAGTCGTGGTGGGGGAGAACTTCACCTTCGGCAAGAAAGCTGCCGGCACCGTGGACACCCTGCGACGGGCCGGGGAGCGGTTCGGCTTCGCGGTCGAGGCGATGTCGCTGGTGGCCGAGCGCCACGACAGTGAAACCGTGACGTTTTCCTCTACCTATATCCGCTCCTGCGTCGACGCGGGGGATGTGGTGGCTGCGGCAGAGGCTTTGGGTCGGCCCCATCGCGTCGAAGGTGTGGTGGTCCGCGGCGACGGGCGCGGCATGCAGCTGGGCTTTCCCACCGCCAACGTGGCGCCGCCGGTGTATTCCGCCATCCCGGCCGACGGGGTCTACGCCGCCTGGTTCACCGTGCTGGGGCACGGGCCGGCGACCGGCACCGTCGTGCCAGGTGAGCGCTACAAAGCCGCCGTGTCGATCGGCACCAACCCGACGTTTTCGGGGCGCACCCGCACGGTCGAGGCATATGTCCTCGACGCCACCGCCGACCTGTACGGGCAGCATGTGGCGCTGGACTTCGTGGCGCGCATCCGCGGACAGCGCAAGTTCGAATCGGTGCGCGACCTGGTCGCCGCGATGAACGACGACACCGACCGGGCCCGCACGCTGCTGGCCACGGGCTAGATTTCCGCTGCTAGACTTCCCGGCGACACGGTGCGTGCTGCAGTTCGCGGCGGCCGCGCCTGATCGTGGCGATCGCAAGCGCGGCATTGCCGGGCGCAGCGGGTCGCCACGCGATAACTGAAACTCGCGGACCGAATGATGGAGAGAAATTCGTGGCGCTGACAGCCGAGCAGAAAAAAGAAATCCTCAACACCTACGGCCTGCATGAGACCGATACCGGGTCTCCCGAAGCGCAGGTCGCGTTGCTGACCAAACGTATCGCCGACCTGACCGAGCATCTGAAGGTCCACAAGCATGACCACCACTCGCGGCGGGGATTGCTGCTGCTGGTGGGACGGCGCCGCCGCCTACTCAAATACGTGGCCCAGATCGATGTGGAGCGCTACCGCTCGCTCATCGAGCGGCTGGGTCTGCGTCGCTGACCTAGCCGATGCGCACCCTGGCCGCGGCGGCCGTCACGGCAATCGCACTTACCCTGTGCGGATGCTTTCCCGCGGCCAACACCGCCGACCTGCGGGTAGGCGACTGCCTGCGGCTCGCCGGCACCGCCCAGCGGCCGGTGGCCACCAAGGTGGCCTGCGGTAGCCGGACGTCCAACTTCAAGGTGGCAGCCACGGTCCCAAGCCGCGAGCAGTGCCCGGGCGACGTCGACTCCTCTTATTCGATGCGCACCGGATTCCGCGACTCCGGCAACACCGCCTGTCTGGATGTCGACTGGGTCGTGGGCGGCTGCATGAGTGTCGACCCGCGGCACACGACCGACCCCTTCCGGGTGGACTGCAATGACAAGTCCGTGCCGCACCGCCAGCGCGCCACCCAGATTCTCACCGGCCTGAGGGACCCGGTCAGCGTCGACCAGTGCATCAGCGGCGTGGGTTACGCCTACGCGCAGCGCGGATTCGCCGTGTGTGTCGAAGACGTCACCTAGCGCCCCAGCCCACCGCGCCCGGTTTGGTCAGAAGCTGCAGCTAGGCGGTGTAGAGTAGGGGCGTTCTGGGCCGTATCGGTCCGAGCAGGTGCGGTCGCGCAATCCGCGCGCACCGTCCCAGCGGGTCACGACAGGACCACCAACGAGAGAAGGTCGAGTCTGTATCGGACGGTCTTCGGTAGTGGCGGCCGGGCTTGTACCGGCCGCTTCGATCGACGGCCGTAGCCGCATCCAGGCTGAGTATCTCCAGGTTTTCCCTGGTCCCTCCGGGTTTTGCGTGACCTCGCGAAACAGCTGAATACCCAGAGAGGCTGCACGGACGTTCATGTCTGTCACAGAAATTGAAGAGGGCGTGTTCGAGTCGACCGCCGTCATCGACAACGGAAGCTTCGGCACCCGCACCATTCGTTTCGAAACCGGCCGGTTGGCGTTGCAGGCCGCCGGCTCCGTCGTCGCCTACCTCGACGAGGAGAACATGCTGCTGTCGGCGACCACTGCCGGCAAAAACCCCAAGGAGCAGTTCGACTTCTTCCCGCTCACGGTCGACGTCGAGGAGCGCATGTATGCCGCCGGGCGCATCCCCGGCTCGTTCTTCCGCCGGGAGGGCCGACCCTCCACCGATGCGATCCTGACCTGCCGGCTCATCGACCGTCCGCTGCGCCCGTCGTTTGTCGACGGGTTGCGCAACGAGATCCAGGTCGTGGTGACGATCCTGAGCCTGAATCCCGACGAGCTCTACGACGTGCTGGCGATCAACGCCGCGTCGGCGTCCACCCAGCTGGGCGGGCTGCCGTTCTCGGGTCCCATCGGCGGCGTCCGGGTCGCGCTCATCAACGGCACCTGGGTGGCGTTCCCGACCGTCGAGCAAACCGAGCAAGCGGTGTTCGACATGGTGGTGGCCGGCCGGGTCGTGGGCACCCACGACGGCAAATCCGACGTCGCGATCATGATGGTGGAAGCCGAGGCCACCGAAAACGCCATCGAACTGATCAACGGCGGTGCGCAAGCGCCGACGGAAAGCGTTGTCGCTGAAGGCCTCGAGGCTGCCAAGCCGTTCATTGCCACACTGTGTGCCGCCCAGCAGGAACTCGCCGACGCCGCCGCGAAGCCGACCAGTGACTACCCGTTGTTCCCCGACTACGGCGACGACGTCTACTACTCGGTGGCCTCGGTGGCTACCGACGAGCTGTCCGCCGCCCTGACCATCTCCGGCAAGGCTGAACGCAACAACCGCACGGACGAGATCAAGGTCGAGGTGTTGCAGCGGCTCGCCGACACCTACCCCGGTCGGGAAAAAGAACTCAGCGCTGCGTTTCGGGCGCTCACCAAAAAACTTGTGCGCCAACGCATCTTGACCGACCATTTCCGCATCGACGGCCGCGGCATCACCGACATCCGCGCGCTGTCCGCTGAAGTCTCGGTGGTGCCACGGGCGCACGGCAGCGCGCTGTTCGAGCGCGGCGAGACCCAGATTCTCGGCGTCACCACGCTGGACATGATCAAGATGGCCCAGCAGATCGACTCGCTGGGACCCGAAACCACCAAGCGCTACATGCACCACTACAACTTCCCGCCGTTCTCCACCGGAGAGACCGGCCGGATCGGCTCGCCCAAGCGGCGTGAGATCGGGCATGGTGCGCTGGCCGAGCGGGCGTTGATCCCGGTGCTGCCGTGCGTCGAGGAATTCCCGTACGCGATCCGCCAGGTTTCGGAAGCGTTGGGCTCCAACGGTTCGACGTCCATGGGGTCGGTGTGCGCGTCCACGCTGGCGCTGCTCAACGCCGGGGTGCCGCTCAAGGCGCCGGTGGCCGGCATCGCGATGGGCCTGGTGTCCGACGACGTCGAGGTTGACGGCCGCACCGAGCGCCGCTTCGTCACGCTGACCGACATCCTGGGCGCCGAAGACGCGTTCGGCGACATGGATTTCAAGGTCGCCGGCACACGCGACTTCGTCACCGCGTTGCAACTGGACACCAAGCTCGACGGGATTCCGTCACAGGTGCTCGCCGGTGCGCTTTCCCAGGCTCGCGACGCCCGCTTGACGATCTTGGAGGTCATGGCCGAGGCCATCGACTCACCCGACGAGATGAGTCCGTACGCACCGCGGGTCACCACCATCAAGGTGCCGGTCGACAAGATCGGCGAGGTGATCGGGCCCAAGGGCAAGATCATCAACGCGATCACCGAGGAAACCGGCGCGCAGATCTCCATCGAAGACGACGGCACCGTGTATGTCGGTGCCACCGACGGGCCGTCCGCGGAGGCCGCGATCGAGCGCATCAACGCGATCGCCAACCCGCAGCTGCCCAAGGTCGGCGAGCGGTTCCTCGGAACCGTGGTCAAGACAACGGATTTCGGCGCGTTCGTGTCGTTGCTGCCTGGACGTGACGGCCTGGTGCATATCTCCAAGCTCGGCAAGGGCAAGCGCATCGCCCGGGTCGAGGACGTCCTGAACGTGGGCGACAAGCTGCGAGTGGAGATCGCCGACATCGACAAGCGGGGCAAAATTTCGTTGATCCCGCTCGGCGACGACGAATCCGCCGATCGTGCTGCCAGTTCGGGGGCCGCCTCTCCCGATGCGTCGGCTCCTCAGCGGGCCGGTGACCGGCCCGCATCGTCGCCGACGGAAACCGATGCCGCGACGGCCAGTAGTTAAGGCGGGCGCCCTGCGCCGGGGCCAGCAGAGCGGCGAGCTTTCAACCGCGCTACGGCGCACGACACTGCCCGGCGGTCTGCGCGTGGTGACCGAATACCTGCCTGCGGTGCGGTCCGCGTCGGTCGGTGTGTGGGTCGGTGTCGGCTCGCGTGACGAGGGATCCACCGTCGCCGGGGCCGCTCACTTCCTGGAGCACTTGTTGTTCAAGTCAACGCCGACTCGCACGGCGGTCGACATCGCGCAGGAGATGGACGCCGTCGGCGGGGAGCTGAACGCGTTCACCGCCAAGGAGCACACCTGCTATTACGCGCATGTGCTCGACAGCGACTTGGAGCTGGCGATCGAGCTGGTTTCCGATGTGGTGCTCAACGGCCGCTGCGCCGCCGAGGATGTCGAGCTGGAACGCGATGTCGTGCTTGAGGAAATCGCGATGCGCGACGACGATCCCGAGGACACTCTGGCCGATCTGTTCTTGGGTGCCTTGTTCGGTGACCACCCGGTCGGTCGACCGGTGATCGGCACTGTGCAATCGGTGTCGGCGATGACGCGCGCTCAGCTGCACTCGTTTCATCTGCGCCGCTACACACCCGAGCGGATGGTGGTCGCGGTGGCCGGCAATGTCGACCACGACGAGGTGGTGGCGTTGGTGCGCGAACATTTCGGACCGCGGTTGATCCGCGGGCGCCGGCCGGTGGCGCCGCGCAAAGGCACCAGCCGGGTGACCGGGCGCCCGCGCTTAGCCGTGGCCAACCGCGACGCCGAACAAACCCATATGTGTCTGGGCGTGCGCACGCCGGGCCGGCATTGGCAGCATCGCTGGGCGCTGTCGGTGTTGCACACCGCGCTCGGCGGCGGCTTGAGTTCGCGGCTGTTCCAACAGGTTCGCGAAACCCGGGGGCTGGCCTATTCCGTCTACTCGTCGCTGGACATTTTTGCCGACAGCGGAGCACTGTCGGTATATGCCGCCTGCCTGCCCGAGCGATTCGGTGAGGTGGCGCGGGTGACGTGCGACGTACTGGATACGGTGGCACGCGACGGCATTACCGAGGCCGAGTGCCGGATAGCCAAGGGGTCGTTGCGCGGCGGGTTGGTGCTCGGCCTGGAGGATTCGGGTTCGCGGATGAACCGCATCGGCCGCAGCGAACTGAACTACGGCGAGCACCGCAGCATCGAACGAACGTTGCAAGAGCTCGACGACGTCACCGTCGACGAGGTCAACGCGGTCGCGCGCCGGCTACTCCGCAAATCCTATGGTGTCGCGGTTCTGGGACCGTATCACTCGAAACGAGCGGTGCCCCAACAGCTTCAAGCAATAGTACAGTAACCCCATGGTCTTGGGCTTCTGGGATCTCGACGTACCGGTGGTCGGGGCGCCGATGGCCGGCGGTCCTGGGACGCCGGCATTGGCGGCCGCGGTGACCAATGCCGGCGGCCTTGGTTTCGTTGCCGGCGGATACCTGACCGCGGAGCGCTTGGCCGACGACATCGCGGCAGCCCGCGCGGCCACCACGGGCCCGATTGGGGTCAACCTGTTCGTGCCGCAGCCCAGCGTCGCCGACTACATGCAGTTGGACCGCTACGCAGACGAACTCGACGAGATCGCCGAGCACTACGAGGTCGAGGTCGGTCAGCCCCGTTTCGGTGATGACGACGGCTGGCTGGACAAGCTCGACGTGATCGCCGAGGTCCGGCCTGAGGTGGTGTCGTTCACCTTCGGTGCCCCGTCCCCGGATGTGCTGCGGCGGTTGGGCGCACAGGGGATCTTGCTATTCGTCACCGTGACGTCGACCTATGAGGCCGGGATAGCCGTGGCCGCCGGAGCGGACGGCCTGGTGGTTCAGGGTCCGGATGCCGGTGGGCACCGCGGCACGTTTGCGCCGGACATGAGCCCGGGCACCGAGTCGTTGGGTGAACTGCTGGGCCGAATCCGCGCCGCGCACGATGTTCCGCTCATCGCTGCGGGCGGTCTGGGTACCGCCGAGGACGTCGCCGGTGTGCTGAACAGGGGAGCGGTCGCCGCGCAGGTCGGCACCGCGCTGCTGTTGAGTGACGAAGCGGGCACCAGCGCTGCGCATCGCACCGCGCTTCAGAACCCGCAATTCGGCAGAACGCTGGTGACTCGGGCGTTTTCGGGGCGCTACGCGCGCGGACTGGAAAATGACTTCACCCGTCTGCTCGATGACGTCGCGCCGCTGGGTTATCCAGAGGTCAACCACATGACGTCGCCGATCCGCAAGGCTGCCGCCGCCGCTGACGACCCACATGGGATGAACCTTTGGGCTGGAACGGGATTCGCGGCCGCCCGCTCCGGGCCGGCCGCGGAAATCGTCGCAACACTCGGCGACGTGTGACATCAGCCGAGCGCTGTCGCCGGATCGGTGAATGCCAGATTCAGGTCGGCGGCAACCTGCCGGGACAGCAGTGCACCGTCATGCGTCGAAAGTCCTTTGGCCAGTGCGGGATCGGACTGGCATGCGGCTTGCCAGCCGTGGTCGGCGAGCTTGAGCACATACGGCATGGTCGCGTTGGTCAGCGCAGACGTCGACGTCTTGGGCACCGAAGCCGGCATGTTCGTGACGCAGTAGAACACCGCGTCATGCACCACGAAGGTCGGATTGTCGTGCGTGGTCGGCTGTGAGTCGTCGAAGCAGCCACCCTGGTCGATGGCGATGTCTACCAGCACCGCGCCGGATTTCATCTGTGCGACAAGGGGATTCGACACCAGTTTTGGCGCTTTGGCGCCGGGCACCAGGACTGCTCCGATCACCAGGTCGGCGCGCTTGACGACGTCTTCGAGATCGTAGGCCGAGGAGTATCGGGTGCGGACTTGGCCGCGGAACGCAGCGTCGACTTTCCGCAATTTGTCGATGTTGATATCGAGGACCGTGACGTGGGCGCCCATGCCGCTGGCGACCCGTGCGGCGTTGTAGCCGGCGGTGCCGCCGCCGATCACCGCGACATCGGCCGGCTCGACGCCGGGAACACCACCCATCAACAGGCCGCGACCGCCGTGGGTGCGCATCAAATGGTAAGCGCCGACTTGGGCGGAGAGCCGCCCGGCGATCTCGCTCATCGGCGCCAAGAGCGGCAGCTCGCCGTCGGCGGTTTGTACCGTCTCGTAGGCGATCGACGTGATTCCCGATGCCAGCAGCGCTTCGGTGCATGACCGCGAGGCCGCCAGGTGTAGGAAGGTGAACAAGGTCTGACCGCGCCGCATGTGGGCGTACTCGACGGGGGTGGGCTCCTTGACCTTGAGCACCAGGTCGGCAGCCGGCCATACCTCCTCGGCACTGCTCACGAGTTGCGCGCCTGTTGCCTTGAAATCGGTGTCTGCGATGGCCGAGCCCTCGCCCGCACCGGCCTGGATGAGTACCTCGTGGCCGCGACGCGTGAGTTCCGCGACGCCGGCAGGGGTGATGGCAACCCGAAATTCGTTGTTCTTGGTCTCGGTCGGGATACCGACACGCATGGTCGCTCCTTGCCAGAGCTCGGTGAAAAAGACCTCCTTCAATTGTGAAGAAAGTTCGGCAGCTCCGCTAATCCTGCTGTGGATAATTCTCTAGACTGCCCCGTATGCCTGCAGATTTGACTGATCGAGCACACGTTGGGGGTGCGGCAGCGAAGGATATTCGGCCAGTTGATCTCGATGCCGTGGACCGCAAAATCTTGAGTCTGCTCCACGCCGATGCCCGGATCACCAACAGCGCGCTCGCGGAGAAGCTGGGTCTCGCCCCGTCGACCTGTCACGGCCGGGTTCGACGTTTGCTGGAGCTCGGTGTGATCCGCGGGTTTTACACCGACCTGGATCCAGTCGCCATTGGGTTGCCGTTGCAGGCGATGATCGCGGTCAACCTGCAATCCCATGCCCGCGGCAAGATCCGCAGCTTCATCCAGCAGATCCGGCGCAAGCCGCAGGTGATGGACGTCTATTTCTTGGCCGGCCCCGACGATTTCATCCTGCACGTCGCGGCCCGCGACACCGAAGACCTGCGGTCGTTCGTAGTGGAGAACCTCAATGCCGATGCCGACGTCGCGGGCACCCAGACATCACTGATCTTCGAGCATCTACGCGGGGGAGCGCCGATCTAGAGGATGTGAAAGTCGACCGCGGCTTCAGAATGGTCGTTAACGTAAAGGCTGTCTGTAGCTTGGCTCAACTGGAAGCGGGTTCATGCTCAACTTGCTCGAACGCGTGTTGAACTTTCAGCTCACGGTCGTCGAACTCGCCTGCGGCGCACTGCTATTGGGTGCGCCGTACCTCGCGGTCGGCATTGTCTGGGCCAGCACCCACACCGCTTACTTGGAACAACTGCAGGGTCTGCGGCTGATGGTCTCCCTATTCGGATCAATCGCGCTGTGGCCGGCACTCGCGTTCGGCGGCGTCTGCCTGACCTAATCGGCGAGGACTCCTGATGCCCATGCACGGTTCGCCCGACCACGACCTCCCCCATCCCGGGCAGACGCCCTATCTGCTCACGATGTTGCGTCGCCTGGTGAACTCTCAAGTCAGTATCGGCGCCTTGCTCGAGATGGGTTTGCTAGGTGCGATCCCCTATCTGGTGGTCGGCGCGATCGTCGCCGGCGCGCACGATGAGGGACTGCGTCAAGCGCAGGTCGAGCAGGGGCACGACGCATTGGTGACCTTAGTGGCGGCACTCATTTCGTGGCCGGTATTGCTGTTCTCTCACTCCTGCGCGACGTGAGGCGGTAGGCGCTGAGCGGCAGCGCACGTGTACACCGGCGATAACCAACATCGCTACAATCCGCCGTAGTCATGGTGGGAGGTGAGCTGATGGCAGCGGAGTTTGTCAACGTCGACCCGGTGGCGGTGGCGGCGGGCAGCACCCACCTGGAAGCCTCGGTGGGCGACGCCGCGCTTGCCTTCATCGTTCACGAGGACCAGCTGGCTGATGCCGCGCCGGGCTGGATCGGCGAGTCGGCTAAGGCGCTGTCGGAAGTGATGGCGCGCTGGGAGACCCGTCACACCGAGCACAAGCGCCGTGTCGGTGGGCTGTCGTACCACATGGCCACGGCGGGGACAGCCTTCAGCGCCAACGAGGGACACAGCGCGCAGGAATTTTCGGCGCTCGAGCCGTGAGCGACCTGACTCCCGACGACGTGCGTCGGTGGGACGCCGCCGCGGTGCTGAAGGTATTCCAGGTCGCCACCAACCGGGCAACGACCCTGGGCGTGTTCGGGGAGAACGTGGGCCAGACGGGTCAGCTGCTTGCCGAGTGGCAGGGCGAGGCGGGTTCGGCGTTTCACAGCAGCCTGGGCAGGCTGCGCACCGATATCGACAAAGACGGCCACGAGTCGACGCACGTGGCCGCCGCGGTGGGCACGGCCTCGGCGGACGTACAAACCTGCAAGGCAATGATGAGTGCGATCGATGAGAGCGCCAAGACACTGGGCTTCACCATCACCGAGGAATGGAAGGTTACCGGTGGGCCGGAGGAAGCTGAGCTACAGCGCCAGATGCTTCAAACCGATCTCGACACGGTGAAGGTCAAGGCGCACACCACCGACCACGAACTTGCCACCGCGATGCGCGCCGCCGTCGGCGACGGCGAGCTCGGTACCGACGGTGGCGCTGGCGCCAACTCTCCGCCGCGCAAGCAGACCGGTGAGCAGCCGACCGCGAACGGTACGGCCCAAAGCGCTGGAGCCGACGGTGGCGCTGCGCGATTGCCGTCAACTCCGACGCCGGCAACGGCCGACCACCCCGGCGAGGGTTCCGGGCTCGCCGTGACGAAGGGGGATGTGGCGATCGGGGGTGCGGGTGCGGTGGCCGGTGGTACCGCCGAGGGTGTGCGTCAGACGACGCTCAAGGCGATCAACGAATCCCCTGGCACGGGGCCCGGTAAGGCTGATCCCGGCCTGTTGAAGTGGTTTGAGAATCCAAAGGTCGGCGGATTCGAACTGAAGGGATTCTCGCGCATCGGCGGGGTGGTTGGTGCGGCCAGCGCTGTACCCGCGGTCATGTCCGACATCCATGACGGAAACTCGGTGGCCGAGGCCGTCACCCGCGAGGGCGCAGGTGTCGCCGCCGGGCTGTGGGCTGGCGCGGAGACGGGTGCGCTGATCGGTTCGGCGTTTCCCGGGGCAGGGACCGCGGTTGGTCTGGTGGTCGGCGCCGGTGCCGGAGCAGTCGCCGCCTTCGTGGCATCTAAGGGGGTCGAAGCGGCGTGGCATCCGGTCGCGGATGCGGTCGGTACTGCGGTGCACGGCGTGGAGTCGATCTTTAGTCTCGGGTAAGGCGACGGCGATGCGATTCGATGAGTACACAGAGAAGCATGGCCTCGCTGTCTCACCGGTCGACGAGTTCGCCGGTTTCATCGTTGAGGTGGGGGTACCGCCGGGCTGGGAGCCCTTTGATTCGGCCCCCGGTGTGCGAGTGTGGGCGTGGCGCGACGATCCGTGCATCGACGTGTTTTGTGCCAACGCGGTGTTGACAATGCATCGCGTGAAGGCTCCCCTGAACCCCGCTGAAGTGTTCGCGATGCTGGCCGAGCAGCAGTTGCAGTCGGCGCCGGGATGTCATGAGGTACGCCGCGAAATGAGCCCGGGCGGTGAATCTGTCGGGGTTCAGGCATTACTCGCAATGCAGATCACTCATGAGCTCGGCACCATCGACAGCGCGTCACAGTCCCGGATCATCACGGCTGGCCATGAGACGCTGATCGCGCAACTGACGGTAACCGCGCGACACGATTCACCCGTCGACCGGTCACATGTCCGGCTGACCGTCCGGAGGGGTGCCGCGGCCGGTCCAGCGCCGTCCGGTCACCAACGCGCCCCGGTAATCGCAACGCGAGATGATCACTGATGGCCGGCGGCAGGAGGAAAAGCCGTCGGAGGCCCGTGCTCCGTTACGCCTTCGGCGGCGCCCTGTGCCTGTTGGCGGGCATCAATGTGCTGATTGGGTCGCCTTGGTACCTATGCCTCGGCATTGCTGTGACCGGCGGCATCATCCTCGTCGGGCAGCGCCGAATTTTCCGTGCCGCGGTCAGCCGCTCCGGGAACGAGATTATCTGCCGCTACATTCCCTGGTTTGAGGGCAACGCGTACGGCGCGCTAGTGCTGGTTCCCCTCATGGGGGTCGCCGCTGTTGCGGCGGGGTTCGCACCCGGCAATCCGGGGTGGCTACGGCCGGTCGGCATCATCATCTTGGGTGTGACCCCGCTGACCGTCTACGGCATCGTTCGGATGTGGCGTCGATGTCTTCTCCGTATCACCCCGTCGACCCTGATTTTCCGTTTGGCCGAGCGCGGTAGTCAATTGACCGAAATCCGCCGTGAGCTGGTCGAGTCGGTCGAGCCCAAGCTCACCCCGCAGCCGGTGAGTGGTCAGTGGTTGCAAGTCGCAATCACCTACCGCTCGGTGGAGGTGGGCGGTGACACCAGCAAGACGGTGGTACTCGGCCTGCGACTGACGGTTCAACCGATGAACCTTCTCAACGCACTCTTGGTCTGGAAAGACGGCGTCTACGAAAACCCAAGCGAGTTATTAGATCGGGTCGAACTCGTGCTTAGAGGCCGCTCAATGGCCGGCGTGTGACCGCGTCACGCGGCCGGTTTCGCCCTTTGAGGGCATGGTTCGGGAATCACCTTTCGCACTGACCCTGCTGAGTACCGCTATGGGTCGTCCTGCACGTCTTCTTCTCGCCCGAAGTAGCGTTCGGGGTGGTGGTAGTTGTTGGTTGTGGGTTGGCCGTGGTCGAGGTGGGGTGGGGGAATCCATTGGGTTTGGCCGTTGGCGAGTTTGATGGTGCGCCAGCCGTTTTCGGCCAGGGTGTGGTCGGGGTGGCAGGCCAGGGTGAGCTTGTCGATGTTGGTGTGCCCGCCGCGCGCCCAGTCTTCGGTGTGGTGGACTTCGCACCAGTAGCCGGGCACATCGCATCCGGGTGCCGTGCAGCCGCGATCTTTTGCGTACAACACCACTCGCTGGTCCGGTGAGGCGATGCGTTTGGTGCGGCCCAGATATAGCGGGCGGCTATCGTGGTCGTCGAAGACGGCCAGATAGTGGTAGGCGTGGGCGGCCATGCGGATCAGGTCGCGCATCGGCAGCAGGGTTCCGCCGCCGGTGATTGCGTGCCCGGTGCCGGCGCTCAGTTCCTTGAGCGTGGTGGACACGATCACTGTGACCGGCAATCCGTTGTGCACGCCGAGGTTGGGGTCGCCCAGCTGGCCCCGCACGAGCGCGTTGAGGGCGTCGTGTTGACGCTGGGCATGGCTGCGCCGATCCTTGCTCGCTGCCTCGTCTTCGGGTTGGCCGCTGACGCAAGGGGTTTCGTCGTCGGGGTTGCACATGCCGGGGGCGGCGAACCGGGCCAGCCAGGCATCGAGGTTGGCGCGCAGTTCGGGGGAGGCTATGAGTTTGCCGATGCTCATCCCGTCGCGGCGTTGCGCGCACCAGGTGAAGCCGCGTTGGCGGGCCCGATCAGTGTCGGAGAATTTGCCGTCGGGGTTGATCAGGACCGCGTATCGGTCGGCTAGCTTGTCGAGTTGGTCGGGGCGTAGGTTGGCGGCCTGCTCGGCCAAGAACCGCTCGGCCTGCTCGACGGTGGTCGCCGGGGTGATTTCGGGCAGGTCGCGCACGAAGCTTTGAATGACGCGCAGATGCTGCTCATCGAGCACTCCGGTGCGCCACGCGTGTGCGGTGGCCGGTAGCTGCGGTGGCAGGGGTTGTCCGGTGAGCGTGCGGCGGGGGGCCAGCTGTTCGGCGTTGTGGATGCGTCGGCGGGCCTCGGTGCAGCTGATGCGCAGCCAGTCGGCGATGACCTTGTGGGGCACCCCGCCGATATCGGCAAACTCTTCTTTGGCCAGGCTCGCGATCAGGTCATGGCTGGCCACGGCTTGTTGGCGCCGTGAGGTCTCCAGCCGCTCCAAGGCGCGCAGCCGCACCGCGGGCTCGTAGTTGTCGAAGTTCAACTCGCGAACCCGGGCCACCGCCGCCTCGAGCGCCTCTAAGGCGGCCGTCACCTCCGGCGGAGCAGCCAGGCAAGTCGAACTCATGTTCGAGATAGTAGCCGCGCCCCCCGACATCGATCACCGCCCAAGCCACCTTTGGTCGGTTTGTCCACAGTTCCGCGTTTATCCCCAGGCCTGCGGCCCGCTACCATCCCGACCCGCATCGTCACCGGGCTACGCTGCACCTATGCGGGTAGGCGTGCTGGGAGCCAAAGGCAAAGTCGGCTCGACCATGGTGCAGGCCGTGCAGGCCGCCGACGATCTGACGCTATCCGCCGAAGTCGACGCCGGTGATCCGCTCACTTTGTTCACCGACAGCCACACCGAGGTGGTCATCGACTTCACGCACCCCGACGTCGTCATGGACAACCTCGAGTTCTTGATCGACAACGGAATTCACGCGGTCGTCGGAACCACGGGCTTTACCGACGAGCGGCTCCAGCAAGTGCGCTCATGGCTGGCCGCCAAACCCGGCACCGCCGCGCTGATCGCGCCGAACTTCGCGATCGGGGCGGTGCTGTGCATGCACTTCGCCAAGCAGGCGGCGCCGTTCTACGACTCCGTCGAGGTTATCGAGCTGCACCACCCGCATAAGGCCGACGCCCCGTCGGGCACCGCCACGCGCACCGCCCAAATCATCGCCGAAGCACGAAAAGGCTTGCCGCCCAACCCCGATGCCACCAGCACGAGCCTGCCTGGCGCCCGCGGAGCCGAGGTCGACGGAATCCCCGTGCACTCGGTACGGTTGGCCGGACTGGTCGCCCACCAGGAAGTGCTACTGGGCATGGCAGGCGAAACGCTGACCATCCGCCACGACAGCCTCGACCGGACCTCGTTCGTACCCGGCGTCCTGCTGGCGGTGCGCCACATCAAGGAACGTCCCGGCCTGACGGTCGGCATCGAGCCCTTGCTCAACTTGCGATGACGAAATCCCCACGCGCCCTGCGCATCCAGCTGCTCATCGCGTTCATGTGCGCTGCGCTGCTGGTGTATCTTGTGCTGCTCACCCGGATCGCCGTCGTCTTGATCGGCTCCGGCCGAGGCGCCGCGATCGGTCTCGGGGTAGCGCTGCTGGTTCTGCCGGCAATCGGCCTGTGGGCCATGATCGCAACCCTGCGCGCCGGGTTCGCCCACCAGAAACTCGCCCGCCTCATTGCCGACGACGGAATGGAACTCGACGTCAGCGCATTGCCACGACGGCCGTCCGGCCGCATCGACCGACAGGCCGCCGACGTCTTGTTCGACACCGTCCGCGCCGAAATCCAAGACAATCCGGACGACTGGCGGCGCTGGTACCGGTTGGCCCGCGCCTACGACTACGCCGGTGACCGCGGCCGCGCACGCGAAGCCATGAAAAAGGCCGTCCAGCTGCAGGGCGGACGATGAGCAAAACTCTTCTGGTTGTTCACCACACGCCGTCGCCCGCCACGCGTGAACTGCTCGAGGCCGTACTCGCCGGCGCCAACGACCCGGACATCGAAGGCGTCGACGTGGTGGTCCGCCCGGCGCTGGCCGCCACCGTCCCGGACATGCTCGAGGCCGACGGCTACCTTTTCGGGACTACTGCCAACCTCGGGTACATGTCGGGAGCGCTCAAGCACTTCTTTGACACCGTCTACTACCCGAGCCTCGACCACGTCGCGGGCCGGCCGTACGGCCTGTGGGTGCACGGCAACAACGACACCGTCGGCGCCGCAACGGCTGTCGAAAAAGTGGCCACCGGACTGTCGCTGACCAAAGCCGCCGACGTACTGGAAGTCGTCGGCGGCATCGACGCCGCGGTGCGTGAGCGGGCCTATGAGCTGGGCGGCACGCTGGCCGCCACACTGATGGAGTGACGGAGCCACATGACGCTGCTGATCGCCAACCGCGGCGAGATTGCACTTCGAATCATCCGCACCGCAATAGAACTGGGCATCGACACCGCCGCGATATACGCCGAGGACGACGCCGACAGCCCGCATGTGCACGCGGCCGACGAAGCGATCGGCTTGCCGGGCGCCGGCCCCGCCGCGTACTTGGATCATGCCGCGGTCCTGGCGGCAGCCAAAAAGTCCGGGGCCTCAATGATCCATCCAGGCTACGGATTCCTCAGCGAGGACGCCGCATTCGCGCGGGCCTGCGCCGCCGCGGGATACCGGTTTGTCGGCCCCGATGCCGACCTGCTCGAGCTGTTCGGTGACAAGTCCGCGGCCCGCCGCGCTGCGATCGACGCGGGGGTGCCGGTGCTGGCCGCGACCGACGGGCCCAGCAGCCTCGAAGACGTTCACGCGTTTTTCGCCATACACGGCGGCGCGATCATGATCAAAGCGCTTGGCGGTGGTGGAGGCCGTGGGCTTCGGGTAGTCCGCAGCGCAGACCAGATCGACGATGCCTACCGCCACTGCGCCGCCGAAGCGCAACTCGGATTCGGCAAGCGCGCCGTCTTCGCCGAGGCATTGTTCGACGACGCACGCCACATCGAGGTGCAGATCGTCGCCACCGGGCCGCATGCTCTCGCGCTCGGCGACCGCGACTGCAGCGTCCAGCGGCGCTACCAGAAGCTCGTCGAAATCGCGCCTGCACAAGCACTTTCAGACGAGACGCGCCGCGCCCTCCACGAAAACGCAGCGCGGCTGTTTGGCCAGCTCAACTACCGCGGGCTGGCCACCGTCGAATTCCTGGTTGCCGGCGATCGTTTCGTGTTCCTCGAAGTCAATCCACGAATCCAAGTGGAGCACACCGTCACAGAAGAGGTCACGGGGATCGACCTGGTGGCGACCCAACTCGCCATCGCCGACGGCGCCGCGTTCGAGCAGCTGGGTCTTCCCGCCGGAATCACCGCTCACGGCACAGATGTCACGGGCGAGCCAGGGTTGGCGCGGGGAATCGCGATCCAGACCCGCGTGAATATGGAGACGATCGACACTGACGGATCGGTGATACCGACCGCGGGCACCCTGACCGCATTCACGCCACCCAGCGGCCCCGGGGTGCGCGTCGACACCTACGGCCGGCCCGGGCTCACTCCCAGTCCGCGCTACGACTCACTGCTGGCCAAAGTGATCACCCATGTGCACGGGACGTCGTTTCCGGCGGTCCTGCGCAAGGCGCGAACAGCGCTGGCCGACTTCAGCATCGAGGGCATCGGAACCAACAGCTCGCTGCTGCGAGAAATCCTGTCCACCAACGACATTCAATCCGGCGCTGTCACGACAGGCTTTCTCGACGCCAAGCTTCCCGAGTTGGCAGCTACCGCGATGGCCCGCCAATCGGAGATTCGAGTTATCACGCCCGAGCTGTATCCGGGTGAAGGAGTGCTGCGCGCACCGATGGCCGGCACCGTGATCGAGGTCGCGCCCGAAGGCGCCGAATTTGCTGCGGGCGGGCCGGTGGCGGTGCTGGAGGCGATGAAGATGCAGCACGCGCTCGCCGCGCCGGACGCCCTCCGCACTGTTCGTAACCTCGTGATGCCCGGGCAGGTCGTCGGAACCGGTGATCCGTTGGTGGTATTCAGTCGCACCGGCGCGGATACCGACGCCAGCACGGCCGCCGAACAGGACCTGGACCGGCCACGGGCCGACCTCGACGAGGTGCGGCACCGACACCTCCTCACCCTCGACGAAGCGCGACCCGAGGCAGTAACCAAGCGGCACAAACAAAACCGCCGCACCGCGCGGGAGAACATCGCCGATCTGGTCGACCCGGGCAGCTTCGTCGAGTACGGCGCGCTCGCGATCGCCGCGCAGCGCAGCCGCCGCTCGGAAGAAGACCTGATCGCCAACACGCCCGCCGACGGGCTTGTCGCAGGCCTTGCGACCATCGGCGGGGCTGAGGCGGTGGTGTTCTCCTACGACTACACGGTGCTCGCGGGCACGCAGGGCATGCGCAACCACGCCAAAACCGATCGGGTCTTGGAGCTGGCCGCACGCAAGCGGGTGCCGGTGGTGCTGTTCGCCGAAGGCGGCGGAGGACGCCCGGGTGACACCGACCTCGGCAACATCGCCGGGCTCGACGTGCCGACCTTCCGCACGCTGGCTGCGCTGAACGGCCAAGTGCCGCTGGTGTCGATCGTGTCCGGGCGCTGCTTCGCCGGCAACGCCGCGCTGGCCGGAGTGTGCGACGTGGTCATCGCGACCCCCGACGCCAACATCGGCATGGGCGGACCGGCGATGATCGAAGGTGGTGGGCTTGGCGTGTACCGGCCCGAGGACATCGGCCCAATCGACGTGCAGCGACGCAACGGCGTGGTCAGCCTGGTCGCCCATGATGAAGCGCACGCGGTGTCGCTGGCGAAGCAGTACCTGTCGTATTTCCAAGGCAGCATTGGGGATTGGGAGGCCCCTGATCCGCGGCTCGCCCGCCATGTGGTGCCGGAGAATCGGCTGCGTGCTTACGACGTCCACCGGGTAATCGAATCAGTCGTGGACGTCGGCTCCGTCCTCGAGCTGCGCCCCGACTACGGGGTCGGCGTGGTGACCGCGCTGGTCCGGGTCGAGGGTGTGGCATATGGGTTGGTAGCCAACAGCAGTCACCATCTGGGCGGAGCCATCGACGCCGAGGCCGCCGACAAGACCGCGGATTTTTTCAACCTGTGCCAATCATCGGGTCTGCCGATCATCTCGCTGTGCGACACACCGGGATTCATGGTGGGCCCCGACGCGGAGAAGGAAGCAGCCGTCCGGCGGTTCGGCCGCCTGTTCGTCGTTGGCGCGCGACTGACCGTGCCGCTCGGAATGATCGTCGTGCGCAAGGGATATGGGCTGGGTGCAATGGCCATGGCGGGCGGGTCATTCCATGCGCCGGACTTCACCGTTGCCTGGCCGACCGGCGAGATCGGCGGAATGGGGCTGGAAGGCGCGGTGCGGCTCGGTTTCCGCAAGGAGCTGGCCGCCGTCGCTGACCCGGCCGAGCGGCAACAGCTGTTCGAGAAACTGGTCGAGGCGGCCTATCAGCACGGCAAAGCGCTGACCTCGGCCACGACCTTCGAACTCGATGACGTCATCGATCCCGCCGACTCCCGGGCGTGGATCACCCGGTTAGCCCGTCGCTGAAAGGACTCAACGGTGAAAGTCGACCAGAAGATTGCCATCGTCACCGGCGGTGGCGGCGGCATCGGGGGCGCACTGGCCACGAGACTGGCGCGCGAAGGCGCGCGGGTCGTCGTCGCCGACCTGGACGCCAAAGCCGCGGATGCGGTCGCCGAACAAGTCAACACCCAGCGGTCCGGTGCCGCGGTCAGTACGGGCGCCGACGTATCCGACACCGCCGAGATCCAGCGGCTGATCAAGCTCGCGGAAACGGAATTCGGCCCCGTCGATATGTATTTCGCCAACGCCGGCATCACCGGCGCCGCCGGCCTCGACGTCAGCGAAAACGATTGGGACCGAAGCCTCGACGTCAACCTGCGCGCACACATCCGTGCCGCGCAATTGCTCGTGCCCGGCTGGGCGGAGCGCGGCGAGGGCTACTTCGTCAGCACCGCGTCGGCGGCCGGCTTGCTTACCCAACTGGGCTCGGCCACCTACTCGGTCACCAAGCACGCGGCGGTCGGCTTCGCCGAGTGGCTCAACGTCACCTACGGCGACAAGGGAGTCCAGGTGAGCTGTCTGTGTCCCATGGGGGTGAACACCAAACTGCTCTACTCCGGCGAACAGTCGGGCGATCCGCTGGGCGATCTCGCCACCCGCGCGGTCACCACCGCAGGTGCCGTGCTGGAGCCGGAAGCCGTCGCCTACAGCGTGCTGGCGGCCATCGAGGAGGAGCGGTTTTTGATCCTTCCCCATCCGGAAGTGCTGGACATGTACCGTCAAAAGGCCGCCGACTATGACCGCTGGCTGCGCGGTATGCGCCGCTACCAGCGCAGCCTGTTAGGAGACACGCGATGACCGCGCTGTCGACGATGCAGAGCGAAGCGATGAGGAGGAGCAGCGCACATGAGCACTGAAGACTTCACCGGCCGCACCGCGATCGTTACCGGTGCTTCGCGCGGGATCGGGCTGGCGGTCGCGCAGCGACTGGCCGAGGGCGGGGCCAATGTGGTGCTGACGTCACGCAAGCAGGAGAATGCGGACGCGGCCGCCGCACAGGTCGACGCTAATGCTATCGGCGTCGCGGCCCATGCCGTCGAAGAAGCTGCGGCACAACGCTGTATCGACCTGGCACTGGAACGATTCGGCAGCATCGACATCCTGGTCAACAACGCGGGAACCAACCCGGCTTTCGGTCCGCTGATCGAGCAGGACCACGGCCGTTTCGCCAAGGTTTTCGACGTCAATCTGTGGGCGCCGCTGTTGTGGACGTCGCTGGCCGTCAAGGCGTGGATGGGTGAGCACGGCGGCGCCATCGTCAACACGGCGTCGATCGGCGGCATGCATTTTGCGCCGTACATGGGCATGTACAACGCCACGAAAGCCGCGCTGATCCACGTCACAAAGCAACTCGCGCTGGAGCTTTCACCGCGAGTCCGCGTGAACGCCATCTGCCCGGGGGTGGTGCGCACCCGCCTCGCGGAGGCGCTGTGGAAGAACAACGAAGACGCTTTGGCGGCCACCACGCCGCTGGGCCGCGTCGGCGATCCGGTCGACGTTGCCGGCGCGGTCGCGTTCCTGGTCTCCGACGCCGCGAGCTGGATCACCGGCGAGGCCATGGTGATCGACGGCGGCCAGCTCCTTGGCAACGCGCAGGCGTTCCGGACCGGCTCTGGTGACTAGCGCGGTCCTCGGCATCGAACCAGTGGCTATCGGCGACTGGCTCGAACAGCTCGGGATCGCGTTCACCGGCCCGTTGAGCTTCGAGCGGCTCGGGCTGGGACAGTCGAACCTGACCTACCTGGTGCGCGACGCCGAGAACCGCGAGTGGGTGCTGCGCCGCCCGCCGTTAGGACAGTTGTTGGCGTCGGCGCACGACGTGGCGCGCGAGGCGCGGATTCTGTCCGCGCTGCAGGACACGCCGGTGCCGACGCCGAAGGTGTACGGGCTGACCCGCGACGCCAACCAGGTGCCGCTGCTGTTGATGGAGTACGTCGACGGCCTGGTGATCGACCGGATGGAAAAAGCGGAATCGCTGACTCCCCAGCGCCGCAGACAAATCGGGCTCTCGATGGCGAAGACTCTGGCCAAGATTCACGCCGTCGACATCGACGCAGTCGGCCTGGCCGATCTGGCCAGCCACAAACCTTACGCCCAGCGTCAGCTCAAACGCTGGGCCGGACAATGGCAGCTGTCGAAAACCCGGGAGCTGCCCGACCTCGACGAGCTGACCCGACGGCTGATCGCCGCCGCGCCGCAGCGACAGGAACTGACGTTGGTGCACGGCGACTTTCATCTGCGCAACGTCATTACGTCGCACACGACCGGAGAAGTGGTTGGCGTCTTGGACTGGGAGCTGTCCACACTCGGTGAGCCGTTGGCCGACATGGGCAGCTTGCTGGCGTACTGGCCCGAACCGGGAGAGGACGAATGGGCCGGAAGCTTCGCCGCCGCTGCGCTCGAAGGGTTCCCGGACCGCGCCGAAATGACAGCGGTGTATCTGGCCGAAACCGGGCGTGATGCGCAGACATTGAAGTATTGGCATGCCTTGGGGCTGTGGAAGGTTGCGATCATCGCCGAGGGCGTGATGCGCCGCGCCATGGACGAACCCAAGAACAAGGCCCCCGCGGGCACGCCGACTGTGCAACGAATCGACGCGTTGGTCCGCAAGGCTCGCGAAGTAGCCGAGGACGCTGGAATCTGAACGGAGAGCGACATGAGCACTGATATCGCCGAAGACCTCGACTCGCGGGTGCGGACACTGCTCGAGCAACACGACCCTGCGACCAGCGATCCGCGGGAGTTCCTCGGCGCACGTTTCGACGCAGGGCTGGCATGGGTGCACTTCCCTCCCGGCTGCGGGGGACTGGACTTGCCGCGGACGTTCCAGCGCCGCGTCGAAAGCCAACTGGCCGCGGCGGGCGCGCCGCCGCCCGGTGGGGGACGAAACATCATCGGAATGGGCATGGCGGCTCCGACGATCGCTGCGTTCGGAACCGACGAACAGAAGCGAACGTTCCTGCGCCCGCTCTACACCGGCGAACACCTTTACTGCCAGCTGTTCAGCGAACCGGGCGCCGGATCGGACCTGGCGGGGCTGGCCACCCGGGCCGTGCGCGACGGTGACGACTGGATCGTCAACGGGCAGAAGGTATGGACCTCAATGGCGCAGCACGCCCAGATGGCAATCCTTGTCGCGCGCACCGATCCGACAGTGCCCAAACACCAAGGGCTGACGTATTTCCTGTGCGACATGACCGACCCCGGCATCGAGATCCGGCCGCTGCGGCAGATTACCGGCGAGGCCGAGTTCAACGAGGTGTTCCTCACAGACGTCCGGGTACCCGACGCCAACCGGCTCGGCCCGGTGGGCGGCGGCTGGAAGGTCGCGACCACCACCCTCAACAACGAGCGGGTCGCCATCGGCAACAGGCCCGGAGTTCCCCGCGAAGGGGGAATGATCGGCAAGGTCGCCGAAGCCTGGCGTAACGAACCGCAGCTGCGCAACTCCGCGATGCACGACGACCTGATGCGACTGTGGGTGGAAGCCGAGGTCACCCGGCTAACGGGTGAGCGGCTGCGCCAGCGACTCGCCGCCGGGCAGCCCGGACCCGAGGGCGCGGGAATGAAGATAGCTTTCGCCCGTCTGGCGCAAGCGATTTCGGGATTCGAGCTGGAACTGCACAAGGAAGCCGGGTTGCGCTACGACGACTGGACCATGCGCCGACCGGAAACGGTCGACCTGACCGGGCGAGAGCCGGGATATCGCTACCTACGCGCGCGCGGCAATTCGATCGAGGGTGGCACGTCGGAGATTCTGCGAAACACCATCGCCGAACGGGTTCTTGGCCTGCCGCCTGAACACCGCGTCGACAAAGAGGTCGCCTGGAAGGACCTGGACCGATGAACTCAGACCTGCTGTACTCCGACACCGAGGAAGCGCTGCGCGACAGTGTCCGCCAGCTACTCGCCGACCGGTGCCCGCCGGAAGCAGTGATGCGCTTGTATGACCCTGGGCCGCCGGATTTTTCGGGTGTGTGGAAGGAGCTCGCCGCAGACCTTGGGGTAGCGGGATTGTTGGTGCCCGACGAGCTGGGCGGTGCCGGGGCGAGCGCTCGAGAGGCTGCCGTGGTGCTGGAGGAGATCGGCCGGGCCGTAGCCTCGGTGCCGTACTTGTCCAGCGCGGTACTCGCGACCGTCGCGCTATTGCAGGCCGGCGAAACCGACACCCTCACGGGCCTGGCCACCGGTGAGGTCACCGCGGCGCTGGCAGTGCCGCTGTCCACCGCGCCGGGCGACTCGGTAACCGGCGTCAGCACAGGTGCTGGCGGCCTGACCGGAGAGGTCACCAGCGTTGCGGGCGCAGCCGAAGCCGACGTGCTGGTGGTACCGGCAACAGGGCCTAACGGACTCGAACTGCACACCGTTTCGTGCGCCGATGCGGGAGTAGAGGTGTCGCCCATATTGGCGCTCGATATGACCAGACCCCTTGCGAACGTTCGGTTTTCGGGGGCGTCGTCGTCTCTGGCCGGTACAGGGTCGGCGGAAGCGGCGCTCGAGGCGGCGCTGCAGACTGGTGCGGCGCTGCTGGCCTCCGAGCAGCTCGGCGTCGCGCAGTGGTGTTTCGACACCACTCTCGACTACATCAAGCAGCGCAAGCAGTTTGGCCGTGCGATCGGGTCATATCAGGCGATCAAGCATCGGATGGCCGATCTGTGGCTGGAAGTCAGCTCCGCTGCCGCGGCAGCCCGCTACGCCGCCGACACCTGCGCGCGGAGCGATCTCGACGCTGCCGTCGCCGCGGCCATGGCGCAGACCTACTGCAGCGATGTGGCGGTGCATGCCGCCGAGGAATGCATTCAGTTGCACGGCGGCATCGGAATGACCTGGGAATACCCCGCGCATCTGTACCTGAAGCGGGCGAAAAGCGATCAGCTGGCGCTAGGCACCGGCTATCGGCATCGCGCCTGGCTGGCCGAACTGGTCGACCTGCCGCACGACGACAGGAGTTGACCATCGACAAGCGCATCCTCGGCGACGGCCTCGAAGTATCCGCCATCGGGTTGGGCTGCATGGGAATGAGCCGCGGCTACGGCCCGTCGGGACCCAGAGACGACATGATCGCGGTGATCCGCGCAGCCGTCGAGCGCGGTGTTACCTTCTTCGATACCGCCGAAGCTTACGGAGACAACGAAGAACTGGTCGGGGAGGCCCTGGAGCCGTTCGCGGGTCAAGTCGTCATTGCCACCAAATTCGGGTTCGCCTTTGAGGCGACCGGTAGCATCGCGGGCCTCAACAGCCGGCCAGAGAACATCAGGCAGGTCACAGACACGTCGCTGCAGCGGCTGCGCGTGGAGACCATCGATCTGCTCTACCAGCACCGTGTCGACCCACGAGTACCTATCGAGGACGTGGCCGGGACGGTCAAGGAGTTGATCCGGGACGGCAAGGTCAAGCATTTCGGCATGTCGGAAGCATCCGCCGAGATGATTCGGCGGGCCCACGCGGTCCAACCGGTCACGGCAGTGCAAAGCGAGTATTCGATCTGGTGGCGCGCGCCGGAGGCCGAAGTGCTGCCCACATGTGCGGAACTCGGCATCGGCTTCGTGCCGTACAGCCCGCTCGGGAAAGGCTTCCTCACCGGAAGTATCGGCGCAGAAACCGAATTCGACCGCACCGATATCCGCAACGCCATTCCGCGGTTCGCCACCGACGCCCGAGCCGCCAACCAGGCCGTGGTTGACCTACTGGAAACGATCGCGGCGCGCAAGCACGCGACACCCGGACAGATCGCGCTGGCCTGGCTGCTCGCGCAGCAACCGTGGATCGTTCCCATTCCCGGTACCCGCCGCCTCGAGCGGCTGGAGGAGAACATCGGGGCAGCCGACGTCGAGCTCACCGCCGACGACCTCCGCGAAATCGACGACGCGGCAACACAGATCACGGTGCAGGGCGCGCGCTACCCCGAATTCATGCAGCGGCTGATCGGCGGCTGATCCGTCGGGCCACCTCCCCATACCGCTCGACGCGATCCTCATCGGTCAGCGCGTTGTACAGCACCAACCGGGTGGCGGTGCCGGCGTATTTGTCGATCAGCGCGTCGGCCAAGCCGTCCCACGTCGATTCGGTGGCGAACACGGCGAGGTGCTTGTCGGTGATCTGGGCCGCCATGCCGGCGAAGTCGCCGGCCTTCTGCTTCTCTCGAATCCGAGCGGTCGTGCCCTCGAACCCGGCCTCGTCCCAGATGAACGCATAATTGGGCGTGCTTCCATAGAAGGCCAGGCTGGCTCGCACCTGTTCTCTTTCCTTGTCGCGCTCTTCGTCGGTGTCGCCGACGATCGTCATCGCCGGCACGATCACGGCGATGTCCGATGCGGGGCGCCCGGCCTTCTTCGCTCCTGCGGCGATGCCCGGCACGGCATGCCGGTTGAGGTAGCCGGGCTCGGCAATCGGATGGACATGCACGCCGTCAGCCACTTCGCCCGCCATCCGGAGCATCCACGGATTGACCGCCGCGACATCGACTTTGGGGTTGGGCGCGTCGATGGGTCCCGGGCTCCACTGGGGAGTAATGAAGTCGAGGTCGTAGAACTCGCCGTGGTGATCGAGCTTCCCGGTCCGAAACGCCGCGAAGCATGCCTTCACCGCGAGCACGTAATCGCGCAGCCGTGGTCCGGGCCGATCGAAGGCCACACCGTAGCGGCGCACGACGTGAGTGCGCACCTGTGTCCCCAGACCCAGCCGGAATTTCCCACCAGTTGCTTCGGCAAGTTCCCACGCCGTGGTCGCAGTGACGAAGGGACTACGCGGAAACGCCACCGCCACACCCGTCGACAACTCCAGCCCGGGCGCGGCCTGCGAGGCCACGGCGGCGTTGAGATAGGCGGTGCGGCCGGTCTCGGTAAACAGCAGACCGGAGAAGCCAGCCGACTGCGTTCGGCGGGCAAGGTCACCGATCTGGCCCAGCGGTCTGGGCGTCGTCATCGCGTCGACGTGCATGGTCGGCGCGCCGACTATCCGGACAGCTTGGCGCCGAAGAAGTCCCGCAACGCCGCCCAATGCCGCTCGGCGGCGGCCTCGTCATACGGTGGGTTGTCGGGAACCGCGAAGCCATGCGCGGCGGGATACGTCTCGATCGTGTGCTCCACGCCGGCGGCGGTCAACGCCTTGTCGAGCTGTTCGGCCTGCTCGGGCGTGAAGGAGCCGTCGTTCTCGGCTCCGGCGACGTACACCGCCGCCTGGATCTGGTCGGCCAGCAGATGCGGGCTGTCCGGGCTATCGGTCGCCAGGCCGCCCCCGTGGAAGGACGCCGCGGCCGCAACTCGATTGGGCTGACGACCCGCCACCACCAGCGATGTACGGCCACCCATGCAGTAGCCGCAGACACCGAACCGGTCGCCGCGAACCTCGTCGCGGCCGGCGAGGTAGTCGAAGAACGCACCGGCGTCGATGTCCATCTTGAGGGGCGTGACGCTGCCGATCATCGACATCAGCCGCTTGCGCTCCTCCGGATCGCTGAAGGCGGTCTTCATGTCGAACGGCTGCCAGTCGCCGTGGCGGTAGTAGACGTCGGGCAGCAGCACGGCGTATCCGAAGTCGGCCAGCTTGGCGGCCATCTGGTAGAAGGTGTCACGCACCCCGCCGGCGTCGGGGTACATGACTACTCCGGGCCAGGGGCCTTCGCCCTCGGGGGTGAACAGGTGGACGGTGCAGGTGCCGTCGTTGGTGGTGATGGTGTCGGTGATGTGCGGCATGGCTACCGTTCTACTACCTCGACTCCAACGTAGGCTTAAGGGCGTGCCCATCCCCACGCCCTACGAGGATCTGCTGCGCTTGGTCCTGGAACGGGGCACGCCGAAAGCCGACCGCACCGGCACCGGGACCCGCAGCCTGTTCGGCCACCAGATGCGTTATGACCTGGCGGCCGGCTTCCCGCTCATCACCACCAAGAAGGTGCACCTGAAATCGGTGATCAACGAGCTGCTGTGGTTTCTGCGCGGCGACTCCAACATCGGCTGGCTACACGAACACGGGGTCACCATCTGGGACGAATGGGCCTCTCCCACAGGCGATCTTGGCCCGATCTACGGTGTGCAGTGGCGATCCTGGCCCACCCCGTCAGGCGATCACATCGACCAGATCAGCAACGCGCTGGAACTGCTGCGCAGCGACCCCTATTCACGGCGCATCATCGTCTCCGCGTGGAACGTCGGCGAGATTCCACGGATGGCGTTGGCGCCGTGTCACGTGCTCTTCCAGTTCTACGTCGCCGACGGGCGGCTGAGCTGCCAGCTCTACCAGCGCAGTGCCGACCTGTTCCTGGGCGTGCCGTTCAACATCGCCAGCTACGCGCTGCTCACCCACATGATGGCCGCACAGGCCGGGCTCGACGTCGGCGAGTTCATCTGGACCGGTGGCGACTGCCACATCTACGACAACCACGTCGAGCAGGTGCGCCTGCAGCTCAGCCGGGACCCGCGGCCGTATCCGGAACTGCTTCTCGCGCAACGCGCTTCGATCTTCGACTACACCTACGACGACATCGTCATCAAGAACTACGACCCGCACCCGGCGATCAAAGCGCCCGTCGCGGTATGACGCGCGTCGGCGACGATGCAGAGCGCGGGGGTCCCCAGCCTGCGAGGGGACGATGAGGAGGAGCGGCGCCGTTGAGCACCGTGGGCTTAATTTGGGCTCAGTCGACGTCGGGCATCATTGGGCGCGACGGCAAAATCCCCTGGCAGCTGCCGGAGGATCAGGCCAGGTTCAAGGAACTGACCATGGGCCACACCGTGGTGATGGGAAGGCTCACCTGGGAGTCGCTGCCCGCGTCGGTGCGGCCGCTGCCAGGCCGCAGAAATGTCGTACTGACCCGCGAAACTGACTATGTGGCAGACGGCGCAGAACTGGTTGGCACCCTGGAGCAGGCCCTCACCGACGAGGAGACCTGGGTGATCGGCGGGCAACAGACCTACGCGCTGGCGATGCCGCGGGCCACCCGGTGTGAGGTCACGGAGGTCGAGATCGATCTGGTGCCCGACGACGGCGACGTGCTGGCGCCGGTGCTCGACGAGACATGGATCGGCACGACGGGGGAGTGGCTGACCAGCCGCACGGGGCTGCGATATCGGTTCCACAGCTACCGGCGTTTACGACCAGCACCCGGCAAACCGTGACATACTCGGCTTGGGTCGATTTTAGAGTGTCTACCAGGGGTTTCAGAAGGGGGAATCGGCAGTGAGAGCCAGACCCGCACGCACGTTCCCGCGCTCCCTCTTGGGCTACGATCCGCTGGCGGTTGAGGCATATATCGAGGAGTTGACCACCGAGCAGCAGTCGCTGCTGGACGAGGTCGAGAGCCTAAGGGCCAAGCAGAAGGCATCCGGCGATGAAGTAGCTGCGCTCCGTAAAGAGATCGCCGTACTCAACGAAACCTCGCAATCTCCCCGCGCGATGGCGCATCGCATGGCGGAAATCGTGCGGCATACGGTCGATGAGGTTGCCCAGATGCAGGCAGAGGCAAAAGCAGAGGTAGCGGCGCTGGTCGCGGCAATTGAGTCCGAGGCCGAGGCCGCGCGCCAAAAGCATGACGAGCTGCTGGCGGACATGGCAGCGCAACGAAGCGCCCTAGAAGCCGAATGCGCTGAAGCCAGGGGAAATCTCGATGCGGAACTGACCCGGATGCGCGCTGAAGCACAGTCGGCGATTGACGACGCGTGGCAGGAGGCTACGGAAAAGCGCGACCGGCTACTCGCCGACGCCAAGCGGGAGGCTGATGATTACCGTGAGCAGGCCCGGCGCGCGGCGGACGAGGCGAATCTGCAACGGATCAAGGTCCTGGAGGAGCTGATGGACGTGTACCGCAACGTAGAAGCGGTCCCGGCCACGCTCGAGTCGGCATACCGGCAACGAAACGATTCGTCGGGCACCCGTGTCGTCGTGCCGTTCGAGCAGAAAACCAGCGCGGGGTAACGCCCGCTGATCGCAGCCGATAACGATCGGTATTCTCGGCGGCGTGCTGGTCCGAAACCGTAGGTTGACCGCGGCGCAGGCTCGCCGAATAGCCGTTGCGGCCCAAGGGTTTAGCGAACGGGTGCCTGGCAGCCGGATCAGCCGCGCCCATCTGCGGCGGCTGATCTCGAAAATCCAGGTGCTGCAACTGGATTCAGTGTCGGTAGTGGTGCGCGCCCACTATGCGCCGGTGTTCAGCCGGCTCGGGCCCTACGACCGCGACGTACTCGACCGCGCGGCCTGGGACCACTCCGCGCGCAGTCCGCGGCTGCTGGTGGAGTATTGGGCACACGAGGCCGCGCTGATGGCCGTCGACGACTGGCCGCTCATGCGCTGGCGGATGCGCCAGTACCGCCACGGCCGCTGGGGCACCCACATCGTCAAGGCCAACCCACGACTTGCCGACGACATCGTCGCCGCGGTCGCGCAACTCGGACCCTGCACCGCCGGACAGATCGAAGCACACCTCGCCGCCGAGTCGCCGCGCGCCAAAGGGCCCTGGTGGAACCGCAGCGACACCAAATGGGTCGCCGAGGCGCTCTTCGCCGCCGGCGTGCTCACGACAGCCACCCGCGTCGGCTTCGCCCGCCACTACGACCTGACCGAGCGGGTGCTGCCGCCCGACGTATTGGCGCGAAAGATTGACGACGACGAAGCAATCCGCGAACTCACCCTGCGCTCAGCCAGCGCTCTCGGGCTGGGCACCGAGGCCGACATCCGCGACTACTTCCGGCTGTCCGCCGCCCAGGTCAAGCCGGCGATCGCCAAGCTGGTCGCCGACGGCGAGCTGGAACGCGTCGACGTGGACGGCTGGTCGGCGCCTGCGTACCTTCATGCCCGACAACCGATCCCGCGGCGTGATCGCGGAACAGCGTTGTTGTGCCCCTTTGACCCGCTGGTCTTTTTCCGGCCGCGGGTGCAGCGGATCTTCGGCTTCCATTACCGCATCGAGATTTACACGCCCGCGGCCCAGCGACGCTACGGCTACTACGTGTGGCCGTTTCTGCTCGACGGGAAGCTGGTCGGGCGAGTCGACTTGAAGGCCGACCGTGCCGCGAACACCCTGCACGTCGTCGGTGCATTCGCCGAACCGGAGCACGCGCCGTCGAAGGTGGCCGCAGCACTGGCCGGTGAATTAACGGTGATGGCTTCCTGGCTTGGCTTGGGCGGCGTCACCGTCGGTGACCGTGGCGATCTGGCCAATGAGCTGCGCGCAGCATCGTCACCAGGGTGAACCACATTGGGCCACGCGATCGCTGAGCGTTAGGCCCAGCTTGAGCCAACAGCGCTGTCGGTGCTGGCCATGTTGCTGCTGGCGGTCTGCACCTTCTGGCCGTGAGCATTGGCCTGCTCGTAGATCACCTGGAAGTTGCGGCCCAACTGGGTGATGAACTCCTGGCACGCCGTCGATCCGGCGCCACCCCAGAAGTCCCCAGCCGCAACCACATCACGGATGATCGCCTGATGCTCGGCCTCCAACGCCGCGGCCTGCGCCCGAATGGTGGCACCATGGGCGTCCACATCGCCGAACTGGTAATTGATCGTCATCGTCTTCCCCTAACGTGAAAGTGCTTGGCTAACAATGTGTTAACTGCTCAGAATCTGCTGGGACGCCTGCTCTTGCTGTTCGTAGTTGTTGGCGTCGCGGATCAGCCCGTCACGGACACCGTGCAGCATGTTGACGATGTTGCGAAACGCCTGGTTCATCTGACCCATGGTGTCGTAGGAGGTGGCCTGCGCAGACCCGCTCCAGCCGGCACCGGCAATATTCTGCGAGGATGCCCACATCTTGCGGGCCTCGTCCTCCACCGTCTGAGCATGCAAATCGAAACGACCTGCCATCGAGCGCATCTCGTTCGGGTCGGTCATGAATCGGGTAGTCATTTCACTGCCTCCTTTCGACGAATGATCTCGGTCAGCGCCTGCCTATCGGCGGCATACGATGCACCCCACACGTGGCCAATGTGAAACGGCCTGAATGGTTCTCCCTTCTGTTTATCCGGCGGCCGGCGGGTGGGCGATCACAGCGGGACGGAACCCGTATCGAGGACCAGAACCGGTCCCGCCGTGCCCGGGGAAACCCGCTAGCAGGCTCTGGAGCTTCTCCGGCAGGTCGTCCAGGGTCGGCGTGTCCTGCCCGCCCACAGTCTTCAGCGGCGTCATGGGTAGTACCGAAACCCCTTGGACGGAGCCAAGGCCGGTGTTCGGAAAACCGGTGCCGACAGGGTTGATCGCCGGGGCCGCCGCCGACCATGCCCGCGGAACCGACAGCGGACCGATCGATGTCGCCCGGCCTACCCCCGCCGACACTGCTCCGCCGGTCCCGCCGATACCCGGGGCCGCCGTGCCGGCCGAGCCCAAAGCACCGGCCCACGAACTGGGCCCGCGCTTCAGAGCCGATGCCGCCGCCGGAGCTGCCTTGGCGGCACCCCCGCTCGTCGACATCAGAGACTTGAACGAGTTCATCATCGACATGCCGCGCATCGGCATCATCGCCAGCTGCTGCATAGGCGACATGAAGCTCTTCAGGTTGTTCATCGACGACGTGAGCTCCGTGGAGGGCGTAGACGGTGAGGACGACGTCGACGAGAGGGGGGAGCTGAGCCCCTGCAGCGTCGCCGGCACCGTCGACATCGTCTGGGCCAGTGTCATCTGCGTGCTCGTAGCGGCGGATGTGCCGGTGGCTTGGGCGACCACCGCGTCCTGACCGGCCAGTCCGCCCGCGTTGGTGGTTTGTGGCGGCGGTGCAAAGGGATTCATCGTCGAGGCGGTTGCCGACGAGGCCGCATAGCCATACATGGCGGCGGCATCCTGTGCCCACATCTCGCCGTACTGGGCTTCGGTGGCCGCAATCGCCGGGGTGTTCTGCCCCAGGAAATTCGTCGCGGTCAGCGTCATCAACAAACTGCGGTTGGCCGCGATCACCGGCGGTGGCACCGTCAGCGCAAACGCCGCCTCATAGGCGGCTGCGGCTGCGCGCGCCTGGTTAGCCGTCTGCTCGGCCTGGGTGGCGGTGGTGCTCATCCATCCCACAAACGGTGCGGCTGCTGCGGTCATCGATGCCGACGCCGGACCCGACCACGAGTCCGCTGTGAGCGCCGCGATCCTTGAGCTATAGGAAGCGGCAGTGGAGTGCAATTCAACGGCCAGCGCGTCCCAGGCGGCCGCGGCGGTCAACAACGGGCCCGATCCCGCACCGGCGTACATTCGGGCGGAGTTGATCTCTGGTGGCAGCATTCCGAAATCCATTGCTCACCTCCAGGTTTCACCCTGCCGCGACCGCGTTGGCAGCCTCAGTGGCGGCATACGACGCGGCGGCGGCCGTCATGGTCGTCACGAACTGTTGATGAATTGCCGCGGCCTGGGCGCTGACCGCCTGATACACCTCGCCCTGCGCAGCGAACTGCGCTGCGGTCAGCGCCGACACCTCGTCGGCGGCGGCGGGAATCAGCCCAGTGGTCGGGGCTGCCGCTGCCGTGTTTGCGGCTGCCATCGCCGAGCCGATACCGTCCAAGTCGCCGGCCGCAGCGGTCAGCATTTCCGGTTGTATGGTCAGGAATGACATGTGCTTTCCCTCCTCTTCAGATGCGGCGAAGACCCCACGCCGGGATTGTGGTGGTCGGTTAGACGCAGAGGGTCCGAGGCAAAGCTGAAGCGCAGCTGAAAACAGGGCTGAACGGCGCGTTTTGCTCAGGCTCCTTTCAGGAAAGCGGTCACAATAGCGGTGTGCAGAAAGCCCCACGGCATCACTCGGACACAAGCCCGCCCAGGGTGCTGGTGGTGGAGGACTACGGCGCCATCCGCGAGATGGTCGTCGAGGCGCTTGCCGACGCCGGATATGTCAGCGGTGGACGGACGGACGGTCGTGGGCTGGAGGACGTGCTGGCCGCGTTTCGTCCCGATTTGGTGGTGCTTGACGTGATGCTGCCCGGCCGAGACGGTTTCGCCCTCATCGACGTGGTCCGCGGCTACGGTGACACCGGCATCGTGTTGCTCACCGCCAAAGACGCGCTTCATGACCGCGTACGTGGGCTAGACGCCGGCGCTGATGACTACGTGGTCAAACCGTTCGACGTGGCCGAGTTGGTCTCGCGAGTGGGCGCAGTGCTGCGGCGGCGAGGACGAGTGCCGTCGGCCATGCAGGTCGGTGACCTTGTGTTGGATGTGGAAGCCGGCGTGGTCAGTCGTTGCGGTGCAGTACTGGATCTCACCGGCACCGAGTTCAAGCTGCTCACTTACCTCGTCGAACAGCGGGGCCGGACCGTGAGCAAGGATCAAATCCTGGCGGCAGTATGGGGATACGACGCATACGACGCCAACCTCGTCGAGGTCTATATCAGCGCGCTGCGTCGCAAGCTGGAGGCACACGGGTCTCGGATGCTGCACACGGTCCGGGGAATCGGCTACCAGTTGTCGGCATGTCATCCATGACCGCCACGACCACACCGACTCCGTCGCTGCGCCGACGTGTGACGGTGGCGACGGTCGGTGTGATCGCGGTCTTGCTGGTCGTGCTCGGCGTGACTATCGACGAGGTGGTCGGCGTGCAGCTCAACCGTGACCTCGAGGCCCGGCTGGACGATGGCATCGTCCGCGCCGCAAATCTCGTCAAGGCCAAGGTCGGGCCGGCCGAGATCGTCACCCAGCTGCAAGGACGCCAAATCCGGGTGCAGGTGATCGACCGAAACGGCACCAGCTACGGTGACCGCACGCTCGTACCCGACGCGCCACCGCCGGTGCCGCCGAAGGGACCACCGCCACCGGCGTCCCGCCACGAGCGGACCACCAAGACGGTGACGCGCGTTCTGCGTGATGGTTCGAAACTCACCATGGTGGCGAACACGACCGGGATCCATGCCCGCCAGGCCAAGCTGCGGCGCGACTTACTCGTCGGCGGCGCAGTCACATTGGTAGTGGTCGCCGTGCTGGTCAGGTTCGCGGTTGGACGCGCGCTGGCCCCCCTCCAGCGGATTACCTCAACAGCCCAGCGGATCACCTACGGTGACCGGGGGCGCCGACTCCGGCCGGACCGGCCGAAAACCGAGCTCGGCCACGCAGCTGCCGCTTTCGACAACATGCTCGACGCGCTTGAGGACGCCGAGACCAACGCCCGGCAGGCCGCCGAGACCGCTCAGCGAGCCGAAGCGAAGACTCGGCAGTTCCTCTCTGACGCGGCGCATGAGTTACGGAGCCCGGTGGCCGGCATCCAGGCGGTGGCACAACAACTCACTGCCAGCACCGAAGCAACCAGCGACGCCGACGACGCTACGAGCGCTCGGCGACGCCGATACACCGCACTGCTGGCCCGTGAAACTCGTCGCGCCACCAGGTTAGTCTCCGACCTGCTCGACATCGCCAGCATCGATGCGGGGGTTTTGCTGCCCAACGAGCAGGTTGACCTCGTTGACATTGTCGCCGCCGAGGTGGACCGAGCCGCGATGCTGGCCCCGAGCCTGAGCGTGCGGCTGGTCGGCGACGACGACCAGCTGCCCATCCGTGCGGATCCCAGCCGAATCGCGCAGATCCTGTCCAACCTGTTGGACAACGCTCGTCGATATACCCCGCCTGGCGGCGACATCACGGTGTGCCTCGAAACCCGCGATCAAAACGCTGTGGTGACGGTCATCGACTCTGGCCCGGGCATTCCGCAGGCTGACCGCGAGCGGGTCTTCGACCGATTGGTTCGCCTTGACGACTCGCGGGACCGCGACTCCGGCGGGGCCGGCCTCGGCCTGCCGATCGCCCGAGCACTGGCGCAAGCGCACCACGGCACGTTGGAATGCCTTCCGCAGCCCTGCGGGGCGGCCTTCCGGTTAACCCTGCCTATGGTGCCGGCATGACAATTCACGGAATGTAGAAGCCCCGTATCCGGTGGTAGCGGTGACGGCCCAATAGGGCGTTCGCCGCTTGAAAGCCCGACATCACAGCGGCCTCGATGCAGCCGGCGTTCATCCCGCAATCGGTCCAATCGCCCGCCAAAACTAAGTTGTCGTAACCGCTTTCGTCTGGGCGCAGGCGGTACCGATCACTTCCCGGCACCGACTGGACGTAGCGATCCGACGGGTCGATGTTCACGCTCACATGCTGTGTTGCCAACGCATCGGCGCCACGCCGCCCGTCGACGCCGGCCAGCAGGTGCCAAGCGAAACCACGCTCGGTGCTTGCACGGGGGAAGTAGAGCCGTAGGTGGTTGTCGAGATATCTGACGGCGTCGGCGCTCACCTGACTTTCGCAGCGGCGGACGTACTCGAGGTTGTCTTCGGTTGTGTTCGGCGGCGTCCGCAACGCGCCGCAGAAATAGGCGACAGCACCCGGCCGGTCGTCGTCGGGCCAGTCCTCTGCCCACAACGTCTGCGGCATCGACGCCCAGGTATCGAACGGGGCCACATAGCCGCTTGTGGTCACTCCCGGATGGCGCCACCCTAACGTGGCCTCGTCTGGGCGCAGCCAAATCTGAAATGCCTGAGTGGCGACGGTGCGGACCTTCGTTGTCATCTCCCGCCACTCGGGTCGATCCGCGATGAGTTCACCGGCCACGACATCCATCATGCCCAGCGACACCGCGAGCACAACATGGTCGAAGTCGGTGCCCCTGCGCAGCACCCGTGTTTCGGCGTCGTCGCGCTTGTCGAAATGCGATTCCAGCCAAGAGGTTTCGGCGTCTCGATTCAGTTGACCAGCCACCGGCGCATTCGGGAAGACCGGAAGGCCGCGCACCATGACGAGCGGTTCGTAATGGTCGACCCCATCGGCGAGGCGCAGCTGTCGTCCCATTGTGATCGCGTCGATGGCCTGATTCGCGGCATCGAGGTGCAAGGCATCGACGCGATGGAAAAACTCGAACGTGACACCCCGACGTCGCAGCACCTGATACAAGGGGGCGATCACGACGTCGCCCATTCCGGCCGTCATCTTCCAAAACAGCGCGCCCTTGTATTGGAACAGCAAGTTGCCCGTCCACAGCACGGCCAGCCCCGCAGCGAACGCGCGCCGGCTCCGGTCACCGTCGCGGTAGCCGAACACCATGTCGTAAAGCCCACGCACCAACGGGAATTCGAGCACGTCGGGGTGAGCGCCATGACGAAGGATCCAGTCACCGAAATCCTCGTCGTTGATCGCTCGAAAGCCGCGCGGGTCGGTGACCAAGTTGTCGGCGATCAGCCCGCGGACCGTGGCCGTCAACAGCGACAGCAGCAGCCACGCCCGCTTGTGGTCGGGGCGATGGTCGTAGTCGAGAGCGACCCGAATCGCGTTGAGAATCCGGTCTACGAGGCCGCTTTCAGCGCGTCTTGGCGGTGGATCGGCCAGCGCCGCCAGTACAGCCGTCGCGCCGCGGCGCACCACCTCGACCGACCGGATATGCGCCGGCGGATCGGGTGACGTGGAGAGCACAAGACCGACTGCGGCTGGCTCACCCATCGAGTCGGTGAAATCGAGTACCAGCTGAAGTGCCCGGCGAAGAAACCCGACAACCGTGAGTTCCCGGCCGGTGCCCTCAGGTTCGCCCGGCAGTTCGCGGTTGCGGGCGAACCGGCCGAGCCAGACCGACCAGTCGTCCTGTGCTCGGTCGGCCAGGCCGAGATTGTCGGACGCGACAATGGCCTGGTCCCAGGTGCGGATCGGTGCCTGCGGATCGGTTGCGGCCCTGTCGAGTTCGGCGTAGCACTGCCGAAGCAGCCAGAACGCGTTCTCGTAGGAGCCCAGCCACACATGCAGGCCGTGTTCTTCGATCCGCCCGTGTTCGCCCCGACTCGACGCTGCCTTGCCGCCCAGTCGCCAGCCCCGCTGATAGACGGTGATCGAATCGAACCGGTCCCGCCAGCCCGGCTCGCTGAGCCGCCAGGCGGCGCTCAATCCGGCCATACCTGCGCCGAGGATGGCCACCCGACCCCCGGGCCGGCTCACCCGAGCAGCGCCCGTGCGCGTGTCAGCTCGGGCCAGGACTGCTCGGGCGGGAAGCGGCCGACCGCGTCGGCCAAAGCGGCGCGCGCAGATTCCCCGACAAGCTCGAAGTCGTCTGCGGCCGCCCGCAATTCGAAGATCACCGCACCCTGCACACGCGCCAGTTCGACGGCCTCGCGAAGGCCTGAATGGCATACCTGCGGGTCGTCGGATGTGTGGGCTTGCACCCGCAGCAGTTCTGAGTCGTAGAAATGCATTTCGGTCTCGTCGGCCAGCTCCAACGCAATCCGAACTCGGTCACGGGCGGCGTCCTGCCGGCCCGCGGCGCTGAGCAGCCGTGCCAAGACCGCGTCGTAGCACATCAGAAAAACCTTCAGGTCGTAGGCCCGCCAGGTCTGCACGACCGCGGTCATGGTTTCGATAAGCGCCTGCAGCATCGCGGGGTCGGGCTCGTCGCTCGCCAGCGCAGCGACCGACCGTACGGTGGCGTCCTGCGTCGCGGCCACCATCATCCATTCGTCGAAGCCGTGCTGCTTGCCCAATTCGGCGAGTTCTGCGACAAGCTCAGCGGCACGGTCCAGTTGGCCCGCCTCGATGCGCAGCCAGGTCTCCAGCGACTTTCCATAGGCCAGGCTGAACATGCCGTGCGGGAAGCTCAATATTTCGCAGCGGCGACGGGTCTGTCCGAATGCGGCTTCGGCTCCGGCCAAATCACCTTCCATGAACCGCGACACCGCAAGGTAGGTGTAGATCGTCGCGAACGGCTCGTTGGGCAAGAACCACGCATCCTCGACTCGGGGCTCTCCCATCTCGCCGGCCATCGTCGCAGACGCTTCGTTAAGAGCTCGGGCATCCGCGAAATCACCGCGAAACCACGCCAGGCCGCCGAACAACAGCTTGTTCACCGCACGGGCCCACGGCGGCATGTCGGCCAGCCTGGACCGTAGCGACTCAGCCAGCTTTGTCGCTCGCCGCAGCTCGCCGCGCGCGGTGTAGTAGCTCCACAGCGCACTCAACGTCGCGTATAGCTGAGGACTGACTCTCGTGCCGATCAACCGCAAGCAGTGCTCGAAATCAGCGGCGGCCTCGGCGCTGGCATGTCCCAGTGCCACCGATGCGAGAAACCCGCGCTGCAGTCGTAACGCGATTTCATGCTCGTCGCGTTCAGGGCCCGGTGCCGACCGCTCGATGTTCTCCACCGCTCGAGCAAGGTAGCTACGGGCCTCGCCGAGAGCGCCACGCTGCCGGGCCACAGCGGATGCATGTTCGTAAGCTGACGCTGCGGCGTCATACCGCTTGGCCTCTTCGTAATGGTGGGCCACCAAACGCCATTCGGGATTGCCTGTGGTCGACGCCGCCGCCAGCACGTCGCCGACCCGGCCGTGCAGCCGGCCACGCAGGCTGGGCGGGACCAACTCGGTGGTTACCTCCCGCAGAAGTTCATGACGGAAGCGCCACACGTCATTGCGCACCGGTTGAAGCACGCCGCTAACGGTGAGTTCGCCAATCGCCTGGTCCAGGTCGTCCTGGGCCAGATCGACGATCGATAGCAGCAAGCCGCGATCGACGACACCACCGACGATCGCAGCCGCCTGCGCGACAAGGACGGCGTTCCTGTTCGAGGGCAGCCGTGCCAACAGCGCCTCATACAGGGTGTCGGGAACCTGGGTCACCTCTGAATCCACTTGCTGTTCTAGGATTTTGGCCATGACCTCTTCGATGTAGAGTGGTATCCCGTCGCAGCGGTGCCGCACCTCGTCGCGTGCATGCGACGTCATCGCGGGATCGAGAGCAAGGATCAGCTCATCGGCTTGCTCGTCGGTGAGCGGTCGCAGATCGAAGATGCGCACATTGTCCGGCCACGCAACATGCTCGCGCCCGGTGACGACGACCAGTAGGCGACCGGTGTCCGCGCCGATTAGTTGGTGGACTACTTCTATGGTGTCGGGATCGAACCAGTGCAGATCTTCGATCACCATAAGGGCGGCCCCGTTGCCCATGCACGCCAGTAGGTAGTTGTAGACGGCGGTGGCGATTTGGCTGTGCAGCTTGCTGCCTTCGACCAGGGCTGGTCGATAACCTGCCTCGGGCCGTATGGCGAGCACCGGCGCCAACATCGGGACCATCGCCGTCGGATCCAGCCCAACGTGTGTGATTTCTGCTTCGAGTTTCGCGAGCCGCTGGGCCGGATCGGATGTGGCGTCGATACCGCATCGTCGTTCGAGCAGTTTCCGCACCGGGCGCAGACCCGTGTCGGTGTGAAACGGCGAACCGAACATCTCCAGCACGACAGCGTGCGACGCCACAGCCATCTCGATGGCCGCTGCGGCCAAGCGACTCTTGCCGATTCCGCCCTCACCGACGAAAACCACGCCCGGATTTCTCAACGTGCCGACCACAGCTTGGGACCAGGCATCACGCAGGTAGTCGACCTCCCGTTGGCGACCGACCAGCGGGCCAAGCGCATGCCTCGTCGGGTCGAGTTCGGCAACCGCACGATAGTGGCCAACCAAGCCGTCAACTCCCTTGACTGCCTGCGGTTCTCGCGCTTCAAGCTGAAAGCTGTCCCGGACAAGTCGTGCGACCGCATCGGACACCGCAACAGTGCCGGGCTGGGCCAGGCTGCATATCCTTGCCGCGAGATTGGCGCCGAGCCCGTAGACGTCGTCCTGCTCGGTGTCCAGATAGACCAGACCGCGGTGGATGCCGACCCGCACATCGATATCGAAGCCGAACCGCCGGCGAACCCGTTCACTCAGCGCAGCCACGTCGTTGGTGATGTCGAGGCCGGCCCGTACCGCTCGTCCGACATCGTCTTCATGCGGTGTGGGATGGCCGAACACCGCCAGCAGCCCGTCGCCCTTCGTGGAACCGATATGGCCGTCGTAGCGGTTGACGTTGCGCAGCACCTCGTCGCGGTAACGCCCGACGACCGTGCGGTAGGTCTCCGGTTCGATCCGGGTCGACAGGGCGGTTGAGTCCACCAGATCGGCGAACATGATGGTCAGCCGCCGGATCGTTCCGCCGCCGGCAGGAGTGGCCAGCAGTTCCTCGGCGTCGAGGTTGTTGTCGTCGACTTCGAGTACCCGCCCGGCGAGCGCGTTGGCGGTGGCGCGGTCGCCGCGGTTGATCGCTTGTACTGCGCGGTCAAGCAATTCGTCGATGGTCGGGGCGGGCGTGTGACCGTTCACAGTTCAACGTCGGGGATCGGCAGGATCTGCTGCCCCGGCGGGGTGCCCGCCGGGGTGATCGCGGTGAGCCGGACTTCGCCGGTGTAGGCCCTGCCGCTGAGGTCCGGGTTCATGACAGCAATTTGGAACTGCGTGGCCCCCGCGTCCAATACCGGGGGGATGAACTTGATCTGGTTGTTCGGGATCACCGTCGATGGATCACCCACCTGCGTGAATGACGTGGTGACCTCGATATTGCGCCGGTATTTCGGATCGGCTGCCACCGGGATCGGTTCCGACGGTGCCGGTGCCGCATCCCATTTCACGCTGAAGCCCGGTCCCGATACGGCGGCTTGAACCCACGCCGCCCAGCCCTGCACCGACAGAGCCCACAGGCGGTGCATCGCCTTGATGCGATCGTCGAGATTGTATGCTCCGGCGTCGATCTCCTTGGCCGCCGCCTTTGCGGTGGCCGCAATCTGATCCAGCACTTCCTGCGCGACGGTGAGCGGCTTTTGGGACGGCTGTTCGGTCATGCGTCACCGCCGGGCGTGCCGTCGTCTGGCGGTTGGCTGAGTGCCTGGATGAGTCGCCATGGCGCACTTGCTATCTCTGCGCCCACGTCTTGGGTGTAGGTGACCAAATCGTCAACGGTAAGTTGGTTTTTCCACCACTTGGTGGACAGTTGCAGGTTCTTGTCGGCGAGGTCCTTGAGGCAGTCGATCCACGTTTGGGTTGTCGTTGACGCCACGGAGCCGCCTGTCGTCGGCTTCTGCGGTCCCGTAGACGGTTCGGTACCGGTGGACGCCGTCGTTGTAGCCGATGCCGGCGACTGCTGCCAGGGCACCGTGTCCGCCGGTGGGTTCGCGGCGTTACCGAAGATCATCTCCGCGGCCTGCGACGCATATCCGGCTGGGCAGACGAACATCGCTTGTGCGGCCGGCCACAGACCGTTGATATGGACGATCTTGCGCGTGCGCACCCACACCCCGGGGTTGCCGGTCGCCCACATCTTGATGAAGCCCCGGTCGACCGTGATCCAGCCGTCACCGGGTTCCGGCAGCCCGGACTTATCGAGGTCATACTGCAAGACCGCCTGGTCGCCAGCAGGGTCGCTCTTGTAGTACTTCAGCGGGGTGACCATGCGGGGCCAGCCGTGCTGACAGTCCAGGCTGACCGTTTCCAGCACCCGGCTCCAGCCGTTGGGAAGCAGGTCAGGAACCTGCTGGTCCATCTCACAGAATGCGTGCGGATAGTTTCGGTGCCAGTTCAGCGGATCGACCACATCTTTGAGGTTTTGCAGGTATATGTCCGACCGCCCGAAGCTGGTGTCGATCACCACGCACTCGTACCCGTCGACCCACTGCGTGGAGGGGATGCAGCGGGGCACGGCAGCCACGTCAGCCGACAGCAAGCCCTGCACGACGGCTCTGCGGACCACACGGTCGAAGTCCCTGGCGGCCTCGAATTCGGCATAGAGAAGCCGCAGCAAGGCGTCCCCGGTCTCGAGGTTCCCGCCGGTTTCCTCTTCGTAATCCGGGCCGGCCAGAGCAAGTGCGCGCCCCAACATAGACTCGGGTCGAAGAGTCATCTCCTCGAATCGCGGTGTGTGGCAAAGGGCTCCGATGACGTAAACGAGCCGAGACAGCTCCGGAACAGTCAGCCGATCCTCACCCTGCACGATGTCGGCCAGCGCCCGTTCGGGGTCCGGAATCGCGTCTTCGGTGCGGCGGCCGAACCTCTCCATGAGGTTGCCGAACCAGCCGGGGCTGCGGGCGGTGATAGGCAAATACCGTCCGGCGGCGTGGGCGACGGCACGGCTGTCAAATTCGGATGTCGCGGGATCCAGCGCACCGTAAAGCGCCATCAGGGAAGGCAGAGCCGCCATTGCTCCTCCTGGGGCCGTCTGCGCAGCTAGCATACCCAGATGCGGGATTAGCCGGTGGCAATTCGTCGAAGGGCAGCACGGCGTGGATCGCGAGATGGACGGCAATCGCAACAGCAGCGACCAGGGAACAATCAGCGATCTGCCGTGGGCCTCGGTTTTCGATCCTGCCGCAAACGCCCGCGCGCTGAGCGCTATTCAGGCCGAAGGCTTTCGGGCCGCCAGCCGGATCGTCGACCGATTCGTGCGAGCAGTGGGGACGCCAGAGCGACAGGCAGCCAACGGCGCGGTGAACGCCACCGACGACGGTCAGGCGGAGATGCCCGAATGGGAACGGCTGACTCGGGCGTGGTGGTCGCTCTATGGCCAATTTCTGCTTGGCTCAATGCCTTTCGCCGCCCGACAAGGCAGCGGAACGGTGACGCTCGATCTCAACAAGCCCGACGCGACGGGCGCCCTGAACCTCGAGGCTCCGGTGGGCGGTGCTGCCAGTGCCGAGGTGTGGCTGCACAACCGGGGACCCGAAGACCGGCCGGATGTTCGGCTGCGCTGCAGTGATCTGCTCAGCCACGACGGTGACGTGATTGGCACCGACGCGGTGCTTATCGACACCCCCGTCGTGCCAATGCCGCGACGATCCAGCCGTGGGGTGACGATCAGAATCGATGTTGCACCGCAGACGCGGCCCGGCGTCTATCGCGGCACCGTGCTGGCAAGCAGTCACCCCGATCTGTGGCTTTCCGTGCAACTCACCGTCCGCCTGCCAAGCACATGACCAGTACCGCTGAGCGCGCCGCGCTGGTATCCGTGGTCGATGAACGCCTGCGCGAGGTCGCCAAGCTGGTGCGCCGATCGATGCTCGACGCACTGCCCGACGGCGAACCCAACCAGTGGCTATATGCACCGATGCGCGCGTATCCGTCGCGGCCGGGCAAGGCGTTGCGACCCGCACTGTGCCTGTCGGCCGGCCGCGCATTCGGAGCGGACGCGGACGAGCTGCTGGGCGCGGCTGTGGCGATCGAGATGCTGCACAACGCATTCCTGGTTCACGACGACATCGCCGACGGCAGCGAAATGCGCCGCGGCAGGCCAACTTTGGCGGCAACGCACGGAATCGCTGCAGCACTCAACGCCGGTGATGCGTTGGCGGTGGTGGCCGGCCAAGTGTTGCGGCGGGCGACCCGTCGGTTCGATCGCGACCTGGCCGAGCTGGTGTGGGCTGAATTCGACACGATGGCGATGCGCACCCTCGAGGGCCAGGCAACCGAAGTGGGCTGGCTCCTCGACAACATCGAGAATCTGGGGCCCGAGGACTATCTGAACCTGATCATGCACAAGACGTGCTGGTACACCACCATCCATCCACTGCGGGTCGGAGCAATCGTGGGCTCGCGCGGCACCGCCGAACTGGGCCCGTTGGTGCGATTCGGCTTCCATTTCGGCGCCGCCTTTCAGATCCGTGACGACCTGTTGAACCTGGTGGGTGACGAACGGCTTTACGGCAAGGAGATTCTCGGTGACCTCTACGAGGGCAAGCGGACGCTGCCGCTGATCCACCTGCTGTCCGCCGCGCAGGGCCGCGACCGGGATATGGTCCGCGACTATCTGCGGCGCACCCGAGCGGAGCGGTCGAGCGAGTTGGTGTGCGAAGTGCGCGCGCTGATGGACCGCTACGGCAGCATCGCGTTCGCCAGCGAATTCGCCGAGGGCATTCTGCTGGTCGCCGAGGAATATTTCGAGCAGGCCTTCGCCCACGCCCGGCCCGGCCCGGACCTGGAGTTCCTGCGGGCACTGGTGCCCTACGTGTGGGCGCGCTGGCGGTGAGGGCGGGCCGCTTCCGTTATCGTGAGCGCCGTGGCCGAGACCGCTCCGCTGCGGGTGCAGTTGATCGCCAAGACCGAGTTCGTGGCGCCGCCCGACGTGCCGTGGGGTACCGACGCCGACGGCGGGCCGGCGCTTACCGAGTTCGCCGGCCGGGCCTGCTACCAGAGCTGGTCTAAGCCGAACCCGAGAACTGCGACCAACGCCTCCTACATCAAGCACATCATCGACGTCGGGCATTTCTCGGTGCTCGAGCACGCCAGCGTGTCGTTCTACATCACCGGCGTCTCGCGGTCCTGTACGCACGAGTTGATCCGGCACCGGCATTTCTCGTACTCACAGCTCTCGCAGCGCTACGTGCCGGAACGCGACTCGCAGATCGTTGTGCCGCCGGGAATGGGAGACGACGCGGAACTGCAGGAGATCCTGAGCGCAGCGGCCGACGCCAGCCGTGCCACCTACACCGAACTGCTGGCCAGGCTCGAAGCGAAATTCGTCGATCAGCCCAACGCCGTTTTGCGGCGCAAGCAGGCTCGTCAGGCGGCCCGGGCGGTGCTGCCCAATGCGACGGAAACCCGGATTGTCGTCACTGGCAACTACCGCGCGTGGCGGCATTTCATCGCCATGCGGGCCAGCGAGCACGCCGATGTGGAAATCCGGCGGCTGGCCATCGCCTGCCTGCGCCAGCTGGTTGACGTCGCGCCGGCGGTGTTCGCCGACTTCGAGATCACCACCCTGGCCGACGGCACCGAGGTCGCGACGAGTCCGTTAGCGACGGAGGCTTGAACCCGGGCAGGTAGCCTGGGGACCGTGAGCACCGGCGGATTCGACGTCCACGCCCGCCTGGGTACTTTGTTGACCGCGATGGTCACGCCGTTCAGCTCGGACGGCTCACTCGACACCGCCGCCGCAGCGCGACTGGCCAACCACCTCGTCGACGCCGGGTGTGACGGCTTTGTGATATCCGGCACCACCGGCGAGTCGCCGACCACGACCGACGACGAGAAACTCACGCTGCTGCGCACCGTGCTGGAAGCGGTCGGCGACCGCGCCCGCGTCGTCGCCGGCGCCGGCACCTACGACACTGCGCACAGTGTTCATATGGCCAAGGCCTGCGCGGCCGAGGGGGCACACGGCCTGCTTGTCGTCACCCCGTACTACTCGAAGCCTCCGCAGTCCGGGCTGATCGCACACTTCACCGCGGTCGCCGATGCCACCGAGCTGCCGGTGCTGCTCTACGACATCCCGCCCCGCTCGGTGATCCCCATCGATCCCGACACGCTGCGCACACTGGCGGCGCACCCCAACATCGTCGGCGTCAAAGACGCCAAGGGCGATCTGCACCGCGGCGGCCAGCTCATGGCCGAAACCGGGCTGGCCTACTATTCCGGCGACGACGCACTGAACCTGCCCTGGCTGGCCATGGGAGCCACCGGCTTCATCAGCGTCATCTCTCACCTGGCCGCCGCTCAGCTGCGCGAGATGCTGTCGGCGTTCCAATCCGGCGACGTGGCCACCGCCCGCAAGGTCAACGTCGAGATCAGCCCGCTGTGCGACGCCATGAGCCGCCTGGGCGGGGTGACGATGAGCAAGGCGGGCCTGCGGCTGCAAGGCATCGACGTCGGCGAGCCGCGGCTACCCCAGATGCCGGCGACCCCGCAGCAGGTGGACCAGTTGGCCGCCGACATGCGCGCGGCCTCAGTGCTGCGGTGAGCCACAGGTGAGCCGCAGGTGAACGAAGAGCTCGCCCCGCCAGGTCCTCTGGCCCCTGGCGGGCTGCGGGTCACCGCGCTCGGCGGCATCAGCGAAATCGGCCGCAACATGACGGTTTTCGAGCATCTGGGCCGGCTGCTGATCATCGACTGCGGGGTGATGTTCCCCACCCATGACGAACCCGGCGTCGACCTGATCCTGCCCGATCTGCGGCATATCGAAGACAGGCTCGACGACGTCGAGGCGTTGGTGTTGACCCACGCGCACGAGGACCACATCGGAGCGATCCCGTTCCTGCTGAAGCTGCGACCCGACATCCCGGTCGTCGGCTCGAAGTTCACCTTGGCGCTGGTGGCCGCGAAATGCCGCGAACACCAGCTCAAGCCGGTGTTCCGCGAGGTCAGCGAGGGCCAGCGCACCACGCACGGGGTGTTCGAGTGCGAATACTTCGCCGTCAACCACTCCATCCCCGACTCGCTGGCCATTGCGGTGCATACCGGGGCCGGCACCGTGCTGCACACCGGCGACATCAAGCTCGACCAGCTCCCACTCGACGGACGCCCCACCGACCTGCCCGGCATGTCGCGGCTCGGGGATGCCGGCGTGGACCTGTTCCTGTGTGACTCGACCAACGCCGAGATCCCCGGCGTCGGGCCATCCGAAAGCGAGGTCGGCCCGACCCTGCACCGGCTGATCCGGGGCGCCGACGGCCGCGTCATCGTGGCGTGCTTCGCCTCCAACGTGGACCGGGTGCAGCAGATCATCGACGCCGCAGTGGCGTTGGGCCGCCGCGTGTCGTTCGTCGGCCGCTCGATGATGCGCAACATGGGAATCGCCCGCGACCTGGGTTATCTGCGGGTGGCCGACTCCGATCTGATCGACATCAGCGTGGCCGAAACCATGCGGCCTGAGCAGGTGGTGCTGATCACGACGGGCACCCAGGGCGAGCCGATGTCGGCGCTTGCGCGGATGTCGCGCGGCGAGCACCGCAGCATCACGCTGACCGCTGGCGACCTCATCGTGTTGTCGTCGTCGCTGATACCGGGCAACGAGGAGGCGGTGTACGGTGTGATCGACGAGCTCGCTAAGATCGGCGCCCGCGTTGTCACCAATGCCCAAGCGCGCGTGCATGTTTCGGGTCACGCGTATGCCGGTGAGCTGCTGTTCCTCTACAACGGCGTGCGGCCGCGCAACGTCATGCCGGTCCACGGCACCTGGCGGATGTTGCGCGCCAACGCCGGCCTCGCCGCCCGTACCGGAGTGCCGCAGGAGTCAATCCTGTTGGCGGAGAACGGCGTCAGCGTCGACCTGATCGCCGGGCAGGCCCGCATCGCCGGAGCGGTGCCCGTCGGCAAGATGTTCGTCGACGGGCTCATCATGGGCGACGTCGGCGACATCACGTTGGGCGAAAGGCTGATTCTCTCGTCGGGGTTCGTTGCGGTGACCGTCGTGGTGCGCCGTGGCACCGGTCGAGCCGCTGCGCCACCACACCTGCATTCCCGCGGTTTTTCCGAAGATCCCAAAGCACTGGAGCCCGCGGTGCGCAAGGTCGAAGACGAACTGGAATTGCTCGCCCAAGAAAACGTCACCGACCCCATTCGGATCGCTCAGGCGGTGCGGCGCACCGTCGGTAAATGGGTGGGCGAAACCTACCGGCGCCAGCCGATGATCGTGCCAACCGTGCTGGAGATTTAGCCTGGCGAGCAGACGCAAAGGTACCCGAAATAGCCTGTAATCGGGGGCTTTTACGTCTTCTCGGCATATGCCGACCATTCGATCTCAGATGCGGTGAGATCGCGGGCCGCTGGCCTGACGTAGCGCTGGATCAACTGCTCCGGTCCGACCTGCTCGATCAGCCGCCAGCCGAAGTCGGCTAAAAACTTTTCGACTTCCTCTGGCTGGATCCCGAAGTGCCACAGTTGCTGTCGTTGTCTGACCCTGCGATACAACGACTTCGCGCCGTAGCGATTGACGCCGTCGATGAAATCGCGCCGGACGTACGTGAACACCAGCCGGCTTCCAGGCGCCACGGGCCGCAGTCCTTCCAACGTCGCCCGCACCGCGTCGGCCGTGAGATATTGGGTCACCCCTTCCCAGATGAAGAAGGTGCGGTAGTCGATGCGATAGCCGTACTCGGCCAACGTGGTGAGCAGGTCGTCACGCTCGAAATCCAACGCCACCAAACGAACCGATCGCGGCTGCTCGCCAAGTGCCCGGCGCACGGTCGCTGCTTTGCGGGCGACGTTCACCCGTTGGTCGACTTCGAAGATCGGCATCTGGCTGGTCCGGGCCAAATGGTAAGCCCGCGTGTCCAATCCGGCGCCTAAAACTACTACCGCGTCAATGGTTTCGAGTGTTTCATCAAGTTTCTCGACGATGTAGCGCTTACGGCACGCGAGGTTGGCCCACAGCCCGGGCCCGCCGCGCTCCATCCCGGCAATGAACAACCGTCGCACCAGCGCCGGTCGAGTCGCCGCCACCAGCCACCGAGCCCTTGCCGGCAAAAATGCGGCAGCCAGATCGTCGTCGACCAGCCGCCGCCCGGGTGGCTCGTGTCGTTCGACAGCTGCCAGCACCATCGGGCCGAAAGCGGTCTGGGCCGCAGGATTTCGAGCCACGGCTACCGCTTGTTCAGAAAGCCCGCATCGACCGGCATCGCGATGCCGGTGACATAGCGCGCCTGGTCGGAGACCAGCCACGCCACCGCGTTGGCGATGTCCTCGGGTTGCATCACCTGCACCGGCAGAGCGTTACCCATGTCCGGCGGCGAATCCGATTCAGTGAGCAGCTGGGCCATCCAGGCTTGGGTGAACTCGTTGTTGATCATCGGTGTGTCGACGCCTGCCGGGTGTATCGAGTTGACCCGAATACTGTGCGGCGCAAGCAGGTTGGCATAGACCCGCATCAAGCCCACCATGCCGTGCTTGGCGGCGGTGTAGCCGATCGAGCCGGCATCGGCGCTGCCGATGCCGGCCAGTCCAGCCGCCGAGCTGATCAGCACAATCGAGCCGCCGTCGCCTTGCTCGATCATCGTCGGGATCGCCACCTCGACCGTGTTGTGCACACCGGTGAGGTTGACGTCGATCACGTCGCGCCAGCCGTCGGCGCCCGACTGCATCGGCGCGATCCCGGCGTTGGCCACCACGATGTCCAGCCGCCCCAGCTCCTCCAGACCGGCCTGCACGGCGGCGGCCAGCGAGTCGCGATCACGGACATCGCCTTGGCGCGCCACGATGCGAGCGCCGGTGTCCTCGACGAGCTTGACGGTCTGGGCCAGATCGTCGGGCCTGGCCATCGGATAGGGCACGCTCGGGATCTGCTCGCACAGGTCGACGGCGATGATGTCGGCGCCGTCGGAGGCCAGCCGCAGCGCATGTGCGCGGCCTTGGCCGCGCGCGGCACCGGTGACGAACGCGACCTTTCCGTCCAGAGGGCGCGGGCTCATCAGGGCCGCAGTTGTCCTTTGGACGGGTCGCCGGCGACAACGGGTTGCAGCATCTTGATATCGGGCGCCCCAGCCAGGTGCTCGCCGGCGTCTTTGAACATCGTCGTGACCGCGGGTGCCGTGCTGTGAGCCTTGAGCGCGTCGGCGTCGGCCCACTGTTCGACGAAGACGAAGGTGTCGCCCGACTCGTGCAGGGCGTAGAGCTGACAGCCCGGCTCCTCGTGCACGTCCTTGACGGCGCGGGTCAGTATCTCCCGAACGGTGTCGACCGACTCCGGTTTGACGGTCATGGTGGCGACGACGACGACTGGCATGCGGGGCCTCCTGAGGTAGTAGCGGGGACAGCTGTAGCGTGACCGCTGTCACCCTACCCAGGCGCAGGCGCAGGCCAGCTGCCCGGATGGCCGTAACCAGTGTGGCTTATGGTGCCGATGGTGCATTTGCGATTAGGCTTGCGGTCATGCCCAGTAGGACCGCCGCCCGATCCGGCAGCCGAACGAGCAGGTCAAAGGCTGCGCCGCGGGGTAGTGTCCGGCCGGCACGGCCGGCCGCGCCCCGCAAAAGAGCGAAGAAACGCCACAATCGGTCGCTGCTCGTCACCGCGGGGCTGCGCTGCGGCCATGCGGTGCGTGCCGGCTGGCTGATGGTGGCCAGAGGTGCCGGCACCACGGCGCGCTCGGTGGGCCGCGCCCACGACATCGACCCCGGCCACCGCCGCGACGGGATCGCGCTGATGCTGCTGGGTGTCGCGGTCGTGATCGCGGCGAGCTCATGGTTCGACGCCGCCCGGCCGGTCGGGGCATGGGTCGACGCGGCGCTGCGGCTGTTCATCGGTTCAGCTGTCGTGCTGCTGCCCGTGGTCACAGTTGCGGCCGCGGTAGCGCTGATGCGGACTGAACCCAACCCGGAGGTTCGGCCCCGGCTGGTCCTCGGGGCTGCGCTGGTCGGGCTCTCGGTGCTCGGACTGTGGCATCTGTGGGCCGGCTCTCCGCAGAGCCCCGACGCACGCCGGCACGCGGCGGGTTTCATCGGATTCGCGATCGGCGGGCCGCTGTCGGACGGCGTGACCGCGTGGATTGCCGCGCCGCTGCTGTTCATCGGCGCGTTGTTCGGTGTGCTGTTGCTGACCGGGACCACGATCCGCGAGGTTCCCGAGACACTGCGGGACATGTTCGGCACTCGAATCTTGCCCGAAGCTGAATACGACGACGCCGACGATGCTGTGGCCGAGCCGTTTTCCGACGACTACGACGGCGACGACGAAGCGCAGGTGTGGCTCCCAAGCGATGATCCGATTCCCCCGGACGACACGCCCACAATCCCCGAGCCCACCGCCCGCACCCGGCGTCGCGCCGCCAAAGCGGCTCCCAAGCACGAAACCCTGCCGCTGGATCGGGTGGTCGAGGGCCCGTACACGCTGCCGTCAATGGACCTGCTCGTCAAAGGTGACCCGCCGAAACGGCGCAGTTCGGCCAACGACCGCATGGTCGAGGCAATCACGTCGGTGCTGCAACAGTTCAAAGTCGACGCGGCGGTCACCGGCTGCACCCGGGGGCCCACCGTCACCCGCTACGAGGTCGAGCTCGGGCCGGGCGTCAAGGTGGAGAAAATCACTGCGCTGCAACGCAACATCGCCTACGCGGTGGCCACTGAGAGCGTGCGGATGCTGGCCCCGATCCCCGGCAAGTCCGCCGTGGGCATCGAAGTGCCCAACACCGACCGCGAAATGGTGAGGCTGGCCGACGTCCTCACCGCGCCGTCGACGCGGCGCGACCACCATCCGCTGGTGATCGCACTGGGCAAAGACATTGAGGGCGAATACATCTCGTGGAACCTGGCCAGGATGCCGCACCTGCTGGTCGCGGGTTCTACTGGCTCCGGCAAATCGAGTTTCGTCAACTCCATGTTGGTGTCGCTGCTGGCGCGGGCCACGCCCGAAGAGGTCCGGATGATCCTGATCGACCCGAAGATGGTGGAACTGACGCCGTATGAAGGCATTCCGCATCTGATCACCCCGATCATCACCGAGCCCAAGAAGGCCGCCGCGGCGCTGGCGTGGCTGGTCGACGAGATGGAGCAGCGTTATCAGGACATGCAGGCTTCCCGCGTGCGTCACATCGACGACTTCAACGACAAGGTGCGCTCCGGTGAGATCACCGCGCCCCTGGGCAGCCAACGCGAATATCGGCCCTATCCGTATGTAGTCGCGATCGTCGACGAACTGGCCGACCTGATGATGACCGCGCCGCGCGACGTCGAGGACGCCGTCGTGCGGATCACCCAGAAGGCCCGCGCCGCCGGTATCCACCTGGTGCTGGCCACCCAGCGCCCGTCAGTCGATGTGGTCACCGGCTTGATCAAGACCAATGTGCCGTCGCGGTTGGCGTTCGCGACTTCGTCGCTCACCGACAGCCGGGTGATCTTGGACCAAGCCGGCGCGGAGAAGCTGATCGGCATGGGTGACGGCTTATTCCTGCCGATGGGCGCAGGCAAACCGATCCGGCTGCAGGGCGCATACATCACCGACCAGGAGATCCATGCGGTAGTCACCGCCTGCAAGGACCAGGCCGAGCCCGAGTACACCGAGGGCGTCACCACCGCCAAACCCACCGGCGAGCGCAAGGACGTCGACCCCGACATCGGCGACGACATGGACGTGTTCCTGCAGGCGGTCGAGCTGGTGGTGTCCAGCCAGTTCGGCTCGACCTCGATGCTGCAGCGCAAACTCCGCGTCGGTTTCGCCAAAGCCGGTCGGCTGATGGACCTGATGGAGACCCGCGGGATCGTCGGCCCGTCCGAGGGCTCGAAAGCGCGCGAGGTGCTGGTCAAACCCGACGAGCTGGCGGCCACGCTGGCGTCTATCCGCGGCGTCGGGGGAGACGAAGCCGACTAGGCCGCTCAGGCGTCGATGACGACGCGGCCGCTTTTGGCCCGCGACACGCACACCAGCATCTCGTCGTCGCCCTCGGCGGCGCGGCCCCGGCGGTCGACCTCCCCGGCGAGCACCTTGACCTTGCAGGTCCCGCAGAACCCTTGCTGGCACGAATACGGGGTCGCCGGGTCACGGTCGAGCATGACGGCCAGCGCCGAGCGGTTCGACGGCACGGACAGCACGCGTTGCGAGCGCGCGAGTTCCAGCTCGAAGGGGATCCCGTTGACTACCGGCGGCGGGCTGAACCGCTCGTAGTGCAGCGGCGCGTCGGCGTGTTCGTCGCGCGCACTCCGCACCGACTCGAGCATCCCGCTTGGCCCGCAGACATAGACCGCCGTCGTGGGCCCGGCGTCGGTGAGCACGTCCTCGGCGGTGGGCAGTCGGCCCCGCTCGTCGTCGGCCCACACGGTGACCCGGTCCGGCGCCACCGCCACCACCTCGTCCAGCAGCGGCATGTACTCCCGGCTGCGACCGGCATAGACTGCGCGCCAATTGATTCCGTGCTGCTGCGCCAGCTGGATCATGGGCAGGATCGGGGTGACCCCGATGCCGCCGATCACAAACAGCACGTCCTGCTCGTCGGTCACGAGGTAGAACGCGTTGCGCGGGCCTTCGAACACCAGCGTGTCGCCCACGTCGAAGGTGTCGTGCATCTCGACCGACCCGCCGCCGCCGTCGGCGATCCGGCGCACGGCGATGCGGTAGTCGGTGCGCCGCCCGGGTGGCCCGCACAGCGAATACTGGCGTTTGCGGCCAGAGGGCAGCCGGACGTCGATGTGCGCGCCCGGTGTCCAGGACGGCAGCAAGCCACCGTTGGGGTCGGCGAGCGTCAACGCGACCGCGTCGGGGCAGAGCAGTTCGCGTTTGGTGACGACCGCGGCGATGGTGCGCTGCACCGGCGCGACCCGCGATGGCGTCCACCGCGATGCCGACGCCAAGCCGCCGAAGAGGACACCCACGCCATATAGCGCGGTGAGGATTCGGTCCCGCCTGCGCCGACCGTAGAGGTCGGCGGGTCTACTGTTCCAAACAGTCTGTGGCACAGGTACTCTCTCGCTAGGTTGTAGGGCGGCGACCCGCTGCGCCCGGCTCCGCCGCGCTTGCGATCGCCGCGGTCTGTCGAATGTCGAAGCGCGCGAATGCCCGAAGCAGTGACGGGCTGATTCGGCGCAGCGCGTAGCCGACCCTGGCCTCGGCGGCGATCGGCGCTACGGGTGGGCCGGTCTTGATCGCCTTGACGATCGCCTTGGCAACGGCTTCGGGAGTGTAGTTGCGGCGCCGATATGCGGCGTCGGCCTTCTCCCGGGCCCGCTCCTGCTGCTCAGCCGTCATCCCCGCGTAGACGGTGTTCTTGGCGATGTTGGTGTTGACGAAGCCGGGGCAAACCGCGGTCACCCTGATGCCCTCGTCGGCAAGGTCGGCTCGCAGTGATTCGCTCAGCGCCAGCACCGCCGCCTTCGTGGTGCCGTAGGCGACCATGGATTTCGAGGGCAGAAACGCCGCCGCCGACGCCACGTTGATGATCGTGCCGCCCTGGCCGCGCTCGACCATCTGGGCGCCGAACGCCCGGCAGCCGTTAATCACCCCGCGGACATTGACCGCGATGATGGTGTCCCAGTGCTCCGGCGTCGTCTCCAAGAACCGGCCCGCCATCCCGATGCCCGCGTTGTTCACCAGGATGTCGACCACGCCGTGCTTGCTAAGGACTTGTGCGGCAAGATTATTCATCGCCGTGTCGTCGCTGACGTCGGCCTGGTAGACCGCGGCCTCGGCGCCCAGTGCCCGCACGGCTTCCGCGGTTTCTTCCGCCGCAGCCAGGTCACGGTCGACGATCACGACGGCGCGCGCGCCGTGGCGGGCCAACTCCACCGCGGTGGCCCGGCCGATTCCCGCACCAGCGCCGGTGACCAGCGCGAGTTTGCCCTTCATGTCACGCGGCCCGCTGTGCACGACGGACTCGCCCGCGCCAGCTGCGCCCTCGGTGACCCGGTCGACCCACTCGCTGGTGAGCCGGGCGATGACGTCGGGACGCGAGGTCACCACCCAGTGCCCGCCTTCGATCGGGACGACCCTGCTGCCGGCGGGAATCCTGCCGGTGAACCGCTGAAGCGGCGGCGACACGAAATAGTCCTGGCGGGCCACCAGCACCTGCACCGGCACCGTCGTCTGCGGGAGCTGCGGCGGCGGCGCCAGCATCGGCGCGGGCATGTTGGCGCGGTACAGATTGAGCCCGTTGAGGTAGTCACGGATGGACCGGTACGTCGGATGACGCTGGCTGCGGGTGCTCGATCGGCCGATACGCTCAACCGCCGCGAAGACTTTCTGGGTCACCCGGGTCCGGATCGCGAGCTCCGGGGCGCCCGGGCACAGGAAGAACCAGATGTAGCTGGAGGCCAGGATCTGTTTGGCGACGTCGGCGACCGCGCGCGGCGTGCGCGGTGACCGCAGGAACTTGCCCGCGTAGTTGAGGTGCGGCCCTGAGATCGACGTGAACGACGCGATTTTGGGGCTGACCGAGGCGTCGGTGACCGCCGCCCAGCACTGGATGGAGCCCCAGTCGTGGCCCAGCAGATGGACCTCGTCCACCCCGAGGCTGTCGATCACCGCACCGATGTCCGAAACCAGTTGCGGGAACCGGTATCCCGCGCGATCTGCCGGTTCTGAAGACTCACCGGCCCCACGTACGTCGTAGGCCACCACGTTGTACCGGTCGACCAGTTTCGCCGCGACGCCGTCCCATACGTGGTGGTTATCGGGGTAGCCGTGGACGGCCAGGATGGTCGGGCGCTTGGGGTCCATCTCGCCGTACCGGTGCACGGCGAGGGTGACGCCGTCGGACGCGGTGACGGTGGTCGTGGTCGCCATCAGTGCTCAGTACGACGCGCGAGCAGCGGGCGAGCGGGCCAGGTACTCCACCGCACGTCCCACACCGCCCAGCTGGGACGGATGGAAACTCGGCTTGTAGTACGCGGCGATGACCCGCAGGAACTCGAACGGCCCGGGCACCAAACCCCGGCGCGCCGCACGGAAGTAGTCGCGCCAGCGGGGTTTGGTTCCCGGCGGCAAGTGAGGGTCGACCGAGTACATGAACCGCACGCCGCGGACGAACAGCCACAACATCGCCGGTGTCACCAGCAGCTGGGTGCGCACCTGCCGCCAGTAGCCGGCGCGCAGATGCTTCATCGTGTCGAAGGCGACGGCTTTGTGCTCGACTTCTTCTGCGCCATGCCAGCGCAGCAGGTCCAGCATCACCGGGTCGGCGCCGAACGCGTCGAGTTGCGGGGTGTCGAGGATCCATTCACCCAAGATCGCGGTGTAGTGCTCGATGGCCGCCACGATCGACACCTGCTCGGCCAACCAGCTGTGCCGCCGTCGCGGGCTCCACCGTGGCCGGTCGCCGATGAGCTTGGTGAACAGCCAGCGGATCTGGTCGGTGAACGGCGACACGTCGATGCCCTTGGCGGCGAAGTGCTCGAGCACACCGGCGTGCGCCTGGGAGTGCATGGCCTCCTGGCTGATGAATCCCTGCACGTCCAGCCGCAGCTGGTCGTCCTGGATCAGCGGCAACGCCTTCTTGAACACGTCGACGATCCACTCCTCGCCCGCCGGCAGCAGCAGGTGCAGGACGTTGCAGAAGTGGGTGGTGAAGGGCTCGTTGGGCACGTAGTAGAACGGCAGCGTCGCCCAGTCGAATTCGACGTCACGCGCCTGCAGGACGATGCGCTCGTGATCCAGTGACGCGTCGTGAGGACCCGCTGCCTGATCATCGACAGTGAACATCATGGCCTCCCTTGTCCTACCTAGGCTACTGCGTCGCCGTCGAGGACCCCCCTCTCGTCCTCGGTGATCAGACGCTCCTGCCGCAGGAACCGCATCAGGTCGTCCACCGTCTCGGCCAGCGCCGGCTCGCGTCGGCGGACCTTCGCCAGCGCGCGGGCGTGCCGGTACTGGGTGTTGTCGTAGCGCTTGTCCCGCATCGCCTCGATCTTGCTGGCCGAACGGGTGAGGAAATCGACCAGCGGATACAGGGGGTCGCGCGGCGTGCACCGGCGGTTCACCTGCTCGGTGAAGGACGGGATGTCGAGGTAGGTGAAGCGGTAGCCGTAGCGTTCGGACAACAGCCGGGTGACATCCGTGAGGTTGTAGTAGTCATCCGCGGTCATATTGAAGACCGTGCCCGCCTCCGCCGGAAGGCCCATCAGCCCGACGATGTGATCCGCGATCAGGTCTGCCGGCAGCAGACTGATCTGGTTGAGGGCGTTGACGGCCAGGCCGTGCTCGATCATAAACGCGGTGAGGCGCACATAGATGTCGTCCTGGCTGCCGTAGCCGGCGCTGGTGGGGGAGATCAGCGACGGCCGGTAGATGCGCACGTCGAGTCCTTTTCGCTGCGCGGCGAACGTCAGCTGCTCGGCGACCCACTTGGTCTGCGAGTAGCCGAAGTCCAGACCGCTCATCTCCTCGTTCGCATAGTCTTCCCCGACCACCGGCAGGGTGCTCCAGCCGTAGATGAAGGTGCTGGAGACCAGGTGGAAGGCCTTCCGATGCCCGGTCATGGCCAGCCGCAACAGCTCGTGCGTGCCCGCCACGTTGGTGGGCCGCAGGGCGTCGCAGGTCCGCACGTAGTTGACCAGCGCGCCGTTGTGGACGATGGCGTCGACATCTTCTGCCAGTTGCTGGAATGCCGCCTCGCCGATTCCCAAGTGAGGCTCGGCCAGGTCTCCGCAGATCACGCGCACCCGCGCCTGGATCTCGGCTTCCAGAGCCGGCGACCATAGCTTCGCTCGGTGCAGCGCGGCGACGATCCGGTCCAGGCCGTGTGCCGCATCGCTGGCGCGCACCAGCGCGTGGACAGTGTAGGAGGTCTGGGCGAGCAGGCTGCTCAACAGGAACGGTCCCAGGAAACCCGTCGCGCCAGTCAGCAGGACGTCGCGTGGCGCACCTTCTCGCGCGGGCGGCAGCTCCGGCAGGGGCAGCTGTGCGTCGGCGCGCATCCGCGTGGTCTCGTATTCCTCGTACTCGACGGAAATCTGATCCAGCGCCTGACGCAGCTCGGACAGCGGCTGCCCGGAGCCTTCGCCGAATTGCCCCATGAGCCGGAAGAACTCGGCGACGGTCAGGCGCTGGAGCAGGCGTGTGTTGACCTCCTCGGCCAGCTCTCCCGCGCCATGCTCCTCCAGCAACGCCTGCAGATCCGAGCGGAGCTCGGCCAGAGCGAGCGAGTCGATACCCAGATCGGCGAAGGAGCAGTCCTCTTCACCGGTGAGGTCATAGCTCTCGATGAGGTTGCGGAAGCGTTCCAACGGACCCGCTGTGGCGTCGAGCGCCTCATGCGTCTGGGGGGTATAGCTCGCCACCACGGGCAGTTTGCCATCCAGCCAGAGCTGACGGGTCTGGGCGCGCCTGATCTTGCCCGACGTGGTCTTGGGAATGCTGCGCGCCGGCAGGAACACGATGGTGTGCGGATCGATGTGGGCATGCCTGCGGATGGCGCGGGTCAGGACTTTGGCGTCCGGAAGCGCCTGCTCGTCGCGCACCTCGGCGGCCACGACCAGCATTTCCTGCTCGTCGCGCTCGACCGAGAAAGCGGCGACGCAGCCGTCGCGCACTTGGGCCGCCGACCGCTCCACGACGGCCTCGATGTCGGACGGGTAGCAGTTGACGCCGCGCACGATGATCAGGTCCTTGGTGCGGCCGCAAACGAACAGCTCGCCTTCGTAGAGGAAGCCGATATCGCCGGTGCGCAGGTACGTGTGCTCATCGTCGCCCGCGATGCGAGCTTCGAACGTCTCCGCGGTTTTCTCGGGGCGGTGCCAGTAGCCGCCGCCCTTGGATGTCCCGGCCACCCAGATCTCGCCGATCCGGCCCTCGCCGAGGTCTTGTCGCGTTTCAGGATCGACGACGCGGACCGTGTTCCCGGCAAGGGGTTTGCCGCAGCTGACAACCGGGGCCTGATTCTTGTTCTCGGGCAAAGCCTTTTCCACCCGGACCAGGTTTCGCTCCAGCCCGCGCTTGTTCAATGACAGCGTCTGGCGCCCCTGCAGAGACACGATTAGCGTGTTTTCGGCCAACCCGTAAGCGCCGGTCAGCGCATCTGGCCGCAGACCGTAGGGTGCGAATCGCTCCCGAAAGCGCGCGAAACTCTTGGCCCGCAGCGGCTCGGCTCCGATGACCAAGCTTTCCAGGCTGCTCAGGTCTATTCCGGCCAGCTCGGACTCAGGCAGCTTGTCCTCGCGCAGGCAGTAGTCGAGCGCAAAGTTCGGTGCCGGGCTGTGGGTAGCGCGCACCTCGCTGATGAGCCGGAGCCAGGCCGACGGCCGCGCCAGAAAGTCGAGCGGCGACATTGCGTGCGTGGTACCGCCGACCACCAGCACGAACAAATAGGCGGAAATCAGCCCCATGTCGTGGTGCTGCGGCAGCCAGCTGACCGCCACTTCGCTGCCGGTGAAGGCAGCGGCGTTGGCGATGATGTTGTCGTGGCTGACGATCACGCCCTTGGGATCGCTCGTGGACCCGGAGGTGTACTGCAGGAAGAGCACCCGGCTAGGTGTGTCGGGCACAGGGCCACCGCCAAAGTCCTGGGTGCCGTCCGTGGCGAACCAGGGCAGCTCCGGGGGCCGCTCGGCGTCCGGCCAGGGCAGCCCGCCTGACCGGTAGCCGAGCAGCTGGCGGTAGTCGTACTCGAACTGCTTGGTCGACAGCACCGCCTTGGCCCGGCAGTCCCGGGCGATGAAGCTGAGCTTGGCCAGCCCGGCTTCGAAAGCCATGGGTAGCGGGGGACTGACCGGTACGGCGATCACCCCGATGCGTGCGCAGGCGATGAACGCTGCCACCATCTCCAGGCCGGGCGGGTAGACCAGGAGCGCCCGATCGCCGGGCCGCAGGCCGGCCTCTGCGAACAAGTAGGCTGCCAGCTCACGGGTCCGCTCCGCGAAGCTTTGGTAGGTGTAGTGCTCGATCTCGCGGCCGTCGGCGTCGACGAACCGGTAGAGGATCTGGTCCGGCCTACGCTCTTCCCACGTCCGCAGGTAATCGATCAGCGTCTCCATCGTAGGAGTATCCCCTTCCAGGTCGGTCTCGACCGAGATCAACAGAACTACTTCGCTCACCACATCAGCAATATCAATGTTACCGCTGTCGACGAACTTCAAGCAAAGCTAAAGAGCCTATTTAGGTACTATACATCGAGCTCACAACATTCTCCCAGGCTAATTGCTCAAGAGAGAAGAATTCGACGGCGGTTCCGCGTTACGCTTCGGCAGGGTATGGAGTGGCGATGCCGGCCTTGGAGATGCGATCCGTAGCTACTGGGTTCAGTAGATCAGTACCAATATCAGCTGGTCATCTGTTGCCAGCGGTCGTAGATACGGGAATACTGAGGTACGGAGCTACTAATGCCAGTATTTAATGACAATTCCTCGGAAGCGACGCTGTAGGCAAGTCCCCGGTGGCTGCCATGAAAAGCTGCGCAAATTCAATCTGGACTTATTCTGTGATTTATATCATCACAATTCCGGTGCTTTAGCAATCGTTTACGCTACTGCGCAAACTATTGGCTAAATCCAGTGCTCGCATCCGCTGAAGTAGGCGGCATCACTGCGCTGGGACGCAGCCCTGCGGCCCCCGGCTCCGTCGCGGAAGGGTCGCCGCACGCGGAAGGCCGGCCTGTCGCCCATCCAGCGAGCCGGGCCCATCGGGCTCTTCCTATCATTCATGATCTACGGACACACTGAACTGATATACTGACATACTGATGTCACTGTCGCTCAGGGGAGGTCACCACATGAACGCCGACGCCGACCGGTCGCGAACCCACGCTGCCAGACCACTGACTCCCGCCGTTGCCGCGGCGCCAACCGAACCCGTCATCCTCGGCCGAACACGTGTCACGAAAACACGCCGAACCGTCGACCTTTCACCTGCCCAGCACCGCGCCCTCGATATCTGGCAGCGCGACGCCGCCGACCGGCTCGGAGTCGCCCGCGTCACCGGACAAGAGGTGCTCTCCGCGCTCGTCGACCAACTACTGAGCGATCCCAAACTGTCCGCCCAGATCACCCGCAGCATCCGGGATCGGCGCTGAGCTCACGGCGCGTCGCTACGGTTCGGTGGCGCGGGACGTCCGGGTTGCCCCGGGCCGAAGCCGGGCCGTTGATGCGGTGACCTGAGCAACGCGGATCCGCGGCCCCGCCCGCGCCGTGAGCTTGACGATTCCGGCGAAACGCTCACCGTCGATGATCGGCGACAGCGGCTCGTCCTCGGCCTCGACGCTCATCTCGCGGCCGTTGACGTCGCGCACCCCAGACCCGTGGACCGTACCGTTGGTGAGCGCCGCGGGAAGCTGAACAGCGATCAGCGATGGTCGCAACTCTCCGGCTTGGAAATGCAGCGCACCAGGTGCGGAGGCCTTCGGGAAGAGCCGGAATGGACCGCCGATCCTGAGGTCGATCGCGCCGGCATGCAGCAGCCTGTGTGCGCGCGTCGGGAGCTCCTCGCCGTCGATGGCGACACGGGCGTGGGTCGGCACGAACAGTTCAGATGCCCAGTTCTCTCTGTTCATGCGCCGGGGAGCGACCTTGCCGGTGATGTAGTCGCCGAACAAGCGACCGATCACTCGGGCGACGGCCGCGCGGCCATGCTCGGGGTTGGCGTAGTACTTGTCGTAGAACCGGTTGCCGACGCCGCCGGCGGCGAGCCCGAAGCAGATGCGGTGGAAGCTTGCGCCGTCCGCGGTTTCACCGTCCAGTTGCAGTGTGTCGAGCCACATTTCGGGCAGCGGCTGATCGGTCTCGGCAGCCGTCGCCAGTGCGCGAATAATCGCATCGGCTCGCCCGCGCACTCGCGCCTTGCGTGCGACAGCGTTGACGCTGCCGTTGTTGGTCGGCACAAATGTCGGCCAGCGTTGCGGATCGGCCTCGCATCGTTGCACCTCGTTGATCAACCAGTGCAGCGCCCCATCGCCTCCGTCGCCGACCAGGTGGGTGACCCGCGGATAGAGCTGTTCGATGACCTCGCGGAGGTCCTCGACGGAGGCGGTTTCATGCACTTCGCCCCACCGGCCGACGATGCGACGCAGCTCGGCACTGCGACCAGCCGCCGCACGATTCTTTCGTGCCAGCGGATTGACGACGACGCCTAGATACATTGCCAGCGACGATACCGGGCGGCTCATGTTGGCCAGGGAGACGTCTGGGACCGCTTCACGCGGGCTGGCTCGAGGCGTTAATCCCGGTCTGAACCCCTCGCAACGCCGGATTATGGTGTCTGCCATGGCTGATTGGACCGCAGCAGAGCTGCCCTCGTTCGCCGGGTGCACCGCCATCATCACCGGCGCCAACAGCGGCCTTGGCGAGGTGACTGCCCGCGAGCTGGCCAGGGTCGGCGCCCACGTCATCCTGGCGGTGCGTGACGTGCGAAAGGGTGAAGCCGCTGCACAGAAGATGGCCGGCGCCACCGGAAAAGCCGAGGTCCGTCAACTCGACTTGCAGGACCTGTCGTCGGTGCGTCGCTTCGCCGACGACATCGATCACGCCGACGTCTTGATCAACAACGCCGGCGTCATGGCCGTCGACTACGCGCTGACCGCCGACGGCTTCGAGCGCCATATCGGAACCAATCACCTCGGTCATTTCGCGTTGACCAACTTGCTGCTGCCCAAGCTCACCGACCGGGCGGTGACCGTGTCGTCGCTGATGCACATGTTCGGCTACATCAGCCTGAAAGACCTGAACTGGCGGTCCCGGCCGTATTCGAGGTGGCTGGCGTACAGCCAGTCGAAACTCGCGAACCTGTTGTTCACCAGCGAGCTGCAGCGGCGCCTGGACAGCGTCGGCTCCTCGGTGCGCGCGCTGGCCGCCCACCCGGGGTGGTCGCACACCAACCTGCAGGGCCGGTCCGGGCGCAAGGTGAGCGACGCGGTGGTCCTGACGGTCGACCGCGTGGTGTCCACCGACGCCGACTTCGGCGCCCGCCAAACGTTGTACGCGGTCTCGCAGGATCTGCCGGGCGACACCTACGTCGGCCCGCAATTCGGACTCTACGGCCGCACCCAGCCGACCTGGCGCAGCTGGCCGGCCAAGCGAGCAAGCACCGCCGCCGCACTTTGGGAGCTGTCCGAGCGGCTCACCGATACCAAATTTCCGCTCTGAGCCCTCAGAGAATCAACAGCATCCGCGAGTTGCCCAGGATGTTCGGCTTGACATAGCTCAGGTCCAGAAACTCCGCCACGCCCAAGTCGTAGGAGCGGCACATCTCCTCGTACACCTCGGCGGTCACCGGCGTGCCCTCGATCTCGGTGAAACCGTGCCGGCTGAAGAACTCGGTTTCGAAAGTCAGCACGAACAGCCGCTTCAGTTCCAACTCGCGCGCCACCGCGATGAGACGGTCCACGATCGCGTGGCCGATACCGCGACCAGTCATATCGGGATGCACTGCGACAGTGCGTATTTCGCCCAGATCGGACCACAAGACATGCAGTGCGCCGCAGCCGATCACCTCGCCGTCGTGTTCGGCCACCCAGAACTCCTGGATCGCCTCGTACAGCGTCACGAGGTTCTTTTCCAGCAAGATTTTCCCGGCATACGTGTCGACCAGCTGCTTGATCGCCGGAACGTCCGAGGTTCGCGCGCGCCGGACCACGACTCGATCGTCGGGTGAACTTCCCGCTGGCTCCACGGGTGCACAGTATCGACATTTGGGACGTGCCAGCTGGGCACCCGTTATTCTGATGCGGTGACGGGACAGCCTCAAACCGGTCCCACGGTACGGCGGGTCCGTGTCACCAACGTCGCCAACATGCTGACCGGTTTGCGGCTGGTCCTGGTTCCCATCTTCGTGCTCGCCCTGCTCGCCGGCGACGGTCATGACACCACCAGCCGCGTCGCAGCTTTTGTCATCTTCGCCGTAGCTGTCATCACTGACCGGTTCGACGGTGCGCTGGCCCGCACCTACGGCATGGTGACCGAATTGGGCACGCTGGCCGATCCGATCGCAGACAAGGCGCTCATCGGCGCAGCGCTGATCGGCCTTTCGACGCTTGGTGACCTGCCGTGGTGGGTGACCGTGGTGATCCTGGTGCGCGAGGTCGCGGTGACAGTGCTGCGCTTCGCCGTGCTGCGGCGAGGTGTTATTCCGGCCAGCTGGGGCGGCAAACTCAAGACGCTCGTTCAGGCGGTGGCGATCGGCTTGTTCGTCCTACCGCTTTCGGGTTCATGGTTGGTGGCGGCGACGGCAGTGATGGGCGTCGCGGTCGTGCTGACCGTGGTCACCGGCGTGGACTATATCGCGTCGGCCGCCAGGGAAGTTCGTTACACGACCCGCTGACCACGGGTGACGCCGGCGGGGAACCACGCTGCGGCGGTCGGCGTTGAGGTTAGTGACCGCTGCGAATCACCGACCACCCGGACGAAGGAGAGCGCGATGGCGTCACTGCTACGAGAGGTCATCGGCGACGTGCTGCGCCGGGCGCGGACTTCGCAAGGTCGTACGCTGCGGCAAGTATCCGAATCTGCGCGGGTGAGTCTGGGATATCTGTCCGAGGTCGAGCGCGGCCGCAAGGAGCCCTCAAGTGAACTGCTGAACGCGATCTGTGACGCGCTGGACGTTCCGTTGTCGGAGGTGCTCATCGACGCCGGTGAGCGGATGGCAGCCCACGAGCGTGCGGCTGTTCCGAACACTGCCAGCGCCGCCAACATCGATGCGAGCACCAAGGTTGTCATCCCACCGGTGTCGTTGGCGGTGGCCTGACCCGTCGGTGTTTGGCTTATGCGCAACACGGGTGGGGCAATCGGTGCTGAACCGATAAATTGAGCAGCAGGTAGGCCGGCAATCCTCGGCGCACCTCGACACGAAGGCGGAGCTAACCCATGGCCAATCCGTTCGTCAAAGCGTGGAAGTACCTCATGGCGCTGTTCAACGCCAGGATCGATGAGTACGCCGATCCCAAGGTGCAGATCCAGCAGGCCATAGAGGAAGCCCAGCGCCAGCACCAGGCACTGACGCAGCAGGCGGCGCAGGTGATCGGCAACCAGCGTCAACTCGAGATGCGGCTCAACCGCCAGCTCGCCGACGTGGAGAAGCTTCAGGTCAACGTGCGCCAAGCGCTGGCTCTGGCCGACCAGGCCACGGCCGCCGGCGACACCGCCAAGGCCACCGAGTACAACAACGCTGCCGAAGCGTTTGCGGCGCAGCTGGTCACGGCAGAGCAGAGTGTCGAGGACCTCAAGGCGTTGCACGACCAGGCGCTGCAAGCCGCCGCCCAGGCCAAGAAGGCGGTCGAGCAGAACGCGATGGTGCTACAGCAGAAGATCGCCGAGCGCACCAAGCTGCTCAGTCAGCTCGAGCAGGCCAAGATGCAAGAACAGGTCAGCGCGTCGCTGCGGTCGATGAGCGAGCTTGCCGCGCCTGGCAATACACCGAACCTCGACGAGGTGCGCGACAAGATTGAACGTCGGTACGCCAACGCGGTCGGTGCAGCCGAATTGGCGCAGAGCACGGTTACGGGCCGCATGCTCGAAGTCGAGCAGGCCAGCGTGCAGATGGCCGGTCACCAGCGCCTCGAACAGATTCGGGCGTCGATGCGTGGTGAGGCCTTGCCCGCTGGCGGGGCGTCCGGCGGCGCTGCTGCAGGCAGCCCTGCCACCTCTGCCGCAGCTTCGGAACCGACCGCGGAAAAGCCCATCGGCCAGAATTAAGCGGAAGGTCGGCACCATGGCGGTGAAGTCGGGTCAGCGGGTCGCGGGCAGCGGACAGTGGCGCACGCTGTTGCAGCGTGGTTTCGACACCGCCAACGAGCTTTCTGATTTGGTTGCGCAGAAGATCAGCGCGGTGACCGATCCGCGTGCGCGGCTGCTGCGGCGGCGCCGCCGTGCACTGCGCTGGGCCGTGATATTCGGTGTCGCATCGGTGTTTTGGGCAGTGGTGACGGTGTTGCTGGCTGCCTGGGGTTGGTTCGTGGCGCTGCTGGTGGTCACCGGCTCGGTCGCGGCGGGTTCGGCGATACCGGCGACGCTTCTGCTGTTGCGCTACCGCTGGCTGCGCTCGTTGCCGTTGCCGACACAGCGGCCCGCCAGCGCGCGGCGGCTGCCGCCACCGGGCTCGGCGGCGCGACCCGCGATGCATGCGCTTGGTGCATCCGAGCGCGGCTTCCTTTCTTTACTGGGTGTCATGGAGCGTGGCAATATACTGCCTGCCAACGAGATTCGTGAGCTGGCCGTTGCGGGCAAGCAGACTTCCGCTGCCATGTCGGCTACCGCGGCCGAGGTGGTGGCGATGGAGCGAACCGCGAACTTCAGCCCGCAGTCGCGGTCGTATCTGGTGCCCACGATCAACGCGTTCACCGCGCAGTTGAGCGCCGGTGTGCGTCAGTACAACGAAATGGTTACTGCTGCAGCGCAATTGGTGTCGTCGGCGAACGGAGGGACGACGGCCGCGTCTCCGGCGTCGCAGCAACGCTATCGCGATGAGCTCACCGAGGCGACCGATCGCTTGATCGGCTGGGCGCAGGCGTTCGACGAACTGGGTGGGGTGCCGCGGGTCTAGCGGCTTCGCGCGCCTAGTGTCCTGAGTCATTAATTCGTTTGCAGTAGTTGGCAACGGATTCAAGGATTTGGTCGGCGGTCTTGGTCCAGACGTAGGGCTTGGGGTCGTCGTTCCAGTTCTCGATCCACGCGCGGATGTCGGCATTGAGTTGCCGCACCGAGGTGTGGGCACCGCGGCGCAGTTTCTTGGTGGTCAGTTCGGCGAACCAGCGCTCGACCAGGTTGAGCCACGATGAGCTGGTTGGGGTGAAGTGCAGCACAAAGCGCGGATGGTTTGTCAGCCAACGCTTCACCGCGGGCGTCTTGTGGGTGGATGCGTTGTCGAGCACGACGTGGCAGTCCAGATCGGCGGGCACCTCGGCGTCGATCTTCTTGAGGAACGCCAGGAACTCCTGGGAGCGGTGGCGGGCGTGCAGTGAGCCGATGATCTTGCCGGTGGCGAGGTCCAGGGCTGCATAAAGGCTCGAGGTGCCGTGACGGACGTAGTCGTGGGTGGCGCGTGCCGGGGTGCCCGGCAGCATCGGGAAAACCGGTGCGGTGCGGTTGAGTGCCTGGATCTGGGTCTTCTCGTCCACACACAAGACCATCGCTCGTTCCGGCGGATCGAGGTACAGCCCGACGATGTCGCGGACCTTGGCGACGAAGAGCGGGTCCTTGGACAGCTTCCACGAATCCTGTTTGTGCGGAGCCAATCCGAAGGCCCGCCACACCCGAGAGACCATCGACTGCGACAGGCCCAGGTGCTCGGCCATCGATCGGGTCGACCAGTGCGTGGCATCAGCTGGACTGGACTCCAACGTCGCGGTGATCAGCACCTCGATTTGCTCGTCACCCACCACCCGGGGCCGGCCCGGTCGAGGTTCGTCGAGCAGTCCGTCGCACCGCTTCTCTGCGAACCGATTGCGCCACTTGCGGATCGTGTTCCGATCCAATTCCAACCTGTCTGCAAGCTCGACATTGGATCCACCATCGGCGGCAGCCAGCACGATCCTGGCTCGAAGGGCCAACCCGGCGGCACTCTTGCGCCGCCGCACCCAGCTCTCCAACTCGGCGCGTTCATCCTTGGTCAACACGATCTGCGCGGCATGCGGTGACGGCATCACCCATACTAACAAGAACCCACGAATTAATGACTCAGGACACTAGAACGACGGACGCAGCGACGGGAACACGGTGGCTGCCAGCCCGCGCACCGTCGCCTTGAGCATGTCGTAGAGGTCGAAGTAGTCGCGCCACAATGTGATTCGCCCATTGTGGACCTCGAAGACGCCGCACACCCAGAACTGCAGCCGCAGTGGGCCGAAGATCAGCGCGTCGGTGCGTTCGGTGAGCACCGCGGCGCCGTCGGATGCGATCCGGTGGATCTTGACTTCGAACCGGGCGCGGCCCTGCATGCTTCGGAACAGCTTCATCGTCCTGTCACGGCCGTAGATGGTGGGCAGTCCGACGTTCTGGTAGACCAAGTCGTCGTCCAACACTGCGCCTGCGGTGTCGAAGTCTTCGTCTTGCAGCGCGTAGAGGAACACTTCGACCGTGCGGGTGTTGTCGACAGTGGTCGGTTCAGTCATGGACGTCAGCCTAGAGCTTCGCCGCTGTGGCAGGGTAGGGAAGTGCGAGTCGCCGTGGTCGCCGGCCCGGATCCCGGGCACTCGTTTCCCGCGATTGCGCTGTGCCAACGCTTCCTGGCCGCGGGTGACACGCCGATCTTGCTGACCGGAACCGAATGGCTCGGCACCGCCCGGGCAGCCGGCGTCGACGCCGCCGAGCTGGAGGGGCTTGAGCCCACCGCGGCAGACGACGACCGTGATGCCGGGGCCAAGATTCACCAGCGGGCGGCGCGGATGGCGGTGCTCAACGTTCCGCAGTTGCGGGAGCTGGCCGTCGATTTGGTGGTATCCGACGTCATCACCGCCTGCGGCGGTATGGCGGCCGAACTGCTGGCAGTCCCGTGGATCGAACTCAATCCCCATCCGCTGTACCTGCCGTCCAAAGGGCTGCCGCCGGTCGGCAGCGGGCTGGCGGCCGGGACCGGCCTGCAGGGGCGGCTTCGCGATGCCGTATTGCGGTCGCTCACGGCGCGATCGTGGCGCGCCGGGTTGCGCCAGCGAGCGGCGGCCCGGGTAGGCATCGGCCTGCCGGCGCGTGACCTCGGACCGTTGCGCCGACTGATCGCCACGCTGCCCGCGTTGGAGGTGCCGCGCCCGGACTGGCCGGCCGAGGCCGTCGTGGTGGGCCCGTTGCACTTCGAGCCGACCGACCACGTGCTGCCGATCCCGCCCGGCTCCGGACCGGTTGTGGTGATAGCGCCGTCGACGGCGCTGACCGGTACGCGGGGAATGGCACAGGTCGCGTTGGACTGCCTGGTCCCTGGCACGGGGTTGCCTGCCGGCGCGCGGATCGTGGTGTCGCGGCTCAACGGTCCGGATCTGACGGTGCCGCCGTGGGCCGTGGTCGGCCTGGGACGCCAAGACGAATTGCTCGCGCATGCCGACGTGGTGGTGTGCGGTGGCGGGCATGGGATGGTGGCCAAGACGCTGCTGGCGGGCGTGCCGCTAGTCACGGTGCCCGGCGGCGGCGACCAGTGGGAGATCGCTAATCGCGTCGTGCGCCAGGGCAGCGGGCTCTTGGTTCGGCCGCTGACCGCCGAGGGGTTGGTCGCAGCGGTAGGTGAGGTGCTGTCCTCGCCGCGTTTCCGTGAGGCGGCGCGACAGGCTGCGGCCGGCGTGGCTGACGTCGCCGATCCGGTGCAGGTGTGTCATCAAGCGCTGGCTGGGTAGTTTGACGAATGTGCGGTTGACGGAGTTCCACGAGTTGGTCACGGTGCGCTTCGGCGCTGCCTACGGGGCCTCGGTGCTGGTCGACCACGTGCTTGCCGCCCTGGATGGGCGCACCGCCGCCCAGGCGATCGAGGACGGCGTGGATCCGCGGGATGTATGGCGGGCGCTGTGCATCGACTTCGACGTCCCGCGCGAGCAGTGGTGAGGCTGGCATCGGTGTCTCCGGCGCTTCGTTGAATCGAGTCTGCGTCCACGGCGTCGAGACTGCACGTAATAGCGGTCGGCTCGGCGAAATGCCGCTGTCACCGCAGACTCGATGCGAAGACCGCAGGCTCGACATCTGCTTGCATCTCTCCTTCGGCGCGCCTACTTGCTGTCGAACACACGTTCGTTACTGTGGTGAGCGTACGAAGACGTCGACTTGTCGGTGGGCTGTTCTAGCGTCACGGCCACTGACCAACACCGGTCAACCGAACACCGACTACAGGAGAGGCATCATCATGACGCAAGCCCCGGACCGGGAGAAAGCTCTCGAGCTGGCGATGGCCCAGATCGAGAAGAGTTACGGCAAAGGTTCGGTGATGCGCCTCGGCGACGAGGTGCGTCAACCGATCTCGGTCATCCCGACTGGATCCATCGCACTGGACGTGGCGCTGGGCATCGGCGGTCTGCCGCGCGGACGGATCGTGGAGATCTACGGCCCGGAGTCCTCGGGTAAGACCACCGTCGCGCTGCATGCGGTGGCCAACGCCCAGGCCGCGGGTGGCATCGCGGCGTTCATCGACGCCGAGCACGCACTGGATCCCGAGTACGCCAAGAGGCTGGGGGTGGACACCGACTCGCTCCTGGTCAGCCAGCCCGACACCGGTGAACAGGCGCTCGAGATCGCCGACATGCTGATCCGCTCCGGCGCGCTGGACATCCTGGTTGTCGATTCGGTGGCCGCACTGGTGCCACGCGCCGAAATCGAAGGCGAGATGGGTGACAGCCACGTCGGCCTGCAGGCCCGGCTGATGAGCCAGGCGATGCGGAAAATGACTGGCGCGCTTAGTAATTCGGGCACCACGGCGATATTCATCAACCAGCTTCGGGAGAAGGTCGGCGTGATGTTCGGTTCTCCCGAAACGACTACGGGCGGAAAGGCGTTGAAGTTCTACTCTTCAGTGCGCCTGGATGTCAGGCGGATCGAGACGCTCAAGGACGGCACCGAAGCGGTCGGTAACCGCACCCGGGTCAAGGTCGTCAAGAACAAGGTGTCGCCACCGTTCAAGCAGGCCGAGTTCGACATCCTCTACGGCAAAGGCATCAGCCGGGAAGGCTCGCTGATCGACATGGGCGTGGACCAGGGCTTCATCCGCAAGTCCGGCTCCTGGTTCACCTATGAGGGCGAGCAGCTCGGGCAGGGCAAGGAGAATGCCCGCGCGTTTCTGGTGGAGAACACCGACGTGGCCAACGAGATCGAGAAGAAAATCAAGGAAAAGCTCGGCATTGGCGCAGTGGTGACCGATGACGACGTCTTGCCCGCACCCGTCGATTTCTGAGCCGTCTCGCGAGGAGCAGGCGCGGGCATTGTGTCTGCGTCTGCTCACCGCGCGGTCCCGTACCCGCGCTGAGCTGGCCGGCCAGCTCGCCAAACGGGGATACCCGGCCGATATCAGCGAGCGGGTACTGGACCGGCTGACCGCCGTCGGACTGGTCGACGACACCGGCTTCGCCGAAAACTGGGTGCATTCCCGGCGAGCCAACGCCGGAAAAGGCAAGCGGGCGCTGGCTGCTGAGCTGCACACCAAGGGCGTCGACAACGACGTGATCACTGCGGTCCTGGGCGGAATCGACGCCGGTGTGGAGCGGGAGCGGGCTGAGCAGCTGGTGCGGTCCAGGTTGCGACGCGAGACCTTGGGCGACGACGATGCGCGGGTGAGTCGGCGGTTGGCGGCCATGCTGGTGCGTCGCGGCTACGACCAAACCTTGGCCTTTGACGTGGTCAGCGCTGAGCTGGCCGCCGAGCGGGAGCGTCGACGGGTGTAGCCGAGCTCCGGCTCCAGCCGCCGTACCATGGGCCCGTGACTTCGACGGCGGCGGACGCGGCGGGCCTGACCGGGCCCGTGTCGGGGTTGGCGCGTACCTACCAAGTACGCACTTACGGCTGTCAGATGAACGTGCACGATTCCGAGCGGTTAGCGGGTTTGCTGGAAGCCGCCGGCTACCTGCGGGCCCCCGAGGGCGCCGACGCCGACGTGGTGGTGTTCAACACGTGCGCCGTCCGGGAGAACGCCGACAACAAGCTCTACGGCAACCTAAGCCACCTGGCGCCCCGCAAGCGGGACAACCCCGACATGCAGATCGCGGTCGGCGGGTGCCTGGCGCAGAAGGACCGAGACGCGCTGGTGCATAAGGCGCCGTGGGTCGATGTGGTCTTCGGCACCCACAACATCGGGTCGCTGCCCACCCTGCTGGAGCGGGCGCGTCACAACAAGGTGGCCCAAGTCGAAATCGCGGAGGCGTTGCAGGTTTTCCCGTCCACCTTGCCGGCGGCACGCGAATCGGCTTATGCGGCTTGGGTTTCCATCTCCGTCGGCTGCAACAACAGCTGCACGTTCTGCATCGTGCCGTCGCTTCGCGGCAAGGAGGTCGACCGCAGCCCGGACGACATCCTCGCCGAGGTGCAGTCGTTGGTCGACGCGGGCGTGCTCGAAATCACGCTGTTGGGCCAGAACGTCAACGCCTACGGGGTCTCGTTCGCCGACCCGCGGTTGCCCCGCAACCGCGGCGCGTTCGCCGAGCTGCTGCGGGCCTGCGGACGCATCGACGGGCTCGAACGGGTCCGCTTCACATCACCGCACCCCGCGGAGTTCACCGACGACGTCATCGACGCGATGGCCGAAACCCCTAACGTCTGCCCGGCTCTGCACATGCCGCTGCAGTCGGGCTCCGACCGTATTTTGCGCGCGATGCGGCGCTCGTATCGCGCCGAGCGTTACCTCGGCATCATCGACCGGGTTCGTGCGGCGATGCCGCACGCCGCCATCACCACTGACGTGATCGTCGGCTTTCCCGGTGAAACCGAGGAGGATTTCGCCGCCACCCTGGAGGTGCTGCAGCGGGTCCGCTTCGCCGGCGCCTTCACCTTCCAGTACTCCAAGCGCCCCGGCACACCGGCCGCCGACCTCGACGGGCAGCTGCCGAAAGACGTTGTGCAAGCGCGCTACCAACGGCTGGTGGCCTTACAGGAGCGGATCGCGCTGGAGGAAAACCGCGCCCAGATCGGCAACACCGTCGAACTGCTCGTCGCCTCCGGCGAAGGCCGCAAGGACAGTCGCACCGAACGGATGAGCGGGCGGGCCCGCGACGGCCGGCTCGTGCACTTCGCACCCGGCGGTCAGCGGGTGCGTCCCGGCGACATCGTCACGACCGTGGTCACCGGCGCTGCGCCGCACCACCTCATCGCAGACGCGGGCATCATCTCGCATCGCCGCACCCGCGCCGGTGACATGTACGAGCAGCGCCCCAGCGGCGTGGGTCTCGGTATGCCCGCCATCGGACGGCCGGCGCCTTCCGTCGAACCCGTCGGGTGCAGCCGATGACCGACGACGAGCACTCAGGTGAGTTCGACGCCTTCCGCTCCGATATCGAAGACGCCGAGCGCCGCATTGCGCGTGAGATCGACCCCGGCGTAAGAGGTTTCATCGTCGCGATCCTGGTGTTCGTGCTGCTGGGCTCGTTCATGCTGCCGCACACCGGTAACGTCCGCGGATGGGATGTGCTCTTCGCCAGCCACGGCGCGGCGGCTGCCGCCCTGGCGTTGCCGTCGCGGGTATTCGGCTGGCTCACACTGGTGTTCGGTGTCGGTTTCTCGATGCTGGCGTTGGTGACCCGGCGATGGGCGTTGGCTTGGGTAGCGCTGGCGGGCTCGGCGGTCGCCAGCGCGGTCGGTCTGCTGGCGGTCTGGTCGCGGCAAACCGTGGCAGCAGGTCACCCGGGACCTGGTGTGGGACTGATCATTTCGTGGATCACCGTAATCGTTTTGACGTTCCACTGGGCACGCGTGGTGTGGTCGCGCACCATCGTTCAGCTCGCCGCCGAGGAACAGCGCCGCCGCGCCGCTGCGCGCCAGCAATCCAAAACGCTGCTGGACAGCCTGGACAACCACGACGAGAACAAACCGCCGGACGCCGGTCGCGAGCAACCCTAAGGCTTGCGGGTCAGCGCGTCGGCGGCTGCCTCAGCCCACTGCCGCCACTGTTCGGCGCTCGCTTTCGCCTCGTCGGCTTCCTTGGTGCGCCCTGCGGCCTCGGCCTTTTGGGCCTGGCGTTCCAATTGCTCAGCGCGGGCGCGGAATTGCTCAGCGCGCGCCTGCGCCTGGGGATCGGCCCAGCCCGAATCGGCAGCGTCGCGCACCTTCTTCTCCACCGCCCGCAGCCGCCGCTCCAACTCGGCGGACCGCTCCCGCGGCACCCTGCCGATCGCATCCCACCGCTCGGTGATCGACCGCAGCGCGGCCCTGGCGGCGTCGGGGTTGCTGGTGTCCACCTTTTCGGCCTCGGCCAGCAGCGATTCTTTGGCGTCGGCGTTGGCGCGCAGTTCGGCGTCCCGCTCGGCGGTGGCGGCGTTGCGCGCCTTGAAGAACGTGTCCTGGGCGGCTTTGAAGCGGCGCCACAGCGTATCGTCGACATCGCGCGCGGCTCGTCCCGCCGCCTTCCATTCCGTCAGCAGCTTGCGGAATTCGGCGCTGGTGGCGCCCCAATCCGTCGACTCGGCGAGTTCTTCGGCGCGCTGGCAGAGCCGCTCCTTGGCCTCGCGGGCCGCGGACCGTTCTCGGTCCAGCTCAGCGAAGTGGGCTCCGCGCCGGCGGTTGAACGTCTCGCGTGCGGCGGCATACCGCTTCCACAGCGCGTCGTCGGTTTTACGGTCCAGCCCGGTGATCGTCTTCCATTCCTCGAGGATCGCCCGCAGCCGGTCGCCCGCGGCTTTCCACTGCGTCGAGTTGGCGGCCAGCTCTTCGGCTTCCGCCGCCAGCGCCTCTTTGCGCGCAGTCTGCGCGGCGCGATGCTCCTCGCGGCGCACGCGCTCGGCGGCGGCGGTGGCCTCGGCTTGCTCGCGGATGGTCGACAGCCGGGCCGCCAGCGCGTCGACGTCGCCGAGCACATTCGCTGTGGGCAACGACTCGGCGAGGGCCGCCGCCGTGGCTTTGATCTTGCGGGCATCACCGGTGCCGGATGCCAGCCGTTCCTCCAGCAATGCGACTTCGGTGCTCAGGTCGTCGAAGCGCCGGCCGAAATGAGCGAACGCGGCTTCGGTGTCGCCGGCCTGCCAGGAACCGATGATGCGCTCGCCCCTGGCGGTGACCAGCCACACGGTGCCGTCGTCGTCGACACGGCCGAACCGGCGTGGATCGCTGACGGGCGTTACCGGGGCGGGGTGCGGGGAGGGTCGGGGTGTCGGTCGGGGGCCGGGACGCGGGCCCGGGCGAGGAACCGGACGGGGCGATTCGTTGCTGCGGGGCTCTTCAGCCGTCATGCGCTACCGTCACCACCCTTCGCGCGGAGTCCTCCGCGCACTTGCCGCGCATCGCGGCGCCATCAGCTACAACCTCGGGAAGGGTACTGCTGACCGGTCCCAACTTTATTGAAGCAGCTTGACGCGCAGCGCGCGCGCACGATTGGTTGCCCGTCCGCCGGTGTGGTGTCCAGTCCAGCCGGCTGTTGTGGGACAGATGTGACACGCGATATCGATGTCGTTCCGCTGCAGCGGCGTCGCGCGCACAATGGAGTCTTCGCGAATCGGTAGGTGAACGGCAAGGAAACGCGGGCGGCCTCGAGCCGCGACAAGTTAAGGGGGTCACCCATCGCGAAGGTGGATATCGCGGCGCTGCTTGCCCTGATCGCGGCCCTGATATCCGGGGCGGGGGATGTGGTTCGCCAGCGGTCTGCGCGGGAGATCACCGACGAACCGGTGGGGCATTGGGAGCTGTTCCGCATGTCGCTGCGCGACGGTCGCTGGTGGTTGGGCGGCGTGGCGGCAGTGGCCAGTTTCGGCTTGCAAGCTGTGGCGTTAGGGCTGGGTTCGGTGGTGTTAGTGCAGGCGCTGCAGGTGACCGCGCTGCTGTTCGCATTGCCGATCAATGCTCGGCTGACCGGCTACCGGGTCACCCGCTGGGAGTGGCTGTGGGCGGCGTTGGTGGCCGGTGCGGTCGCGGTCTTCGTCATCGTCGGTGATCCGACCGCCGGTGTGCAGCGGGGGTCGGCCGATACGTGGACCGTGGTGGCCGCGGTGATGGCGCCGGTCTTGGTGCTGTGTGTGCTGGGGGCGCGGATCTGCTCGGGAGCGGTGGCCGCGGTATTGCTGGCCGTGGTCTCGGCGTCGGCGTGGGCGCTGTTCGCGGTGTTGACCAAGGGCATCGTCGAGGTGCTCGAACGGGGTTTGGGAGCGGTGCTGCGCGCGCCGGAGCTGTATGCCTGGCTGCTGGCGGCCCTGGTCGGCACGGTGTTTCAGCAGTCGTCCTTCCGGGCCAGCGCACTGACCGCCTCGTTGCCGACGATGACGGTGACGGAGCCGGTCGTGGCCTCTGTCCTCGGCGTCGTTGTGCTCGGCGAAACCTTGCAGACCCCCGGACCTGAGATGGTGGTGCTGATAGCGGCGGTGCTCGTGATAATCGCGGCGACCACGGCCCTGGCCCGCGGCGAGGCCGCCACGATGGCCGCCGGCGCCGAAGTGCATCCGGCGCCGTCGTGGGACGGCGGGTTGACAGCGGCTCGTTTCGGCCTCGCGACGGCAGTTGCCGAGAGTGGCGAGCGCAATAGAGTGTTTCTGGGCCGGTCGGGGAACAGTAGATGAACAGTCAGTAAGCGTGACGGCTTCCGGGCCGGACGTCGGCGAGGAGGTCACCCATGTCGAACACCGATATTGCGACGCTGCTCGCCTTATGCGCTGCGTTGGCAGCCGCGATCGGCAGTGTGGTGCGTCAGCGGTGCGCGCAGGTGATCACCGACAAACCCGTGGGCCACTTGACGTTGTTCGGCATGTTGGTTCGCGACATCCGTTGGTGGCTGGGCGGATTGGGGGACATCGCCAGCTACTGCCTAATTGCCGCGGCGCTGGACAAAGGCTCGGTCATGCTGGTCACGGCCCTGCAGGTGACAGTCATTCTGTTCGCGCTACCGATCTATGCGTGGGTGACCGGTCACCGGATAACCGGCCGGGAGTGGATGTGGGCGGTATTGCTGGCGGCGGCGTTGGCGGTAGTCGTCGCGGTCGGGGATCCGACGGCCGGCTACTCCCACGGCTCGGCGGCAGCCTGGCTCGTGGTCGCACTTGTGATGGGGCCGGCGTTGGCGTTGTGTGTGGTGGGCGCACAGATCTGGTCGGATCGCCCGGCCTCCGCGGTACTGCTTGCGGTGGTGTCGGGTTCATCGTTGGCGTTGTTCGCGGTGCTGACCAAGGGCATCGTCGATCGGCTTGAACACGGCGCTGGTGAGCTGCTGCGAACACCGGAGCTGTACGCCTGGGTGCTCGCGGCGCTGGTCGCAATGATCTTTCAGCAGTCGGCGTTTCGCGCCGGTGCCCTGACTGCGTCACTGCCGACGATTACCGTGGCAAAGCCCATAGTGGCCACGGTGCTCGGAGTCACCGTGCTGGGCGAGACGTTGCGCGCCGACGGCGTCGAGTGGGTGGTGCTCATCGCGGCCGCGGTTCTGGTGTTGGTCGCGACGGTGGCTCTGGCTCGCGGTGAGGCTGCCACTATGGCGGCGGGCGCGGGGCGCGACGTGCTAGCCGGAGACGAGCCAAAGGCCTCGCCGGAACACCTGAGCGGCTGACGGTTTCCCGGCGCGCCGCACGTCGTTGCCCAGCGCCGCAGCATGTTCATGCCACAGTTGGTATGCCGAGAGATTGTCGGTGGGGAGGTCAGCATGCCGAAGGCGGATATTGCGGCGCTACTGGCCTTGAGCGCTGCGGTGTTCATCGCGATCGGCAACGTGATCCATCAGCGCGCCGCGCGACAGGTCACCGACAAACCGGTCGGTCATGTGGGGTTGTTCGCAAGGCTGCTGCGCTACCCATGGTGGTGGGTGGGAAGTCTGGTCGGCGCCGTCGGCTTCGGCTTGCAGGCCGCGGCTTTGGGCTTGGGATCGGTGCTGTTGGTGCAGGCATTGCTGGTGACGGCGCTGCTGTTCGCCTTGCCGATCAACGCCCGAGTGAATCACCGCAGGATGACCAAACGTGAGTGGATATGGGCGGCGTTGTTGGCCGGTGCGGTCGCGATCGTCGTAACCATCGGGCATCCGTCGGCCGGTCACGCGCGGGCCTCGATAGCTACCTGGGCGATCACCCTTTTGATCATCGGCCCGGCGTTGGTGGCGTGCTTGGTGGCTGCGCGCAGGCGCTCCGGTCCGATAGTCGCGGTGCTCCTGGCAATCGCCTCCGCTTTATCGTGGGCGCTGTTTGCGGTGCTGACCAAAGGGGTCATGGGGGCGCTGGGCGGTGGCGTGGGAGCGCTGCTACGGGCGCCGGAGTTCTACGGCTGGCTGTTGGCCGGGTTGGGTGCGACGGTGTGGCAGCAGTCGTCGTTTCGCGCTGGCGCGCTGACCGCATCGCTGCCGACATTGACCGTCTGCCAGCCGCTGCTGGGTTCGGTGCTCGGCATCGCGATGCTCGGCGAAGTGCTGCGTCCGGGCCAGGCGGGCTGGTCGACCTTGGCAGTCGCGGTGGTGGTGATGCTTGCCGCGACGGTGGCCCTGGCCCGCGACGAGGCGGCCACGGTGGCACTCGACCGCAGCGACGACATGGCGGCCACCCGCCAACCCGCAATGTCGCCAGGACGTTAGTTTTGGTGGCGTGCTGGGCGCCATTGCGATCATTCCGTCCGCGCCTGTGCTGGTCCCGCAACTGGCCGGAGCAGCCGCCGCCGAGATAGCCGACTTGCGCGAGGCGGTGATGGCCGCTGCCGCCTCGCTGCCGCCGCGTTGGATTGCTGTGGGTGCCGGGCCGATTGACCGCGTGGTCGGGCCCGACAACATCGGTACTTTTGGGGGCTTCGGCGTCGAGCTGCCCGTGCGGCTGGCGCCCAAAGCTGACCGACAACCCGGGAACCTGCCGCTGTGTGCCCTGATGACCGCGTGGGTGCGTGAGCAGGCCCAGCCCGAGGCGTCGGCCGAGGTGCGGGTCTACGCCGCCGGCCACCACGTCGACGCTGCGTTGGACCGAGGCCGGCAACTGCGCGCCGAGATCGACCAAATCGCCGAGCCCATCGGGGTGCTGATCGTGGCCGACGGCGCGAACACCCTGACCGCCGCCGCGCCCGGTGGCTACCAGCCGAGCGACGTCGACGTTCAACGCGCCTTGGACGACGCGCTGGCGTGCGGTGATCTGGCTGCCTTGGCCCGGCTGCCGGACCAGGTCGTCGGGCGCCTGCCGTTGCAGGTGCTGGCCGGGCTCGCCGAGCCGGCGCCGCGATCGGCCAAGGAGCTCTACCGCGGAGCGCCCTACGGGGTGGGCTACTTCGCCGGCATCTGGCAGCCGTGACCCGACCGCTCGCGATCGTCGGGCCGACCGGCACCGGCAAGTCGCAGCTGGGGCTCGATGTCGCCGAGCGGCTCGGCGGCGAAATCGTCAACGCCGACGCCATGCAGCTCTACCGCGGCATGGACGTCGGCACCGCCAAACTGCCCGTCGCCGAGCGCCGCGGCATCCCGCATCACCAGCTCGACGTCCTGGACGTCACCGAGACCGCCACCGTCGCCCGCTACCAGCAGGCCGCGGCGGCCGACGTGGAAGCCATCATGGCCCGCGGCGCGGTGCCGGTCGTGGTCGGTGGGTCGATGCTTTACATCCAGTCGCTGCTCGACGACTGGGCGTTCCCGGCGACCGACGCTGCGGTGCGCGCCAAATGGGAGCAGCGGCTTGCGGAGGTCGGCGCGGCCAGGCTGCACGCCGAGCTGGCCAGCCACGACCCGGCCGCCGCGGAGTCGATTCTGCCCACCGACGGTCGGCGCATCGTGCGGGCGCTGGAAGTCGTCGAGCTCACCGGCCAACCGTTCAGTGCATCCGCACCGGCCATCGGCGCGCCCCACTGGGACACCGCCATCATCGGATTGGATTGCGACAGTTCGGTTCTCGATGAGCGGCTGGCCCGGCGCACCGACACCATGTTCGAGCAGGGTCTCGTCGACGAAGTGATCGGCTTGCTGGAGCAAGGCCTGCGCGACGGTGTCACCGCGTCGCGTGCGCTGGGCTACGCACAGGTGATCGCCGCCCTGGATGCCGGCGGAACACCGGAGTTGCTCGACGACGCCCGCCGGCAGACCTTCATCGGCACCCGCCGCTACGTGCGGCGACAGCGCTCGTGGTTTCGCCGCGACCACCGCATCCACTGGCTCGACGCTGCCGCGCCCCGCCTCGTCGACGCAGTGTTGGAGGTGTACCGAGACGTATCCTGAGCAAGTGATCTTCGCCAAAGGCCACGGCACGCAAAACGACTTCGTGCTGCTGCCCGACCTGGACGCGAAGCTGACGCTGACCCCCGCTGCGGTGTCCGCACTGTGCGACCGGCGCCGCGGGTTGGGCGCCGACGGGGTGCTGCGGGTCACGACCGCGGCAGCCGCGCAGAGCGCCGGTGTGCTCGACCGCCTGCCCGACGGTGTCGACGCCGGCGACTGGTACATGGACTACCGCAACGCCGACGGCTCCATGGCGCAGATGTGCGGCAACGGCGCGCGGGTGTTCACGCACTACCTGCGGGCCAGCGGGCTCGAGCATCGCGATGAGTTCGTCGTCGGGTCGCTGGCCGGGGCTCGACCGGTCGTCCTGCATCACGTCAGCCCCGTCACCGCCGACATCACCGTCGACATGGGCAAGGCCAACCGGCTCGGCGCGGGGGAGGCGGTGGTTGGTGGGCGGCGGTTCGCCGGCCTAGCGGTCGATGTCGGCAACCCGCATCTGGCGTGCGTGGATGACGAGTTCACGGCCGAGACGTTGGCGGCTCTGGACGTCGGCGCCCCGGTCAGCTTCGACCGCGCGCAGTTTCCGGATGGGGTCAACGTCGAAGTCCTCACCGCACCGGACGACGGCGCGGTCTGGATGCGGGTCCACGAGCGGGGTGTGGGCGAGACCCGCTCCTGCGGCACCGGAACCGTCGCCGCCGCGGTCGCGGCGCTGGCCCACAACGGTGCCGCCACCGGCACGCTGACCGTGCGGGTGCCCGGCGGCGAGGTCGTGGTCACGCTCACCGAGGCCACCAGCTACCTGCGCGGGCCGTCGGAGTTGGTCGCTCACGGCGAACTGAGTGAGGAATGGTGGCGCGGGCAGCAGCGTTAATTCGGATGCGCGTCGCCGATTCGGCGTGCACCATCTCTAATTGCCTATGACATATCCCGAAGCTCCCCGTCACCCCCCTGCTGAGCCCAGCACGGGCGAGTTGGCGCTCGACGACCGCTCGGCGCTGCGCCGGGTCGCCGGACTGTCGACCGAACTTGCCGACATCTCCGAGGTCGAATACCGGCAGCTACGGCTGGAACGCGTCGTGCTCGTCGGCGTGTGGACCGAGGGCAGCGCCGCCGACGCCCAGGCCAGCCTGGCCGAGTTGGCGGCACTGGCTGAAACCGCCGGCTCGCAGGTCCTCGAAGGACTCATCCAGCGCCGCGACAAGCCCGACCCGTCGACCTACATCGGCTCCGGCAAGGCGCAGGAGCTTCGCGAGGTCGTGCTTGCCACCGGCGCCGACACCGTCATCTGCGACGGCGAGCTGTCCCCGGCACAGCTGACCGCGCTGGAAAAGGCGGTCAAGGTCAAAGTCATCGACCGCACCGCGCTGATCCTCGACATCTTCGCTCAGCACGCCACCAGCCGAGAAGGTAAAGCCCAAGTCTCGCTTGCCCAAATGGAATACATGCTGCCGCGCCTGCGAGGCTGGGGTGAATCGATGTCCCGGCAGGCCGGTGGTCGTGCCGGCGGCAGCACCGGCGGCGTGGGTCTGCGCGGTCCCGGTGAGACCAAGATCGAGACCGACCGGCGGCGCATTCGCGAGCGGATGGCCAAGCTGCGCCGCGACATCAAGGGCATGAAGCAGGTCCGCGACACCCAGCGCAGCCGCCGACTGGACAGCGACATGCCGTCGATCGCGATCGTCGGCTACACCAATGCTGGCAAGTCGAGCCTGCTCAACGCGCTCACCGGCGCCGGGGTGCTGGTGCAAGACGCCTTGTTCGCGACCCTGGAACCGACCACCCGCCGCGGGCAGTTCGATGATGGCCGCCCGTTCGTGGTCAGCGACACGGTCGGTTTCGTGCGCCACCTGCCCACCCAGCTGGTCGAAGCGTTCCGCTCCACGCTGGAGGAAGTCGTCGACGCGGATCTGCTTGTCCATGTGGTCGACGGCGCCGACGTCAACCCGCTCGCCCAGATCAGCGCGGTGCGTCAGGTGCTTTCCGAGGTGATCGCCGACCATCACGGCGATCCCGCGCCAGAACTGCTGGTAGTCAACAAGGTTGACGCGGCCGGCGATCTCGCGCTGGCCAAGTTGCGGCGTGCGCTGCCCGGCGCGGTGCTCGTCTCCGCGCGCACCGGGGAAGGCATCGACGCGCTGCGTCGGAGGATGGCCGAGTTGGCCGCACCGACTGACACCGCCGTCGATGTGGTGATCCCGTATCACCGCGGCGACCTGGTGGCCCGGCTGCACACCGATGGGCGGGTGCAGCAGGCCGAGCACAACAGCGACGGCACCCGGATCAAGGCCCGGGTTCCGGTGGCGCTGGCCGCCAGTCTGCGGGAGTTCGCGGCGGCGGGAAGTCAGTCCACTTCGTAAACGTCCTCGGCGGCCGCGGCCATCAGCCGCTCGGCCAGGTCGGTCTTCAGGTCGTCGAGGCGGGCTTCCTCGTCGGGGCTGCGGCCGGTTTTGGTTGCGAGGTCGATGAATTCGTCGGTGACGAAGCCGTCCCGCAGCAGCAAGGTCGCAGAGCGGTCGCCGATCCCAAGCTCGAACACGAAGCTTTGCCGCAGGCGGCCATGGTCCGGACGCGCCAAGCTGAGATCGACCGTGTAGCGGCCGTCGGTGACCGCGCGGGTGACGGCTTCGAACCCGTCGCGCGCCCCGGGCCCCTGGAACGCGGTGCGCACCCTCACCGAACGCCGCTGTGGCGGTTCGCTCGCAGATAGCAGCCCAAACGCGCGCTGCATGGCTTTGAACGCGGTGGCCACGCCGGCAGGCGAATATGGCCCGGCATAACGCAGCATGTCGGCGAACGAGAACTCGAGGATCTGCCCGCGCTCTTGTACGCGGATCACGTCGGCCATGGCGCCGAGGATAGGCGCTACCGAGGGTCCGCCCAACCATCCGGTTGGTATATCTTGGGCGGCAGAGTCCGAGCCGCCGGAGGTCCCTGATGGATACTGCTGTCAAGTACGAGCGCACGCTGTTCGAGGCCGAGCACGAACTGTTCCGTGAGTCGTACCGGGCATTCCTGGATCGCCACGTCGCGCCGTACCACGACGACTGGGAAAAGGCCAAGATCGTTGACCGCGGAGTGTGGCTGGAGGCCGGTAAGCAGGGCTTCCTGGGCATGGCCGTGCCCGAGGAGTACGGCGGGGGCGGCAACCCCGACTTCCGCTACAACACGATCATCACTGAAGAGACGACTAGGGGACGCTACAGCGGAATCGGGTTCGGGCTGCACAACGACGTCGTGGCGCCGTACTTGCTGCGGCTGGCCACCGACGAACAGAAACAACGGTGGTTGCCGAAATTCTGCACCGGCGAGCTGATCACCGCGATCGCCATGACCGAACCAGGCACCGGCAGCGACTTGCAGGGCATCAAAACCCGCGCCGTCAAGCAGGACGATCACTACGTGCTCAACGGGGCAAAGACGTTCATCACCAACGGAATCAATTCCGACTTGGTGATCGTCGTCGCGCAGACCGATCCGGACAAAGGCGCGCAAGGCTTTTCACTGCTCGTCGTGGAACGCGGCATGGAGGGTTTCGAGCGCGGCCGTCACCTGGACAAGATCGGCTTGGATGCCCAGGACACTGCTGAGCTGTCGTTCACCGACGTCAAGGTTCCGGTCGAGAACCTGCTCGGCGAGGAAGGCAAGGGGTTCATCTACCTCATGCAGAACCTGCCCCAGGAGCGGATCTCGATCGCGATCATGGCCGCCGCGGCGATGGAGACGATGCTGGAGCAGACTGTGCAATACACCAAGGAGCGCAAGGCATTTGGTCGTCCGATCGGCAGTTTTCAGAACAGCCGGTTTCTGCTGGCCGAGTTGGCGACCGAGGCCACCGTCGTGCGGATCATGGTCGACGAGTTCATCCGGCTGCACCTCGACGGCAAGCTCACCGCTGAGCAGGCCGCGATGGCCAAGTGGTACGCAAGCGAAAAGCAGGTGCACCTGATCGACCGCTGCCTGCAGTTGCACGGCGGCTACGGCTACATGCGCGAATACCCGGTTGCGCGGGCGTATCTCGACGCCCGGGTTCAGACGATCTACGGCGGCACCACCGAGATCATGAAGGAGATCATCGGCCGCAGCCTCGGCGTCTAGCGTCCGCTAGCGCGCATTGTGCGCGTCGTGCGCCTGGTGAGCTTGGCGCAACAGCTGCATCAGGTCGTCGTCGTTGCTGACCTTCTCTCGATATTTACTTGGCAGCGCGTGTATTTGGTTTTCCTCGTCGAGCAGCCGGTCGAAGATCTTCTGCCGTTCGACCGGATCGGATTCGTAACGCTGGTCGAGGTATTCGATGGCGTGGCGGCGGGCGCGTGCGACGGCGTTTTGCGCCCGGCCCCGCGCTGACAGCAACGACAGCACTGTCGTGACGACCAGAATCGCGATGATCACCGTCAGCGACACGGTGGTGCTCAATTCCACCCCCGGAACCGATTTCCCACCGTTGACGAACGGAACGTTGTTTTCACGCAGCGCTTGCAGCATCAGTTTCACGCCGATAAAGGCGAGGATCAGCGCCAGCCCGTAGGACAGGTACACCAGCCGATAAAGCAGTCCGTCGATCAAGAAGTACAGCTGGCGCAGCCCCAACAGCGAAAGCGAGGTAGCAGCGAATATCAGATACACGTTTCGGGTAAGACCGAAGAGCGCCGGAACCGAGTCGAACGCGAACAGCAGATCCGTGCCGCCGAGCGCCGTCATCACCAGCAACATCGGGGTCATCACCCGCCTGCCGCTTTCGACGATGAACAACCGGTCGTGGTCGTAGTTGTCCGAGGTGCGCAAGAACCGCTTGGCGACGCGGATCGCCAAGGTGTCGGCCGTGCGGCGCTCAGTGGCCTCCGGTTTGGCCAGCAACACTGCGGTGACCAGCAAGAGCACCGCAAAGAGGTAAAACGCCCAGTCGAAAATCCGGACTAACGCCGCGCCCAGAACGATGAAGCCGGTGCGCGCGATGAGCGCGAAAACAATGCCGAACAACAGCACCTTTTGCTGAGCAACACGGGGCACTCCGAAGCTGGCCATGATCACCAGGAAAACGAACAAATTGTCGACCGATAAAGCTTGGTTGCTGAGATAGCAGGCGAAATATTCAATGCCCATTGTCGTGCCGCCGAGCATTACTACGGCTGCACCGAACACAAACGCCGCTCCGATATAGGCCGTCGACCAGATCGCTGCGTCGCGCACGGTCGGTATGTGTGGCCTGCGGACGTGGAAGAAATAGTCGAATAACGCCAAACCGACGATGATCGCGATGGTCAGGGCCCAGACCAGCCCGGAAACACCCATGTAGCTGTGTGTCCTCCCACGGCATGCGTCGTGCGCGGTCCCCGGCAATCGGATGGGGTCGTCCCCATCAGTTGGAGAACCCAATCCTTGCGCAGGCAAAACTCAATCCGGACGGTAACGCAATCCGTGTGCAAGCTGTACGGGGCCACGCCCGCGACGCGCCGTCGCTGCATCATTTCGACATCGGCTGGGTATCTCTTTCCGTAATCTCTGCGATGTGACTTCGCAATTGCGGCCGGCTGGAGCAAAGTGGTGTCGGCCGAGCGCGGGCCCTGCCGAGGTCCGTAATGGGTCAGAGCCCGACGATGAATGCAATCCACGAGTAGCGATAGCGGCGGCCAGGGAGGGTTGGTGACCGGGCGGCGAGGTCGGATGTTGAGGCGTGCGGCGCTCGTGCTGGCGGCCGCAGGAGTTGTGGTGGCGTTGGCGCCGTGTGCGGCGGCATCTCCGGAAAGCGACGCCAACGATGCGATCACCGCGGCATGGCGAGCTGCCGGCGGCGCGGATTCGCGGCTTGGCCCCAAACAAGGCGACGTCTACGCCGTCGGCGACGGCTTCGTTCAGGACTTTGCCGGTGGCAAAATGTTTTTCACCGCAGCGACCGGGGCCAGATCGCTTTACGGGCCGATCCTCGACAAATACGAATCGCTAGGCGGCCCTGTCGGCAGCGACTTGGGTTTCCCCACCATCAGCGAGGTACCGGGCCTGGCTGGACCGGACACGTTGGTGAGCACGTTCGCCGCCAGCGACAAGCCGGTGATCTTCTGGTCGGCCGCTCATGGCGCGTTCGTGGTACGCGGCGCGATGAACGCCGCTTGGGACAAGCTGGGCAGCTCCGGCGGGGTGCTGGGCGTTCCGGTCAGCGACGAGACGTACAACGGTGAGGTTTCCACCCAGTCGTTCACCGGCGGACAGGTGTCGTGGAACCGGCTGACGAAGGTGTTCTCCACGGTCCCGCCTGACTTGGTGCAGCAGCTGACCGGCCTCCAGGTGCCCATCGACCCCACCGCGGCGATCAACACGGCCTGGCGCTCGGCCGGCGGCGCCGCCGGTCCCCTCGGCGCCAAACAGGGCGGCCAATACCCCGTCGGCAACAACGCAATTGCGCAGAAGTTCGCGGGCGGCAAGGTCTTCTTCAGCCCGGCCACCGGAGCTAACGCGGTGGAGAGCGACATCCTGGCCAAATACGAATCACTCGGCGGGGCCGGCAGCGACCTGGGTCTTCCGACGGCCAACGAAACCGACGGCGCCATCAAGCCGACAAGTCGCGTCAGCACATTTTCCGCGTCCGACAAGCCGGTTATTTTCTGGACGCCTGCTCACGGTGCATTCGTGGTCCGCGGGGCCATGAAGGCGGCGTGGGACAAGCTGGGCGGCGCGAAAGGCACGCTCGGCGCACCGGTGGGTGACCAAGCGGTCGACGGCGACGTGGTGTCCCAGAAATTCACGGGCGGCAAGGTCTCCTGGAACCGGGCCAAGAACGTCTTTACCACCGAGCCGCCCAACTTGGCGTCGTCGCTGGCCGGGCTGCACGTGCCGGGCCAGACGCAGCCGAGCCGACCGGCGGCGCCCGCGGGCGCCGCACGGACGTGGCATTGGTGGTGGCTTTTGGTGGCCATCCCCGTGCTGCTCCTGGTTGGTCTGCTGGCCTTGGCGACGCTGTGGGCGCGGCGACGCCGCATGGAGGCTCGCCGCGCTGCCGCCCGCAGACATCGCGACGCCCGGGCCGCGAGGGCCTACGAGCCCGTTGCGAGCACCGACGACCGCTGGTCAGCCGACGCCGACCGCGACGTCGGCTCGTCGGAGTTTGCCGCCGGCTATCCGGAGGCGCCGGAGCGCAGGCCGGCGACGGCCCCACCGGATGAACACGCGGCGCCCGAGAGCTGGAGGCCGACGGCAGAGCAGGCGGAGGCTGGCTTGGTTGGCGCCGAGCATGCGGGCGCTGAGCCGTCCGACCTCGACGAGGATATCGGCGTCGAGGACCCGGACAAGGTCGACACCGCCCCGACCCGCATCCCGTCGGAAGCCGAGCTCAGCGCGCAACCCGCGGTCATCCCAGAACCCGAGGCCGGACCAGAACCCGAGCCCGGACCAGAACCTGAGGTCAGACCAGAACCCGAGGTCACACCACAACCCGCGGTGAGAACCGGGCGGCATGCGGCGGTGGAGACCGCAGAGGACGAGGACGTGCTGGCGGTGCCGGCAGCAGTCAGCGCCGTGACGCCGGCCATCCACCTTCCCCTCGAGGACCCCCGCGAGGCGCCGGAGGGCTACCCGGTCAAAGGCAACGCCAGCTTCGGCCTGTACTACACACCGGACAGCGCCCTCTACGACGACGCGTTCGCCGAAATCTGGTTCGCCAGTGAGGAAATCGCGCGCGCGAACGGCTTCACGAAGGCCGATTAGAAGGCCGATTAGGCGGTCGCAGCGACCCCTGTCAGATTTTGCGGATGACGGTGACCACCTTGCCGAGGATCGCGGCATCGTTGCCCGGGATGGGATCGAATGCCGGGTTGTGCGGCATCAGCCAAACCTGACTGCCAGTGCGCTTGAACGTCTTGACGGTGGCCTCGCCGTCGATCATGGCCGCGACGATGTCGCCGTTGTCAGCCACGTTCTGCTGGCGCACCACCACCCAGTCGCCGTCGCAGATGGCGGCGTCGACCATCGAGTCACCAACGACTCGCAGCAAGAACAACGCACCCTCACCCACAAGCTCGCGGGGTAACGGGAAGACGTCCTCGACCGCTTCCTCGGCGAGGATCGGACCGCCGGCGGCGATGCGCCCGAGCACCGGAACGAACGTCGGCTCGGGCAGGGCATCCGACCCCGACACGTCGGTGAGAACCGGTGGCGCGGCGTCGTCGGCTCCGCGGACGTCGACCGCGCGCGGGCGGTTGGGGTCACGCCGCAGATAGCCTTTGCGCTCGAGCGTGCGCAGCTGATGAGCCACCGACGACGTCGACGTGAGCCCGACTGCGTCACCGATCTCGCGGATGCTCGGTGGATAGCCGCGGCTGGTGACCGAGGCGCGGATGACTTCCAGGATGGTGCGCTGCCGCTCTGTCAGCGCCGAGTCCACAGTTTGCATGCGGCGGCCTTGGCCGGTGGGGGTGTCGCTGCTATCGCTCATAGCGTTCGAATGTAGCCCCAAATCGTTCGATACTCAAACGTTTGTTCGAGGCGTGTCGCGGCGAGTCGTTCCTGGGCGGAGCAGCGACGGGCGGTTTTGTCGGTGGCATCGCCTACCGTTTCAACCGCTCGACAACATTTCGATCACATGTTCGGAAATCGAACGCACTATCGAATATAGTCGAACATGCGATCGACCGCCGGCTTGATGGGAGGCACCTATGACGCTCATGCAGACAACGGGACCGCACGCCGTGCATCGCGGGCAGCCCCTTCGCGCCCGCTGCTGGGGCGGCGAGCGGCGACCTGGCCCGTCACGGCCGCGTGTTGCGCCGCCGCGTTATCGCGGCACCGGTGTGTGGATGTCCACGGCCCCGCACCGCAGGCGTCCCATCACACCGGCCACGACGGTGGGCCTGGCCCTGCTGGCCGCGCTGATCACCGTCTGGCTCGGGCTGATTGCGCACGTCGGCGACATGGCCGGCGGACCCGCCGGCGAGCACGGGCCGATGCCTGATCGGCTTGCCGTGGTCAGAGTCGACGCCGGCGAGACCCTGCCGCACCTGGCCGCCCGGGTGGCGCCCGACGCACCGGTCGGCGAAGTCGCGCAGCGCATCCGCGAGCTCAACGACCTGCAGTCACCGATGCTGACCGCAGGCCAAACGCTGATCGCGCCGGTCGGCTGACGGCACCGCCGTGCAGCGCGAAAACGCTGCCTGCCCAACGACCCTCGCCGCAGGCAGCGCTGAACGCCCGTCCGCCCCGGCATTCGCGCTTCCGACGTGCACACAGGTACTCTCGGAGTGGTCCGAGGTACGCCGGCGGGACGAAGGAGCGGTCATGCACTGTCCGTTCTGCCGCCATCCCGATTCCCGGGTGGTCGATTCCCGCGAAACCGACGAAGGCCAAGCGATTCGCCGCCGTAGGTCGTGCCCGGAATGCGGGCGGCGATTCACCACCGTGGAGACGGCGGTGCTGGCCGTAGTCAAGCGCAGCGGCGTCACCGAACCCTTCAGCCGGGAAAAGGTCATCAGCGGGGTGCGTCGGGCCTGCCAGGGCCGCCAGGTCGACGACGACGCGCTGAACCTGTTGGCCCAGCAGGTCGAAGACACTGTGCGCGCGAAGGGGTCGCCCGAGGTGCCCAGTCACGAAGTCGGGCTGGCGATCCTCGGGCCACTGCGAGAACTCGACGAGGTGGCATACCTGCGTTTCGCGTCGGTGTACCGGTCGTTCTCTTCGGCAGATGATTTCGAGCGGGAGATCGAGGCGCTGCGGGCGCACCGCAAGGTGTCCGCACCGAATTGAGCGGGCGTTGAAAAGGCCGTCGCACGGTCGCCGTTAGGCTTGCGGCATGCCTGCCGAACTGCACCCTGATCTTGAAGCGTTGGCGCCGCTGCTGGGTACCTGGGCGGGTCGAGGCTCTGGCAAGTACCCGACCATCGAACCGTTCGAGTATCTCGAAGAGGTCGTGTTCTCCCATGTCGGCAAGCCTTTCCTGATCTACGGGCAGAAGACCAAGGCGCCTGCCGACGGCAAGCCGCTGCATGCCGAAACCGGTTATCTGCGGGTGCCGCAGCCGGGTCGGGTCGAGCTGGTGCTGGCCCATCCGAGTGGTATCACCGAAATCGAGGTGGGCACATACTCGACGAGCGGTGACCGCATCGACATCGAGCTGGCGTCGTCAGCGATCGGGCTGACCCCGAGCGCCAAAGAGGTCACCGCCCTTGACCGCCGGTTCCGTATCAGCGGCGACGAGCTGTCGTATTCGTTGCGGATGGGCGCGGTCGGACAGCCGGTGCAGGATCACTTGGCCGCGGTGTTGCGCCGGACGAGCTGAACCGGCGCCGCGTTCACACGATGTACATGACGCCGTCGCTGACGACCCGGCCGAAAACCTGAACCCAGCCTTCCGGATTCCAGGTGGTCTGGATGACCGAGCCCTTGCCCTGGGTGATGGTGAGGTCGCGGCTGAGGTAATCGGTGATCCGCACAGCCGCCGAACCGGTCGCTTCGTCTTCGGGCACACCCAGATTGCCGGCGAACATCCGGGCCCGCAGCAGTCCCGCCGACCGGTCGGTCCAGGTCCACAGGTAGTGCGCGACATCGTCGGGATAGTCAGCGGGGTCGGCGGCGGCCAGCTCGTCGAGCGAATCCAGCTCGTAGATCGCGAATTCCGGCGCCCATTCGGAGCGGGCGCTGATCGCGGTGAGTTCCCCGTGATAGCTGACCTGCACGATGCCGGCCGGCACCTGCAGGGTGCGAATCGGCGTGCCCTGCTCGCGCAGCCACCAGGATGCGCCCACGGTCGGGTGGCCGGCGAAGGGAACCTCCGTCTGCGGCGTGTAGATGCGCGCGTGCGCCGTAGTCGCGCCTGGCGCCGGTGGGTCGACGAAAATTGTTTCGCTGTAACCCAATTGCCGTGCCAGGCTTTGCCGACGTGGCGGCGCTACGCTGCTGGCAGCGATGACGCCCAGCGGATTGCCGAAGTTGCCCTGGGCGTCGGGGAAAACGCGGAGCACCGTGATGTCGATGGCCATGCGCCCGACTGTACGACGCAGTGCTCGCGGAAGATCAGGTGGCGCTTCGCTCGTCGGAACCCATGGCGCTAAGCACCGCCACGCGGGTGTCGACCGAGCCGGAGACCGAACGCTCACCGCCGCCGGTTCGCAGCAATTCGCGAAGCAACTCCTGGTCGTATTCGGCCGGTTCGGTGGTGTCGATGAAGCGTTCGACAACTTCGATGAAGCGGTCGGGATCGTCGTGAAATGGGAAGTGTCCGGAGTTTTCGAAAATCTCGAGCTGGGAGCCAGGCATCGCCGCATGCGCCATCCACGCATGACTGACCGGCACAACCACGTCGCCTGTGCCCCAAATAAGTTGTACGGGAACGGATTTCGTCAAATAACATCGGTCCAGCATGGTCACCATCTGGCCGCGCCAGTCCACCACCGCGCGCAACGTCCGGGTGAACGCCGATGACGCCATCGGCTCGGGCAGGTCAGCCAGTATCCGCAGCACGTCCGGAAGGTCGCGGCCCAGGGCGGTCGATCCCAACAGCCGGCCCGTGGCGCGTCCGGCAATCTGCAGCGTCGGCAGCACCAGCGGCAACCGCAGCAACGCCAGAGCTTCGCCGCCCAGCGGCAACGACGCGCAGCGCAACACGATGTTGACGTCTTTGGTGACGCCGCCGGTGGCGACCAGGACGAGCCGGTCGACCAATTGCGGGAACTGGTAAGCGAATTGCATCGCCACCCCGCCGCCGAGCGAATGGCCCACCACCGTGACCCGGTCGATGTCCAGCACGCTCAGCAGATCGCGCATCCCGTTGGCATACGCCGCCACCGAGTAGTCGGCCCGCGGTTTGTCCGACTGGCCGTGGCCGAGCAGATCGGGCGCAATCACGGTGAAACGTTGTGCGAGCTTGGCTTGCACGGTTTCCCATGTGGTGGAGTTGTCCGCGATGCCGTGAATCAGCAAGATCGCCGGCCCCGAGCCGGCGATCCGGAAAGCGCGTCGATAGCCGTGGATGGTGCGAAACTGCAGTGTCGGCGTCACCTCGCGCACCGGCCGCAGGTTGGGCTTTCGCTTGCTCATGTCGCCAACTCCACTGTCGGGCCGGTCTGAACGCTTCAGCTCGGATTGTCGTCCTTGCGCTTCTTTTCCGCCTGCTGGGCCAAAAACCGCTCGAACTCCGCGCCGAGCTCCTCGCCGCTAGGCAGATCCCCGTCGCGCGTCAGCAGTGACCGGTTCTCCTGGGCGGCAATGAACGCATCGTACTGGCGCTCCAGGGCCGCCACCACTTGAGCCACCTCCGGGCTGGCCTCGACCTGTTCGTCGATCTTTGCCCGGATGTCGGCTGCTGCTTCGGTCAGCGCTGTCAGCGGAAAGTCCAGTGCAGCCGCCTTGGCCATCTGCTCCAGCAGCGCCTGCGCGGCGGCCGGATAGTCGGTTTGGGCCAGATAGTGCGGGACGTGCACGGTGAACCCGACGACCTCGTGGCCGTGCTGGGCCATCCGGTACTCGAGCAGGTTGGACGCGCTGCCGGGCACTTGGACTTCGGCGATCCACGGGGTGAAGTCGGCGATGAGCTCGCGGTTGTTGGAATGTGCGGTCATCGTGATCGGTCGGGTGTGCGGAACAGCCATCGGGATCGTGCCCAAACCGATGGTCTGACGTACGCCGAGCCGCTCGGCGAGCAGGCGCACCGCGGTGACGAAACGCTCCCACTTCAGGTCCGGCTCCATGCCGGCCAGCAGCAGAAACGGCGTCCCGACGCTGTCGTGCAGCGCATACAGGCTCAGCTCCGGGTCCTCGTAGTGGGTGAAGTGGTCGGTCTTGAACGTCATCAACGGTCGGCGCGAGCGATAGTCCAAAAGCTCGTCGATCGCGAACGACGCCACCAATTCGAAGTCCAGCGAATTCTTGAGGTGGGCCGCAGCCAGCCGGATTGCATGACCGGCGTCGGAGAAGCCCTCCAACGCGTGCACCAAGACCGGGCCTCGGCCGTCAGGCGACGACAACTGCGGCGCGGGGAACTCAAGCTCGTACATCCCCGCCTGCTCAGGGTGGTAGGGCTGCTTTCGTTCGTCGGCCATCGTTGTGCCTCCTCGTCACGACCCTATGCCGCGCCACGTCACTAGTTTCCCTCACAGCGACAGGTGCCAAAAAGTTGATCCGGCTCACTAGTTAGCCCGCCTGTACGTTTCGAAACACGGGAGCCGGGGGACCGCATTCCGCTCGCGGTCACCGGCCCGACCGTCAGGCGTAGCCCGGGCGCCCTAGCGCCGGGCTCGTGCATGATGAATATCGATGCGAGTGATGGCGGCGGTGCTGGGTGTTCCGGTCGGCTTGGCGTTGCTGGTGTCGGCTTGCGGTCAGCCGGCCCGTCCTGCAGGCACCTCCCGTGCGCACGAGCAGCGCGCCAGCCACACCGTGCCGCAGGTCGTCGCCGGTCCGGTAGCTCCCGACCCGCGGGTGGGCGCAGTGTTCCTCGGCGGCGGCGACCTGCATACCTGCACGGGCTCGGTGCTGCACTCGAGCGGGGGCGATTTGGTGTTGACCGCTGCGCATTGCCTTGGCGGCAATACCCCGCCCACGTTCGTTCCGGGCTTCGCCGGCCAAGCCGCACCAGACGACATCTGGACCGTCGACGCTGTCTATCTCGACCCGCGCTGGGTCGCGGGGCGAGATCCACACGCCGACTATGCGATTGCCCGGGTGAGCCGGCCCGCCGGCGGTTCGGTCGAAGCCCAGGCCGGCTCCGGGCTGTCGTTGGGCAACGCACCGGCCCGCGGCAGCCAAGTCCGCGTCATGGCGTACCCCGCCGGTGTGGGCGGCACGCCGATCGGCTGCCAGGCCGGCACCGGGGTCACCGCCGACGGTTACCCGTCGTTGCCATGCTCCGGGCTGGTCGACGGCACCAGCGGTGCGCCGTGGATCAGCGGTTCGACGGTCATCGGGGTGATCGGCGGTCTCGATGGCGGCGGATGCGGGGAGGAGCTGTCCTACTCGGCGCCGTTCGATCAGCACGTCGCGCAGTTGCTTGCGAGGGCGGAGGCGGGCGGCCCCGGTGATGCCGCGGCACCAGACTTCGACGATGGCTGCTAGATCACGCCCGGCTAGCGGCGGAACTGGTTGAGCGCCCGGATTTTGTTGCGCACGTCCAGCGTGGCGACCTTGTAGGCCTCGGAGAACGTCGCCGACGGCGTAGATGTGGTCGACCTTGGTCCGAAACTGGTCGTCGACGAAGATGCGTCCGCGGCTGTCGGCTTCCAGGCCGGCGTTGGCCAGGTCGAGGTCGTCGGTCTGGCCTTCGCGTCCCGCCGAATACATCACCGTCTCGGCGGGAATTTGTTTGCCGCTGGCCAATGTCGTGACCGTGCCGACCGAACCCACATCCACAGCCGTCACCTCTTCGCCGAACCGGAACGTCACGGCGAGGTCGCGCAAGTGGAACCGCGGGGCCTCGACGATTTCGGGATCGCAGAATTCCAGCATTGTTTCCCGCTTTTCGACGATGGTCACCTTGGTGCCCAGCGCGGCGAACATCGACGCGTACTCGACGCCGATCACGCCGGCGCCCACGACGACCATCGACGAGGGGATCGATTTGAGATCGAGGATGCCGTCGGAGTCCAGCACCCGTTCCTCGTCGAACTCCACGCCGGCGGGCCGCGCCGGCCGGGTGCCGGTGGCGACGATGATGTAGTTGCCGCTGACCGTGGTTCGCTCTCCGCGAGACTGGTCTTCGACCAGCACGGTCTGCGGGTCGACGAACCGGGCGTGGCCGATGAATAGATCAATCCGGTTGCGCATCAACTGGTTCGGATCACATCGGCTTGCTTGCCGATGACATGCTGGGTGCGGTCGAGCAAGTCGGCCGGCGTGATTTTGTCCTTGACCCGGTAGCTCGCGCCGTACAGTTCGCGTCGGCTCATGCCGGTGAGGTAGAGCACCGCCTCGCGCAACGTCTTTGACGGAATCGTGCCGGTGTTGACGCAGACCCCGCCGAGCACTCGGCCGCGTTCGACGACCGCCACCGTCTTGCCGAGCTTGGCAGCGGCGATTGCGGCCTTCTGCCCGCCCGGTCCCGACCCGAGGACGACGACGTCGTATTCCAGCATCGAACCCATGAGTAGACATCTACGCCGGTTCGGCATTTCCTGCAGCCCGAACAGTCATCAGCGCCGCGCGACCGCACGACACACAGTCGCGATTTCGTCCACAACCGCGCCGCTGGGTGAGGTCGCCGGCGTGCCGGTTGACGGTGATGGTTGCCAGCGTGTGGCTCATGACAAAACATCGATCCGACTTTGAACTCGACCGCCCCGGTGCGCTGATTGCCGCGTTACCGGCCGTCCTCGGTTTCGTGCCGGAAAAGTCGCTGGTGCTGGTGTCGATCGACGGCGGCGAAATGGGTGCGGTGATGCGGGTGGACCTTTCTGACGACCTGACCGAGCGGCTCACCCACCTCGCCGAGGTCGCCGCCGCCGCCGAGCCCGAGGCCGCGATTGCGGTAATCATCGACGCCGACGGTGCGCGCTGCCCGGTGTGCGGCGAGCAGTACCGCCAACTGTGCACGGCGCTCGCTGACGCGTTGTCGCAGCACGACATTGTGTTGTGGGCGGCGCACGTGGTGGATCGGGTGGCGACCGACGGCCGCTGGCACTGCGTCGACGGTTGCGGTGCCGGTGGTGCAGTCGAGGATCCCTCGGCGTCGCCGCTGGCAGTGGCGGCGGTGCTGGATGGGCGACGGCTCTACGCCCGGCGCGCCGATCTCCAGGCCGTGATCGCGGTCGACGACACGGCCGGCAGCGCTGAGTTGGCCGCTGCGATCGCCGAGGTAGCGGCGGCACGGGAGGAGGCGTATCGCCTCGACCCCGATGGCACAGCGCGCCACGACGTCGAGGAAATGATGGCCGCCGCTGCTCGTGTCGCCGACAATCGACAGCTGTGCACGACCGAGCTGGCCAGGCTGGCCTGCGCGCTGACCGATGTTCAGGTCCGCGACACGATGTATGCGCTTGCGGTCGGCGTCAACGCCGGTGAGGCCGAGTCGTTGTGGGCGGTGCTGTCGCGCCGGCTACCGGAGCCGTGGCGGGTGGAGGCGCTGGTCCTGTTGGCGTTCAGTGCCTACGCCCGCGGCGACGGGCCGCTGGCCGGCGTGTCGCTGGAGGCGGCGCTGCGCTGCGAGCCCGGGCACCGGATGGCGGGCATGCTCGACCGGGCGCTGCAGTCGGGCCTGCGGCCTGAGCGAATCCGTGAACTTGGTCTGACCGGTTATCGACTGGCGAGGCGGCTCGGGGTGCGGCTACCGCCGCGGCGAGCATTCGGTCAGCGCGCGGTGTAGCGCTAGACCTTTTCCACCTTGACGGCGTGGGCCATCTCGTGCGGGAGGGTCACGTTCTCGTGGCCCGGTATCACGATGGTCACCCCGCCGGCCGGGTTGGTCTCGACGGTCACCCGCGCGTTGGGCACGACGCCGGCGTCCTTGAGCCGAGTGATCAGGTCGATGTCACCCTGGACGTGCTCGGTGAGTTGGCGGACGACCACGGCCACCGGTGAGCCCGACGGCAGCTCGGTCAGCCGCACCAGGTTGGCGTCTTCGGAGCCGAATCCCGGTCCCACGCCGAGGTCCTTCAGCCCCGGAATCGGGTTGCCGAACGGGGAAGTGGTCGGGTTGTTGAGCACCTGCACCAGCCGCCGCTCGACATCCTCGCTCATCACGTGCTCCCACCGGCAGGCTTCGGCATGCACTTCTTCCCAAGGCAACCCGATCACGTCGACCAGCAGCCGCTCAGCGAGCCGGTGCTTGCGCATCACCGCTATCGCCAGCGCCCTGCCCTTGTCGGTGAGCTCCAAATGGCGGTCGCCGGCGACCCGCAGTAACCCGTCGCGCTCCATCCGTGACACGGTCTGGCTGACGGTGGGACCGCTCTGCTCGAGCCGCTCGGCGATCCGCGCGCGCAACGGCGTCACGCCCTCTTCCTCGAGGTCGTAAATCGTCCGCAGGTACATCTCGGTGGTGTCAACCAGCTCGTTCATTCCGCACCCTCCATCGCCGCCGAGTCTACTTGCCTAGCTGCGAGAATGGTTCCCTAACACTCCAAGGCAGCACGACGCCCGCCGCGGTTGCGGCGGGCGTCTGTCGCTGGTGTCAGCCGGCGGCCCTTAGCTGGCGTAGGAGCGCAGCCGGTCGGCGCGCTCGCCGTGGCGCAGCTTGGCCATGACTTCGCGCTCTATCTGGCGGACCCGCTCACGCGACAAACCGAACAGCTTGCCGATTTGATCCAGCGTGCGCGGCTGGCCGTCGTCCAGCCCGAACCGCAGCCGGATCACCTGGTGCTCGCGCTCGTCGAGGGTGGCCAGCACGCTGCGGATGTCGGTGTGCAGCAGCTCGGCGATCACCGCGTTCTCCGCGGACATCGCCTCGGCGTCCTCGATGAAATCGCCCAGGGGAGCTTCCTCGTCGGAGCCGACCGGCATGTCCAGGCTCACCGGGTCACGGCTGTGCTCCAGCAGGTCGTTGATCTTGTCGATCGGAATGCCGGACTCGGCGGCCAGCTCCTCGTCGGTGGCCTCGCGGCCCAGATTCTGGTGCATCTCGCGCTTGATCCGCGCCAGCTTATTGACCTGCTCGACGAGATGGACCGGCAACCGGATCGTGCGGCTTTGGTCGGCCATACCCCGCGTGATGGCCTGGCGGATCCACCACGTGGCATAGGTGGAGAACTTGAATCCCTTGGTGTAGTCGAACTTCTCCATCGCGCGGATCAGACCGAGGTTGCCCTCCTGGATGAGGTCGAGCAGCGGCATGCCGCGCCCGGTGTAGCGCTTTGCCAGCGACACCACCAGCCGCAGGTTGGCTTCCAGCAGATGACGCCGCGCCGCCTCACCGTCGCGGACCACCATCGCCAGCTCCCGTTTGCGGTTCTCCCCGAGGCGCTTCCGGGTTTCCAGCAGATACTGGGCATAAAGCCCGGCCTCGATGCGCTTGGCGAGCTCGACCTCGTCGGCGGCATTGAGCAACGCGGTCTTGCCGATGCCGTTCAGATACACGCGCACCAGGTCGGCGGCTGGGCTCTGAGCGTCCAGATCGCTGTCAACCCGGCTTGTGGTGGCATTTGCCATAGCGCCCTCCCGATCGGCTCGAACTGTCATGTGATCCAACGACCAACCCAGGCCATGAGTTCCCACCGGGCGGCTATCTCACACCCGTTGACGTGCGCGAATGTGCCGGGGACCTGAGAATGTCCTGAGAACTGGGGCGAGTGGCCCGTTACGGGGAACCGTCACCCGCCGAGTGCGGCGAGTCCGGTTGCGGCGGCACCGGTCTGCGCGGTTCGAGCGCCGGGCGTTCGGCGGTCGGGAACAAAGGCGTGCGGCGAGGGACGCTGTCGAAGCGCCGGGGTTCGTCGGCGCGCCGCGGCGGCCGGTCGTTGGCGATCAGCACCGCCATCCACGGCAAGGGCACCGAGGCGGCCACGATCAGGAGCGAGATGAGGCCGTTGTGCCAGGCGCCGTAGGCGAGTGCCGCCAGCACCAGCGCCGGGACACGGAAGGCCATCAGAGTCAGGTACTTGCGCACCCGCTCGCGGTGCTGCACCTCATACGACGGTGCGGCGGCGGTGATGAGGACTGGTCGACCGTCGTCGTCGAAACCCAGCTCCGTGCCGCGCTTCATTTCTCCACTGTCCCACAATTGGTCGACGTCGGCTCAAACAGTTTTAACGGACCGGTCTGCGGCAGAATATGGGCTATGCAGACCGAGACGATCGAGCGCACCGATACCGAAGAACGGGTCGACGACGGGACCGGCAGCGACATCCCCAAGTACTTCCACTACGTCAAGAAGGACAAGATCGCCGAAAGCGCCGTGATGGGCACCCATGTCGTCGCCCTGTGCGGCGAGGTATTTCCGGTAACACGGTCGGCGAAGCCGGGGTCTCCGGTCTGCCCGGAATGCAAGCGAATCTACGAGAGGCTCAAGAAGGACTGACGCGCTCGAGTCCTTAGGCGTCCAGCGGCACGGCGCTCGATTCCAGCACCGCTGACAACTCGATCAGCTTGGCCTCGTGCTCATTGGCGTGATGCTGGCAGAAGAGAAGCTCAGCGCCAGACGGCAGCGTGGCACGCACACGGGCGGCGGCACCGCACCGATCGCACCGATCAGCCCTGGTGAGTTCGGGACTGGTCAATGTGGCGTTCATAGCTTCTCCATTCGTGACGTATCTCCACTGTCTCAGACGTTGCGGCTTTCGGCCTTGTTCCCCAGGGGGTACCCGGTGTGTCGTTTCTCACGCGCGCTCGAGTTGTCTCGCGAGGCAGGCTGAGGTGTGACGTTCGTCTCCGAGGTGCTGGTTCACCTGTGCTCGGCGGGGGCGTGGTCGCGCGCCCAGGACTGCGGCTATGTTCGCTCCGACTCGCTATCGAGCGTCGGGTTCGTCCATTTGTCGACGCCGCCGCAGGTTCACCTGCCGGCCAACCGGCTCTACCGCGGACGTGACGATCTGGTGTTGCTGCACATCGATCCCGCCCGGCTTGACTCACCGCTGGTATGGGAACCGGGGGTGCCAACGGATCCGGAGTCGATGTTGTTCCCGCACCTGTATGGTCCGCTGCCGGTCACCGCTGTGACCCAGGTCGCCGCCTACCGGCCCGGTCCGGACGGCACCTTTCCGCCGCTCGAAGACCCGACGTAGCGCTCCCCTTCACGGGCTTCTATTTCCACCAGCAACCCTGGGGCGATGAGCGCCGAGACTTCGACCATGGTTGGCCGCTGGCCGGATCTTGCCGAAAACCTCGGCGTGTACCGCGGCGACATCCCGCCAACGCGAAATGTCGGTCACGTAGATGCGGGTCCGCAGACGTCGGTCAACGCCGCGCGGGCCTCCCTGAGTGCAATTTCGATGCGGCGCAAGGCGTCTCGGGTCTGAGCGGAAATGTCGTCGGCCGGTCCGGCGCCGGTTGTGCCGGCGACGGCGACGTATGGGCCCACGCGCACCGCCCGGGAATAGCCGACGGTTGCTTCGAAAGCCGAGCCGGACGACACCAGAATGCGGCTGGCTGACATGCGGTCACCGTAGTCAGCGCCGACGCGCTCAGTCGAGGTAGTCGCGCACTGTACGGGCTTCCACCGGGTGCTTGAGCTGCATAAACGCTGGTCCCGAAGGGCCTAGATGCGTCCAATATCCGTGACTGACGAGGTCGGGACCGCAGGGTAGCGTGGGCCTGACGGCTTGGTTGGGCTAGAAGGTTAAGCGTTGGTTGAGCAGTGGCAGATTCCGACCCAGGAACAGATTCTCGCGATGGGGCGTGCCGCCGGGATCGCGCAGCAGCAGGCCAACCAACTTCAGGTGAAGTCCATCGTGCTCGGCTACAACGTGGTGCCGACCGTTGGGGTTGAGGGAGGGAACCCCAAGAACGAGGTTGAAATCACTTTTCGGCTGTGGCGCTTCGACGAGAAACAACGGATCGACGCTGATGACGTGCCGTCGTACTCGTCGGTGGCTGAGGTGGAGGCGCAGTTGCAACGCCTCGCTGAGCTGCCGCGGTGGTGCCTCGATCTGGTGGGCAACTCCACCGCCCGCGTCGTGACCGAGACCGAGGGCGTCTTCACGGTCATCACCGACACACGCACCGGGCAAGATTTCTACCTTCGGACGGTCGACATGGAGGCAATCACCGTATTGCCCATTCACGCTGAGGCCCCACCGGCGATTGGCAACTGGCGTCCGTGTAGGCCCGGCGAGTAGCCGCACGGTTTTTCGCCTCCGCCGTTCCGGGTACCGTCAGCCTGGTGACCAATTTCGACGATCTCACCCAGTGGTCCTGGTTACAGGCCTACAGCCGATTCACGCTTCAAAATCAAGACGAGCGGCAACTCTACGAGGTCGCGGAGTCCGGCGCGGACCACACGGGCACTTGGCACTTCAAGCGGAACGAGGGCTTGTCGGTCGGGCCTCTGCTGCTTGGCTCGGTCATCAGCTACCGGCACCCCACCGCTGATGCGGCGAAGGCGGCGGCGGAGGAGGATTTCCGCCAGATCGTGCAGCTGGGGAAGTGGTTGAGGTACATGGTCACCCACAATCCGCCTGCTTAAGCGCCCATGACCGAAGCCGACGATGAGCGGCTACTGACCGCCCACCACGAAGCGGGCCATGCGGTCGCGGCGCTACTGCGCGGCGGTGGCGAGTTGAAGTCGATGACGATCGAGCCGACCGCCGACTACGCGGGCTGTACCTGGTCCCGCTCGAAGGCGGTGGATCGCGCGTTCATCGTCTACGCCGGTCCGTGGGCCGAGGCCCGCGTCCGTTGGAACGGGCCGACGCTCGACGACTTCGACGAGGACGGCCTCGACTTCAACGACCACCTGATGACGGCGTTCCTCCGCAACCCTGACGACCGTGCCGCCTATAAGGAGGCGGGCGGCGGCGGCGACCCGTTCCAGCACACGATCGGCCAAATGCTGCCATCCGCCGGGTCAGCCGACCGCGACAGCTTGGCCGATTTCCTGCGCCAGCAGGCGGCGCAGCTGGGCATCGATATGGCCCACCCCGAGCAAGTATGGACCGCCGAGTTGGAGCGGGTCTGGCCCGCGATCTGTGAGGTTGCGGCGCTGCTGGTCGACGGCCAGGCCGTTGACCACGACACGGTCCAGGCCGCGATCAAGCGGATGCACAGCGGCGCAACCGATTCGGCGTAGCGCGCTGCGGCCCTTGCGTAGCATTGAGCCGCATGAGTAGCGAAACGGTAGCTACATCGTGAGCAAGCGCACCCGCCCGCGACGCCCACGTCCGACGTGCATGTTCTGCGGAAGTGATGCGCCGATGACGAAGGAACACATCTTCAGATCGTCGTGGAAACACAAAATCGATACCAATGAGCATCTCGTCAACTTGCCGTTTTTTGACCGGACCTTCACCAGATATGGGCTGGACGGTTCCCCGAAACAGACGAAGTCCGAAGACCTCTTTTCCGTCATCGTCAAACGCGTGTGCGCCCCATGCAACAACACCTGGATGAACGACCTCGATTCGGAGGTGGAGCCGTGGGTTTTCGATCCCGTCAACGACGACAATCGATGCGATCCCACGGAGTTTCGGCGCTGGGCAATTAAGGTTGCGCTACTGCGCTCGTATTACGAGAGTCCGCTTGCTGTCGAGCCTGCCGACCCGGCAAAGATTTACGCCGGTGAGGAAATAGCGGAGTGGCATGTGTTCATCGGCCGCACTCAACGTCCGGAACACCGTCATTCATTCTGCGGGGTAGGCCCGCTCCGGCCAGATGGCGGAAGATTGTATGGAATCACGCAGGTCTCGTGGACGCTTGGCAACAGCTTGGTGACTGCGCTGAGGGTCGTTACCGGAGATGACGAACTGTCGCAGCTCCTCAACGAGTCATCACACGGTTGCCTCAAAAATTTCAAGCAGTACAACCGCTGGCGCGGCATCGAAGTCTTGGAGGTACTGCCTACGGCTAAGGAGATGCCGAGCGTACGGTCCCTACCAGCTTTGCCGATTCACGAAGTGCAACGGCTCGTTTGGCTCTTTACCACTCATCCCATTTCGCCGATCGCAAAGGAAGTGCGCGAGGCCTATGAGGGCATGAAGGGGATACTGGAAGACGCTGGCTTCCAATGGGTTGACGCCTGAGGGCAGCACAGCGATTCACCCACTCATAGCCTCATCAGCGTCGCGGATCAACTCGGCCCGTGAACGCCCCCGACCCGACGTGTCGGTGAAGTCGCCGTCGTCCACACCGATCCCCACCCGACGCAACCGCCATTGCTCCAACTCGTCATACGGCTCGTCGGCAACGTTGTCGTCGTCGGACCCAGACACAGGCGGCGGCAGCGGTACCGCCGCAGCTGCCGCGGTCAGTCCCTGCAAGCGGCTGATCTCGTTCTGCAAACGACGGGCCTGGTCGAGCGCCCGCAGATCGCCCTTGACCGCCTTGGCGTAGGCCACCCGGTACAGCGCCTCGTACCGCTCGACGGCGACGGCGTCGGCCTGGTTCGACATCAGCGACCGCTGACCGTCCGTCGCGGCCAGCTGGCGGCGGATTGCCAACTCGACACCGCGGCACGACAACCGGACCTGCGGGTGCCCGGCGATCGTCCGATACGGGGTCCCGGCCAGGAACAGCTGCCAGATCAGCGCGTCACGCGCCCGGCGCTGCTCGGCACTCACCCGTGGCATGACGACCACGGTAGATCGACCGCCCGACGAAAGTAGGCACCGCGCGCCGCGGGTCGCCCGCCGATGTAGGCGGCCTACCCTCTGCCTACTTTGGGGGCTGGGCAGGAACCCGTTGAAACACAGGCGATTCCGGGCAGATCAGGGCCGAAATCGGCCGAAAATTTCTGCCTACGTGGCGCGGGGGTACACATACGCACCGGGCGACCTCCGGCGGACCATCCCTCGTCTGGACTTTGTGCCCCCTTTGTATCGCTCGGCCAGGGCGACGCGCACCTGGCCGCGCACCAGGTCGAGGTCGTCGACCGTCAGCCCAGGACCTCCCCGGCGCGCATCCCGGTCTCGACCATCAGCCGCACGATGGCCTCGTCGCGGCGGTCGCGGAACTCCTTCCCGGCGCAGGCCTTGACGAGCGCGCGCACCTGGTCGTCGGTCAGCGAGTCGACCACCTTGACGTCGAGCTTGGGCGCTTTCAGGCCCAGCAGCGGATCGCGGTCGACCTCGGCCTCCTCCTCGCACCAGGCGCTGAAGCGGCGCACCCCCAGCTGGCGGGCACGCGCGGTCGCCGGTTCGGCCCCGCCTGCCAGCAGGTCGGCCACCCAGGCGCGCACCAGGTCGCGGTCGAACGCGGGCGTATGGCCGTTGACCTCGCACCAGTCGATGAACTGGTAGACCCCGGTCGTGTAGCTCTTGCGGGTCTCGCGGGACTTGTGGTCGGCGCGCAGCGATACCTCCCAGGACGGCAGCAGCGCGGCCAGGTCGAGGGTGTTGGGGCGTCGGCGGGAACGGGCGGTCGTCATGACCGATACCTTAACTAGAACCTTGTTGCTTATCCCACGTCAGCGCATAACAGCTGATCAGAAACTGTTTTCAGGCGGGTCCTCAGTCCAGGTAGTCGCGCAGCACCTGGGAACGGCTGGGGTGACGCAGCTTTGACATCGTCTTGGACTCGATCTGGCGGATGCGTTCCCGCGTGACGCCGTAGACCTGACCGATCTCGTCAAGCGTTCGCGGTTGGCCATCGGTGAGCCCGAAGCGCAGCCGTACCACGCCGGCCTCGCGTTCGGAGAGCGTCTCCAACACCGACTGCAGCTGGTCCTGCAACAGCGTGAACGACACCGCGTCGACCGCAACCACCGCTTCGCTGTCTTCGATGAAGTCGCCCAGCTGGCTGTCGCCCTCGTCGCCGATCGTCTGATCCAACGAGATCGGCTCACGCGCATACTGCTGGATCTCCAGCACCTTTTCCGGCGTGATGTCCATCTCCTTGGCCAGCTCCTCAGGAGTGGGCTCGCGGCCCAGATCCTGCAGCAGCTCACGCTGGATGCGGCCCAGCTTGTTGATCACCTCGACCATGTGCACCGGGATGCGGATGGTGCGTGCCTGGTCGGCCATGGCCCGAGTAATGGCCTGCCGGATCCACCAAGTCGCGTACGTAGAGAACTTGTAACCCTTGGTGTAGTCGAACTTTTCGACCGCACGGATCAAACCCAGGTTGCCTTCCTGGATTAGGTCCAAAAACGCCATCCCGCGGCCGGTGTAGCGCTTGGCCAACGACACCACCAGACGCAAATTTGCTTCCAGCAGATGGTTTTTCGCGCGGTCGCCGTCGCGGCAGATCCACATCATGTCGCGGCGCTGGGCGGCTGGGAGCTTCTCGCCGCGCTCGGCCATTTCGGCCAGCAGCTGGCTGGCGTACAGGCCGGCCTCGATCCGCTTGGCCAGCTCGACCTCTTCCTCGGCGTTGAGCAGCGCGACCTTGCCGATCTGCTTGAGGTACGCGCGAACCGAGTCCGCCGATGCGGTGAGTTCGGCGTCTTTGCGCGCTTGGCGCAAGGCCTCAGACTCGTCTTCGTCCCATACGAAATCGCCTGAGGCCTTGTCTTTTTCGCTCGGCTCAGCGATCTCTTCGTCGTCCTCGACGGTTTCCTCGACGGCCACGGCGGGCGCGGCGGCGTCGGCTTGCTCGAGGTCGGGGTCGGCTTGCTCAAGCTCGGCATCATCGCTCTCGGGCGCTACGTCCTCGAGGTCATCGAGACTCAGGTCGGCGGGGTCGATATCGATGTCGTCCGGTTCGATATCGGCGTCCGGCTCACCGCCGAGATCCGCCTCGGCGTCGACGTCCTCGACCAGGGCGTCGGCGACGACCTCGACATCCTTTGGCGCCGTGGCTTTCTTCGCTCGGCTCCGCGACGGCTTCGCGGGGGCACTTTTGGCCGGAGCGTGGTCCTTCTTCGCGGTCTCGGCGCGTTTGGCGCTGGTCGCCTTCGTGGCACCTGGGGAGGTTTTGCTTGCGCGGGTGGTGCTCTTGGTGGCCTTCTTGGAAGAGGCGGACCCGTTGGTGGACTTTGCCGCCGATCGCTTTGCACCGGCCTTGGCGGGGGCCTTGGTGGCGGTGCGTTTCACCGGCTCATCGGTTGACGGGCTTGCTTTGGTCGCTGCCACGTACACCCCTTCGGTCGGACTCACTTCCGGTGCGCTTGGGCGTACTTGACCGAAAGTTTCGGTTATGTCGAATGTCGGCGTGGATACTCGCCGCTATCGGTTCGGGCGGCCGCCGCTGACCATTGTAACGACAGACGGGGTACAGCCTGGCTGAGCGGGCAAATTTCAATGTGTCACGTCTGTCGTAGCCGCCATTGCCGCGCCCACAATGCCGGCACTGTTTTGTAAAGCCGCTGGCACTACCCGGGTCCGATTTGTGAGCAGCGGCACCCATTTGTCGGCTTTTCGGCTAATGCCGCCGCCGACGATGAACAGATCGGGCCACATCGCGTTCTCGATCGCGACCAGCACCTTCGTCACGTGGCGCGTCCACTTTTTGTAACTCCAGCCGCGCCTTTCTTTGACCGACGACGCCGCCCGGTGCTCGGCCTCCTTGCCACCCACCTCGAGGTGGCCGAACTCCGTATTGGGTAGCAATTTCCCGTTGTGGATGACCGCCGACCCGATCCCGGTCCCGAAGGTCAGCAGCACGACGACCCCGGATTGGTCTTTGCCGGCTCCATACCGCTCTTCGGCCAGCCCCGCAGCGTCGGCGTCGTTAAGGACAACGACTTCTTGACCCACGAGTTCGGCGCTGATGACGTCACGCGCACTGATGCCGATCCACGACTTGTCCACATTGGCGGCGGTCTGCACGACACCTTCAGTGACGACGCCGGGGTAGGTCACCCCCAGCGGACCGGTCCAACCGAACTCGTTGACGACCGCCGCGATGGTCTTGGCGACCGCTGCCGGGGTGGCCGGCTGCGGGGTCGGCAGTTTGAATCGGTCGCCGACGAGCTGCCCGGTGGCCAGGTCGACGATGCCACCCTTGATGCCGCTGCCGCCGACGTCGACGCCGAACCCGCGTGGCTGCGGTGTGATTCCGGCCGCATCGGTACCGACTGCGTCCGTGCTTGGCTCGGTGCTGCTCATCGGATCTCCTCGACGAGGGGTGGCTGCCCACACCTTAGCCCGACGACGATGCAGGTCTGGGTAGAACCGCTGGTCAGGCGGCGCGTGACCACCCGCTCGCGGCCGCTGTGATGCGATAGACCGGTGACGACAGCTGACAACCGGCCGGCGCACCTGCGTTCGGTGGCCGAAACGCTGGCCGCCGAGGCCGCTGCGTTCGTGCGGCGTCGCCGCAGCGAGGTGTTCGGCGTCGACGCCCGTGATGCAGACGACGCGGCGGTGCGGTCCAAGAGCACCCCCACCGATCCGGTGACCATCGTCGACACCGATACCGAGCGGCTACTGCGGGACCGCTTAGCGCAGCTGCGTTCGGGCGACCCGATTCTGGGCGAGGAGGGCGGTGGGCCCGCCGATGCGAGCGCCGGCGACGGATCAGTCACCTGGGTGCTCGATCCCATCGACGGCACAGTGAACTTCGTCTACGGCATTCCCGCCTACGCGGTGTCGGTTGCCGCCCAGGTACACGGTGTCTCGGTGGCCGGTGCCGTCGCCGACGTCGCAGCGGGTCGGGTGTACTCGGCCGGGGCAGGGCTCGGGGCACATGTCAGCGACGAGAAGGGGACACGGCCGTTACGGTGTACCGCCGTCGACGATTTGTCGATGGCGTTGCTCGGCACCGGGTTCGGGTACTCCAGGCAGCGCCGCGCTGTGCAGGCGGCGCTGCTGGCGCGGATGCTGCCGGTGGTCCGTGATGTGCGCCGCATCGGGTCGGCGGCCCTGGACTTGTGCATGGTGGCCGCAGGCCGGCTGGATGCTTACTACGAGCACGGTTTGCATCTGTGGGATTGCGCGGCTGGGGCATTGATCGCTGCCGAGGCCGGCGCGCGGGTGCTGCTGCCTCCGCGGGACGGGGCGGGCGGCACGGCCGGCCTGGTCGTCGCTGCCGCACCGGGAATCGCGGACCAACTGTTGGCCGCGCTCGAGCAGTTCGACGGCCTACAACCGATCCGCGACTAGAAGTCTCAGCAGCTATTGGAGTGGATCTTCGCCACCAGAGCGGGATCGGACTCCTCGGTGGCATCGGGGCGCAGGGTGGCCAGTACGGTCTCGATGTCGTCACTGTGCGCCAGCGCGGTGAAGTCGGTGCCGAGCGCGAGGTCGACGGAGTCGTCGGCGCGGTCGTCGCGGAACAATTCGGTGCAGGGTGCCACCAACCACACGGCGGCCGCCGAGGCTTGGCCGGCTTCACCGAAACGGATTTGGCCCTGGCAGTTCAGCCTGGTGTTGGCGTAAACGGGGTCATTGGCAGCGCTCGGTTGGGCAAAGCCCAAGTCGCGCAAGGCGTCGGCGATATCGGCGGCCTGACCGCCGCGCCCGCTGGCGTTGAGCACATGAACTTTGGTTTCGGCGAGTTTGGCGGGGGTGACGTTCACCATCGTGCTTCGCGGCACTTGCTCACCCAGTCGTGGCTGCTCGCCGTTCGGCCCCGACGGCGGCGGGTTACAGACAGCGGTCTCGTGCACGTCAGTCGAGCGGGTCAGCGCCATCGCCCACACCACACCCGTTATCAGAAGCAGCACCAACATAAGACCGAGAGCCGGCCGGGGATTGCGTCGCCGAAAGGGCCGGCCGTGCTTGTCGAAAGCGGTGCCTTCTGTGATTTGCGCGACCACGTACGCACTCTAAACGGAATGTTTAAAGCGGCACACGGAGGGCAAATGTGGTATGTGATGTAAATCACACTTGAAGGAACCCAGATACGGGCACGAATCATTTGGTGGATGCGTTCGACGCTGGTACAAAGCGTTGCTTGCAAGGTAACGAGGGGATGCAAGATGCCTACCGACTATGACGCCCCACGGCGCACCGAGACTGATGACGTTTCCGAGGATTCGCTAGAGGAACTCAAAGCGCGGCGGAACGAAGCCGCGTCGGCCGTGGTCGACGTCGACGAATCGGAAACCGCTGAAAACTTCGAACTGCCCGGCGCCGACTTGTCCGGCGAAGAGCTGTCCGTTCGCGTTATTCCCAAGCAGGCCGACGAGTTCACCTGCTCGAGCTGCTTTTTGGTGCAACACCGCAGCCGGCTCGCCAGCGAGAAAAACGGCGTGATGATCTGTACCGACTGCGCGGCCTGACCGGGCCGCGAGTCAGTTGCGCAATGCCGACAGCACCCGGTCTGGGTGACGGCAGCTCACCAGCCAGTACGGCGTCGGATCATCGGGGTCATCGAGAACGACCAGAACCATCGGCCCGACCCAGCCGCGATGCAAGACGTACGCCGCGGGATCCAGCTGGCGGCCGAGCGCCGCGGACTTCGCCGAACGCGGGACCTCTGCCGAGCGAGCGATCACGGTGACCGGCAAATGTGCTTGGCCGGCCCATAACTCGACACCACTGTCGCCGACCGTGACCCGGATTTCGAAGCGCCCCAACCACAGCAGCGCCGCGGCGGCCACCGCGAACAACACGACGAACGGCAGCCAGTCCGGCAGGCTGCGGATGCCGAGATTGACCTCGAAGGCGATCAGTGCGGCCAGCCCGAAGCCCAGCGGCCACCACCACCACGGCACCCAGAGTCGTTCGCGATACCGCACGCTTTGCGGCGCGACGCGCGTCCCGGACACCCGGCCAAGGGTAGTCTGTGGCCCCGTGTCGACCAGTCTGGCGGTTGTCCGCTTGGACCGCGGACTTCCGCTGCCCAGCCGCGCCCACGACGGTGATGCCGGCGTAGATCTCTACAGCGCCGAAGACGTGGAGCTGGCGCCGGGAGAGCGTGCGCTGGTCCGCACCGGCATCGCGGTGGCCGTCCCGTACGGAATGGTCGGCTTAGTGCACCCGCGCTCGGGATTGGCTGCGCGCGTTGGGCTTTCGATCGTGAACAGCCCGGGCACCATCGACGCCGGCTATCGCGGCGAGCTCAAGGTAGCGCTGATCAACCTCGACCCCGTCACGCCGATCGTCGTGCATCGCGGCGACCGCATCGCCCAGTTGCTGGTGCAGCGGGTCGAGCTGGTCGAGCTGGTTGAGGTGTCGTCGTTCGACGAGGCCGGTTTGGCCGAGACATCCCGTGGCGACGGCGGCCACGGTTCCTCTGGCGGGCATGCGAGTTTGTGATTTCGCGCGGGCGACGATGCTTAAGTGATGCGACGAGGAGGAGCGGCGCGGGCTATGGCATTCGGTAGACGCAAACCCAAAGGCGCCAAAGGCGACACCACGCGCGAACCCGAGGCGACCACCACTCCGCCGGAAAGCGAGGCTGCGATCGACAACGAGCCATCCGAAGAGCTGGCCGGCCCGTTCGACATCGAGGACTTCGACGACCCGGCCGCGGCAGAGCTGGCCCGGCTCGACCTGGGCTCGGTGCTGATACCGATGCCCGCCGCAGGCCAGGTGCAAGTGGAGGTCACCGAGGCCGGCATTCCGAGCGCGGTGTGGGTTGTCACAGCCAACGGCCGCTACACCATCGCCGCCTACGCGGCGCCCAAGACAGGCGGTTTGTGGCGTGAGGTGGCCGCTGAGCTCGCCGAGTCGCTGCGCAAAGACTCGGTCAACGTCAGCATTCAAGACGGCCCGTGGGGCCGGGAAGTGGTCGGCGTCGCGGCCGGTGCGGTGCGGTTCGTCGGGGTCGACGGCTACCGCTGGATGATCCGCTGCGTGGTCAACGGTTCGCACGAGACCATCGACGCGCTGACCCAGGAAGCGCGAGAAGCGTTGGCAGACACCGTGGTTCGCCGCGGCGATACGCCGCTGCCGGTCAGGACGCCGCTGCCGGTGCAGCTGCCCGAGCCGATGGCGGCCCAGCTGCGTGAGGCCGCGGCCGCCCAGCAGGCCGCGGCACAGCAGCCCGGTGGCTCCGAGCAGGCGGCGCGCCGCAGCGCCGGCGGCTCGGCCATGCAACAGCTGCGCAGCAGCAGCTGACCCTAGAGATCGCCCAGCGCGTCCAGGCACGCCGCGCCCAAAGTCGCGGGCTCGGCACCGATTTGGTCCAGCGTCACAGTCCGCAGCGCTGCGCGCGGCGCCGCGCTGACCCACTCGACAGCCACCTGCAGGGGATGAATCGGGTCATCGGTGGCCGCCGCCACCGCCAACGGTGCGACAAGCCGCGCAAGCTCTGCGCAGCTCGGTGCCACGTAGCTGGCCGCTTCCTCCATGGCGTCGGGCAGTTGCGGCCACTGGCGCTGCCACGACCGGGCCAGTTCGTCGCCCAGCCAGCGCGGGCTGGACGCCCGCATCTGGGTCGTCGTCGCCGCGAGACCGTCACGTCGAAGCTGATGCGCCGAGTGCCGTGCGGCGTCGGCGGCGGGGGCCGCCGCCGGCGCCCCGGTCCACGCCGGCAACGCCGCGAGCACCGCGACCGCGCGATCGGGATGGTTCAGCGCCCACGCGGCCGCCACCGCTGCGCCGATCGACACACCCCCGACCGCGATAGGACCGGCACCAGCGGCGGTGTCCATGGCGGCGCGGTAGCCGTCGATCAGCTGTCCGGGCCGCGGCCGATGCGCGACCACCACCGCACCGGCCTGGTGCAGCGGGCTGGCGAAAGCCCGCGCCACGTAATGGTCGTCGGAGCCGGTGCCGGGCAACAAGACGGTGGTGACACCGCGCAAATTCACAGCCACGCCCCTGATATTGCCTGCCGTTTGTGGGTACTCCCACGGCACCCCGAGGGCTGTGTGGCATCGGGGAACCAACAGGTCTACGGTGTCCGTTGGCATAACTAGATGGCGTCCATGATGGACTGGCAGAAGCGTCAGGAGAGGCCATGACGGCCGCAAACTATCTGCGCCGGCTCACGCGTCGGTTGACAGAAGACCCGGAACAACTCGACGTCGAGGAGTTGTCCGACGAGGCGCTCAACACCGGAGCCCAGCGGGCAATCGACTGCCAGCGCGGCCAAGAGGTCACGATGGTGGGCACGTTGCGCAGCGTCGAAGCCAACGCCAAGGGGTGCGCCGGCGGGGTCCGCGCGGAATTGTTCGACGGCACCGACACCGTGACGCTGGTGTGGTTGGGGCAGCGGCGCATACCCGGCATCGAGTCGGGTCGCACGCTGCGGGTGCGGGGTCGGTTGGGCACGCTGGAAAACGGTGCCAAAGCGATCTACAACCCGCATTACGAAATTCAGCGGTGACGGCGCAGGACGGTGACGGCGTCGCGCCCATCGGTGTGAGTCATGGCTGCTGATCGCAGTGGCGACCAGCGCTTGCTGGCGCAGCTGGGCGGGGTGAGCGGGCTCATCTACTCGTCGGTGCCCGTGGTGGTCTTCGTCGGCGTCTCCGGCGTATTCGGTTTACTGGCCGCTATCGGCGCGGCGTTGGTCGCCGCCGCGGCGATTCTGCTGCTGCGCCTTGTCCGGCGGGAGTCGACGCAGCCCGCGGTGTCCGGCTTCTTCGGCGTCGCCTGCTGCGCGTTGGTCGCCTACGCCGTCGGGCAGTCGAAGGGCTACTTC